>DASREM010000014.1:0-247473 GCA_035652095.1 Terriglobales bacterium | reverse complement strand
CGGGCGACAACGTGAGCCTGGTGATCGAGTTGATCACGCCGGTGGCCATGGAGAAAGGTCTGCGCTTCGCGATTCGCGAAGGCGGGCATACTGTAGGCGCTGGAACGATCAGCGAGATTATCCAGTAGGTCAGTACCGAGTTGCGAGTACCGAGTACCGAGTGAGAAGGCAGACGTTTGAAGTCCGAATGCAGAATTGAAAGCTGAAGTACTTCTGCATTCTTAATTCCTCCTTCTGCAATTTAAGGGAGTTTAGCAATGCCCCGAGAGATTATTACCATGCAGTGCGGTGAGTGCAAGGAGCGGAACTACTCGAAGACCAAGAACCGGAAGACGACCCCGGATCGCATCGAGTTGAAGAAGTTTTGCAACCGTTGCCGGAAGCATACGCCGCATAAAGAAGTGAAGTAATTGACGAATTGTTGGATTTTAGAATCGTCGGATTTTCAAATTCGTCAATTCGAAAATCTGGCAATTCGCAAATTGAAAACAGGGGCGTAAGCTCAACGGTTAAACTGTCGGTCTCCAAAACCGAACTTGGGGGTTCGAATCCCTCCGCCCCTGCCAGAGTTCAAGAGGGAAGCCGTTCAGGCCAGGAGTGGTGATGGCAGTCGAGACGAAGAAAATGGCAAATACACTAGCATCCGCCGGTGGCAGCTTCGGTGATCGCATCAAGTCCTGGCCGGAGCGGACCAAGGCTTTTTACAACGATGTGCGCACTGAAATGAAAAAAGTCACTGCGCCCTCGTTTAAGGAAGTGCGCGCCACCACGGCGGTAGTAATCATTACCGTGTTCCTGTTCGGCCTGTATTTCTGGATCGTCGACAACACCATCGGAAGCGGCATCAACTACCTCTTCAAATATTTGACGCATCGCTGATGCCAAGGAAGGACGCTGTAACTTTGCAGCACATTATGGCGGAAGAAGAAAAGAACGCAGTCACGGGCGATGCGACGCAAGCCGGCGCTCCCGAGCTACACACCAATCCCAACATGAAGTGGTACATCATCCACTCCTATTCGGGATTTGAGCGCAAAGTGAAAGAGTCGCTGGAATCGCGTGTCCAGGCGTTCGGATTGCAGGAAAAAATCGGCAAAGTTCTGATCCCGACCGAGCCCGTCACCGAGGTCCGTGGCGGCAAGAAGTACACCACCGAGCGCATGTTCTATCCCGGATACGTCCTGGTTGAAATGGACATGGATGACCATGTATGGCATGTGGTGAAGTCCACCCCGCGTGTGACTGGCTTTGTCGGCACCGGGCAGCAGCCGACCCCGTTGTCGGAAGAAGAAGTTCAGCACATTGTCTTCCGCGTGAGCGAGGGCAAGGACAAGCCGAAGCTCAAGGTCAAGTTCGAGAAAAACGAGTCAGTGCGCATCACCGAGGGTCCCTTTGCCAGCTTCACCGGCATCGTGGACGAGGTGAACGAAGACCGCGAGACTTTGAAAGTCATGGTCACCATCTTCGGACGCTCGACCCCGGTCGAACTCGAGTTCGGGCAGGTAGAGAAAGTCGTTACTTAACAAATTTTCGATTGTCGACGGCGAGTTGACAACCAAGAGAAGAACTTATGGCGAAGAAAGCAACAGGTTTCGTAAAGCTCCAGATCGCGGCCGGCAAAGCAACTCCAGCGCCTCCGGTAGGACCGGCGCTCGGCCAGGCGCAGATCAACATCATGGAATTCTGCAAGCAGTTCAACGCGCGCACCAGCCAGAAGGAATTGGAAGGGCTCATCATCCCGGTGGTGGTGACGGTCTACAGCGACCGCTCGTTCACCTTCATCACCAAGACGCCCCCGGCCTCAATTCTCCTCAAGCGGGCGGCTGGGATTGCGAAGGGCGCGGGTGCGCCCAATAAAGACAAAGTTGGCAAGGTGACGGCGAAACAGGTCGAGGACATCGCCAAGCAGAAGATGCCGGACCTGAATGCTGCGTCGGTCGAGTCCGCGATCAAGAGCATCCGCGGGACAGCGCGCTCCATGGGAATTGAAGTCATAGGGTAATCGCCCGCCATCCGGCGGCCAAGGTCAACAACACTACGGCTCATCAGGGCAACGATGCGCGGTGGGAGACGGAGGAAAAATGAAGAAGTCAGGGAAAAATATCGAGAAGGCGAGGAAGGCAGTCGAGCCTCGTCCTTACGTGTTACAGGACGCGGTGCCTTTGCTGCAGAAGATCAAGTACGCAAAGTTCGACGAGACCGTCGAAATCACCATGCGTCTTGGGGTAGATCCCAAACACGCGGATCAGATGGTCCGCGGCACTGTTGTGCTGCCGCACGGACTGGGCAAGTCGAAAAAAGTCCTGGTTATTGCAACCGGCGAAAAGGTGCGGGAAGCGGAAGCGGCTGGAGCCGACTTCGTCGGCGGCGAGGAAATGGTCGAGAAAATCCAGAAAGAGAACTGGACCGATTTCGATGCTCTGATCGCCACGCCCGACGTAATGAAGTCCGTGGGACGCCTGGGCAAGGTGCTCGGCCCTAAGGGGCTGATGCCCAATCCAAAGACGGGTACGGTGACCTTCGACGTGGGTAGGGCGGTCCAGGAAGTCAAAGCCGGAAAAGTCGAATTCCGGACCGACAAGACTGCGCTGGTTCACGTGCCGGTGGGCAAAATTTCGTTTCCGCCCGAGAAGTTGGTTGAGAACGCCACGGTGGTGATTACTAGCGTGGTCAAGGCGAAGCCGACCGTTGCCAAGGGCAAATACGTGAAGGGGTGCTATTTGAGTTCGACGATGGGTCCGGGAATTCCGATCGATACCAGCGCGGTGGAGACCGCTGCCAAGGCGTAGTAGCGGACGCTCATCGTCCTTAAACGAGATCAAAAAGGATCAGGAACATGGCTGTCACCAGAGCGAAAAAGAACGAGCAAGTTGAAAAACTCAGTGGTGAGTTGAAGAAAGTTTCGAACATGATTGTCGCGACCTACTCGAAGCTCACCGTGGCCCAGGATTACGAACTGCGCAAAACTCTTCGCAGTTCCGGCGCGAAGTACCGGGTGGTCAAGAACACCTTGGCCAAGCGCGCGGCGAAAGGCACCAAAGTGGAGTCAATCCTCGAAAAGCTCTCGGGCGTGACCTCGATTGCTTACACCGAGGGCGACCCGGTGGCGTTAGCCAAGGCCCTGGCCAAGTACTCGAAGGACAATCCTGAATTCACCTTCAAGGCGGGTGTGGTTGAAGGCCGGGTGATCTCGATCAACGAGATCCAGGCTCTGGCGACCATGCCCTCGAAGGAAGAGATCTACTCCAAGCTTCTGTTCCTGATCAATGCCCCGGCGCAACGCCTGGTCACGGTCATGAATGCGGTTGGGAAAGACCTGGCGGTGGTCATCAACCAGGGCGTGGAAAAGGAAAAATTCAAGAACGACGCACCGCAAGGAGTGTAGTTCAAGAAAGTTTCGGGGCGGAAGGCCGCCCGAAAGGGTTTAGTTGTCCTGGCCGAGGGTTGCGCGGCTGAAATCTTCTGCGTTGTCTGGCGCGGAGATGGAAAGCCTGGTCGCACTGGAAACTTTGGCCCGGGACGATGAAATCAACAAATCGATAATTCAATTGGAGACACGGACATGGCGGATTTGCAGCAGTTGGAAGACTCAATCGTAGGCTTGTCGTTGCTCGATGCAGCGCAATTGGTGAAGAAGCTTGAAGAGCGTCTTGGCGTCTCGGCCGCGGCTGCGGCCCCGGTCATGATGGCCGGCGGCGGTGGCGCGGCGGCGGGTGCGGCTCCTGCGGAAGAGAAGACGGAGTTCACCGTGGTTCTCAAGGAAGTGGGCGCCAATAAGATCAACGTGATTAAGGCTGTCCGCGAAGTTACCAGCCTCGGCTTGAAGGAAGCCAAGGACCTGGTGGACGGCGCGCCGAAGAGCATTAAAGAAGGCGTCTCCAAGGAAGAGGCGGAGACGATCAAGAAGAAGTTCACCGAAGCGGGAGCGACGGTTGAAGTTAAGTAGTTGTCGCGTGGCCCTGTAAGCTTGTGCCTGGTAACGGGTTACTGCTCAATCAGCGCGCAGGAACGCGGGGCCTCTGCGATCTATGACTGGTGAATCGTGGAGAGCGGTGTTAGCATCTAAATCAACACCGCTTCCCCACTTTCATTCACAGAACGGCTACCCTTCCACTCCGACAGCCCAGGGGCGGAGAAGGGGAGCTCAACGATTTTGGCAACTGTCCCGGCTGGCGGCGGGACGGGAACAGGCCTAAGAGACTGGCGCGGAAGAACAAATTTCAACAGAGACTAAGCGCCGCCATTGGCGCCTGCGGGGAAGCTTGTCCCCACGGGCGCATACGTGTGTCTCCATATTCTTAGCAGGTAGGTACCGCGGCGCGCTCTGCGCGCCCACTGTCCGCGGTTTGTCGCAGCCCTCGGCTGCGCTTTGAAGATTGGGAGTTCTTGATGCCGATGAATAACAACAGCAGCTTATACCGTAAACGTTTTGACTTCTCCAAAATTCCAGCAACCATCCAGATTCCGAACCTGATCGAGGTCCAGAAACGTTCCTACGATCGGTTTCTGCAAATGGACCGGCTGCCCAGCGAGCGCGACGACGCAGGCTTGCAGGCGGTCTTTCAGTCGGTGTTTCCGATCTCCGACTTCCGCAACGTATCACAGCTTGAGTTTGTGGATTACGCCATTGGTAACTGGGAGTGCAAGTGTGGTCACCTCAAGGGTCTCCACCACCTCCGTACCACTTGCAAGAATTGCGGATCGACCGTCATCACCGATCCCTTCCATCCCGGAGACGTGCTGTGCCAGAAGTGCGGCACCTACAACGCGAATACGCCGGACTTCTGCAACAAGTGCGGCGACCCGGTCGGCCTGCAACTCAAGTACGACGTAAGCGAGTGCGAAGAGCGCGGCATGACCTACTCCGCCCCGCTCAAGGTCACGATGCGCCTCACGATCTTCGAGAAAGACGCGGAGACCGGCAACCGTTCCATTCGCGACATCAAAGAGCAGGAAGTATTTTTCGGCGACGTGCCGCTGATGACGCAGAACGGCACCTTCATCGTGAACGGCACCGAGCGCGTCATCGTCAGCCAGTTGCACCGCTCGCCCGGCGTGTTCTTCGAGACCGCCAATAACCGTACCTACTTCCTGGGCAAGATCATCCCGTACCGCGGTTCGTGGGTTGAGTTCGAGTACGACCAGAAGAACGTGCTCTACGTCCGAATCGACCGCAAGCGCAAGTTCCTGGGGACGATCTTCCTGCGCGCTCTCGGCCTGCGTTCCGGCGAGGACATTCTTCGCACTTTCTACACCGTGGATCGCCTGGTCATTAAGGACAAGAAGCTCTATTGGACCATCGATCCAAATGCAGAGAAAGCCACCAGCTTGCTTGGCATGAAGCTGGCGCACAGCATCAAGAACAAGTCAGGCGAGGAAATCGCGCATTCCGGCCGCAAGATCAACGCCGCCACGCTGAAAGAGATTCAGAAGGCGAAGATCAATGAGATCGAAGTCGACGTCACCGATCTTGAAGGCGCATGGGTTGCCGGCGATGTTGTGGACACCACCACCGGCGAGGTCCTGCTGGAGGCGAACTCCGAACTCACGGCCGACAAATTGGCCAAGATCCTCGATGCCGCTGGGGTCGTGGAACTGAATGTGTTCTTCCCCGAGCGCGACGATGTGGGCACGGTTATCAGCCAGACTCTGAAGCGCGATTCGGTCAAGACTCCCCAGGAAGCGCTGATCGAGATCTACCGCAAGCTGCGTCCCGGCGATCCGCCGACGCTGGACACGGCTACGGCGCTCTTCCACGGCATGTTCTTCGATCCGCGGAAGTACGACTTCTCGCGAGTGGGCCGTCTGAAGTTCAATATCAAGCTGTTCGAGAACTCCGACGCTACGCCGCTGGACAACCGCACGCTCGAGCCGCACGACTTCTATGCGACGATCCAATATCTGTTGAAGCTGCGCAAGAACATCGGCGCGGTGGACGATATCGATCACCTGGGCAACCGTCGCGTGCGCGCGGTCGGCGAACTGCTGGAGAACCAGTTCCGCATCGGCTTGGTCCGCATGGAACGCGCCATCAAGGAAAAGATGAGCGTGTACCAGGAGATGTCCACGGCCATGCCGCACGACCTGGTCAACGCCAAGCCGGTGATGGCGGCGATCCGCGAGTTCTTCGGATCCTCCCAGCTCTCGCAGTTCATGGATCAGACCAACCCGCTGTCGGAAATTACCCACAAACGGCGTCTTTCGGCCCTTGGGCCGGGCGGTCTGTCGCGGGAGCGCGCGGGTTTCGAAGTCCGTGACGTGCACCCGACGCACTACGGCCGTATCTGCCCGATTGAAACGCCGGAAGGTCCGAACATCGGACTGATCTCGTCGTTGAGTTGCTACGCGCGAATCAACGATTACGGCTTCATCGAGTCGCCGTACCGTCGTGTGAAGAATGGCAAGGTGCTCGATTACGTGAGCATCGTGAACGCCGGCGATAGCGATTTCAAAGTCGGCGATCACGTGGAGAAGCACGAGATCGAGAAGATCAATGCTGAACTGAAGGACCGCCGCAAGCGTGCTGCCGAGGTCGAGCCGTTCTCGTTCTATCTCTCCGCATGGGAGGAGGACCGGCACGTTATCGCGCAGGCCAACGTTGAACTCGACGACAAGGGACGCATCGTCGCCGAGTTGGTAAACGCACGCAAGGCCGGTAACTTCGTGCTGGTCAGCCGTGACGAAGTGGATTACATCGACGTCAGCCCGAAGCAGCTGGTGTCGGTCGCCGCTTCGCTGGTGCCCTTCCTGGAGCACGACGACGCCAACCGTGCGCTGATGGGCGCCAACATGCAACGCCAGTCGGTACCGCTGCTGCGGGCGGAAGCGCCAATTGTCGGCACCGGAATGGAAGGCGTCACGGCGCGCGATTCGGGCGCTGTCGTTCTGGCCCGCCGGAACGGAATCATTGATTCGGTGGACTCGGAGCGCATTATCGTCCGCGTGGAAGGCGAGCACCATCCCGGACAGCTCTCGCGCGAGGTCGGTAGCGACATTTACCAGCTCACCAAGTTCAAGCGCTCCAACCAGAACACCTGTATCAATCAGAAGCCCACGGTCCAGCGCGGACAGCGGGTCACGAAAGGTCAGGTGATCGCCGACGGTCCTTGCACCGATCACGGCGAGTTGGCGCTGGGACGAAACGTGCTGGTCGCCTTCATGCCATGGCGCGGTTACAACTTCGAGGACGCGATCCTGGTCTCGGAAAAGCTGGTGAAAGAGGACTACTACACCTCGGTTCACATTGAGGAGTTCGAGATCGAAGCTCGCGACACCAAGCTCGGTCCGGAAGAGGTCACGCGCGACATCCCGAACGTCAGCGAATCCATGCTGCGCAACCTGGATGAAGCGGGCGTGATCCGTATCGGCGCCACGGTGAAGCAGGGCGACATCCTGGTGGGCAAAGTCACGCCGAAGGGCGAGACGCAGCTCACCCCGGAAGAGAAGCTGCTGCGCGCGATCTTCGGCGAAAAGGCCGGAGACGTTCGCGATGCTTCTCTCTACTGCCCGCCCGGAATCGAGGGTGTCATCGTGGATGTGAAGATCTTCTCGCGCAAGGGCCAGGAAAAGGACGAGCGCGCGAAATCGATCGAGGCGGCGCAGATCGCGAAGCTCGAGAAGAACCTTTCGGACGAAATCCGAATTCTTACCGACGAGCGGCTGAAGCGCCTGGAAAACATCCTGGGCGGCAAGGAAGTGCAGGCCGACCTGCACGACGAGCGCACCAATAAGCGTCTGCTGACCAAGGGCAACATCCTCGACCGCGACACGATCGAGCGCATTTCCACCCGGAACCTGAAGCGCATCAAGTACAACGACAAGGATCCGCGGGTGAATGAGCAGATCGACGAGATCGAAGAGATGACCTCGCGTCAGATCGACGTGCTCAAGAAGATCGTCAATGAAAAGAAAGAGAAGCTGACCAAAGGCGACGAGCTGCCGCCGGGCGTGATCAAGCTGGTCAAGGTCTACATCGCGATGAAGCGCAAGCTGAGCGTTGGCGACAAGATGGCCGGCCGTCACGGGAACAAGGGCGTCATTGCCCGCATCCTGCCGGACGAGGACATGCCGTACCTCGCCGACGGTACGCCGGTTGAAATCGTACTCAACCCCCTGGGCGTTCCTTCCCGTATGAACGTGGGGCAGATTCTGGAAACCCACCTCGGATGGGCGGGGCACAAGCTGGGCGAGAAGATTTCGCAGATGCTCGCGGAGAACACCAAGGAAGACGCGATCCGTCGCGAATTGAAAGCCTTGTTCAAGGACACGGTTCTGGCGGACACCATCGCCGACCTCAGCGATGAGGAGTTGATGGCGGTAGCTCCAACGCTCTCGCGCGGCGTGTTCACCGGTTCGCCGGTGTTCGACGGCTCCCGCGAAAGCGAGATCAAGGCGCTGTTGAACCAGGCCGGATTGCCGGAGTCAGGAAAGACTTACCTCTACGACGGCATGACCGGAGACAAGTTCGAACAGCCGGTCACGGTCGGCTACATCTACATGCTCAAACTGTCGCACCTGGTCGACGACAAGATTCACGCTCGTTCGATCGGGCCGTACTCGCTCATCACCCAACAGCCGCTGGGTGGCAAGGCGCAGTTCGGCGGACAGCGCTTCGGAGAAATGGAAGTCTGGGCGCTGGAAGCTTACGGTGCGGCGTTCATCCTGCAGGAACTGCTCACGGCGAAGTCCGACGACGTCTATGGCCGTACCAAGATCTACGAGGCCATCGTCAAGGGCGAAGCCGCCATGGAGCCGGGTGTGCCCGAGTCGTTCAACGTGCTCATCCGCGAATTGCAGTCGCTCTGCCTGGATGTGGAACTGATTAAGGCGAACGAGAAGAAGCCGGTCGCCGCGGCAGCAGATTAGTTGCTAGTACCGAGTACCTAGTACCGAGTGACGAATTGGTGCCAGGGACCTCGGTTGAGCAAACAAGATCTTAGGAGACAGTTCCGACGGTTTATCGCTCTCGAAACCTGTCGGAACCAGGAAAAAGCAGGCCAGGTACTCGGTACTAGGTACTCGGTACTGCTGGAGAGAGCAGGAAGTGGAGGAACACCTTGTATCGTTCGAGCCCCTTTGACATGGCGAACCCGATTGCCGATTTCGATGCGATCCGCATCAGCCTGGCATCTCCGGAAAAAATCCGGAGTTGGTCGCATGGTGAAGTTACCAAGCCCGAAACCATCAACTACCGTACATTCAAGCCCGAGCGCGACGGCCTGTTTTGCGCGCGCATCTTTGGTCCGGTAACCGACTGGGAATGTCTCTGCGGCAAGTACAAGCGGATGAAGCACCGCGGCGTGATCTGCGACAAGTGCGGCGTGGAAGTCACCTTGTCGAAAGTGCGCCGTGAGCGCCTGGGCCACATCGAGCTGGCATCGCCCTGCTCGCACGTGTGGTTCTTCAAAGGCCTGCCCAGCCGTATCGGCCATCTGCTCGACATCTCGCTGCGCGATCTTGAGTCCGTGCTCTATTTCGAAGCCTACGTCGTCGTAGAACCCGGCGATGCGCCCGTCAAAGAGCGCGAGGTCATCAAGGACGAAGCCAAGTTCCGCGAACTCGACCAGCAGTACCGTCCCACCGGCTTCAAGGCCATGATGGGCGCGGAGGCGATCAAGGAACTGCTCAAGCGCGTTGATGTGGACACTCTTTCCACCGAACTGCGCGAGAAGATGAAGAACGAATCTTCTCTGCAGAAGCGGTTGAAATACACCAAGCGTTTGAAGGTTGTCGAAGCATTTCGTAAAAGCGGCAACAAGCCAAACTGGATGATTCTCGACGTGATCCCGGTCATTCCTCCGGAGTTGCGTCCTCTGGTTCCGCTCGACGGCGGCCGTTTCGCGACCTCTGACCTGAACGACCTGTATCGCCGCGTCATCAACCGCAACAACCGGTTGAAGAAGCTGATGGACTTGCACGCACCGGAAGTGATCGTGCGCAACGAAAAACGCATGCTCCAGGAAGCCGTGGACGCCCTGTTCGACAACGGACGCCGTGGCCGCGTGCTGCGTGGCGCGAACAACCGTCCGCTGAAGTCGCTTTCCGATACTTTGAAGGGCAAGCAGGGACGCTTCCGCCAGAACCTCCTCGGCAAGCGCGTAGACTACTCCGGCCGTTCCGTCATCGTGGTCGGTCCCGAACTTAAGCTGCACCAGTGCGGGCTGCCGAAGAAGATGGCGCTCGAACTGTTCAAGCCGTTTATCTATCACCGGCTGGAACAGACGGGACACTGCACCACCATCAAGCAAGCGAAAGAAATGGTGGAACAGCAGGAACCCATCGTCTGGGACATCCTGGAAGAGGTGATTAAGGATCACCCGGTGCTCTTGAACCGCGCTCCTACGCTTCATCGTCTCGGCATTCAGGCGTTCGAGCCGGTGTTGGTGGAAGGCAAGGCCATCAAAATTCACCCGCTGGTCTGCACGGCGTTCAACGCCGACTTCGACGGCGACCAGATGGCGGTTCACATCCCGCTGTCTCCGGAAGCCCAGGTCGAAGCCAGCGTGCTGATGCTGGCCTCGCACAACATTCTGTCTCCCGCATCAGGACAACCGATCACGGTTCCCACGCAGGACATGGTGTTGGGCCTCTACTACCTGACCAAGGGCAAGCCTGGCGCCAAGGGGGAGGGTCGCGCCTTCGCCAATACCGAAGAAGTGCTGCTCGCGCTCGATGCCGGGGAAGTAGAGACGCTCAGCCCGATCCGTCTGCGCTATACCGGCGAGGTCATGGACCTGACCAGCGCGTATGACGATCAGGACGTGACTCACACCGAGCCGGTGCACTACGACCGCCAGTTCATGAACACGACGGTCGGACGCGCCATTCTGAACGATCACCTTCCCGAGGGCATGCCCTACATCAACGGCCTGCTCAAAAAGAAGGGCATCGGGCAGCTGGTGAACTACTGCTACCTGCGTTTCGGCCTCGAGACCACGGTCAAGATGCTCGACGAGATCAAGTCGCTTGGGTTCCGATTCGCGACCAAGGCGGGCCTCTCGATCGGCATCGACGACATGGTCATTCCGGACAACAAGAAGACCCTGGTCCGCGACGCCGAAAAGCAGGTGGTCAACGTCCAGCAGCAATACCTGGACGGCGCCATCACCAACGGCGAACGCTACAACAAGGTCATCGAAATCTGGTCGGCGATTACGGAAAAGGTCGCGGACGAGATGTTCGGGCAGATGCAGCAGCGCGACAAGGAAGGCACGATCAATCCGATTTACGTCATGGCCGACTCCGGCGCTCGCGGATCGAAACAGCAGATCCGCCAGCTCTCCGGCATGCGTGGATTGATGGCCAAGCCGTCGGGCGAAATCATCGAGACCCCGATCACGGCGAACTTCCGTGAAGGCTTGACCGTGTTGCAGTACTTCATCTCGACCCACGGCGCTCGTAAAGGACTGGCTGACACCGCTCTCAAGACCGCTGACTCCGGCTACCTGACCCGTCGTCTGGTTGACGTGGCGCAGGATGTCATCATCAGCGAATACGATTGCGGCACCGTGGACGGCATTTACGTCTCCGGTATCGTCGAAGCCGGCGAGATCATCGAGCCTCTCCGCGACCGTATCGTCGGCCGCGTCTCGCTCGAAAAGATAAAAGACTATGACGGCAACGTCATCGTCGACATCAACCAGGAGATCACGGAAGATCTCGCAGGCTCGATCCAGGCTGCGGGTATCGAGCGGGTGAAGATCCGCTCCGTGCTGACCTGCGAATCGAAGCGCGGCGTTTGCGTCATGTGCTACGGACGCAACCTGGCTTCCGGGCGCCTGGTGGAACTCGGCGAAGCAACCGGAGTCATCGCTGCGCAGTCGATCGGCGAGCCCGGAACCCAGCTCACGATGCGTACCTTCCACATCGGTGGTACGGCGTCGCGAGTCTCCGAGCAGTCGCGGCTGGATGCCAAGAGCAACGGCGCAGTCCGCTTCATCGGCCTGCAGACGGTTAAGTCCAAGGCCGGAGACCTGGTGGTGATGAACCGCCAGGGCTCGATTGCCGTGGTCGACGACAAGGGCCGCGAGCGCGAGCGCTATGCGGTCGTGTACGGCGCCAAGGTGAAGGTCAACGAAGGCGACCAGGTCACACTCGGACAAGTCATGGTCGAGTGGGATCCGTACACCTTCGCGATCCTGACCGAAATCGGCGGCACGGTGCAGTTCAAAGACCTGCAGGAGGGCGTCACGCTCCACGAAGAAGTCGACGAGGTGACCGGATTGTCGCGTCACGTCGTGGCCGATTCGCCGGACGAGAAGCGCCAGCCTGCAATCGTGATCAAGGGCGGAAAGACCAACAAACGGTACCTGATGCCGTCCCGCGCTCACCTTATGGTGGCCGATGGCGACTCGGTATTTCCGGGCGATGTGTTGGCCAAGATCCCGCGCGAAACCACCAAGACCAAAGACATCACCGGTGGTCTGCCGCGCGTGGTCGAATTGTTCGAAGCCCGCAAGCCGCACGAAACCGCGGTCATCAGCGAAATCGATGGCACCGTCAAGTTCGGCGAGGTCTCGAAAGGCCAGCGCAAACTCTACGTCCAGGCCGATAACGGCACGGAGAAGGAATACTCGGTTCCGCGCGGCGTTCACATCAACGTGCAGGAAGGCGAGCGCGTCAAAGCGGGTGAACCGCTCATGGACGGCCCGCTCAACCCGCACGACATTCTCGCCGTCCTCGGAGAGAAAGAGCTGCAGGCCTACCTGGTGAACGAAATCCAGGAGGTCTACCGGCTCCAGGGTGTGAACATCAGCGACAAGCACATCGAGGTGATCGTTCGCCAGATGATGCGTTGGCGCAAGGTCGAAGACGTGGGCGATACCAAGTTCCTGCTCGAAGAGCAGGTCGACAAGTTCGCCTTCGCCGAAGAGAACGAGCGCGTGATCGCGCAGGGTGGACGTCCGGCAACCGGCCGGCCGCTGCTGCTCGGCATCACCAAGGCGTCGCTCTCGACCGATTCGTTCATCTCCGCGGCATCGTTCCAGGAGACCACGCGCGTGCTCACCGAAGCCTCGATCCAGGGCAAGGTCGATCATCTGCGCGGCCTCAAAGAAAACGTAATCGTCGGGCGGCTGATCCCGGCCGGCACCGGCATGGAGTACTACCGCAACGTCCGCCTCTCGCCAGAGATGGAAGAGGCTGCCGCCAAGGTCCAGGAAGAGGTTTCCGCAGCGTACGAAGAGGCCGAGCGCGCGCTCGAGCTCATGCGTCACGAGGGCGAAACCGAAGAACTGACCGCGGAGTAATCCGAAGAAGTGGTGAGGGGCGGAGCGATCCGCCCCTTCGCTCGTTTCTAGGAGCCCATGCACGCTAACCCAGAGCACTTGCAACAGAAGGCTCCCCGGCTCGTTTCCGAGTTGCGTCCCGAGCCCGCGGAACATAGTCTGGCTCAGACCATGTTGCGCTTCCTGCGCCTGTTTCGTCTCGCCATCTGGCGGGCTTTTGAGCACGACGCCTTCGCTATCGCCAAGGCTTCCGCATATTCCGCGATCCTTACTTTCTTCCCGCTCCTGCTGGTCGTCGGTTCGGTCCTGGCCACCTCTCGCAAGGGAGAAGCCTACCTGCGCGAAATTTCATATGCCCTGGGACGCATTCTGCCCGCGGGCAGCGCCACTGCCATTGCCTATCTGAAAGGAACCAATCAACGTCCGGTCGGCTTGTTGATCACCACGTCCCTGCTGACCCTATGGACCGCCTCCGGCGTCATGGTTTCGTGGATGGAAGGGTTCCGCCGCTGCTATGAACTGCCAAAGATCTGGGGTTTGATCAAGGAACGCTTCATCGCTTTCGCCCTGGTGATCCTGGCCGGAATTCCCTTGACCTTCGCCACCGTGCTGGTCGCCTTTGGCAGCCGCATCGAGACCCGCATCCTGTTCCATCTCAATCACGAATTCGGTTTCTACGTCCTGCTCATGTGGACGGCCATTCGCTGGCTGATTGCCACGCTCACCAGCATTGCGGTGATCGCGCTGATTTATCACAACGCGGTTCCGCGCACCCAACCCTGGCACAGCGTGTTGCCGGGCGCCGTTCTTGCGACCGCGCTGTGGTTGGGCTCGACCCTGGTCTTCGGCTGGTACCTCCAGCGCTATGCCGACTACAGCATCATCTATGGCTCGCTCGGGGTCGGCATCGCCTTGCTCGTCTGGATGTACATGATCTCGCTGATCGTGTTGATCGGTGCGGAGTTCAATGCCATGCTGTTCCCGCGCGCATTCCTGGGCAAGGAATTGAGCGCTGTGGGCGAGCCGAAACTCGTCCGCTCAGAGTAGTTCCATTTTCGGGGACCCCGCTTGAAAGAAGGCAAGTTGGATCTGGTTTCAGGAGAGTTCTCTGGTCCGGGTGAGTTGCCGGAACGCAATCACGCGCGCGAACGCCGCGCCAAGATTCTTTGCACCATCGGACCGTCCTGCGACTCCGAGCCCGCCATCCGGGACCTCATGCGCCTCGGCATGGACGTTGCCCGTCTGAACTTCTCGCATGGCACTCACGCCGAGCACGCGCGCAATATTGGCCGCTTGCGCCGCGCCGCGAAGAAAGAAGACCGTACCATCTGCATTTTGCAGGACCTGCAAGGCCCCAAGATCCGCACCGGCAAGCTCAAGGGACACGAACCGGTGCTGCTCAAAACCGGCAGCGAGCTGACCATCACTCCGCACGACATTCCCGGCACCGCTAGCCGGATTTCTACTACCTTTCAGAACCTGGCTCGCGAAGTTACCCCCGGCTTTCGCATCCTGCTCTCTGATGGGCTGATCGAACTGCGGGTAACGAAAGTGAATGGAGAAGACATCGAATGCGAGGTAGTAAATGGCGGGATGCTTGGCGAGCATAAGGGTATCAATCTGCCCGGAGCCGCGCTCAGTATTCCTGCGCTCACCGACAAGGATCGCAGAGACCTGGAATTCGGGCTGAAGCAGGGCGTAGACATGGTGGCGCTCTCGTTTGTGCGCTCCGCCGCTGATGTCAACACGGCGAAGCACCTGATCCGCGAGCAGGGGAGCGATGTTCCCGTCATTGCCAAGCTCGAAAAGCCGCAGGCGCTCGAGCACCTGGAAGCGATCTTCGAGGCCGCTGACGGTGTCATGATTGCGCGCGGCGATCTTGGCGTCGAGATGCCTCCGGAGAAGGTCCCAGTGATCCAGAAGCACGTGATTCGACGCGCTTCGGAATGGCGCAAGCCGGTCATCACCGCAACCCAGATGCTCGAGTCCATGATCGAGAACCCGCGCCCCACGCGCGCCGAGGCCAGTGACGTTGCCAACGCGATCTTCGACGGCAGTGATGCCGTGATGCTCTCGGCCGAGACTGCCAGCGGAAGCTATCCCCGCGAAGCCGTGGCCATGATGTCCCGCATTGTCGTCGAGGCGGAGAAGAAAATGATGGAGTTCACGCTGCCGCGCCGGCGCCGCGATCACCGCCAGCTGTCTATCGCGGAAACCATCTGCGAATCGATCGCGCACGCCGCCGAAGATCTGCACATGGGAGCCATCGCGGTCTTCACCGAAAGCGGCAACACCGCACGGCTGATTTCGAAGTACCGTCCCAAGACCCAGATTTACGCTTTCAGCAATGTCCCAGCCGTTTGTAACCGCATGAACCTGCTCTGGGGAGTGCATCCCGTTCGCCGGGGGCTCGCTCGATCTTCCGAAGATATGGTCGCAGTCGCCGAGCGCGCCCTGGTGCAGAAAGGCGAGATCGGCCCGGGCGACGTGCTGGGAGTGGTCGCCGGAACCCAGATGTCTTCCGGTTCGACGAATTTCATGCGCTTCCACGCGGTAACCGCTTCGGAAGTAAATCAGGCGCTGCGCTCCGGCAAGCGCTCCCGGAGCAAAGAGACCTAGCCATGGAAAACGAGGTTCTATCCGTAGCAATCTACGAGCCGTTGCCGGGCAGGGAAGAAGAGTCGCTGGCTACCATGCGCGATCTCTTCGCCGCGCTCGCCGCCGGAGGCTACAGCCGCGACCGCCTTTTCCGCGAAGGCTCGCAGTACCTTGTGTTTCGCTACTGGAAATCCGAAGCGTCCCGCCGCGCCGCGCAAGAAGATCCCGCAGTGCTGCGTTGCTGGGCCCGCCTCGCCGAGCAGATCGAAATCGTGAAAATCTACGAGCGGCTCGAAGACACCGGCCTGCGATAAGAACGTGTAGGGACAGCCGCCCCGGCTGTCCAGCGGAGCGAAGCTCCGCAGCGCTTGCGCTCACGATGCTCTCCCCAGATAATTTCGGTGATGACGACCGACGCTTTCTCCGACACCTCGCTCGACCCCGCGGTTCGCGGATTCCTTCACCAACCCGCACTCCCAAACGGCAACGCCTTGGTCTACACCCACGGCGCCGGAGGCAACAGCCACGGGCCATTCCTGATTGCTCTGGCAGAAGCCTTTGCCGGCGCGGGTTTCACCGTGTTACGCTGCGATCTGCCGTTCCGCCAGAAGCGTTCCTTCGGGCCTCCGCGACTTGGAGATGCCGAGCGCGATCGCGAAGGATTAAAGAATGCCGTCGCCTGCATGCGCAAGGTCGCTGAGGGCAAGATCTTTCTCGGAGGCCACTCCTACGGAGGCCGCCAGTGCAGCATGCTCTGCGCTGAAGATCCCTGCGTTGCCGACGGTCTGCTGCTGACGTCCTATCCGCTTCACCCTCCGGGCAAACCGGAACGCCTGCGCACCGATCATTTCCCTAAGCTCACCAAGCCAGCGTTGTTTGTTCAGGGCACTCGTGACGGTTTCGGATCGATCGAAGAGTTGCAAGCTGCGCTGAAACTCATCTCCGCGAAGACGCAATTGACCCCCGTCGAAGGCGCGGGTCATGATCTAGGATTCAGCGCGAAGAAGAAGTCAGCAGAATTGCCGGGGAGGATATTAGAAGAGTTCCTGAAGTTGTTCGGATAGTTCGCAATTCCACGTGGATTGTCATTCCGACCGGAGGGAGGAATCTGTTTTCTGCCTGCATGTGCGGTGGTGCCGGCAAAGAGCAGATTCCTCGGTCGCCGTCGCATGCGCTCCGGCTCGGTCGGAATGACAAGGTCGAGGTTGGCAATTAACCAATCAAAAATCAAAAATCAACAATCAAAAATCGGGCAATCAACAATTAATTGATCCATCCCGACTTGGTCCCGCCGTTCTTCTTATCGGGATCGTCTGGCGGAATGTAGTTTCCATGCTCGTCGAAGCTGACATTCCGATTGTGCTTGCGCATATAAACTTCGAACTTGCGCGCGGCGCGGCGGCGCTTCCAGCGGTAATAGGAATTGCGGATTCCGAAATATTGTTCGGAGGCTCCGAACGCCAGACCGCGCTTGGGAAGGAACTTGACGTAGATAAACCCGAAGAGCAATCCGCCAAGATGCGCGAAATATGCGATAGCTTCGCCGCGTCCCGGCGCGGCCGCACCGATGGCGCTGACCAGGGCGATGAACGCGATGCCCATCACGAAATACTTCGCCTTGATGCTGAACGGAATCGGGAACAGCATGATCTCGCGGTCCCCATAGATCATGCCGAAGGCCATCAGGATGCCGTAGATCCCACCCGAAGCGCCAACCGTCTTGGTCAGCGGAGAAACTCCCCCCATTCCGGTGTATGCGATCACCATCGTCGTTAACGCCGCGCCCACAACGCAGAAGAAATAAAATTCCAGAAATCGTTTTGTGCCCCAGTCTGACTCGAACGTCGCCCCGAACATCCACAATGCGAGCATATTGAAAAGCAGGTGGAAGATTCCACTGTGGAGAAACGAATACGTTACCAGTTGCCAGATCCAGCCGTGCAACACCATGGTCGGAATCAGGGGCAGAAGCCCGTAGAAGAGTGCGTTCCCGATCTCCGGCGCGATCGCCTTCAGAATCTCTATCAGCAGGTACATGCCTGCATTAATCAGGATCAGCCACTTCACTGCCTTGGTGAAGGGGGGAAAACTCAGCGAGAGCGTTCGTCCGCGATACATGAAAGCGAATCAGTCCGTGGCTGCCAGGGAGGATTGACCTGAGGGGCATCCAGGAACTGAGCAGCGTGAGCAATCCATCTTATCAGGCAAGCTTACCGTTCCGGTAGCGGCGCCACCGGAAGGCTGCGATGCCCGTCTTGGTCATAGGCCCGAACTGCAAAAATGACGTTGTCCTTCGACTGGGGAAGCGTGACACGGGTTGTATTGTGGACGTCCTGGAGTTGTTCCCAATTCGGGCTGGCTGTTGCCCGCCAGAGGACTTCGTAGCCCCCCGCCCCCGGCGAGGGGTCCCAGGTCAAAGTTGAATCGTTCACCAACTCCTTGGTGAGAAGCCGGACATTGCCCGGGGCCGGCGGAGACGAGGCCAGGGTCGCCAGTGTGGCTGCATTCAGGCGTGCAACCCCCGCCACATAATCGAAATTTACGAACTTGGGCAGATCGCCATACTCGATTCTGTTTTCGGTTCGCACGTTCTGGTGCTGGTGGTTGTAATCCTCGCGGTACTCGGTGAAGCGCACCGCCGCAAATCCCTGCTGGTTGAAAGAATAGTGATCTCCGCCTCGCAGGTAACGGTCAAGGCGGAATTCAAGCAGCGGCTTTACGCCCGTGTCATAGGTCCTTCGGACCTCGGTGATGTAACGGGCTACCTCGCGCGATGAAGAGTCGCTTTCGCCTCCCAGGCTGCGAATCTGCTTCAATTGCGCTTCGGTCGCTGCGACGGGAACGCCTTCGGAAAATACGCGCACTACGCTGGCGTCCTGCTGTGGACTCTTGTCCCCACCAACGATGTCGTTGTTCAGCACGGCGGCGATGTTCCAGCCTTCCTGTTTCGCCATCTGCGCGAAATGCTTGCTGCCGTTCAAGCCCTGCTCCTCGCCCGCGACGGTGAGGAAAATGATCGTTCCCGGGAACTTCAGCTTGCTCAGAACCCGCGCGCATTCCAGGCTCACGGCAGTTCCGCTGGCGTCGTCATTGGCGCCCGGAGCCGCGCCTTTTCCGTCGAACGTGTCTGAATTCCTGGAATCGTAATGGCCGGTCACCAGTACAATCTGCTTCGCCCGTTCCGGATCGGTGCCCTTCAGGACCGCGTAAACGTTGGTGATTTGAGTCGGCTGTGGAATCCGGTCCGCCGGTGCCTCGGTGAAGCTGTCCGACTTGACTTCCAGGCAACCGCCACATTCCTTGGAATAACGTTCAAACTCGCCCTTGATCCACTCGCGTGCCGCGCCGATTCCGTGTCCTTCCGCAACGGCTGCCGAATCTTGCGCCGACAAGGTGAGCCGGGTGTGGAAGCCAACCAGTTTCTCGATATTGGCGCGAATATGTTCCGCGGACACATCTTTGAGCGCCGCTGCAATCCGCGGATCGGGAGCGCCCGCGTCGAGTTCCTGCGCGGACAAAACCGACGTCAGGCCAACACTTAACATTCCGGTAATGGCGAGAAGAAGCCGCTGCCAGTTCACAGGCATCATGTGATTCACTCACTTTCCAGTTCCGTTCGGCGCCCTTGCGTTATTCCCTTGCTGCCACAGATAATACGAAACCCGGAGCCCCTGAAGCGCATCAAGGCAGGGTAGGCAGGGACGTCAAAGCTCGGCACTTGACCGATTCCCCGGGAGAAACTAAATATTATCAAGGGGCGCTTTATAGCAAGGAGGCAGTCATCATGATTTATTGTCCGGAATGCGAAAACGATCTCGACATCGAAGAGGATGAGGTGGACGAAGGCGAAATCGTTTCCTGCTCAGAGTGTGGCACCGATTTCGAGATTGTTACCGTGAATCCGATCGAATTGAAGCCGGTTGAAGAAGAAGGTTACGAGGAAGAAGAAGAGGAAGAAGAAGAGGCCGAGGACGGCGACTTCTCCTAGGTCTCACCAGCCTATGCCCGCACGGACTCTCTCCATCCCCCGTAGTACTGCTTCAGTTCTCCTTCTCGGGCTGGTGATCTCTTCAATCCATGTGACTCCTGTCCTGGGAAAAGCTTGGTCTGCCGAAGACCGGCACGACAAGCCCTACGCATTGATCTTCACAACCGTCTGGGGACCGGACAATCGTCCGGTTTATGGCGTAAAGGTGAAGGTGCGTCGCGCCGACCAGAAGAAAGCCAAGTGGGAGGGCTATTCCGATCATCGCGGAGAATTCGCCCTCAGAGTTCCGGCCGCAACCGCCGACTACGTGGTGTGGGCCGACCCCAAGGGGCTTAAACTGCCTGATGGCAAGCACTTAGGCGGCGGTCAAGAGGTCAAGGTCCACATCGACAATGACGAGCGCGCCGACGTCGGATTGCATCTAAAATAACAGACACTCTGAAATGTTGGGGAGGAGCCAATGAAGAGATGCCTCGCCTTCGCGATGCTTCTGCTGATGGTGGGCACGGCGTTCGCAGCCAGTCCTTTCGACAAGAAGGACAAGGGCAACTCGGGAAAGCTGCTCACCGGCCGCGTGACCGACAGGGACGACAATCCCCTGCCCAGCGCTGTTGTCTATCTCTCTAACACTCGGACCCGCGCGGTGAAGACTTTCATCTGCGGCGCGGATGGCGCGTATCGCTTTCCGGCGCTCTCTCAAAACGATGATTATGAGATTTACGCCCAGCTCAAGGGCAAGAAGAGCGATACCAAGACAGTCAGCCAGTTCGATAGCCGCAGCCAGGTTAACATCAACCTGAAAATTGACACCAGGTAGTCGTCCCGGTGATTCGCATCGCAGCGTCCTGTCGGCCCAACCCCGCAAGGGCGGCACGATCCAAAAATAAAGGCCGTCTCCGAAGAGACGGCCTTTTAATCAGTTCCAGCCTCTAGTTGTTCTCGTTACCCGCCCGTTTCCACGACATCAACTCGCCGATCGTAGAACCGCCGGTGCTTGACGCCGGATGCTTGTAGGCTTCCACGTCCGCACGCGAGGCTTCTTCGCCCACCGCGCGAATGCTCAGCCCGACCTTCTTCTCTTCCGGGTTCATCTTGATGATCTTGAAGTCGTGCTCGACTCCCGGCTCAAGATGCACGGGCTGGCCGTTGCCATCCACCGCTTCGGAGTTATGGCACAAACCCTCGACTCCGTCCGCGATCTCGATAAACGATCCGAAGCTGGCCACTCTCAGCACCTTGCCGTGAACCACGTCTCCGACGTGATGCTGTTCGAAGAAGGTCTCCCAGACATCGGGCTGGAGCTGCTTTACCCCCAGCGAAAGTCGCCGCTTGTCCGGTTCAATCGCGAGGACGATTGCCTTCACGCGGTCGCCCTTCTTCAGCACTTCCGACGGATGCTTTACGCGCTTAGTCCAGCTCAGGTTGCTGACGTGGACCAGGCCGTCAATGCCGTCTTCGATCTCGATGAATGCGCCGAAGTCGGTCAGGTTGCGCACCCGGCCTTCCACCGTCGCTCCCACGGGATACTTCTCGTGCAACGCATCCCACGGATTCGATGCCAGTTGCCGCATCCCCAGAGAAATGCGCCGTTCCTGCGGATTGACACTCAGCACCACGCAGTCCACCTGGTCGCCAACGTTCACCAGCTTGGAGGGGTGTTTCATGCGCTTGGACCACGTCATCTCGCTCACATGAACCAGGCCTTCGATGCCTTGCTCCAGCTCAACGAACGCACCATAGTCTGTCACGCTGATGACTCGCCCGCCGACGTGAGCGCCCACCGGATAGCGGTGCTCGGCGTCAAGCCAGGGGTCGGGCGTCAGTTGCTTGAAGCCCAATGACACCCGCTGCTTGTCTTTGTCGAACTTCAGCACCTTCACCTGGATCTGATCGCCCACGTTGACTAGGTCACGAGGATGAGTCAGACGTCCCCAGGACATGTCCGTAATGTGCAGCAGGCCGTCAATGCCGCCCATGTCCACGAACGCGCCGTACTCGGTCAGGTTTTTCACCACCCCCGTCAGAACTGCGCCCTCTCCGAGGTGCTCCATGGTCTTGGAACGCTTCTCGTTCTGCTCTTCTTCCAGCACCTGCTTGCGCGAAACCACGATGTTGCCGCGCTTTTTGTTCAGCTTGATTACGGCAACTTCCAGGGTCTGGCCCTTGAGCACGTCGAGGTTGCGAACTGGCCGCAGGTCCGCCTGCGAACCGGGCAGGAACGCACGCGCGCCCAGGATGTCCACCGTCAGCCCACCCTTGATGCGCTCGATCACCTGCGCCTGGATCGGTTTCTTCTCATTGTGGGCCTTCTCGATTTCATCCCACGCGCGCAACCGCTGTGCCTTCTGATGGGACAGGTTGATGTATCCCTCTTCGGCCTCGCCCTTGTCGCGCATCACATCGATTTCATCGCCGGGCTGGAACCGGGGCTTGCCTTCATGGTCCAGCACTTCGGAGAGCGGTAGCATGCCTTCCGACTTGGCGCCGATATCCACTACGACATGCGTGGGCGTCAGCTTCAGCACAGTTCCCTTGATGACGTTGTCATCGCCGGCTGCTTCTTCGGTTTCCGTGGTGAAGTTCTCGAGAGCCGAAGCGAAGTCTTCGGAGGAGGTAGGGGTCGCTGCTTTACTGGCTTCCTGGTTCTCAGCGGCAGGGTTCTGGGCGTCTTGTTCTGGAGTGGAGCCCTCAGGGGACGCCGCGTGTCGCTCGGCTATGCCGGTGCTAGTCGCGGAATCCAGATTGTGGGCGGTGTTGTCGTCGAGCAAGATTATAGCCTCTCTGATTTACTCTCGCGCTTTGGTGCGGGACGGAGCGGGCTTTTTCCCTGTGGACTGCTGGCGTGAGTCTTAGGTTGCGTTGAGCTCGTCCTGGCGAACGAACTTTGGACAATCCCAGCGGTCGGACTGCAAATAGAGAACCCGCGTTCCAAAGGCGAACCCTTCGACTATAGCAACCGCTTCTAAACAGTGTCAAACGCCAAAATGTGAACAAATCATTACAACGAAATCCCGCGCCAATTGCGGGTTTTCGCCTCATGGGAACTCCGCGAATATGGCCTCCCAGGTTTCACATCGTGATCTCATCTGCTACTCTCCCCTGCCATGGACTACTTGTGGACACCGTGGCGCTACGCCTATGTGACCGGCGCGGGTAAGACTTCGGGATGTATCTTCTGTGACCTTCCCAAGCAGAATGATGATGCAAAAACTCGCATCGTGCATCGCGGCGAACACTGCTTCATTATTCTCAATACTTACCCCTACACGCCAGGCCACGTGATGGTCGTTCCCTACCAGCATTTGGACGAACTGCGGAAGCTTCCCACTGCAGCCGCGCACGAGATGATGAACCTATGCCAACGCCTGGAAAACGTTCTCCGTGAACTTTACAGCCCTGACGGGATCAATCTCGGCATGAATATCGGGGCCGCCGCCGGCGCCGGCGTTGCCGGACACATCCACATGCATGCTTTGCCGCGCTGGGTCGCCGACGCCAACTTTATTTCTGTGGTCGGGGAAACGCGGATCTTGCCGGAATCGCTGGAGACTACCTACAATCGGATTCGCAAAGCCCTGCAATCGTCTTCCTCCTGAGCGGGCCCACCATCGAGCCCGCCCAGGATGAAGTAGTGCTTTGGATTATTGGAATGCAATGCTGCCAAAGCGGCCGTGGGCGTAGTTGCCCGGGCCGGAAGTGAAGTAAAGTACATCCTTGCTGCCGCCCGACCCGCCGTTGCCGAACATCAGGCCCCAGAGTCCCGGAAACTGGAGGATCTTTCCGGTGGAGTCAGAAAGCTGGCCCTTCACCGCGCCCGTGGTGGCGTCATAAGCGGTGATTTTTCCATCGCCCAGATTGCCCACCAGGATGTTATTGCTGAAGGTCCCGAAGTTCGACGTCGCCAGCGCCAGTCCCCACGGGGCATTCAACTTGCCTTTGTTGGCAAAGCGCTTGATGAAGTTCCCGTTGAGATCGAAGATGTCAACGAATCCGAGGCCAGGACCGAACACGGCATCGGTCTTAGTCGCATTCTGCTTGGCATAGGCAACGTAGAGCTGGTTGTTAATCAGCCGGATATTGTGCGGCGCAAATCCTGGAGGCAGCCGCGGATCGGTGAAGGAACCCGGCAGCGTGGTGAGATGGAAGCTGGAATCGTATACCTCGATTTTGGCGGAAAAGAAATTGCAAACATACAGCAGCGTGCTCGAGCCGTTCAGCGCAAGCTCCATCGCCTTGTAAACGGCATTGGACGCCGAGTTATCTACGGCGATTACAGCGGCGGTGGCATTCACCGTCGGCGACCATCCCGTGATCGTTCCATCTTCGCTGTTGAAGAGAAACGCGGAAGGTCCTGATTTTCCGTTCTGGGTCACCACAAAACCTGCAGTGCTGTTGAACACCGTTCCGGTGGGCGTTCCCTGTGCTCCATTCGGTCCCGGAATCGTGACGATCAGGGTTTGAGGTTTCCCGGTACCATCATACAAAGTTGAAAATCCCGAGTTGTTGTCCGACACCCAGAACGGGCCGGTTGAGCTGAAGCTAATGCCCCACGGGTTGATCAATTTCGAGTCGGTGAAAGGGGCAATCCCCGATACGTCTGCTGTGAGAAATGTTGCTTTGTACGCAGCCGCGTTGGCCAACACGGAAGCACAAATCACCAGGGCCACGGCAACGAACATCTTCTTTCCATTGAGTCGCAGGACTCGCATGCTTCCTCCTTAGGTTTGCTTTGATCGGTTTGGTATCTACGAAGCGGTGTTGACCTGAGCCAGACGGAAGTACTCCAAGCCAAGCTCACGAAGGTTAGGAGAAGTGGCTCCGGCAGTTGTCAAAGAGATGTCAACAGATTGTCGCTTCTGCCAGATACGATTTGCACAAAGAAGTTCTTATCTGCAAGTTAGGAGAAGGAGGTGTTGAGAAGATGCACGCGGACCTCACGCGTCGAGCGCCACAATGCCTGCGTATAGGACGCCAGTGCGCGCGTTCACCGGAGCAGTTCTTCCATCTGGTCTTCATCCACGACGCGCACGCCGAGTTCTTTGGCCTTGTCCAACTTCGATCCGGCATCGCTGCCCGCAACGACATAATCCGTTTTCTTGCTCACGGACCCTGAAACGCGTCCCCCGGCGCCTTCGATCATGTTCTTCGCCTGGTCGCGGGTGTAGCGTGACAGCGTGCCGGTGAGCACAAAGGTTTTCCCGGCAAGCTTGGTTCCTCGCTCTTTCTTCTTGCCCGAGAAAGCCAGGCCCGCTTTGCGCAATTGCTCCACCAGTTCCCGGTTCTTCGGATTGGCAAAAAATTCGGCGATGCTCTTCGCGATCCGCGGGCCCACTTCGTCCACTTCCTGCAACTGCTCTTCGCTCGCGTTCATCACCGCGTCCAGCGAGCCGAAGTGTTCTGCGAGAAACTGCGCCGTGCGCTCGCCCACAAAGCGGATTCCCAATCCGAAGATCACTCGCTCCAGGGGCAGCTTTTTTGAGGCTTCAATTTCGTTGAGAACGTTCTGGGCGGACTTGTCGCCCATCCGCTCCAGGCTCAGCAAGTCCGCCTTCGTCAGCCGGTAGATATCGCCGACATTTTTCACCAGGCCACGCTCGGTGAGTTGGTTGACCAGCGCGTCGCCCATGCCTTCGATATTCATCACTCCGCGCGAAGCAAAATGCAGGATCGTGCCCTGTAACTTCGCCGGGCAATTTGCGTTCACACAGCGGTAGTCAACCTCGCCCTCCGTTCTGACTACCTCGGTTCCGCATATCGGGCACTTTTCCGGCATGCGAAAGAGCTTGTGGCCGCGCGGGTGCTCCTTATCGTCCACCACTCGCGTGACCTTGGGAATCACGTCGCCGCCGCGCTCCACCTCCACCCAATCCCCGATCTTGATTCCCAGTCGTTCGATCTCGTCCATGTTGTGGAGGGTGGCGCGGCTTACGGTCGTGCCTCCGATGGGCACCGGCTTCAAAGCCGCTACCGGCGTCAGTTTTCCCGTGCGCCCCACCTGCACCAGGATGTCATCCACATGCGTGATGCCGGCGCGCGCCGCGTATTTGTAGGCAATCGCCCAGCGTGGAGCCTTCCCGGTAAATCCGAGCTCCTGCTGCAGCGAGGTCCGGTCCACTTTCACGACGATGCCGTCTATCTCGTACGGCAAACTGTCCCGCTTGCCTTCCCATTCCTCGATGAAGCTCCACACGTCCTCGAAATTATGAGCAACGCGGTGGTGAGAATTCACTTTGAACCCCGCCGCACTGAGCGCCTCCAAGCTCTTCGAGTGGCGATCGAAATAGGTGCGGCCATTCTCGAGCAGGATGTAGGTAAAGTAATCCAGCCGGCGCTGGGCCGTGATGCTGGGCTCGAGTTGCCGCACCGTTCCCGCGGTGGCATTGCGGGGATTGGCGAACTGCGAAAGCCCATGCTCTTCGCGCTCTTCGTTCATCCTCTTGAACGCGGCCAGCGGCATCAGCATTTCGCCCCGTACTTCAAAGTTCGGCGGCAGCCCTGCCTTTTTCAGACTCTCCTTCGAAATCGATAGCGGGATCGAACGCACCGTCCGCACATTCAGCGTGACATCTTCCCCAACGCTTCCGTCACCGCGCGTGACCCCGCGCGCGAGCTGCCCGTTTTCGTAAACCAGGGCGAGTGACATGCCGTCGAGTTTCAATTCGCACACATACTCGATGTCTTTGCGTCCGCTTAGTTCATGGACACGCCGCTCCCAATTTTTTAGGTCCTCCTGGTTATAGGTATTGTCGAGCGAGAGCATCGGCGACGAATGCCGTGCCTTGAGGAACCCCTCGCGGGGCTTGCCTCCCACGCGCTGGGTTGGAGAATCGGGAGTCACCAGTTCCGGATGCTCCGCTTCCATCTTCTTGAGTTCATTCATCAGCCGGTCGAACTCGGCGTCGGAAATCTCCGGATCGTCCAGCACGTAATAGCGGTACTCATGGAAGCGAATCTTTTCCCGCAGCGCTTCAATGCTTTTCGTAAGGTCTTTTCCAGCCATTGCAGGAAGATTGTATCGAAGAGGCCCGCGCGTAGGGGCAGCCGCCCCAGCTGCCCATTCGAGCGCAGCGCGAAAGCGCTACACTCAGCTCAATGCCGATCCTCGAAACCGAACGCGTGGTCCTCCGCGAATTTGTCCCTGGAGACGCCGACGCTCTTACTCGTATCCTGTCCGATCCTGAAACCATGCGCTACTACCCCGCTCCACTCGATCACGACGGCGTGGTAGCCTGGATCGACCGCAACCGAGCCCGCTATGAAAAGGACGGCCACGGTCTGTGGGCCATGATCCTGAAGTCTTCCGGCGAGTTGATCGGCGATTGCGGTATCTCCATGCAGGAAGTCCAAGGCGCTTGGTACCGTGAAATCGGTTATCACGTGCGCCGCGATCTTTGGGGACAAGGCCTCGCCGCGGAAGCAGCCCGCGCCTGCCGCGACTATGGTTTTGCAAACCTGCGCGCCGAGACGCTGATCTCGATCATCCGCCCTGAGAACCTGCCGTCCCGCCGCGTCGCCGAGAAAAACGGTATGACGCTCTGGAAGATCTGCGAATACCGTGGCTTGCCCCATTGCATTTACCGAATAGAGAAATCCGAAAGCACGAAGTAATCCTAGCTACGGAATCTTGCCGGCTGAGCGGGCCCGGACGCCACCAACGCTCTTGAGCTGGAAAAGCCCCTCTCCGCGACTGCAACTCGACACCTCCCGTTTTCGCTGCCAATTGATTTAGAATCCAAGCCAGCTCTCCCCCCTTAAAATCTGGATACACTCGTGATCGGCAAAACCATCTCGCATTACTCCGTCGTGGAGGCGCTGGGAGCAGGTGGTATGGGGGTGGTCTACCGCGCCCACGATCTGCACCTCGATCGCGATGTCGCCATCAAGGTGCTCCCTACCGATCTTCCCCGCAGCGAGCGCGCGCGGCTGCGGTTCCGCCGTGAGGCCATGGCTGCCTCTTCGCTCAACCATCCCAACATCGTCACCATTTACGAAATCAGTAACGAAGGCGCCACCGATTTCATCGCCATGGAGTACGTTCGCGGCGCCACCCTCGCGGCGATCGAAAAAAGCCGGTCCCTTAGCGTGGAGGAGGTGCTGCAATACTCGTTGCAGATCGCCGACGCCCTGACCAAGGCTCATGCCAGCGGAGTGGTCCACCGCGACTTGAAGCCGGGCAATATCATGGTCACCGAGGATGGACTGGTGAAGCTGCTTGATTTTGGCTTGGCCAAGCTGGTCCGCGAGGCCGACGACCCCGAAGTTCCCGACGTGCAAAAGACGCGGGAATTCACGCTCACCCAGCCCGGCATGGTGACCGGCACCATGTACTACATGTCGCCCGAGCAGGCGCGCGGCGATGCTGTGGATGCCCGCTCCGACATCTTCTCCTTCGCCACCGTGATGTTCGAAATGCTGACCGGCAAGCTGCCTTTCGTCGGCACCAATTCCATGCAAGTGCTGCACAGCCTGCACTTCAGCCCTCCGCGAGATCTCTCCGAACTGCGCGCCGAAGTTCCTCCCGAACTGGTGGCTCTGATCGGGCGAATGTTGGAGAAAGAACCCGATAAGCGCGTGCAGACCATGGGCGAAGTTCTCGGCGAATTGCGCCGGTGCGCCAGGGTCTCGATGGATGGATCGCGCACCTGGGAACGAAGCTGGTCGCCGGCAATCAAGCCATCACCCTCGCGCACGAGTAAGAAGAAGTACCTGTGGCCCGCAATCGCGCTTCTCATCGTCACAATCGCCGGGGGATACGGCCTTCGTCATTGGCTGAAAAGATCGGCTTCCACTCCTCCGACCTCGGCACAGGTCAATGACATTCCCGCGAATGCCAGCGCCTACGACCTTTATCAGCTTGCCCGCAAGGACCTTGACGACTACGGTGGCAATGGGAAAGTGGATCACGCCATACAGCTTTTGGAGCGCGCCGTGCAAAAAGACCCGCAGTCGGCGGCAAGTTTTTCAGCGCTGGCCGAGGCCTACTACTTCAGGAACCTGCTCCAAAACCCAGACCCGCAGTGGGTGAAGCTGACTTCCGACTATGCGGCCAAAGCGGCGGCCCTCAACGATGACCTCGCAGCCGCGCATGTTGCTGCCGGGGTCGCCCGGATGCAGGCCGGCGACAAGGCCACCGCCGAAAAGGAATTCCGCCGCGCAGCCGAACTCGATCCCAAAAGCTCGACCCCGCATCTCTGGCTGGGCTCTCTGTACGGCAAAAACGGCAAGCCGGCTGAGTCGAACGCAGAACTGAATCGCGGACTGCAACTCAATCCCGACGACGCGCGTCTGCACTTGCAGCTAGGTGGCAACGCCTATCATGCCGGCAAGCACCAGGACGCCATCGCTCATTGGGAACAGGTTCGCAAGCAACAGCCTGACAACCTGCTCGTACTTCAGAATCTCGGTGCCGTCTACCACGAGGTGGGTCGCGACGACGATGCCGCGGATGCCTTCCAGCAGGCTTTGACTATCAAGCCGACCGCCGACATCTACAACAACCTCGGCACCCTTCGCTTTTACCAGGGACACTACCAGGAGGCCGTCCCTGCATTTGAAAAAACCGTCGAGCTAGGCGCCAATCATTTCGACAACTGGGCGAACCTCGGCGACGCCTATCGTTGGACTCCCGGCAGCCCTGACAAGGCGAAACAGGCTTACCAGCAGGCTATTCGCCTGGTGAAAGAAGAAATTGCCAGGCACCCGGATCAGATTGATCTGAAGGCTGACCTTGCCATGTATCTCGCAAAGAGCGGCGACAAAACAGCCGCTTTGGCTGAACTGCACCCGGTGGAGCAGAGTCGCTCTCGAGATCCTAATGTCCTCTACAGCCTGGCCATCGTTTACGAAATATGCGGAAACCGTAATGCGTCTTTAAGCAGGCTTGCCGACGCAGTGAAGGCTGGAAAGACCCTGGAAGATATCAAGACTGAACCTGAGTTTGTAGCCTTGCGCGCCGATCCGCGATATCACCTCAACATACTAAGTGCGGCCCCGAACCAGCACTGACGACGTCCGGTTCTCGCCTTGCACCCGCTAAGCGGGTAGTACGCGGGAGATTGCTTGCCAGGGTCGCGACAATGCCAGAACAGCAAGTAGACTGACCCCATCCCGATCGTCTTGACTTTTCCCCCTCCCGGGCATACTGTCCGAGTCCCATCGACTGATGTGTCTAAAAAGGAGAACACACATGTCCGTCTATCTTTACAACTTGGGATTTTCAACTTCTGATGCTTACGGGGCAGGCGGGGAATTTGAGCCTTACCAGGGATCGCAGACTGGGCTGAATCAGTCTTCCGCGTGGTTGATGTACAACGTACCGAACCAGCTCCCGCCCGGAGTCACCGATGGCCTGGCAGCGCTCGGCGCACTTACAGCTTCGCAGTGGAACTACTTGCAGGGAAATATTGGTATGAACTTCAAGGCGGGAGATTACGTGATCCTCAGGTTCTTTCCAGCGGGCTCGAACCCCTCGTGCAACCTGCGCGCGACCGCAGTCATTGGTCGCGGGAACAGCACTCCCGCGCCGGCGAGCACCGCGCAATCTGCGCCCTTCATGGCTGGATCGCAACCCCGGCCAGTCATTGACTTCGACAATAGCCCTGGAAGCAATTGGCCCGGAGCCACCGGAACCGACGGAGCCTGGACCTATTGCATCGGCATGATCCACGGGAATCCCGCCGACTACACCTTGAATGTGGGTGCCAGCATTTACATCACCTCTGGTGCGCAACAGGGAACCACCATGGCCTACGGGCAGGATCCCCAAATGCACGTCGTTACCACGATGGAAGGCACCGCTGCCGCCTGACCCTTGCGGTAGAGACGCAGCTCAGCTGCGTCTCTACCCACAACCTCACACTAAGTCTTCCATCTTCAGCTGACCCTCGCCGCCCTTCCACGAACTCTGAAACTGCTTCTCGACGAAGCCTGCGTCATAGTCTTTCCCCTGCGCTTTCAATGCCTGCTGCAGCCCGAACAGTGAGCGCGGGTTGCGCAGGTTGCGCTCCAGATCGTCACGAAACACCTGCTCGGCCGCGCTGGCATCGCCATTCATCAGCAACATCGCGCCCAGCGATTCGCGCACCGGGAAGAACCAGTCGGGTGGCTCGTTGTACTTGAGCGTGTCCTGTACCGATACCGCCGTCTTTAGCATCGCGATGGCCCCCTTGGTGTCGTGCTTTGCGGCCGCTATCTTCGCACCCAGGACATTCTCGGCAATCCGCATGATGTCCTTGGCCTTGTTATTGACAGGCATCGCGAACACCAGGTCTGGCGGAGTTGCTTTCTCGGCTTCAGAGACCATCTGGTATTCAGCTTCGGCCTCGTTGACTTTGCCAGTTCCCGCCAACGCCATGCCGCGCGCGAAATGCCAGAATGCGGTGGTCGTCTTCATGGCCGCATCCGGTTTAGGCATATTCAGGATCGTGTTCCATTTGTGAAAACGAACATTCACCGCCATGGGTATGGTCATGAAGCCTTCGAGCGGGGGCATCATGCTGACGGCCGGGCCGACGTGCGCTGCCAGCATATCGCCGTTTTTCTTGGCTTCCTCGTAGTTGCCATTCATCGCGGCGCACATCGCGATGAAGTGCAGGTTGTGGCTGTAATACATCATGGGGTAAATGCCCTGCGCGCCGCTTTGCTCGATGTAGGCGCGGTCCGCTTCAGCGGCCCGCTGGTTCGTTTTCACCGCCGATTCGTAGTCCCCGGTCCGGATGTAAACATGCGCGGGCATGTGCACAATATGGCCGGCTGCCGGCGCCAGCGACGCCAATCGGTTGGCCCCGGCCAGCGCGCGCTCCGGCGAGCGCGAGGCTTCGACGGCATGAATGTAGTAGTGAATCGCCCCCATATGGTTCGGATCGCGCCGGATCACCGATTCCAGACTGGCAACAATCTCCTCGGTCCCTGCTTCCGGAGTTCCATCCGGATGCCACAGCCCCCAGGGATGCAGGTTCATGCCCGACTCGGCGAACAATGTTGCCGCATCCAGATCGTCTGGAAACTTCTTCGCAACTTCCCGCATGGCATCGTGATACGACTCCGCCGCCTTCCTGCGGTCCGCCTTTGGATCGGCAGGGAAGCGCAAGGCCATGGCCTGGATGTACGCCTTCTCCGAAGGCGAGGCACTCGCTGAAAGGTCCACCGCCTTCTGAATGGCGGCGTGAGCTTGCGCGAAGCGGTCGTCGCTGGCAGGATCGTTGTAGTTGGGGCCGACCGCCTCGGCCACTCCCCACCACGCCATCGCCAGCTTGGGATCGAGTTCGGCCGCGTGTTGGAACGACCGCGCGGCCTCATCATGATTAAACGCATAGATCAGCCGTAGACCCTGATCGAAGAACTGCTGTGCTTCCTGATTTTTCGTAGAGACGGGATGATGCAAATCGCCAAGGCCCGCCATTAGAGTCACGGGCTTCGATTGCATTTGCGCATGCTCCTGCGCCAGAGCGAACCCGCACGCGAGCCCAAACACCAGAACCGAAATCCTGAGTCTCATGGTTTCTCCCCAAGATGTTAAGAGTGACCTGCGAAGGGGGTCTTGCCATTAGCTTAGTCAAACCCTGCCTCCCAACGCAATCGGGAGGTTGCTCCTGTTAAGCTATGTTGCCACCGAGGGAAGCCATGGCCCGAGCCGCCGATGCTCCATTCTCTTTGCCGCAATCCTTGCTCCATGCCTTCGAGACCAACGACCGGATCACCCGCTACCTCATCGAGAACCTTCCGAGGGACGCCTGGGCTGCGAAACCGCCCGGTGGCAAAGGCCGTACCATTGCGGGGATCGTCGCGCACCTCCACAACGTCCGCGTGATGTGGCTCAAGGCGGCCAGGAGCGGGGAGATTCCCGAACAACTCGACAAGGCCAGGGTGACTCCGCCTCAGGCGCTCAAGGCCCTCTTACAGAGCCGCGATGCGCTGGCGAAAGTTCTGAAGGCTGCACTGGAAAGCGACGGCCGGGTGAGGGGCTTCAAGCCTGATGTAACCGGCTTTGTCGGATACCTCATCGCCCACGACGCCCATCACCGCGGGCAGATCAGCATGCTGGCACGGCAGGTCGGCCATCCGGTTTCGCAGAAAACCATGTTTGGCATGTGGGAATGGGGTAGCCGGGGGAAAGACTAGCTTTGCCGCCGGCCTCTTTCTCAATGCGCAAGGTTTTGTTTCTCTACAATCCGCTCTCGGGAGGCGGAAGGGAAGGCCGTAACTCGGATGTGGAAGCGGCCGCATCCGTGCTCCGCAGCACCGGGGTCAAAGTAGACGCGGTCGCTACCCAGGGCGCGGCTGAAGCCGGAGATCAGGCGCGCGCAGCGGTTCCCATGTACGACGTCATCTTTGCCTGCGGTGGGGACGGCACCATCCACGACATACTCCAGGGGCTTGCCCAAACTACTACCCCGCTGGGAATCATTCCCCTCGGAACCGCGAACACCCTGGCTCATGATCTTGGGTTGCCCCTGGATCACGTCGGCGCTGCCCGCGCCGCGCTTACCGCCAAGCCGCGCCGTATCGCACTCGGGCGCGTACGCTATAGCGGGTTTGATGGCCATCCTGCCGAACGCTACTTCACCGTGGCGGTTGGGGTCGGGGTGGACGCACATCTTTTCTACAAGCTGAATGCGCTCGCGAAGCGCCACCTCGGCATGGCGGCCTATTACTGGAAGGCGACCCACCTGTGGCTGACTTATCCCCTCGATCACTTCCGCGCCGAGGTCAGCAGCCGCGGTCAAATCCGCCAGCTTGACGTGTCGCAAGTGCTGGCCGTGCGCATCCGCTTCTTCGGAGGCGTGCTGCGCGAACTCGCGCCGGGCGCTTCTCTCGTTCGTAACGACCTGCGCCTGGTACTATTCCACACCCAAAGCCGCTTCACCTACCTGCGCTACATCCTGCGTGGACTGTTGGGAACCACCTGGAGAGGAAAAGGGATCGAACTCGCCAACGCCGAATCAGTGCACTGCCGGGCGTTGTCGGACAGCCATCGTGTATTCGTAGAGGCCGATGGAGAACTGATCGGAACCCTTCCTGCCGAAATCTCGATCCTGCCCGACGCCCTGACCTTGTTATCACCCGGATAGTCCGGAGACAGGTGTCTCGTTTCGATCGACCGTCACGACTCAGCAATCCTCACGCCCGTCGCACCTGTCTCTGCCGCAGATACCCGCCCAGCATGGCTGAAGGGGCGATGATCAGGATCGCCGCAAGCTGGGTCCAGATCGCGTCCGACTTCACTTCCGCAAGCAGAGAAGCCGCGCCCAATGCAGCAATCAGCGACGCCACTGCGAGCGCGTGTTCCATCTCAAAACGTTTTCCCAGGAGTGCGGCCACGAACCCGGCCAGGGTGGCGAAAAACAATCCGTACACAATCGTTACGATGACGAACCATATCTCCGCCGGCGCGTGGGGATCGCGACCTGTCCATCGAAACAGCACCACCGCCGATGCTGCGAAGATCAAGTATCCGGCGATGACGGCAACCACGCTGCGCACCATGGGTCCGCTCCGGTCCTTCCCGATGATAGCGCAGTTAGGCCGCAATTGCTGGCAGATCCCTCAACTCCGGATACACCCGTGATTCCTGGCGCAGTGCAGAATCGAACTTGAGCACGTGGCATCTAACCAGCTTCGACCCAGACCATGTATTCTCTGTAAAGCCCAGGAACGATCGCCGCTTGGAACCTGTTACTCATTTCCTTTTCGGAGCGTGCCTCAGCCGCGCCGGATTAAATCGCCGTACCGCCCTCGCCACCGCGACCGTGACCCTGGCCGCAGAAGCCCCGGACATGGATGTTCTGGCGGAATTCAAGGGCCCGGTATTTAACTTCGCCCATCACCGTGGCTTCACCCATTCATTTCTCGGGCTGATTCTGGTCTCAGCCACGACGGTGGGATTGATTTATCTCATCTGGCGGTTGCGAGGCCGCAGGATCAAGGATCCCAACCTCCCGCCGCGCTGGGGCTTGCTGTTTCTCTTCGCGTACCTCGCTGGTCTGACACACATCCTGCTCGACTTCACCAATAACTATGGCGTGCGCCCATTCTGGCCCTTCTCGGAGAAGTGGTATTCCTGGGACATCGTCTACATCGTGGAACCCATCATGCTGGTCCTGATGGTGGGCGGACTGGTGCTGCCCTCTCTGTTCTCACTGATCAACGAAGAAGTGGGAGCGCGCTCCAGGGGGCCGAAAGGAAGACTGGCAGCCACGATCGCGCTTGCCGGCATCGTCGTGATGTGGGGAATGCGCGACTACGAACACCGCCGCGCACTCAATGCACTCGATGCACGCACCTATGACGGTGCGACTCCTCTTCGAGTCTCAGCCTATCCATATATGCTGAACCCGTTTCACTGGTACGGGCTGGCGGAGACAAAGAATTTCTTTGCGCAGGTGGACATAAGCGGCTCCGAAGTAGACCCCGGCGGCGATATGCGCATCCGCTACAAGCCCGAAGAAACTCCCGTCACCCTCGCTGCAAAACGGAGCTATCTCGGACGCGTCTATCTTGACTGGGCACAGTATCCGGTCACCGAGACGGAACAACTCCCGCAAAACTACTACTACATCGTACGTTTCAAGGATCTGCGTTACGACTACCCAGGCCTGACCCGAAGGGCGGTCCTGATGGGTTCGGTGCTGCTGACGCCGGATTTGCACGTGGTTGCGGAAACTTTTGGATTCCGCAAACCGCTGCCCGTCCCATCCGCCCCCTGAATCTTGCGGTGTCAAACTTGACGCGGAACCCTCTCCGCGCTCAGAATCATGGTTTCGAGGTGATCATGCTGGCTTACTTGTTCCTCTTGCTTGCAGTCGCTGCTCGGTTCATGCCCCATCCTTGGACGTTCACGCCCGTGGCCGCCGCCCTGCTTTTCTTTGGCGCCTACCGTTCTCGCCGGCAGATGTGGATTCCGGTGGCCGCACTCATCGCCTCGGACCTGCTGCTCGACAAGTTCGTCTATGCCTACCCGTTCAAGTGGGACCTGCTGGTGTCCTGGGCATGGTACGCAGCCATCGTGCTGCTCGGCGTCGGATTGGGAAAGCGCATCACGCCGCTGCGCGTGATCGGCGCCTCGCTCGCTAGCTCAATCTCATTTTTTCTGCTCAGCAATTTTGCCGTCTGGGCCGCCTACGACATGTATCCCAAGACCTTCGCCGGCCTCATGACCTGCTACACAGTGGCTGTGCCCTTCTTCCGCAACGCGCTCCAAGGGGACCTGCTGTTCTCGACGATCATGTTCGCCACGCCGGTCGCACTGCACGCCCTCAACCACGCGTTCAGCAAGTCCGACCACGCCGCGGCAGCCTAGAAGATGGTATCGGGACAGCCGCGCTCGGCTGTCCCCGGCGAGTTCGTCAGAAGGGACTTACGTCTGCACGCGCAGCCGTCTTCTCCTCGTTCGCTCCCGCATGATCAGCCACACCGTGATCGCCCCAATCGCGACCCCGGCCACCACGCTGAAATGCTCGCGGAATACGTGCCCGGTCAGTTCGATGAACTGCGGCCCAAACAACAGCGTCAGCACCCCGAGGATCACAAAACGCACGAAGCGTCCGGCAAAAATCGCGCCCACGAAGTGCGTGAACTTCATCTCCGATACCCCGGCCCCAAGCACGAACAGCTTGAACGGCGTCGGCGGCGGCAGCATGGCCGGCAGCATCAGCGTCCAGAAGGGATGTTCCTCAAACCCGCGATGAATCTTTTCGAAGCGCTCCGCCGACATCCGCTTCCGCAGTAAGGCCTCGCCGCCGCGGTAGCCGATGCCGTAAATCACCAGGCTGCCCAGCGAAGACCCGACCGACGCCATCACGACGTACAAAAGGAACTTGTGCGGATTGGAGTAGATGTATCCCGCTACCACAAGGTCGAGCGGCATGCCGAACAGGCTTGAGTCAATACCGGCGATCGCCAGCACTCCCCAAGCCCCCAACGGCTTGAGCACGGCCCCCAGGAAAGCAGTGTAGCGGGTGATGATGTGTGCGATGGTTTTCAAAGAGGGAGTCCGTGCTAGTGGCGGGTGTCTCCGCCTAACAAGCGCAACGCATGAGGCAGCAAATCAATGACTGCGGCCAGAGAGTCCACGGCGCCGCTGGGGCTCCCTGGCAAATTCAGGATTAGCGATGTTCCCCGCACTCCGCACAGTCCGCGACTCAGCGCCGCCAGAGGCGTTTTCTTGGATCCCTCGAAGCGCATCTTCTCGACTACTCCTTCGACCAACCGGTCGCAGACTGCGCGAGTGGCTTCCGGAGTGACATCCCGCGCCGCGATGCCGGTGCCCCCGGTTGTCACCACCAGGCGTGCTCTGTCGCAGAAGGCGATCATCGCCTGCTCGATCGCAGGTTGCTCATCGGGAACAATTCGCGTGCCCACGATATCAAAATGCGCCTGCTTTAAAGCCTCGGCCACGGCCGGGCCGGACAAGTCCTTCCGCTCGCCGCGCGAGGACGAATCGGAAATAGTCAGAACTGCCGCTGTGAACTCGTGAGCCATGCAATTCAAACGATTTTAATGGAACCGCGACACTGCGATCCGATGACGACGTCATCCTGACAGCTGAGCGAAGCCCACTCCATTACAGACGTCATCCTGACAGCTGAGCGAAGCGAAGGTGGAAGGATCCCGCGTGCACCATGCTCAACCTACGTATCGAGCAGCACATCCTCTTCCTCGGCGTTTCCGCCATCGCGAGACGATTCATCCAGCAGGCGCAGGCCTTCCATCAGCAGCCCCTGGGTATTGAGGTTCGTGCTCTGTTCAGTAGTCTTGCCTTCAAAGTCAATCTGGAAATTGCCGCCCGTCCAGCGCAGGACTTTGAACACGGCGGCATCGCCTCGCAGCGCTCCATACACCGCGTGGGTTACTTGCCCCTCGACAAAGTACATCTCGCACTTCTCGTCCTGGTTGGTCATGGTAAGCCGGCAACTTTTTCGGCCCATCTCGAGCGACTGTACCAGGTCGATCACATTCATCTGTGTCAGGTTCCCGCGTACCGTTCCATCCGATGCTGCGGACTTTGCCATCTTCTCGAGCGCGATCTTGTCAATCACGCGCTTGATGCGGCGTGTCGCGTCTTTCAGGAAGAAAGGCTTCTCCACAAACTCGTCGGCAGGATCATGTCCGGCCAGCTTCTCAGAGATGTCGGTCTTGGTGGCAAGCAGGATGACAGCAATCCCCGCGGTTCCCGGACGGCTCTTCAGACGTTCCACCAACTGGCGTCCATCCATCCCGGGCATGCGGTAATCGCTGACCAGCAGGTCCGGAGGATCGTCCACCGCCTTCAACAAAGCGTCTGCGCCATCCGTGGCGGTTGAAACTGCAGCCAGCGGAGCTAGCGCCCCGCGCAACATGCCCAACACCATCGGATTGTCGTCCACCAACAGAACTTTGACGCTGTCAGGCATGATTTCTTCTTGTGCGACGATAATCGCCGCTTTTCCCGCCGGACTTCCGTTCCAACACGACTTCCCGGATCTCGATACTCTTGTCCAGGGCCTTACACATATCGTACACAGTCAGCGCGGCGACGCTCGCAGCCACCAGCGCTTCCATCTCGACCCCGGTGGCTGCGGTGGTCGTTACTTTTGAGGCAATAGCGACGCCATTCTCGCACAGCCGCATGGTCACATCAACGTGCGACAGCGGCAGGGGATGACACAAGGGAATCAGGTCGGATGTCTTCTTCGCGGCCATGATACCGGCCAGCCTCGCTACTTCCAAAGGATCGCCCTTGGGGTTGTCCGGCAGCGCCGCCAACACTTGCGGTTGCAAAACGACAAACGCGCTGGCCTCCGCCTCCCGCTTGCTGCTGGATTTGTCGGACACATCCACCATGCTGGCGCGGCCCGAGCGATCGTAGTGGGTAAGCTTGTTTGCCATCGCTGCACTCCATAGTAAACGTTTCAGGGTTTCAAAGTCGCAAGGTTTCAGAGGGAGCCAATATTGCGGCGATGGAAGGTGCGAGAACCATCGTGTAGCGAGCCGGCTGCCGACAACTGGGCACCCTTCGTGCTACGCGGACGCACAGCGGAAACGCTACTTCTTCAACACCGCTACCCATTCCCCGGCCGCGAGTTTCTCCCGGTCCGGGGGAACCACCAGGTAGCAATTCGCCCGCGCAGTCGCCGCGATATCTCCCGACCCGTGCCAGGGCATCAACTCAACTTCCGCCTGCTCAAATTCGCCTGAAAGCATTGCAGGCAAGAATCGTTTCAACCCTGTCCTGGTTTTGATCTCCGACTTGAGCTGCGCCCGCGAGAACACCAGCTTTTGCGGCGCCGCTCCCGCCAGCGCGTCGATCACTGGGCGCGCGAACAGTTCGAACGTCACCATCGTCGAAACCGGGTTCCCTGGCAATCCAAAAAAGTACTTCGCGCCGCCGTCGTCCCCGCCGGCCACCCGCCCGAACACCACAGGCTTCCCAGGCTGGATCTGCGCGCCGGTAAAGAAGAACTCAGCCTTAAAATCCCCCAACACCTCCTCGACCAGGTCGTACTTCCCCATGGAAACGCCACCGGTGAGCAGCAACAGGTCGGCCTCCAATCCGTCGGCGATCAACTCGCGCAGCCGCTCCGGCTCATCCGGAGCAATCGGCAGGATCAACGGCTCTCCTCCTGCCGCCCGAATCTGCGCCGCCAGCGAATAGGAATTCGAATTTCGAATTTGGTGCGGTCCCGGCGGCACATCAATGTCAACCACCTCATCGCCGGTGGAGAGCACGGCTACCTGCGGCTTGGAGTACACCAGCAATCGTGATCGCCCGACCGACGCCGCGATTGCGATTGCGGCATGATCCAGGCGCTGGCCCGGGGTGAGCAGGCGCGCCCCGCGTTTGGCTTCCGCTCCTGTGGAAACGATGTTCTCGCCCCTGGCCGCGCTGCGATTCACGGTGACCCGAGGACCCTGCAGCGACGTGTACTCCACCATCACGACGGCATCGGCGCCGTTTGGCGCCGGAGCGCCGGTCATGATGGAAACCGCCTGCCCGGCCTGAAGCTGAAACTTGGGTTCGAGCGATCCCCCCGCCTTCAACTCGCCCACGACCTCAAGTTCCGCCGGCGCCTGCGCCACATCGGCGGCCCGCACGGCGTAGCCATCGCGGGTGGCTCGCGGGAAGGGAGGAAAATTGCGGTCTGCATTCACCGGCTCAGCCAGCACCTGTCCCGCCCCGTCAAGTAAGTCAAGCAGCTCTTTTCCATGAGGACGCAGGTGCGAAGCATGCTCCTCGACCACGTGGCGGGCGTCTTCGAAGCTCAAAATTGTCAGGGATTCCGTAGCGGGCATTCAAGGATGATAAAGAAGATTATTGGTTCTTGATTGTTGATTTTCGAATGAACCCGAAACCCGTGAGCCGATTCATGCAACCATCAACCATCAACCATCAACAATGCAGTACCGCCTTCATCGCCTTGGGATCGCTCGCGTATGCCAGGGCGGTCTCGGCTTCCACGATCCCAGACTTCACCAGCTTTTCAATCTCCGCGTCGAAGTGCTGCATGCCGTCCAGCGCGCCTTCTTTCATGGCGCGGAGCAGAAGTTGTCCCGAGGGATCTTCCTGCTCCAGCGATTCCAGGATGCGCGGGCATACTTTCAGGATTTCAAACGCAGCCACCCGTCCCTGCCCGTCCTTGCGGGGGATCAGGCGTTGCGCGATGACGAAGCGCAAGCTCTTGGCCACACGGCTGCGGACCGCTTCATGCTCGGTCGCTCTCACCAGGCGTTCTACCGTCTTGGCTGCATCAACCGTGTTCACGCAGGACAGCACCAGGTGCCCCGTCTCCGCGGCTTCCAGCGCCATCTTCATGGTTTCGGAATCGAGCATCTCTCCCAGCAGAATCACCCGCGGCGCCTGGCGCAATGCCGCTTTCAAAGCGTGAGCGAAGCTCGGTGTATCGCTGTGCAACTCCCGCTGGTGAATGGTCGCCTGCTTATGGTTGTGCAGGAACTCGATGGGATCTTCGATGGTAATGATGTGGCAGGTCTTGCGGCGGTTGATCTCGTCGAGCAGGGCCGCGAGCGTTGACGACTTCCCCGAGCCTCGCGCTCCGGTCACCAGCACAATCCCATCTTTGAGGTCGGCAATCTCCTTGAGGTGCCCCGGAAGCCCGAGCGCAGCGAAATCAGGAATCGTGGTCGGGATGACCCGCATAATCACGGCACAGCTGCCGCGCTGGATGAATACGTTCACGCGAAATCGCGCCACGCCCGCGATCCCGTAGGAGATGTCGCACGACCCCTGCTCGCGCAGCAGTGTGATCGCCTGCTTGTTGCTGCCGATCAGGTCCGCGGCAATCCGCCGCGTATCGTCGGCCGTCATCACCTTGAAGTTTGCAACCTCAACCGGGATCAGCTGCCCCAGCACCTCAACCTGCGGAGGCCGGCCCGGGGAAAACACCAGGTCGCTGACCTGCGGCGTCGCGTGCAGCATCGCCGACAGCAGCGTCGGGGTAGCGACGCCGCCGATGCCTTTCTCCAGCGTGACTTTGATGGGTGCTGTGCCTGTTGCCGCCAAGCCGCTTCCTTTTGGGGGAGAACAGAGGAGCTGTCGGTAATTTCACTCTAGCGGAAAGGCGGGCCTGATACTACACAGAACGACTAGTGCATAGACCTTCGTAATCAACTACTTGGGAGCCATTCCGGGCAACAAAAAAGGGCGGCTGAAGCCGCCCTGAAGGGTACCGCCGGCGTTGCGCCGGCCATTAACCTAACATCTTGCTACTGAGGCTTCTTGCTGGCTGCCTTCTTTCCCTTCCCGAAGGAAGTCTCTACGGAAGCGCCGATGCTGGCCAGCATCTGCTTAGCCGGGTCCGCAAAGGGCCCGCTGGGATCCAGTTCGAGGTATTTGTTAAACGCTTCTGCCGTGCCGTCCGGGGCCACCATTTTGTCTCCCTTCAAGGTGGCTTTGCCCATCAGGTTGACGCCCTTCCAGTAATACGCAGCCGCCCGGTTCGGGTCTGCCGCAATCGCCTTGTCAAACGCGGAGATGGCATCGTCTACTTTGCCGGTGTTCGTCAGCACCGCGCCCAGGTTGAAGTAATACTGGCCGGCGCCCGCCGGATCGAGGGTGGCCGCCTGGGTATAAGCCTTGATCGCGTCGTCCGACTTCCCGGCTTTGCCATCGGCATCACCAAGATTGTTGTAGTAGCTGGCGATCTTCTTGTTCGCGTCGGGATCTTTGCCGCCGTTCTGCATTTCAGCTTGCTTGGTGTCGATTGCCTTCTGATATGCGTCGACCGCCGAAGTGTAGCGCTTGGTTTTTTCCGCGGCATCGGCCTGCTTGGGAGCGGATACGCGATACGCGTCGCCCAAAGTCGCCCACAGCACATCGCGAGTGGGATCCATTTTGGTCGCTTCGTTCATGGTGTTGATCGCGTTATCGTAGTTTCCCGCCTGCATATCCCCGCGCGCCGCGGCCAGCTTTTCGTTCAGGGCTTTAACGGTATTATTTTCCTTCGCGGCCTTTTCCGCCTCAGCCTGCTTTCTCTTCAACTCTTCCGGATTGACACCCTGGCCCTGCGCCTGGTTCGCCAGTTCTTTCTTGAGATCGAAGTCGAGCACGGTCTCATCCAGGCTCACCGGCACGTTGGTGAAGTGATACATCTCCTTCCCATCCGCTCCGGTCATGGTGACCTTGTATTTGCCGGGGGCAATACCCAGCGAGAAATAGGAACCCTTTTTGCATTTCAGGTCATACTTGCGCCCGGTTTCCTGGCTATACCATTGCACCGTGGCTCCATCGATGGGCGCGCCTTGCACGTCCTTGCACACGCCTTTCACCGAGCCCGTGGCTTGAGCAAAGACTGGAGGCGCGCACAACCCCGCCACCAGGGCCAGCAGGACGAACATCGCAAAACGGACTTTCATTTGTGCCTCCAAGTTTTCATTCAACAGTCAACCATCGGAAATACTATTGCGTCCTCTGAAACGCTTCGACATAGGGAATCGGATCTTCCGCCCCCGCTTCCCGAAACGCGCGCAGCCGCAACACGCAACTGTCGCATACGCCGCAAGCTCGATCCTCGCGGCTGTAGCACGACCACGTTAAATCCAGCGGCGCACCCAGTTCAAGGCCATGGATCACAATCTGGGACTTCCGCATCCCGATCAGCGGAGTCTCGATTCGAATGCTTCCATCCCTGGTTCCAGCCTTGATTACGGCATTAAACGCCTCGTAATAGGCAGGCCGGCAATCCGGATATCCTGAGCTGTCCTGCTCCACCGCGCCGATAAACACCTTGCTCGCACCCAGCACCTCGGCCCAGCTTACTGCGACCGCCAGCAAATGCGCATTGCGGAACGGCACGTAGGTGACAGGAACCTCGCGGCCGATCGCCGCTGATTCCGGCACCGCAATGTTGGTATCGGTCAATGCCGACCCGCCAATCGCCCGTAAAGCCTCGTTCCGCACCACCAGGCGGTCCCGAATGCCAAGCCGGTCACAGATGCCCAGAAACGCTTTCCGCTCCCGCTCCTCTGTGCGCTGCCCATAGCTGACGTGGACGGCCGCCGCCTGATACTCGCGGGCCGCGATCGTCGCACACACGCACGAATCCATCCCGCCACTCAGCAGAACCACCGCGCGTTGTTGAGATATGCTCATGTAGTTAGATGTGTGCCGAGGCGGGAGTTCTGCCCGGGCAGCCATTTGCACTTGGCAGTGAGCATTTGGCCGTTCAGCTTGTTGGAACTAAACGGCCAAATGCCAAATGCCAAATGCCAAATCCAAGTGCGAAATGCCGATGGCCCTCTTCACACCCCTTTCGTGACCGGGTCCCAAATAAACTTGTGTATCTGAAGTGACAAACGTGCCGGAACCTGGTCGGCCAGCATCCATTCCGCCAGCTCCTGGGGATCGAGCAGGCAATGCGAGGTGCCGCGCGATCCGGAGGCATTCTTGTCAAATGCCGGAGAGAACAGGACTGCGTTCACCCGCTGCGCCAGCCGATGCCGCCGCGCAAAGTCGCAAGCGAAGTCATAGTCGGCGCGGTCTGCGAGCACAAATTTCACCTCGTCGGACGATGTGAGCGTCTCCAGATTCTCTTCCCGGAAGCTGTCGCCTTCGCCGGAGTCCGGGCATTTCACATCCACAATCTTGATTACTCCCTTGGGCACGCGTTCCAGCGGACGTTCACCGCTCGTCTCCAGCAGCACCGTGTAACCCAAATCCAGCAGGCTCTGCATCAGCGGAACCACTTCTCGCTCCTGGAGCATCGGCTCTCCACCCGTGACCTCAACCAACCCGCCATCGGGCAGCAGGCGCTCGACTTCGGCCATAACCTCCCCAAGCTCCATGCGCCGCCCGCCCGTGAACGTGTACTCGCTATCGCACCAATCGCATCGCAGGTTACAACCGGTGAGCCGCACGAACACGCACGGCAGGCCCGCGTACGTGGATTCGCCCTGGATCGACTTGAAGATTTCGGTGATCTGCATGGGTACCGTCGTGGTCTTTGGTCGCTGGCCCCTGGCCTACTCTGAGTAGGTAGCGGTCGTCGTGTCGGTCTCGTAGACGGTGACATTCTTCACGCGCACGCGGCCGTTGGTGACACGGCCCAGCCGGGTGTTGCTCTCGTCATAAAAATACTTGGCCAGGTTCTCCGCCGAAGGGTTCAGCACCGTGAATGGTTCCAGGTCGTTGATCATCTGGTGGTCGAGGCGTTCGATCACGTGCTTCATGACCTCTTTCAGGTCCTTGAAATCAAGCAACAGCCCGGCCTTGTCGAGTTCCGCCCCGGCCAGGGTCACGCGGACCTTGTAATTGTGCCCATGCGGGTTCTCGCACTTGCCTTTGTAGTTGCGCAGGTAGTGGCCTGCGGCAAACGTATCTTCCACGGTGACTTCGAACATGAATCCTCAGGGCAGCCCATGAACACAAGGCTCAGCCGCATGATGTCGAAGTTTTATTGTATCGGGAAAAGACGGGCCCGTGTAGGGACAGCCGCCCCGGTTGTCCAGCGGAGCGAGGCTCCGCGTCGGCTCACTGCGGCGCTGCGCTTTGAAATTTCCAGTTGTGCAGCTGCCGTGGCAAAGACTGCCACGGCTGGGCGGACGAGGCGTCCGGCCCCACGCGAGCCACGGCTGAGCGTCTCAATCACCTTCTCGGTACCCGGTACTCGCAACTCGGTACTCAGATCCCGAAGAACTGCTCGACTTGCTTGATGTCCGTCGTCCGGCGGTAATTCGGCAAGCTCTCCACGAATACTCGCCCGTACTGCTTCTTCAGAATCCGGTTGTCTAACAAGGCCAGCAGCCCGCGATCATGCAGCGACCGGATCAAACGTCCAAACCCCTGTTTCAACGTGATCACCGCCGCCGGCACCTGGTATTGGAAAAACGCGTTCCCACCCTCGGCGTCTATGGACTTCACCCGGGCTGCCACCACGGGATCGCTCGGCACCGCGAACGGCAGGCGATCGATGATCACGCAGCTCAATTGCTCTCCCTGCACGTCCACGCCCTGCCAGAACGATGACGTCGCAAACAGCACCGCGTTCGGAGTCAGCCGGAACTCTTCCAGCAGCGCCGATTTCGGCGCGTCGCCCTGCAGCAACATAGGAAATTCCAACTCCCCCAGCAGCCGCTGGTAGATCTCGTTCATCTGCGCGTAGCTGGTGAAGAGCACGAATGCCCGCCCGCGGGTGATCTCCAGCATGCGGCGGATACGGTCGGCAGCCTTGGCCGCGAACTGGGGCGTGCGCGGATCCGGCAAGTCCGGCGGCACATACAAAATCGCCTGGCTTTGATAATCAAAGTGCGAGGGCAGCACGACCTCGCGCGTGTGCTCCAGGCCCAGCCGCCGCTTCATGTACTCGAAACCGCCGCCCACCGCGAGCGTCGCCGAAGTGAGCACCGCGCAATCCAGTTTCTCGAACACGGTGGCCTTCAATATCGGCGCCACATCGATCGGAGTGGCCTGCAGAAATACATTGGACTTCTCCCGCCCGCCTCGCCGTCGCTCGATCCAGAACACGGTGTTCGGATCCTCCGACTCCATCAGGAACCCAAGCTGCACCTGCAACTCCTGCGTGCGCCGCGAAAAGTTGAAAACCTCCTCGGGCTTCGATGGCATGTTCTCCAGTTCGGACCGCAGCCGAATCAGCGCACTCTGCAACGACAGGAACTCATCCCCGTTCTCCTCCATGAATTCGCGGCGATTCTCAAACGAGAACCGTCCTTCCCCTTGCGGCAGCAGCGCGAAGAAAAACATGGAACGCTCGCGCAATGACTTCGTCGCGCCGGAAATCGCCGCTGAAAGCATGTGATTGCGTTGCAGAGACGCCTCTACATCGCGGCACAGTTCCTCGACTCGCGCATTGCTGACCGTCACCCCGAAGTAGCTGCCGGCGACATCTTCGATCTCGTGCGCCTCGTCGAAGATCACCGCGCCCACTTCGGGCAGGATGCCCGCGTCGGGCGCGTACTCCGCCTGCTGCTTGATTGCGAGATCAGCGAAAAAAAGGTGATGGTTGACGATGATGATGTCGCTCTCCATCGCCCGCCGGTGCATCTCGGTGATAAAGCATTTCTCCCACGAACTGCACTTCTGGCCAAGGCAGGTATCGGAGCGCGCATCCAGCTTGTGCCACAGCGCGCTGGCTTCTGGTAGCGCCGCCAGTTCCGCGCGGTCGCCGGTATGCGTAGCCTTTTCCCAGGCCGCGATGGCGCGGTAATGCTCGATCTCTTCCAGCCCGCTGAGCACCGGTTGATCAGTCAAGTCGTAGAGCTTCTTCCGGCACAGGTAATTGTTTCGCCCTTTCATGTAGCAGACCTTTAGCTTGCCTTCGCCACTGGGAAAAAGCGCCTGCTCGAGGAAGGGAATGTCTTTGTGGAAGAGTTGCTCCTGGAGGTTCTTCGTTCCCGTCGAGATGATGACGCGTTTGGCGGACCGAATCACCGGAACCAGGTACGCAAGAGTCTTCCCGGTTCCGGTACCGGCTTCAATGATCAAGTGCCGCCGTTGTTCGAGAGCCTCCTCGACCGCCTGCGCCATCTGCAACTGTCCGCGCCGGAATTCGTATGCCGGATGCGTATGCGAAAGCACTCCTCCCGGCGCAAAGAACTGGTAGAGCGATCCGTCTTTGTGCGATCGTGACGCGGGCTGGGAGGTGGAAGCCACGGAGTCTCTATAATAACCAGTTCCGAGTTCCGGGTACCCAGTACCGAGCGAAGACCCAAGCGAAAATGACGCGTATCAATCGCAAATCGATGACCGACATCACTGTTGGCCTGCCCACCATCGCCATCGTCGGCCGTCCCAACGTCGGCAAATCTACGCTCTTTAATCGCCTGGTCGGCTCGCGGCGCGCGATAGTCGGCGACGAACCCGGCATTACCCGCGATCGCCTTTACGGAGAAGCCAACTGGAGAGGGCACGACCTTCGCGTCGTTGATACCGGCGGAATCATCCCGGAAGACAAAGAACTGATTCAGTCCGAGATTTTTCGTCAAGCCAAAGTCGCGTTCGAAGAAGCCGATGCGATTGTAATGGTGGTGGATGGCAGGACCGAGCTTGCAGCGCCGGACATGGAACTCGCGCGCCTGCTCATCCGCAGCGGCAAGCCCGTCTTCCTCGCCGTGAATAAGATCGACAGCGACAAGCAGGAAGGGCTCGCCGACGATTTCCATCGACTCGGTGTGCGGAACATATTTCCCGTCTCCGCCGAGCACGGCCGCGGCCTCGACGATCTGCTGGATGCCGTGCTTGAAACTTTGAAACTTGAGACTTTGAAACCCGCCGAACCCGACCAGGAACTAGATATCGCCGAGACTCCGGTCACAGAGGCCGCTGAAGTTAAAGTAGCGATCATCGGCCATCCCAATGTCGGTAAATCCACTCTGCTGAATCAACTCACGGGCACATCCCGCTCCATCGTCTCTCCTATCCCCGGCACCACTCGCGATGCCATCGACGAAGTGGTCGAACACGACGGAAAGAAAATCCGCTTCATCGACACGGCAGGCATCCGCCGAAAAGGCAAGACCCACTTGATGGCCGAGAAGCTTTCGGTGGTGATGTCGCGGAAGCATCTGGAAGCTGCAGACATCGCGCTGCTGGTCATCGACGCGACCGAAGGAGTGAGCGCGCTCGATGCCACCATCGCCGGATACGCGCATGAAAGCGGACGCTCCGTGATCATCGTTGTGAACAAGTGGGACCTCGTCACCAGCGGCGAGAAGAAGGCGATCAGCCAGTCGCGCGCGGCGCGGATTCAGCAGAGCAAGCGTCCCACCGATCGCGCCGATTACGAGCGGCGCCTGCGCTACTCGCTGAAATTTCTTAACTACGCGCCGGTGCTCTTTATCTCCGCCGCCAGCGGCCGCGGGGTGGACAAAATCTGGCCCACGCTGGCTGAAGTTGCCGCGGAACGACGCAAGCGCATCACTACCGGCGAAATGAACCGTTTCCTCAAACAGATCGATTTCGACCGCGCCTCCGTTCCCGCCAGCAAGCGGGTGAAGATTTATTACCTCACGCAGGCGGCAGTGTCGCCGCCGACATTCGTCCTGTTTACCGATCGTCCGGTGAAGTTGCACTTTTCCTACGAACGTTTTCTGGAGAACCAGATTCGCACGGCTTTCGGATTCGTGGGCACGCCAATCTGGATCAAAAACCGTGCCCACGAGTGAGGGCCCAATCCATGGAGTGACAGCCACCCCGGGTCGAGAATCAGATCGCCCGCGTTGAAACCTTGAGACTTTGAAACCTTGAAACCTTGAAACCTTGAAACCTTTCCTCAACGCTCCGCCGTCAGCAATCCTACGCGCTTGACCCCGGCTTCGCGTGCGGTATCGATCACGTCCGCCACATACTGAAAGTCCACTTCATTCTCGCTGCGGACAAACGCAATCCGCTCTGCGCGTTCCTTGAAGATCTCCTTCAGCCGGCCGTGAAGGTCGTTCCAGCTTACTTCTTCCTGGTTAATCCGCAACGCCGGAACCGGTTGCCCGTTGCGCTCGATCACCTGGATCACGATCGTCCGATCCAGTGGCGACGTGCGCTGAACAGTATCCTGCGCCTGCTGCGGGACCTCGGCCGGCAGTCCTTCCTGTTTGGGTTTCATCGAGTCCACCACCATGAACACGATGATCAGAACCAGCAGCACATCAATCAGTGGTGTGACATTGATTTCCGGGTGTGACGGGCCTCCGCCTGCCAGAAACGCCATGATGTTGCTCCTCTCGGAGCACGCGCGTGTCTTGTGGATTTGACACCCGCGATCACCATGAAGTTCCCGCCGGGCTAGCCAATCGGTTCAGGCGGCATAAGCGGCGGCGGCGTAACTGGAATAGGCGCTGGAGCGGGATACAAGACTGCACTGAGCGGCGCATACCGCGCGCCATAGAAATACAGCGCATAGGCAGGGAAGAAAACCACGACCGGTACCGAGATAAAAGAAACTGTATACAGCATGATGCACAAAAAAATTGTTCCGACGACGATGGCTAGCGTAATGGTGTAGGCATTCCATGTCAGCCCTCCGGCTTTGCCCAGGAGGATGGCAATCGCGCCGAACCCGCCGAACGGGATCAGCAGAACGAGAAACGCGACCACGGAAACAACCCCAATCACCACGGCCGCGGCCAGGGCCATGACGATTTTCATACCCGCGTATCCGGCGTATCCACCCACTTCTGATTGCACTTGCGGCAGCAGGCGCCGCCAACCTTCAATTGCGGAAATATTTTCAAGCGCCATCTGTGGCACCACGAAATCCTTGGTGAACACATGCACCACGACCATGGCGACTACCAGCGCCAGAAACACGAAAAACAGGATCATCCCACCCAGAATCAGCGGCACAAGATGTTCTTTCGGGGCTTTCATCCATCCCATCCCAAAGGCGATGGCTGCCGGAACCCCCACCAGGATGGTGAAGATGACGATGGTCGCCAGCAACACCAGCAGTTGCCAGACAAATAGCCGCAGGCCCGGGCCCTGGCGCGCATGCCATCGTTTGCGAATCTCGCAATACCGGGCCACCAGACTGTCGAACAGCACGAAACGCATGACGCTGCTCACGTAAAGAAACAAGATCCAGAGAACCAGGCCGCAAACCACCAGAATGGCGATCAAACCGGCATATAGAGCGGGATTGATGCCTGGAATAGACAGGCTCAAGAGATGATCGCTTCCTGAGGGCTGCTGCGGGATGGTGAAGCTGCGCGGCATACTGCAACCGCCGCCAGAGCTAAGTTCTCCTGCCAGGAAGCCTACCAGAGCCAGCCGAGCCCATTGCCCGAGGCGAAACGGCTTGGTGAGTTGTTGCTTGGTATGCTCAAAGGCGGGGCTGATCGCATCCACGGCAGAGATTGGCAAGACGTCACCTCGACGCAGCGAAAGTAATCCTAACCCGCCGGGAGGTCAAGAGAATGCAGAAGCCGGAACGAAGAATGAAGAAGTCAGAATGAAGAATTAAGAATTGAAAATTGAGAATTGGGTTTTACTTCTGCATTCTGCCTTCTAACTTCTGCATTGTTTATTCGTATCTCAACGCTTCCACAGGGTCCAGCTTCGAGGCCCGCAGCGCCGGCACCAATCCACTGGCCACTCCCACCAGCAACAGCACTACTGTCGAGAGCATCACGGTCACCATGGAAATCTTCAGATGAATGTCGGCTTTGCCGGAATCGTCTTCGAATAGCGGTCCCATGAGGGGAAGGGTTCCCACTGCGGCGGCTACGGCATAGGAGAGCAACACGCCGATCGCCCCGCCCAGCAGCATAATCAGCAGCGTCTCCGCCAGGAACTGGAACTTGATATGACGCTTTCTCGCGCCCAGTGCACGGCGCAAGCCAATCTCGCGGATGCGCTCATCCACCGATACCAGCATGATGTTCATCACGCCAACACCACCAATGCCGAGGGTCAGGGTTCCGATAAAAGTAAGCAGCACCTGCAGGCCGATGGTTAGCGCGTCAATCACAGGACGGAACTCGTCGCGGCCGAACATCTGGATGGCCTTAGGATCTGTCGGCGAAAATTGCTGGCGAGTGGCAATCGCCGCCAGCACCTGCGCCATCGCTTTTTTCTCGAAGTGCGGAGCGATGGGCTCGAAGACCATCACCTGGGCATTCTTTGTGTTCCAGAGGTCGCCCGCGGCCGAGAAGGGAATCCATGCGGACTCGTCATCGCTGCTGAAATAATTACTGAGCTGGATTTTTCTGGCCATCACACCGATCACGGTGAATCGCACGCCGCCAATCGCCACTTGTTCACCGACCGCCGGACGCCCGCTGAACAACTGTTCCCGCACTCTGCCGCCGAGGAACACCACCCGCCGCCGCTCCAGTTCATCGGAGGAACTGATCCAGCGTCCCTCGGACGGCACCTCGTTGCGCATCTCGCCGTACTCCGGGCACACGCCGCGAATCGCAGCTGTGCCAACCATGCGATCGCCGTACGAAATGCCGGGCCTTTTTACGGTTTCCAGGCAGACGTGCTTCACCAGTGGGGCCATGTCTTTCACCATCTGCAGGTCGGCCGCCTCGAGTACGACTTTTTTCCCGGCACGCTGTCCGCCAGGCTGTTCGCTCGTCTGCTGCGGCCAGCAGATGACGACACTCTTGCCGAAGGCATCGAAGCCGTTCACCAGGATCTGCCGGAAGCTGCTGCCATATGCGATCAGCAGGGTCACGGTCGCAATGCCCCACACGATACCCAGCATGGTGAGCAGGCTGCGCGTGTAATTGCGCTTCAAAGCGATCCAGGCTTCGGAGATGATCTGCAATAGCATGAAACGTCCACCGTGGCCGAGGGCGACCCGCTTTCTACCCGCCGGCCTCGAATCTCAGCGCCTCAATGGGATCGACCGACGCTGCCCGCTTGGCCGGATACAACGCTGAGAACACCGCGATCGTTCCCAGCAGCGTGCACGCAACCAGGCCGGACCGCCACGTGGGCAGCAATCCGGCAAAGAAGTCAGGCATGGGCAGCAGGTCCACGAGCGAACACAATCCGTACGCCACCCCCAGGCCGATCGCCCCGCTTACAAACGCGATAAACAGCGCTTCAATGAAAAATTGTTTGAGGATGGTATGGGCCGGTGCGCCCAGCGCCTTGCGCACCCCGATCTCGCGCGTGCGCTCACGCACTGCCACCATCATGACGTTCATCACGCCCAACCCGCCCAGAAACAGGGTCACCACTCCCACGGCGCCCAGAAAATACTTCATGCCGTCCGTCATCTGGCGGAATGCTTTGGCTTCCTGCACCGTGTCCCAGATGGGACAAGCTTCCTTGTCCAGCGGATCGAAATTATGCAGCCGCCCCAGCACCGTGCGGACCTCTCGCTTGCAGGCTTCATGCTGCTCCACCGACTTGGGCGTGACCAGCAATTGATCGAAGCTGTCCTCGGTTGCGGGAGGCTTGTTGGGGAAATCGCGCATCTCCGCCGAGAAGGGAATAAAAATTTTGTTTACGTCCCAGCCATCGTAGCTCGAGTCCTGCTTCTTCTTCGCCATGACGCCGATGACCGAGAACGGTATGTCGTTGATGTAAATGTTCTGGCCCACCGGGTCGCGGCCTGGGAAAAGTTGTTTCGCCGCATCGCTGCCCAGAAAGGCAACCCGCCGCGCCTGGTTCTGATCGTCCCAGTCATAGAAACGGCCGGAGTTCACATCCAGGCTGCGGATAGATCCGAACGGAGGATAGGAGCCGGTCACCGTGAGCGCGGCGTTGTTGAAGTTACTATGCACCTTGACCGAGTCCTGCTCGAGTTCAGGAATCGCGTACTCGCAATCCGGAGACTCCGCCTGCACCGCGGCCACGTCGCCATGCAGCCAGCGTACCGCCCGTCCCGCGCGCGCCCCGCCGACCTGCATACTGGTTCGGCCGTGAAAGACGATCATGATGTCTTTGCCGAGGTTCTTGGCCTGGTCTTCCTGGCCCTTACGCAAGCCTTCTCCCGCGGCCACCATCAGCACGATGGAAACAATCCCCCATGCAATTCCGAACATGGTGAGAAATGTGCGCAGCTTGTGGGCCCAGAGGGTACGAACTACATCGCCAATGAGATCCTTGAGTACCATCCGAGGTAATGGACGCGCATGGGGCGGGAACGTAAGCGCGTTCCTGCGCCTGGGTGTTGATACGCAAAGCGGGCGGGATTTGTTGCAGAAAAATTCTAGGTTTTGGCGGGTTGCAGCGCGATCTGATCGAGCCAGTGGCTCAATTCCCGCAGTGCACGATCGCATTGCTCGCGGTGTCGCTGCTTGCGGTCCCGGATCTTCTTTTCCAGGGTGGGAAGTAAATCGAATGTGATGTTGGCGGGCTGGAAATTCCTGGTCTCAGCCTTGCTCACATAATGCAGAAGCGACCCCAGCGCAGTCGCGCGCGCCGGCGGAACCGGCACCTCGCCTTGGACTACCGCTGCGGCCTCGATGCCTGCAACCATGCCGGTCGCGATGGACTCGACATAGCCTTCCACCCCGCAAATCTGTCCGGCAAAGAACACATTTGGGTGGGCCTTCATCTGCAGCGTGGGCAGCAGCAGAGCCGGCGCATTGATGTAGGTGTTGCGATGGATTTGCCCGTAGCGCAGGAAGCGCGCGTTCCCCAGTCCCGGGATGAGTCGCAGCACGCGCGCCTGCTCGCCGTATTTCAGATGATTCTGAAATCCAACCAGGTTGTAGGAGTCGGCGCGCAGGTTTTCCTGCCGCAGTTGCACGACCGCATAAGGGGGCTTCCCGGTTCGAGGATCTCTCAGGCCGACGGGCTTCATTGGGCCGAAGCGCAAGGTGTCGCGACCACGGCGCGCGATCTCTTCAATGGGAAGGCAGGCTTCGAAATAATTCAGCTTCTCCCAATCGCGGTCTTCGACCGACTGCGCCGCAAGCAGCGCGTCCAAGAAGGCGTCGTACTCCTCTTTCGACATCGGGCAGTTGATGTAGTCGGCAGTGCCTTTATCATATCGCGCCGCGAGGTAAACCTTTTCCATGTCGATGGAATCGGCTTCGACGATGGGACTGATGGAGTCGTAGAAATAAAGGTGAGGGCTCTCCGGTTGTATCGCCGAACCGCACCTCAGCCCGGGAGGAGCGTCGAGTGCCGCCAAGGAAGGCGCCTGCGCGCTCAACCGCGCAATCTCGACAATGAACGCATCCGAGGTTAGCGGCCCCGTCGCAACAATGGTCAACTGAGTCTCATCGATGCGCGTGACCTCTTCGCGCCGCACCGTGATCAGCGGCTCACGCGAGATCGTCTCGGTCACCTTCTGTGCGAATGCAATTCGATCCACGGCCAACGCATGTCCCGCGGGCACTGCACAATCGCGCGCGATCGAAATCAGCAACGATCCGGCCCGCCGCATCTCCTCCTTCAACAACCAGGGTGCGGTGTTCTCGCTTTCGGACTTCAAGGAATTGGAACAGACCAGTTCGGCGAAATCGCCAGTTTGATGCGCGGGGGTGGTTCGCACCGGGCGCATCTCGAACAACTCGACCGCGACGCCGCGCCGCGCACACTGCCACGCCGCCTCGGTGCCTGCCAACCCCGCGCCGATGATTCGAACCCTCAAGCCGCGCGCTCCGCCAGCCTCTTCAAAGCTTCATCTCTCAGCAAAACCAGTTTCCAATCGTCGAGAAACTCTCCCCCCAGCGATTGATACAGATCAATGCTCGGCTGGTTCCACGCCAGCACCTCCCAGCGCATGGCGTTGCATCCTTCTTCTCGCGCGATACTTGCAACCTTGGCCATCAGCGTCATACCGATTTTCTTTCCTCGAAGCTGCGGCCGCACAAATAAATCCTCCAGAAACATGTGCCGCCCCGTCCATGTGCTGTAGAACTGAAAGAACACGGCATAGCCGGCGGGCTGTCCGTTCCACTCCGCGATCAAGGCGCGAAATTTCGGATCCTCGCCAAACCCGTCTCGAGCTAACTGTGCATCGGTAATTTTGACCGACTCCAACTCGCGTTCATACTCCGCGAGTTCGCAGATCATCGCTCGCAACAACGGCACATCTTCGATAGTCGCGGGGCGGATCGAGAGCATGGTCGGGAACTCCTGCGGCAAAACAGGCGGTCTGAACACATATTATAAGCGTTGTCGTTCCGGTCGTATCTGCCTGCCAGCACAGCGCGTCGTACAGCACAGGAGAGCGGATCCCGGCTATTGGGTCGGAATGAAAACTCAGTAAAGAAATCCGCCGCTAGAGAATGACTCTCTCGTCCCCCACTCTCTTCGTGACGCGCTCGCGGTCCAGATACTCAAGCAACGGGATGGCGTACTTGCGGCTGACTCCGGTGAGATCCTTGAATTTCGCGACGTCAATCCTGGGCGACTTCGCTTTCTGTGCAGCCATGCGTTGCCGCAGATCGGCCAGCGCGGTGTGATGAAAGACCAGCGTATCCGACAATTTCACCAGGACCTTGTCGCGTAGCAGCAGGGTGACGATCTTCTGGGCGCGAACCTTGTCCACCTTCAATCCCGCGAGCACTTCGTTGAGCGAGGGAACGGCCAGTCCAGCTTTCGCAAACGCGCTCTCGATGATCTTCTTTGATTCCGCCTCTTCATTTTTCATGACCACGCCGCGTCCGGGCAGGCGAACCAGTTCGCCCGCGAATTCGATCTTCTTCTCGTGGACCAGGAGGTCGGCAACCGCCGAGAAGACTTCGCCGCCCAAGGCCGACACCTCCCGCAAGGCTTCACGTCCAATTCCTGCGACCAGAGGATTCTGATTGTGAAACTTCACGAGCGTTGCCAGCAGCGCCTCGGAATTTCGTCGCAGCACCTCGGCCGCGATCAGGGTGTCGCCGGCGCGAACGACACTTCCGGTTCTTTGCAGCGCGGAAATCACAGGTTGGTACCGGGATTCAGTCCACCCCGTCTCGGCAATGAGTGCTGCAACCGTCAGCCCGAGATTGGCCCGCCGTCCGACTCGCGCCAGCACAACCTCTTCCGGCGCTCCCTTTTGTAGAATTTCAAGGTAAGCCATCCGTTCGTCCGCCTTCTGCTTGCTGGTGAGCGGAGATGTGTCCACCACCACGCCGCCGCCGATCGTGATCACCGGCGAAAACTGCCGGATGATGAAACGGTCTCCCGGCAGGAACAGGAGCGGTTCTGCCAGTCGCAACTGGGCGAAGGCCGATTCTCCCGGCGCGATCTGCTTCTTGCCGTATAGCACGACCTCCGCGATCACCTCGGATGTGTATGAGTGCAGATGCACCCGCGCGCGGTCTTTCAGCGGCTTGGCAGAGGCCAGCAGCGAGAGGGAAACGTCAACGCGAGAAGTGGAATGGAGCGTCGCCGGGGGCGCCAGCATCATGCCGCGTCGCAGATCGTCTGTGGCCACCCCGGCCAGGTTGAGCGCCGTGCGCTGTCCCGCCTGTGCCTGCTCGGAACTTTGTCCGTGAACCTGTACCCCGCGCACACGCACCCGCTTCCCGTGCGGGAACGATTCCAGCTCAGTTTCTTTTTGAACGGTTCCCGCGACCAGTGTGCCGGTTACTACCGTGCCGAAGCCTTTCATGGTAAACACGCGATCAATCGGCAACCGCGGCAGGGCATTCGCGTCTCGCGCCGGAACCTCCGAAGCCATGCGAGCCAGAGCTTGCTTTAGTTCATTCAGCCCGGTCTCCTTCAGCGCGCTGACCGGAATGATCGGCGAGCCTTCGAGAAACGACCCCTTCAGAAAGTCTTCCACCTCCAGCCGTACTACATCGAGCGTCTCGCGATCGACCAGGTCGGACTTGGTCAGCACGGTGATGCCGCGCGGTATGGAAAGCAGCCGGCAGATATCGAAGTGCTCGCGGGTCTGCGGCTTGATTGACTCATCGGCCGCGATGACCAGCAGCACCAGGTCGATCCCGCCCACACCGGCCAGCATGTTGCGCACGAAGCGTTCGTGACCGGGGACATCTACGAAGCCGAAACGGATGGGCTCGCCATCCGGGGCGGGCAACTCGAGGTGCGCGAATCCCAGGTCAATGGTGATCCCTCGCCGTTTCTCTTCCTCGAGCCGGTCGGCGTCGATGCCAGTGAGCGCTTTGACCAGCGCAGTCTTGCCATGATCGATATGCCCAGCCGTGCCGACGATGACGGACTTCATGCGAAGTCAGTATAGCCGCCGCGACGGGAGTCGAATGCTACCTTGGCGAGCAGAAGCCAGCGCGGTTAGAAATGGGGAATTGCTCAGGTCCATATTCTTAAAGCTAATTATGGCGTAACGAGCGCTTGTAGCAGTCGCCGCGCAGGGGATGCCCCTGAAGCCTTACCTGCGGTCTCAAACTCGCGCCACGAGGCCAGGAACGCTCGGAATGGCCATTGTAGGCGAAAGAATGACCGTTCCCGCAGGCTTCGTTGCCCGGCAGATGTACATACGAATTTATATTTCTATAAGCTAACTGCTTTGGCGCCAGAGCCTTGCGTGGGATCTGGCGCCCTCCCTACCCACTCCCGTCGCAAAATGCGACAATAGTGTTTCCGAGATCATCCATGAACCTTTCTACCGCCGCCATTTCACCGGAACTCATCCGCGAGCACGGTCTCACTCCCGACGAATACGAAAAAATCAGGAAGCTGCTGGGGGGACGCGAGCCCACGCTCACCGAGCTTGGCATATTCAGCGTCATGTGGAGCGAACACTGTTCTTATAAATCGTCGCGCGTACACCTGAAGCGTCTGCCGACGCGCAGTCGCCGCGTCGTGCAAGGTCCGGGTGAGAATGCCGGCATCATTGACATCGGGGATGGCTGGGCCTGTGCATTCAAGATCGAATCGCACAACCATCCCTCGTTTATTGAGCCATTTCAGGGCGCGGCCACCGGTGTGGGCGGAATTCTGCGCGATATTTTCACCATGGGCGCTCGCCCCGTGGCGATAATGGACTCACTGCGCTACGGCCCGATCACGGCAGGGCAGGCGGGCGTCCCTTCGCAGTCTGAGCTGCACAGGAATCATTCCATCCTTGAAGGTGTGGTCAGCGGCATTGCCTCCTACGGAAATTGCTTCGGGGTTCCGAATCTGGGTGGAGAGACCAAGTTCGAGCCCTGCTACTCGGGCAATCCGCTGGTGAATGCGTTTGCCCTCGGCCTGGTTCGTAAAGATGAGATCTTTTATGCAAAGGCGGCCGGAGTCGGCAATCCGGTGATTTATGTCGGCTCGAAGACGGGACGTGACGGCATTCACGGCGCCACCATGGCCAGCGAAGAATTCAGCGAAGCTTCCGAAGCCAAGCGCCCCAACGTGCAAGTAGGGGATCCGTTTCTGGAGAAACTTCTGCTGGAAGCCTGTCTGGAAGCCATGCAGACGGGCGCAATCGTTGGCATCCAGGACATGGGCGCGGCCGGCCTGACCTGCTCGACCTGCGAGATGGGTGCGCGCGGCAAAGTTGGGATCGAGATCGAACTCGATCGCGTCCCGCAGCGCGAGACTGGCATGAGTGCCTACGAGATCATGCTCAGCGAATCGCAGGAGCGCATGCTGCTGGTTGCGGAAAAGGGACGCGAGCAGGAAGTGTTCCGTGTCTTCGAAAAGTGGGGACTCGACGCCGCCGAAGTGGGACGCGTCATTCCCGAGAACACCATGCGGGTGCTGCAGCACGGACAAGTCGTCGCAGAGATTCCTAACCAGGCATTGACGGACGACGCCCCGGTGTACAAACGTCCGCTGGAACGGTGGGAGCCGCCAGTCCCCCGCGAGGTGCCGCCGGGGCTGAAGTTGTCCGGCCCGGGCGATCTCACCGGGAATCTGAAGCGTCTGCTGGGCAGTCCCAACATCTGCGGCAAGCGCTGGGTCTGGCAACAATACGATCACATGGTGCAGACCAACACCGTGGAAGGGCCCGGCGCCGGTGACGCCGGGGTGATCCGCATCAAGGGCTCGCAGCGCGGCCTGGCGATGGCTCTCGACGGCAACGGGCGCTGGTGCTACCTCGATCCGAGACTTGGCGCGATGCATGCCGTGGCGGAAGCCTGCCGCAATGTGGCTTGTGCGGGAGCGACTCCGGTGGCGGCGACGAATTGCTTGAATTTCGGCAATCCTGAGAAGCCGCACATCATGTGGCAGTTCTCGCAGGTGATCGACGGCATGACGAAAGCCTGCGAGGAACTGGAAGTTCCCATCACCGGCGGGAACGTCAGCTTCTATAACGAAACTCTGGGTGAAGGAATTTATCCGACGCCTGTGCTAGGCATCGTTGGAATCTTCGACAACGTGCATAAGGCGGCATTCCCGGACTTCCGGCAGGAAGGAAGCGCGCTGGTCCTGCTGCGGGCGACCGAGCCTGGCGACCTCACCGATGTTGAATCGGAGTTTGGATCCTCGGAATACGCCAAAGAAATTCTCGGCGAAGTTTGGGGCTATCCGCCAGAACTGGAGCTGGAGCGGGAAGCCGCGCTGCAGAAAGCGATCGTCGAAATCATCAACGCCGGATTGGCTGAGTCAGTACATGACTGTTCCGAGGGCGGCATCGCGGTGAATCTTGCTGAATCGGCGATGGCTCGGGGTGTGGGAGCCCGTGTGGATCTGACCTCGCGGGATCTTCCCGGCGAGTTCGTGCTCTTTGGCGAAGACGCCAGCCGGATCGTGATCTCGTGCGACCGGAATAGTGTCTCTGGAATCCAACAAGTAGCGGTAAAATATGGGCTCTCGGCGGACGTGATCGGGGAGACCGTTTCCCAGACATTGGAAATCGCAGTGGACGGCAAGGTCGTCGTGTCCGCGCCGGTTTCCGAATTGAAGGATGAGTACGAGAACGCACTGGAGCGGGCATTGCGCACGGAAGAATTAGTACCGAGTACCTAGTACCGAGTAAGAAGCCAAGAGCTAACGGCTAAGTGCTAAAGGCGAATTGCCAAATGCTGACTTCCGATAAATTTCGCGACGAATGCGGGGTGGTGGCGATCTATGCCCATCCTGAAGCGGAGAAGCTTGCCTACCTTGGCCTGCACGCCTTGCAGCATCGCGGACAGGAATCGGCGGGCATTGTGACCTCCGATGGCATGGCGCTGCACATGCACAAGGCCATGGGACTGGTGGCCGACATCTTTGGCGGCGAGGCGCTGGAAAAGCTGCGCGGCACGCTGGCGATCGGCCACACCCGCTATTCCACCGCAGGGGATTCGGCGTTGCTTAATGCGCAGCCCATCATGGTGCAATCGAACAAAGGCATGATGGCGCTGGCCCACAACGGCAACCTGGTGAACGCGCCAGAGATTCGTCAGAAGCTGGAAGCGCAGGGCTCGATCTTCCAGACCAACAGCGACACGGAAGTGATCGTGCACCTGATCGCGCTCTCAAAGGAGCAGACGCTGCCCGAGGCCATGGCGGACGCGCTGCGCCGGGTGGAAGGCGCATTCTCGCTGGTGATGATCAGCCCGGACCGGGTCTTTGCCGCCCGCGATCCGCGTGGATTTCGTCCGCTTGCGATGGGACGAATCCCTAGGCTTCCCGGCGAGAAGCACGACACCATCGTCTTCGCATCCGAGACCTGTGCCTTCGATCTGATTGGCGCGACGTATGAGCGGGATGTGAAACCCGGCGAGTTGATCGTCATTGGACCGGAAGGAACGACCTCGCGTTTCTACTCGCCGTCTGGCGAACAGTCGAGCTGCATCTTCGAGCACGTGTACTTCTCGCGCCCTGATAGCGTGGTTTTCGGGCGCGCCGTGCAGCAGAGCCGCGAAGAATTGGGCCGTCAGCTGGCGCGCGAAGCGCCGGTGGATGCCGATATCGTGGTTCCGGTGCCGGACTCAGGCGTGACCGCGGCCATGGGTTACTCCGCGGAGAGCGGAATTCCGTTTCGTTTTGGCCTGATCCGCAACCATTACGTGGGCCGCACCTTCATCGAGCCGCGGCAGAGCGTGCGCGATTTCGGGGTGAAACTCAAGCTGAATCCCGTTCGCAGCCTGCTCGAGGGCAGGCGCGTGGTGTTGATCGACGATTCCATCGTGCGCGGCACTACCAGCCGGAAAATTGTGCGCATGATTCGCAGCGCGGGCGCGAAGGAAGTTCATATGCGGATCTCCTGCCCTCCGACGATCTCGCCGTGTTTTTACGGAGTGGACACGCCTTCGCGGAGTGAATTGATTGGCGCCAACAAATCCGTCGAGGAGATCCGCACTTTCATCGGCGCCGACTCCCTGTCGTACCTTTCGCTGGAAGGTCTCAAGAAAGCCTGCGGTGAAGGGGAGAAGACCACCTACTGCACGGCCTGCTACACCGGCGTGTATCCGACGAATTGGGTTGATGTGGAAGAGATTCAACCCGCGACCAGCAAAAGATAACTGCACCGCCGGCGGTACGAAGACGTCCGTTGCCCTGAGGGCAGGAAAACAACCTCACATTGTTAGTGATTTGTGCTATTCGTCCGTCTTACGCCTCACATCAAAACCTCCCATCTCTTTCGAAATCAGGCACATACTGTCTTCCTGAGTCCAAATACCACGTTGACACCATAACAACTATGTTTAATAGTACGAACCCAGAGTGATACACGCCCGTATCACGAGGCCCCGGGTCGGAAACGAAAACCCCCTTCCGGATGGAACAGCCTCAACCCCGGGTGTCATCGATCACAGCAGTCCACACTGAATAGGAGGAGCCTCCTGAGTCGGTTGGCTCGAGAGGGGATTCCGCTTCATCACAATCCTGGAGGATGCATGGAAAGTACACATGCCACAAAACTGCGCAACCTGATGTTAGTAGGTTGTGTTCTGGTGTTGTGGATCATTGGCGCGTCTGCTCAAAGCGCCCGGCAAAGTATCATTGTCCGCCACGAAGTAAAGCACGATGTCTCTCTGCCTTTGCGTGATCTGGCACGGAACGCTCCGGTGATTCAGCCGGGCACCTTGCGGACGCTGGTACCGGGACGCCGTCCCACGCAGTTCAACGGTTTCGAGCCGCATGCCGACGCAGTGGCGCAGCAGGTGTACGGCACCAATGTGGGCACCACCAACCTGCTGAATTTTGCCGGCCTTTCGGGAAGCCAGTCCGGCGGAGTGGAGCCTCCCGACACGAACGGATCGGTGGGCAGCACCCAGTTCGTCGAAACCGTAAACCTGTCGTACGCGGTTTACGACAAGGTCACGGGAACGAAGACACTGGGACCAATTCTGATGAACCAGATATGGTCCGGCTTCGGCGGCTTGTGCTCTACGACGGCCGGCGGCGATCCGGTTGTGATCTGGGACAAAGCCGCGCAACGCTGGTTTATCAGCGAGCTGGCTTACAACGGGTCTTTCACCTCGAACTTCCTGTGCATCGCGGTTTCCACGACCTCCGACGCCACCGGCAGCTTCAACCGTTACGCCTACAGCTTCGGCAACACCGTTCCGGATTATCCGAAGTACGCGGTGTGGCCCGATGCTTACTACGTTTCCATCAACGCCTTCGGCAACAGCGGCTTCAGCTTCAACGGAGCCGAGCCTTGCGCATTCGACCGCAATGCGATGCTGGCCGGCGGCACCGCCATCAGCGTGTGCTTCACGCCCGATATCAACAATTACAGTTTCCTGCCTTCGGACATGGACGGAGCGACCGCGCCTCCCGCGGGCGCGCCCAACCACTTTACCGAGTTGTTCAGCAATACGACGCTGGAACAATTCGATTTCCATGTGGACTTCGTGAACACCAACAATTCGACCTTCACCGGGCCGAAGGTGATCACGATTTCCAACTGGACGCAGATCTGCGGCGCTACCCGGGCCTGCATCGCACAACCTTCACCGGGAGAGAAACTCGATTCCCTGGGTGACCGGTTGATGTATCGGGCGGCGTATCGCAACTTTGGCGACCACGAAGCTATCGTTCTCAGCCACACCGTGAAGCCGGGCGCCGGCGCCACGGCGACGGCGGCATCGCGCTGGTATGAACTGCGCGCCACGCCTCCGGGCGGAACCTTTACCGTGTTCCAGCAAGGTACGGTCCAGAACAAGACCGCCAGTCTCTGGATGCCCAGCATCGCCATGGATAAGGTCGGCAACATCGCCATGGGCATGAGCGAGGCCAGCACCACGGTGAAACCTTCGGTGATTTACACCGGACGCCTGGTGACCGACGCGAAGAACAAGATGGAAGCGCCGGCCATCGTGGTTAAGGGCGGCGGAGTGCAGACGGGCGGTGGTAATCGTTGGGGAGACTACAGCAGCATGAGCGTGGACCCCGCCGACGATTGCACGTTCTGGTTCAGCCAGGAGTACTACTCCGCAACCAGTGCGGCGAACTGGGCGACCCGCGTCAACTCATTCAAGTTCCCCAACTGCCAGTAAGTGGGGTGAACTTTTCCGCGCCAGGGGGCCGAACATCGGTTCCCTGGCCATTTTTGTTCAGGGTACGGATAGAATACGAAAGCATCCAGCGTCTTTCCCTCCGGATGCAATACGCGACCATTACGATTTGAAGATCGGAGTCTCAGTGTGTCTATCGCACGTAAGATAACGTTCATCTTTTTTTCTCTGACGATGGTGTTTATGCTGCAGGACGGACTCTGCGCGCAGGCCGCAAAAGAGTCCGAGCCAGCGTTACCGAAGCTGCCCTTGACGACTACGCTGCCGCGGACTTACCCCGTGATTACCGTGCACAGCGATTGCGCAAAGTCTTCCCGCAAAACTGCTTCAAAGCAGCAAGGCGCCTGCAAGACGGTGATTACGCGGGACGAGTTTGAGGAACTGGTCGACGCGATTAATCCCCGGATGATCAAAGTCGAGCGACGGCAACTCGCGCAAAACTATGGCCGCATGCTGGCGTTATCGAATGAAGCGGTCAACCGCGGGCTGGACAAGAAACCGGAAGTGCTCGCATTGTTGAGTTACGTTCGTGCCAGCGCGCTCGGCAGCGCGCTCTACAAGCAGGTGCTTCGCAGCGCGAACGCGCATAGCGATGAGGACGTGGAACGGTACTATCACAGCCATGCTTCTGAATTCGACCGCTACAACTTCCACCGTCTGTTTGTTCCCGCAACCAAGCAGGGCCTGCCGCCGACCCCGGAGGGGGCGCCGGCATCAAGCGACAACTCTAGTGCCGCGGAGATGAAGGCTCTCGCCGAGAAAATGCATGCGCGCGCAGCGGCGGGGGAAGACTTTGCCGGGCTACAGAAGGAAGCATTCGCGCAGAGCGGAATCAAGAGCGAGCCTGAGATTGAAGTCCCCGACCTGGTGCGTGGCTCCTTGCCGGCAGAATTCAACCAGATATTCGATTTGGCGCCGGGAGCGGTTTCGGGAATCATCAGCGATGCCAGCGGTTATACGATTTATAAGCTGATCTCGAAGCAGACGCCGCCGCTGGAGAGCATCCGCGACCAGGTTTCGATTGAAATGGAAAATCATCGCAGCGCCGAAGCGCTGAAGAAGATCGAGAATATCAAGATCAACGACAGCTATTTTGATAAGTACGATACGCCGGCGCCCAGCGCAAATGAGCCCGAGGTGGATAACGACTAGGTGGTACTGCCGCAGGCCGGAGGCACAGCCCGGAGCCATGGCGGCTCCGGGCTTGAACCCCTCCAGTGGCGGCACTATTGTTCGAATACGCGCAGCCGGTAGGTGTCGGTTTGTGGTCCGGTCTCGCTGCCATCATCGTGCAGCTTACCGAAGACGTTGAATCCGTCCACCAGGATCGTGTAATCCCCGGCCTTTGGAGTGAAGATGGTCGCCGTCTCGCGCCCGTTCAGAGTGGCGCCATCGAGAATCAGGTTTCCGTCCGGATCCACCACGATCAGGTCCAGATCATTGGTTGGGTAATGGCTCCAGTCATTGTTCCAGGTGAGCTCGAAGGTCACCACGCCGATGCCGGAGGGGACTGTAAACGGAACCGTCTGCAACTCTCCCTCGCTGATCTTGGCGTACTTGTCGAACTTCGCGCCGCCTTTATTGGTAGCGGTGATGGTCAAGGTCGCCGATACTTTTCCGGCATTGGTCCAGTCGCCGACGAAGGCCACGCGCATGAAGCCCGGCTCAGGCCCGTCAATTGTGAATAATGCCGGGGCATTCGCGAAGGTCGCGACCGGGTAGTCGCCTTCTCCGTGGGCCGAGGTCTTGGCCTGGTGCACGGCGAAGAAGATATCGTCACCGAACAACTGGTTCTGCTTGTCCGGAGGCAGTTGCGGGGTGACACCGGTGAGGTTCACCTGCACGTTCCCGATATCTTTGCCAATCTGGATCAGGAACTCCCGTTTCTGTCCGGGAACCATGTTGTTGACCGCGATATGGATGGGAGTTCCCGCTTTCAGGGTTTGAGGAATCAGGTTGAACTTCACCAGGTTCGCGGCAACATCTCCGGAAAATGGCGGGAACGCTGGGAGTTTGCTGGGCGCCTGGTGATTGCGGAGCAGCTTGAGAGCTCCGTTGACATCAAGGTAGCCGTGGCCCTGGTCGAGGCGGGTGGACTTGTCGCCGAGCAGGTTCGGATTCGCGCCCAACACGATCGCGTTGCGAACCTGGGTGGCGTTGGCAGTCGGCACCGCGAAGTCGAGCAACGCCGCCGCGCCTGCGACCGCAGGAGCTGCGAACGAGGTTCCGGCAACCAGCGAGAGACTTCCGTCGGCGCCTTCGACAAAGTTGAAGAAGCCCGCAGAAGTCACGTCAACGCCCACCCGGCCGTCGGCCGTGGGGCCGCGAGAGCTGAAGTAGGCAGTCTGCAGAGTATCGTTCGGCCGCGCCAGCAAACCGAGTCCAACCGCGCAGGAGCTGGTTCCGGCGATATCCCAGAAGATCCGCTCGTGCGCTGGGATGTTGGCTGCCGCGGAAGAGATTCCTCCCAGGCCGGTAGCGGGGCTGCCGACCGTCAGCAGCGCGGGGCCAGCATTTCCCGCCGATGTTGCCAGGGTGATGCCGACTTCGAGCAGTTGCTGGGTGAGCAGATCTTCAATGTCGCGCCCGGCGTCTTCGGTGGGGCCGCCGAGGCTCATGTTGACGACCTGGATGTTCAGAGAATCGTAGATGAACGGATCATCTTCGGTGCCGGTTCCGGAGACAGGGACAGAGGGCTGCCCGTCGAGGAAGTTCTTCTTGATGGTGATGACGCGATCCATGGCGGCGATGATGCGATCATCCGGAGCGCCCGACCCATCCGAAGGGAATACCTTCAGCGCGTAGATGCTGGCCGCAGGCGCGACGCCGACCATGGGGATGACCGACGTGCCGTCACCCTGGTCAATGACCGAGTCCGGGGCATTCAGTTGCAGCGATTGCACCAGACAATCATCATTGGGAAAGATGAAGCCCACGTGGCCCGCGATCATGGTGCCGACCCAGGTGCCATGGGAACCGTTCAAGGTGCTGGTGGCGGAGCCGACCGGATCTTCATCGCTGGGGACGAAATTCTCGCCGCCGATCACGGTTCCGGCGAGTGCAGGAACGACATCGGGATTATTCGCCGTGCCGCTGTCAATGATGGCCACCACAATTCCCTGGCCCAGGTCGCCCTTGGCCTGAAGCGCTGTTGCGTTGATCAATGTGTTGTTGAAGAGGTAGTCGCTGGGCAACTTCTGCGCGTTGTTGATGATGGTGCTGCGGTCGTAGGAAATTTTTCCCGCCGGATTCATCTTCACGACGCCCTTGAAAAAACCCTTCGGAGCGCGCGGGGCCGGCGCGGAAACCGTAACCGTTTTTCGCAGCTTGAACTCAGGAACGGCATTCAGCGCGGCCATGGAAGTCCTGGGTACGGTCGCGGACACAGCAGTTACGTTCTTGAATTCGTAATGAATGGTTCCACCCAAGGCCAGGACTTTCTGCTTGAGTTGTTGACGAGAACCAGTCGAGCGAATGATGACTTGCTCATTCTGTGCCGCCAGGGCGGCCAGGGAAATGAATAGCGTGACAACGAGTAAGGCACGACCGGTCCAGCGGTAAGGCAACAGCGGGGTACTCATACTTCCTCCACAGGGTGAGATTCACCCGCAATGTTATGTTGCGGGAACACAACTCTGACTACGAAACATGCATGCGAGATACCGATGCATGCCATTCCGGGAACTGCGTGTAACTTCTTGAGGTCCGAACTGCGCTGTGCCGGAACTGGCAGTGCGTAGCGGCAGGTTCCATCCACCGAAGGTTGCAAACTCTTGCAACTTTGATCGCAGGCGAGGCACATTCATGCCAACCCCGGGGAAATCCGCTCGTAGCCAGATCCGAACGGGGTTCATGGTGAGCTTCATCGCAGGACCTCTGGACTCGTCGGGGATACGAGTGCGGCCATGGAACAGGGAAGGAGGGGTGGCGAGCCGATGCTTCCGCCCTCTCAGCAAAAGTCGGGCTCGCCAGCCCGGTAAGCGCTTCGCCGTCTCATTGGAAGCGCTTAAACGTCAACCACGAAGCGAAAGGTAAGCACGCCGAAATCGCGCGTCTCCCAATCTGCTGATATTTGCAAGACGAACCGGAGAGGCACTTTCCTTACAAGGCAGAAAATTTTATTGCACGAGCCATTCGGTAACTGCGTGCATTTGGATGAGCACGAAGCTGTAATTGAGGGCCACCGTGGTCAGAATCATGGCCACGGCGGGAAGGAGAAGCATCCAGTTTGAGCGGTGGCGGATGGTCCGGTCCGGCTGATTCCACTGGAACAGGCGGCGTACACGGACGCTTAAAGACGCCGGGGAGGAGTGAAGCAGGCCGGTGGCGAGTTCGGCATCGCACTGCACGGGGGCGAGGCGGGAAAGCTTGATCAGCGCCGACGCCAGGTCAAGCGCGTCATCGAAATTGGAAACTGCAGCATCGTCAGCGGCCATCTCGGCTTTCTCCGACCATGCCGACTCCAACGCCGACATGCCGGGGAACTCGAGGACCCGAAATACTAGCTTCTTCCAGTTGTCATGCCAACGAACATGCGCGAGTTCGTGGCGCAAAGCAATGCTGAGCTCGTGCTGGGTCAGCACCGAATAAGCGGTTTCCGAGACCAGAACGCGAGGCGAGCCCAGGCCGGCCACGGTGAGCGCCGGCGCGTGCTGGCAGGTGCGGAACACCGGCACGGTTGCGTCCGCGGGAACAGCGGTCGCTCCACTCAGCCATTCGGAAACGGTACGCGAGGTCCTCCTCTGCGTTGCGACGGCGCGCAAGATGCCCCAGACCAGGAATCCCAGGAAGCAGGCGGCGAGCAGGGCGGGTGCGATGCCGACCTCTTCGTCGGTGGTGCGCGGTTCCAGGATCAGAAACGACGGAACCGTGAAAGCAAGCGTGAACAATGCAGACCCCAACAGGGGCAAGGTGCGGACCGCGAACAACAGAGTTTCGGAAGCACGGGCGGACCCGGAGTCCAACCAGCCCAGCCCGTGTCTCCAGAAGCGCGCGACAAGCAGGGACAGCGACAGATACAGGATCACGAATTCTGCAAGGGACACGCCAATGCACCTGGCGATGAACATTGCTGGCTACTCCTTGTCGCGAAGTTCCTTGCGCTTGCGTTCGACCAGGGTCTGCAACTCATCGAGAGCGCGAGCGTCGTGTTCGCTGATCGCCTCGACCAGGTACGATAAAGGCACGGTGGAAGAGCTTCCCGAAGCGAGCAGGTCTGCGATGACCTCGCCAATCGCCGCCCGGTGAAGGTCCTGGAGACTGTGGCGAAGGCTGTAACGGAACGCGCGCCCTTCGGCTACGCGGTCGAGGAGTTCTTTCTTGTAAAGGCGGTCGAGGGTGGTCATCACCGTGGTGTACGCGAGCTGGATGGAGCCGTCTTCCAGCAGTTCGCGGACGGTCGCATTCTTGCGTTTCCAAAGGACTTCCAGCAGCTCCTGTTCAAGAGGTCCGAGCCGAGTCTTGGGACTGGTTTGAAAAAAGCTGAAGATTCGATTCATGAACAGCTCACCGAAGTTGAAATTTTACCCGAAACGGTTGCAGGCAGAGTGATTTTCAGCACGAGGCCGAGTCCGGGAATGCTACTCGCATGCGGTGCTTGCCGCAAGGAGATGAAAGGCTCAGCCTCGTTTTTCTCTAAAGCGAACTGATGAAGGCGATCACGTCGGCCTGATCGCCGGAGCTCAGCGCGTTGAAGTTTGTGATCACCTGGGCCGCTTCGCCGCCGTGGAACCCGATTGCGCTCACCACATCTTTCGCCCGTCCGTCGTGCAGCAACCCGTCGCCGTCCGCGATGCGAGTTGACAGGCCCCACAGCGGGGCGGTGCGGAACATACTGCCCGTCGCGAGCCCGACCGGGTATCCATCGCTGAGACTCGCACCCATGTCGTGAAGAAGCAGGTCGGAATAGAGGTTCACCGGTTGATCTTCGAGAGCGTGGCTCTCCAGGAACCTGCCTTTGAAAGCGACCGGAATGAAAACGCGATGGGCGGTCTTGTAGCTGGGCAGGTGGCACAGATTGCAGCCCACGCTGTTGAATAGCAACTGCCCGTGTGCGTTGCCGGAGCCGGGAGAGTTCGGCGCGAGATAGACGTTGTAGTGATAAAGCGCGATAAGCTGCTTTCCGTCGTCGTTCGGTTCGATTTTGATGGAGCAATTCGGAGGGATGGGTTGGCCGCCTGGCAAATCTTCCGTCGGGAAAAGCGGATTCGTGACTCCGATTTCGCTTTGCAACTCGCTGGCATCGGTTTGCAACAGATTGGCAAACTGCGCCTTCAAGCCGAAGCGGCCGACTTGTAATTTTCCGTTTTGATCCAACACCATGTTTGTGATGCCGTGTACCCCCATTCCCTTATCCACAGCCTGGGCGGAAATCTGTGCAGGTGGAATGTTGTCGATCAATCCCGCGCCGAAAGTTTGTGGCGCCTGATGAACGGCGGCGATGGTGGCGTCTGGCGGAATTTTTTCTCCCTTGATCAGGCACTGCTGGAACTGGAAAGGCTGCGCCTGCAGGAAAGGACCACCCTCGCTGCTAAGCGGATTGAAAGTCCCGTCAAAGTTTAAAGTGCCGAAGAACGTGATCTTCTGCGTGGAATTTCCTCCAATCACGGGATCTTTGTGGCATACAGAGCAAGCTTCCTGGTTGTAGGCCGCTCCCAGGCCTTGCTGCGGGTCCCAGAGATGGATGAACGCCTGGAATCCTTGGTTGAACAGCGAGGTCTCTAGGGTTGTCAGGTTGGGAATGGGACCGCCGAGAGTGCTCTGGGCGTGAACCACGGCTGAGCGGGTTGGTTGAAACAGACAGACCGCGAGTGCGAGCAGAAGGATCGTGAAGAAGAAGAAGATGATGGTGCGGTTGACGGGGGGCGCTGCGTTCATGGAAGTCACTCCTGGATTGAACTGGGGCCGTGGGAGCGAAAGCGCTGGTCAGGGAGTTTGCTCCTGCCGGGCGGAAGCTGTCAAATCGCGTCCGCCCCGGCAGGTTTCCGGCGAAGGGCTGCCGGAGGGGCCGTGCTAGTCGTTCTCGATTGCGGTATCTTCTTCCGCCGGCGGCGGATCGTACTTCTCGAAGTACGCTTCGTTGATATTCGGCTTGGCTGCGTCCCGGATCTTGGCGAACGCTGAACTCTGATTGTGATTTTGCAACTCGAGTTCGACCTGGCGGCGTGCATCCTGGAGCGAAGGAATCTCGCGCTTCACGATCTTGTAGACGTAGTAGCCGGTATCGTCGCTGATCAGGGAAGAGACCTGTCCGGCGGACAATTCGAAGACGCCCTGATGATTTTCCGGGAGCACGCGGCGGCTTACGTCCGTCATTTTCACGTCCACGTCACCTTTAATGCCCGACTCGGCATTCGCCTCCTTCTGCAGGGCGGTGAAGTCTTCGCCGGCAGCCGCCCGCGCATGCATCTTGTCCGCCAGGGCCTTCATTTCGGCTTCCTGAGGAGAGTTCGTATCGCCCTGCTTCTCGTGCGGCACAAACAGGCGCTCCAGCGCGAATTTCTCGAACGTGGATTTGTTCTGGTTGTAATACGAAGTGATTTGCGCGTCGGAGCTTCGAATGGATTCCTTGTAAATCTCACTTGCGGTTTCCGATGCCAACGTGCGCAGGCGTGCATAGCGCAGCCGTTCCTGCACATCTGGACGCTTATCGAGCCCGCGGCGCTCCGCTTCGTGGGCGAGAGTGAGCGCCTGGGCGTAATTGCCGGCCAGTTGCCGGCGTTCGAACTTTGTCATTGCCGGGTTCAGGGCGTGAACCAGCTTCTCAAATTCGCGGCGCGTGACTACGGTTTTGCAGGCCTTCGAGTAAGCCGCCTTTGGCTGCCCGGGACACAGCCCGTCGATGGTCAACACCGTGTAATCGGGGGGCAGAGTTGCGGTGCTGGGAAGAGGCGCGGGTTTTGCCTCCGCCACCGAAGATTCATCTTGCGGAGGTAAGGCCAGGGCACAACCAGCAATTAAGAAAACGCAGAACAGCGACAGCTTCGACATGATGCCGACCTCTAAATCTGGTGTTGGGTACGCGAAGGGAGGATAACAAAAGCGGCGCGCCGATGCTTTGCCGGCGCGCCGCCATTACGGAGTGTTTCGACTAGTTACAGCTGTTGAATTTGAACTTCACGATGCGGGTCTTCCAGTTGAAGCTTCCGGTGGTCTTGATGTACTCGTTCGACGCCCAGAAGGTGCAATCGTCTGCGGGATCGATGCTCATGCTGGCATAGTCTCCCCAACGATTGGAGGTTGCGGTCTGCGCACCCGTGCCTCTGATGACAGACTTCGGCGCTTCCATCTTTCCTATCGGATCGGTGGGGACGCGGCCGACATACTGTACGGAGGGGAAGGTTGTGGTGGCATTGGACACGTTGTAGCTGAGCGCGATATCGCCGAGCTTGTCCTGTGCGATGCTGCCCAGCCAGAAATTCGTGGCGCCCGGATTCACCACGGTGCCTTGCTGGAAGATGGTAGCGCCGGAACGCGGGCTGCGAACTTCGTACCAGCGCTCGCCAGCGATGCCTGCGCCCTTGTCCACGACCTGAGTCAGGACCAGCGCTTCGTGATCGGTGAAATTGCGATACGCGTTGCGATAGTTCAAGCGATCGCCTTTTCCGTCGAGCTTTTCACCAGGTGAAGGCTGGGGAACGCAGGCGCGGGTGCCGGTCGGGCAGAGCTGAGTCCAGGCCGCTACGGTCAGCGGAGTTGGTCCAGTGAAGGTGGAGTTGTTGGTATTGACAAAGTCCACATGGAACTGGAAGAGGTTGATGGAAGTTGTGGTCGCGAGTTCCACGTAGGGGTTGGTGGCGCCGCTGGGCGGCGGGGTGTTGCCGTCGAGGTCGGCTGGAAGCAGCGCGAAATCATTGATCGTCTTCTGGAAGCAAACGGAGGTGGCGGTTGTACCCGCGAGCATGGCTGCGCGGTCATAAGCGCAAGCTTCCGCGCCAATGAACGAGACGCCGCCGTTTGCGAAGATGTTGTACGAACCATAGTACGCATCCGGCCACACGCCGAATTTCGGGAAGTCGTTCAAGTTGGTGCCGAACGAGAAGTCGTAACGGTTGTAGCTGCCGGTCGCATCGCTGGTGGTAGAGATCGCGAAGCACTGGTGGAACGTGCTGCTAATACCGACAATGCTGATGAACCAGCGCTGCGCAGCCTTGTCCCAAAGAACGATCGGGTCGCTCATGCTGCCGGTCTGGCAGGTGCCACCGAAGCCGCTCCAGAGAGTGCTGATGCTTTTTGGGGCGGAGATGACAGCGCCGGTATTTTTGTCGTAGACGGCATACTGCAGGTTCACGGTCTCGACAAACTGGGTGCCGCCGACCGAGCCGTTGGTGTCAGGCGGCGCGAAGCCGTTTGCGCCGATGCCATCGAAGTTCAGCAGGTTCGTGGTGCTCACCTGCGCCGGACCGGGCACAGCTGCCACCGGATCGGCCGCCAATTGCGAACCGGGCGCGACTTTAATGGAGCGGTTGGGATTGAGCAGTCCGAATTTGTTCTCGCGGATCACAGGAAGGTTGTTACCCATGTCGCGGGCGGGCAGCGATACATCGTGTTTAACTTCGTGCATCACGATCGGGCCGGATGCGGCAAAAGACGGAAGTAATGTGGCGAACACCGTCACCATTGCAACGAACAGGAAGAGCACTCTTCTCATCGGTTTCTCCTTGACCAAGTTGGTTCGGTCCGAGTGAATCACACAGCAAGCAGCGCGCACCGATGCGAGAGGAACATCCCAGTCATGCCATCTGCTGTGAACAGAATTGCGAGAACTACAGAACCCGAAACGACCGAACAGGCAGTCGCCACGCCCCTAGCACGGCGATGTCTAGTGGCGGATTGTAGCCGAGAACGGGCGGAAATACTATCGCGCGTAGTTGATTTGACAAATTATTTTTGCGCAAATCTTTGCGCTAGAATTTTCACCGGGAGACTTTCGTTTCTATTGTTATGTGGTGCGCGCCGATGCGACACGAGCAATGCCTTGCAGATCCCTTGTAATGTCTACCTGGCACCAGTCGCTGAGAAGCCCGCGTACTCCGTCGGCGACGGTTCCGCTGATTTCCATGACCAGAAAGCCGCCTGGCTTCAGGACCCGGCGGGCCGCGGGCACAAGCTGGGCGATCACTTCCAGTCCCGTGGGTCCGGCAATGACGGCGTTCCGCGGTTCGAACTTGCGAACCTCGAGTTGAACCTGGTCTTCCTCGGATTCCCCGACATAGGGCGGGTTCGAGACCACAAAATCGAAATGGTTCGACGGAAGACCGTCGAGTAAATGAGTTTCGCGGAAGTGGATTCGCCCTTCAAGCTGGTGGCGGGCGGCGTTGGCATGGGCGATGTCAAGCGCTGCGGGAGAGATGTCGGTCGCGTGAATGTCTGCTTGTGGGAATTCTTTGGCGAGTGCGATAGCGATGCAGCCAGAGCCGGTGCCAACGTCGATCAATTTCAGGGTCGCATCCCGAGCGGAGCCAGAAAGCTGCTTTTTGCCGGCAGCGGAGTCCTCGCCACACGCGGAATGAAGTCTATACAGCTCCAGAACTCTCTCGACCACGTGCTCGGTCTCCGGTCTCGGGATTAAAACGGCGGGGCTGACGAGGAAGTCCATACCCCAGAATTCCTGGTGCCCGGTGATGTACTGGGCGGGAATGCCCCGGGAACGCTGCGCCAGCGCTTCCTGATAGCGGCTGGACTCGGCGACGGTGAGTTCGCGTTCCGGATGCGCATAGAAGTAGGCGCGGTCGACATCGAGGGTGAACATCAGAAGCAGCTCGGCATTCATTCGCGGCGAGGGCACATGGGCCGCCTCGAGAGTTCGAATCGCGGTGTTGAGGGCGTCTTTCAACTGCACGCGTTCATTTCAACACATCCGGCAAAAACTCGGCTTATACGACGCGCGGCTTGGGAAATTTGTGTCTTGCATCAAGGTTGAGTAGCGCGATGTCGGCATTGAGCAAAGCCGCGAAAGCCACCCACGCCATGTAGGGAACGAACAAAAGCGCGGCCGCGCGATCGACTTTGCGCGCCACCGAGATGTATTCCAGGATGAGGCCTTCCATAGCGACCAGATCGAGCAGCGCAACCTGGGGACGGTGCTCGCCGAAAAAGAGCCTGGACCATTCCGCGTTGGCCATGAGCTGCTCTGCCCAGAGGCGCAAGGCTTTGCGCCGCCGCCACGATGGTTGGGCTGTCCACACGCGCCATCCGGAGACGGCAATCAGGCTGTAGAGGATGGTCCAGACGATAGGAAAAACGTAACTGGGAGGGGTGTAGCCGGGCTTCTTCAGCCGGGCGTACCAGAGTCTGGTTCCCGCATGTTTCGGGCTATAGCGGGCAGCGTAGAGTCCGGCTGCGAGCACGGCAGCGCCGAATCCGGCCAGTGCGAGAGGTGACCTGGTTTTCTTTGGCTGCGGCATCGCTTATTCCCCCGAGCTTAAGGTGCGATAACCAGCGCAGGCGTTGCCCTACGCTACCGTGGCAGTCTCCTGTTTCAACTTCTCGGCCTGGAAATGCGTGACCAGGGCCTCAACGATGGGCTGCAGCTTGCCGTCCATGACCTCCTGCAGTTGATGGATGGTCAGGCCGATGCGGTGGTCTGTGACCCGGTTCTGCGGGAAATTGTAGGTGCGGATTTTTTCACTGCGATCCCCCGAGCCGACCATCTGCTTGCGTTCCTTGGCAAGCGCGTCCTGCTGCTTCTGCATCTCGACTTCATAGAGGCGCGAGCGCAACACGCGCATGGCTTTTTCGCGATTCTTGATCTGGGACTTTTCGTCCTGGCAGCTGACGACAGTGTTCGTGGGAATGTGGGTGATACGGACCGCGGAGTAGGTCGTGTTCACCGACTGCCCGCCGGGACCGGAAGAACAGAACGTGTCAATGCGCAGGTCCTTGGCTTCGATCTTGACGTCGACGTCTTCCGCCTCAGGCAGCACGGCGACGGTAACGGCCGAAGTGTGCACGCGGCCCTGCTGCTCGGTGGCGGGAACGCGCTGCACGCGATGCACGCCGCTTTCATACTTCAGGCGCGAGTAGACGCGCTCGCCTTCAATCAGCGCGATGACTTCTTTCAGGCCGCCGACGCCGGATTCGGAGGTGTTCAGAACTTCGACTTTCCAGCCCTGGGTTTCGGCGTAACGGTTGTACATGCGGAACATTTCCGCAGCGAAGAGCGTGGCTTCGTCGCCGCCGGTGCCGGCGCGAATTTCAAGGATCACGTCCTTCTCGTCGTTGGGGTCCTTGGGCAGCAGGAGGACTTTCAGGTCCTGTTCGACGCCGCCCACCCGAGCCTGGAGCTTGTCGAGTTCGTCTTGCGCATAGGCGAGCATCTCGGGATCCTTTTCGTCGGCGAGCACCGCCTTGCTTTCGGCGATGCCCCGGGTCAGGTCCTTGTACTCGCGATACTTCTCGACGATGGGCGTGATTTCGCTGTGCGCCTTGGCAGTCTTCTGGTACTTCGAAGAGTCGTTCATGATCTCAGGCGAGGCGAGGGCCTGGGTCAGCTCTTCGTAGCGGGCTTCGATTTGGTCAAGTCGTTCAAACATGGCTTTGGTCTTTGGTCATTGCTTTCAGGTCTTTGGTCTTTGGTCGTTGGTCCTTGGCCTTATCCCTTGGGCGATTGGCTGCAAAGAATTGATCAAACCACTCAGGGCCCTTCCTACACCTTCGGCCAAGTTCAGAACGCGTTGGGAATCTTCCAAAGGAAGATATTGTAATGCCTGTGCAATCATAAGCTGAGTTTCCAATTCCAGTAGAGATCCGCGAGCGTGAAAAAGAAATTGAGAAAATTCCTTGTCAGTTCGTCGACCTTTGCCTTCCGCAATATTGCTCGGAACAGAAACCGCTGCACGTCGAATCTGCTGGCTCAGGCCATAAACCTCATGCTTGGGAAAACCAGCAGTCTGCCGGTAAACCTCTTCGGTAAGCTTCATAGCATCCTGCCAAACCCTCAGGTCCTGGAATGAAGAGTGTCGCATAAGTCCCTCCTCGCTTCCTTTTAGTTGTTACCCAGGGGATATGTATGTGACTGGTGAACGATTTGCTTGGCCAACGACCAACGACCAAGGGCCAACGACCAAGAGGCAAAGACCACGAAGTTGCGGGGGGAGCCCCCTAGGCAATTACCAGTTCGCCGCCACGCTGTTTTTCGAGTGACATGGCGTTGTCCAATGCGACGATGGCGCATTCGGCTTGATCATCGGCCGGAGGCTGCGTGGTGATGCGCTGGAGCCAGAGTCCCGGGGTCGTCATCAGCGCGAACAGCGATCCGCGATGCTTGGCGGCAAAGCGAATGATCTCGTAGGAGACCCCAGTGATCACCGGCAACAAGGCGATGCGCACCGCGAAACGCGCCCAGAACGTGGTGACCGGGACCAGCATGTAGAAGCCGATCGAGATCAGCATCACCGTCATCAGGAAGCTGGTGCCGCAGCGTGGATGATAGGTGGAATAGCGCTGCACGTTGGAGGTGTTGAGTTCGTCCCCGTTCTCGAAGGCGAAAACGGTCTTGTGCTCGGCGCCGTGATATTCATAGACCCGGCGAATATCTTTCAGGAACGAAACGCCCCAGATGAAGAGCAGGAACAGGACCAGTCGAATGAGGCCGTCGACCAGGTTGAACATGATCTGCCCGCCCAGCGCGGGGTCCCATTTTTTCAGCTCAGTGGTGGCGAGCAGGGGCAGGTACTTGTACATGAAAATGAAGAAGCCAACCGAGAAAATGATGTTGACGGTGGCAATCCAGCCGCTGACTTCGAGCTTCTTCGCTTTTGGCTTTTCAGGTTGCAATTCGTCGAGCGCGACGTTGGCTGAGAAACGCAGGGCCCGGAAGCCGAGACCCATGGCATGGCCGAGAGTGATGACTCCACGAACGACAGGCCAACCCATCCATTTATGCTTTTCGGAGAGACGCTCGAGCGGTTCGCTATGCACTTCGACTTGTCCGGAAGGCTTGCGGCAGGCGATGGCCCATGCGTGCGGCGAGCGCATCATAACGCCCTCCAGCACAGCTTGGCCGCCGACCAGGGTTTCCTCGCCGCTTTCAAGCGCGGGCAAAAGCTGGACTGCAACGAGAAAACGCCACCATGTCTTCAACAAGTTCATGCTGATTGGATGATCTTTCCTGCCGTGGGGTAGCAACAAGTAAGGGTATCACAGGCGGGTGTGTTTTCCATCGCCCCGGAGGCCGCAAGACTACGCTAAGTATTTGAAATAGTTACAGATCATGAAGAGATTAGCCGAGATCAGCGAGTTCATCGCCGGAACCACCAAAAAGCTGGAGAAGACGCGGATCGTTTCGGAGTACCTGAAGGGGCGGTCCGCCGACGAGGCTGCGGTGGCTGCGATATTTCTGTCGGGAAGGCCGTTTCCGGTGTGGGAGGAGACCACGCTCCAGGTGGGCGGATCGTTGTTGTGGCGAATAGTCGAAGAGCTTTCGGGCAAGACAGGGGATGAGCTTACCTCTGCGTACCGGAAGCTGGGTGATCTGGGCGCGGTGGCGGGAGCGGTGCTGCCGGCGCGTGAGGTTCGGGATTTGGGTGTGCTGGATGTAGCGCGGTCTTTCCGGGCCATCGCGGCGGCGCGCGGCCCGGCGGCCAAGGGGCAACTGGTGCGCGAGTTGCTCTCTCAGGTGCAGCCGCTCGAGGCAAAGTACATCGTCAAGATCATGACTGGCGATCTGCGGATTGGGCTGAAGGAGAGCCTGGTCGAAGAGGCGGTCGCGAAGGCGTACGGAGCGACCATCGCGCAGGTGCAGCGGGCGAACATGCTACTGGGAGATATTGGCGGGACCCTGAAGCTTGCGTTTGCCGGAAAATTGGAAGACGCCCGCATGCGGCTATTCCATCCGCTGGGCTTCATGCTGGCGAGCCCGGCAGAGAATTCGACGGATGCGCTCAGCTACTTTCATGATGCGTATGTCGAGAACAAGTTCGACGGAATTCGAGCGCAAGTGCATATCTCGGAAGACGAGGTGCGGATTTTTTCGCGCACCCGCGACGACATTACGGAATCATTTCCCGAACTGCCGGAGGTTTTGGCGGCGATTCCAGGCGAGGTGATTCTTGATGGAGAGATTGTGGCGTGGAGCTACTTGGCCGAGGAAGGCCGGGCGCTTCCTTTCAGCGCACTGCAACAGCGGTTGGGCCGCAAGAAGGTCAGCGCGGAGATGATGCGACGCGTGCCGGTGGCGTATCTCGCGTTCGATGTGCTGTATGCGGATGGATCGCTGGTGATTGACCGGCCCTTGCGCGAGCGCGGGCAGATATTGGATTTGCTGCTGGCAAAAACTGCTAACCACAAAGGACACCAAGTAACACGAAGAAAAACCGGAATGCAGCAGTCCCTTGTTTTCGGCGAGATGGTCGAACACAAGAACACTCAGATCATTCGATCGCCTCTTTATCGCGCTTCTTCTCCGGAAGAACTGGACCGGCTGTTCGATGAGGCGCAGGCTCGGGGGAATGAAGGGTTGATGATTAAAGATCCCGAGTCGGCGTATGCGCCGGGACGGCGCGGGAAGTGGTGGTTAAAGCTGAAGCGCGAGCTGGCAACTCTGGATGTAGTGGTGACTGCGGCGGAGTACGGACATGGGAAGCGCATCGGAGTGCTGAGCGACTACACGTTCGCGGTGCGCGATGGAGAGCGGTTAGTGAACATCGGCAAAGCCTACTCAGGACTGACTGACGTGGAGATCGCCGAGATGAGCAAGTGGTTTCTCGAACATACGCTGGAGGATCAGGGATTCCGGAGACTCGTTGAGCCGAAGGTTGTGCTGGAAGTGGCGTTCAACAACATGATGAAGTCCGACCGGCATGAGAGCGGGTACGCGCTGCGGTTTCCGAGAATTGTGCGGCTACGTCCGGATAAGCTGCCGGAAGACGCGGATACGCTGGAGCGGGCGAGGGAGATTTACGAACGGCAGGCAAAGTAACTGCTCACGAGCAAGGGAAGGCTGGTCACTTTACCTGATGTAGCAGAAGAGATGCGAGTTCCATGGCGCGGCCTTCCGTGATCCCGACACTCTGTTCCTGTGCCAGAAGGTGTTCACCTTCTTCAATGAAGAACAGGGGACGTTGTCCAACGGGTTGCAGGGTGATTCTCAATTTCAGATTGAGAGTCTCTGGATAGATCGACAGTGAGTTCGCGAGTCTACCCTTGAAGGGGCCGTGAGAGTTCTCCCGTCCCTGGAGTTCCCAGCATGCGGAAATCTCGTCAAAGACCTCTTCTCGCACCGTCGCCCATAATCCCCAGAGAAATGCATCTTCACGACCCAAGACTGGGATCTCGAGACATCCTCTGATAAAAAAAAACTGCCGGTCGATAATGCATTGATCAGAACCAATAACGCAGCGCATGTCTCGCTCGTCGCGTTTCACATTTGCATATGGGTCTGGGAACTCTGCGGCAAAGCTGAGAGGAAGCCCATGGTGACGCTGGCCGCATGTTCCACATACATAGGTTTTGCGTTCAGACGAGAGCGAGACGGTCGATCCCGGTTCGGTCGACATCAGTGCAGGTGCTCCTCGCTGATCGGAATCACGCATCCATGCGCCACCTCGCAGACGGCGTGTTCGAACTGGATGGTGGTGTGCTCGATGCGGAAGTTCTGGTGCAGACACTCTTTCACGTCTTTCAGGATGCGCTCGCTGGCTGACGGCGGGATGTCGGCGATCGAGATGTGGCAGGAGAGCGCGTGCGTTTCTGAGCCGATACTCCAGACATGCAGGTCGTGAACATCGTTCACGCCGTCGATGGCGCGAATGGCGGACTCAACCAGTTCCACCTTCATCCCGCGCGGGGTACCTTCCAGCAGGATGTTCAGCGTTTCACGGATAATGCCGAAACCTGACCACAGGATCAGCGCGCCGATCCCGAATGAAAGAGCCGAGTCGATCCAGGTCTGGCCGGTGGCGAGAATCGCCCAGCCACCTGCGATGACTGCAGCGGTTGAGACGGTGTCGCCAACCTCGTGCAGGAAGGCGCTGCGGATGTTCACGTCGCGGCCGGAGCGGTAGAGCATTGCGGCGATCACTCCGTTCATCACCACGCCCGCTGCGGCGACCCAGATCATGAGGCTGGCTTTCACCGGTTCCGGGTTCTGCATGCGTCGGAAGGCTTCGTAGAAAATCAGGAAAGACACGATGACGAGGGAGAGCGCGTTGACCAGAGCGACTAGCACTCCGGCGCGGCGGTAGCCGTAGGTCTTGGTGGAACTCGCGGGACGGGATTCCAGGTACACCGCGAACAAAGAGAGCAGAAGCGCCAGGAAGTCGGAAAGATTGTGTCCCGCCTCGGAGAGCAGAGCCAGCGAATGCGCACGAATGCCGGAGACGACCAGCAGGACGATGTATCCGAGGGTGACGACGAGCGAGATGCGAAGAACCTTCGAGGTTCTCTCGTCGGCGGCATGAGCGTGGACATGCACTGTCTTAAGTTTAGTCACGGGAGGGAAAGGGTTCAAGGGAAGGCAGGAGGTAGAAGGAAGAATTCAGAATTCAAAAGTCAGAATTCCTTGGTGAACCTTTGTGTCCTTTGTGGTTTCTCAAACCTTCGACCACAGAGGACACGAAGTTTCACAAAGGTAAGACAAGCCGCACGACAGTGAACCTTTGTGTCCTTTGTGGTTTCTCAAACCCTCGACCACAAAGGACACGAGGCTTCACAAAGGTAAAAACAAGCCGTACACCTGTAGCCGGGTTTACAATTCTCCGTTCTTCTCGAGAGCCGGCGTTACCTATGCAGACTACGGAAGTCGTCATCATCGGTGGCGGGATTGTCGGGTCGAGTATTGCCTATCACCTGGTTGCTGGCGGCTGCAAAGACGTGCTGGTGATCGAACGTGAGACCGCGCTGGGCAAAGGCTCTACAGGGAAGAGCATGGGCGGCGTGCGGGCGCAGTTCTCGACTCCGGTGAACATTCAGATGTCGCTGTACTCGATTCCGTTTTATGCTTCGTTTGAGGTGAGGTTAGGACATCCTTGTGATTACCGGCCGCAGGGATATCTGTTCTGCGCGACTTCCGACAAACACCTGTCTTATCTGCGCACCAACCAGGAAAAGCAGATCGCGTTGGGATTGAAGAATGTAAGTATGATTTCCGGCGATGAGATCCGCAGCATGTTTCCCCAGCTACGAGGAGACGACATACTCGGAGGAAGTTTTTGTTCGACCGATGGATTTGTCGATCCCTACAGCGCGATGATCGGGTTCATGACCTGGGCCTCGGACCACGGCGCGAAGTTGTGGAAGAACACGACTGTGAGCGGGATCGCGAAAAATGGAAGCGGGTTCGAAGTCGAAACTTCGCGCGGGGAAGTTTCAGCTTCGAAAGTGGTGAACGCGGCCGGGGCATGGGCGGCGTCGATCGCGAAGATGGTGGGCATCGACCTGCCGGTGGAGCCGTTGCGGCGGATGCTGGTTCCCACGGAGCCCTTTGATCAGTTTCCACACACCGCGCCGATGATCATTGATATGTCGAATGGCTTTCACTTCCGGCCGGAATCACGAGGGTTTCTGCTGGCGTGGAACGATCCGGAGGAGACGCCGGGGTATAAGACCGACTTCGAACCATCGTTCATTGAAAAGATTCTGACAAGGGCGGCGGACCGCGTTCCCGTGTTCGAGAACTTGGCCGTGAATCCCAAGCGTGCATGGGCCGGGCTCTATGAGATGACGCCGGATCATCATCCGATTCTGGGAGAAGCGCTGCCGGGATTTTTTTGCGCCAATGGATTCAGCGGGCATGGCGTGATGCACGCTCCGGCAACGGGGAAAATTCTTTCCGACCTGATTCTTTCGGGAAAGACAGATTTGATCGACGCGTCGTTACTGAACCTGGCGCGGTTTGCCGAGGGGCGGACGATTCACGAATCGGCGGTGTTGTAGAGTACCGAGTTGCGAGCACCGAGTACCGAGCCACCATGACAATTCAAGAACACAACTACTGGCTTGCAACGGTAGAAATGCCGCGAGGAAACGGCTCCGAGTTGCCTGAGTCGGTCGATGTTGCGGTGCTTGGGGCGGGGTTTACGGGCCTGTCTGCGGCACGGGCATTGGCTCGGCAGACGGCTCGCGTGGCAGTGATTGAGGCCGAGAGTATTGGCTGGGGCGCGAGTTCACGCAATGGCGGGATGGTTCTGACCGGACTCAAGCTGGGTGTGAACAAATTGATTTCGATGTACGGACGCGAACGAACGCAGCGGATGTATGCGGCGTCGCTCGATTCGATCAACGCAGTCGAGCAGATCGTGAAAGACGAAGGGATCGATTGCGACTTCTCGCGCTGCGGGCATCTCGAGGTCGCATGCAAGCAGAAGCACTTCGACGATTATGCGCGACAAGTCGAGGTGATTGCGCGCGAGTTTAATCACCAACTTCGAATTGTGCCGCGAGGGGAACTGGCGAGCGAGATCGGGTCTTCGATTTATTACGGCGGGATGGTGGATGAAATCAGCGCGGGATGTAATCCGGCGCGCTACGTCGCGGGATTGGCGCGAGCGGCGATGAAAGCCGGCGCCGCTATTTTCGAAAGGGCGAGAGTGCAGACGATTACCCGCGAGCCGCGGCAGGGGATGTCGGGATGGAAAGTCACGACGTCGCGGGGAGCGCTATGGGCTCGCGAGGTATTTGTCGGGACCAGCGGCTACACGAACGGGGCGACTCCAGCATTGCGGAAGAAGATTATTCCTATCGGTTCCTACATCATCACGACGGAAGTTTTGCCCGACCAACTGGCGCACGAACTGAGTCCGCGCAACCGCATGATCTACGATTCCAAGAATTACATTTACTACTACCGGCTTACTCCGGACAGGCGCATGTTGTTTGGGGGACGCGCGGCATTTTTCCCCGAGACGGGCGATTCGATTCGCAAGAGTGCGGAGATTCTCCGGCAAGGAATGATCGAGGTCTATCCGCAGTTGCGGGACACGAAGATCGAATACGTCTGGGGAGGCACGCTCGATTTCGCCTTCGACATCATGCCGCATGCGGGACAGATGGACGGGATCTATTACGCGCTTGGTTATGCCGGCCATGGTGTCGCGATGGCTACCTGGCAGGGGCAGCAGATGGCGAAGATGATTGCGGATGGCAAGAGCGATAATCCGTTTGTTGGGATCGCGTTTCCCGACGCGCCGCTGGGGTTGTACAACGGGAAGCCATGGTTTCTGCCGCTCGCGGGAATGTATTACAAGTTCTTGGATTGGGTGAGTTGAGAGCGTTCCGTTCGACGCAACAGATTCGTGCGCGCTACTGATGATATGCGTTCGACGCAGCCGCTCTGATCGCGCAGGTTGAGGGGAGGACGACATTGCTGATCCTGTTTGTCGTATTGCTCGCGGCGATCTTACCCGCAAGCGCCACGCAGACCCGCACCTACTACATCGCTGCCGACGAGGTGGATTGGGACTTTGCTCCCTCGCACACAGATCTGATCCACGGTGAGAAGTATCACCTGCAGGACGATCCTGCTTCGAAAGGCGAACTGGATCCCAATGCGACTCACTACCGTAAAGCCTGCTTCCACGAGTACACTGACGCAACCTTCAAGACGGCGAAGCCCCGCACGGCAGCCTGGGAGCATCTGGGAGTCCTGGGGCCGGTGATCCGTGCCGAGGTCGGAGACACCATCAAGGTGGTGTTCAAGAACAACGCCTCAAGGCCGTACAGCGTGCATCCTCATGGCGTCTTCTACGATAAGAGTTCCGAAGGCGCCGGCTATCTCGATGGCACCAGCGGCAAGGAAAAGGACGACGATTCGGTTGCACCCGGCGTGACCTACACCTACACCTGGCCGGTGCCCGAGCGGGCTGGACCTGCCGAAATGGATGGCAGCACCGCCTTCTGGGTCTATCACTCGCATGTGGAAGAAGGCCGGGACATCAATTCCGGCCTGATCGGGCCCATGATCATTACGCGCCGTGGGATGGCGCGCGAAGACGGGTCGCCGAAGGATGTGGACCGCGAATTTGTCACTGACTTCGGCATGTTTGATGAGCACCAGAGCTGGTATTGGGATTTCAACGTCAAGCGCCTCTACGGCGACCCGAAAAACTATGACGACAAGAATCGCGAGGTCCACGACTTCCACCACTTCTTTGCGATTAACGGCTTTCTGGACGCCAATGGGCCGCTCCTGGTGATGCGCAAGGGCGAGCGCGTGCGCTGGTATCTGTTCACCAATCCCAATGAACTGGAGGGCGCGTGGGACATTCACTCGCCGCACTGGCATGGGCAGACCGTCACCGTAGGCCACATGCGCATGGACATGGTCACGCTGAACCCGATGATGACCGCGGTCGCCGACATGGTGCCGGACAATCCGGGCACGTGGATGTTTCATTGCCACATGAACGGACACTTCGATGCCGGCATGCGGACCCTGTTCAAGGTCGAGCCCTGATTAAGGTCTCGCCGTGTTCAGCAGAACAAATGCGTCACTGATGGTGTCAATCACGCCGAGATCGGGATAGTTATCTCCGTTGAAATCGGCGCTCGCGAAAAATCCGTTGATCAGCCCTGCGTAGAAGAACGAGGGCGCCTTGAAGGTGCTGTCGCCTTTGCCGACCAATAACGTCAGCAGGGTGGCGACTTCATCGGAGATGACCAGGTCGAGTTTGCCATCGCGGTTCACATCAATGGCGCGGACCGGTCCATCGGCATTGATCACTTGAACCGGGGCCTGAAATGTCCCGTCGCCATTACCCAGCAAGAGGCTGCCCGAGGCCCCAGTCACGAACAAGTCGGATTTGCCATCGTTGTTGAGGTCGGCCGCCTCCATGTGCACCGGCGCAGTGATGGGAACAGTGCTGGGCGACTGAAAGGTTCCGTCCCCGTTTCCGAGAAACACATTCAGGCTGTTGTGGAAGGGATTCACGACGGCCAGGTCGAGATTGCCATCCCGGTTGAAGTCAGACGCAACGATGGACTGGGACTCGTTTGCTCCCATATATGTCGCGGCCTTCTGAAATGTGCCGTCGCCATTGCCGAGCAGGACCGCGATGGTCGGTCCTTCGGTGGCGACGGCGAGGTCGAGTTTGCCGTCATGATTGAAATCGCCGCTTACCTCCGACCGTGCGTCGCCGGGAATGCTCGACCTCTGCCCGGTGGTGAAGGTGCCATCTCCCTTGCCCAGGAGGATCTGCACCGTGCCTCCTCCACTCATGGCGAGGTCCAGCTTGGAATCGCCATTGAAGTCGGCGGAGAGCACAGCTTCAAATAGCCCGAAAGAACCGGTCAATGGAGCTTTGAAGGTGCCATTTCCGTTGCCCAGGAGGACGGCGAGGCTCCCACCAATATTGGTCTTGATGATCGCCATATCGGCCTTGCCATCATTGTTGAAGTCGCCGGTGGTAATGCCGGTGGGCAGACTGCTGAGCGCATATTCGTGGGCGGCTCGAAACGCGCCGTGGCCGTTTCCGAGCGCGACATTGACCGATTTGCGGGCAGCGGCGGCAAGATCGAATTTGCCATCTTCATTGAAATCGGCGGCAACAACCATCTCTGAGCCTATGCCCCACACGATTGCATTCTGGAATGTGCCATCGCCTCTACCGCGCAGCACGCCGACTCCATTACCTCCGGTGATCAGGTCGGGAATGCCATCATTGTCCACGTCGGCCACCCGCGGAGAAAAGCCTCCGGGAACAGCGTAGTTTTTTGCGGACTGGAAGGTCCCGTCGCCGTTACCGAGCAGCGTGCTGACCACGATGAAGCCACCGTCCACCAGATCGAGAATGCCGTCACCGTTGATGTCGGCCACGGTCGCCGTGGCGGAACTGCCGCCGCTGTTGGCAGACTTGAAGGTCTGGAAGGTGCCGTCTCCATTGCCCAGCAATACCGAGTTCCCGAAGACGGGGCCGAGGGTGACGTCATTGCCGGTGACAACGTCGAGTTTCCCGTCACGGTTTAGATCGGCGGCTGCGATCGCTTGCGGATTCACCGCACCCACGGAGAAGGATTTTGAATTCTGGAAAGTGCCATCGCCATTGCCGAGCAGAAGCAGCACCGAGCCGGGATCGCATCCGGCAACTCCGTAGTCAGCGATCAGCAAGTCGGTTTTGCCGTCAGCGTTCACGTCGCCCAGGGCGACACCGTCGGGCTGAGTGCCAATGCGCCCAAGCTGGGTGACGGTGAAGGTCCCGTCGCCCTTGTTCAACAGGACGGCTTCGCCAACGAATTCGCTGGCGGTGACCAGGTCAGGAATTCCGTCGCCATTGATGTCGCCGGCAGCGATTGCGACTGGCGAGGTTCCAACCGCGTATTCGGCGGCAGGGCCGAAGGTGCCATCTCCTTTACCGAGCAAAACGCTTACGAATCCCAAGCTGTCGGCGGTGGCGATGTCGAGATGTCCATCGTGATTAAAATCCGCCGTGACCCCGGCGAGTGAGAGACCAGCAACGGAAAACATGCGCGCGCTGACGAATCCGGCAGCGTTGCTTAAAGTTGAGAGGCTGGCGGTCAGGACAAGGCAGGAAAAGACTCGAGTGAAGTACGACATAAAACACCTCGATGGAGTGGGGAAATTCTGGCTTCATTACAGGCGACCGTCAAGTGTGCAAAATGTTGCAGGCATCGGCCCGTCGCCCGATTAATGCTGAGTGGATCGCAATGCGACATACACCAATGGCCCAATCGCCAGTGCGATAATTCCGCCAATAGTTCCGTAGCGGTCGCTGCCCAGCATTGCAACTACACTCATCACGATGGGAGCCGCCACCGCGTATGCCAGGCCGAGTCCTCCGCCGGGAATGCGGAAGGGGCGCTTCATGTCCGGTTGCTTGCGGCGGAGTTGCCAGGCCGCGAGTACGGTCAGGATCGTGGTCGCGATACGCAGCCAGCTATAGATGCTGATCAATTGCGTGAGATTGAGGACGGAGAGCGCGCCGTAGACGACGGCCGAGGCGATGATCGCAATCCAGGGCGTGCCGAAGCGCGTGTGCTCCGCAGTCAGACGGTGTGGGAGGTAACCATCTTCTGCCATGGCGAAGGGCATGCGGGTGGAGGTCAGTACTGTCGCGTTGAGCAGGGAGATATTGGTGATCATGGCTGCGATGGTCATCCACGCTCCGAGCCAGGGGCCGCCAATCAATTGCGCAGCGTCAGAAAAGTAGCGGGTGTGCCACTGCTGCCAGTTGCCCAGTGCCGCCAAAGACGCGAAGGTGGGAAGAAAATAGACCGCTACTGACATCGGCACGACAATCGCCAGCGCCAGTGGATAACTGCGCTGCGGGTTCTGGACCTCCTCTGCGACCGTCGAGCACTGTTCATAACCGGAGTAAAGCCAAAGTCCGAGGGCAAGACCTACACCGAACACGCGAAATGGCGGCACGTGCGTCGGAATGAATGGCGTGAATGGGTTGTGGTGCCACTTCGTCAATCCGATCACCACCAGCGCCAGCACCGGCAGCAGAATGAAGATCTCCAGCGCGGTGGCAAACTTGCCGACCGCTTCGATGCCGCGAACGTTGATGTAGGTGATGAGCGCGACGATCAGCAGCGACACAATGTAGTGATTGCGTCCGGTGAGCTGCGGGAAATAGAAGCCGAGATAGTCGGAGAACTGCACCGCATAGGCCGCTCCCAGCAGGAATGACGCGCACCAGTTCCACCACCCCGCGAGGAATCCCCAGAGATCGCCGAAGCCAACGCGGGTCCAGCGATAGAAGCCGCCCTCGACCGGCATCGCGGTGGTGAGTTCGGCGGAGACGAGCGAGACCGGAATCGACCAGAAGAGCGGCAGAAACAGAAGATAAAGCAGCGACATGCCCGGGCCCGAGGTGGTGATCATGTCCTCCAGGCCGAACGGGCCGCCCGTGCAGTACGAAAACATGACCCAGACGAAATAGAACAGCCCCGCCTTGCGGGCGACGCTGCGAATCGCTGGCTTCGTTTTAGTGCCGGTAGAGGCGCTCACGCTGGTTCATCAGGGTTGAAGTTTTTGCTGCAACAGCCAGGGAAACAGTGCGGGCTCCGCATAGGCCCGGTCCCAAGATACGTGCTTTACGCCCGGATACTCGGTGTACTTGTAATTGCCATTGCTTAGCTTGAGCGCCTCGGCCATCTTGCGCGATTCTTCGACCGGGACGCGGTCATCTTCAGTCCCATGGAATATCCATACGGGCGTGCGTCCGATGCGACGAGCGGTTTCCAGATAGGGATCTTGCACGGTGGGATCGCTGGCCAAGGGGACACTGAGCCAGGGCGTGTCTTTGGGGCCGCGAATCCCTCCGCAGATGACAACCAGGGCCGCAAATTTCTTCGGGTACTTGGCCGCGAGATCCCAAGTGCCGTAGCCGCCCATCGAGAGGCCGGTGAGATAAACGCGATCGGAATCGCCGTGGAATTCCTTTATGGATTGATCGAGGGCGGCCAGCGCCTGAGCTTCCATGTCGGGATCGGTCCAGGGCCTTTTATTGCGGCATTGAGGCATGACCACGACCGCCGCCAGGGTCTGAACACGCTTGCGGATGGCGTGCGCGAGTCCGACATCAGTTTGCAAAAGGCCATCGTCTCCTCGCTCTCCCGCACCGTGGAGAAAGAGGATGACGGGCCACCTGGAATGACGATCCCATCCGGCTGGAAGAAAAACCTGGTAGCGATATGTGGTTCCCGAGGACACCAGGGTGCGATTCAGAAATCCGGTTTCCGGATTGCGGGCGAAGGCGGAGATCGCAAGCAGGAAAGTGACGGCGAAGATTCGAAGCATGAAGCGGAAGGATACCATCGGACGCGAGGGTTTGAGCCGTAATGCTGGCGTGATGTATAAGACAGAGCTTATGACACGGACCGTCCTTCTCTTGCTCATGATCTTGCAGGGCCTTTCCCTGGCACAGCCTTCCCCGGCTGCTTCGTTCAAAGACCGGGTTACGGGGCTCACCCGGAAAGAGGGGTTCTTTCCGTATTACTGGGATGACAAGAAGGGAGAAGTGTTATTCGAGCTGTCTTCGGCGGCGCTGCACCGCGAATTCCTGTATTTCACGGCCCTGGGAAGCGGTGTCGGATCCATCGAATTATTTGCCGACCGCAGCTCGTTCGGGTCGTCCAGGCTGTGCCGGTTGCGCCGGGTCGCGAACAAGGTGCTGGTCATTGAGGAGAACACCAGGTTTCGGGCTACGGAGGGCAGCGCCGACCTGAAGCACTCGATCGAGGAGAGCTTTCCGGTGTCGGTGCTTGCGGCATTGCCGATCGAGGCTGAGCAGGAGGGCACGGTGCTGATCAATGCCAACCCTCTGCTGGTGCGAGATGCCAACGACCTGCTCTCGCAGCTGAAACATCCGACCCGCGCAGTCGGTGGGATGATGATTCGCGACCAGTCGGCACACGCCAACTGGCAACTGGATGAATCGCGTAGCGTGATTGATCTCGACGCCAGCGGGAGCTTTCCCTTGAACACCGAAATCGAGGCGCTGCTCACCTTCACCACCGATTCCGAAACACAACTGAACCAGCCAGACGCTCATGCCTTGAGCGTGCGCGAGCATCATTCGTTCGTGCAATTGCCGGCCCCGGGTTACGAGCCACGCCAGAGCGACCCCAGGGTGGGTTTTTTCGGCCGGGAGTTTCAGGACTTCTCGCAGCCGTTCGACGAGCCGCTGAATCGGCAATGGATCAGCCGCTGGCGCCTGGAAAAGAAGGACCCTACCGCCGCCGTGAGCGAGCCGGTAAAGCCGCTGGTCTTTTACGTGGATCGAGCGATCCCGGAACCGGTGCGGTCGGCAACCAAGCGCGGGGCGGCGTGGTGGAACGCTGCCTTCGAACAAGCCGGATTCAAGAACGCTATGCGTGTCGAAGACCTGCCGGAAGGCGCCAGCCCGCTGGATGTCCGTTACCCGACGATTCAGTGGACCAATCGCTCCGGGCGCGGCTGGTCGGTAGGGCAAACCCATGTTGATCCGCGCACGGGGGAGATCATTCACGCGGTGGTGCAGCTTGATTCACACCGCATGCGTACGGTGAACAACTACTGGCAGGCGGCGGTCCCCTCCGGAAGGAGTTCAGAAGAGCCGGCGCTCGATGCCTTTGCCGCATTCGACAATCTCGATCCCCAGGTGAGCAAGGAGCAAGCCATGCAGAACCGGCTGGCGCTGCTCACCTGCCACGAGATGGGGCATGTGCTGGGGCTCGACCATAATTTCGTGGCCAGCACCTACGGACGGGGATCGGTGATGGACTACTTTGCGCCGCGCATCAAAATTCGGGCCGACGGATCGGTTGATCTCTCCGACGCTTACATGCAGGGAGTGGGCGCGTATGACCGGATCGCGATTCAGTGGGGTTACAGCCAGGGTGCGCCGACTGCGGGGCCGGAGCAGGAGCGGGCACGGCTCGACGGAATCGTCAAAGAGATGATTGCCGAGGGGACGGTATGGGGCAACTACTCGGACCCACGCTGGAATGCCTATGATGACGGGACCGACCCGGTGAACTGGCTGAAACAGGTACTTCCGGTTCGCCACGCGCTGCTGGCGCACTATGGCCCGCAAATGCTGCGGCCTGGCGAACCGAACTCGATGCTGACGGCGCGCTTTCCGCTGGTGTACCTGTTCCATCGTTATGCGCTCGCATCGGCGATCAACGTCGTGGGCGGTGCGGCCATTCCACTTTCGCTGGCGGGCGATGGGCAGAAGCCGATCACCCCGTGGCCGGCCAATGCGCAGAAAGAAGCCCTCGCTCTGATGATGCAGGCGATGTCGCCGGCGGAACTGGAGGTCCCATCCGGTTTGTGGCGAGCTTTAGCGCCCGAAGAGAACAGCGATCACAATCCGGAGGGCTTCGAATCTTCGGCGGACTACCTGTTCAGCCCGCAGGATGGCGCACGCGAGGTGGCGAGCCTGATCGTCAAAGGCCTTGTCGACCCGAAGCGGATGCAGCGGCTGGCGGTCCTGAACGGTCAGGACGCCAACCAGCCTTCCCCGGCCTTCGTGATTGCAGCCTTGGTGAAGCAGGGATTCGCGGCTCCGGCCAAGACTCCGCAGCAGGGAGATCTGCAGGGCGTAGTGCAGGGCGAAATTGCTGATCGGCTGATGATTCTGGCCGCTGACAGCGATGCGACTCCGGAGGTCCGGGCGGCGGCGCTGGCGGGCGTGCATGACGTGCAGGGCGCGATCAGGAAGTCCGCGACCCCGAGTGCGACTCTGCGGCAGATAGATCATCAGATCGTGCTGTTCCTTCAGAATCCGGAGCAGAATACGCCGAAGGTGAAGGGGTCGGGTGCGCCGGCCGGGCCGCCGGTTTAGGGAGCAATCATCGCGTAAACCACAAGGACGAGTCACGCTTTCCTTCGTGAACCTTAGTGTCCTTGGTGGTTAGTGCCTTTCACGCGCAAGGCGCCATCTACCAACTCTCTTCGAAATTTGGAGGGCAAGGGTGCTTGGCTTCGTAGGCGGCGATCTCGGCCTCGTTCTGCAGGGTCAACCCGATGTCATCGAGTCCGTTCAGCAGGCAGTGACGCGTGAACTCATCAATCTGGAACACGGCGGAGAAGCCGTGATCGTCGCGGACTTCGCGGTTTTCCAGGTCCACAGTGGCCTGGTAATGAGGCAACTCCTGGGCGCGGCGCGCGAGTTCCGGAACATCCTGTTCTTTCAGCACAACCGTCAGGACTCCGTTCTTGACGCAGTTGTTGGCGAAGATATCGGCGAACGATGGTGCAATCACCACCCGGAACCCGAAATCGGCCAGCGCCCAGACGGCGTGCTCGCGCGATGAGCCGCAGCCAAAATTTTTTCCGGCGACCAGGATGCTGGAGCCGTCGTAACGGGTCTGGTCGAGCACGAATGTCTTTCCGTTATTGGACTGGCGCCAGTCGTGAAATAAAAATTCGCCAAAGCCGGTGCGCTCGATGCGCTTCAAAAATTGCTTTGGGATGATCTGATCGGTATCCACGTTGGCGCGGTACAGCGGCGCAACCAGTCCCTTATGTTTGCGAAATGGTCCCATCAATTCCTCACTGGAAACGCCAATGGCGGACATCGGTAAAATGCCCGGCAATCGCGGCGGCCGCAGCCATGGCAGGGCTGACGAGATGGGTGCGACCTCCGCGTCCCTGGCGGCCCTCGAAATTCCGATTGCTGGTCGAGGCGCAGCGCTCGGCGGGTTGCAGGATATCAGGGTTCATGCCCAGGCACATCGAGCATCCCGACTCGCGCCATTCGAAGCCAGCGTCAATGAAAGTCTGGTGCAGTCCTTCTTCTTCGGCGGCGCGTTTCACCGCCTGCGATCCCGGGACCACCATGGCCCGCACCTTGGGGTTTACGTGATATCCCCTGGCCACCCGGGCCGCCATCCGCAAGTCTTCCAGCCGCGAGTTGGTGCAGGAGCCGATGAAGACGCGATCGATGGCGACTTGTTGGATCGGAACGCCAGGCTGGAGTCCCATGTATTCGAGCATGTGTTCTGCAGCCTGGCGATCTCCGTTGTTGCGGAAGGCGGCAGGCTCCGGGATGCGTCCATCAATGGGCACCACCATGGCAGGATTGGTGCCCCAGGTCACGAATGGCGCCATCGTGGAAGCGTCGATTTCGACAACCTTGTCGTAAGTCGCACCCTCATCGGAGCGCAGGTTACGCCAACGCTCTACCGCGGATTGCCAATCCGTGCCCCGGGGAGCGAAACGGCGGCCTTTGAGGTAGGCGAACGTGGTTTCGTCAGGGGCAATCATGCCGGCGCGGGCTCCGGCTTCAATGCTCATGTTGCACAGAGTCATCCGGCCTTCCATGGAGAGCGCACGCACTGCATCGCCGGCGTACTCGACTACATAGCCGGTGGCACCGTCCGTGCCAATCTGCCCGATGATGCCGAGGGCCAGATCTTTCGCCGTTACTCCTTCCGCCAGTCTCTCATGGATGCGGATCAGCATGTTCCTGGGCTTGCGCTGCGGCAGGCTCTGGGTGGCCAGCACGTGCTCGACTTCTGAGGTGCCGATTCCGAATGCAAATGAGCCGAACGCCCCGTGCGTGCTGGTGTGACTATCGCCGCACACAATGGTCATCCCCGGCTGGGTGAATCCAAGTTCGGGTCCGATGACATGGACGATGCCTTGATCGGGGGAATCCATGTCGAACAGGGGAACACCAAACTCCTTGCAATTCTTCTGCAGGGCTTCAATCTGGCGGGCGGCGATCGGGTCGGTGATGGGCGTGCCGCGTGGAGCAGTGGGAATATTGTGATCCACGGTGGCAATGGTGCGCTGTGGCTGGCGTACCTTCCTGCCATTCTGACGCAGTCCGTCGAAGGCCTGCGGAGAAGTGACCTCGTGAACGAGATGAAGATCAATGTAGAGGAGCGGCAGGCGGCCGGGCGGAGTACAGATTAAGTGATCATCCCAGATTTTTTCAAAAAGAGTACGTTTCTCGGACATGGACTCCAAGGCATAACGCGAGCAGGGTTTGCCTGCGCGCTTAGTTGAGAATGTCAGAATAGTTTATCAATAAAGGGTGCGATTTACTGATCCGTTTCAGTTTCATGGACTCGCGACGACCCTGCGGAGGGTTCGCCGGTGTGCACGCGAGATCCCTCCAGCTTCGCTGCGCTCGGTGTCGGGACGACGTCATGCTTGGTAAGCAACGACAGGAATACTCGCCGGGATAAGGATCAGTAGCAAGGAGGATCAGAAAAGCAGGGACAGCGGTCACGATCGAGGGCGCTTCCGGGAGGGAAGCGGGTTATGATAGGGCCTCTATAACCATGGAACTGAGTGGATGATCAACGGCAAACGCATCGCCGTGGTTTTTCCCGCGTACAACGCGGAGAAGACGCTGGAGGCGACGGTTCGCGAACTTCCCGACCTGGTGGACATTCGCATCCTGGTGGATGATTACAGCCGGGACCAGACGGTTGCGGTGGCGCAAAAGCTAGGGATACCGGTGTTTGTTCACGACCAGAACTACGGCTACGGGCGCAATCAGCAGACTTGTTATCGCGAAGCCCTCGCCGAGGGTGCGGATGTTGTGATCATGTTGCATCCCGATTACCAGTACACTCCGCGGCTGGTCACTGCGATGGCAAGCATGATTGCCTATGGCGTGTACGACGTCGTTCTGGGCTCCCGCATCATTGGCGGGCAGGCCCTGCACGGCGGCATGCCGCTTTACAAGTACATTTCCAACCGGTTCCTTACTGCGTTTGAAAACGTTTTTTTGGGCGTGAAGCTCTCGGAATATCACACCGGGTATCGCGCCTTCAGCCGCGAGGTGCTGACCACCTTGCCGCTGGGCGAGAATTCCGACGATTTCGTATTCGACAACCAGATGCTCGCCCAGTGCGTGCATTTCGGATTCCGCATTGGCGAAGTGTCCTGTCCGACGAAGTATTTTGCGGAAGCCTCTTCCATCAACTTCCGCCGCAGCGTCAAGTACGGATTGGGAGTCCTGGGAACGACGATGAAGTTCGCCCTGCAGCGATGGGGAATCGGGCACTTCAAGATCTTCAACCAGAATGGGCGACGGCTGGAGCCTGGCGCCCCGGCGTACTATGCACGCGGACCGGCGGATGTGGCGGGCTGAACTACTTCTTTCCTGAAATAAGTCCCAGCACGCGGCTCGCGAAATCGTCAGTAAATCCAAATCGAGCCTTGGCCCGCGAGTAGAGGTCCACCGCCTGCTTGTCGAGCCAGATCAAGGCCGACTTGCGCAGCCCGTCGCCGGGGCGCGCCCGGTAATTCGTGGAACGCGGGTGCGGCTTCTTGTCGCGATCTTCGGTGTAGTAATAGAAGGCCAGGCTCTTCCTTGAATTCCCCGGCGGGCACTTGAGCGGTTCAGGAAAGCCGTGGAAGGAAGCGGCGCTGGTATTGAAAATCAGGGCGTGGTTGAGCAGAGGCGGGAGCTTGGCGACACAGTGTTTCATCTGCTGGTCCCACAACTCGATGGCGCCTCCCCAACTCTCCTGCCAGCCGGGGTTGAGATAAAGAATCAAGTTCACCCGGCGGCGCCAGTGCTTGTGGTAGTGGTGGTGCGAGAAATCGCTATGCAGGTTCAGAAAACCGCCCGGCCCGGACTGGTGCAGGCCGCCGCCTTCGAGGGAAGGATCGGGTAGCAGGCCGGGAATGCCGGTCAGATCGCACAACCAGTTCACGAAATCCGGGGAATTCAACTCGTCCGCCACTTCGCCAAGAGCGCGCGGAAACAACTCGCGCTTTGTCATCCCCAATTTGTTTTCGTTCTGATGCTGGTAATGGATCCAGGCCTCGGTGGTCGGCGCGGGAAATTCCTCGGCCAGCGTGCGGGCCAAATCAGGGTCCAGAAAGTCTGAAAGAAAAACGTGGGGGACAGGATGGTTCTGCCGATACCGTTGCGACAACGCGGGAAGTTGGGCGCTCCATTTTGCGTACGGGAACAGGGCAGAGTCTTTCTCAACGGATTGGAGGTAGGGCATCAGCCTTGGTCCTCGATATGGGCCATTACAACATTGAGTTCAACCGCAGCCCAAGTGTTGCATGCAGAAACCTGCACGCCCGGCTTTGTCTCATACCATACTGCAGCGCACCGCGTATGGAACTTTATCACTGTATTTTGCACACAGAAACAGTCCTATTTTGATACGGACAATCCAGGTCCATGGGCTGAGGTCTCTGGACCGCAACCCAACTGACGCCGTACCGCTGCCGCAACTGCTGGAAATCGGATTTGCCGAAACTCTGCCAGTTCTTCAGGGCCTCCGTCTGCGCGTACCATTCTTCAGCCAGAGCGGGGAACATGCTCACGGCACCGCTGTCCTTGAAGTCGTCGGCTAAACGGCTACGCTGGGCAATGGCGCGAAAACCCTGCGAATCCTCGCCTGGTGCGTGCAGGAATCCTGGATCCAGGGCGAACAGGGCGTCGGTGCTGGTGTTTTGCCGCACCCACAGGAAAGCCTGCTCGTAGTCATTCTTTGGCGCTGTCCAAGGCATCTCGACGTGGTCGCTGGTCCCGAACAACTGCACCTGCGCCGCAAACATTCCGCCACAAATCGGCAGGAAGACGAGAACCCAGCGCCAGGCCCGCGTTTTCAACAGGAATTCTCCGAGTAATCCGCCACCAATCAGGATGAGTAGCCCATATAACAGATGAAGACTGCGCAAGGGCTGGATGCGGGCAAGACTCTCGAAACGGGCCGGAATGGCCAGGATCACGGCCGCCACAAAGTAGACGAGATCATATACCACCAGCGAGCGGCAGAGCAGTTCCAGCGCGGGCCTCTGACGTTTGCGGGCGAGCCGTGCAAAGAGCCAGAAGATGAGTGCCGGCGCAATGGCGCCCACCACTTCGTACCACGCCCAGCGGGTCACGTAATGAAAAGAGTGAAAGGCAGCAGCGGCGCGGTACGCGGGGGAAGGGGTCTGCAACTCGCCAAGGAATGGCGTAACCAGCATCATGCCGGCAAACGCCGGAGTGGCGTGCTCGATCCGGACATTGACCGCTTTGACGAGAGGCAACAGCACGCAATACGAGCAGGCAAAAACTGCCATCAGGGGATGAACGGAAGCCGCAAACAGCAGCCATAGACACGCGTGAACATAGCGCCGCTCAAGCGTTGCAACCACGGCAAAGATCGCCGCAAAGGCAGCAATGTTCCGCGGGTTGAAGTACTGGTCCATGAGATACAGCGCGGTGCCGGCGACGGGAAGAGTGAGCAATGCAGCGACGGACATAACTCCGGCACAGCGTGCCGCCGAATCACTGAAGCAGATACCACTTAGCCTCCAGCAGGCATAGAGGAACAGGAACACCGACGCGAACTGTCCCAGCAAAAGCACCCACTCCATGGGCAAGTGCGTGACACCGACCAGGCCGGCAACAAGGTTGGGGAACAGCGTGAGATGAGCGTGTGACTCGAAGAAGGGACGATCGTGCGGGAAGAGCTGAGGATTCAAACTCCGGAGAACGCCCGGAATGTAGATCTCGGCATCTTCTGCCCAGGGATGATATCCATGCAGCAGAATGGCGGCAACCGTCAAGGACAGCAGAAGAAAAATTTCTTTACGCTTCAGCATTCACAGGGAGGACAGCTTTGAAACCCGGCAGACAACCCGCCAGTCCGGGAGCGTTCACCGCTACGCAGCGGAAAGACTTTCGGGGTGGCGCTCTTGATTCGCGCTCGAACTCTAAAATCCTAACAACCGGGCCCCGGCGATGCAAATGAAGCTTGCTTCATCGGAACGGGACCGCTCCGACGGTCGGCTCGATTCGAAGATAGGCGGTAAAAAAAACGAAGCTCTAACCAGCGTGGAAATTGCGCCTCTGCCAGGCAACGGGTAGCATCTAAAGAACCAACCATGCCCACAACGACGGCATCGCCGGTACAAAAGCCGAAATTCGTAATCGGCGAGATTCTGAGCTTTGCCTACGAAACTTTCTGTAGCAACAAGGTGCGCTTTGCGCTGACTGCGCTGGGCATGGTGATTGGTACGGCATCGCTGATCCTGGTGGTCACGATTGGCATGACGGGCAAGCAGTATGTGTTGAACCAGATTCAGGCCATCGGCGCTAACCTGATCGAGGCGGAATACCAGGGCGGCGCCGAGCGCATCGGCAACCAGGCCCAGGACCCGCTCACGGTCGATGACATGAAAGCCGCACAGGAAGAGGTCCCGGGAATCGTTGCGGCTACACCGGTGGCATCCCTTTCGGACCGCATTCCCATCGGAAACGGAAAAGAACGCGACATCCTGATCCTCGGCGTGTACCCCGATTACCGCGTGGTGCGAAACCTGGTGGTGGTGTCGGGGCGGTTCTTCGACGAACAGGATGAACAGGCCCATAACAAAGTCGGCGTGATCACCGAAAAGATGGCGATTGCCTTGTACGGAACCGTGGACGAGGCCGTGGGCAGGATCATTAAAATCAGCGGACTGCCGTTTACTATCATCGGCACGTTTAAGGAACGGGTGGATACCTTTGGCCAGTCCGAAGTGGTGGACAACACCATGGCGATTCCGTACACGGTAAGCCGGTATTTCACCGACACCCCGACGGTAAAACAGATTTACTTTTCCGTGGCTGACCCGGCCATGGTGGTATCGGCGACCGAGCAAGTCAAGCGCGTGATTCAGTCGCGGCATCGCGCCGAGTCGGTGTACAACGTTCAAAACCTGACGCAACTGGTTTCAGTGGCTGAAAAAGCGGCAAACGCGCTCACGCTGGTGTTGCTGCTGGTGGCGGCGGTGACGCTCTTGGTAAGCGGGATCGGCATCATGAACATCATGCTGGCCACCGTCAGCTCCCGCATTCGGGAGATCGGAATACGTAAGGCTATGGGCGCTACCAACAGGGAAATCCTACTTCAGTTCCTGTCGGAGGCAATTCTGATTTCCCTGATTGGCGGGATCATTGGCATTATCATCGGGCTGGCACTGCCGTTTTCGATTCGCTTCCTCACCGAGTACCGGGTGCCAATTTCCGGGTTGTCGGCAATCGTCGCAATTGTCGTGTCTACCATCGTAGGAGTGATCTTCGGTACGGTTCCAGCGACGCGGGCTGCCAAGCTCGATCCTGTCGAGAGCTTGCGTTACGAGTAGGACATCTACCACAGAGGGGCACAGAGGGCTTGTCTGATTCCTTCGTGTCCTTGGTGGTTAGAAAAGTCTTGAACCACGAAGGACACGAAGTATCACGAAGGAAAACCGTAACCACAGAGGACACAGAGGTTCACAGAGGGACTTATCGGATTTCTTCGTGTGCCTTCGTGTCCTTGGTGGTTAGAAAAGTCTTGAACCACGAAGGGCACGAAGTATCACGAAGGAAAACCGTAACCACAGAGGGCACAGAGGGACTTATCGGATTCCTTCGTGTGCCTTTGTGTCCTTGGTGGTTGAAAAGTCTTGAACCACGAAGTATCACGAAGGAGCTCTTTGTTCTCCGTAACTAAAGAAACCCGTGAGCGCGTACACCGCCAGCACCAGGAAAATTGGATCGATGGGTCTGCGATAGTAGTCTTCGCCATGTGTGAAGTAGTAGACGATCGGGAAGAAGAACAGCGCGATGGCGTAGGGCGTCGCGTGCAGGCCGCGCCGGAATGCGCGGCGGAGACCGGTCAGCGCCAGCACTGTCAGCGAGGTACAGAGAACGATGTTCGGAGGATCGAGGGGTTCCGCCTGGCGGTAACGCTCGCTGATGCTCCAGAAGTTTGTCCACATGTACAACGCCCGCCGCAGCGACTGGCCTACGAATTCCGCCTTGTGATGTGAAATGTAGTCGAACGCCTGCTGCTTTTTGTGCCGCATATACGGCAACTCTCCCATCTGGCGGTACTCCTGCCACTCGCGATCGGTGTCGGAGGGATGATGACCTGTGGGCGCAAAGTGCCAGTTATCTCCGTTGTTGCCGACGTAGAGTTCCAGGCCGGCATTGTCACGGAAAGGGATGAAAGTATGGAAGACGTTGTAGTTGCGGATGAACCATGGCGAGACCACGGCCGCAAAGGCCAGGATCGCCGCCAGTGATGGGACAAGCCAGGGTTGCCTGTGACGGTACAGGCGAAACGCCATCCAGAGAGCGCAAAAGGGAATGACCGACAGCACCACGGGATCGACCAGGGCCGCCAGGCCTGCGGCGATCCCGAAACCCATCCAGCGCGCGACGCTCGCGCTTTCCAGGTGCAACACAAACAGGAACAAGCAGGCCAGAGCCAGTGTGGTCAGAGTGGTGGCCCAGATAAAGTCGGCGGAAAAGAAGATGGCGTAAGGAAAGAAGGCCCAACCCCAGCCGGACCAACGTGCGGCCCTCTCGCCGAAACTTTTCTTCGCAATGAAGAATACCGGGATACAAGTCAAGGCCGAGAACAGGCAATCCAGAAACAGCATGTCGATCGCCGATGCCTTGGTGTAGATGCCGAACAGCTTGAATACTGCGGCCACAATCATGGGATAGAGCGGGGTCATCCAGGCGGTGGGCCCGGTGTCGGCGTGGAGAGGGCTGCTGAATCCGCGGCCCTGCACCAGCGAGCGCGCGATACGGCCAGTCTCGCCGGCGAAACGCCAGTGGTCCTTGTCCGGGTTCAGGCGATCGGGAAGAGTGAATGGGACCAGGGCAAGCCGGATGGCAAGAGCGAGCAGGACCATGAGCAAGTACGGACGTGGTTGCATAAAGTTGAACATTGGAGAATACACCGCAGAAAAAATTGCCGATTTCACAGTTCCGCAGAACGGAAACCGGCTGCAGGATGGGGCAGGAACGATTCCGAAGGCCTGCTACACTCAAAGCATGATTCGGGGCTACGCGACGGACGATGGAACCGCTCAGTACAAGAATCGTTTTCCGCAATTGAAAGACTCCTTTCGCATTGCGACCGCCGAAGGTCTATGGCTATCTGCGATAGGTTTGGGCACGTACCTGGGCGAGCCCGATGAGGCGGCGGATTCTGACTACATCGATGCGATCACGGCCGCGCTCCAGTCCGGCATCAACGTCCTCGACACCGCGATCAATTACCGCCACCAGCGCTCGGAGCGGAACATCGGCGTGGCCTTGGCGAAGCTGCTGGAGACGGGACAGCTTACGCGGGAAGAAGTGTTCATCGCCACCAAGGCCGGCTATCTCTCGTTCGATGGCAACATGCCGGCCGATCCCCGCGAGTACTTCATGCGGGAATATGTTGAGACGGGGGTACTCGACCCGGACCAGATTGCGGGCGGCACGCATTGCATGTCGCCGAAATACCTGGAGAATCAGATTGCGCGCTCACGGCGCAATCTCGGCGTGGACACGATTGACTTGTTCTACGTGCACAATCCGGAATCGCAATTGGAAGAAATTGCGCGCGATGTCTTCCGGGAGCGGCTGGAGCGGGCTTTCGAAATGCTGGAACAGCAGGTCGAAGAAAGAAAAATCCGCTTCTACGGGGTGGCGACCTGGAACGGGTTTCGCGTGCCTCCCAGCGCAACAGAGTACCTGGACCTTTTCGAGATGTCGGAATTCGCGCGCAAGGTGGGAGGGGATCAGCACCACTTTCGCTTTATCCAGCTGCCTTTCAATCTCGCTATGACGGAAGCCTATTTCGTGGCGAACCAGGAGACGGGAGAAATCAAGGTGCCTGTGATCCATGCCGCGAATCGCCTTGGGATCGCTGTCGTCACCAGCGCGACTCTGTTCCAGGGGCGCCTGGCGCACGGCCTGCCGGCTCATCTGGCGCGGAAGATGAAAACCCGCAACGACGCCGAGACCGCCATCCAGTTCTCGCGCTCCACGCCGGGATTGACGACCTCACTGGTGGGGATGGGACATCGGGAGCACGTGTTGGCAAACCTGAACGCTGCCGCTGATTCGCAGGTGCCGGAAAAGGTGTGGCACGAACTCTTCGCGCCTGAGTAGGAGTATGCCCGCTCCCCCTTGCGGGCTCTGAGATGCTTCTACTTGATCTCCTGGGCCTTGTTGGACGCCAGTTGCGCGGCTTCGGTGTTGGGGTTCTCTTTTTGGATCTGCTCGTAGATGCGCTTGGCTTCGGCAGGCTGTTGCGCGGCCTGGTAGGTGGCCGCCAGTTCCATTTGCGCCGTGGTCTTGCCTACAGTGCGCGTCGGCTTATCGGCAAGCTTCTTGTAGATGTCAATCGCGTCTTTCTCGCGGCCCGAGTTGCGGTAGACGGCTGCCAGGGCGAAATTCGCCAGAGATGCCAAATCATCGTTGTGGACGCCAGCGACTTCCTTGAAATCTTTCTCGGCAGCCGCGCTGTCGCCGAGATCGAGGGCAGCGACGCCCAGGAAGTAACGGGCAAAGTCGGCGGACTTGCTGTGCGGATAGTCCTTGATGACTTTCTGGAGTTGGGTCTGTGCGGCCGTGGCGCGCTCCTTGGCCGAGGCGAAGCTGGGAAAATCAGGCTGGGCCGGCATGTTTGCCGGGCGGACCTGGGTGCCTAAAGTCCTGACTGCCTGGCTCAGCTCAGCGCTGGCTTTCATATCCTGCTGGTTTAGGTAGTACCAACCGCCCAGCAACAGGGCGACGACAGCCACTGCGACCGCGACGCCGGCTATCAGCTTATTCTTGTGCTCGACGGACCAGTGGACCGTGGCCTCGGCGACATCGATCGTAGTTCTGCTGAAACGGTCCTGTTTGAGTTGATGACGGGTTTCTGCGCGCACGAACTTCCCTTCTGATGAATAACTTGTGGGCTAGTAGACAGGCTTACAAGAATTCAGTTTAGCAGGCGAAAAACGGCAACGTCAAAGGCGGGAGCCGAGCTATTTAGATCAGGCGACTTGATCGTTCTGATTGAAAGAGCCTGCAGTGGTAGGATCGCCGCCGCTAGTTTGCCTACTTAGCTCACGCAGGGCCATTGCGATGAGCCTGGCGAAATTCTGGTTGCGCTCAATGTTCTACGTTTCCGGGCTGGTGAGGTTCCCCGGCGGACGGCCGTCTCTCTGCAAATTTACTTTTGGGTTTCTTCGAGCAGGCCTTGCTCGAGTTTCTCCTGGCACTCGATGCAGTGACGAGTCCAGGGGACTGCGTCCAGGCGCTTGGGATTAATTTCCTTGCCGCAGGAGATGCACTCTCCGAAAGAACCCTCGCGAATGCGGTTGAGTGCGGCCTCCACCATGTTCAAGAGCTGGCGGTCGTTGTTGCTCTGATGGAAGAGAAATTCCTTGTTGTAGGAGCTGGCAGCGCGGTCGGCGATGTCTTGCGTGGCTTCGTCATCGGCGGTGCGGCCATCCTGCTCGGTGCGTGACACCATGCGCCGCAAGTCCTTCTGACGATCTTCCAGACGCTTTTTAAAAGCTTCCAGTTTCTTTTTATCCATGAACAATAATTGCGGCCCAACGGCCGCTTTCCTTACTGCAATTTCGATCCTATGCCAAACGCAAATGATATGCGCACAAATTAAGATGCGTCAACTGGCCTGCCGGACTCGCCTGGGCTCAAAAACCTCGCCGTTCCGAGTTGCTCACCGCGGCAGGGGATCGGGCATGTCCGCCAGAACATAACCCATCACCGCCATAGCAGCTGCATTTTCACGTAAATACTCAGGCACAACTTTGTCCAGAGTGTCGGCCGGAGTGTGGTGGTAGTTAAAGTAAGTCCTCCCGTCCTGCAGGATTCCCAGAGTGGGAACCCCCGCTTTGCCCAGCGGAGCGATATCTGATCCGGGACTGTACTCAGTCTGGTGAATCAGGTTTGCCCCCATCGGACGCAGAATCTCTTTCACCGGCTCCAACGCTGCTATTGCCCTGTCATTTACCTTGGCGGCAAAACCAAAGGGATGATCTGATCCGAGATCGCTCTCGATGGCGGCAATGTGATTTGCCATGTCAGAGGCGTGAAGGGCTGCGTAGGCGTCGTGACCACGCCCGCCGTTCTCTTCGTCCATCCAAGCAATCACACGGATGGTGCGCCGGGGATGCAGTTTGAGCTGCTGAACAAGTTTGGCTGTTTCCATGGCGACCGCAACCCCGGCGGCATCGTCGATGGCCCCGGTGCCCAGGTCCCAGGAGTCCAGGTGCCCGGAAACAATCACGACCTGTTCCGGATGCTCAGATCCCTTCAGGTCTCCGATGACGTTGTAGCTCATCACGTCGGGTCCGTTCTGTGAGGTCAGCACCATGTGCATTGTGAGCTTGCCCTGGGCTGCGAGATGCGAGATGAGGTCGGCATCTTCGCTGGTGACGGCTCCCGCCGGAATTCCTGCGGGTTGACTGTAGCCGGTATGAGGAATGCGGAAGTCTGCTCCTCCTACCGAGCGAACCAGCGCAGCCACAGCGCCAAGTTCAGCGGCGGCCTTTGGCCCGCGGCCGCGATAGGCAACGGCTTCTCCGTAAGCTTCGCCCCAGAAACCCGCTGCAGCCTTCTGCTTGTCGTAGGGTTCGTTGAATAGAACGATTTTGCCGGCCACCCGATCGCGGCCAAGCGCCGCAAGTTGCTCCAGGTTGCTTACCACGACCACTTCGGCGGAAATGCCGGCATCCGGAGTCGGAGTGTTCCCCCCGAGCGCGGTAAGAACGATTTTCTGGGTCGTGCCCCTGGGCTGTCCGGGATATTCGGTGAGTTCGGCAGTCTCGACGCCGCGTTGCCAGTGGGGAACCTTGGTCTCCTCGAGGTGCACATCGAGCCCGAGTTTCTTAAGCTCAGACGCGACGTATTCCACGGCAGCCTGGGCCTGGGGAGATCCGGTGGGACGCGGGCCGATGTTGTCACAGAGGTAGGCGACCTGGCGGAGCGCGTAGTCGTCTCCCAGGGCAGCGTCTCGCAAGTTGCTCAGGTTTCGAACGAGTTGTGGAGACAACGGAGGAGGGCTCGGCGGAGCCTTTTCTTCGTCGTACGACGATTTCGTGGGGCGGTTCTGCGGAGTGACAGGGAGTGCAAAGGCCAACAGGCCTAGAAGGCAGACAAAGGTGCGCATGATCTTTCCGAAAGTAATTTGTGCGACAGACGATCCTATATTGTCACCGCGGGAATTGTCATGGCATAGCCAAGCGCCCACAACCAAGAGCAGCCAAAAAAAGCGGCCCCATTGCTGGGGCCACAATTCAAAAGAGGCGAGGGTAATGGTGGGAAACTCAGGGAAGGCGATGCAAGGCACCGTTCCATACGGAACGATGTAACGGGAAATGTCGAGAACAATGGAGAGTGAAGGTCATGCTTCTAGAACGGCCTCTTTTCTTGCCTGCTAAAAGAGCATTTGCGCAGCCAAAGAAATGGGGGCTTCCGTCGGTAAGCGCCCTAATGGTAAAGCAATCGAAATCATCTACTTACACCGGGTCAGAAAAACGAAGTGGAGGAAAAGGAGGTCGTCACGCAAATGCACATTCCTGCACATTCGCTGCACCAGGGTGCTACGGGAAGAGAGAAAACACTGCCCCCTTCCGGTGCAAGGGGGCTTGTGGAGTCGCGGAGCCTTAGGAGTTGCCAGCCACGGTGCGCAGTTTTCCCGGCAGGAAGTGATAGGGCGGCCAGGGACCGCTGATGGCCAACTCACAGTTTTTCAGTTGCCGTGCAGCAGTGTTGTACCGGTTCTGGTACTTCTCAACCGACTTGGAATCGATCAGGTGGGCGATATCGATGAGCATGCCGTCGGCTGCCACCTTCTTGCAACTGATCTCCTCTTCCAAGGGGTTAAACAATTTGTGAACCTGTACGGAAAGGGCGCGGGCCTTGGTCTGGCGCTCGCGGTCGCGAGAAGCTTTCTCACGCAGTTTGGACAGATATTCGCCGCCCACCGTATCGGGAAGCTGAATTTCAGTCATGGCTTCGCGGAGCGAGCCGTCGCGGACGATCAGCTTGATGTGCATTTCTGATTTTCCGCGCAATTTCGCCACGCTGACTCCGAAGGCGCGGCGATTGGCACGGACTGCTTGCCGCAGAGCGTCGTCGCTATCGAAGATCGTTCCAAAACGGAAGGGAAGCACAGTCCCGGCGCGGAAGCAGATGCTGACCACACGGGCATGTTCAAGGACGTTCTTCTCATCCATCTGGGCGGTTGCCCGGTCGTATTCGCTGACTATGACCGAGAATTCGCCGCTGGGATAACTGAAGACAGGGGCTGTATTCACACCCTGTACTCCTTCGAGCAGAGAAGGACGCCGGGTTCGTACTCCATTGTTAAGGTTGTGTTGCTCAGTGAGGCAATACGCGTACCACGCCATAGAAGATCTCTCTCCAAACCTGGCCCGGGGCAAGCGTTTCCGTCCCGAGAAATCGTATTGTTGGCTACGGCTCTTGAACCTTGGAAGAAAGGGCGGTGCCACCGACGAGAAGAGCGCTAACAGTCTGCGCCCCGTTTTTCATCTTACCTCGGTACCCTGAAAAAATGCAACCATTTCGTGGCAGGGGGCATCCAGATCTCGCGGATGGAGAGTAGTTATTACTCGTGACCTTCGGTCAAACCGGGCTACTTTAGGACCAGCCTCGCGTCTTTCTCCGCTTCTTTCTCTTTCAGCCTGGCAGCTCGCTGGTTCATTGCCACGGTGACGACGCTAAGCATCTCCTCCCATGGTGCAGGCTTTCCAGTCCAGATTTCGAATTGACGGGCAGCCTGGTGAACGAACATCTCGATCCCGGGGATGACTTGCGCGCCCTGGGCCTTCGCCATTTTGAGCAGGCGCGTTTCAGCCGGTTCGTAGACCATGTCGAAAACAAACTTGGCTTTGATCTCGTCTTCCTTCAACGGGGCTTCGCGGCTGTTGCCCATGCCGACCGGGGTGGCATTGATGATCACATCGAAAGACAATTTCTTGAGGTCGGGACGCTTGAGGGTCCGCGCGCGCGCTTGCCTCGCGAGCTTTTGCGCGGAGGCCAGGCTCCGGTTCAGGATGTAGACCTCGGCTCCGCGCTCCTTCAGGCCGAACACGGCGGCCCGGGCGGCGCCTCCGGCGCCTAAAACGAGGACCTTCGCCTTTTCAATCGTCAGACGTTGTTCCAGCGGGCGAATCACACCGGCGGCGTCGGTATTGAAGCCATAGAATTTTCCGTCCTGGGCCCGAACCACGGTGTTGCATGCGCCGATCTTCGAAGTGTGAGAGTCCGTGTTATCGAGATGCTGGACGATGGATTCCTTGTAGGGCATCGTGATGGAGAGGCCGTGGATCGGAATCTCGCGGATACAGGTCAGCAGATCTTTGAGGGTCTTGGCGTGCAGGGCGACGTAGACGGCGTTGACATTCTCCCGCCGAAAAGCGGCGTTCATGATGATGGGGGACAGCGAATGGGCCACAGGGTCGCCTGCTACTCCATAAACCCTGGTTGCGGCGTCCACTTGCTCGATACGATACGTGCTGCGAAGTTCCTGGGCGGTGATCTGACCGGGCGCGGTGCGCTCGCCCTCAGTGAAGGCGCCGAAGGTGAAGATGCTGCCGGCCCGTACTCCGAGAACCCGGCTGATAACACCCTGTTCCCCCATGCAGACTCCGATGAGGGAGTGCTGATCCTTCCTCTTCTCCAGGAACTTCATCATGGCCACGTTGTCGGCAAGAGTGGTCGCGGTGCTGACAACCTTGTAGAAGTCCGCGGGGATGGCGGTCATCTTGTCGAGCGTGGCTTCGAGGTTCTTGGTACCGCGGAAGTCATGAAAAGAAAGGATCAGTGCGGCATGGGCCCGAAGTTTCTGCACCTGGTCGGGCTTGAGCGCGCTGGCAGTCTGGAATTCGAGGTCTAACAATTGACATCCTGCCGCCGAGGCTTTGCTCAAGATTTCCATCTGCGCGGCCATCGAGCCCTTGAATTTCCCCCCGCTGCTGGCCCGGCGGCAGGTGGCGATCGCGGTGATGTAGGGGTGATATTCCAGGAATGACTTGATTTTCGGGAGTCCCAGACCGGGCTTTGCCAAGTAGTCTAACCTGAACTCAATGAAGGGGTTATCCCGCGCCAAAGACTCGGCTTTCTCGACCATATCGGCGGGGTCGGAGCCGATCACGGCAACGCAGACCCGCGGCAGGCGCAGGGGCAACATTCGAGACGCGTTGCCGTTCGTCGACAGGATCATGTCAGCAGTTCAGGACGGCGCGATATTAAAGGCGAACAATTCCCGACGCAACAACAGATTAACAATTCTGAGGGCAACAAACTTTTTAACGTACCTCGCCCGGCACCTGCGTAACTTGACCGTACGGTACCCGGTTGATAGTTTCGTCGGTGAAACCCTTGTAAAAAATGGACTTAGCGGGGAAGCCGGAGATCAAGGGCCCCGACTCGGAGGTAAGATGAAGAAAATAGGATTTTTGTTTGTGCTGTTCGCGGCGGCTGCAGCGCTGGCGCAGTCTGACCCTGCGGCTATTCCCGACAAGACGCAAGAAACCACCGCCAGCTTCCCCACCGAGCGGGTTCAGACTCCGACGGCTGCCGACCTGTATTGCGCCGGTTTCGTCAACAAACAACTTTTGCCCAATGCGAATTTCGTAGCCGGAGGGCTGCATACTCCGAATACGACAAAGTTCGTGAACGGGGACTTGGTCTATCTCCAGGGTGGCGGATACCAGACCGGCCAGCAGTTCACCATCGTGCGCGAGTTGCGCGATCCCAACCGTTACGAGCTGTTTGCCGGACAGCACAGCCTGATGAAGGCGGCAGGTCAGCCGTACTCGGAAGTGGCGCGCGTGCGCATCGTGGATACGCGCAACAAGTTGGCCATCGCCACAGTTGAGTTCAGCTGCGACCCCATCGTTCCGGGCGACATCGCGATCCCATTTGTCGAGAAGCAGCCCATTTCATTTCACACGCCTCTTCACTTTGACCGCTTCCTGCCGGCTTCAAATAAGACCTCTGGCCGAATTGTCATGGCGAAGGATTTCGACTCCGAGCTGGGCACTGGGATGAAGGTATATATGAACGTTGGTTCGAGCCAGGGACTGAAGGTAGGAGACTACCTGCGCGCGGTGCGCGCCTACAGTGCCGATCTGAAAGATCCCGTGGACTCGCTCTCGTTCAAGGCATCGACCACGGAAGATACACAGAAGAACCCGCCTCTGATCGAACCCAATATGCTGGATCGTGGGAAGGGTCCTAGAATCCACGTGGAAGACCTGCCACGCCGCGCGGTAGGCGAAGTTGTGGTACTAAGCACCACGCCGACCACGGCCACTGGCATGATCGTGTTTGCGCTGGAAGATGTGCACGTTGGGGACGGAGTGGAGTTAGACGAGCAGCAGTAACAGTCCATAAGCGTTACATGAAGCGGGGAGAAGCGCGTGCTTCTTCCCGCTTTTGTTTATGGACCAATTCGCACCCCGAGTATGGGCGCGAGCACAACAGTCTCTGCCGAGGTCGAAGGAGGATTTCGCAGTGGCTTGATTACAGCTGAGAGTTTCGCGCCAACGGAAGCTAGCGGAGAAGGATGTGAGGATTCCCCGGGATTTGCGATCCGAGAACCAGTAAGCCAACGATGAGTACGGCAATTTCCATAGATCAGCCCTTCATTCCGATCTCCGGAACATACACCAAGTTTTCCGAAATGCAACGTTACTAAAGTCTCCAAGCCGAAAATCCGGCGAATTGCTGTTGCATTCTGTTACGAAGATGCCGGATTTGTGAAGAAGGTTCGTCGCGAGGAAACGGAGAGAAGGGCGGAGCCCCCTGGAACCTGAATGCCCTTTCGCGGGCCAAGGAGCAACCATCGGAGATGAAAGCGAAGGCTCGACTGCGGGCCAAATTGCAGGCTCTGAATTATCCTTTTCGGCCGAGTCAGAGCCGCAGCGAAGAGGTATAATGAAATCACTTAACCTCGAAGACACATCCACCAGATGACTTTGCGCCTTCGCGATTGAGAGATCGGGAGGCGTTTCAATCTGTGTTTCTCCAACCAAGGCTGAGCCACATCGATTCAGGCCCGGAAGGACAGCGCGGTTCACCGAAAAAGGAGGGTTTGAGATTCGCTTCCACAGCGGTTTTCCACCCTACCAAACCATTCATCGCACGGCCGGGTGAATCAGGAGGCAGTCATGTCCGGAATCAACGGAGACAAGTCCCGGTTCCATCGAGAACGGAAGCAGAAGATCGCGAAACGTAGCCGGAATCGAGAGCTTATGAAGAATCTGGCAAAGCCACAAAGCAGTTCAAAGCGTGCGCCCGGATCCAAGCCCAAGGTGGTTTCGGCATGACCACCACCCAGATTCTGACTGCGCCTGGGGTTCTCATTCCGGGTCCAACGAGGAAGAAGCGGGTCCTGCTGGTGGACGCATCCGCGGCGAAACGGGACTTACGCGCGGAAACCATGCGCAGGCTCGGCGTGGACGTGGATTGTGCCGCCGATATCAGCGAAGCGCGGTCCTGGTGGCGGGCAGACCTGTACAACCTGGTCCTGATCAACGGGGAGAACGCGCTGGGAAACCAGGAGAAATTCTGCGAGGACCTGCGGAGGGCGAGTCCTCCGCAGCAACTGGCCTTCCTGGTGGGCAAGCCCGAGTATCTGGCCGATATGCCGATGGCAATGGAAGAGTCTCGGGACCGATCGCCGGAAAGCAACGAAGGTGAGAACCTGAAAAGAAATCTGCCCAGCCCCTCGCCCGGAATTGGACCTCAGCGGTGGGGGATTATGGAAGCGTCACGGCGCATATCAGAAGTTCGGTCTGCAGCCCATGCGCGTGCGAAAGCAATACGCGAGAGACCTACGCCGCCGCGAGATTCGGAAATGCGACTCTCCAAACGCCAATCAGAGCCTCGAACTTTAGACGATTTACTGAAAGAGGAAACACAATGAAGAACCTTTACGTAGGCAATCTTTCCCACAGTACGACGGAGTCCGAGTTGCGTGATGTTTTCCAGGCACACGGGGAGGTCGAGAAAGTCAGCATCGTCACCGACCGAGAAACCGGGCGGGCACGAGGCTTCGCGTTCGTCGAGATGGCCGACGCAGGCGAGGCCGATAAGGCGATCGCGGCTCTCAACGGTACTGAACTGGGCGGGCGCACGTTGACCATCAACGAAGCGAAACCGAAGACGGACCGGCCGAGAGGCGGAGGACAGCGGTCCGGGGGCGGCGGTGGCGGCCGTGGGCGTGACGATTATCGCGGGCATCCGCGGCAGCCACGTGAACCGCGCTGGTAAAGCAGGTTAGCGGCGGCCGCTATTCTCAAGGTCCGCCATCCACATAACAAAAACGGGGGGATTATAGATGCCACGAGGGCGATCGAGTTTCACAAAGCGGTTGAAAGAACAAACCCGACAACAAAAACAACGCGAGAAAGCCGAGCGCAAAAGCCAGCGCAGCACGGAAAAACCCGAAGGCGTGGATGAATTGGAAGAGATGCGCGAACACGCGAAAGAACAGGCTGCTTTATTCCGCATTGGCATGGACGACGGAGAATCGTCTACCGGTGAGGGTGAGGGGAACGGGATAGAAAGATAAGTACGTGGTACCCAGCAAAGCTCCGCGCGCCGGAGCTTTCTTTTTTGGGGAGGAATTCACTTACCTTCGGTGCCGGGGTCGCCAAAGATTTCGGCGGTGAAGGCTTCAATGGTTGCGCCAGAGCGCCATGCGTTTTCCGGAAGTCCAGCTTTACGGCAGGTCTGGGCGAGGAAGGTTTCGCGGTCCCAATTTCGTTCCACCGGAACCTGCGGAAGGAGCAGTCCGCGATGTGCACTCAGCGTGATTACCAGCCCGTGGCGGCCAATTTCGATCTGCTCGGGCTGAATCGGTTTTAGCGCGGACAAAATGCTCAGTGAGACCTGCAGGCCCGGTAACTCCTCCGAGCGCAACGGAGCGAATCGCGAATCGTCGAAGGCCGCCGCCCGAGCCGTCTCGGCCACGGTCCGGTAGACCGAGCACACCGGCAGGACATAGCCAACACAACCGCGAAGCAGACCTCGATGGTAGATGGTGGTAAAGGCGCCGCGAGGCTGAGCCAGGTGTTCGGAGGGAGGCTCGAGTGAAATCTCACGTCGCTCGAAGGTAGATGCGATCGCGTCGTGAGCCACGCGCAGCAACAAAGCACGCTCTGCTGGGGAATATTCAGCGACGGTGTGAGGTGGGGTCGAAGGCGATTCAGGTTGCCGGTACATCGCGCTTTCTCCGTCGAGTCAGCACGAAGGCGCGGCGGCGTCGCTTCACGACGTGGCGATCAATCTTCGACCAGAAGGCCACGAAGTAATCAATCGCAGAAACCATAGAGAGCAGGACCATGAACCAGATTGCCAGGAACGCGATCCAATGGACCGGAAAGACGTAAGGACCAACCGGCCATTCTTTCCAGCGATGGTCGAGAATGACGGCGACCACGGACACGATCTGCACCAGCATTTTGAACTTGCCGAGTTCACTGGCTTGGATGGTGAAACCTTCGGAGGCGGCAATGGATCGCAAGCCACTCACCAGGAACTCGCGGCCGATGATGACCACCGCCATCCACGCAGGTACCAGGCTGGGGTTGAACTGGACCAGGGTAACGAAGGCCGCGGCGATGAGTAGCTTGTCGGCCAGCGGATCGAGCAGCATGCCCATGGTGGTGATCTGCCCCCGCTTGCGGGCAATGTAGCCGTCAATTCCGTCGGTGATGGAGGCAGCGATGAACAGAGCTGAGGCCAGCAGTTCCTTCTCTCCGTTGGTGCTGGTCAGGTGAGAGGTGGAAAGAATCCAGATCAGCACCGGAATACTGAAGATCCGGGTCAGCGTGATGGAGTTTGGCAAGTTCACGCGCTAAGGGGTCCGCGACACCGCGACTTTTTGATTATCCTCCACGCGGGATGGGAAGGCAACGCGAGAGAAAAGGTGGAGCTTTATCGAGGTGTTGCGCACACGAAACCCTCAGCCGCAGCCCTCGGGCTGATCGCGCTGCGAGTCGTAACAGCTTACGCGCTCTTACCCAGCGAACTCAGCAGACTCTCGCCCATCTGAAGAAGGCTGCTGTGCTCGGGCACTTGCCCGTTTGGCGTGAGCTTGTCTACGAGCGTTGGCAACAGGTCTGCCAACGAGGACTTAGCCTGATCGGGCGACACGCCGGCCTTTTCTGCGACCTGCTGCAGGGTGTTGTTGCCGAGCACCTGCTGAATCTGTTCGGGCGAGATCGCCTGGTTCTGGCCAGTGCCGACCCAGGACGAAATCACGCCTCCCAGCCCGTTCTGGCGAAAGCACTGGATCAGACCTTGCAATCCGCCGGGCTGATTCTGGATCATTTGCAGGACCGCTGCCGCCATTGGATTCCCGGATCCCATGACACGGTTCATCACTTGGCCTTCGATGTTGTCGAGCAATCCCATGACTGACTCCTTTTTGCGTCGCCGATCGATTTTTGCTTCTGCTACTGCTGCTTGGCGATGATCTTGTCTTTGATCTTGGAATAGGTGGCCGAAGGGATGATCTTCTTGGTCACGAGCTGTCTTTTCGTTTTGTAAGGGCGGCCATCAATGATCTTCTGAGAGTAAGCCTCGCCGATTCCGGGAAGAGCCTGAAGTTGGTCTTTCGTTGCTGAGTTGATGTCGACTAGGTCCGTAGAAGCCGCCGACATGTCGGTTTTGGTAGAGCCTTTGGAAGTTTGGTCGGCTTGGGCGGCTGCGGTGGAGACGATCAGAGACAGAGCGAAAAACACGATGAGAATGTTCCGCATGAATTTCATTGGTTCTCTCTCCTTCTAGTGACGAAGACCTGATAGCCGGCGTAGATGGGGAGAGGGGACCTGTCCACATCACGCCCGCATGCATCACCGCGTTCTTTCCAGAAGAGCTAGGCGTAGATTCCGCGCTGCCGGATCGTGTAGGCGACGCGGTCAATGGCCAGCATGTAAGCCGCGATGCGGTTGTTCACATCGTGGGCTTCCGCGTAACGAACCACATCCTCGAACGCCGTCTTCATGATGTGCTCGAGCTGCTCGTTCACCAGTGATTCTTTCCAGAAATAGCCCTGGCGGTCCTGCACCCACTCGAAGTAAGAGGTCGTGACCCCGCCAGCGTTGCACAGAATATCGGGAATCACGAACACTTTCTTGTCGGCAAGGATCTCGTCCGCCGCCGCGGTGGTCGGACCGTTAGCGCCTTCAGCCAGGATCCTGCACTTCACCCGATCCGCGTTGCGGCTGGTGATCTGGTTTTCGGTGGCTGCGGGGATCAGAATTTCGCATTCCGTCGTGAGCAGCTGCTGCGCGTCTGCGGCTTCCGCTCCGGGGAAACCCAGCACGGTGCGATTTTTCTGCCGGTAATCGGACAGAGCCTTGACGTCGAGTCCGTTGGAGTTATACAGGCTGCCATCCACTTCGATAATGCCGATGACTTTATAGCCGGCTTCTGCCATGAGCAGGGCGGCATTCGATCCCACGTTGCCGAAGCCCTGCACGATCACGCGTGAACCCTCGCGCGTCATGCCCAGCTTCTTCACAGCCTCGTCCACGACAATCATGATGCCGCGGCCGGTGGCCTCGCGGCGACCGCGGGACCCGCCGATATTCAGCGGCTTGCCGGTTACGACCGCGGTCACAGTCTGGCGCATGTGCATGGAGTAGGTGTCCATCATCCAGGCCATGATCTGTTCGTTGGTGTTGACGTCGGGCGCGGGCACGTCTTTCTCGGGCCCGATGAAGTCCACCAGTTCCGCGGTGTAGCGGCGGGTCATGCGCTCCAATTCGCCCATGGACATCTTATGGGGGTCGCAAATGACTCCGCCCTTGGCGCCGCCGAAGGGAATATTGACGACCGCGCATTTCCAGGTCATCCAGCTGGCGAGCGCGCGAACTTCGTCGAGGGTAACGTCGGGAGAGTAGCGGATGCCGCCCTTGGCGGGGCCGCGGGCGATGGAGTGCTGTACGCGGAAACCTGTGAAAACTTCAATCGAGCCGTCATCCATAGCGACGGGAATGTGCAGAATGATTTCGCGGTTCGGATAGCGCAGGACTTTCCAGAGTCCCTCATCCAGGTTCAATTTGCGGGCGGCGAGGTCGAATCGGGCGGCTTGCGCCTCCCACGGGTTGTGTTCCTGCTCGAGGGAAACTGTCTTCATCGTGTTCTCCAGAGGATTATGACGTCAAACTATGAGATGCAAGCCGGCCTGGGGACGGAAATTTCCCCGCGTATCACGGCAAATCCAGCAGTATAAGCACCCGGGCCCGGGTTAGCAAGCTTTCGAAACTGAGTCGCGGAAGGGGGGATTTTCAACTTCAACGGCGCTTTTCCATGGCCATGTAGCCGGTGATTTCGGCGTTAGGAACCGCGTTGGCGGCGTAGGTGAACGTCCCATTCTCTTTTACTTCGCGGGCGGCGCGAATGAAGGCGCCAAGCGCAGCCCGGGCCATGGATCCCCCGACACTGATTCTCTTCACTCCTGCGGCCGCGAGTTCATCCACGGAGAAGGTTGAGCCCTTCAAACCCATCACAACGTTGACCGGTGCGGGAACCGAGGCGCAGACCTGGCGGATGGCGTCGAGGCTGGGCAAGCCGGGAGCGTAAACCACATCGGCTCCGGCTTCGGCGAAGGCCTGCAAACGCCGCAAGGTGTCATTGAGGTCGGGGCGGCCATGCAGAAAATTTTCCGCCCTGGCGGTCAGGATGAAATGATGGGTTTTGGACGCCGAGGCCGCGGCTGCAACTCGTTCGACTGCAAGCTTGAAGTCGTAGATAGGCTGATCCGGATTGCCTGTGGCATCTTCGAGCGTTCCTCCCACCAGTCCCACTTGCGATGCGAGTTGGATGGTCTTGGCGCAATCCTCCGGGGCGCGTCCAAAGCCATCCTCCAGGTCAGCGGAAACGGGCAGGTCCGTTGCGTCCACGATGCTTTTTGCGTTTTCGAGAATTTCATCGCGCGTTAGACCGGCAAACGAATCGCGGCGGCCGACGGAGAACGCGTAGCCGGCGCTGGTGCTTGCAAGCGCTTCAAATCCGAGCGCGGTCAGGATTCTGGCGGTTCCCGCGTTCCAGGGATTGGGGATAATAAAAATTCCCGGCCGTTCGTGAAGGGCCTTGAAAGTTTGATACTTCTGCTCGCGAGTTGGCATGGCCGCTCCTTCCGATGAACCCAGGTTTATAGATACGCGGAGGATGAAATAGGTCAGAAAGAATTTGAGCTACAACGCGAGTTCCATGCCTTCGGCAGCCGCGCGAACTCTGGGATAGTAATTGCGGGCTTCCTTGACCACATTGTCTATACAGCTGTCGCTGTGGTCGGGATCGTGGTGAAACAGGATCAACTCCCTGGCTCCGCTCTCCATTACAACGTTGATTGCTTCGCGCCAGTGACTGTGTCCCCAGCCGCGCTTGCGTGCCTGATATTCCTCGGGCAGGTATTGGGAGTCATAAACGAGAACATCCGCGCCGGCCGCGAGCTTGCGCAGGTTCTGATCGAAGGCCGTGTTGCCGGGTTCGTTGTCGGTGGCATAAACGAGAACTCCGCTGTTGCTTTCCAACCGGAACCCCATGCAACCCTGGGGATGATTCAGCCACATGGCCTCGACTTGGAGGTCTTCCAGCGCGAAGCGGCCTTCCTCGATATTGTGAAACTCGCGGCGCGCCTTCATTTCGCTCATGTCCACCGGAAAATAGGGAGCAGCCATCTGTTCTTCCATCACGCGTTGGAGGCTGCGGGTGCGGTTCGAAGAATGGAAGAAGAAACGGTTGTCGGAGCGCTCGTAGAGAGGAGAAAAGAAGGGAATGCCCTGGATGTGGTCCCAGTGGAAATGGGAAACAAAAATGTGGGCGGAAAGAGGCTGCCCATTTGAAACCTGCTGCATTGCCTGGCCCAGTGCGCGGAACCCAGTGCCGCAATCGAAAATATAGGTGTTTTCGCCAGCGCGCACTTCGACGCAGGAGGTATTGCCGCCATAACGCAAGTTTTCCGGCTGAGGAGTTGGAGTCGATCCACGAACTCCCCAGAACTTGATTCGCATACGCCCCCGGTGCGCGTGTTCTCCAGCAATCTTCTATGCACGTGGGGCGAGACGTCAATTCAATACGCTGGTTCGGGTGCCAGTGTCTAAACTGGCAGGCGAACCAGGGCTCACGATTTACTCAACTCCGTGCCAAACGTCTTCAGATACTTCATGCCGGTGTCGCACATGATGGTTACGATTGTTGCACCGGAACCCAACTGCCCGGCGAGTCGCAAGGCCGCGACCACGTTGGCGCCGGTTGAAGTTCCGGCAAAAAGCCCTTCTTCCCGCGCCAGACGGATCGCCATCGAAATTGCATCGGAAGTCGAAACCGGTTCGATGTGATTGGCAAGATCTTTCTTCCACAGCGGCACGACGAAGCCCGCCCCGATCCCGTCAATCTTGTGCGATCCTGGCTTGCCACCCGACAAAACCGCCGATTCCGCAGGCTCGACGGCAACTACTCTGATCTGCGGATTTCGGCTGCGCAGGCCTTCAGCCATGCCTCGCAGAGACGCCGCAGTCCCGACGCTCTGGACAAGGGCGTCAATCCGGCCGCCGGTCTGTGTCCAGATTTCTTCCGCCATCGTGTGATACGCCGCAAGCTGGTCGGTGTTTTTCAACTGATCGGTCCAAAGGGCCCCGGTTTTTTCCTGGATCACGCGCGCGGCTTCGACCATGTCCCGGGTTAGCTTCTCAGTCATGCCGCCGCCTTCACTGGGCATAATTCGAAGATCGGCCCCGAGAATCTTCATGTGGTCGAGCTTTTCCCTGGAGAAGGCGTCGGAACTGACGATGTGCAGCGGATAGCGCTTCACAGCGCAGACCAGAGAGAGGGAAACGCCGGTACTGCCACCGGTATACTCGACGACAGTGCCGCCAGGTTTAATGCGGCCGTCGGCTTCGGCGGCCTCAATCATGGCCAGGGCCATGCGGTCCTTCATGCTGCCGGTGGGATTTTCGTTCTCCAACTTCAAGAGGATGTGGCAACCGTTGGCCACAATGTTGCGCAACGGCAGCAGGGAAGTGTTGCCGATGCGCTGGAGTATGTCGCGAGGCAAGTTGATCGTGAGCACCTGCTTTCCGATGCAGACGGACGCGAGGAGTCGCAGATTTTCTAGAGATTCTTGGGCTGGGTCATGCTGAACCAGTTCCCGAACGGATCTTTGAACACCGCTTCCACGCCGTAGAACTGATCTTTCGGTTCGGAGACGAACTCCACTCCTTTGGCTTTAAGCTCTTCGAACGTCTTGCGGCAGTCGGCGGTCTGAAACGCGCCGGGGCCCACCCATCCTTTCTTGATGAGTTCCGCCATGGCTTCGATATCTTTCCGGGTGCTTTCCTCGGCGTTGGCGCCCTTCGATTGGACAAAGTCGCTGGCGCTGCCAAGTTTCATGAGAATAAGTTCCAGGTCGGGCTGTCCTTTTGGTGCGACAGTCAGCCAGCGGAAACCGGTGGGGAGGGACTGGTCGACCTTCACCTCGAAGCCCAGCTTGCCGACGTAAAAGTCCTTGGCTACGTCCTGGTCGGTCACATAAATGGTTGCGTGGGACATTCTCTGGATCATGTTCGATCTCCTTCGCCGGAGAGACTAGCGAAAATTGCTGGGTTGGGCTTCTCGATTCTTGCTATTCGACGCTCGTGTAGGCTCGCAGAAAACATCCAGGCAGCATCAGCACACGCCAAGGCGCGCTGTATCCGAAGACGCGGCGAACTTCACGCTGGTAGGCGATGGGACTGCGCCCTAAATTTGCGCGAAACTTCGCGGAAAACGATCCCAGGCTTTCATAGCCCAGTTCAAAGCAGGTCTCGGTAACGCCGCGCCCGGAGGCGAGCAACAGCCGGGCGCGGTCCAGGCGCAGGCGAGTCAGGAAACCATGCGGAGTTTCCCCGAACGTGGTTCGGAACAGGCGATGGAAATGATAGTCGGACAGACATGCTTCCCGCGCCGCCTGTCCCAGCAGAACCCGCGATTGATATTCGTCCGCAAGCAAGTCGCGCGCTCGGCACAGCCGCCGGAAAGTGTCGTCATGAAGAAGCCGCAGCACGAGGAAATCATACTACCGTCGCAAAGACCGGTGATGCCGCAGCCAACAGAACAACAGAAACATCTCGCCCGCGAGGAAGAGCGCTCCGAAAATGGTCTTATTGTTTGCCGCTAACCAGACCGGGAGGTAGATGTCGAAGTTAGCGGCCCGATTGTCGGTATAGAGCGCGGCGAGGTCGGTGAGAGGACAGCGGCCGCCGTTGAACGCGAGTACACCGCATTCAGTCAAAATGGCGGCAGTCACAATGATCGCCCACTTGAAACGAGAACGCAGCGCGAGCACTGGCAAAGCGAGGATCGCAACGGCCAGGACAGCCCAAATCGCCGTATGCGCGACTTTGATCGTGATCAGCATTCTCAGGGATGAACGTGGAAGTTTGACCAGCGGAACCCTGTTTGCTCCAGTCTTCCGCCTTCGCTATGATTGAAGGTTGCCATGTACACCGATTTCCACGCCGTAGACCGCTGGACCAAGCAAGAAGTGCATTGCATCTACCAAGCCATGATCGTGGCGATTGCTACCCGTCACGCCGATGCCGTGGATATCAAATTTCTGGTCGGAGGACGGCAGGTATGGGTGGCGCTTCCGTTGCCGGCATGGGCGGAATATCAGAGCGGTACCGGCAAGGTCATTACGGATCCGCTGGCCATCGACATCGCCGGCCATTACTTGAAAACCGCCCTGGAGTCGGGCGAGGGTGTGGGCCGGGAGATGTACTCGCTGACAGTGGCGGAAATGTTGAGACATCTCGAGGCCGTCGTCTCGGAACCGGAAGGGCAGCCTGCGGCGATGGAACAACCGGCCTGACCGCCGGTATTTCCGTCGGCGCGGGCGTATCCATGTTGCCCCTTTTGTGCATCTGAAATCAGTTTCTCCTCGCGCCTCAAGTCTTTGTGTCACCGTCACTTGTGATGGCGGGCACATTCGACAGGGGGGTGGGTGCTGGGACAATGTGAGCCGAGCAGGTGACGCTGCGAACGCCTGCCCTTGATCGTACTTGGAAGCCCCTCGTAAATGAGGGACAATATAGCCTTTGTTTTTATAGCTCCCGCAAGGAAGCTGCCTGCCGATGGCAAATGGCAGATGGCCATCGACACTCAACTGGACTCATCCTGGTTTCGCCATCTGCCCGCAGAAGCCGCTCCGCAGCGCGGTGCAATATGCCCGCGATTTGTGAATGCAAGGAGACACTTTTATGGCCAGTCTTACCATGGATGTCGAAACTGCCAGCCACGCGCCGCGCAACCGCCGTCTCGAGCAGTGGGTCGAAGAAGTAGCGCAGCTCTGCAAGCCCGATCGCGTTCATTGGTGCGACGGTTCGCAGGAAGAGTACCAATCTATGCTGCGGCTGATGACCCTCTCGGGGACCGCAATCTGGCTCAATGAAAGCAAGCGCCCAAACAGCGTCCTGGTGCGCTCGAATCCCGCCGACGTGGCGCGCGTGGAAGACCGCACCTTCATCTGCGCCAAGACCAAGGAAGAAGCCGGACCCACGAACAACTGGGAAGATCCGGTGAAGATGAAAGAGATCCTGCGCGGGCTTTATGCCGGCGCCATGGTCGGTCGCACCATGTACGTGATTCCGTACAGCATGGGGCCGATCGGGTCGCATATCGCCAAGATCGGCGTGGAGATTACCGATTCGCCTTATGTAGTCGCCAACATGCACACCATGTCACGGGTGGGCACCAGAGTGCTGGAAGTCCTGGGCCAGGACGGAGATTTCGTTCGCGGCCTGCATTCGGTGGGCGCTCCCTTACAGCCCAACCAGCAGGACAGCACGTGGCCCTGTAACGCCGACCAAAAATATATCTGCCACTTCCCTGATACCCGCGAAATCTGGTCGTACGGTTCCGGGTACGGAGGCAATGCGTTGCTGGGCAAGAAGTGTCATGCGCTTCGCATCGCCTCTGTACAGGCGCGGGACGAAGGCTGGATGGCGGAGCACATGCTGATCCTGAAGCTGACCAGCCCAGCGGGAAAAGTGAAGTACATGACCGGAGCATTTCCTTCAGCGTGTGGCAAGACGAATCTCGCCATGCTGGTGCCGACGATTCCGGGCTGGAAAGTCGAAACCATCGGCGACGACATCGCATGGATGAAATTTGGGACTGACGGCCGCCTGTATGCGATCAATCCGGAGTACGGATTTTTCGGTGTCGCACCCGGAACCAGCATGAAGTCGAATCCCAACGCCATGCTGACGGCCACGAAGAATTCCATCTTTACCAACTGCGCAATGACTCCGGATGGCGATGTCTGGTGGGAGGCAATGACAGACCAGAAGCCACCCGAGTTGATGGACTGGCTGCGCCGGCCCTGGACTCCGGAATCTCAGCGCAAAGCCGCACATCCCAACGCCCGCTTTACCACGCCGGCAAAGCAGTGCCCGGTGATCGCTCCAGAGTGGGAGGATCCGAGGGGCGTTCCCATAGACGCGATTCTGTTTGGCGGGCGCCGCGCCGGGGTCGTTCCTCTGGTAACCGAGGCCTTCACCTGGCAGCATGGGACTTTCCTTGGCGCGACCGCCAGCAGCGAAACTACCGCGGCTGCAGCAGGCAAGGTGGGACAGTTGCGCCGCGATCCCATGGCGATGTTGCCATTCTGCGGCTACAACATGGGGGATTACTTCGCACACTACTTGAACATCGGAGCGCGTCCGGGCGCCAAGCTTCCCAAGATTTTCTACGTCAACTGGTTCCGCACCGATGAAAACGGAAAGTTTCTGTGGCCCGGCTACGGAGAGAATAGCCGTATCCTGAAGTGGGTTTTTGAACGCTGCGATGGCAACGTGCATGCCGACGAGACTCCAATCGGACGCCTGCCGCGTCCGGAAGATCTCGACACGAACGGGTTGAATCTGCCTGGCGAAAATCTCAAAAAGCTACTGAGCATCGACGTCGAAGGGTGGACAGCGGAAATTCCATTGATTCGAGAACACTTCGCAAAGTTCGGGGATCATCTCCCGAAGGGAATGCAAGAAGAAGTGGATGGGCTCGAGAAGCGCCTGAAAGCCGCGAAAAAGTAAACGCTTACGGACGGTTCGGCCCGGAGAAATTTCTCCGGGCTTTTTGTTTTTTGATGCATCTAAAAAACCGTGCATTCATTTTCCCCCGGCATCTCTGCAGGTGAAGTGCTGCGCGCGTGGAAGAACATCCTGAGCGGCCACGCGCCGATGCTGTCCATCGAAGTGACCCGCGAATGTCCCCTAAGCTGTCCTGGCTGTTATGCCTATGGCGATTCTCACTTAGGTGGTGAGCAGACGCTTCGCGAGCTGGCCGATTTCCGCGGTGACGAGTTGGTGCGCGGAGTGCTTGCACTGGTTGAGAAACATCAGCCATTGCACGTGTCGCTGGTCGGCGGTGAACCGCTGGTCCGCCACCGCGAGCTCAGCCGTATTATTCCGCAGCTCAGCGCTCAAGGCCGATATACCTTGGTCGTAACCAGCGGCATTATTCCCATTCCACTGGAGTGGATCAGCCTGCCGCGCGTTCGGGTGGCCGTATCTGTGGATGGCTTACCCGAGCATCACGATGTCCGCCGCAAACCCGCGACTTACGAAAAGATCCTCAAGAACCTCGAAGGGCGACGTGTGAATGTGCACTGGACCATGACCGGCCCCATGCTGCAGCGGCCCGGCTACATGGAAGAGTTCGTCGCATATTGGAGCAACCGGCCCGAAGTGGACAATATCTGGGTAAGCCTCTACACGCCGCAACGCGGCGAGCACACGGCGGAGATGCTGACGCGGGAAGATCGCGAACTGGTGGCGCGAGAACTCCCGCCGCTCCGTGCCAAGTATCCGAAACTGCTGATGCACGCGCGGATCGCGAACGCCATGTTGAATCCCCCAAAGGACCCGAGTGACTGCCTGTTCTCGAAGATGTCCACCAATTATTCGGCAGACTTGAAGACGCGGGTCGAGCCCTGTATCTTCGGTGGCGATCCCGATTGCTCGCAGTGCGGATGCGCGGTCACCTCGGGTGTGCATGTAGTGAAAGAAGCAAAATTTATTGGACCGCTTAAAGCCGGGCACCTGGTGCGAGCATCAATAGCGATCGGCAGCGCCATGAATCGTCTCCGCACGGGGTCGGAGGATCCCGCGCGCTGGGGAGAATTGAACGCAAAGCCGGAAGCTCACGACTTGGTGCAGATCAGTTCGGCTGCGGATTAGTCTTAACTTCAGCATCACCAAAACCATCGCCGAGCATGCCGCACCCAAGTGCGAGGGCGCAGATTCTACGGCTGATGCTCCATCGGATGCCGGGACTGTGGTTAAATCGAAGGCATGTTCGCCCGCAAAATTCGTGTTGAGTACGTGTCAAACGGGCAGGTTCTCCCTTGCCCGCTGAAATGGCTCGACAACTTCTCCATGCGCAATTTCACCAACGCCAGTATTTTTGACAATACGCTTCCTGTGGCCGACGGTCGCATGGAGATCGGCAACCAGGTCCCCGTGGATGAACTCAAAACCGCCATGGAAGATTGGTTTCGCCGCAAGAATTACTTGCCCAAGACGGCGGAGTTAAAAGTAAGCGAAGGTTAGTGGTGGATCGGCAATTGGCAAATCTTTGCAAAACCGCGCTGCCTGGCCGGTTAGCGGATTGAATCGGGAACTCACCTGTGGTAGTAGTAACGACAACCCCCCAACGCAGTCCGGACCTTTTATCTCATTCGCGTGTCCTCAAATCAGCGGCTCCAACTCGCAAGGCACCGTCTTCCATTGGTGCGCACGATGCTGTGTGTGTCGGTTTTTACGCAGATGCTGTTTGCGCAAGGCGTTCACGTAACTTTACGTGCGAATGCCGACCCGTTTCCAGCCTTTGAAAGTTACGCCAGTGTCTGGGGAGACGGCCACTTCGCCTATGTAGGCTCAGAGCGGCGCAATGGTGTGCTGATCTTCGACGTGGCGAATCCAGACGCGCCGGTGCTTGTGGGCAGCTACGCTCCCACGAACTCGCTGGACATGGAGGATGTCAAGGTCGCCAATGGCATCGGCTTTTTCGCGGACAACATGGGCAGCGGCCTACACATCGTCGATGTGTCGGACCCGGCCAACCCGACTTTGCTTTCGCAGATCACTTCCGCGAATGGCGGTTTCGACAACACTCACAAGATCGCGGTGTGGAACAACTTTGTTTTCATTCCGCAGAACCTGACCTCTCCCGCGATCATCAAGGTCTTCGACGTAAGCAATCCGTCATCCCCGGTTCTCAAGACCACGTTTACATCCACTGATTCAAAGTGGGTCAACGATGTCACTATTCAAACCACGACTTCGGGTTCGGTGCGGCTCTACACAGCGGGTTGGGGCGGCACAGGCGATATATGGGACATCACCAATATCGCAAGCCAGGCTCCTGTGCTCCTCGGCTCATTCAGTGCGGGCCTTGACGGCAGCAGCACATCGGCGACAGATGATGGCAACTTTCTCGCTTACAGCCGCAAGACGATCGACGGCACTTCGGAAGTAAGAATCTGGGACATTTCAAACCCTGCCAGCGCAACGGTGGCTTCCACCATCACCATGTCCGCCTTTGGAATCGATGCCGTCGCACCCCATGATCCCAAGATCATGGGCAACCTGCTGTACGTGTCATGGTTTCAGGCAGGCACGCTGATCTTCGACATCACCGATCCGACGAAGCCGATTCTGGTGGGCGCCTACGATACCTGGCCGGCGGTTCCTTCTCCGGGGCAATTGGAAGGAAATTGGGGCGTATATCCCTACCTCGGACAGGACCGCGTGCTCATCAGCGACCGCAACACCGGACTCTACATTGTGGACGCTACCGGCGTGAGTTCGAAGCCCGATCTGTACAACCTGCACGTGACTCCAACCACGGTGCTGGCGGGCAGTTCAGCCACCGGTACGATTTACCTGGTGGGGACAGCTGGAGCAGGGGGCACAGTTGTGGCGACCACGAGCGACAATCCCGCCGCGATACCACCGCCGAATGCCACCATCCCGGCCACCGGAACTACCGCAAGTTTCACGATCAGCACGACTGCCGTGAACAGCACCACGACAGCCAACATTTCCGCCTCATTGAATGGCGCGAGCAATTCAGCCGCGCTGAACATTACTCCGTCGCCAGACTTCGCGATCACGCTGGGCCCGTCTTCACTTACACTGTTTCCCAACCAGGTTGGAACTTTCAGCGGCGTTGTTACCGCCTTCGCTGGTTATAGCCACTCTGTCACCCTGAGTTGCACTGCGCCCGCGCCCCCCACGTGCAGCTTCTCTCCGGCATCTCTGACCCCGACAAGTTCCGGAGCCCCGTTTACCTTGACGGTGTCCAGCGCTTCCACGACGAATTACGCCTTCAATGTGCAGGGAATCGGAACCGATTCATTGCAGCGCCAGGCACCGGCCACGGTGAACGTATCGGACTTTACGTTGAGCGCAGCAATCCCTTCAGCCTTGACCGTCACACCCGGTTCCGTTTCGCAGTTCAGCATTCAGGTAGCGGCTGCCGGGATGTTCAGTGCGTTGGTTGATCTGACGTGCAACGCCCCCGCCTCAGGAATTACGTGCAGCTTTTCGCCCTCGGGGGCGGTCATGCTCTCTCCGGGAGCGGCGGTAACGGTCAATGTGTCGGTGACCGTTCCGGCGAGCGCGCCCGCAGGGTCTTACACACTGATGGTTTCGGCGAACAGTTCCGGCGCACCGGCTCCGAAGACGCAGGCAGTTGGGTTGGCGGTGATTGACTTCGGGGTGAGTGCATCGTCAACAGCGCAAACCGTGCAAGCAGGGCAGACCGCAGCCTACACTCTGAGTGTGTCTCCAGTGGGAGGCTCATTCGGCAACGCGATCACGTTTTCGTGCACGGGAGCTCCAGAGTTAAGCGCTTGTTCTGTGACTCCCTCGAGCGTTACTCCGGGGGCAAGCGCAGCTACGGTGAATGTTTCAGTTACAACTACGGCGGCGACGACTGCGCAACGGAGTGCCCAGGGCGCCATGCTGTACGCGCTGTCCCTCCCGCTGGGAGCTCTGCTATTAGGCGGTGTACGCAAGCGAATGACGAAATCGTTAGCAATTTTGATTGCGGTGACAATGTTGATCGGCTGCGGTGGAGGAAGCAGTAGCACTCCAGGGGGACCGACTGCCCGGTCGGGAACGCCGACGGGGACCTACACTCTGGTCGTCAACGCTGATTCGGGCACATTGCACCATCCGACAACATTAACCCTCACGGTGCAGTAGCTTGTCTCGTTTTGATCTACTGCGTTTTTTGTAGGCGGAAGCCTTAGAACTCGCGCGTGTTTATGTACGAAATTTGTGTTCGGAAAACAGAATTTTTTACCGAATTTAGACAATGAGCCAGCGCAACCTTCTCTCCTCCTTCGCAATCTCATTGAATGGGAACGAAGAATAGAACGGCAAGCATATTGCGGAGACAAGGCGGGTTGGACAGGTGGCCCAGAGATGACTCAAGGAACTTTGACCGGGAACATTCTTAATGGGAACTATTCTCGCTTATACGTCACGAGGGGAAAGCGTATTCAGATTGCAGGGTTCAATTCGTCAGAACCAGTTCAGGTATGGAGTTCCGCCAAGCCGCGGTGTGTGAACTGGAACATGGTGGCCGGAGTGGGCATGATTGCAGCGGTGAGCGCAGCCGGTTGGACGGGCATCGCATTTTTGATTTCACGTTTGCTGGGTTAAGCTGAGGAAACAACTGAGACACCGCCGGGGGCCTTCGGCCCCCGTTATTTTTGGCTACTTGTCATAGTGAAGCAGGGAAAACACATCGTAGGACTGCAACTTCTCCCTGCCCTTCAGAAAATCCAATTCCACGACAAAACCCAGTCCCATAATCTGGGCGCCCTGAGAAGCCGCCAGCTTTGCCGTTGCTTCTGCGGTTCCGCCCGTAGCCAGCAAGTCATCCACGATGATCACCCGCTGTCCCTGTTGAATCGCATCCTTGTGAATCTCTAGCGCGTTAGTTCCATACTCCAGCGCATATTCCACGCGCGCGGTTGCGGCGGGAAGCTTTCCGGGCTTGCGCACCGGAACGAAGCCTGCGTTCAGCCGGTACGCGAGCGCCGGACCGAAGATGAATCCGCGCGCCTCCATGCCCAGCACGATATCAATGTCTTTGTTGATGTAGTGCTCGGCGAGAGCATCGATCAAAGTGGCGAAGCCCAGCTTATCTTTGAGCAGCGTGGTAATGTCGTAGAACAAAATGCCCTTGATCGGGAAGTCCGGGACTTCGCGGATCAGCTTCTTCAGGGGTTCACAGTTGATCGCGTTCACTGCCTGGGCAGCGTTTATGTGCATCTACCACGCTCCTTCGATACGAAATGTCTTGAGTCCGGGAATGGCCTGGGCTTCGAATTCCTCGACATCGTCTACACGCGCTGCGCGCGGGCCTTGCTGAAGGCGCAGGCGCAAATTGGAAAGTTGATCGCGTGAGCCGATCGCGAGCACTTCCACACTGCTGTCGGGGTTGTTGCGTACCCACCCGGCGATGCCCAGGCTGCGCGCTTCGCTTTCCACAAACCACCGGAAGCCGACGCCCTGCACACGCCCGCGAACCAGGAAACGGCGGGCAAGCGATGCGGATTTTTCCGGTCCAGACATGTTGCAACCGTGCAGAAGTCAAAAGTCAGAATGCAGCCATAAGTACAACTCCGCATTCTGACTTCTAACTTCTTAACTTTTTACGCTCTCGACAGATACATGCCCTCGGCGGTATCGACCTTTATCTTCTCTCCCTCGTTGATGAAGGGAGGCACCTGCACGACGAGTCCCGTTTCCGTTTTAGCTGGCTTGGTGACGCTGGAAGCGGTTGCGCTTTTCAGCCCGGGTTCGGTCTCCACCACCGTCAGCACCACGGTTTGCGGCAACTCGATTCCCACGGCCTTGCCGTCGAAGAACTCGACTTTGATCGCCAGATTCGGAATCAGGTAGTCCACCGCGTCGCCCAGGATGTCTTTGGTCAAGTGCGTCTGCTCGTAGTTTGAGGTGTCCATGAAATAGTAGCTGTCCCCGTCGTTGTAGAGGAACTCCATCTCGACTTCGTCCACGGTGATCTTCTCGATGGGATCAGGGGAGCGAAAGCGGTGCTCGAACATGGCGCCGGTGCGCAGGTTGCGCAGCTTGGCCTGGATGAATGCCCGCAGGTTGCCGGGAGTGCGGTGCTCCACGCTGAACACGGAATGCAGATCATTGTTGTGCTTGATGATCATGCCGGGGCGTAGCTGGGTCGCGGGTATCGCCATTGCGTATCAATCTCCTTTAATTGCGGCGGTGGGTCGGCGGAAGGCGGGACTGGCCACATTTTCCGCCCGACACGAGGACCAACCCTTTATTCTACACAGGTTTGAGGACGATGGGAACGTCCGCACAGCGCGCCGCCCGGCTCGGTTTGTGTGCCTGCCTGGAATCAAGCTTTTGTCCAATCAACGGCGCGCCGGACAGCTAAAATGGTGCCTGACGAATCCAAGCCACACGATCTATTTAGGGAAAGGACTTATATGCGCAGTGAAACCGAAGGCAAGTACGAAGCATCGGGAGGCAGTTCGGTGGGAACGGCAATTACTTTTCTGCTGATCGGACTTGGCGCTGGCGCCTTGATCGGCATGCTTTACGCTCCGAAAGCGGGCAAGCAAATGCGGAAGGAGTTGCGCCGCCGCTACGATGATGCTCGCGAGACCATTGATGACTGGACCGAGCAGGCCCGCGAGGTCACCGAAGAAGCCATGGAGCGAGGCAGTGAGCTAGCCGACGATCTGCGCGAGAGAGTCACACCCCTCGCTAACAAAATGCGCAGAAGCTAGTTAAAACTTGAAGGGGACGGGCGCGCCGTGCCCGTCCTCCTTAGTGCCCCACTTTCGTACCAAACTTCTGAATGCTTGAGAGTGTTGAGTTTCCCCGGACGGTTCGCGTCATGGATCCGTACACCCCGGAATACCGATGGAAGGGGTGCACCACTCAAGACGGCCGCAAGGGATGTTGGCATTGAATTCTGCGAAGACGGTGCAGAGCGTTACCTTGCAGTCCGACTCAGTAGAGGCGGAACGTCACCTCGACGCTGATCTGCACCGACACTGGCTGCGCGTTTTTGCGCGCCGGATCGAAACGCCAGGTCTTGACTGCCTCAATCGCTTTCTCATCGAGACCCATACCCAGCGAACGCACGATGCGAATATCGTGCGGCCTTCCATCGGGGCCAACCACCACGTACAGAATCACCGTACCCTGATACTTGGCGCGGCGCGCCTCCTCCGAGTATTCGGGGTCGGGTTGGTAAATGGGACGCGGAGCGCTAACTCCGCCACCCACTTTGTAAATGCCGCCGCCAATGCCCCCACCTTCTCCGGGACCCACGCCGGGTCCATGACCAGAGCCGACGCCTCCGCCGCTGCCGCTGCCGATGCCTCCACCAAACCCCGGACCATTCGAAGGCGGTCCCAGCACGGCGGAAAGAGGGTCACCAACCGGGCCGGTAGGGAACGTGATATTGGGCGGGCCAACGACGGTTGGCTCCATCGCGAGTTTCGGATCCTGATTGCGCAACACGACCGCTGGAGGGGTGAACTGATCCCGCGCGAATTTTGGCGGTGCGCCCCTGGACGCCGCCAGCTTGTCGCGGTCGCCGCCGCCTCCCCCGCCTCCGGCTTCGGTTTTTGAGGAAGGCAGTACGTACGGGCTCACGTCCGTCACCAGAGTGATCACCTGGTTCCTGATCTCAGTGCGATGTTGCACGATCCAGTGCCCAGAGAAGACCAGCAGGATGCCGACCAGGCCATTCAGAGCAAACGACAGTACAAAGGCAGAGGGACGGGCGCGATAGGCCCCGTAGCCCTCTCCCAGCAAGGTTGGCATTACTGGAGAAAGTGGGGCCGGTGTACGGGCGATCGGCGGACTCTCGAGAACCGGCATAGTTTCTGCCGGGAGCAAGTATAGTCTCAGCGGTCAAATCGAAGCGGTGACGTGGAACACAAGCGAAAGGCGGAGTAGGGCAGTGTCCGAAGGCACTCCGGAGGGGAATTTCTTTGCTCCCATCTCGTTGTGGAGCTTCGCTCTACTGGACAGCCGTGACTTTCCTACCGATGTGTGGTTGTGGGCTACTTGAAGATGCCGGAAAAGAACCCCTTCACCTTGCCCATAAAACTTTTCTTAGGAGCAGGAGGAGGCGGGACCGGCGGAGGTGGGCTCACGACCGTCTGTGGCGGAGGCGGCAGCGCGGCCATCGTGACTGGCAGCTTCTCGGTTTGCGCTACCGGTGCTGCCGGAGGCAGGTCCGCTGCGCGAAACACTAATGGAGCTTCTACCTGGACATGAACGTCGTCAGACTTTTCGTTAGGAAGAGCGGCTTCCGGATTTGTAACCGAGAGCGTGACCTGTCCGGGCGGCGGAGCATTCGCCGGGACTCCCGTAGAAGAAGCTGGAGGCGGCAAGGGCTTCGGCTCATCGTCTGGATGAGATAATCGCAACGACTGCGGCAGGTTCTTTTCGGCTACCAGGGGTGTATCAGGAACCGAGGCGCGCAAGACGGGCCTTGGTTCGGGACACCCGCAGTTTGCGGGAACCGCGCCATCCATGCTGGCCAGCCGCCCACCGCGAAACATCACCTGCTCGTTAGGTTTGACCTGGTAGGTGCCGTCCCCCATGAGCTCGGAGACGATCACCGAGGCGGTATTCCCGGGCAGTGCGCGAACGCAAGTATTGCCACGCGTGTCGGCACTCATGGCGTAATGGAATTCACCAGGGCCGGCCAACATCATACGGAAGTCAGGGGTCAGCACCGAGTCCGACGAAGGCCCCAAAGTGTAATGAGCCTCGAGCGCGCCAGTGCTCATACCAATCATGAGGTCGCGGCCGCTTTTTGAGGCGGTAACGGAAACGCTGCTGCCCGGGCAGACCCGAACTTCGCCGCCGCGCTTGAGGCGCAGAATTGTAGTCTCTGCACCGGCAGTGACCGATGCCCCGTTGGCCAGCCGGCTTCCCGCCAGCATCACAGCGCCGCCATCGGACCCGGGGATGACCGGTACCGCTACTGGTTCATTCCCGCTGGTCAGAGAGGGAACGCTGGGTACCGCTGGAGGAATGACCTTCGCCATTTCAACCGGCGCCGCGAAGCGCAACGTCAGTTGATTTCCCATCGTGGTGGTGGAGTACTCCGGGGCTTGGCGAAAATCGACGGTCACGCGCACCGCCGGGGGCTGCCTCCGGTACTGCTCAAAATGGACGGCGCTGATCTTGTCATTCTGCACATCGAACTGCTTGCTCTGGACCGACATGAGGGCGTTCGGCAAGTCCACGATCAGGCGGGGAGGGTTCTCGGCCTTGCTAACGCTAGGCGCCAAAGGACGACTGGCCGTGATTTCCAGTGCCGGGGCTCCCCCCTGGTTCAGGATCACCCGTACCCGAGTGATGGTGGCCGGGTCCGCCGGATTTATGGAAGGGGGCGACTGACCGGGAATGTTCTGATACGCCGCGGCGTTGAGGGCGAAGCTCAAGGTCAGCAGGAGACGCGACACAAATTGGAACACGCAGCGCGGCAAGAAGCTTATACCTGGATAGGAAGAGGTTCAGATCCAACGATATCACCCATAATAGGGCAAGGAAAGTGCCGGTAGGGCTGTCGTGGTTACTACGGTTCCGAGAGGAACTCGTACTCGTCGATCACAGCCGCGACCGCGACTCTGCCATCGGGAGTGCTATCGTCCACGCGGACGACCTTGCCCTTACATTTGACGCGGATGCTCTCGGTCAGGGTAATTTCCGGCGGAAGGGTGAGGGTGAATTCGATGACGGAGCCCTCGGCGATTGCCGAGTCCACGTAAAAGCAGATGCCCCTTGCACTTACGTCGCGGGTCTGGGCGGCCTTTTCCTGGCTGCCGTTGTCCGCGTAGTTGACTGATACAGGTAACCGCAGCGCAAACCGGCGAGTAGCTCGCTTTTCGTGCTGGGCCTCGGCCATGAACCCTCCGTTTGGCCTGTAAGCATGGAGGGTTTTCTGCACAGTGTCAAGAACTTTGGCCCAAGTACCCTACCCAGAGATGCCTATAATCTGAGGGGTGAGAGGGTTGCATGGTGTTCGTCCTCGACAATTACGACTCATTTACTTACAACCTGGTGCAGTACCTGGGCGAATCAGGCGCCGATATTACGGTGCGGCGGAATGACCAGATTACGGTGTCTGAAATCGAGAGAATGGGGCCTGAGCGCATCGTGGTTTCGCCCGGCCCCTGCACTCCGCAGGAGGCCGGCATCAGCATCGATCTGATCCGACATTTTGCGGGAAGGGTACCGGTGCTGGGAGTTTGCCTTGGACATCAGGCACTAGGCGCCGCGTTCGGGGGGGCGGTGGTGCGAGCGAAGAACCTCATGCATGGAAAGACGAGCCAGGTGGAGCACGATGGGCGAAGCTTGTTTGCGGGCGTGCAGTCCCCCATGACCGCTACGCGCTATCACTCGCTCATCGTCTCAGAATCGAGTTTGCCGCCAGAGTTGGAAGTGAGCGCCTGGACAACAGAAAAAGACGGCACCCGGGTGATCATGGGACTGCGCCACAAGAAATATCCGCTCGAAGGCGTGCAGTTTCACCCGGAAAGCGTTCTGACCAGCGAGGGCAAGAAGTTGGTTCAGAATTTCCTTCACCTGGCGTAAGAAGGGTTGTTCTCACCCCCTGAGGACGAGCGAAGGATCACGCCGGGGGCAAGCGCAACGATGCCTGCCCGAATACATACTTCCAGCCCTGCGCTGTCCGCACGTACACATCGCTGAACCAGAGCTTGTAATCGAACGTCTTTGCCTGATCCACGCCCTTGACCCATAGAAGAGCGGTGACCACGGCGGTATCTCTCCACACGCGTACCGTCCGTAGGCTGTCTTCCTGGCGCTCATAGGTGATGGCGCCGCTGCCGGATTCTTTCAGCAGGTCGGCCTTGCTCTGTACCTTGCCATTCCCAGTCACCAGGACAAAGTCATCCGCCAGGATGCGGTCCATGGTCTTCACGTCATTGTTTTTCACGGCTTGCTGGTACTGAATGTCGAGGTCCTCGACCACCTTCGCGTCATCGTGCTGACCCGCGAAACAGAATGTCGTCATGATTACGATCACGACCAGCATCCGAAGTGGTGTCGCGGCGCGCATGAGAAGACCGCCTGTCCACACTCGCATTTTGTGCATGAACCCTCCTCAGGGCCGCTTTAGCCTGCGCAAGCTGTCCAGCGTCCGCTCATCCGCAGGCAGGACAATCGTGGTATAGCTCTCAATATCTGCGAGGATTGCCTCCCGCGGTCCTTTCTTCCAGGCGTCGTTGCCATAGAATTCGTTCTCGCTGCGGTCCCGATCTTCCAGGCTGCGATAAGCCCGCATCAGGAAGTAGGAATCCGCGTCGTGCAGGGACGGCCCGTACGCAACCACGTCTACATGAAACTGCTGGAGCAAGGGCAATGATCTCTCGACAAAGAGCCGGTGAAATTCATCCCGTTTCCCCGGCTTCAGGTTATAGGAACGGATCTCGATCACGGCGAGCGGCTTGGGGGTCGCCGCTGCTGAATGTTCTCGAGATGATGCAGACAGGCGGTGCTCTGTTGAAGCGGCATTTCCCCAATTCATCGCGAGCGCCAGGACAAGTGCGATGGATGGTCCGCTTAAATTTTGCATGTCATTGGCCCCGGCAGCAGAATAGCGCGGGCGAGGTTTCGCGGCTGGCCGAAAACGGACCTCTTCATCCGCCGCGCGCTGTTTGCACCGCCCGCAGTACCGCCTGCGCCTTGTTCATGCATTCCTGGAATTCTTTTTCCGGATCGGAGTCGGCAACAATACCTGCGCCCGCCTGAAGATAGCCGCGTTTTCCCTGGACCAGCATGGTGCGGATCGCGATGCAGGAATCCAGATTGCCCGCAAAATCCGCATAGAGCACTGAACCTCCGTAGATGCCTCTCCGCACCGGCTCCAACTCTTCGATAATCTGCATCGCCCGCACCTTGGGTGCTCCACTCAAGGTGCCTGCCGGAAAACAGGAAGCAAAGGCATCGAGTGCATCCACATCCCGGCGCAGTTTCCCTTCCAGGGCCGAGACCATGTGCATGACGTGGGAGTACCGCTCCACAAACATCAGGTCGCGAACCGTCACCGATCCATATTCGCTCACCCGCCCAAGATCGTTGCGGCCGAGGTCCACCAGCATCACGTGCTCGGCTCGCTCTTTCTCGTCGCTCAACATCTTTTTTTCCAGTTCCGCATCTTCCGCCGCGTCGCGTCCGCGGGGATGCGTCCCGGCAATGGGGCGGTATTCCAGCTTGTGACCGCTTACACGCACCAGCATTTCCGGAGAGGAGCCCAGAATGCTGGTCTCCCCATTGCGAATGAAATACAGGTAAGGCGACGGATTAATCGCGCGCAGGGCGCGGTAGATCTGAAAGGGTTCCACCCCGGGTTCAAAGTCGAGTCGCTGCGAAAGCACCACCTGGAAAATATCTCCCGCAGCGATGTACTCCTTGGCTCGTTTGACGGATTCGATAAATGCTTTGCGGCTGGTTGCAGTGTGAACCTTTAACTTCCCATCGGTCGCTTCCCGCAGCGCCGTGAGAGATGCGCGTCGCGGGCGGCGCAACAGCCTTCTCTCAATAGCCGCAACATCCCGCATGGCGCGGTCGTATGCCTTGCGCGGCTTCTCAGTCTGAACGTCGGCCATTGCCACGATGTGAATCTGGTGCCGGAGGTGATCGAATGCTAGAAGGCGATCAAAGAACATCAGGGAGCAATCGGGCAGTTGCAGGTCGCTTTTCGCGTGCTCGCCGATCCGCTCCAACTGGCGTACCGCGTCATATGAGAAATAGCCGACCGCCCCGCCGGTGAACGGAGGCGCGCCGGGAACAGGTGCCGCCCGGTGCCGCCGCAATAGGCTTTTCAGGACCTCGAACGCGCTGCCAGTTGTCTTTTCTTCCCTGCGACCCTTGCGGATGCTGATGTTGCGGCCTCGGGCTTCGACCTGCATGTAGGGTCGCGCGCCGAGAAAGGTGTATCGCCCGATGCGCTCCCCACGTTCCACCGACTCCAGGAGAAACGCGTTGGGTTCATCGGCAGCGATCGCTAGGAAGGCTGAAACCGGAGTCAATAGATCGGCCGCGACCGACTGGATCACCGGAACCATCGTGAAATCCACGGCCAGGCGCGAGAACTCCTGATAGTCAGGGATCAGCATGAGAACAAGACACTATTATAGGAGCGGCTGTTCAGTGACTTGTCATTCCAATGTCTCGGCTGAATTATCATTCTCTGGCAATGAGGTGCATATGAAAAACCTGGGCATACTTCTCTCCGGGCGCGGATCGAACTTCGAAGCCATCGCGACGAATGTGAGCGCCGGGCACATCAAAGATGCGCGCATCGCGGTCGTGATCTCCAACAAGAGCGATGCTGGCGGGATCGAAACCGCCAAGCGGTTCGGGCTTGAGGCGCTCGTGATTCCTTCCAAGGGCAAAGAGCGCGAGCAACACGATCACGAGGTGGTCGCGGCTCTGCAACAGCACAAAGTCGATCTCATCTGCCTGGCTGGATACATGCGGCTGCTATCACCGTGGTTTGTGCAACAGTTCCCGCATCGCATTCTGAATATTCATCCGTCGTTGCTGCCGGCGTTCCCCGGACTCGAGGCGCAGCAGCAGGCGTTCGCCTACGGCGTGAAAGTTGCCGGATGCACGGTGCACTTCGTGGATGAAGAGTTGGATCACGGAGCGATCATTGTGCAGAAGACGGTCCCGGTGATGGACGACGACGATGAGCACACGCTGGCTGCGCGCATCCTCGAACAGGAGCATGTTGCTTATTCCGAAGCGATCAACCTCGTTCTCAGCGGGGCTTATGAGGTGGTAGGGAGGAAATTGGTTAGAACCGTCACAGTGAGATAGGTCTCATTCAGGTATTGTCGAATCGTCGTATTTCGGGATTGACGAATTAATAAGGCCATGAAGCCGGCTGATGCGCTGAAACTTAGAACGAAACAATTTGCGATCCGGATCGTGCGCTTGTTTCAATCGCTTCCTGCAACTGACGAAGCAAGAACGCTGGGAAAACAGTTACTCCGCTCGGGCACATCGGTTGCCGCAAACTATCGTGCGGCCTGCCGAGCGCGATCCAAAGCGGAATTCGTAGCGAAGCTCGGCATTGTAGTTGAAGAGATTGACGAAACGGTGTTCTGGCTTGAACTGTTTACCGAAACCGGAGTGGTGCGAGAGTCGCGCAATGGGTAACATTACGCAAGAAGCGAATGAACTTCTGGCAATCTTCACGACATCTCAAATGACAGCGAAGGGAATCAGACCGCGCTAGTTGCGAAAATTCCTCCATCCGCAAATCCGGCAATCCGGCAATCCGAGAATGATCTCCCTCTCGCTATAATCTCTCCCATGTCCTTCGCCCCCGTACCGGAACAGCTTGCGTACCTGAAAAAAGGCTCGGCCGAGATTGTGAAAGAGTCTGAGCTGCAGGCCAAGCTGGAAAAATCTCTCGCTTCGAACAAGCCGCTGCGCGTGAAGGCCGGCTTCGATCCCACTGCGCCCGACCTTCATCTTGGCCACACCGTGCTGTTGCGCAAGCTGAAACACTTCCAGGATCTCGGGCACACCGTGATCTTCCTGATCGGCGACTTTACCGGCATGATTGGCGATCCGACGGGACGGTCGGTCACGCGTCCGCCGCTGAGCCCGGAAGAGATCAAGGTCAACGCGCGGACCTATCTCGCGCAGGTATTCAAGATTCTCAGCCAGAGCAAGACCGAGATTCGCCACAACAGCGAATGGCTGGCCAAGCTCAAGGGCGAGGACTGGATCCGGCTGGCGGCGAAGTACACAGTTTCGCAGATGCTGGAGCGCGAAGACTTCCACAAGCGCTTTCTCGAAGAAAAGCCGATTGCGCTGCATGAACTGTTGTATCCGCTGTCGCAGGGCTACGACTCGGTGGCGCTGCAGGCCGACGTCGAGCTGGGCGGAACGGATCAGAAATTCAACCTGCTGGTCGGGCGCGAGTTGCAACGTGCTTACGGGCAGGAGTCGCAGGTCGTGCTCACCATGCCGATCCTGGAAGGCCTCGACGGCGTGCAGAAGATGTCGAAGTCGCTGGGCAACGCGATCGGCATCCAGGAAGCGCCCTTGCAGATGTACGGCAAGCTGATGTCGATCTCCGACGAGATGATGTGGCGATATTGGGAACTGCTCACCGACATGCAGATGGCCGACATCGAAAAGACGAAGGCGGATGTGTGCGCGGGGCAGGCGCATCCCATGGCCGTGAAAAAAGAATTAGCGCGGCGTATCGTGCAGGATTTTCATTCGGCAGAAGCGGCGAAGCAGGCGGAAGAAGACTGGGCGAAGCAGTTCCAGAAAGATGAGGTGCCGGAGAATGTTCCCCAGGTACAGGTTCCGTATTCGGAAGTCGCCGCGGGAGATCATGCCGTGAACCTCGCGAAGCTGCTGGCCAAGTGCGGATTGGCCGAGTCGGTGAGCGATGGTTCGCGCAAGTTGAAACAGAAGTCAGTGAAGGTGGATGGTGAGGTGAAGACGGAGCCGGTGCTGGCAGTTTCGATTCCATGCGAAATGCTGGTCCGCGTGGGAAGGTCGATGAAGCGGGTAAGGATCGGCTAGTACGTTGCCTGAACGCCGGGTAAGGTTGTCGCATCCTCAAGGGCCGTGCGAGGGAGGACGCCCGTCCTCTCAGTTTTCAACTCGAATGATTCTTCGTGGAGAGGCTGTCGAGCTTCGCTCGACTGGACAGCGGGGGCGGCTGTCCCTACATTTCTCTTTTCTCATCCCTACATTTCTCAGAAGATTACTTGCAGGGCTGCGGGCTTCACACTGACCTCTATCGGGGTCTGGCCGACGTATTCGCCGTCGGCGTAGACGTCGAAGGGATGATCCGTTTCTACCCGCACCCGCTCTGCCTGGAAATACTCGAACTGCGGAACGCTCAGGTGGCGTCCGAAATAGACCGTCGGGAACAGGCAGAATAGTTTGAACTTGTCGATGTCGGTGAGCAGGCAGACGTCGAGCTCACCGTCATCGAATTGAGCTCGTGGCGCGATCTTCATGCCTCCGCCGTAGTGGGCGGTGTTGGCGAAGGCGGCGACCATGGTTGGGTTATCGCTGCGCAGTTCCCATGAACCCTCGGTATTCGGGGTGGACAGCTTCAAAGGGAACGGCGCGAATCGCGCCAGGGCTCCCGGAAAGCTCAGCGCGTATCCGCCGTGACCGCGCAGCCAGCGGGGCAATTGATTGGCGCGGCGCGCGATTTCGCCGTCCAGTCCGACGCCTGCCGCGCAGCAGAAATATGTCGTTTTTCCCGAGCTCAATTCTGTGACCAGGCCGAGATCAATGGGACGAGCCTGGGTCTGGCCGGAAACAAATTTCTGCCAAATCTGCAGGGAGCTACGGGCGTTCTTCAGGCCTAAAGCGCGGGCAAAATCGTTTCCGCTCCCACGCGGAATGACCAGCAGCGGTAATTTCAACTCGACCAGGGGACGGAGATGGCGATGAATGGTGCCATCGCCTCCGAAGAGCAGCACCGCATCAGCCTGCGCTGAAGGTTCAGGAAGGCCGATGCGCCACTCAACGCTCGAGTGTTTTTGAAACGGGGCGAGGTCTTTGGCGGTAGATCCCCATCCCAGGATCGCGGCGGCGCGCACGCGAGTGATTTAAACACATGTCGCGGCTGCCGGGCAGTCACTGGGAACTGTGCCTTTCGTCACCGAGGTTTCCCGCCCGATCGGCGAACATGCCATCAGGGGACCTGCGTCGAGTCTATGGATCCAGCGCGCAGTCTCTCGTGGAGGCAGCCTATGTTTGCCATCAGGCTGGTTCAACTCATTGAAGCCCGCGCTGAAGCACTGTCCGAAGGTCTTGCACAAAAGCTGAAGAGTTCCGAGAGGTGCGGGGAACTGCTGCGCAAAGTGCCGCCGGACGAACTGAAGCGTCGTTCGCAGGAGATCTATCGCAATCTGACTGACTGGGTGCTGAACAAGACCGAGGCGGAAATCGAGGATCGTTATATCGGGCTGGGCATGAGGCGCGCGCGGCAAGGCGTGCCGTTTCCCGCTTTCCTGTGGGCGGTTACAGAGACCAAGGAGTATCTATTCGAATTCCTGCGGCGCGAGGGCTTCCTGGATGAGCCGGTCGAACTGATCGGGGAAATCGAGTTGATGCACTCGCTCGAACACTTCTTCAACCAGGCGCTTTATTTTGCGGCGGTCGGATACGAGTACATGCACCAAAGCGAAACTCATACGACCGCCGAGCAGGCGCTGCGCAAAGCCAAAACCGCCTAGAGGCAAGCCATGTCCGGGGAAGCGTTGTCAGAAAAAGGCGTGTCGTTGGCTGAGGCGGCGGTGTCCGCGCCGCTGGATGCCAAGCGTCATGGCGAGCCAACCAAAGAGCTGGAGCGCGTCTTGCGCAGCAAGGTCGTCGCGCAGGACGCAGCCATTGACGCGGTTGTGGAGTTGTACCAGATCTTCCTGGTGGGAATGGCTCCCCCCGACCGCCCCATTGGCAACCTGCTGTTCCTGGGTCCGACGGGCTCGGGAAAGACTTACGTCGTCGAGGCCCTGGCCGAGGCGCTGTTCGGGAATCCGCATGCGTTTATCAAGGTGAATTGTGCCGAGTTCCAGGAGCATCACGAAATCGCCAAGCTGATTGGGTCGCCTCCGGGCTACGTGGGCCATGGCCAGACCCGCGCCCTGCTGACACAGGAAGCATTGAATCAGTGGCAGACCGAGAAGCTGAAGTTAACGCTGCTTTTGTTTGACGAGATCGAGAAAGCGTCCGATGCGCTCTGGCAGTTGTTGCTGGGCATTCTCGACCGGGCGACCCTGACCTTGGGCGACAACTCGCACGTGGACTTGTCGCATTGCATGATCTTCATGACCTCGAACCTGGGTGCGGCGGAAATGAGCAAGCTGGCTGAGGGAGGGCTCGGTTTCGCCGCGCAATTCACGAGGGTGAATGAAGACTTCGATCAGAGGATTTCGCGCACGGCGTTGGAAGCAGCACGAAGGAAATTCTCTCCCGAATTCATGAACCGCCTGGACAAAGTCGTGGTCTTTCGAACCCTGCGCCCCGACCAGTTGGGACAAGTGCTGGAACTGGAACTGGAGCGGATCCAACACCGGATCAGCCGGGCGGTGGGGGAGCAGAACTTCACCTTCGAATGCGCACCCAGCGTGAAACAGTGGTTGTTGCAGCAGGGGACCGATCCCAAGTACGGAGCCCGTCACCTGAAACGGGTGATTGAGAGGAACGTTGTGTATGGTCTGGCCAATCTGGTCGCGACTGGACAGATCCAGAGCGGCGACCGAGTCTCGATTGGGATAGGCGCGGATGGTGTCCTGACATTTTCCAAGTGTGTGGTCGCAGCAAGCGAGACCGCGACTCAGCAGTAGGAGTTCGCCGTGAAAAACATCCTGGTAGTCGACGATAACGAGATGCTGTGCCGGATGGCGTGCGACATTCTGAACCACGAAGGCTATTGCGCCGTTCCCGCCACCAGCGTGGAGGCGGCACTCGAAGCGTTTGAACAGCAAAGCTTTGATCTGGTCGTGACCAGCTTTCATATGCCCGGCATGGGAGGCGCGGAGTTGGCGCGCGCCATCCGCAACCGTGCTCCAGGTTTTCCCATCATCATGACAGGTTTCGAGCCGGTCGATTGCGAGCACGCGACCTTGTTTCTGCCCAGACAATTTCTTTTCCCCAGCTTGCTGGAAAAGATCGGCGCGTGCCTGTTGGAGTCGGAGACCAGAGCGCAATAGAAATCATGGTCCAGCGCGCGGACCGCATGGGAAACTGTAAAAAGGGACGCGAGAGTCACGCGGTGCTAAACTAAGCCCACTTTTATGGCAGAAAACGGACGTTCGCGCACGCTGCTTTGGGTAGTGATCGGAGGAGGGGCCTTCTTCCTCTTTGTGCTGGCCGTGTTTACGCTGGTGTATCTGACGATGCATGCCGGCGACCAGTCTGCGGGCCTGCATGGTTTCGGCGACCGCATCGGCGTAGTGGATCTGGAGGGAATCATTCTGACGCCCAAGCCGGTTGTGGACCAGCTTAAGAAGTTTGATGACGACGATTCCATCAAAGCCATCATCATCCACGTGAACTCTCCCGGAGGGGGTGTAGCGGCTTCGGAGGAGATTTACCGGGAGGTCAAGCGCATTCACGACGGCAAGAAGAAGCCGATCGTCGCCTCCATTGAGACGGTAGGCGCAAGCGGTGCCTATTATGTTTCCTCCGCCACGAACAAGATTTACGCCGACAACGGCAGCGTGGTGGGGTCGATTGGCGTGATTTCCGAGTGGGTGAATTACGGCGACCTGCTGCATTGGGCGAAGCTGAAAGAGGAAATCCTGAAGGTGGGTGAGTTCAAGGATACCGGAAATCCGACGCGGGAGTTGACGCCGGCGGAGCGGGCGTATCTGCAATCGCTGATCGACAACATGTACTCCCAGTTCGTGAAGGCAGTCGCCGACGGGCGCGGGCGTAAGTTCGAGGAAATCAAGGCGGTTGCCGACGGGCGGGTATGGACCGGAGAACAGGCGCTGGGGATGAAAATGGTGGACCAGATTGCCGATTTTCAGGCGGCGGTCGAAGATACGGCGAAATCGGTGGGAATCAAGGGAGAGCCGACCTTGGTGAGGCCGGAAAAAGATCGCAAAAGCGTGCTGGATCTGCTGTTTGGAGACGTTTCAGAGTGGATTCCCAGCCGGATGAACGTGCTGGAGCAGCACGTCGGGTTTTACTATCTCTGGAAGTAGGAAGTGCGCGAGCCACTACTTGCACTTGCGCAGAACCCCTGAAATTTGAGAAGTTTATGCAAGCCCATTCAGTGGCGGAAGGGGCCGGCGACGAAAACAACGCCATCCAGTTCAGGCAGAGGGAGTGATGGGGCATGACAAAAGCGGATCTGATCGACGAGGTATCGCGGTTGGCAGAGCTCACGCGCAAGGACAGCGAAGTGATTGTGGAGACGATATTTGACAGCGTTGTCCGCTCGCTGCGTGTGGGCGACAAGATCGAGATCCGTGGCTTCGGGAGTTTTCGTACCCGCCAGCGCAAGCCCCGCGTGGGGCGCAACCCCAAGACAGGCGACCGCGTGGAAGTTCCAGCTAAGAAAATTCCGTTCTTCAAGCCCAGCAAGGAATTAAAAGACCTGGTGAACAGCGGCGTGGAAGAATCTGCTCCTCCGGCCCCGACGGCTCCTCCGGCGCCTTCCACCCCTCAGGGGTAAGTTCAAAGTTCAGATTTCCGTTGAGCCGCAGCTTGCTGCGGCTTTTTCAGCGCTCAAAGTCATTGTGCTGGTACGAAACCTTTGCAGGCATCGGGGTCCTTGGCGGTTGCACGGTTTGTACCATGCGACATTCCACTTCGCGGCCCGGACGAAGGCGTCCGGGGCTCCGTGGTTTAATAGGTTGAGAGTTGATCGATGGCCAAAGTTTACTTTTCCCCGGAGCTTTTTCAATTTCTGCGGCAACTGAAGCGGAACAACCGCCGCGAATGGTTTCTGAAGAACAAGCCGCGTTACGAGGAACTGGTTCGGCAGCCCAGTTTGCAGTTCATCACCGACTTCAGTTTGCGGGCGCGAGAGATCAGTCCGTGGCTGGTAGCGAGCGCGAAGCCCATGGGCGGGTCGCTGATGCGGATTTACCGCGACATCCGGTTTTCGAAAGATAAAACTCCCTACAAGACAAATGTCGGGATGCATTTCGGCAATGCAGGCTCGAAGGATGGCATTCATGGCGCCAGCCTTTATCTGCATCTTGCACCCGGCGAGAGTTTCCTGGCCGGAGGATGCTGGCATCCGGACCCCAAGTCGCTGGCGCGGATTCGCGATGCGATTGCCTGGAAAAGCGACGAGTGGAAAGCGGCAACTCACCGCCTGACGTTGGGAGGCGATGCATTGACACGGCCTCCACGAGGGTACCGGGCGGACCATCCGATGATTGAAGATTTGAAGCGGACGGATTTTGTGGCTTCGATCGAGTTTTCAGATACTGAAGTTTGCGGATCGCGGTTCATGAGCGAAGTGGTGGCGGCGGGAAAGAAGATGAGCCCGATGCTGAGATTCTTGTCGCAGGCGGTGGGGCTGAGATTCTGAGTGCGCAAGAGAAGCATCAGGTGAAGGATGCCGGCCCGGCCAGCGTTCTAATTGTTCACGCGAGATCCTTCAGCGACTCACGTCGCTTCAGGATGACATCAGGCTGGAGGAAGCCGCGGTTTCAACGGAGACTAGAGCTTCGGCATGATGGTTGCCGCATTAATTTGGCTGATTGCAGGTACAGGTCCGCAACTTTCAGGGCAAGCGCGCCGGGATCGGCGTCGGCGCGGTTGGAAAGGACGATGACCGTCAGGTTGTCATCGGGAAAGCGCTGGATGTTGTTGCGGAAGCCTTGCGTCTCTCCGTAGTGCCACATTCGACGGTGGCCGCGATATGGGTTCAAGTACCAGCCGAAGCCGTACGCGGCCGGTTTGTTGTCGGGACCCCTCACCGAATCGTCAGGAACCTTGACGGGAGTGAGCGCAGGTTGCATCTCCGATTTGCTTAGCAAGGTGTAATTGTGGAGCGCGGCATCCCATTTCTCGAGATCGTGCAATGACGTGTAAACCCCGCCATCACCGAGCGTCGCCGAAGTCGAGCTTTGGTCGGTCTGCTGCCAATGGCCATTGATCCGAGAGTGGCCGTAGGCACGATTGGTGACCTCGTTCCTGCCTTTCTGGTAGGCAAGGGTGCGATCCATGTGCAGGGGAGCGAAAATTCTCTCCTGCAGAAATTGCCCGAAGGGCTCGCCGGAAATTTTTCCCACCGCCAGGCCAAGCAACACATAGCCCGAGTTGCTGTAGTCCCAGTGCGTGCCGGGCGCGAACTTGCCTGCTTTCTGTTGCTCTAAGAGCTTTAAGACTCCCGCATCCTGAATCTGGTCAAGCTTGTCCTCCGGAACATTGTCCTGCGACGGCATGAGGTCCTCGTAGTCTTTGAGCCCCGAGGTGTGGTTAAGCAGGGTTCTGATCGTGATGCTCTTGCCATAATCCGGAAAATCGGGGAAGACGTCGGTGAGGCGGTCTTCATAGCGCAGCTTGCCGTCGTGGACCAGCAGCATGATGGCGGTCGCGGTAAATTGCTTGGTCAGCGAAGCGAGGCGGAAGTTGGTGTCGGCCTCTATGGGAGTGTGAGTACGAAGATCTGTAACGCCGTAGCCACGCTCAACTTGGACTTTGCCGTCTTTTATTACGAGCACCGCCACGCCGGGGGCTTTGTCGGAACGATAGCTTGCGAAGATGGAATCGATCTGCACGGACGTTTGGGCCAGGGCCGGCGTCGAGAGTGCAGCGATCAGAATCAGGCTTTTCAGCACGCAGTATCTTAGAACAAATCTCGTCGCAGAGAATGCTGAGAACTGCTGAAGGCAAAACCAGGATCAACCACAAAGGGCACTAAGGATCACGAAGGTGGATCGATCACTTCCGAATTCCGGCTACTCCCATCAGCCTACCTGTCTTGCCTTTTTCGGCACGGAAGGAAAAGAGTTTGTCGGTATGGCAAGAAGTGCAAAGCGCCTCGGCGCCAATGTTCTTCGCCGGCACCCCAGCGTCTAGAAGCTGGCGGCGATTGGCCTCTACTAAGTCGAGCCAGATTTTTGTGGGCAACTCGCTGTGGCCTGGGGCACGGGCGGTCAGAAACAGCAGTGGATAACGTTCGTGAATCTCGTCGGAGTCTTTGGTTTCACGAAACAGTTTTCCGGCGTACTCGAATTGTGCGTGGAACTGATCGCGGACTTCCTCGCCGACCTGGTAGCAGCAGTCGTGCACGCCGGGTCCGATGGCGGCGCGAATGTATCGAGGGCTCGTGCCAAAGTAGCGCTGCATCTCGCCGACGCCCTTTTGGACGATGCGCTTCACTGTACCTCGCCAGCCCGCGTGAAAGACTCCAATCACACGCTGACGGGTGTCGGCGAGAATCACCGGAAGGCAGTCGGCGGTTTGAATGGCGAGCAGGAGGCCAGGGGTCGCGGTAATGAGGCCATCGCCGGCCAGGTGGGTTGCAGGGACTGAATCCACGGCATGGATGAGATCGGAGTGAAGCTGGCGCAACGTAATCAGGGGCCAGCCTTCAGCCCGGAGTGTTTTCAGAAACAGCTTGCGGTTGCGCTCGACCGCGGGGCGGGAGTCGTCCTTGGTGAATCCTAGATTGAGGTCGGACGTTCCATAGACGGTCGAGTATCCACCCTGGCGGGTGCTGAACCCGTGGATAAGCCACGGGATTTTCTTAAGATTCCGGTCGTACAGCAGGGATGGCTTCGTTTTCTTCGCAATCGCTGGCACATGTCCATATTAGCCGATGCTGACTCACATTCTCTTGCCCGAACGAAAACACGACAAACCACCAAGGACACTAAGGATCACGAAGGAAGATCGATTACTCGCGAATTAGCTGATGCTGAGGCACGTCATTTGACCAAAGGAAAACACGACAAACTACAAAGGACACTAAGGATCACGAAGGGCTGACGTGACTGCCTAGCGTGGTCCGGTGCGGCGTTATAATCATCGGCTGCCAACGCGGCACTTCATCGTGTTTCGATATTTGGTTGAAAGGTCCACTATGCGTTTGAGTCTTCTCCGGCTGGTATGCCTTCTCTCTCTTACGTCTTTCGCTTTCGCTCAGCAGAATTCTCAATCCACACCGAGTACTCAGCCAAAGGCGAAGCGTCCGAACACCGAGGCGCAGGCGCAGACCAAGGCCCAGGAGGCCCCGGCCGAGAAGTCCACTCCGCCGTCAACGGTGAACCCTCCGGAGAAGATGACGAACAACCCCGACGAGAGCAAAGGCGGCGACAAGGAGAAAGAGGAACGGTTTGATGTGAGCGAAGTGGCGCCAGTGGTTACGCACCACCAGGTCACGGTGGAGGGAAAGCTGTTGCGCTACACGGCCACCGCGGGACGGTTACCGATCAAGCGCGGTGACGGGAAGATTGATGCGGAAATGTTTTTTGTCGCTTACACGCTGGACGGACAGGACGCAAGCCGGCGTCCGCTGACCTTCGCCTTCAACGGTGGACCGGGGTCAGCTTCGATCTGGCTGCACATGGGTGCGCTGGGGCCAAAGCGAGTCGTGCTGCAGCCGGACGGTTTCATGCCCCCGGCGCCGTATCGCATGGAAGATAATCAGTACACGCTGTTAGATAAAAGCGACCTGGTGCTGGTGGATGCGATCGGAACCGGTTTCAGCCGCGCGGCAACCCTGGAGATTGCGAAAAAATATTGGGGGGTGAAGGGCGACATCGAATCATTCAGCGAATTCATCCGGCTTTACATCACCCGCTATGAACGCTGGAGTTCTCCGCTGTTTCTCTTAGGAGAGAGCTATGGCACCACTCGCTCGGCTGGAGTTGCGGGCTATCTCGCGGACCATGGGATTTCCTTCAATGGAATCACGCTGCTGTCGATGGTGCTGAATTTCGAGACGCTGATCGTGAACAAGACCAACGACCTTGCGTATCCGATGCTCTTGCCGTCGTTCACCATGATCGCGGGCTATCACCATAAACTTCCTGCCGATCTTCAACAGGACATGACCAAGGCGAGAGAGGAATCTGTAAAGTGGGCCGCCGGTGAATATTCGGAGGCATTGCACAAAGGAGACACGTTATCGGCCGAGGAGCGTCAAAGAGTTATTGACCAGCTAGCCCGTTTTACGGGGCTCGACAAGAAAGTGATCGACGAGGCGAACCTGCGCATCAACGTGCAGAAATTTACGCATTACCTGCTCATTGATCAGAAACTGCGGGTGGGAAGACTCGACGGGCGCTTCACTGGAATCGACCCGGAAGGGTTGCTGGACACTCGCTTTTACGATCCTACCGCCTCCTCGACACTGCCGCCATATACGTCGGTTTTCAATCACTATGTGCGAACGGAGCTCGGGTACAAGACCGATATGCCGTACTACGTCTTCGCGCAGCAGACGGGATTCGACGAGTGGGATTGGGGAAAAGGGATCGAAGGCTTTCCGGACACCGCGTCGGCGCTGCGGGAAGCAATCGTAAAAAACCCATATTTGAAGATATTGGTGATGGAAGGCTATTACGACCTGGCGACGCCTTTTTATGCAGCGGACTACACCATTGATCACCTGGATATTCCACCGAAGTATCACCAGAACATTTCCTTTGCGACCTACGACGCGGGGCACATGGTCTATTTGCCGATCGAAGGCTTGAAGAAGATGAAGTCAGACCAGGCGAATTTCATGAATCATTCGATGGGACAATAAGGGAGCGGCCGCTTCGTAATTCGAGTTTTGATCGCCGGTGAAAGAAGGTTCGGCATGTCCGAAGTCCTAACCAGAGTCCGGGCTCACCTAGGTACAACCGCCTTGGCGATTTCAATCATCGAGCCGCTGACAATCTGGGGAGCCTTTGCGTTACGTAGTGCTGGACACGATGTGAACTCGGCAATAAAAGTATTCATGTGCGCATACCTAGCTGGCATTGCGTCGATCCCATTAGCTGTAACAGGGCTTCTCTTGGGCCCAAAGCGTGCGGTCGCGTGCGTGGCTTTAGCGCTAGGGGCCGTCAATTTTGTTATCTGCGGAATTCCTCTACTCCAATAACCCGCTCGTTTCTCAACGACCGTTCTACCGACGTGACAGCTAGGTACCATGGTGCAAGGCGGCTCCAGCCCGCCCTTGCGCCGTGGAGGTGCTTAGGATACAAACACCTTCATGCGGCGTTTCGTCGTCTTCCTTGTTGTTGTCATAGGTTTATTCGTATCTCCGTCCGTCGGCCAGCAGCCCGTCGCGCCGCCTTCGCCCGATAAGCCAGCCGCGAAGTCCAGCGACTATTCCCAGGAAGCCTACGTCGTTGAGAGTTACCGGACGTCGTATCGGTTTGAAAACGATGGCACCGGGGTGCGTGAGCTGCGGGCGCGGATCAAGGTGCAGAGCGAGGCGGGGGTTGAGCAATGGGGCCAGCTGGTCTTCGGATATAACTCGGCGAATGAGAAGGTGGACATTCCTTACGTTCGTGTGTTGAAAGCGGATGGCAGCACGGTTTCAGCCCCGGAAGACTCGGTGCAAGACCTGAGCGCTCCGATCGAACGGGAAGCTCCCGTTTACACCGATTACCGGCAGAAGCACATCACGGTGCCGGGCTTGCGTCCCGGCGAGGAATTGGAATACGACATCGTGAGCACCATCCATACGCCGCTGGGCCCGGGGCAGTTCTGGATGGAGCACACCTTTCTCAAGAACGAGATTGTGCTCGACGAGCAGCTTGAGTTGAATGTCCCGCGGGACCGACGGCTTGAGGTCAAGAACCAGCCGGGATTCGAGCCGAAGATCACCGAAGTGAGCGGCCGCAAAATTTATTTATGGAACAGCTCGCATCGCGTCCGGGAAGACGAAGCAGGGGAGAAGAAAAAAGCCCGGAAGGAACCAGAGCCACCGTCGGTGCAGATGACCACGTTTGCGAACTGGGAAGATCTGGGCCGGTGGTATGCGGGTCTGGAAAAAGACCGCCGGCAACCCACCGACGAAATCAGAAAGAAAGCCGCGGAACTGACCGCAGGCAAGACGACGGATCTCGACAAGATCTCGGCCTTGTACGATTTCGTTGCCACAAACTTCCGCTACATCAGCTTGTCGTTTGGAGTGGGGCGATATCAGCCGCACTCGGCAAGCGACGTGCTGCACAACCAGTATGGCGACTGCAAAGACAAGCACACGTTGTTGGCGGCGCTGCTCGAAGCCTCGGGCTACCACGCGTCGTCGGTGCTGATTAACTCCAACCGCAAGCTGGACGTATTCGTTCCGTCGCCGTCGCAGTTCGACCATGTGATCAGCCTGGTGCCACTCGCTAAAGAGGAAGTATGGATGGACACGACCACCGAGGTGGCCCCTTTTCGTCTGCTGTCGCCATCGTTGCGAAAAAAGGAGGCGCTGGTGGTGCCCGCAAACGGCACTCCTCACCTGGAGGAGACACCCGCCGATCCGCCGATGCACAACATTCAAATCCAGGACCTTGACGGCAAAGTGAACGAACTGGGCAAGCTCGACTTGCACGTGAAGGTCACCGTGCGCGGCGACATGGAGCTGTTCATGAGGCTGCTGTTCCGGCGCATCCCGAATGCGCAGTGGCAGCAGCTCTTGAAACGCAGCAGTTCGCTGGGCGGCCTGGATGGAGAGGTGAGCAACCTGAAGGTCGGCGACCCGGCCGCGACCAAAAATCCATTCGTGATCGAGTACGACATTTCGGCTCCCAATTTCCTGGATTGGGCGAAGAAGAAGTCGGATGTTGCGTTGCCGCTCTCCACAATCACGTTGACGGAAGTCAACGAGAGCGAACTGGTCAGCGATCCGATTCAACTGGGATCGCCGGCCGAATACTCGTACCACCTGCGGCTGCAATTTCCCGCGAAGTACAGCGAGCGGGTTCCGCTGCCATTCTCGATGAAGCGCGATTACGCCGAGTACGAGGCCAGTTACAAGGCGGAGGGGAACGTATTCACCGGGGAGCGACGGCTGGTCACCAGCGTGCGGGAACTTCCACCCACGCGGAATAACGACTATCTCGCCTTTCGCCGGGCGGTGCTGGCTGATGTGGCACAACATCTGTCGGTAGACAGTTCCGCGGCAGGAACTCCGGCGGCGGCGGCGAACTTGAAGGGGGACGATCTCAACGATGCCGCCAGGGCCGCGCTGGATCGCGGCGATTTCCAGAGCGCGATTGACCTGCTGAAACGGCTGCTGGACAGCGATCCGAAACACAAGAACGCCTGGGTCAGCCTGGGACGCGCATACATGGGGCAGCACAAGACCGAACAGGCGATCGAGGCATTTCGCAAACAGGCTGATCTGGATCCTTACGACGAGTACGCCTACGGAAACCTGGGATGGGCCTACAGTACGGCACGAAATTATGAGCAAGCCGAGGCAGCTTACAAGAAGGCGTTGGAAATCAATCCGCTGAGTAATTATGCGCACGGCGCGCTGGCAGGGATGTATGTCGAGCAGAAGAAATACGATGCGGCGGTTCCGGAGTTCGAAAAGGCCGCCTCACTTACTCCTGAAAATCCAGTGATTCAGGTGAACCTCGGGCAGGCGTACCTCAACCTAGGGCAGGATGAGAAAGCGCTGGCGGCGTTTGATCGAGCGGTGGACCTGTCGGCGACTCCGGTAGTGTGGAACGACATTGCCTATGATTTGACGCTAAGAAATTCGCACCTGGAGCGCGCGCAGCAATACGCGGAGTCGGCGGTGGCGGCAACCGTGGCGGCGTCGCGAAACGTGGCGCTTGACCAGTTGAACCCGCGCGACCTGGGGACCACCAGTTCCCTGGCCGCGTATTGGGACACGCTGGGCTGGGTTTACTTCACGAAAAACGATCTGGCAAAGGCCGAGAAATATCTGGCTGCGGCGTGGGCTCTCGATCAGCACAGCGACATTGGGGACCACCTGGGGCAGCTTTATCAAAAGCAAGGCAGGCGCGACGACGCCATTCGGGTCTATGCCATGGCGCTCGCGGCCATGCGTCCCGAGCCAGAGGCGCGCACGCATCTGGCTGCATTGGTTGGGGGAGGCAAAGTCGATGCGACTGTGGATCGCTACCGGGACGAGTTGCAGAAGATGCGAACCGTGTCGCTGGGCAGAGTGGCGAAGGAGACGGCGAGCGCCGATTTTTTCATCCTTCTGGCCAATGCCGGGGGCGCACCGAGCGTGCAGGGCGTGAAGTTTGTAAACGGAGAAGAGAAGCTCAAAATCTTCAGCGAGGCGTTACGTAGCGCGAAATTCAACCAGCCTTTTCCCGACGATGCGCCGACGCAGATTGTGCGCCGGGGAACCCTCTCCTGCTCCCAGGCAACAGGGGAGTGCGGTTTCGTGCTGCTATTGCCCAGCGATGTGGCTTCGGTCAACTAGTCATTATCGCGGGCATTCGCTTGTGCCAGGCGGTGGCCCGCTCGTAGGCGTAGCCTACCTGGAAAACACGAACTTCTTCCCAATGAGGCCCGACGATCTGCAGCCCGATCGGAAGGCCTGCCTTAGTGAACCCGCAGGGCAGCGAGATTGCCGGTAATCCCCAAACGTTAATCGGACGCGTGTTGCGCAGCAGAGCTAACTCTCGCGGCCGGAGTTGCTCGGGATGTTGCTTCAGTTCCTGCAGCATGGGAGTAGCAATGGGCACGGTCGGCGTGATGAGGACGTCGACATGCTCAAAAACGGAGGCAATCTCGTGGCGTGCATGTGCCAGTTCACGGCGAGCTTTCTCGATTTCCTCTGCTGTAGTGTTCTCCCCGGTGCGAATACGGCGCAGCGTCTCCGGTTGATACAAACCCGGAGAACGGGCGATCATCTTGCGATGATAGTCATACGATTCGGCGGCTTGCAGGGTGCGGTCGGTCGGCACCTCCAGCTTGATCTCGCGAATTTCCGCCCGCATGGACGTGAAGACCTCAAGGGCATTCTTCACAGCCGCTGCGATTTCTGGATCGAGCTCATCGAAGAAGAAGTGACGGGGAACGCCGATACGAGTCCGGCCGAGAGGCTGGTCGAGGGCGCCCAGGTAATCGGGAACGGGGACATCAACGCTTGCAGGGTCTTCCGCGTCGTATCCGGCGATGGCTTGCAATAGGGCGGCGGTATCGGCGATGGTTCTGGCCAGGGGACCGACGTGATCCAGCGACTGGGACAGTGGAATCACTCCGCGGGCGCTGACCCGGCCATAAGTTGGCTTGATGCCGACAACGCCGCAAAGCGATGCCGGATCGCGGATCGATCCCGCGGTGTCGGTGCCGACCGTTCCGTAACCCAGTCCTGCCGCGACGGACGTGGCCGAGCCTCCTGACGAACCTCCCGCAATATGGGCGACATTCCATGCATTGCGCACCTCTCCGAAGTAGCTGATGACCGAACTGCCTCCATATGCGAACTCGTGCAGGTTTTGCTTGCCGAGGAACACGGCGCCAGCTTGTTGCAAGCGAGAGACAACATCCGCGTCGCGGGCGGGAACGCGATCCTTGAAAACCGCACTGGCAGCGGTGGTGCGCACCGCTTGCGTGTCGATGATGTCCTTGAGCCCAAGCGGAACCCCATGCAAGGGCCCGCGCCACCGGCCGGCGTGAATCTCAGCTTCCGCGGAGCGCGCCTGCTCGAGAGCCGAGTTTCCCGTGACCGTGATAAAAGCTTTCAATACTGGATTCAGCCGTTTGATTCGAGAAAGGCAGTCGGAGGTGATCTCCACCGGCGACGCGGAGTGGTTCCGGAACATTTGGGACAGTTCAAGTAGGGTTTGCAATTTTCGATTCTCGCGGTCCGGGAGCGCCCCCATTATCCAACACAAGCCAGGAATCTAGAAAACTCGAACCGGAATCGAATAGGACGTCCAGGACTTGCCGGAAGTCCTATAATCTTCCGGTTCGACCAGGTGCGGCTCAGGAGACCCACGATGGCCCAGATGACAGCAACTCCCGTCAGCACGCAAGGCTTTTTGGTTGATGGCAAGTGGCTCGAGAGCGGAGATGTGGTGGAGGTGAAGTCTCCGTATGACGGTGCTCTGGTTGGAACTGTGTACCAGGGCCGGCGGGAGCACGCGGAAGCTGCAATTGCTGCAGCGGTAAAGGCGTTCGGCACCACCCGCCGCTTACCCGCCTTCGAGCGTCAGCGAGTTTTGAAGCGGGTTGCGCAAGGAATTGCAGAGCGCAAAGAGGAGTTCGCGCGCACCGTCGCCCAGGAGGCGGGCAAGCCCATCAAGGCCGCGCGAACGGAAGTGGAGCGCGCGATCTTCACCTTCACAGTGGCCGCCGAGGAAAGCACGCGTAACTACGGCGAGTACCTCCCGCTCGACTGGCAGGAATTCACGGCCGGGCGCTGGGGAATCGTAAAGCGCTTTCCGCTGGGGCCGATTGCCGGAATTACCCCATTCAATTTTCCCGTGAACCTGGTGGCCCACAAGCTGGCGCCGGCGATTGCGAGTGGCTGCCCCATGGTGCTGAAGCCGGCGCCGCAAACGCCGCTATCGGCGTTGCTGCTTGCCCACACCGTGCAGCAGGCGGGTTGGCCGGATGGGGCGCTCAACGTCCTGCCACTCTCGAACGAAGACGCGGGATTGCTGGTGACCGACGAGCGGCTCAAGTTGATCAGCTTCACGGGCAGCGCATCGGTAGGTTGGGACATCAAACGCCGCGCCGGGAAGAAAAAGGTCATCCTTGAGTTGGGCGGAAATGCCGGCGTGCTGGTGCACAACGACGCCGACCTTAACTATGCCGCTGAGCGCTGCGTCGCAGGGGGCTTCGCCTACGCCGGGCAGACCTGCATCTCGGTGCAGCGGATCCTGGTGGAACGGTCGGTTTTCGGCAAGTTCACCGAACTGCTCCTGGCAGGGGTGAAGAAGCTCAAAACCGGGGACCCGCTGGACGACAGTACCGATCTGGGCCCGCTGATTCGCGAAAGCGATGCCATCCGCACCATCGACTGGGTGCAGGAAGCCGTACGCGGCGGTGCGCGACTGCTGGCTGGAGGACAGCGAAGAGGTTCCATCGTAGAGCCCACTGTGCTCACCAACACGCGGGCTGACATGAAAGTAAACTGCCAGGAAATTTTTGGACCGGTCGTGACTCTTGAGACCTACGAGGATTTTGGAGAAGCGCTGCGGCAGGTGAACAACTCTCCCTATGGCCTGCAGGCAGGCATTTTCACCAGGGACGTCAAACTGCTGTTCAACGCCTACGAGGAGTTGGAAGTGGGCAGCGTGATTGCCGGAGACGTGCCGACCTTCCGCATCGATCACATGCCCTATGGAGGCATCAAGGACTCCGGCCTGGGCCGCGAGGGTCTGCGTTATGCCATCGAGGAGATGACGGAACCAAAGTTGTTGGTCATGAATTTAAGATAGCTTCGAAGCGAGAGCGTTGGTTGGGCTCGCAGAGTTGATTTCAGAATATGATTTTCCCAAAATGCAACCGTGAAATTTTTTTGTTGATTGCGGCGTGCTTTCTCCCCCGCGATCCATTCCTGCTGCTATAATCACAAGTTTTCGTGTTCACGGTCACAGCTCATTGTGAGGGTCTGGCCTGGGCAGTACATGAATTCCAGACGCCGGAATTTTTCCCGCTGCACTGAAAGTTTTCATAGATGCAGATCTTTCATCGCAGTACTAACACAATCTCTCGGGCCACAATTTTTGGAGCGGTATTTGTGGCGGCCATCGCGCTTTGGGCGTGCATCGAGTTCCAGCGCTCGCCTTACGTGACTTACGCGGCCGTCGCCAAACCGCAACCAGTGCCGTTCAGCCACCAGCATCATGTGGCGGGGCTCGGCATCGATTGCCGCTATTGCCACACTTCGGTCGAAGTTTCGAGTTTTGCCGGCATTCCCCCCACTAAGACCTGCATGAACTGTCATCAGCAGATCTGGACCGCAGCCCCGCTGCTGGAACCGGTGCGCGAAAGTTTTCGCAGCGGCAAGTCGCTGGTGTGGACACGGGTGAACGATCTGCCCGATTTCGTTTATTTCAATCACAGTATTCATATCAATAAGGGTGTGGGCTGCAACACCTGCCATGGTCCGGTGGACCGCATGCCTTTGATGTACAACTACGCTTCGCTGCAGATGGAGTGGTGTCTGGACTGCCATCGCGCGCCGCAGAAATATCTGCGCCCGCGCGACCAGGTCTTCAACATGCGATACGAGCAGCCCTCTGGTGCCAAGCCGATCACGGTTGGCGGCAAGCAATACACCGATCAACTTGCGTTAGGGACCGACCTGGTGAAGGAATACAAGCTGCGTACGGTCAGCGATATCACCAGTTGTTCAACCTGTCACCGGTAACGGCAGCTTCACGGAGTTCAGAGAAAGTTTGCGATGAAGATGGATAGCGAATCTACGAACCAGCACCACGAGGCGGTATGCCCCGGAAAGAAAGAGAAGCTGGTTCAGTTGCAAACCGAGCGTCCTGCGCTTGATTTGGACACTGTTCGGGCCCGCGTTGCCGAGACGAAAGGCCCTGAGTTCTGGCGGAGCCTGGAAGAACTGGCGGGGAGCGCCGAGTTCCAGGAGATGATGCACCGTGAATTTCCCAAAGGCGCGTCGGAATGGTTGGACGGGGTTTCGCGCCGCGGCTTTCTGAAATTGATGAGCGCATCGTTGGCGCTGGCCGGAATGACGGCTTGCACAAAGCAACCGCTCGAGCCCATCGTCCCCTATGTTCGCCAACCGGAGGATGTGGTCCCCGGGCGCCCGATGTTTTACGCGACCGCGTTCGAGTTGAGTGGATACGCCACGCCGATCCTGGTCGAGAGCCACCTTTTCCGTCCAACGAAGATCGAAGGGAATCCACAGCACCCGGTCAGCCAGGGCGGGACCGATGTGTTCGCGCAGGCTTCGATTCTCGGCATGTACGATCCCGATCGGTCACAGACGATCACCTATCTGGGAGAGACGCGCACCTGGGGCGCCTTCCTGGAGGCATTCCGTGCTCCGCTCTCGATCCAAAAAGGGCTTGGAGGAGCGGGCATACGGATTTTGACGCAGACGATCTCTTCGCCCACGCTGGCAGACCAGATGCGCTCGTTCCTGAAGGCATTCCCGCAGGCCAAGTGGCATGTGTACGATCCGGGCGGCCGGGATAACGCGCTGGCGGGCGCACAGATGGCGTTCGGTCAGGCGGTGGAAACGCAATACAAGCTCGATGCAGCAGACGTGATCGTCTCGCTGGATGCCGATTTCCTTGCCAGTGGGTTCCCCGGCATGACCCGCTACGCGCGGGATTTCGCTTCCCGGCGCAATCCGGATGCCGGCGCCATGAACCGGTTGTACGTGGTGGAGAGTACGCCGAGTCCTGCGGGAGCGAAGGCCGATCATCATCTGCCGATGCGAGCGGCGGACATCGAAGGATTTGCGCGGGCACTGGCCAGTGCGCTGGGAGTACATGCAGGGAGCGGAGCACAGCAAGGGGAAGCGCAACGGTTCCTGGAAGCAATTGCGAAGGAACTGCAGGCGCATCGTGGTTCGAGCGTTGTCATCCCTGGAGAACACCAGCCTCCCGCCGTGCACGCACTCGCGCACGCCATCAACCAGATCCTCGGCAACGTCGGAAAGACTGTCGTCTTCACCGACCCGGTTGATGCGAACCCGGTCAACCAGACAGATTCACTGAGAGACTTGGTTGCCGATATGCGCGGCGGCAAGGTAGATATTCTTATCATTCTGGGTGGGAATCCTGCCTATGAATCGCCTGCCGACCTGGGTTTCGCGGATGCCCTCAAGAGCACGAATATTCCGATGCGAGTGCATCTCGGGCTGTACCACGACGAGACCGCGGAACTGTGCCAATGGCACATCAATGAAACGCACTACCTGGAGCAGTGGGGCGACACGCGGGCTTATGAGGGGACGGTAAGCATCGTGCAACCGTTGATTGCACCGCTTTATAGCGGAAGGAGCAAGCACGAGTTTGTCGCGTACCTGTCCGGGCTGAGCGAGGCCAGCGGACACGATTTGGTGCGGAGTTATTGGCAGAAGCAGCACGCGGGTCAGGATTTCGAACTCTTCTGGAAACGTGCCTTAAACGATGGATGGATACAAGGCACGGCATTTGAGCCGAAGCAGGTCGCATTGAAGTCAGAGTTCGGATCTCCGGCAACCGTGGATGCCAACGCTCTCGAGATCAACTATCGCCGCGATCCTTCGGTCTTCGATGGCCGCTTCGCCAATAACGGGTGGCTGCAGGAACTACCGAAGCCGATGACGAAGCTGACCTGGGACAATCCGGTCATGATGGCACCGGTGATGGCGGACCGGTTGGGCCTCAAGTCGGAAGATGTGATCAAGATCAGCCTGAACGGGAAAAGCATTGCGGCCCCGCTCTGGCTGCAGGCAGGGCATCCCGACAAATCGATCACCGTGTTTCTGGGGTATGGGCGCACGCGCGCCGGCAGGGTCGGAACTGGCGCAGGGTACAACGCCTATGAAATTCGTTATAGCGCGATGCCTTGGCTGGCGACCGGGGTCTCCATCGAGAAGACAGGCACCACCTACAAATTGGCTTCTACGCAGGGTTACCAGACGATGGAAACCCCGGTCGGCGAGCGGCCTTTGGTGCGCACCACCAGCCTGGAGGATTACAAGAAAGACCCGGAGTTTGCCCGGGAAGAAGAGCCGGATGCCGATGAGACTTTGTACCCGCATGGCAACGGGCACATTCAGCCCGAAGGGTGGGATTACACGAAAGAGCCCTATGCCTGGGGCATGGCGATTGACCTGAACAAATGTGTGGGTTGCAACAACTGCATCGTCGCATGCCAGTCGGAGAACAATATTCCGATCGTGGGCAAGGAGCAGGTGAACAAGGGCCGGCACATGCACTGGCTGCGTGTGGATGCGTACTACCAGGGAGACAGAAACAATCCGCGCGCACATTTCCAGCCGGTACCGTGTATGCAGTGCGAAGCCGCGCCATGCGAGCTGGTGTGCCCGGTAGGGGCTACGGTCCACAGCACGGAAGGCCTGAACGACATGGTCTACAACCGCTGCGTGGGAACGCGCTATTGCTCGAATAACTGTCCCTACAAGGTGCGGCGGTTTAATTTCCTGCTGTTCCAGGATTGGGAGACGCCGCAGCTAAAAATGATGCGCAATCCGGACGTGACCGTGCGCAGCCGCGGGGTGATGGAAAAATGCACGTATTGCGTGCAGCGCATCAACCAGCACCGGATTGATTCCGAGCGCGAAGATCGCAAGATTGCCGACGGCGAGTTGCAGACGGCATGCCAGCAATCGTGCCCGGCGAACGCGATCGTATTTGGCAACATCAATGATCCCAACAGCCAGGTTTCGAAGTTGAAGGCACAGTCGCGAAACTACAGTTTGTTGGCCGACCTGAATACGCGGCCGCGAACCACGTACCTGGCGGAAATCAAGAACCCGAACCCCGAGTTGCAGGCGTAGTGCGGAGAGCTGCCAAGCATGGATGATTCGAAACAAATAGTCGTGACGGCGACCAACCGGCAAGCTCCTGTCATCGAACCGGGACATAGCTTTGCGTCTGTCACGGACAAGATCAGCGCGATCGTGCTCACGCGCCCGACCTCGAACGGATGGTTCGTGGGGTTTGGAGTCTCATTCCTGCTGCTCATGGGCATGCTCTACGCGGTGGGATACCTGTTCCTGAAGGGCGTTGGCATCTGGGGCGTGAACATCCCGGTGGGCTGGGGATTCGCGATCGTGAATTTTGTGTGGTGGATCGGGATCGGTCACGCCGGCACTCTGATTTCGGCCATTCTGCTGTTGTTACGGCAGTCGTGGCGCAACTCGATCAATCGGTTTGCGGAAGCGATGACGCTGTTCGCGGTGGCGGCCGCGGGCATGTTCCCGCTACTTCACCTGGGCCGGCCATGGCTGTTCTTCTGGCTGTTCCCATATCCCAACACCATGAATTACTGGCCGCAGTTCCGCAGCCCCCTGGTGTGGGATGTGTTCGCGGTCTCGACCTACTTCACGATTTCGCTGTTGTTCTGGTTCATCGGTCTCATTCCCGACTTGGCGACCCTGCGCGACCGCTCCGAAAATCGCTGGGCCAGGATGATTTACGGCATGCTGGCCATGGGATGGCGCGGTTCGGCGCGGCACTGGGCGCGGTACGAAACTTCCTATCTCTTGCTGGCCGGACTGGCGACGCCACTAGTGCTCTCAGTGCACACGGTCGTCAGCTTCGATTTCGCTATCGGCATCGTTCCGGGGTGGCACACCACGATCTTCCCGCCCTACTTCGTGGCGGGCGCGATCTACTCCGGATTTGCCATGGTGCTGATGCTCGCGATTCCCATTCGCAAGTTCTACGGATTGGAAGATTTCATTACCGAGCGCCACCTGCAGAATTCCGCCAAGGTCATGCTGGCGACGGGATTGATCGTCGCCTACGGGTATGCGATCGAGGCGTTCATGGGTTGGTACAGCGGAAATCGTTACGACGCCTATACCCTGTGGAACCGTTTACACGGGCCCTACGCGTTCTTCTATTACATGCTGCTGGCCTGCAATATTTTTGTTCCCCAGGTGCTCTGGATCAGGAAGTTGCGTAAGAGTCCGCCTGCGCTGTTTTTGATCTCGGGCGTGATCCTGGTCGGCATGTGGCTGGAACGATTCATCATCGTTGTGGTCAGCCTGCAGCGTGACTTCCTGAACTCGTCGTGGGGCATGTACTATCCGACGCGCTGGGACTGGATGACTTACATCGGCACCATCGGCATGTTCCTGTGCGCAATGTTCCTGTTCGTGCGAATCCTGCCGATGATCTCGATTTTTGAAATGCGCACTCTGCTGCCGCAGGCGGAGGTAAAGGAATGAAGCGCACGCTGATCTATGGCCTTATGGCTGAGTTCGACAACCCAACGGACCTGGTTGCGGCGGCTCGACAAACCTACGAGGCGGGGTACAAGAAGATTGATGCCTACAGTCCGTTTCCCATCGAAGAATTGGGAGAGGCAATCGGTTTCCACAAGAATGCGGTTCCACTGGTGGTGCTGATTGGAGGCATTCTCGGCGGCCTGACGGGCTACTTGATGCAGTACTGGATTGCGACCATCAGCTATCCCATCAACATCGCGGGGCGGCCGATGCATTCCTGGCCCTCGTTCATCGTGGTGACGTTCGAGATGACGATTCTGTTTGCCGGGATCTCAGCCGTGTTTGGCATGCTTGCGCTGAATGGATTGCCCATGCCATATCACCCGGTGTTCAACGTGCCGCGATTTGCGTTTGCGACGAAAGACCGGTTTTTTCTGATCGTGTTTTCTTCCGATCCCAAGTACGACACTGCTTCAACCCGTGCCTTCCTGGAAGCCCTGCGGCCACGTTCGCTTTCGGAGGTCCCCGGGTAAGCGATGTTGCGCCGAAACAAATTCGCATGGTTGGGACTGCTCGCGCTGCTTGCGTTGGCCGGATGCCGCCAGGATATGCACGACCAGCCCAAGTTCAAGCCGCTGGCGATGAGCGATTTCTATTCCGATCTGCGCTCGGCGCGGGATCCGATTCCGGACACAGTCGCGCGCGGCGAACTGCACGAAGATACGTATTTCTACACGGGTATGGTGGGTCAAAACCCCGGCGATTACATGCCGTTTCCGGTGACGCAGGACGTGCTGGCGAGGGGACAGCAACGCTTTAACATCTACTGCGCTCCGTGTCATTCCCGGCTCGGCGACGGAAACGGAATGATCGTGCAGCGCGGATATCGCAAGCCTCCGTCCTACCACACGGAGCGCCTGCGCAAGGCGCCTCTGGGATATTTTTTCGACGTCATGACCCACGGGTTCGGAGCGATGCCCGACTACGCGTCACAGATCCCGCCGCGCGACCGTTGGGCCATCGTCGCCTACATTCGCGCGCTGCAATTGAGCCAGGGAGCGACGGCCGCCGAAGTCCCGCAAGGACAGCAGGTCCCGTCTGTGCCGCCGCAGTTCGGCGAACCCGGATCGGGCGCTACCCAGCCTGAGTTGATTGCCCCCGGAAAAAGCGAACAAGGAGAGCAGCCGAAATGAGCACGGTGCGCATGAACAGTTCGGAGTTGATGGCGCCTCCCGTGACTCGGGTCATTCAGTCGCGTTCCCTGATTGTGGGTGCGGCGTTTTCAGTGATTGCGGTGATTGGCGGATTTCTGCAGCCGGAGGTTTTCTACCGCGGCTATCTCACCAGCTACATGGCGTGGCTGGGACTGACGCTGGGATCGATGGCGATCCTGATGTTGCGTCACTTGACCGGCGGCGGATGGGGTATGGTGATCCGGCGCATCATGGGCGCGGCCATGCGCTGTGCGCCGCTGATGGCGGTACTGTTCATCCCGATTATTTTCGGAGTGCACCGGCTCTATATCTGGGCGCAGCCTCTGGAGAACATCGAGAACAAGCGCCTGCGCGAACACCTGGTATGGATCACGCAGAGTTATCTGAATGTCACCGGATTCGTGATTCGCGCGGCCATCTACCTTGCGATCTGGAACGTGCTGTCTTACCTGCTGACGAAATGGTCAAGCGAGACCGATCGCGGCCCGGTAGACAACGTTTCGAAGTTCAAGGCGCTGAGCGGGCCGGGACTGATCCTGTACGGCTTGACCATTTCCTTCGCGGCCATCGACTGGGTCATGTCGCTGGACCCGAGTTGGATCTCGACCATCTATGGGTTGCTGTTTCTCGCGGGTCAGGGCTTGTCGGCAATCTGTTTCGCAGTGGTGATCGAGCGCATGCTGGTGCGCTACAAGCCCATGTCGGATTGGCTAAAGCCCAGTTTCGTTCACGACCACGGCAAGCTGATGCTGACCTTCGTGATGCTCTGGGCCTACTTCTCGTTTTCGCAGTGGCTGATCATCTGGGCTGGAGATCTGCCGGAGGAGATCAGTTGGTACCTGAAACGGCTGAACGGCGGCTGGGGAGTGTTCGGGCTAATCCTGGCATTGTTTCACTTTGCCGTGCCGTTTGTGATCCTACTGTCGCGTCCCTTCAAACGCGACGTTACGCGGTTGGTGTGGCTTGCGGTGTGGTTGATGCTAATGCGGTACGTGGATCTGATCTGGCTTGTGGAACCGAATTTCTCGCGCACCATTACCGTCACGTGGGCGGATATCGTGCTTCCCATTGCGATGGGTGGTCTGTGGCTTTGGTTCTTTTTCCGCAACTTAAATTCGATGCCGCTGCTGCCGATTTACGATCCGGACGCGCACGAAGTATTGGAACCGGCTCATGAGTGAAGAACGCCAAATCCGTCAGCACGAGCATGGGGACGCGGAGTACGAGCGGGAAGATATGAGCCCGGGAGCGATCTTCTCGTTCCTGGTGGGACTCGCGATCGCCTCCGTGCTGATTTATCTCATCGTAATCGGGATGTACAAGTTCCTTGATTCATACCAGCGGGCCCATCAGCCGCCGCAAAACCCGCTGGCGGTCCCAACCGCTCCGGATACTCGCGATATCACCATGGCCGATATTCATCAGTTTCCGCAGCCGCGGCTGGAAACCAATGAGCGGATCGAGTTAAACGGGTTCCGCCTGGCGGAAGAACAGCAGTTGCACAGCTATGGTTGGGTTGATAAGAACGCGGGAGTGGTACATATTCCGATTGAAAAAGCGATGCAATTGTTAGCGCAGCGGGGGTTGCCGACAACGCCGAGAGCCGGAACAGCGCCGGCCTCCACGGTGCAAATGGCGGAGCAGGCGGCTTCCAGAGCGGATTCAAGTCAGAAGGCACCCGCTAAGCAGCCGCAGACGCCGCAAAGAAAGAAGCAGCAATGAGCAGCAACAGGAAAAAATTCGGATGGCCGCTGGTCCTGATCATGTTCTGCGTGAGCGCCGCCGCCCAGAACATGAATACCGGCATGCTATCTCCGCCCGCCAACGTGCGTCCGCCGGGACTGAAAAACGTGGGCATCCAGCAGAACCTGAACCAGCAGATTCCTCCCGGGTTGGAATTTCGTGACGAAAGCGGGAGGGCCGTGCACTTGAGCGACTACTTCGGCAGGAAGCCGATGATCCTCAACCTGGTTTATTACAACTGTCCGATGTTGTGCAGCGAGGTGCTGAGCGGGCTGGAAACGGCATTGAAGCCGCTGAAGTTCGATGTGGGGAAGGAATTCGAAATTTTGACCATCAGCTTCGATCCGCGGGAGACTCCGGAGGACGCCGCGAAGAAGAAAGCTGAATACCTGAAGCGGTATGGGCGCGCGGGCGCTGCGGAAGGCTGGCACTTTCTGACCGGGCCCAAGGAATCGGTTGACGCGCTGACCAAAGCCGCCGGCTTCCAGTACGAGTACGACGCCAAAACCGGACAGTTCGCGCACACGACGGCGATCATGATTCTCACGCCCGAGGGGAAAATTTCGCAGTACTACTACGGCGTGGAGTTTGCACCCAAGGACCTGCGGCTCGGGTTGGTGCAGGCCTCGAACGAGAAGATTGGAAACGTAGTGGATGAAGTGCTGCTGTACTGCTATCACTATGACCCGCAAGCGGGGAAGTACAGCGCCACTGTGTTTCGGATTATGAGGCTGGCCGGGGTCGCGACGATGCTGGCGATTGGCACGCTCATGGCTGTATTGCTGCGTCGAGGCAGCGGGCCGAGCGCGCGGGAAGTAGAACGAACCACATAAATTATGTTCGATAATTTTCCACTTTGGCCGGTTCGGGCTTCGAGCTACGCCGGGAATGTTGACGCGCTTTTCATATTCCTGGTGGTGCTCTCTGGGCTGATGAGCATTGCGATCTTCGTCATGATCACGGTGTTCGCTATCAGATACCGCCGGCAGCGCAATGTGAGGGCGGAGCAGATCGACGGCTCCACGGTACTGGAGATCACCTGGAGCGTCGTGCCCCTGGGCGTGTTTCTGATGATCTTTGCCTGGGGCGCGGTCATTTACTTCCAGGAGCGAACTCCACCGCGAGGGGCGGCAGAAATTTACGTGGTGGGAAAGCAGTGGATGTGGAAGCTGCAGCATGTCGAGGGACAGCGCGAGATCAACGAACTGCATGTTCCCGTCAATCGCGATATCAAGCTGATCATGACCTCGCAGGATGTGATCCACAGCTTCTATATTCCAGCCTTCCGGATCAAGCAGGACGTAGTGCCGGGGCGCTATACCTATGCGTGGTTCCGGGCCACCAAGCCCGGTACTTATCACCTGTTCTGCGCCGAGTATTGCGGCACCATGCATTCGGGAATGATCGGAAGCGTGACCGTAATGGAGCCTGGACAGTATGCGGCGTGGCTCAGCGGCGGCGTGGCTTCAGGATCGCTGGCCCAGACCGGCCAGGCGCTGTTTCAGCAACTGGGGTGCGGAACTTGCCATCGCACCGATGTCCAGGGGCGCGGCCCGAATCTCACTGGAATTTATGGGAAACCGGTTACGCTCGAAGATGGGCGAACGGTCATAGCGGACGACAACTACATCCGCGAATCGATCCTTTCGCCGGCCGCAAAGGTGGTCTCAGGATTTAAGCCGATCATGCCGGTTTTCCAGGGACTGGTCACCGAAGAACAATTGAATGCGCTGGTAGAGTACGTCAAGTCGCTCAGCCAGTCTCCAGCCGGGTCCGCGGGAAGTCCGCAACTGAAGAGCCCGGGTTCGCCACAGTAGCAGATAAGGGAATCGCAATGGCAACAGCGGTAATTCCGGTTCGAGAGCGCGAGAACTACCTGAACAAGGAGTACGGCGTTCGCTCGTGGCTGCTCACAACAGACCACAAGCGGATCGCCTTGCTGTACCTGATCACCATCACTTTCTTTTTCTTTATTGGAGGCATCTTCGCGCTTCTGATCCGGTTGGAGTTGCTGACTCCGGCCGGCGACCTGGTGCAGTCCGACACTTACAACAAATTGTTCACCATGCACGGGCAGGTGATGATCTTCTTCTTCCTGATCCCGTCCATTCCCGCGGTGCTCGGAAACTTCCTTGTGCCCATGATGATCGGGGCCAAGGACCTTGCCTTTCCCAAGCTCAACCTGCTGAGCTGGTATCTGCTGGTGATTGCCGGAGTGATGATGTTGCACGCTATCGCGACCGGCGGGGTTGATACGGGGTGGACCTTCTACACGCCGTTCAGCACGTCCTTCAGCAACACCAAGGTGATTGAGGCCGGACTTTCCATCTTTGTTGCGGGATTCTCATCCATCCTGACGGGGCTGAATTTCGTCGTCACCATTCATCGCATGCGTGCGCCGGGCCTGACCTGGTCGCGCTTGCCGCTGTTTATCTGGGCGCATTACGCGACCAGCATCATTCAGTTGCTGGGTACGCCGGTGCTGGCGATTACACTGGTACTGGTAGTGCTGGAACGCGCGCTGAATCTCGGAATTTTTGACCCCACGCGCGGCGGCGATCCGCTTCTGTTCCAGCATCTGTTCTGGTTTTATTCCCATCCTGCGGTTTACATCATGATCTTGCCGTCCATGGGAGTGATCAGCGAGATCATCCCGTGCTTCGCGCGCAAGCGTCCGTTCGGCTATAGCTTCATCGCCATGAGCAGCCTGGCCATTGCGGTATTCGGGTTCCTGGTGTGGGCGCACCACATGTTCGTGGCGGGTATGTCGATCTATGCGGCGATGATCTTTTCGTTGCTGAGTTATGCGGTGGCCGTGCCCTCGGCGATCAAGGTATTCAATTGGACCGCGACCATGTACAAGGGGTCAATCCGGTTCAATACACCGATGCTGTACGCCTTCGGCTTCATCGGGCTGTTCACCATGGGAGGGTTAACCGGGCTGTTCTTGGCCGCCCTGGGCCTGGATGTTCACGTGACCGACACCTACTTCGTGGTGGCCCACTTCCACTACATCATGGTCGGCGGAGCGGTAATGGGATATCTGGGCGGAATGCATTTCTGGTGGCCAAAGATTTCCGGCCGCATGTATCCCGAAGCATGGGGCCGCCTGGCGGCTTTGATCGTATTTATCGGGTTCAACTTGACGTTCTTTCCGCAATTCGTGCTCGGTTATGTCGGCATGCCGCGCCGGTATTGGCAGTATCCTTCCGAGTTCCAGGTTCTAAACGTGCTCTCGACGGCGGGTTCGACCATTCTTGCCGTCGGTTACTTGTTGCCGATGATCTACTTCCTGTGGTCGATGCGCTACGGGAAGCCTGCGCCGGATAATCCCTGGGGAGCAGCGGGGCTGGAATGGATGTCGGCTTCGCCGCCGCCAACCTACAACTTCGATGAGACACCAGTGGTGACCTGGGAAGCTTACCCCTACGGTGAAATAGCAGTGCCAGAGGAGGCCCCGGTTGAGCGATAGTCCGGTCACAATCGAGACCCACAACCCGGCGCTGCAGCACCATTTTGCCGATATGGAGCAGCAGCGGAATGCTGCTTCCTTTGGAATGTGGCTGTTCCTGGCTACGGAGATCATGTTCTTCAGCGGCATGTTTTGCGCGTACCTGGTATATCGCTACTGGTACTTCAACGAATTCGCGGTGAGCAGCACTACCCTGAACCTGCCCCTGGGTACGGTGAACACCGCGGTGCTGATCTGCAGCAGTTTGACGGTCGCACTGTCAGTACAGGCAGCGCAGCAAGGCAAGCGCAAGCTGCTGGTCACTTTGCTGGTTCTCACGCTATTGCTGGGATTGGTATTTCTGGGAATCAAGGGTGTGGAGTGGAAAGAAAAATTCGACGAGCACCACGTTCCCGGCTACTCGTTTGACGTCTCGAAGATGGCGAAGGAATCGCCGATTCCTATTGATGGGCAGCGCGCCCAGATTTTCTTTTCACTGTACTTTGCCATGACCGGCATGCACGCCTTGCACATGATTGTCGGGGTGGGTCTGTTCACATGGCTCACGTACCGGGCGTGGAAGGGAGCTTTTGGTCCCGGCTATTACACCCCGGTCGAGAATTTCGGGCTCTACTGGCACTTCGTGGACATCGTCTGGATCTACCTGTTTCCCTTGCTGTACCTAATCGATAGAAAGCCGCTGCATTGACCTATGTCTGAGCACACCGTATCGAGCAAGCTATACTACGCGATCTGGATTCTTCTCCTGGTCCTGACGGTGGTTACGGCCTGGATCGCGACTATCGACCTTGGCCCCTTAAACACGATTGTGGCCCTCGCCATTGCCACCGTGAAGGCCACCGTAGTGGTGCTCTTCTTTATGCACGTGAAGTACACGAGCGAAAAGATGACCAAGGTGGTGATCGCCTCCGCGATTTTCTGGATGCTGTTGCTGCTGATGCTGAGCCTGACCGACTACACCTGGCGCCTTGCTCCGGGCACGAACTAGACGAGTCTGTTCACCGACACGATTGCAGTATTTGCGATATACTCCGCCCATTCGAGCGGACGGAGGTGAACCATGGCCTTTTGCAATTCCTGCGGAGCCAACCTGGATCCCGGAGCAAAGTTCTGCGCCAAGTGCGGGAGCGCAATTACCGGCGCGCCCCCGATTGCGGGCATCTCTGCCCCTGCCAAGAAAAACGATGCCGTCAAGATCATTCTGATCGTTGTGGCTGTGCTGATCGGATTGGGCATCATCGGCAGCGTGGCCGCGAGCTTCATTGGATACCGAATCGCGAAGCATACCAGGATCACCGAGGACGGGAAACACGTCAAAGTCGAAACCCCGGTTGGCACGGTGGAGAGTTCAGAAGATCCACAGGAGGCTGCCCGCAATATCGGAGTGGATCTGTATCCCAGTGCGCAGGTCATGAGTAGCGACGCAGCCAACGTGCACGTCGGGGGAATGCACACCGTGACTCTGAATCTCGAGACCAGCGATCCTCCGGAGAAAGTAGCGGAGTTTTACCGGGCGCAGCTTCCGCATGCCAACGTGAATGTATCGGACGACAAGCACTACACTATCGTCTCCACCCGCAACAAGGACCTGATCACGGTGAACATCTCCCCGGAGGAGGGCAAGACCGTGATCAATATCACCAATGTAAGTGGCAAAGCCGCGGCAGGTGCGGAATCGAACTAGGCACGCACCATGTCCGATGCCCTCGCTGAACTCGCCCGCGCGGCAAAATCTCCCGTCGTCGACGCCGCAGGCCTGAGGGCAGAGTTACTCAAGGAAATCGAGGGTGAAGTCCGGTTTGATCAGGGAAGCCGGGCTCTCTACGCCACGGACGGATCCAGCTATCGCCAGGTTCCGATCGGCGTGGTCATTCCGCGCGGCGTAGATGACGTTGTTGCCGCGATTGCCATTGCGCGCGAGCATGGAGCGCCGATCTTGTGCCGGGGCGGCGGCACCTCCCTGGCCGGCCAGTGCTGCAACTTTGCCCTAATTCTGGATTTCTCCAAATACATGGCCGGCATTCTGGAACTGAATGCTGCGCAGCGTATTGCCCGGGTGCAGCCGGGTGTCATTCTCGACCATCTACGCGCGGCCGCGGAAAGACACCAACTCACTTTTGGGCCCGATCCTGCGACCCATGACCGCTGCACCTTGGGTGGAATGATCGGGAACAACTCCTGCGGTGTGCATTCCGTGATGGCGGGCAAGACCGACGAGAACATCGAATCGCTGGAAATCGTGACTTATGACGGCGAACGGATGCGGGTAGGGGAAACCAGCGACTCCGAATTGGAGCAGATCATTCGAGCGGGTGGGCGCCGGGGAGAGATCTACTCGGGTTTGAAGACGATTCGCGAGAAATATGCTGAGCTGGTGCGAAGCCGTTATCCGAATATTCCTCGCCGTGTCTCGGGGTACAACCTGAATTACTTGCTCCCAGAAAACGGATTCAATGTTGCGCGCGTCCTGGTGGGAAGCGAAGGTACCTGCGTTACCGTCCTCGAAGCGACGTGCCGACTGGTCGAAAGTCCGCAGCAGCGCGTGCTGCTGGCGATTGCCTATGCGGACATCTACCAATGCGCCGACCGCGTGCCTGAGGTCATGGCTTACCGGCCGATCGGCCTCGAGGGTGTGGATGACTTGCTTGTCGAGTACACGCGGCGAAAAGGGATCAACTCCGAAGGGTTGGCACTGCTTCCACCCGGTGGTGGATGGCTGCTTGCCGAGTTCGGCGCGAACAGCGCGGGTGAGGCCGAAGCCCAGGCGCGAGCATTGATGGATGCGCTGAGGCGCGAGCCGAGTCCACCCGAGATGCGCCTCTTCACCGACAAGAACCAGGTCAAACGAGTGTGGGAAGTCCGCGAGTCGAGCCTGGGCGCGATCTCTCACGTTCCAGGCGAGCCCTTGAGTTGGGAGGGATGGGAAGACTCGGCAGTCTCCCCCGAGAAACTGGGCGGCTATCTTCGAGATCTGCGCAAGCTGATGAACGGCTACGGCTACCGCGGCGTGCTGTACGGCCACTTCGGACATGGGTGCGTTCATAGCCGGATGAGCTATGACATGGAAAGCCAGGAAGGCATCCGCCAGTTCCGCAGGTTCATGGAAGAGGCGGCAGACCTGGTGGTCAGTTATGGCGGTTCCTTGTCCGGTGAACATGGGGACGGGCAATCGCGCGCGGAATTGCTTCCCAGGATGTTCGGTCCGGAACTGGTGCAGGCGTTCCGGGAGTTTAAGGCGCTGTGGGACCCCGAGTGGAAGATGAATCCCGGCAAGGTGGTTGAGCCGTACCGCCTCGACGAAAACCTGAGGCTTGGCCTCGACTACAAGCCGTGGGAGCCGGAGACGCACTTCAAGTACGTGGACGACCACGGCAGCTTGGCTCGCGCCACCCTGCGCTGCGTTGGCGTCGGGAAGTGCCGACGTTACGAAGGTGGAGTCATGTGCCCGAGTTTCCGGGTCACCAGGGAGGAAGAGCATTCGACTCGTGGGAGAGCTCACTTGCTGTGGGAGATGACCCAACGCGAGGTCATCCGCGATGGTTGGCAGGACGAGCACGTCAAACAGTCGCTTGATCTCTGCCTGTCGTGCAAAGGCTGCAAGAGCGACTGCCCGGTAGGAGTAGATGTTGCGACCTACAAGGCGGAGTTCCTGTCGCACTACTATGAAGGGCGCAGGCGGCCGTTGGCGGCCTACACCTTCGGCAGTATCGATATCTGGGCCCGGCTGGCGTCGAATGCTCCTGGCCTGGTCAATTTGACGACCCAGCTTCCGTTTCTGCGGGACATTGCCAAGCTCGTCGGTGGGATTCCTCATCAGCGCAGGATTCCTGCATTTGCTCCGAAGACATTCCGGGACTGGTTTCAGCGGCGCAGCCCACGCAACGTGGGTGCGAAGCCGGTCCTGCTCTGGCCCGACACATTTAACAATTTCTTTCTACCGGACACGTCAAAGGCGGCAGTCGAGGTGCTTGAGTCGGCCGGATGCCGGGTCGTGCTGCCGGAGAGGGGACTATGCTGCGGGCGTCCTTTGTACGATTTTGGGATGCTCGGCCGGGCGAAGCGACTCCTACTAGAGATACTCGATGCCCTGGCCGGCGACATCGAAGCGGGGACTCCCCTGATCGTGCTGGAGCCGAGTTGCGCTGCGGTTTTCCGCGACGAGGTTCTGAACCTCTTTCCTAATGACGAGCGAGCTCACAGGCTTGCGAAGCAGACCTTCCTGCTCAGCGAGTTCCTGCAACAGCATATGCCTCAATTCGAGTTTCCTCGCCTGGAGCGTAAAGCGCTGGTCCATGGACATTGTCATCACAAGTCCGTGATGAAGATGAGTGCTGAGGAAGCAGTTTTGCGGAGGTTGGGCATCGATTTCTATTCGCCGGCGCCAGGGTGCTGCGGAATGGCCGGTTCGTTTGGGTTCGAAGCAGACAAGTACCAAGTCTCAATGGCTGTGGGCGAGCTGGAACTTCTGCCGGCCGTACGCGATGCATCTCCGGAAACCCTGATTATTGCCGACGGGTTTAGCTGCCGGGAGCAAATCGGGCAGTGCACGGATCGCCGTGCGTTTCACCTGGCTGAGGTCATACAGATGGCCTTAAACGGTGAGCTGGAGTCGGAAACGGCAGCCGTTGCGGAGGCCTTCCACGCAAACCGGCTGAGAAACGAGATCCGGAGATCCATGAAGTGGTCAGCCCTGGTGGTGGCCGGACTGGCAGCTGGCGCGGGACTCTGGTTCCTGCGAAGGAAGTAACTCCTTGTAAATACAAGAGTTGCTTGTCCTTCTCTCGCTATTGCGCAGCGAATCTGGGAGAATAGCAAGGATTCGGCGGGCAGTTCATGGCCTTGCCGGGAACCGACCTCATGGCCCTCGACGGCGATACCCCTCTCGCTTTGACTGAAACCAAGCCGGTGGCGATCACGCAGGCCCCTCCGGACGTGGCCGTCCGCGGATCGGTGCTGGTGCTGATCCAGTTCGACGTTTGCGAAGAGATCAGGCTGGACCAATTGCGCGAGATTTTCAGCGCGCGAACCGTGGCTCAGCCGAGCTTCAAGCACCCGGCGCCAGGGTATGTTCGATACCAGCGGCCGCCGGTGGTCGAACCCATTGAAGCGCTGGTCCTGGACAGCGGAGAGCGCCTGGACGGCCAGATCAAGTATTACGACTACGGCGTCCTGAGCGTCGTGCTGGAACTTCCATTTTCGGGCGACTGGGACACATTGGTCCGGCTGGGGAGTCGTTGGGTCTGGGATGTGGATTTCGCCGGGCATGCCTCGCGAATCGTCCGCGCGAAGCTTGAGCGTGCGGCGCCGGCGTTGGTAAAGCCGTACAAGGAGTGGCTGAGCGAGGATTATTTCATCTTCCACGTGCGGGAGATGAGCGGATCGCCCCGTGCCGATGAAGTGGTTGCCAAGCACGGGCCGCGCATCGCGCAAATTGTTCGCGGTGAAACTCTGGAGCTCTCCGAAGGTGAGCGCAACGAAATCCTGCATTCCAGGATTTCTTATTACACAAATGACCTGGCAGTGATTGGTTATAACGCGGCGTTTCTGTACGACAGCGCCTCCGGGGCCGAGACCGCCATTCAATTGTTGGAGTACGCCAATTCCCAGCTGCTCGAATTCCGTCACTATGACGAACTTCTTACCCGCGAATTGGAAAATGTCTACGCGTTCTTCGACAAGGGAACTGGATTGGCTGCGCGCTGGAGCATGGCCAAGGCTGCAACCGGCCTGCATACGGTACTGCTGGAAGTAACGGAACTTACCGAGCACGCCGATAATGCGATCAAGTTCCTGAGTGACATGTTTTCAGCGCGCTTGTACAAGCTTGCCGCGGCCAAGGTCGGCGTTCCCGACTACAAAGACCTGGTCACGCAGAAGTTGAATACCGCCGAGGAGCTGTATCGCTTCATGGTGGACCAGTTCAACCAGAGCCGGGCTTTCGTGCTGGAATTAATGGTGGTCGTCATTCTGATCATCGAGTTGATCTACGCCTTCAAGGGCAAGCTGTTCTAGCAACACCATCCACCACAAAGGACACGAAGTCACACCAAGGAAAATCCCGGATAGCGTAGAATGTCCGGTTTCAGAGGAGATGCATGCGAGGACTTAAGGGTAAGCGTGTGCTCGTCACGGGTGGGGCCAGCGGGATCGGTGCGGCCACGGCGGCTCGGTTTCTGGAAGAGGGCGCGGCCGTGGTGGTGCTGGACCGCGACAGTGAAGCGCGCAAGCGGATTCAGCAACAGTTACCGGGACTGGCCGGGACGGTGGATGCGGATGTCTCGAACCTGAAGCAGGTAGAGGCTGCGTTGGCAGAGGCAGTTCGCCTGATGGGTGGCGTCGATGTTCTCGTCAACAACGCCGGTATCAGCATTCGGCACAAATTTCTCGAAATCACGCCGCAAGAGTGGGACAAGATCATGGCTGTGAACCTGACCGGCGTGTTCTATATGGCTCAGGCGGCAGCGCGTCATATGTGGGAGAAAGACGGCGGAGTGATTCTTCAAACTGCATCCACCAACGGCATTGTGGGCCAGCCGTTTTATGCGGACTACAACGCAACCAAAGCCGGAGTCATCGAGTTGACCAAGACCATGGCGCTGGAACTTGCGCCTAAGATTCGCGTGTGTGCCGTAGCGCCAGGATATGTGCTCACGCCCATGCAACGGGCGGAGTACACCGACGAGATGCTGGAAGAAGTGAATCGTAAAGTGCCTCTGCGGCGGCATGCCAAGCCGGAGGAGATCGCGGCGCTGTTCGCATTTCTGGCCTCGGACGATGCAGCGTACATTACGGGACATGTGTACACCTGCGACGGGGCCGAGATCGCGGGAGGTTTGGCGAGCCGGTAAGAAGCAGTCAGCAGTCAGCACTCAGCACTCAGCATTCAGCCAGTAGAACTTTCACCCATGCCGAGGGAAGTTTGGCCCAATGCTGAGCGCTGACTGCCGGGTGCTGATTGCTCGAGTGTGAAATTAAGCCACCCACCTGCGCAGCCGCGAAAGCGGCGGCACGGTAGTGCCTGAAAGCGAAGTGAAGTAAAAGAGTCCCGACCGGGACGGCATACAGGCTATGACGCAGGACTCGACATTGCCGTCTTGACGCATGCTTTTGCAGAACAAAATCGCGTTGATCACTGGCGGTGCGTCGGGCATCGGGCGCGCGACAGCTCTCTTGCTCGCACGCGAGGGTGCACGAGTTCTCATCGGCGATGTCAACCGGGACGCGGGAGAGGCCGTTGCTCAGGAAATCGTGGGCAATGGCGGCCATGCAATCTTCGAACCTGCCGACGTCACCAGCGCTGCGCATTGTGGCCGGCTCATCGAACGAAGCGTAAGAGAATTCGGCGGGATTCACATCCTTTTCAACAACGCCGGAATCATCCGCCGCGCCGCCATCACAGAGCTCAGCGAAAATGATTGGGATCGGGTCATGGATGTGAACGTGAAATCCATCTACCTGCTCTCGCGGGAAGTGATTCCGGTCATGGCGAAGGCCGGTGGGGGTTCCATCATCAACACCGCTTCAGGCTGGGGAATTTCCGCCGGACCGAAGGCTGCGGTTTACTGCGCGTCGAAGGGCGCGGTGGTGCTGCTGACCAAAGCGATGGCGATTGACCATGGGCCGCAGGCTATCCGTGTAAACTGCATCTGCCCCGGCGACACCGACACCGCGATGTTGCGAAACGAAGCGCAGCAACTTGGCGAGGCCACGGACAAATTCCTTGCGGGCGCGGCGCAGAGACCGCTTGGCCGCATGGGTAAGCCCGAGGAAATCGCGCAAGCGGTGCTGTACCTGGCAAGCGATGCTTCTTCGTTTGTTACCGGAACCGCTCTCGTCGTCGATGGCGGAGGCCTGGCGGGAAGTATATAGGACTCAGCCATCAGCATTCGTTCGGTCGAGACCTGTTTTGAGTAGTCAGTGACACGTTGCATGGCTGAATGCTGAATGCTGAATGCTGATCTATGCGTCTCTCAAACAAAGTCGCGCTCATCACCGGAGGAACGTCGGGCATTGGCGAAGCCACCGCTCTCCTTTTCTCGAAGGAAGGCGCGCGTGTCGCAATCACGGGACGAAATGAAAAAAGGGGACATGAAGTCACGGCCTCGATTCTCCAGTCCGGCCGCGAGGCGGTCTTCATCCGCACCGATGTGCGCAAAGCGGCAGAGTGCGAGCGATCGGTTGAAGAGACGGTGAAGAAGTTCGGCGTACTCGACATTCTGTTCAACAATGCCGGCATTTTCTATCCCCAAACCACGCTCGAGTGCAGCGAGGAAGAATGGGACCTGCAGATCGACATCAATCTCAAGGGAACATTCCTAATGTCGAAGTACGCGCTGCCGCATATGATCGCGAAAGGCAGCGGTGTGATCATCAACAACAGTTCCGGGTGGGGCATCGTCGGCGGGGACAAGGCCGTCGCTTACTGCGCTTCGAAAGGTGGCGTAGTGTTGCTGACCAAGGCGATGGCCATTGACCATGGCAAGCAAGGAATTCGCGTAAATTGCATTTGCCCGGGCGATGTGGAAACGCCGATGCTTCCGGAAGACGCACGCATGCGAGGGATGAGGTGGGAAGATTATCTTGCGGGCTGCAGCAACCGGCCGCTGGGCCGAATCGGGACAGCGGATGAGATTGCGAAAGCCGTACTCTTTCTCGCTTCGGAAGATTCGTCGTTCATGACCGGCGCTGCGCTCGTGGTCGACGGCGGAGGCACGGCGGATTGAAAACCGGTGCGCAGCAACGGAACCGGGCACGCTCGCGTGAGTTGTTTGCGCGTGCGCAGGCGGCGCTTGTCGAAGGGGTGAACTCGCCATCGCGCGGCACGGCGGTATACTCCGACGGCCCGATTTTCCTGGAACGGGGCGCCGGTTCGCAGGTTTGGGATGCCGATAGCAACAAGTACATCGACTTCATGATGTCGTTCGGAGCGCTGATTCAGGGGCATGCTCATCCGCGGATTGTTGAAGCGGTAACGAAAACGATCGCGGATGGCTCACACTTCGCTGCGGCAACTTCTGCGGAAGTGGAAGCGGCTGAGCGCTTCTGCCGCATGGTTCCGCGTGCGGAAGGAGTACGTTTTACCAACACCGGAAGTGAAGCCACTATGCTGGCGCTGCGCCTGGCCCGCGCGCACACCGGACGGCGCAAGTTCCTCAAGTTCGAGGGGCACTATCACGGTTGGTACGATCCTTATCTTCTGAACGCGCATAGCCATTCGGTTGAAAAATTGGGCAGCGCCGAGAACCCCGCGCGGATTCCCGACTCGGAAGGCATTCCGCCGGCCACATTTGACGACGTGGTGCTTGCGCCGTGGAACGACATCGCCGCTGCGCGCCGTGTGATGCAGCATCATGGAGATGAACTGGCGGCGGTCATCACCGAACCTATCATGGCCAACATGGGTTGTATTCCGCCGCGTGATGGATATTTACAGGAGCTGCTCGAACTCACCCGCGAGTACGGAGCGCTGTTCATCCTGGACGAGGTCGTTACAGGTTTTCGTTACGCGCCCGGGGGATGCCAGGAATACTACGGAATCGAGCCCGATCTCAGCACGTTCGGCAAGGCCCTGGGAGCCGGATTTCCCATCGGAGCGGTGGCGGGGCGGCGCGAGATTCTGAACCGCCTGCAGTGGGGCGAGGGAATGGTGCTTCATTATGGGACCTTCAACGGTCACAGACTCACGATGAAGGTAATCGCGGCAAATCTGGACTTGCTGCTCCAGGAAGGGACGTACAGCCGATTGCATGCCATCGGAGACGCCGCGATTACTGGCCTGCGCGAAGTCCTCCGCACGCACCAGGTTAGCGCCCTGGTGCAGGGTTTCGGCCCCATGTTCCAGATTTATTTTACCGAGCAGAATGGTATCCACGATTATCGTGACTACTGCGCCTACGCGGACACCAAGAAGTACTCACGCTTTATTCATCTCCTGCTTGACCGCGGTATTTACATGACCCCGTCCAACGGACTGCATTGGATTATTTCGACTGCGCACACCGACGCGGACGTGGAGACCCTGATAAGGGCTGCGGACCAGGCCTGCCGGGAACTGGCGTGAGAGCGGCCGTCTTCCTGGGCGGTGGGCGAATCACCAGCGCGTTGATCGCAGGCCTGCGATTGGCTGGATACGATCAGCCGCTCCTCGTTCATGATCGGAACCCTCACAAGCTGCGCGAACTGAAACGGCGCTATCGGGTTGAAACAGAGTTGAACCTCACAACTGCGGTCGCGCAGGCGAGAGTGCTCATTGTCGCAGTACGTCCAGATTCCGTGCGCGGGCTGTTCAGTGAGTTGCGTGCGGCGCCAATGCCCGCGATCGCGGTGAGCCTTGCCGCCGGAATCCCGCTTGCGGTTCTCAAGCAGATGGCTCCGGCGATCCAATGGGTGCGTGCGATGCCAAGTCCGGTCTGCCGAAGTGGCCGGGGCCTGACCGCGCTTACATTTGACGCCAGGTTTCCGAAGCAAGGGAAACGCCTAGTCAAACGGCTGTTCGGTTGCACTGGCGCCGTGCTGGAAATTCCTGAGCGCGGCTTCGATGCCTTTACCGTCACCTATTCATCGAGTCATGGCTATCATGCGCTGAGAGCCCTGGCGCAAGCCGCTCAACAATTGGGATTGGACCGAAAAACGGCGATGACCGCAGCCGCGCACGCGCTGGCGGATGGAATTCAGTACTGGCGAGAAAGCCGAAGCAGCCTGCCCAGGTTGTTGCATGAAGCCGCAACTCCGGGCGGAATTGCCGGAACCGTGATGGCGACTATGGAATCCGCAGGCTACGAGAACATCGTCAAACGCGGTCTGCAAGCGGGCCTCACACGAGCCCGAAAAAACGCGAAGCCCTGAATTTCCGGAATCCCGCACCTGCCTCGCTTCATCTATCACTCTCTGCAGTAACAAAGAACCCTGGATTTGACCTCAGTCAAATTGTCCCGAAAAGAGGAATTTTATGGCGCGCATGAAAGCGGTTCAAGTCAGCAAACCTCACGGAGATTGGGAGATCGTGGAGCGAGAAATTCCGCAGCCCGGTCCAAGGCAGGTGCGGGTCAAGGTCGAGGCCTGTGGAGTGTGCCACAGCGACATGTTCGTGAAAGAGGGTTTCTGGCCCGGCTTGCAACTTCCCCGTGTCCCGGGGCACGAGATTTCCGGCCGAATCGATGCCGTCGGTCGGGACGTGACCAACTGGAAACAGGGCCAGCGCGTGGGCGTGGGGTGGCATGGAGGGCACTGTTTCGTGTGCGATCCATGCCGGCGCGGAGATTTCATCCTGTGCGAAAAGGGCAAGATTACCGGGATCTCGCACGATGGCGGCTATGCCGAGTACATGATTTCCCCGGCGGAAGCCATTGCAGCGATGCCGGAAGATCTTCACGACGATGAAGGGGCCCCGTTGCTCTGTGCCGGAATCACGGTCTTTAACTCGCTACGAAATTCTATCGCCAGGGCTGGTGATACGGTCGCTATCCAAGGCATTGGCGGACTCGGGCATCTGGGAATTCAATACGCTCGCCAGATGGGTTTCAGGACCGTGGCCATCGGACGAGGCAAGGACAAAGAGGAACTGGTCAGGACACTGGGAGCGCATGACTACATTGATGCTGCAGAGGGCGAGCCAGCGGAACAGCTCAAGAAGATGGGGGGTGCGAGAGTAATCCTGTCCACGGCTCCAGACGCGAAGTCCATGTCAGCTTTGCAATTCGGTCTGAAACCGGCCGGCGAACTGCTTGTGATTGGAGCGCCCGCCGAGCCGATCTCGGTGAATGTTGGCGATCTGCTGGGCGGCAGAAAGACGGTTCAAGGGTGGCCTTCGGGCACTTCAAAGGATTCGGAAGACACCTTGCAGTTCAGCGCTCAATCCGGCGTGCGCCCGATGATCGAGAAATTCCCGATGGAAAAGGTGAACGAAGCGTACCAGAGGATGATCAGCGGACAGGCACGATTCCGTGTCGTGCTGACCATCGGGTCGTAACCTTATCCGAACAAACGTCGCGCGAGGCGGAACACCCGGACTGCTCGATAGAGCGGGGAAAACGGAAGAGGCAGACGGAAAGAGGACCATTCTCCGAGGCTCGGAGTAGTGGCAAGGCGCCAAATAAAGCGAACCTGGTCGCTGCGGCGCTCACGAGCCTGAAGCATGCGCCGAAAATATCGCATCGATTCGCTCTCAAACTCCTTGCCCGCCGCCAGCATTTCCAGTTGTTCATTCAGTAAGGCGGCCGACTGGCGGTCTGCCTGAAAGCGACCTGGCTCTGTTTTCCAGAGGCGATGGCAGAGCGCAAGCGTCAGCCCCACGATCCGTCGAACTCCTAGCGCCTCGCATCGTTGATTTATCTCATTCCAGTCGATCGGCCTCTGAGCCAGGACAGCGATATCAGCCAGCCAGGAGAGCTGAACCCAGCCATGTTTGGCTGCGTGAAGGCAGAGCACGAGCATTAAGTCCTCGGGGCAAAGGCTTCGAATCTCCTGCGCACCAAATGTGGTTGTGCGGCTCCGTGTGAATAGTTCGTCAGTCTTCAGATCTACCGAATAAAACCGGGGCAATATGTTCCACTGCAGTTCGACAAGGTTGCGGCCCTGCTCCCCATCAAAAGTGTGTTCGTACCCTGAGCGCAAGTAGGCTCGCTGTTGTTGCGGGGTGAGTTCGATGGCGGGTTTGTATCCGAGTTGGTGCAAAACCGCCACCGCCGCGTGGACATCCCGCGGGCGAATCAGGATGTCTATGTCGTTGTATTGTCGCGCTGTGATGCTGCCGTAGAGCAACTCGGCCAAAACGGGGCCTTTGTAGGGAATCGCATCCACATTTCTCGACTTAAGCTGCTCCAGAATGCGAAACATTTCCCGCGTGAACCAAAGCGCCTGCTGTGTGTTCTTACGGTTCTCGACGCGGACCCTCTCGACAATGGCGTGCGGTATTGCCGTTTGAAAATGCTCCACGGCTTCGCTGAGTTGCGGGATGACTCCATGATGCCGGGCGAGCTCTAGGACGCGTTTCCAGTCCAAAGGCGCGAGTCCCGCTATGGCACGTGGTTGGGAAGGAGAAGTGCAGGCGCGCAAAAATTCGAATTCGGGGTTGCTCTCGGTGACATCCGTGGCGACTGCAGTATTGCTGGAAACATTCGGCCTGGCGGCGGAGGACATAGAAAGCAATTACCGGCTGGAATCGTGAAAACTATAATACAGAGACTCTCCGGCAAGCCGCTTACGTTCGCGCCATGGACACGATCATTCTCGAATCCGTGAGTAAGATCTTCCGTCATCGGCCCGCCCTGTTCAACTGGTTCGGCCGGGAACGCGACGGGGAGACTCGAGCGCTGGATCGGGTTTCTCTGCGGGTCGCTAAGGGAAGCGTGCTGGTCCTTCTCGGGCCGAACGGAAGCGGCAAGACCACCACTCTGAAACTGATATCCACGATGCTGTTGCCGGATGCTGGCAACGTAATGGTCGAAGGCGCCGACACTCGGCGCGATCCTGGCGTTGTCAGGCACCATGTCGGGTTCGCGGTAGCCAACGAGCGCTCGTTCTATCCCCGTCTCTCTGCGCGTGAAAACCTGGAATTCTTTGCAACTCTCGACAATGTTCCGAGAGCTGAGCGCCGGCATCGCATCGACCAGGTACTGCGACGAACTGGCCTGATGGACGCAGCCAATACCCTGGTCATGAAATTTTCCAGCGGCATGTATCAGAAGCTCGGGATCGCCCGCGCCCTGGTGCGCGAGCCTTCGGTGCTTTTGCTGGACGAGCCCACTCGCAGCCTGGATCCCGCTTCTGCGGCGGAGTTTTGGCGATTGCCAACAGAGTTAGCGGCCCGGGGCTCCACCATTGTTCTGGCAACTCACAGCTTCAATGAAGCCGTAGCGGTCGGGAACGCAGTCGCAGTTCTGCATGAGGGACAGCTCGCAGGGTGCCGGAAGCTTGCCGGAACCAATGCGTATCAGTTGCGCAATTATTATTTTGAGCGTACGGGAGTCTCGCAGCCAGAGCCTGCGATGGCGGTGGGTCTATGATCGCCTTCCTGGATAAGGCGGTGGCGATCATGCGCCGGGACCTACTGATCGCGATTCGGCATCGCGCGGGCTTCCTGATTACGCTTGCCGGAGCCTCTGCCGAACTGGCCGCTTTTTACTTCCTGTCGCAAGCAATCGGTCCGTCGTTCCGGCCTGAGGGAGTGGAGTACTTCCCCTTCGTGCTGGTCGGAACCGGGTTTTACACTTTCCTGGTAATGGGAATCAACTCCTTCGTGACAACCGTGCAGGAGGCCCAACAAACCGGAACCCTGGAAGTGCTGATGAGCTCATCCACCTCTCCCGCGGTGCTGGTATTTCTCAGCGCATTGTCGGGTTTTGCCGGCAATGTGCTTCAACTTGTGTTTTACCTGGGCGGGGGGCTCTGGCTGGCACGGGCCGAACTTCCCCAGGCCAATATCGCCGGATGCTTCCTTGTGCTTCTCCTATCTCTGGCCATAGCAATGGAGATCGGCCTGTTTGCGGTGTCGGTCCAGATCGCGATCCAGAAGGGCTCGGCGATCGTGTGGATGCTGGGCTCGGGATTGTGGTTCCTGACCGGAGCGCTCTTTCCCGTCGGGACGCTGCCGAAGCCGCTCCAACTTGTCTCGACGCTGCTGCCAGTTACTCATTCCCTGACTGGACTCCGGCAGGCTTTGTTGCAGGGCGCCGGGATACCTGCTTTGCGCAATGAATTGGCGATTCTGCTGCTGTTCACGGTGGTTCTCCTTCCGCTGTCGTTGCTCACCTTCTCATTCACGCTCCGCCAGGCGAGACAGCAGGGAACCCTTTCGTTCTACTAGGGGACTGGTGCACTCCTCGGCACCCCGCAGGGCGAAAGGCGTCGTATTTTGGCCGGACTGTGTTGTAAACTGCCCCATCCGGTAAAGCTCGCCACGTCTAAACGCAACGTGTGACCCTATGACGCAGAAGAACGACACTTCTGAAGACGCGAAAAATACGCCGCGCGATGCTGTCGTTAAGAAGCCGTACGCCAGGCCTGAATTCCGTTACGAACGTGTGTTCGAGACCCTTGCGTTGGCGTGCGGAAAGCTTCATGGCAACCAGGGGCAATGCCGGTTCAATCGAAAGAGGTCATAACCTTTTTCATGAGTATCCGCACCCGGGACGAATGCGGTTGCAGTCTCGCCGCTGAAGTGCTCGAGCAGAACGGAACCGTCCGCGTTCGCGTCTTCGGTCAGAGCATGCTGCCCACGCTCTGGCCCGGCGACGTACTCACCATTCAATCCCAGAAACTAGCCGCGGCCGCAACCGGAGACCTGGTTCTGTACCAGCGTCAGGGCAGGTTCTTCGTCCATCGTCTGATTTCCAAATCCGCAGCAAACGACGCTTTTATCACTCGCGGGGACTGCATGACGAAATCCGATCCAGTTGCTTCAGCGGCAAATTTCCTGGGGACGATCCGGACGATTCGTCGTGGCAGGGCCGAAATCATGCCCAAGCGAAAATTATCGCCGGCGATCCGAATGCTGGCTCTTGGCCTTAGTTGGTCGGGTCTTTTGCAAAGGGCGGCGTTGCGCATTCATCGATCTTCTGCGGAGCGGAAGCCTCTACTGCCGGAATTACGGGAGCTTCGGGACGGCATCGAATGATGAGTCACGAAATCGCGGTGGAGATTGGAGAGATGCCCGTCCTGCTTCGCACCGAGGATTCCGGTTTTCGCGACCTGCTGGCCCGGCGATACGCGGGGTTCCTGTCTTCGGCAATTCCGAAATTTGAATTCGACGTTGACCTGGTGGCGCCGACCACCGAGATGGAGTCCGATCTCGACGTCGAGGTACGCATGCAGCACGGCGTTTGGCACCTGCATCGTGGCGATTTCCGCGCGCAATGGGATCCAGGAGCCGGTCGAGGAACAATCCGGCAAACCGCCAATCCCTATTCCATCGACTCGGTGCTGCGAATTCTTCACACTCTGTTGCTGGCGAAATCCGGCGGGTTCCTGCTGCATGCCGCGAGCGCGATCCGCAACGGACAAGCATTTCTTTTCTCCGGAGTTTCCGGGGCGGGAAAGACAACGATTTCCCGGCTCGCACCCAACGATGCGATTCTGCTGACGGACGAGATCTCCTACGTACGACGGACGCCAGATCGCTTTTATGCGTGCGGTACACCCTTTGCGGGAGAGTTAGCGCGCTCCGGGCAGAATTGTTCCGCCCCAATCCGCACGCTCTTCTTTTTGCAGAAAGGTCCGAAGCACTCGACGGAGAGCATCGGCCAAGCCGAGGCAATCCGGAACCTGATGCGTAACATTCTTTTCTTCGCAGAAGACCAGGAGCTCGTGAAAAGCGTTTTTCGGTCCGCTTGCGAGTTCGTAGAGAGCGTTCCCGTGCGGCGCCTGACTTTTCTGCCCAATGAGCAGGTGTGGGACTTGGTGGTATGAGCCAAAAATACATCGGACGGAGCACAGCGATTGCGGCGCGCCTTTTAGGCGGCGAGATGATGGTCATGTCTGCCGCCGACTCCACTTTCTTTACGCTGAACGAGGTTGCCACTGTGATCTGGCAGGCAGCAGACGGACGAACTCCGCTGGCAGAAATCATCGAGCGCAGTGTCTGTGCTCAGTTCGACGTTGAGCCAGCGTTGGCCCGCGCCGATGCCGAACAGTTCGTTGAAGAACTCGCAGCCCACGGAATCCTGCTGGTTTCGGACCGCCCGATCGGTGAAGCGGCATGACTCTCATGCAGGAGATGAACGAGCGCGCCCTGGAACTCGGGGTCCCATTGGGAGTGCATCTCGACATCACCTACCGCTGCAATGAGCGTTGTGTGCACTGCTATCTCGAACATGACGATCATGGCGAGATGAGCACTGCCGAAATCAAGGACGTGCTGGACCAACTGGCCGAGGCCGGAACATTCTTCCTCACCTTAAGCGGGGGCGAGATCCTGATGCGCCGGGATTTCTTCGAGATCCTCGAGCACGCGCGAAAGCTTTTGTTCAACGTTCGGCTCAAGACGAACGGTGTCATGATCGGGGCCGAAGAAGCGCGCCGGATTCGAGCTCTCGGGGTCGAGCAAATTCAAGTCAGCATCTACTCGCATCGGGCCGAGATCCATGACGCGATTACCAAACTGCCGGGCTCGCTCAAACGGAGCGTCGAAGCCATACGCTTCCTTCAACAGCAAGGATTGAAGGTCACCATCGCCAATGTTCTGATGACAGCAAACAGCGGAGACCACGCCGGAGTGCAGGCGCTGGCGAAGGAACTGGGTGTCACCTACGCATTAGATCCGACGATTACTCCGAAAATTGACGGTGATACTTCCATCCTGGACCTGCGAATTCCCGGCGCTGAATTGAACGCGGTGTTTCATAATCCCGAACTGGTCGGCAATGTCGAAGAATTCTGCGCGCCGCCGCCACCTCCGGGCGACGACATCATGGAAGGGCTTCCCTGCAGCGCCGGCCACACTGCTGCCTACATCACTCCCTATGGCGATGTATTTCCCTGCGTGCAGTTTCCTCTGCCGAGCGGGAATGTGCGCCGGAGCAAGTTCACTGATATCTGGCAGAACTCGCCGCAGCTCCTGCAGGTGCGCTCGATTCGGGCAAAGGACCTTCCGGTATGTTCGACCTGCAGTCACGTTGGCACTTGCACCCGCTGTCCGGGCCTGGCGTACATGGAGGGCAACATGCGTGGGCCCTCTACGGCTGACTGCGAGAAGTCGTTCCAGCGCACGGGAATACCCTCAGCCAACATGCTTCAAAAAGCGGGGATGGCCCCCATGGGCCCTCTTATTCAAATACAAGTCCCAATTGGTTCCAGCTAGCGGTTACTTTCGTTTCCGAATGTACGGCTGGATCACACCCAAGCGCCGGGTAACAACGTAAACTCGGCTAAGTACCATGGAAGTCTCCACGACATCGCCCGAGGCAACTCGCCGCAGTACCCGGATTCGGGCGCAGATACCGGTACGCTTGACCAGCCTGGATCCAGCGATCCAGTTTTCGGAGTCATGCCATACCCTGATTGTGAACACACAAGGGTGTGGAATGCGTGTGACGCGTCCGTTGGAACCGGGACTCACGGTGGAACTCGGAGAGCTCCCGACAGGCAAGGTAGTAAGCGCGACTGTCGCCAACTGCGTTCCGCTCGGCACCGGCGCCAAGTACTGGTTGGTAGGACTGGCCCTTCACGAGCCGGGGAACATCTGGGGAATCCGGCCTGCTCCGGCGGATTGGGGAATGGAACCAGCCGCAGTCGCAGCAGCAACTCCCGAGCCGGTTGCGCCGAGCAAGAGCGGGCAATGGCCTTACACCCAGTTCTCTCCTCGCGGCGAATTCCATCCCGGCCGCAAATAAGTTTTTCTATTTAGACGCAGCCCGCGCCTCGAAATTGGGCACTACCGGAAGCGCCCGGATCAGTTTCCGGGTGTACTCATGTTGAGGATCGCGGAAAATTTCCGCGGTGCTCCTGCACTCTACGATTTCTCCCTGATGCATGACTGCTACCCGATTGCTGATGGTAGCGACCGACAGCAGATCGTGGGAGATATAGAGGACGCTCATGCCGAACTTTGCGCTCAGGGTGGCGAATAGATCGAGAATTTCGGCCTGTGTGATGATATCCAGGGCGCTGGTGGGCTCGTCGGCGATCAACAGCCCCGGGCGATGAAGAATCGCCATGGCGATCAAAACCCTCTGGGCCTGGCCGACGCTAAGCTGGGAAGGCCTGCGTCGGAGGAAGTCCGGATCGGCCGGCAGTGCCACGTCAGCGAGCGCCTGCAGTACCTCCTCGCGGCATTGTGGGCCCGAGCTTTGCCGATGGACCCTCCATGCTTCCTCCATTTGTGTCCCTATACGCAATGCCGGATTCAATGACGACATCGGGCTCTGTAGGACGAGGGCAATTTCCTTGCCTCGCAGCGCTCGCATCTGCCGCTCATTCAGGCGCAAAATATCGCGGCCGTTCAGTTCGATTTCTCCACGTAACTTGCCGTTCTTGAGATGGAGCAATCTCATGATAGCCAGGGAAAGAGTGCTCTTGCCACAGCCGCTCTGCCCTACAAGGCCCATGATTTCACCCTTCGCAATGTCCAAGGACACACTCTTAAGGGCATCGGGCTTGCCCGGATAGCTCGCCGAAAGCCGCATTGTGAGCACCGGCGGGAGCATTAACGGTTCCGTGCCATCTCATTGCCGAGAGAGAGTTGGTCAATATTCCAGTAGACCTGCGGATTCAAAACCACCGGATGCGCGTTGCGCAGAGAAGGAGAAACGGCGGAGAGCGCGTCTTTGTTTACCAGGTAAATGAACGGCTCCTCTTGCCAGACGATTTCCTGCAGGCGGTCCACCAGCTTTTTGCGCGTCTTGACGTCCAGGGAAGCGGCTTGCGCTCTCATGACCTTATCGATTTCGGCTTCCCACGCGGTAGCGGGAGTCTTCTGGGCCGGGTTCCATTGGTGGTTGTCGGATGAGCTTAGCCAGACATTCATCTGGGAATTGGGATCAAGATCGTTATTCATCAGGCCAAGCAGGCAGGCTTCGTAGTCGTAAGTTCGGGTGATTCGCTCGATCAAAGACGGGAAGTCCAGGGTCACGACATTGACCTTGATCCCAATCCCAGCAAGGTCCTGCTGGATCATGGTGGCCATGCGCTCGCGGTATTTGTTGCCGGCGTTGGTAATGATGGAAAATTCGACGGCATGACCGTCGCGGTCACGCAGCACGCCGGAATTGAGCCGTAATCCGTCCTGCGACAAGCGTTGAAGCGCAGACCTCTGGTCGAATGGGTGCGGTTGCAAATTTGCATTGAACCAGAACTTGTTGCCCGGCGAAATCGGGCCGACCGCAGGACGGGCATGACCGCGGAAAGCAATGCGGCTCAAGTCGGCTCGGTTGATGGATTCCGAAATAGCGCGGCGGAAGTTCGTGGATGTGAACCATGCTTTCTTATAGGCGGGCAGCGGCGATCCAGGAACCTGGTTGAACCACATCTGCTCGGAATCGAGCGACACTCCGGCATCGTTCGCGATCGCGGTGTGGGTCGAGACCAGCTTGTCGTAATATTCTGCGTCAATCGAATTGATGAAGTCGATCTCGCCGCGAGTCAGCCGAAGCATCTCGATGTCGCGATTCTGCTGAATATCCACACGAACCGTTTCCACGTAAGGAAGCTGCCTGCCGGAAGCGTCATGCTTCCAGTAGTTCGGATTTCGCCGCAGCAGCAGGTACGCGCCTGCTTTGTTCTCAGCCACGTAATAGGGGCCCAGAACCGCCATTTCCTTCTTCGGAGACTGCGCGGACATGATCGCGACCTGGTCGAAGAGCTTGTCCATCCCTGAAACCGGCGCGGGGAAGGTGACTACGATCTGGTTCTTTTTGACGACCCGGGTTTGAACATTTCCGGTTCCCGAGCGGAATTCGTCGCCTACCGGCGAGTGCAAGGCGGGATCCATCAACTGCTTGACGGTATACGCGACATCGTCAGCGCTAAACGGAGTGCCATCTGAGAATCGGAGATTCTCGCGCAGGTGGAACGATATGGTCTTTCCCTGGTCGCTGATCTTCCACGCTGTTGCCAGCTCCGGTTCGAGTTGCTGAGTCTGACGATTGAGCCGGACCAGCACGCCGCCGGTGAGATAACGGATGCTCTCCGAAGCTTCATCTTGCGCCAGCAGCGGATTGAATGTCTTGGGTTCAGAATGCAGGCAGAAGCGCAGTTCTCCGCCGGCCTGGGCCGATGCGGATCCGGCGGTGCCAACCATTAGGACAACAAACATTACAAGGGCCAAGCGGGTTTTCATGCCGGCAACTCCTCAGTGGAAAGGACAAAATGAAAGCTGCTCACAACCACGATGAAAAGAATGAGCGGTGCGAACCGCCATGGCGATCCAGGCATTCCGCTGAAGGTGCCAAGGTCTTTCAGCAGGCTTCCCCAGGAGGGAAGTGGCTCGGAGACGCCCAAGCCGAGCACGCCAAGGTTCGCCTCGGTCAGGATGAATGCAGGGACTGCAAGCCAGAACTGGGCCAAGACGATTGGCCTCAGGTTGGGAAGGAGATGACGCCACAACATGCGAAATCCGCCATCGCCCGAGGCCCGCGCCAGCAAGATGAAATCTGAGCCGGCGATTGATCTCGCCGCCGCACAGATCACCCGCGCGGCACCGGCCCAGCCCAGGCAACCAAGCAGAACGAATGTGATCACCAGCGATGCGCCCGGAGAGACGTTGAGCGGAAGCGCCGCGCGAACCGTGATCAAAAGGAAAAGCCAGGGTAGTGAAAGAAACAAGTCGGTCGCCCCCATAATGATCTTTTCCAGGCGTCCGCCTTCGAAACCCGCAATGCCGCCAATGAATGCGGCCAATGCTGTGGTGAGCAAAGCGGCAGCTGGGGCGAGGAGCAAGGAAACGCGGGTGCCGTAGAGCAAGCGTGAGAGCCGGTCGCGCCCGAGATCGTCGGTGCCCAGCAAGTGTTGGCGGCTGGGAGGGCTGTCGGGCAGGTCGCGGAATTGCCTTGCATAAGAAGCGCCAGAGAGCAGTTGCGGCACAAGAGAGGCGACCGTCACGACCACGAGTAAACTCATCGCCGCGGCCCGCAGCCACTTCATGCGGCCTCCCAGGACGGCGAGCGCTTCATCATGTCTGAAGCCGAATTTCCCACCACGGTAATGAGCGTGACCAGGATGGTGAGATTGACCAGCAGCGACACATCGCGACCCATGGCTGCTTTCCACGCCAGTTGACCAATGCCGGGAATATCACAGAGGGCTTCGACGGGAATCGCCGCAGTGAACGCAATACTCAAACAGACTCCCGCCAGCGCGATGAACTGGGGCGCCACGATCGGGAAAATGTGCCAACACAGTACGCGCCACTCGCTCAATCCTTTTGCCCGTGCCGTTAATACGTGCGGTAGTTCAGAGCTACTTGCGAGCAGGTTGCGTGAGTAGCGATACACCTTGGGAAGGATCACTACAGCGAGCAGCAGTTGCGCAGGCAGGCGCGCCAGCACGAAAAGTAAGGCCAATACCGACGCTGGAAGACAGAGCAAAACTCCCACCAGCAAGCCGGTCGCGAGGTCCAGGAGCTGCGCTCGCACCATGATGGTCGCTATGGCAAGCGACACGCCAAAGGCCCATCCCAGGCCCAGCCCGAATCCGACCAGCTTCAGAGTTTCCGGGAAGCGTTCCCGCAGCAGCTGTGAGACTGGGCGCTGCAAAGTTCTGGATATGCCAAGATCGCCACGGAGAAGGTTGCCCAGATAGTGTAGGTAGAAAGAGAAGAATCCGACCTGGTCCTGATTCGATTGCCGAAGTGCGCGAATGCTCTCTGAGTTGAGTCGGGAGTCCATCTCGGCTTCGTCCGTACCAAAGCCCGGAGCCACTCGCACCAGGATCGCGCCCGCGAGTCCCCCCAGCAAAACCAGGATCACAACCTTGGCAGCGAGTTTTGCGATGCGCGACAATGCCGAAGTCCTCTGACGATCAGCGATTCAGCAACTTCTTGAAGTAGTTGTTGTCGTAGAAGGTAGACGTGTTCTGCACATAGTCAAGAATCTTGTACATGCTTTCACGGCCATCCCGGTTCATCTCGTCGAACTGGATCGCGATGCCGGATCCGGGGTCAATTCGAACCACGACTCCCTCGGCATGAAGATTGCCGTCATCAATGGAGAAAACCACCTTCACGCTGGTTCCGGGAGACAGAATCGCGCTGGTCTCGACATAGCAGCCGCCCAGGCTCAAGTCGATGAGATTTCCCAAAAGCGGGGCCGCTCCCGCCTTGGGCTGCAGTTCAATCGTGATCCTGCAGTTCATGCGAGCATGGAGCCGGCGGTTCTTGCGCGAGGGTTGCTCTTGCTTTTCCTGATACATCCGGCGGTCGGCTTCGGCGAGAAGTTCCTCGGCGTCATCTCCATCGTCCGGGTACACGGCTTGTCCCACGCTGAGCGAGAGCAGGTCCTCACGGCATACCTCTTTGCCGGCTTGTTTGGCGAGTTCGCGCAAATTGTCTGCCTTGGCAGTTGAAGCGTGGGAGGGCAGGCCGGGAGCGACAAGCACGAACTCGTCGCCACCCATGCGGGCAACGTAGTCATATTCACGAGAGCTGTCCTTCAGCGCCTGCGCGAATAGACGAAGCACGCGATTTCCTTCAAGGTGCCCGAAGCGGTCATTGATCTGTTTGAATCCGTCCATGTCGCAAACCATGACGGTCAGCGACGACTTGTCGCGTTTGCACCGCGCCAGTTCGCGATCCAGTTGCAGGAAGAGCGAGCGCGCGTTGGGTAGTCCGGTCAAGTAATCGGTGGTGGCCGAACTCTCCGCTTGCTCGTACTTGAGGGCATTCTCGATCGCCAGCGCCATTTTTGAGCTGATGGCCAGCAGAATTCGCAAGTGGTCCGAGGTAAACGCGTCGCGCTCGGCGTGATAAAGAGCGAGAACAGCGACCACTCCCGCGAGACCTTCCAAGGGAATTGCCAAAGCCGATCGCAAGGTGCTGAACTTGCTCGGATCGTTCAGATATCCAGGTTCCACCGAGGGATTGCCGTTGATGATGGGCTTGCGATTGTGGGCAACCCAACCGGACAGACCCTGCCCCATTGGAATGCGCAAGGATGCGAACAGGCGGAAGTTGTCGCCGCTGACGTATTCCGGAACGAGTTCGTTGCCGCGCCGAACATAGATTGCGATCGCGTCGTAGGGGACAAGCCGGCGAAGCTTGACGGAGAACACCGAAAGCGTCTCACCGAGGCTCAGGGACGCGCCCAGATCCTGGCTAAGTTCAAACAGCGTCTGCGCCTCCTGGCGAGCGGCTGCGATGGACGACAGGAAGGTGGCTTCCTGCCCGGGCGCATCTTTATTCGTGATGTCCTCAAACCCGGCGTCGGGCGCGCTTCCGCGCTCCACTTTTATCTCGGTGGAGAGTTTCAGTTCCTCGCCGGGTGTGAACTGGGCCTGAACAATCTTTTCCAGGTCGCGATAGCGCTTCTGAAGAATGGAGACGACTTTCGGATCGAACGCGCGTCCGGATTCTTCCGCCAGCCGCCTCATTACTTCTTCCAGGGGCAGGGCGCGACGGTATTGCCGATCGGAAGCCAGCGCATCCAGGTAATCGACGGCCGACAGAATACGGGCTCCGATGGGGATCTCGTCCCCGCGCAAGCCAAAGGGATATCCCGAACCGTCCCACCGCTCGTGGTGGGCACGCACGATGGGGACCACTGGATACGGGAAACGGACACGCTCCAGGATCTCGGCTCCCACCACGGGATGGATTTTCATCTTCTCGAATTCTTCTGGAGTAAGCCGTCCAGGTTTAGAAATGATGTGTTCGGGGACCGCGAGTTTCCCGATGTCATGCAGAAGGGCACCCGCATGCAGCGCCTCCATCTCTGCCTGGGTTACGCCAAGGTCCTTTGCAACTTCGATGGCGTAAACGCGAACCCGCTGCAGATGATCGTGCGTGGTGTGGTCCTTGGCCTCGATCGCGAGGGCGAGGGCTTCGATGGTGCGGAGGTGCAAATCCGCCATCTCCTCGACGTGCCGCTTTTCGTCTTCCAGTTTGCCGAGGTAGAGCCGATACGAGCGGTAAATCAGGTACACCATCGGCACAGCCAGAAGCGAAGTTTCCCAATCAAACTTGCTGTTGAACCAGTTGATGCCCCCTGCAATGCCAGCCCCCACAAGGTAGTAAGGGAATGACCAGAAATAACATTCGACCCAAACCTTCCGGATGGGCTTGTTCTCGGTGAGAGAGATGACAATCGCAATTGAGCCGGTATTGGCGACAAAGTAAGTGACGGCGGCTACCACCAAGAGCAGGTGATGACTGTCAACGCCCCAATGAAACAAGGTGAGGTGGAAGATCGAATATGCAGCGGCAATGGCAAGAGCGCTCGCGCAAACGTTGAAAGTCACTTGCAGCGCACTGGGCCGATCGCGGTACACGCACTGGACCAGGATGGCCGCGGTTCCTAAAACCAAGGTCTCGGCGAAACTCAGTTCAAGCAGGCCAAGAAGAATGAATAGAAAATTCACCGACATGGTGCCGGTGATTCCTGGCAGGTTCACTTTCAAACGGGATGCCAGCACCGCCACCAGCAGATAACAGATAAATTTTGCGATGTTGTTGCTGGTTGGCCGCAGCGCTCCCAGCAGCAGGACACTCATACCTAACAGGACGACCAGGCTGATGAACACCTTGGCGCCGGCGTTAAGTTCTTTCCAAGATTGCGAACGACCGGCCATGCAGGGCGCCTTACTCCTTACCCGTGCTGAAGTTGGTGGGGGGTGGTGATCAGAGTTTAGTGATATCAGGTAAGACTATTCTCAACAACAACTTACGGCTATCTAAGCAAACTTTGGTAATGCCTGAAAACTGCACTGGAAAGGGGCACGAAGGAAGAAGGAAAGTCACTCTTTTGGGACATTCTGTCCAGTGCCTGTCCCACGAGGCTATGTAACACATTGCGCACGCGCTAGGGCAACTTGCTGCGATTACGTGGCTCGGCGCGTCAGGACATCCTGTCCGGATGACAGAGCTCCATTCGTGGAAAGAACTCTCCTGAATTCAGTGGATTAGCTGTCTGTGAGAGGAAGGCAACTGGCCTGCATTCCCATCCACGGACTTCTTCCCCAAAGAAGCTGGGTTTCGAGGGAGACTAGCGATGACTACGGTAGTCGAAGTCGGCCGACGGGCCTCCAGCACTGCGGGGAGGCGCTGCCGCCTGGCTGCGATGCTGTTCTTTCTAAGTCTGGGAACACTAGCGTCCTATGGGCAGAAGCCATTGCAACGGAGCTTTGAGGACGAATCCCGGAGTGCGAGGAGCCATTCCGTCATCTCTCCGGAACTGAAGTCTTTGCTTACTCAGGCCAAACAATCACGCAACGCGAACACTTCGGTGCAGGTAATTGTGCAGTTTAAGCACAAGCCGGCCGCGGCGAGACTGCAGCAGTTCGGCCGCCTTGGCGCAGTGCGTTCCCAGCAGTTCGATGCGATTCGCGCCGGCGTCTTCAAGGTACCTGTTAGCCGCCTGGAAGCTTTATCACAAGACACAGAGGTCACTTACATTTCTCCGGATCGGCAACTGAGTGGCGCGGCCGATTACACGGAAGCCACCGTGGGCGCGGATGTCGCCCAAAGCTACGGTTATGACGGAACCGGAGTCACGGTAGCCGTCATCGACAGCGGCATCTCGGATCATCCCGATCTGCACGATCCCGCGACGGGTCAATCGCGCGTGGTGTACAGCCAAAGTTTTATTCCTGGTTCCGACACGCTTGACCACTTCGGTCATGGAACTCACGTGGCCGGGATCATCGCCGGAAACGGGCAGGCCTCGGGTGGTCCGACCAATTCGCGACGAATCTATGGGGTTGCGCCAAACGTCAAGCTGGTGAACCTGAAGGTGCTCGATGCGAACGGATCGGGCCAGGATTCGTATGTCATTGCGGCCCTTCAGCGCGCCATCGCCCTGAAAAATACGTATGGCATTCGCGTCATCAATCTCTCGCTTGGTCGCCCTGTGTATGAGAGCTACACCCAGGACCCGCTCTGCCAGGCTGTGGAAGCGGCCTGGAATGCCGGCATCGTGGTCGTGGTCGCGGCGGGGAATCAAGGCCGCAACAACGATTATGGAACCCAGGGGTATTCCATGATTGCGGCCCCGGGCAATGATCCCTCCGTGATCACGGTGGGAGCGATGAACACAATGAGCACCGCGACGAAAGCTGACGACGTGCTCGCCAGCTACAGCTCCAAAGGACCGTCTCTGCTGGACCATGTTGTGAAACCCGATGTGGTTGCGCCCGGGAATCGCGTTGCCTCGCTGCTGGTGCCGAACAGCACCCTGGCGAATTCCGCCCCCCTGAATGTGGTGTTGCCGTCAACTTATGGTGCTCCGATTTATTCTCCGCGCTACTATTTCCGGCTGAGCGGGACCAGCATGGCCACTCCCGTGGTGAGCGGTGCAGCGGCCTTGATGCTCGACGTCAACCCAGCGCTCTCGCCCGACGTGATCAAGGCCCGGTTGATGAAAACCGCGGACAAGACCTTTCCACAATCCACAACCCTGGTCATCAACAGCGTGGCGACCACATTGCAATACGACGTCTTTTCGGTGGGCGCTGGTTACATAAACATTCCAGCAGCCCTGAGCAACCAGGACCCGGTTCAGGGAAAAGCATTATCTCCCACGGGGAGTCAGGATTCGCAGGGGAATGTCATCCTGGTGAATGGAACATCCTCGGTGTTTAACAATTCTGTGGTCTGGGGCAACTCGGTGGTTTGGGGCAACATGCAACTAAGCAGCGAGTCGGTGGTCTGGGGCAGTTCAGTGGTCTGGGGCAACAGCGGTTGCGACGGGTTCAGCGTAGTTTGGGGCAGTTCAGTTGTGTGGGGTAGCAATCTCAGCGGGACATCCTCGGGCAGCGACGCCTTGAGCATTGATGATGACGGCGATCCTGATGGGGAATAGTTGTTTAGTTGTTTCGATTTGATAAAAGGGGAGAAGCACAATGAGTAAGAAGCTTAAAGCAGTGGCTTATGCAGTCCTGATTCCAGCGACGCTGGTGTTGCTGGCGATCAGTTGCAGCGCGTCCGCGGTATGGGGCAGCTAAAACGTTGACTGAATTGGTTACGGAACAAAGTCCAGTCCAGCAATTCATAAAGCGGCGCCAGTTCTGCGAGCATGGCCTCGGATTTAACAGGCAGGCCCGGGCGGCGAAGCTGTTAATGATTCGACCACAGACTCCGCTTGTGGGTTGCGCGTACGATGGCGTTCCCGTAATGCCTGTTGTAGGTCCCCTCCTTATGTTTCTGCGTGTTTCCGCCCGCTTACCGAAGTAACTTTCAAGCGCTTCCACCCCGTGTAAAGATTCCGCAGGGCGAGTTGTGTTTGTGTCCCATTCCCCCTCGAACCGGCTCCTGCCCGGAGACCTGATCATGGACGGCACGCCCATGCAAATGCCTGACGGAACCACGCCCGTGGTTCGAAGCGAAGTCATGCAAAGGCTCATGGCGATGGTGGAGCGCGTTGCCCGGCACGATGCCGCGGTCCTGATTGTCGGCGAAACCGGATCCGGCAAGGAGATGGTTGCTAAAGCAATCCACCATCATTCCCTGCGCTGCCACAAAGCCTTCGTGGACGTGAACTGCGCGGCGCTTCCCGAACACCTGGTAGAAAGTGAGCTTTTCGGATATGACAAGGGAGCGTTCAGCGGCGCCGATGGCACCAAGCCCGGCCTGTTCGAGTTGGCCGATCAAGGGACGCTGTTGCTGGACGAGGTCGGCGAACTCGACGCCAAGGTTCAGGCCAAGCTGCTGCGCGTTCTGGACGGGGTCGCTTATTACCGGCTCGGCGGCAGCCGCAAAGTCAGCGTGAGCGTTCGCGTCATCGCCGCCACCAATCGAAATCTGGAAGACGAAGTGCACGCCGGAAGGTTTCGCCGCGATTTATTTCATCGCCTGGCGCAGTTTCAGCTCCAAGTGCCGCCGTTGCGCGAGCGGCGCGACGAGATCGCCGTGCTTGCCGAGCACTTTCTCTCCCAACATGCGCCGGCCCTGCGCTTCAGTTCCGATGCCTTGGAAGCCCTGCTTCGTTACGACTGGCCGGGTAACGTGCGGGAACTGAAAAACGTGGTCTTCAAAGCCGCGATGCACGTGAAGTCTGGCGTACACGAAATCCGTCCCAGCGATCTTCCTCCGGCAGTCTGTGGGTTCTCCGAACCGGCGCCGGGCGCGAGCTTTGCCGGAAATTTGGAAGAGATGGAAAAACAAATGATCTTCCAGGCGCTGGCGCGTACTGGGAACCAGGTGAAGGCCGCGCAACAGCTTGGTATTTCTTGTCGCACCCTGCGCCGAAAATTGCTCAAGTACAAAAAGGAAGACCAGGGAACGGGAGCCAACGGCGCGCTCGGAGTGATTGATGCCCGGCAGCAGCGCTACTTCCGGGTTACGGCGGACATTCCGATCCAGCTTCAATTCGATGGACAACAGGTGGAAGCGAGGAGCGTAAATATCAGTTCCGGCGGACTCGCCCTGAAGAGTCCGGTTCCACTGACCAGTTCAACCATTGAGTTATCGTTCAACCCGCCGGACTCAACCATCACCATCGAAGCGAAAGCCAAATTGGCTTGGACCGGGCCTGACGGGCTTGCCGGACTCAGTATCGTTGAAATTCATCCTGCGCTTCAGCAGGACTTACAGCAATGGCTGGTCGAAAAAGCCCGCGCCGAAGGCTGGATGGAAGCGCAGCCCACCTGCTGACTAACTATTCAGAGCAGCAGACTTACGGTTTACCTGCCTTTGCTCATTTGTCGCCGGGATACGACTGTCTAGGTACATGAATATCAATTCAAGATTTTTCTCGGCAGTATTCGCAACTTATACTCGATGTAACTTACCGCCCCAGTAGTTGGAAGTACGGCCCTCGCTCTCTTTGTACCTTCCCGCTCGGGCGAGCTTGGCGAACGAACTGCGCCCATAGCGTCGATCCGCTCGTTCGCAATCACCACAAGGAGGAAGTCTGTGAAGCACACACTGATTTTGTGTCTTCTTGGCACGGTCCTTTGCGCCGTCAGCGTCTCGGCTCAGGTGCCATGTGCCATCGAAGCGCTTGACTTTGCTAATGTGAACTCGTGTCCTACTAGTGGAACGCCTTGGACTACCCACAACATCCCACTGATGGATGGTAACAAGCAAGACTACGGGGACCCGAACCACAACATCATCAGCCTGTACGGCACGTACGGGAATTCCGAGATGTTTGGAAATGCGGCAGCCCACGCAACGCCTGGCATCAACTTAGGAGCGTACCCCTCCGTGCAGCCTCTCGATCAAAACGGAAATCCATCGCCCAATGGCAAGATCGTGTTCCTGTTTCTGGGGTTTTCTAACTGTGACATCGAAGTGTGCGGAGGGAACGAAGATATCTGGCAGGGCGGTGATAACCCTGACCCGAATCTGCTGGTTGGGCAGCCATGTGCGACCAGTTGTCCGAATCCCAGCACGTCGGGACAGACTCCATGGAACCAAGTCGTTGGGGATCCGACAGTGCAGCAGTCGTTCCTCTATCAAGGTTTACCATCCCACTAAGCATTTATTGGGGGCGAGCGTCGTGGCGTTTGATGGGGCCTGGGGGGCTCAGACTCTGTCGAACTGACCCTGCCGGATACTTCTCCACACATTCGTGCCCGTTCCCATCGCCATACGTCAACGTGCAGCCTGATCCTGAATGCAATTACGATAGGGTTCATATGAGCTCGGGTTTACAGTGCAACGACTCATTGTGGCTCAGATCGATTCGAATCCTGATGCGTATTCCGGGTTGGTGGATACAAATCACGCGCCATGGTTTGATTGGGGCCCGTATTTATGGACTGACGGTGATACCGGACGAAGTGATGGAGTTGTCTGGTGCAACGGGCAGCACGAGACACAATGCAACAATGGAATCCAACGCGACGTGCGGTACGGGGATACAATGGATCAGTTGGATTATTGGGGAGACTTCACACATCCAGCATGGGGAGGCGAGCAAAAAGTGGCTAATTTGCTCGTCACCTTCTTCACAAAAACCATCCAGAATGGCGGGTCAGCTTTTGTGCAGGGCTGGAACCAACAATAACTCCTCAACTGTGAGCAGGCGGTTAGGATCGAGCCGCCTGCTGGACAGTCTTGACTACTCCGGCTTATCGAAATTTAGCGGATTGGTCACGAAGCCGTGATAGGTACTGTAATCGAAGGTATACTGCCCGACAATTTGTCCGGATGTATTGATTCCAGTGGCAAATGTAGCGACCGCTCCCGGATAGCTAAAAGAGATGTATCTGCCGTTGATTAAGATAAAGGCGTAGTCTGATTGGCTGCTTGGGTTGTACCACCCCACCACCACACCCTTATCGTTTATGCCCAGCGCATCGGTTTCGAGCGCGCCCGGGAAATTGATATTGCGGAACTTTCCATTGGTCAGTATGAACCCATTCTGGTAGGTTCCGCTGATGGTATATCCCACAACCTGGCCGAGATTGTTGATACCGTTGGCGACGCCGTACAGGTACTCTCCTGGAAAATTGATCGGCAGGTAAACGCCTCGACGCAATTCAAATCCAGTTGTCGTATAAATCGTGCCCGCACCTCCCACCATCACACCGGCATTGTTAATTCCTTCGCAAAATGTTGCGCTATCCGTGCCATCCTGGAGTGATGTAAAGGTATTTCCGTCAAAGAGAAAGCCGATGATGGGGTTTTGTACGAAGAAACCAACGATGCGGCCGAAATCATTAATACTGGTGGGCACGGTGACGGTCTGGCCGGGATAGTCAAAGAACTTGAAGACTCCATTGCTGTATACAAAGCCGTGCGAGTCATTACTCGTGTTCTGCCCGTAACTTCCGACCAAATCCCCCGCTTTGTTGATGCCGGAAACGTTCGTGTAGAGCGCCCCAGGAACGTCGATCGTCGTGAACGTTAAGTTTAGCTGGCCGACGCTGGTCTGCCGTTGCGCGAGGCAGGAGGTAACGCAGGTTATAACCAACAAAGCATTTAGACAAAACCGAGAGAAAGACATCAGAGCCTCCACGGGAGCATCGAGCAGGGCCGTAATGGCGGTAATTATGTTCCCAGCTCCAAACCGCGTCAAATTGCAAGAGGTTGCATGCAAAGGGCGGCGGTTCGCCGGCCTTAACGGTCAGGCTTTGACCGGAAAGAGAGCAGGAGAAGTATCCGCGCGCATCGGCTCAGGGCCTCCGATGCGCGCGGATTATATCGCGGAAAGGACCTTGGTTACATCATCTTCGGTCGCATCTTTCTGATGTCAACTTTCGGTTTGGAACTGCTCTTTATGGTCGTGCTAGTGGTTTGAGACGAATCTCCGGTCCCGGTATTGCAGTTACCCGAGTCGAACGGGAGCTTGCCCAGGAACTTCGGTTGTCTCCGGGCTTTGGTGACATGTTCGAATCCAGAGGCCAGCTTGATGAGAGTAGGCTCGCTGAACGCCGTCCCAATGAAGCTGATGCCGACTGGCAAGTCGAACTCGGTTCCCATCGGCACGTTGATCATCGGATAGCCTGCGATGGCAGCCGGCGTCGTGTTGCCGAACAGGAAGTGATCGCCGTTGACCAGATCGGTGGTCCAGGCCGCAGCGCCGCTGGGAGCCACCAGAGCATCCACTCCGAACTGCTGCAGTGCGGCATCAATACCCAGGACGCCACCAAGCTGGTGATCGGTTTCGACGTCGGCCATCTGCTGCGCGATGATGTTCGGGTCGGTGACATCGATCGCCTGGGAGAGCTCGAATAGCAATTGGTCGAAGAACCTCAGCTCCAGGTTGGCATGCGTGTTGTTGAAGGCGATCGCGTCAGCAAGGTTCTTGATGGGAACGCCGACCCGCCCTTTCAGGTAGGCCTCGAGGTCCACCTTGAAATCAAAAAGCAGGACCGCAAATTCGGGCCCGGCATAGATATCGTTGATATCAGGAATGTCGGCGGGATCAACGATGATCGCGCCGGCATCTTTCATGGCCTGGACCGCAGTGTCGTAGATCGCGTCAACTTTGGGGTCGAACCCAGTGGTCCCATTCCGCGTGACCCCGATCCGCGCGCCCTTCAATCCGTTTTCGTTGAGGAACTGCGTGTAGTCAGAGTAGACCTTATCGCGGTTGGTTGCGGTGTACGGATCGCGTGGGTCGGGAACCGTGCTGGCAATCGCTCCCAGGACAGCCGCGGCATCGGCCACCGACCGGCCGTGTGGGCCGACAGAGTCCTGATGCTCGGAGATGGGAACCACGCCGGCGCGGCTGGTCAGTCCCACGGTGGGCTTAATGCCGACCACCCCGTTGTTGTTTGCTGGGCAGATGATGCTTCCGTCAGTCTCGGTGCCAAGCGAACCGGCGGTGAAGTTCGCGGCGCTGGCGGCGCCCGATCCGGAACTCGAGCCGCAGGGATTGCGGTTGATCGAATACGGGTTGTTGCACTGTCCGCCGATGCCGGACCATCCGCTGGAAGAGTAGGAGGCGCGGAAGTTTGCCCACTCGCTGAGATTGGTCTTGCCCAGGATCACCGCGCCGGCGAGGCGCAGGTTTGCGGCGACGGTCGCATCCATCGGAGCAGGGGTTCCGACCAAGGCGTAGGAACCCGCCGTGGTCTGCATCTTGTCGGCGGTGTCAATGTTGGCTTTGAGTAGAACGGGGATGCCGTGTAGAGGGCCGCGAACGTGTCCCTTGCGCCGTTCTTCGTCGAGACTCCGAGCGATGGCAATGGCGTCGGGATTCACCTCGATGACGGAATTCACGAAGGGGCCGCTCTGGTCGAGTTTCTGGATGCGAACCAAGTAGTAAGTGACCAACTGCACCGAAGTCAGGCTGCCGTTGGTCATCATCTGCTGCAGTTCCGCGATGCTGACTTCGTTGAGAAATGTCGGAACGCTGGTCGCGGAAGAGATCTCCGCGCTTGAAGGAAGGGAGAGCAGGCCGGTGCCGCCGGCAAGAGCAGAGGCGGCAGCGCCGGCGAGCGCCCCTCCTTTAAGAAAATTTCTGCGGCTGAATCCATCGCGCCTGGGTTGCGATCGGACCGAATCCACCAACTCATCGAGATGGCGACGCAACTTGAAAATTTCGGGAGACATGCGGGAACAACCTCCTTCGAAGGCAATCGGCCAAAGACATCGTTTATCACGCCAAGGCGTGAAGCACGAGAGCGGGTTCGGGGCCGGGATACGAGGTGGAGGACGCGCACGGCATCAAGACGGGATGTCATCTTTGCCGCGGAGGCGAAACGGTCTTAACCTGGGGCCGAAGTTCGTCCAGGTACCATAATCCCAAGCCGAACTGAGTAGCGCGGTCGGGAATTATGAGGGGGCCTTATCACGCTGTCAAGCGCCGGCGCGAAATTTCAAACCTTTTACAAACTTACAACAAACAGGTGACACATTAGGACCAGGGAATGGGCACCAGGCAGCAAAGGTTGGCGGGCCCCCTCTGCCTCGCAGTAGCCTGACGCAGGTCAAAATACCCGCTACAATCGGAATGGCCGGGGCCTCTAGCTCAACGGTTAGAGCAGCAGACTCATAATCTGTTGGTTTCAGGTTCGAATCCTGAGAGGCCCACCAGCATCTTACCTTCTGAAGTTGTCCTGAGTAGCGGATTCGCGTAATTAATTCTTCTTCGCGGGCAAATTCGCCGTACCGAAAGCTCACTCTGAACTTAAAGCCTCTACCGGATAGCTGCCTTGAAACACTCTGCCTAGACTGCGAAAGTGATTGATTTCCCTCGGAGGCTTGCAGCAACCATGAAATCGAAAGCTACTGTTTTATCGCTGTTGCTGCTGGGAGCGACTTGGGTTGTAGCGCAGGACACAAGTTCCAGCAGCACTTCTTCTTCTCAGACAGGCAGCGGCACGTACTCGAGCAGCCAGTCTGGATCGGGCTCCAGCTCACAGACCGGTACAACATCCACTTCCCCGGCCACCGGCACCAATCCTTCTGATCAAACCGGCACCTCAACGGGAACCAGCCCTACCGGGCAGACGGGCACCGCCCCAACTGGTCAGACGGGAACTACTTCGCCGGCGACTGGCTCTAATCCTTCGGATCAAACAGGGGCGCCAGCAGGTCAGATGGGCACCACGCCCGGCACCGCAAACGGATCTTCGAACTCGATCACCGGATGTTTAAGTGGATCTCCGGCGCGCGGCGAATACACAGTGACCGATTCGCAAACCGGCGCGACCTACACGCTGACGGGAAACATCGAGCATCTCGGACCTCATGTCGGTGAAGAAGTTCAAGTAACGGGACAGCCCGCGAGCGGCAGCGCGTCCACCAGCGCCTCGTCGACGATGGGCAGCTCCAGTACTTCCAGCACTACGGCGACTCCCACTCCGAGCCAGAATGCGCAGGGAGCAGCGGCGACCAGCGGGAACGTATATCAGGTCACGAATGTGACGAAAATTGCCGATCACTGCAAGAATACTGCGTCTCCTGGAAACGGACCTACGTCGAGGCTGAATTCCGGTTCCGAGATCCTGATGGCACAAGCCGGTACAGGCTCAGCGGGCACTACGGGCTCTGCAGCGGGGCAGACTGGTACCACGGGCACAACCGGGTCCACCGGCGCACAGGCGACTCCGGGGACGAGCACGACTCCGGGAACGCCTAACGGAGCACAGCCGACTCCTGGCATGAGCACTCCCAGCACTGGCACGACACCTGGTACGACGCCGGGTACGGCGACATCGCCGCAAACCACTCCAGGCACTGCTACCACTCCTCAAACGACGCCCGGAGCAACTACGACGCCTGTTCCAGGATCGACTCCGGTACCGAATACCGGCACCACCACTCCCAACGCCGGCACCACTACCCCAAATACGACTGCACCCGCCAGCACGACGAATCCAAACGGAACGACGACTCCGCCGCCAGATACCAATTCACCTCAGACTCCGCCGCAGCGCTAGCCTGACAAATGCTGAACTCGAGCCTGCTTCGGCAGGCTCGATTCATTTTGTGCTCCAGGGATTGTTCCATCCCGTGTGAGATAATTTTCTTTCATTGTGGAGGAATATGGCTGAGCACAAAGTTTTCTGCGTCAAGCTTCATCAGGAACTGCCGGGGTTGGACGAGCCGCCCTTCGACAATCCGCTGGGCCAGAGAGTGTATGACAACGTGTCCCAGCAAGCCTGGAACATGTGGATGGACTTCTGCAAAATGTTGCTCAACGAGTATCGTCTGAACCCGGCGCGCAAGGAAGATCAGGAAGTCATCCTCAAGCAGATGGAGCAATTCTTTTTCGGGGAGGGTGCGGCGCCGCCTCCGGAATATGTTCCTCCCGCCCAGAAAACCAGCTAACTAGCGCTAGAAGTGCAGCACAATTCCGGTGGAAAACCGAAAGTTGTCCTGTGTGCTGCTGAAGAACCTCGTTTGCAGATAATCGCCCTGGAAGCGCCACGCGACCGCCGGAATTAATTTGTAGTCGAAGCCACCGCCAAGCGCTGTCGCGAATGACGTATCGGAGTTGGAGAAGGCTTGCGAGCTTGCGCTGGCGTGCCCGACTCCAAACAGCCCATGGGCAAAAGGCGTTACCTTCCCTACGGAAAATGACACTTGTGGACCGAACATCACGGTATAGACGCTGCCGCTTGCGCTGACGGGGATCGGCACATTTACCGTCTGCGAACCGTAGTATCCCCCAATGTCCGCCACAATGCCGACATAGGGGAAAATCTTGCCTTCTAATGAACCATTCCAGCCGTTCAGATTCGTATTGGAGTTCGCTGCCAGCGCAGCGTTGGCATAGGAGTATCCGAAGAAAATCTTGCCGCCGGGCAATTGTGCAAGGGCGACGCCGGTCAGAAAAAACGATGCGAGCAGAACCAACGCGAGTTTGCGCATGGAAAACAATCCTCCAACATAAATGGAATGCGTTTGACGGTTTGGATGCTTCGAGTTTGCAGTTTGTTCCTGGAAATCCGTCGCCCTGCTTATGGCGGTATCAAAACTTTTAATGCGCTTTTCACAGATCTGCAATCAACTCTGGCCGTCAACTCTGTATGATGGTGACAACGTTCCGTCAAAACTTAATTTCTTTCAGAACAGGTTGGCCTACGAGCCCGTCTGGCTGACTCCTGGCCGGTGAGGAGATGAAGTGAAGTTGAATTTCGAAGTGAGCGCTCGGGAAGGGGTTGTAGTGTTGCACTGCAAGGGGCGCATGGCTTACCGCGAGGATGCGGCGGCGTTGATGGAGAAAGTCGCCGAGCTTTTGCCCACTACCCAACAGCTGGTTCTGGAGTTCAGCGGAGTCGATCGCATTGATCCAACCGCGTTGGGTGAGTTGGCTGTGATTCTGATGTGGGCGCGGGCTGCGAATTGTTCAGTCCGCATGGCCGGGCCGCGCGCGCACATCCGGGAATTGCTCGAACTGACGAACCTGGTTTCGGTGATCCAAGTGGACGCCTCTCTCGATCACGCAGTGCTGGCCCTTGGCGCCCACGCCGCGTAGGTCAGTGCTCGCGCTGGAAACGATAACGTCCGGCACGTTGTTCGGCGGTGGCTTCGGCTACTTTTAAAAATGCGCGAGAGGCGTGCGACAGGGCGGCCGACTTGCGGTAGATCATCCGCAGTTTGCGATGCAGTTTCAGTTCACGGACCGGGACGTTCACCAGTTCTCCACGCAACAATTCATTTTCCACGCTGATTTCCGGCACCAGCGCTACTCCATTTCCCATCGCCACAAAGCGCTTGATCGCCTGCAAGGTTGGCAACTCGATCTCCATGTTGAGGGGCGTCTTGTGGCGCTTGAAAGCCTGGATCACTTTCTCACGATAGGGTGACGATACGATGTGCGCGACAAATGACTCCGCGCCGAGTTGGCGAATGCTTACCTGCCGCGCACTGGCCAGCGGATGCTGCGGAGGAACCACAAAGATCAACTCGTCCTCGTAGACCACGATGGAATGCAGCTTCGAATCCTGGGGATCGTAGGAGAGCACTCCAAGTTCGCAGTTGTGGCGCAAGACATCGTCCGGAATGTGACTTCCCAGTGCGCGTTGAACGGTGATCTTGATCATCGGGTGCAGGCGGCGAAATTGGCCGAGCACGGGCAACAGGTACAGGGCGGTGAATTCGTTGGCTGCAATCGCCAGTTTTCCCTTGTGCAACTCCCGGAGTTCCACCAAGGCCGCCTGTGCGTCGGCGCGCAGGTTCACCATACGCTCGGCATATTCCTGGAGCACGCGTCCAGCGTCGGTCAATTGCCCGTCGCGCGACGAGCGGTCGAAGAGCGGTTCACCGATGTCATGTTCCAGCTTGCGGATCGATTGGCTGACGGCCGATTGGGTGCGGAACAGTTTCTCCGCTGCACGCGAGAACTTTCGCTCGCGCGCCACCGCCAGGAACACTTCCAGTTGCGACAGGTCCATGCTCTTCCCTCAAGCAAAACTGAACGAAGCATCAGCGCCGCTTATGTCGTTCATATATTCTAATGATGAGGACAGGATTATAAGCTTTGCTTCTACGCTTGGCCACCTTAGCATAACCGGACCATCAGCGGAGGTGTTCGGCAATGCCACCAGCGCGCATCACAATTTTCGATACCACCTTGCGGGACGGCGAGCAGTCGCCCGGGTGCAGCATGAACACGAAGGAAAAGCTGCGCATGGCCCAACGTCTGGACCAGCTGGGAGTGGATGTGATTGAGGCGGGATTCCCCATCGCGTCCGAGGGCGACTTCGAGGCGGTGCAAGCCATTTCCGCAATGATCCAGCGGCCGATCGTGGCCGCCTTGGCGCGAGCCTGTAAACCGGACATCGAGCGCGCCTGGCAAGCGTTACGGAGTGCGCGGCGTCCGCGCATCCATATATTTCTGGCGACCTCCGACATCCACCTGAAATATAAGTTGAGAATTTCACGGCAAGTTTGCCTTGAGCAAGCGCGCGATGCAGTAGCCTTTGCCAAGGCATTGTGCGCTGATATCGAGTTCTCTCCGGAAGACGCGACCCGCAGCGATCCCGACTTCTTGTGTGAAGTGCTGGAGGCCGTGGTGGGGGCGGGCGCCACCACGCTGAACATTCCCGACACGGTGGGCTACAGCATGCCGGCCGAATACGCCGAACTGATCGCCCGCATCCGGCGAACCGTCAGGAATGCCGAGAATGTCACCATTTCAACCCACTGTCACAATGATCTGGGGCTGGCGGTCGCGAACACACTAGCCGCAATCGCCGCGGGCGCGCGCCAGGTTGAGTGCACGATCAATGGCATTGGCGAACGCGCCGGGAATGCATCGTTGGAAGAGATCGTAATGGCATTTCGGGTTCGTCCAGACCGTTATCCTTACCACACCGGGGTGAATTCGGAGTTGCTTTACCCAAGCAGCCAGTTGCTGAGCGAGATCACGGGCGTGGGTGTTCAGCCCAACAAGGCAATCATTGGCCGCAATGCGTTTGCGCACGAAGCCGGCATCCACCAGGATGGAGTTCTGAAGAACCCACTGACGTATGAAATCATGACCCCGCAGTCAGTGGGAGTTCCGGATTCCACACTGGTGCTCGGGAAACACTCCGGTCGTCATGCCCTGGGCATTCGTTGCGAACAGTTAGGCCATATTCTGGATCGCCGCGAACTGGATGAAATCTACCGTAAGTTCGTAGTCCTGGCCGACGAGATCAAGCAGGTAGAGGACCATCATCTGTTGCATTTGATAACAGGGGTGAGCCATACAGGCCGGCCTGTGAAGAGAGTGCCGGTGCAGGTTACAAGCGTGAGGGCGGGGAAGTCCCGGGAGCGAAAGATCTCCAGCACCCGTATAGAGGAAGCAATCACAATTCCTCCGCTGCGCCCGATCGAGCCCGGCGGAGAAGAAGATTATCTATGGGGCGTGTAGGCGCAGCTTGCAGTTAACATAGGCCCATGTATCTGAACATTGCGGTTTTGCCCGGAGATGGGGTCGGACCTGAGGTCACTGCGGAAGCCGTCGCGGCTCTTGATGCGGTGTGTGAGGTGTTTGGTCACACGCTGTCTGTGACGGAAAAGCCGATCGGCGGCGCCGGACTGGATAGAGCGAACGATCCGCTTCCCGCTGATACTCTCAACACATGCCTGAGCGCCCACGCGGTGTTGCTGGGCGCCGTTGGCGGCCCCGCGTTTGATGATGTTCCAAAGCATCTTCGCCCGGAGAGTGGACTGCTGCGCCTGCGTTCCGAGTTGGGGGTGTTTGCCAATTTAAGACCGGCGGTTTGTTATCCGGGGCTGGAGCAATGTTCTCCTCTGCGCGAAGAAACTGTCCGCGGTACCGACCTTCTGGTGGTTCGCGAGCTGCTCGGAGGTATTTATTTTGGTAAGCCTCGTTCGACAAGCGGAGAGCCAGGTCAGCGACTCGCCGTTGACACCATGTCCTATGGCGAGGATGAAATTGAACGTATTGCCCGGGTTGGATTTGACCTGGCGCGATCCCGACGTAAGCACGTCACATCCGTTGACAAGGCCAACGTTCTCGACTGTTCCCGTTTGTGGCGAGAGGTCGTGACCCGTGTGGGCAAGGAATATCCCGATGTGCGCCTCGATCATTCCTACGTGGACTCGGCCGCGATGGCATTGGTGGCACGGCCCGCGCAGTTTGACGTGATTCTTACGGAGAACATGTTTGGCGACATCCTTTCCGATCAGGCCGGCGGTGTTGTCGGATCGTTGGGAATCCTGGCATCTGCAAGCGTGGGGGGGAAGGTCAATCTTTATGAACCGGTTCATGGCTCCGCTCCCGACCTTGCCGGGAAGGGAAGAGCGAATCCGATCGGAGCGATCCTCTCGGTAGCTCTCATGTTGCGGCATTCCTTTCAACTCGAGCAGGAGGCAGCTGTGGTCGAGGGTGCTGTCCGCAGCGCTCTTTCTGCAGGTAGCCGGACGGGCGACCTGGCGAGGGTTGGCGAGAAGTCCCTCAGCACGGTGGAAATGGGAACCAGAATTCGCTCTGAGATCCTCCGCCATGCTGCAAGGCGCCAAGCCGTCAGTTAGATTCGGCAAAATTTGAAAGCTGGGTCTCTCCACATTGGGAGTAAAATTACACGATAACTTCCGTTCAGGCTGTAAACGTGGTTCACAAGTGCTTCAACCCGGCGTGTTCCCGGCCGTTCCTCTACTTACATGAAGGCAAGCTTTTCCGAGCGGAAAAGCGCGCACCTCGCCCTGGGAACTTCGCGGGCGGCAAAGGGCCGAGCCGGATTGAGTTCTTCTGGCTATGTGACCGTTGCGCGCGCACGATGTCGATCGCCATGGTGGATGGCCGAGGAGTGCTGGTACAGCAATTAGCGTTCGCTTACAAAGCTGCTTCGTGAGTGTAAAGGAATTGGGTATCGGCCCGCCATGGCGTTCCAGCGGACGCGCATCACTTCACCGACCATGCGAATGCCATCGCGCAGCGGATGAATCTGGGTTCCTTCGCGGTGCGACCACAGAACTGGTACCTCGGCCACTTTGAAGTGAAACCGTCGCGCAAGGTACAAGATCTCGGGATCAAATCCCCAGCGCTCGATGTGCTGCAAGGGAAAGATAGCTTTTGCGGCGCTGGCTGTAAACGCTTTGAAACCACACTGGGTGTCCTTGAAACGCAGCCCGAGAGCCAGCCGGAGCATAAGATTAAACGCTCGGCCAAAAAGCTGGCGATGCAGAGGCTGGCGCCGGCGCTGAAGCTGAACATTCATCCAGCGCGAGCCGATTGCGATGTCAGCGCCGTCCCGGATAGCGGAAAATAGCTTGTCGGCTTCCTGAATCGGGGAGGACAAGTCCGCATCGGTGAAGAGCAGGATCTTCCCGCGGGCGTTCAGCATGCCATTGCGCACGCTGAAGCCTTTGCCTCGATTGCCGGGATTCTCGATGAGCCGCAAGCAGGGGTTGTTCTTCGCGCACTCTCGAACGATCTCGACGGTATTGTCGCGAGAGCCATCGTTTACCACCAGCACCTCAACCTTCCAACCACGATCGTCGCTATAGTTGAGAATGCGATCGAGCGTACTTCCGATTCGCTCCCCCTCGTTGTAGGCGGGTATGACAATGCTATATTGCGGCAATTGGGCGTCTGTCATCAGAATGCTGTCTGACCAATAGAACTCGTGTCGATGCAAAGAGTTTCGAGGAAAGCGGCCGGCAAGGCAAAAGCTGGGGACGGACAGGCTTTATGCGGGATGTGAACCATCAGGCGACTTGCCGTAATTTTTCCAGAAGCACGAAGAATTCCACTACCAACTCTTCGTCCCATAAACCACCTCGTGCCTCCTCACGCATGGTGACCGCCGATTCTTCATGGGTGAGCGCCGGCTTATAGGGCCGGGCGGTGCGCAACGCATCATACACATCAACCACCTGCAGAATACGGGCAAGTAGCGGAATCTCATGACGCCGCAACCCGTCCGGATACCCGCTGCCGTCGGCATGCTCGTGATGGTTCCGAATAATCGGCAGCACCGGCCGCAGCGATTTCAGGGGCTTGCAGATGTTTTCCCCGGTAACCGGATGCTGCTTCATGATTGTCCATTCCTCAGGCGTAAGGTTCGTTCCCTTCTTCAGAATCTCATCAGGAACGGAGATCTTGCCCAAATCATGAAGGTAGCCGCCGCGCCTCAAGGCGACAATGGCGTCTTCATCCAGGCCCAAATGCCGTCCCAATGCGGAAGCATTGTGTGCCAGGCGCTCGCAATGGCCTTCGGTATACGGATCGCGGCTTTCTACGCTGCGTCCTAGTGTGCAGAGGACCGATTCGGCGGTCTCCAGTTCGTCAGTAAATTCCTTTAACTTCAGCAGCGACTTCACTCGCGCGAACAGTTCCTCGGCGTAAATGGGCTTGTTCAAAAAGTCGTCCGCACCGGCTTCGATGCCTTGCAGGCGATCCTGCCGATCGCTCAGTCCGGTAATCAAAACGAACGGGATCAATCGCGTGGCAGGATTTTCTTTCAACTCGCGGCACAACTCATAACCGGATTTGCCCGGCATGATTACGTCGGAAAGGATCAGGTCAGGGTGCTCACGGCGGATCTCTGACTCAGCTTCGCCGGCGCTACTGGCAGCCACCACCGTGTAGCCGCGGCTGCCGAGCAACTCCTGCATCAACTCCATCGTGTCCAGATTGTCATCAACGACCAGGATCCGAGGAGGACGCCTGCGCCCCAGAATCTCACCCATTTCTTTGTGAGACTGAAACAACGGAGAATTCGTTGCTCGAAAGCGGTGAGAAAAGTTCATTCCGGTCAATCTAGGCCAATTCTATCGAAACATCCAGGTTCAATCTAACCCTTGGAGGAATTGTCGGTTTACCAGTACAAAAAATCAAGTGAGTGAAGGTAAACAATAAGTATCGGTGCTGTCAAAAGATTCCTGAATTCATTCCCGCCTTGAAACCGGAACCTTGATGTGTGTCGGTTGACCTTGTTTTGCTCCCTCGCTCGTGTCTAGGCTGAAAATATGAAGAAGGGTGTTCAATTTCCAATTTTCCTGCTTCTGTTCTCTCAATTTGCGTTCGCGGCAGCGAAATCTCACGTGATCGCGTTCGGGAAATGGACATCCGTGAAATGCGTTATGAACGACAGGAACGAAGTGGCGGACCTCAAAGTGCGCGCGCTCTTTGTAGATAGCCGAGTAAAGGAATTCACCGTCGGTGTGCCCCATGAAGTGACTGACCGGATCTTTGTTGTGCGGAGAGCGTTTCGCATAAACGATGCTCTGCCCCAGGACAATGGAGAGAGTGTCCGCTGGATCTGGCAGCTTGGCGGCTGGCTGATGGTGGATCGAGTCAGCGGGCGGGTCACCCAACTGAACTTACCGGATTTTGATCTCTCATCGTCAAACGTGGCATGGTTTCGCGACTATGCAGCGTATTGCGGGTTTTCCGAGAATGGAAAGAACTGGTTTGCAATCGTGGTTCAGATGGGAAGGCGTAAGACAGTTTTGAAAAAGACACTCGGTTCTGCGCCCGATGAGAGTGGCCGGGCGGCCTGCTCTACGCCGGAGTGGCAGCGACAGCCGGTTCGGGTGACTTTCGGACCAGTGAACAATCAGAAATTCACGTATTCAATTCGGGGAACTGTGGCCAATTTCTTGGACGACCCCGAGGAAGAACAGGCCGAATAAATTACTGGTCAGTCTGGGCTGGTTGGTCCCCGCTGGTGCTATGCGGGCGATCGGCGTTTTGCCAGATTTGTTGGATTGCAGGCGCATTTACTTTCCTGACGTATTGTGTTCCGGCAAAAAGAAGGAGCATCACGGCTCCGAAGATCAGCACCCGCCAGCGATTTCGCTCGTCGGGATTGATCAAGTGCGGGGCCATTACTGCCCCAATCAGCAGTCCCATGAGCAGCCCGCCAATGTGCGCGGAATTATCAATAAAGCGACCCACCGCGCCGAACACCAGGTTGTAGCCCGCGAAGGTGAGTAGGCTTTTAAGCGTGCCCTTCAGCGCTTCTTTGGGAATGGGCAGTTTCCCGAGATACAACGCCGCGATTAGCGCGCCCGCCAATCCAAAAATTGCCCCGGACGCGCCCGCTCCTACCGAGAGAGGGTGCCACCACAGGCTCGCCAGGCTGCCCGCGATCCCACATGCGGTGTACGCAAGGATGTAAGTCCAGCGGTCGAAAATCACTTCGGCGAGAAAACCCAGGTTCCACAAGCACCACATGTTCAGAGCAATGTGAAAAAGGCCGATATGAACGTAATTCGAGCTCAGCATGCGCCAGGGCTGAGCAGTTAGCGCCAGAGGTCCCCAATCTGCTCCCCATTGGATGAGTTGCTTTGGGGCCGGATCGACCGGTGAAACCCCGCTCACGGTCATGAGCAAGAAAACTGCGCAGTTGATTCCGACCAGAGTCTTGGTTACCGGGAAACTACGTTGACGCACCACGAGCCGGGTTGTTTCAGCGGAAGGAGAGGGATGCTCCTCGGAAGGCGGCGCGTTCTGCACAGCGTGGGTCCGGCAGTCGGGACATATATCGCTGGCTTCACCGAACCTAAACCAGGGCAAGTCGCGTCCGCAAGTCCGGCAACGCGGCGGATTGTTTACCGTTTTAATCGACACTTGAACTCATTCAACGTTGCTATCGCTCCCGAGTCCAGAACCAGCCATTCTCGATTTTCTTCCATCCCAGATGTTCGTAGTACTGGGCTGCGATCTTGGACGCGCGAAGGACCCATTGCACTTCCGGATGCCCTTGCCTGGTAGACTCCAGGAGCCTGGCCCCGACACCCTGCTTTTGAAAATCTGGGTGAACCGCGAGATCGCAGACATAGCCGTCGAACGCTCCGTCAAGCCAACCGCGCAGAATGCCAATCAGGCGCTCGCTGTCCCAAGCCGTAAGAACCAGGGGAGAGCCCTCATACATGCGGCGGACGCGGTCCACATCATCCACCGGACGAATCAGCGAAGCGGCGCGATAGAGATCGGCGATGATTTGCGCATCTGGCGTGATGTCGTTGCGATAGGTGATCATGATACGTCAGGAGCCCGGTTAGTCTCCTGCTGCTTCCACCGCGGGTAGGTCTGGTTCTACCACTCGCGTGTTTACTTTCGCACTTGAAACCAGAGCGACGGACGCTACCACAATCGCACTTCCCGCCAGGATGTAACGATCGACGCGTTCGTGGGCAATCAACCATCCCAGGAACACGGCCACGACCGGGTTCACGTAAGCATAAGTGGAAACCTTGGAGGTCGGCACATGTCGCAGCAGCCAAATATATGCGGTGTAGCCGATCCACGAACCGCAAACCACCAGGTAAAGAATGGCCCCTATTCCCTTCGCCGTCCACACGACTTTGTGCACATCCTCAAACAGTAAAGCAAAGATCAGGTTCGACAGGCCCGCGAATGTGATCTGCCACGCCGTTCCACTGAATGGATCAACCTCGGCCGACTGCCAGCGTTTCGATAATACCGAGCCTAAAGCCCAACTGAAGGAACCGCCAAGCAAACTTAACGACCAGCCCAGTTCCTTCCAGTGCAGGGTCGTGCCTGACATTAATTCCGGCCAGATTAGGACGGTGATTCCGAAAATTCCGAGTCCCAGTCCAGCCTTGCCCCGGCTCGAAATGTGATGATCGCCGAGGAGAAGGGAATCCAGCACCAGGAACCACAACGGCGTACTGGCGATCACCAGTGCGGCTAACCCGGATGGCACAACCTGCTCGGCATAGGACAGCGTGAGATTGCCTCCCATGAGCAACAGGGTGCCGATGACGGCCATGTGCCAGAGTTGAAGACGGCTGTACCGAATGCGGCGACCCCTAAGTTTGCAAAAAACGAGCATGAGGACGCCGGCGATCAGAAACCGCGTCGCACACATCAGGGCGGGCGGAATCTGCTGCACCGCAATGCTGATCCCGAGATACGTGGACCCCCAGAACAGATACACCAATCCGAAGTTCAGTAGGACGAGAAATCGGTGCTGGCGCTGGGCTTCGGTCATGGTGTGAGTTGGAGATCAAGATATCAGACGCCCGCACGCGCATCGCCGATGCAAAGTTTGCGGGAATGCCGCATTTCGGGGGTTCCGCCGACGCTCTATTCCGAGTACAATAGGTAAGTAGGCATGCGCTTTCAGAACTCCAATTCGCACAAGTCCATGTGCTGGCTGCAGTGTCTGGTTTGCCCGCGGCGGCACCTGGCTGTGTTGCCTTCGCAAGCGCGTCCCAACCTCTTCGGCAGCGACTAGTTCCTCTCCTTAGCGAACAGAAAGAAGCCGGGTGTAGTCCGTCTTTACGACACCGGCGACCAAAAACTGGATTCAAGAACCGCTTTAGGAGGACTCCCATGGCAACCAAGACTCTAGTAACGCCGAAGATCAAGACTGCCCTGCCAGGGCCGAATGCCCGGCGCATTATTGACAGCGATGACAGGTTCATTTCGCCGTCCTACACCCGCTCCTATCCCATGGTTGCGAAGAGCGGCCGTGGCATCGTTGTAACCGATGTGGACGGCAACGAGTTTTTCGATTTCTCTGCCGGCATCGCCGTGACTTCGACGGGTCATTGCCATCCTGACGTCGTGGCCGCCATACAGAAGCAAGCCGGCGAGTTGATCCACATGTCTGGTACCGATTTCTATTACCAGAACATGGTCGAACTGGCCGACAAGCTTTCTAAAATTGCGCCCATGCCTGGGCCGCACAAGATCTACTACGGCAACTCGGGTACGGAAGCCGTCGAATGCGCGCTGAAGCTGTCGCGCTATCACACCAAGCGCCAGAACGTGATCGCATTTTTTGGCGCGTTCCACGGACGCACCATGGGTTCACTGTCGCTCACGGCGTCCAAGCCTCAACAGAAGCGGCGTTTTGCGCCACTGGTTCCGGGCGTCACTCACGTTCGCTATCCCGACGTGTATCGCGGGTGCGAAGGTGGCGCGCAGGACGCCCAGGCGTTCGCTCTCGGATGCGCGCGCTTTATTGAAGACAAACTCTTCAAGACCACGCTTCCCCCGGAGGAGGTGGCGGCCATTTTCGTGGAGCCGATTCAAGGGGAAGGCGGATATGTCATTGCCCCGGATGTCTTCATGCAGGAACTGCGGCGAATCTGCGACCGGCATGGCATCTTGCTGGTCGTCGACGAAGTGCAGAGCGGAGTCGGGCGCACCGGAAAATGGTGGGCCGTCGAACATACGGGCGTACACCCCGACATCGTTTGCAGCGCGAAGGGCATCGCGTCGGGAATGCCGCTGGGGGTTGTGATCAGTAAAGCCGAGATTATGGACTGGGTTCCTGGTTCTCACGCGTCCACATTCGGCGGCAACCCGGTCTGCATCGCTGCCGCGCTGGCGACGCTCGACGTGATCGAGCGCGAAGGCCTGATGCGCAATGCCGCCGAGGTCGGAAGTTACATGGTGAAACGAATGGCTGATTGGCCCACCAGGCACTCCATTGTCGGCGACGTTCGCGGCCGCGGTCTTATGATCGGGGTCGAGATTGTCAAAGACAAGAAGACGAAAGAATATGGCGCCGCAGAACGCGACCGCATCGTCGAACTCGCCTTTGAGCGGGGAGTGCTCCTGCTGGGTTGCGGTCCGAGCACGGTTCGAATCGCTCCACCGCTCGTCGTGACCAAAGAAGAAGCCGATGTCGCGATGGATGTACTCGACGAGTGCATCGGGATCGTTAGCAAGGGCGCGTAAGCCTCACTAAGGCATGCCATGAGGGGCGGGCTTTCAGCCCGCCTCTTCTCTCACCGACCAATTGGAGTGTTTTATGGGCAGGATTCAGTCCATCCACATCGCTCCGGCAGCGAAAGCGCCAACGCGTGCAGTAGATCAGGTGCTGGCCACTCCGGGTGTTGGCCTCGAGGCAGATCGCTACGGAATGCGACAAGGGACTTTCTTTAAGCCCGAACCGGATTTCGAGTTGACGCTTATCGAAGCTGAAGCTCTCGAGGCCCTCAAGCGCGACTACGCAATCGAACTTGCTCCCGGCGACGCACGCCGCAACCTGGTGACGTTGGGCGTCGCCTTGAATCACATGGTGGGCCGGGAATTTCAGATTGGCAGCGTGCGTGTTCGTGGCATTCGACTCTGTGAACCCTGTAGCCATTTGCAGGCTCTCACCGGGCTTCCTGTGACCAAGGGCCTGCGGCATCGGGGTGGATTGCGCGCGCAGATTCTCAGCCAGGGCACGATCCACATCCATGACAACATTCTTGACTGATTCATGTTCTCGGGATTTCCAATTCGCGCTCTCGTTGCTCTTGGCGTCTCGATTACGCTGTGGGCCTCTGCTTACGCCGGCATTCGCGCCGGCCTCCGGGGCTTCCCGCCCGCGCACCTCGCGATTGTGCGTTTCCTGGTGGCGTCGGTTGTGCTCTTTATCTATGCATGCATGGCACATTTCCGTCGGCCCGCATTTCGTGACCTCCCGGGCCTGGCTCTAACGGGACTGATCGGAATCAGCTTTTACAACATTGCATTGAATTACGGCGAGACCCGCGTAACCGCCGGCGCGGCCAGCCTGATCATCGCGTCCACTCCGATCTGGACCGCTTTGCTGGCGATGATCTTCCTTCACGAGCATCTCACCTCCATGGGATGGATTGGTGTCATCCTCAGTTTTGCGGGTGTTGCCTTGATCGCAAGCGGAGAAGGTGGCGGCCTCCATCCCTCGCCCCAGGCCCTTATTATCCTGGCATGCGCGATGAGTTCAGCGGTTTACATGATCCTGCAGAAACACTATCTCGGCCGTTATAGCGCGCTGGAGTTCACAGCCTATTCGATTTGGTTGGGCACGATTTTCATGCTGCCCTTTGCCAGGGGCCTGGGTTCCGCGCTGGCCCACGCTTCGCTGAGCGCGACCGCCGCCGCAATTTATCTCGGGATCTTTCCCGCCGCTATCGCTTACCTGGCTTGGGCCTATGTATTTTCCTACGGACCGGCGGGCCGGACAACGGCCTTTCTGTACCTGGTTCCGGTCTTCGCGATTGCGATCGCATGGCTGTGGCTCGGAGAAGTTCCGAAACCACTATCCCTGGCTGGCGGAGGGATCGCATTGCTGGGTGTCGTGGTCGTGGGTATCTGGGGCAAGTCTATGACTCGTACTTCCCCGGAACTTGCTGACAATCCGGAAATTTCCATAGGTGCGCTTCATCGGAGAACCAAGCTGGGTTCTAGTCAATGTGCGAGGTTTCGCGCAAGCTAAGCAAATGGGTGCTGGCTCTTTCCGAATTTCCGCAGGCACAACCGTACACGGAGCCTCGAAATTCTTTCGTGTTTCGCACCTGCGCAAGTTGCGTGACACCGAACAAGTCGCGGCAGTGTGCTACCGCGTGGGGAGAAATGGAATCGAGTTTCTCCTCGTCCAAACTCGCAATGGACGCTGGACTTTTCCCAAGGGCAGCACTGAACCCGGGCTCACTCACGCTCAGGCCGCGGCTTTAGAGGCATTTGAAGAGGCCGGAGTACATGGGCGAATCGAAGAGATGGCATTCACGCGCTATGTCAAGCGCGGACCGGGTACCTCAAAAAAAGCGAACTCAATCACGGTGAGCGCCCACCTGTGTGAAGTCACGCGGTTGGATCCGCCGCAGGAGGCCAACCGGAATCGTACGTGGTTTTCTCCCCAAGAGACCAAACAATGCCTCCATGCGGACCGGGCGGCCACTTACGGCCGTGAACTCGCTCGCGTGGTTGATCGCGCGGTGAGGAGAATTGATCAGCAACGAAACCGGCCGCGAGTCATTGACGCCATGCAGAAGGTCAGATTCATTGATGATGCTCGAGTGATTCAAGGGGAAACCATCGAACTCTCCCGCAGGCAACGCTGAGGAATCAGGCCCGCTCGTAAGCGTGCGCAATGCGCAGGACCGTCGCCTCGTCGAAATGGCGTCCCAGGATTTGCAGTCCAATCGGCAGCTTGTTCTTTGACTCGCCGCACGGCACCGAGATTCCCGGAATGCCTGCCAGGTCGGCAGTCACGGTATAGACGTCGGCGAGGTACATGGACAGCGGGTCATCCAACTTCTCGCCCAGCTTGAACGCAGTCGTAGGACTGGTTGGGGTGACGATCGCATCGACCTGCTGAAATGCGGTTTCGAAATCCCGCGCCAACAAGGAACGAACCTTCTGCGCTTTGAGGTAGTAGGCCTCGTAGTAACCTGCGCTCAAGGCATAGGTTCCCAGCATGATGCGACGCTTCACTTCCGCACCAAAGCCTTCGTCGCGAGTGCGGCGATACATTTCCGGGACGTTGCCTGCATTCGACGCGCGGTAACCGTACCGCACGCCATCGAAGCGCGCCAGGTTCGACGAGGCCTCTGCCGTAGCCAGGATGTAATACGTCGGGATCGCGTACTCGGTGTGTGGCAAAGAAACGGGAACAACTTCGCAGCCGAGTTTCGCCAGTTTCTGAATTGCGCATTCCACCGCAGTGCGGACCTCTTCATTCAGGCCTTCCCCGAAATATTCCTTCGCCACACCAAGTCTCACCCCCCGTACTGGCTTCTCGAGTTCCGCGACGTAATCGGGGACTGGAACATCCGCTGAGGTCGAATCCATGGGGTCGCGGCCGGCGATGGTACGCAGCACCAGCGCAGCGTCTTTCACGGTTTTTGCAATCGGCCCGACATGGTCCAGAGAAGACGCGAATGCGATGAGCCCGTAGCGCGAAACCCGGCCATAGGTGGGCATCAGTCCAACCACTCCGCAGAACGATGCTGGCTGTCGAATCGATCCTCCGGTATCGGAACCAAGGGCGGCGACCGCCATATCTGCGGCAACGGCTGCCGCCGATCCTCCCGACGAACCGCCCGGCACGCGACTCAAATCCCGCGGGTTGTGCACTGGCCGAAAGGCGGAGTTTTCATTGGAGGAGCCCATGGCAAACTCGTCGCAATTGAGCTTTCCTAAAATCACGGCGCCTGCCGCCTCCAGGCGCGCCACAGCCGTGGCGTCATAAGGCGGAACAAAGTTGCCGATGATTTTCGATCCTGCGGTTGTGCGTATCCCGCGGGTCACCAGGACATCTTTGATCCCAACCGGTATCCCCGCGAGCGGAGGCAGTTGATCGCCACGAACTGCCATGGCATCAATCTCGTCCGCCTTGTGCAGCGCCCGCTCCTTGCAGAGCGTCAGGTACGCGCCAATCTGCGGATCGTGAGAATCGATCTTTGCGTAATGTGCTTCTGCGAGAGCTGTCGCGGTAATCGTACGAGCCTGAATTGCCGACCGCGCGTTTTCGATGGTAAGTCCGCCTAGACTAATCACTGTGCCGTCTTCTGTGTTTGTGAATTCTGAATCGGCTAGCGCTCGATCACCTTGGGCACTTTGAAGAATGTTCCGTCGGTCACTGGAGCGTTAGCCATGGCCTCGTCATGCGGCAATGACTGGCGGAGTCCTTCTCGCACATCGTCGCGCATGCTCCCGGATTCCTGCTCCTCTACCGCCGACAGGATTTGGGCCATGGGAGAAATTTCGGAAGTGTCAAGTTCGTCGAGCCGGTCAATATAGGCGAGAATGGAATTCAGATCCCGCAACATTCGCGAGCGCTCTTCGCTCGTGAGGTCGAGCTTCGCCAGGTCGGCTACGTAGGAGACATCTTTCTCTGAAACGTTCATGAAGACCGTCTAACCTGGCCGAACCACGAATTCGATGCGTGCCACCTTCTCGGCGACGTAGCGATTGATCGTGGCCAGGTATTTCGGCGCCAGAGATTGCAATTCGTTGCGCCAACCCGCATTCGCGACTTCCACCTGCAGCACGCCGTGATCGAAAGCTGCGGCGCGCGTGCGCTGGGCGACCGCGGAACCGCATGTCAGGGGCCATGCCAGCAGTGGGCCTTCGCCTGCCGGGGCGCGGCGCACACTGGCTGCGACGATTCTTTCCAGTCCCGTGCCAGCTTGTTGCATATTGCGATTCATTGTGCCTGGAGAGCTGATTCTAACATCTGGATGTGCAGGCCGCATTGCAAGTTCAGCCGTTGTCCAGGGGATACCGTTCGCGCACGAAATTCATCGCCTCGTCGCGAGTGTGCAACCGGCTTTCCAATTGCAGGTCTTCGACGGTGCCCAGGATCTCTTTGAATAAAGGGCCGGGGGCATACCCTGCTGCGATCAGATCATCCCCGTTGATCAAGGGTGGAGGCTGAATGGTTTCGGGCGGAATAGCTGCCATCCTTTCGCGGGTGAAGTCGTAAGAACTCAGGTCTCCGTGACTGGAAAGGCAGTCAATTCGATGCAGTGCAAGGTGCTGGTCGAAGCGAGTCATGCGGACGAATCTCTTGAACGTCGAATCCTTCATGCGCTGCACGTCGGCAAATTTCATGTGGTTGTCTATGAGCGCGAGAATCTGCTCGCAGTCGTCGTTCGAGAAGCGCAAACGATGGAGGATATTTCGCGCCATCTTCACCCCCACCTCAACGTGCCCATCGAAGCGGATGCGCTCCGCAACGCGGAATGTTGGCGGCTTGCCGACGTCATGCAGCAGCGCTCCCCAGGCCAAGGTCACGGGCGTGGGATGGGGCAGTTTGTCGAGCAGCAACAGAGTGTGCACAAACACATCGCCTTCGGGATGGAACAGGGGAGGCTGTTCGACCCCTTTCATGGCGGAGATTTCCGGCAACACTTCCTGGAGAAGGCAGGACTGGTCGAGCAAACGAAACGCGCGCCCAGCGCTGCCTTCAACCAGCATCTTGGTGAGCTCGTCGCGCACTCTCTCGCACGATACCTGGTGAATCGCTGGCGCATGTTTCTGAATCGCGGAAAAGGTTGCAGGCTCGATTTCGTACCCGAATCGAGCGGCAAAGCGCACCGCACGAAGCATCCGCAACTTATCTTCGGCAAATCGCTTTTCGGGATCCCCAATGGTGCGAATAATCCTGGCGTTCAGGTCCTGACGCCCGCCTACGAAGTCAAGCACCTCATTGGACAGTGGGTCTAAAAGGAGACCGTTAATCGTGAAATCGCGTCGTTCTACATCGGTCCTGGGGTCTTTCGAAAACTGCACCTGGTCGGGATGACGGCCGTCGCTGTAGCCCAGATCACTGCGAAAAGTGGCGACCTCGACGACGCCGGTTCGGGAATGATCGCTTGTGGCGGCATCGGCATGGGAGTTCTCCAAGGGCACGAGAACAACTCCGAACTGCGCTCCAACGGCGTAGGTTCGCGGGAAAATGTGCATCACCGCCTCCGGAGTAGCGTCGGTGGTGACATCAAAGTCCGCTGGAATGCGCCCAAGCAGCAGGTCGCGTACACATCCGCCTACGAGATAGGCCTGGTGACCTTTTCGCCGCAGCGTCTCAACGATGCCGATCGCTTGTGTCTTGGCATCCTGCATTCGGCTTCATCATAATAGTTTCCACGGGGATCGGGTTCGAGCGCGTTTACCATCTTGTCAGATGCCGGAAGCATACATTCTCGGAATTGAGAGCTCGTGCGACGAAACGGGAGCCGCCGTCGTGCGATCGGGCGAGAAAATTGAGTCCAATGTTGTAGCCTCGCAGATCGCGTTGCACGCTCCCTACGGCGGAGTGGTTCCGGAACTGGCCTCGCGCGAGCACCTGAGGGCAATTCTGCCGGTGGTGCGGGAGGCTCTGGAGCGAGCCCGGCAGACCTATCGCTCGATCGATGCTGTCGCTGTCACCCAGGGGCCAGGCCTGGCCGGAGCTTTGCTGGTCGGCATCAGCTACGCAAAGGCGCTGGCGTTTGCTTTGGAGAAGCCCCTCATCGCCGTGAACCATCTTGAAGGGCACATCCATGCCGTGCTGCTGGAGGAACGCCAGAAGGGCAATCGGGCGCTGAACTTCCCCGTTCTGGCTCTGGTTGTCTCGGGCGGGCATACCCATCTTTACCTGGCGGAACAGCGCGGACAAGGCTGGTCTTACCGCAACGTCGGACACACGCGCGATGACGCTGCCGGCGAGGCCTTCGATAAAGTGGCGAAACTGCTGGGCCTCGGATACCCGGGTGGGCCGATCATTGACCGGCTCTCCTCTTTCGGGGATCCGGATGCGATCAAGTTCCCTCCGGCGCAAATCAAGCATCGGGACCGGCGCAAGGGGGCCGAAGACGAGGCTGAAACGCGTCCACGGTTTGATTTCTCCTATAGCGGCATTAAGACCGCAGTCTTGCGTTACGTGGAAGGTCACAAACTGCAGCCCGGGATCGAAGCACGACGAAAAGCCCTACAGACGATGGCCAAGCCAGGCATAGATGATTACCGGTCTTTGACCGATCAGCAAACGTTGGACTTGGTTGCGTCTTTTCAGCGCGCTATTGTGAATGACCTGGTGGGTAAGACATTGGCGGCAGCGGGCGCCTACGAGGTAGCGACGCTTTTCGTCACTGGCGGTGTCGCTGCGAATAACGAGCTCCGCATGACGTTCGAGCGCGAAGCGGCCTTGCAAGGTTTGCCAGTTTTTTTCCCGTCCCGTCCATTATCAACCGACAATGCTGCCATGATCGCGGCGGCCGCCTATCCAAAATACCTGGCCAAGGATTTCGCCGCGATGGACTTCTCGGCAGAGGCAGGGCTGGGTCTTTGAATCCATTGGAAGTAGCAGAGAACAGGGAGAAGATCAGGCGGATCCAAAAATCAAGTCCAGTGCTTTTGCAAGCTGGCACTCGATGTCGATGTCTTTGAAGATTGCGAAATTCGCGCGCTTCTCCATTTGGGCAAAGCCGCTCTGTTGCCCCGCGACTATCACGATCGGAATTTGAGACGTTGCAGAGTGACTCTTGAGTTGTGTGATCAGTTCGCTGCCCGACATTTTGGGCATTTGCATGTCGGTGATGACGAGGTCCGGATGGCAGCGTTTCAGAACTTCGACGGCCTCTTCTCCGTCGCAGCCCGACTCCACCCTGAAACCGCGCTCCTCGAGGAAGCGACACACCGTATGCCGGATGAGCATGGAATCATCCACTACCAGAGCCAGTCGCGAATTTGTCCGGCGAGCGGGCAAAGTGGTCCCCGCCGCGACATTAGCAAATGCGCGCAAAATCGCACAAGCAATGTGCAACAGAAAACATTACTTCGGTTACAGTGGCGCATCCGGGTCTGGTCGAACTTAGGGTCAGGAGTCTTCGCGCAATTTGGTCTCTTCGATGTTCATGTCCTTGAATTCACTGGACTCGAAGATCTCTCCGCAGAGAAGACACTCCACGAATTCAGCATCTTCTTCACGGGAAACGATCTGCACGCGCGGGTGCTTACACTGTTCCATGCTGGTTCTCTTCTCGGGGAACTGCGGCGGCGGGATTGGAGTCATAAATCCGGGTGCTGCACCCATTCTTGGAAGTGGGAGAAAAATCGCCGGAAATGTCGGTCATTTTAGCCCGGCCCATATGCTTGTCAAGTCCCATCTGGGAACGCCGGTGGGCATTTGGATGCAAAATGCACGCTGGGTTTTCGTTCTGAGGGGCGATCTTTCAGCCCTGGAGTCGATCGGCATTCCCAATTTCCGACCAAATTGGTCGGAAAAGCCTAACCCGTTCAGCCCCAATTGCTTGCCATAGAATGCATGGTTTACGCAGGCCGATGTGGAGGGTTGCGCTCGGGCCCTGGACTGTCTAGAATAATCATGTCCGACTAAAAAGGTCGTACTTCGCTGGCGGTCTTGCGGGTACGGGTGCTTGCAATGCTGAAGCTCACGAAAAAAGCCGATTACGGGTTGATGGCGATGAAGCACTTGGCGGAACGCGGTCGCGGCGAGGCCTGCAGCGCGAAGGATGTGGCGGACGCTTACGGCATCCCGCAAGAGGCCTTGGCGAAGATTTTGCAGCGGCTGGTGAAGTCAGGCCTGCTGCATTCGCAACACGGCACCAACGGCGGCTACACTCTTGCGCGGCCCCCGTCGAGGATTTCAGCTTTCGAAGTAATTCGCGCCATTGACGGTCCTCTGTTCATCACGTCGTGTGTGACCGTTCGCGGCGAGTGCGGGCAAACCGACCGTTGTACGATTCGCGAGCCACTGCGCCGGGTGAATCAGAGTATCGAAGAAGTTTTGAAACGCATCACAATCTCGGAGATGAGGGAAGAGATCGGTGACAGCGAATTCAAGAAACAGCAAAGCGATCTTGTGACTTTGAGTTGAGGTTGAGGAGAGCGAAGAATATGAGCACGGATGTAAAGTCAGTCCCCCAGGCGAGCACCGCGGTTCCGCAAGGCGTCAAGTTGCCGATTTATCTGGACAACCACGCGACTACGCCCATGGACCCGAGAGTCTTGGAAGAGATGCTGCCTTACTTCATGGAGAAGTTTGGAAATGCGGCAAGCCGTAATCATCCGTTCGGATGGGTTGCGGAAGAGGGCGTTGAGAAAGCGCGGGAACGCGTAGCGAAACTGATCGGCGCCAGCACGAAAGAGATCATCTTCACCTCCGGCGCTACCGAGAGTGACAACCTGGCCATCAAGGGTGTTGCCGAGATGTATCGCGAGAAGGGCAACCACATCATTACGGCGGTTACCGAGCACAAGGCAGTGCTCGACACCTGCAAGCGCCTGGAGAAGTATGGCTACCGTGTGACCTACCTTCCGGTGCAGAAGAACGGCCTGGTGGACCTGGACGAATTAAAGCGTGCGATCGACGACAAGACGATCCTCGTCACGATCATGGCCGCCAACAACGAGATCGGCGTACTGCAGCCCTGGCGCGAAATAGGGAAGATCTGCCGCGAGCGCGGAGTGCTATATCACAGCGACGCGGTGCAGGCGGTCGGAAAAGTACCCATCGATGTGAACAAAGACAACATTGATCTGATGTCGATTACCGCTCACAAAATTTACGGACCAAAGGGAGTGGGTGCGCTCTATGTACGGAGAAAGAATCCCCGCGTCCAGATCTCCGCGATCATCGATGGCGGCGGTCATGAACGCGGAATGCGTTCGGGAACCTTAAACGTTCCCGGAATCGTGGGCTTGGGCAAGGCGTGCGCGATCGCGATGGAAGAGATGCCGAAAGAAAGCTGCCATCTTGCCGGATTGCGCAATCGTCTGCGGGACAGCATTATGAGCCGGCTGGACGAGGTTTATATTAACGGATCCATGGAGCAACGGTTGCCCGGCAATCTGAATATCAGCTTTGCCTACGTGGAGGGCGAGTCGCTTCTGATGGGAATCAACGACATCGCAGTTTCCAGCGGATCGGCCTGCACCTCCGCGACGCTTGAGCCATCTTATGTGTTAAAAGCTCTCGGCACCGGGGACGATTTGGCCCACAGCTCGATCCGGTTTGGCATCGGAAGGTTCAATACCGAGGCGGAAGTGGATTATGTAGCCGACCGGGTAGTTGAAACCGTGCAGAGACTGCGCGAACTGTCTCCGCTGTATGAAATGGCGAAAGAAGGCATTGATCTGAAAAGCGTGAAGTGGGCGGCGGAATAGGTACCGGATACCGGCGTAGAAATTCTAGAGTTCTGGAGAAAATGAATCATGGCTTATAGCGATAAAGTAATCGACCATTACAACAACCCGCGCAACGTGGGTTCGCTGGACAAGAGCAGCCCTGAAGTAGGCACTGGGCTGGTGGGCGCACCGGAATGCGGCGACGTCATGAAACTGCAGATTAAAGTGAACCCGCAGACCAATGTCATCGAAGACGCGAAGTTCAAGACCTTCGGGTGCGGCTCCGCGATTGCATCCTCTTCATTGGCGACCGAATGGGTAAAGGGGAAGACGGTAGACGAGGCGCTGCAGATCAAGAATACCGAGATCGTCAAAGAGCTCTCCCTGCCTCCGGTGAAGATTCACTGCTCGGTTCTTGCGGAAGACGCAATCCGGGCCGCCATCCATGACTGGAAGAAGAAGCAAGACGTTGAGAAGCCCGAACCGCAGCGTGTCAGTTCGGCTAGCTAGTGGACGCCATGGCAGACGAAGCGACCAAGAGGGTAGCCCCACCCGCCCCGGCAGCTCCCGCCAAGGGCGTGCAAGTGACCGAGAAAGCGGTCGCCAAGATTCGCTCGGCGATGGCGAAGGAAGGTATCTCGACCGAGCAGGGGGGCCTGCGTCTGGGCGTGCAAGGCGGAGGTTGCTCCGGGTTGAGCTACAACATCCGCTTCGATACCCAGCCGCGCGAGCGCGACCGCATTTTTCAGTTCCAGGATGTTCGCGTGTTCGTGGATCCGAAGTCCTTCATCTACCTGCATGGTATGACCTTGGACTACCAGGAAACCCTGATGCAGCAAGGTTTTGTGTTCGTAAACCCGAACGCGTCGAAGTCTTGTGGCTGCGGAACCTCGTTTTCGGGTTAATGACGAGCGCAAAACGTAGATCATCCACCACGGCGCCACGCCGGCTGCTCGGGTACGGAAGGGGCGAGCGGCGTAAGCGTCGTGGTGAACTTGTTTTATGACGAGCGAAAATCAAAACCCAAGTGGCTCAGTCACGCTGCCGAGTGAAGCCACGTCGAACTGCTGGTCTTGCGGTGACATGCGCGCGGCGCAGTTCTGCAGCGCCTGCGGCAAGGTGCAGCCGCCAAAACCGGTGGATTATTTCACTTTCTTCGGTTTACCGCGAAAGCTGAACCTGGACTCGGCAAAACTGGAGAAGGAGTTTTATGCGCTCAGCCGCCGCCTGCATCCTGACCTGAGCGCGCGGTTCGACAAGCGCGAGCAGGAGTGGAGCCTGGAGCAGACCTCCCTATTGAACGACGCGTACCGCACGCTGAAAGATCCCATCAAGCGAACCGAATACCTGCTGCGCATTGAAGGAGTGGAGTTGGAAGAGCAATCCAAGTCCGCGACCGAGCGGGCGCGGCAAACCGGTTCCGTCAAGAAACAGGTCGTTCCTCCAGACCTCCTGGAGGAAGTTTTTGAGCTGAATATGCAACTGGAAGAGCTTCGCATGCAGAAGAAGACGGGTGAAGACGATCCCGCGCTCATCGAAGAGATTGGCAAACAGAAACTCCATCTGGAAGGGAAATTCGTCGCCCTTCTCGAAGAACTGAAGGCTTGCTGGATGCAATGGGACGAATCTGTTGATAGCGGAACAGACGAAGAGCGTCGCCAGATTCGCGACCGCATGGTCGAAGTATTGAACCGAAGGAACTATATTCGCAACCTGGTAAGGGATATCAGCGAAGTAATGGAAGCCTGAGGACGAAGCCTAAAGTCAGATGCAATCAGAATGAAGAAGTAACACCGCGATTCTTACCTCTGCATTCTTGCTTCTGACTCCGGAATTGTTTGAACCATGTCGAACGATCGCATTATCGGTATTGATTTGGGGACCACGAACTCGCTTGTGGCTTTCATGCAGGGCGAGACTCCGGCCGTCATTCCTGGGGAAGATGGCGCCAATCTCGTGCCCTCCGTGGTAGCGCTCGATGCTAACGACCAGGTCATCGTTGGCAACGCGGCACGCAAATACCTGATTGATACTCCGGAACGCGCCGTATATTCCATCAAGCGGCTGATGGGCCGCGGCGTCGACGACATCCAGGAGGAATTGAAGTTGTTCCCCTTCCGCCTGGCGCAGGATCAGCATGCGGGCGAGGTGCTGCGCATTAAGTTGGGTGAGCGCAGTTTTACTCCTCCGGAAATTTCAGCGCTGGTCCTGCGGCAGCTCAAGCGCAACGCGGAGCGTTTTTTTAACGCCCCGGTGACGCAGGCCGTGATCACGGTCCCTGCTTACTTTAACGACGCGCAACGGCAGGCCACCAAGGATGCCGGCCGCATCGCAGGGTTGGAAGTGCTGCGCCTGGTGAACGAACCCACGGCGGCTTCGCTGGCCTACGGCCTCGATCAGAAGCAGAACGGGACGATTGCTGTCTACGACCTCGGCGGCGGCACGTTCGATATCTCCATCCTCAAGCTGCACGAAGGGATTTTCGAAGTTATTGCGACGAATGGCGACACTCATCTTGGTGGAGACGATATCGACAATCTACTGATCCGCATCGCCCTGGATGACATTCGGGGCGATCTGGGGCTCGACCTCTCACGCAATGGCGAGATGGTCGCCACGATTCGCAAGGCCGTAATTGAAGCCAAAATTGCATTGTCCTCGCAAAGCACGGCCAAGCTCGATGTCGAACTGCCGGGCGGCAAAAGATATCAACGGGAGATTTCGCGAGAGCTTTTCGAGCAACTAATTCAGCCGGTGATTGACCGAACGGTGGGACCGGTAAAGCAGGCATTGAAAGATGCAGGGCTGAAGCCGGAACAGATCGATGAAGTAGTCCTGGTGGGCGGATCAACCCGGATTCCAAAGGTGCGCGCGCTGGTGGAGGACCTTTTCCACCGCAAGCCGCACACCGCTTTGAATCCCGACGAAGTGGTTGCCTTGGGCGCGGCGGTGCAGGCCAACATTCTGGGCGGCGGATCGCAAGCCACGCAGAACATGCTGCTGCTCGACGTGACGCCGCTCTCTCTTGGCATCGAGGTTGCCGGCGGAGTGACCGACAAGATCATCCTTCGCAACTCGACCATTCCTGCGTCCGCGACCCAGTACTACACCACTCAAGTGGATGGACAGGCGAACGTCGCAATCCATGTGTTACAGGGCGAGCGTGAACTGGCGAGAGACTGCCGTTCCCTGGCGCGGTTCGATTTGCGCGGCATTCCCGGTATGCCGGCCGGCATGCCGAGGATCGAGGTCAAGTTTCTGATCGATGCGAACGGTATTCTGCACGTCTCCGCGCGCGAACAGCGCAGCGGCAAAGAAGCTGAAATCCAAGTGCAGCCGAGCTACGGTCTTACCGACGACCAGGTAGAGAGCATGATTCTCGATTCCTTTGACTATGCGGAAGAGGATTTTCGTCAGCGCCAGGTGATCGAAGCTCGCAATGAGGCGGAGACGATTATGGGCGCACTCGAAAAGGGCAAGCAAAGTCCGGCATGGGGTCAGCTTACGAGCGACGAGAAGAAGCAAATTGCCAAGTTAGAAAAAGCATTGCTTCAGGTTAAAGGGGAAGATGACTATCTGGCCATCCGCAAAGCCATTGATGCTCTGAACCAGGGCACCATGCGCCTTGCCGAGTTGATGATGGACAGTGCTGTGGCTACAGCCCTGCGTGGAAAGACTATGGACGAAGCCGATATGGGAGAAGGCCCGGCGGCAGGGCATCCCGTGGCGAAGGCAGATTTCAAGTAGCAGGAGTGAGTTTATGGCAGACGAGAAGAACCAGGGGTCGGGCACGGCTACGGTAGAAAATCCGGCGGAGAATATCGTGGAAGTCACCTTCCTGCCTGAGGGCAAGACTGTCTCTTTCGAGCACGGCAAGCTGCCTTATAAAGACCACGGCAAAGAGGAGTCTCTGCTGGACGTCGCTCTCAACCACGGGATTCGCCTGGACCACGCCTGCGGTGGGAACTGCGCCTGCACGACTTGTCACGTGTGGGTAAAAGATGGGGCGGACAACCTTTCCGAGATGGACGATGACGAAGCCGACCGCCTCGACATGGCGGCTGACCTTCAGCTAAACTCTCGCCTCGGTTGTCAGGCAGTCATTACCAAGCCCGGCAAAGTTGTCGTGGAAATTCCGGCTTGGAATCGAAACTACGTCTCAGAAGAACACTGAGTGAAGCCATTAGCTCTTAGCCGTCTCAGGTTGGGCCTGAGGGTGACAGTCATGGCTAAGACCTAATTGCTGAAAGCCGCTTAGGAGCTCTCATGACGCACGAATTCACCTGGGATGATGCTGAAGATCTTGGCATATTGCTTTCCGAGAAACATCCTGAAGTGGACCCTCTCTCTGTCCGTTTTACCGACCTGCACCGCTACGTAATCGAATTGCCGGAATTCAAGGACGACCCCAAGAAGTCGAACGAGGGCAAGCTTGAAGCGATCCAGATGGCGTGGCACGAGGAATTTCTGGATCGTACTCAGGGCTAGAGTCCGGTTCTCCACGGCCTGGCAGAAATTTTCTACACGCGGGCAAGCGTCAGATTCCATGCCATGCTGGTTCCGATGCAATCTGAACCGGCTGATCCCGGCGAACTCCGAAGGGTTCTGGACGAGCTCATTCGATCAAAGAGTTGGAGACCTGCAGGGTAGGCGCGAGGCTTTCTGCTCACACCGCACTAAGACGGATTGCATTAGCCAACGGGAGCCGGAACCGATTCCTCAACACTCGCTTCGCGCAGGAACTTCGCGGCCTCTTCCGGAGGCGTCGGGTTGATGTAGAAGCCGGTGCCCCACTCGAAACCGGCCGTCTTCGTCAACTTGGGCATGAACTCAATGTGCCAATGGTAATGGTCATTGGTGGGATCCTGCACCGGAGAAGAGTGGATCACTAGGTTATAGGGTGGGTTGTCGAGTACCCGGTCGGCTTTCATAAGTAAGCGCTTGAGGGCCTTCGCGAGGTTCTCAAACATGTGCGACGACGAATTCTCAAAGGCGGACTCGTGCGATTTGGGTAATATCCAGGTTTCAAACGGAAACCTGGGCGCATACGGCGCCAACGTGAGAAAGTCCTCGTTTTCCGCGACGACTCTGGTTGCCGTATCCATTTCCTGGTGAATGATGTCGCAGAAAACGCATCGTTCCTTGTAAATGTAGTACTGCTTGGCTCCCTCCAACTCCTCTACAACGTAAATTGGAAGAATCGGCAGGGCAATCAGCTGGGAATGCGCGTGCTCAAGGGAGGCTCCGGCAGCTTCCCCATGGTTCTTGAAAATCAAGATGTATTTGAACCGGCGATCCTTCTTCAGATCCAGGATGCGGTCGCGAAAGGTCCACAGCACATCTTCGATTCTTTTCGGCGGGAGAGTCGCCAGGCTCGAATTGTGATCGGGAGTTTCGATGATCACTTCGTGCGCCCCGATCCCGTTCATCTTGTCGAACATGCCTTCCGCCTGGCGGTTCAGGTTTCCCTCGATTCCCAGGGCCGGGAACTTGTTAGGAACCACACGAACCGTCCAGCCGGGAGTGTCCCTCGGCGGTGGCGCCCCTCCATTCGGGTTCGGGCGATACGCCTGAATTTCGGGCGGGGTCTTGGTTTCATTACCGTAGCAAAAGGGGCAGAAGCCACCCTTGATCCGTACGCCTTCCCGAGCGAAGTCAGTCGGGCGTTTGGCGCGATCGGTTGAAATGATTACCCAGCGGCCGACAATCGGGTCTTTCCTCAGTTCCGGCACTACTGAATCCTTTCAATACAAGAACAACTCTCCATTTTACGACACCGGGAAGGCATCCTGAAACAGCTCAAATTGCGGCTGCTTGCGATCGTAGTACACGCTAACAATATCGAAACGATACGGGGGAGACTCCGCCAGCAAACGCAGATATTCTCGCGCTACCAGCCTCAGATCTCGCTGCTTGTCATAATCGACCGCAAGCTCGGCGGGCTTTACGTCACGAGTGGACCTGGATTTTACTTCCACAAAACACAGCGTGTCCTTGTGCCATCCGATCAGGTCGATCTCGCCGCGGCGGCGGGGAGAACGGAAGTTACGGGCGACCATGACGTAGCCCAATCTCCGCAAATGAAAGTAGGCATCATCTTCGCCTTGTCTACCTATTTGCTGATGCCTGGGAACTCCTTCGGCAGGAATCGTGTGGGCGGCGATCCAATCCAGAACGTGGATCACCCTGCGCATACCTTGTCCGGAAAACATGACGACCTGACCTTCAATCTAGTCTGGGTGGGGAAGCCGCGATGTGATAATCATCACAAGACGTCAGCTTTTTGGCGACGGCTCCGCTGCGAGGAATCTGGCTGTTTACTTGCCTACCCCGAGAGAACAGGCGATGATTCCAGGTCATCGAGGAATGGCCTTGGAAAATGTCTATTGCCTGCGCTGCAACCGCGAGCTTGAAGGGAAGCAGAAGTCCGTTGCGGTGTACATGTTTGCGCAGACGGTCGGCATCAGCCCGCGCCAGAAATCTGCTTCGCCGCGGATTTGTTTCTGCGCGCAATGTTCGGTCTCCCTGGCCATGGGACCTCCGCCCGAAGGCGCGTTGAACATCGCAGCCTGGAAGATGATTCGTGACTTGGTTGGCTCCGATCCTGCCCTGAATCAAGCTGCTTGGGAGACGCTTCGAGGTATCGCCGGGTTCTTGCCTCCCCATGACTCCGACGGCGGGCAAGTCGGGGCTTACTTCGAGTTCTGATTTTTTTCTGCAGAACCCGGAATTACAATGAATTCGTGCCGGCATCTCAGCCCAAGCGCGCTGCTGAACCTGGTTCGGAGCATGATCCGATACCAAAGGTCGAGACGCTCGAAGCTACTGGCCTGATCGTCATCGCGATCCTGGTCCTGATTCTCACAATGGTCCGTTTCTGGCATCACATTCCCTGGAATGCCCGCTGAAACAGCTTTCGCTCCGCTGCTGGTTGTGATTCTCGGTCCTACCGGGAGCGGCAAGACTGCGCTCTCGCTTGAAGTTGCGGAACGCTTTCAAGGTGAGATCGTGAACTGCGATTCCGTAGCCATGTATCGGGAATTTGAGATCGGCACGGCCAAGCCGAACCTGGCCGAACGCGCCCGCGCTCCTCATCATCTGCTGGACTGCATGGACCCAACTTCATTTGTAACCGCCGGCGACTACGCAAGGATGGCTCGGCAAACGTTGGACCAGATCCGCCTTCGAGGGAATCTAGCGGTCGTAGTGGGCGGCACTGGACTGTACTTGAGAGCGCTCCTGGATGGCTTGTTCCACGGACCAGAGCGGTCCGAGGCTCTCCGCGAAAGGCTGCGGAGACGTGCTGCCGATCGAGGACCGCACCACCTGTGGAGGGTCCTGCGAAGGCTGGATCTCTCAGCCGCAGAAAAAATCCATGCCCATGACACGCCGAAGCTCATTCGCGCGATTGAGGTCTGCCTGGCCTCGCGGCAGAAAATGACGGACTTGTGGAAACAGGGGCGAGAATCGCTTCAGGGCTACCGCATTATGAGGCTTGGCCTGAATCCAGCGCGTGAGGCCCTCTATCAGCGCATCAACCGGCGGGCGCAGCAGATGTTCGCTTGTGGTCTGCTGGAAGAGACTCGGGAGCTATCTCACAGATACGGAGAGCTGGCTACGCCGCTCCAATCCCTCGGCTACAAGCAGGCACTCCAATGCATCCGGGGAGAGCTGAGTCTCGAGGCCGCAATTAAGGCGGCACAACAAGCCCATCGAAATTACGCTAAGCGCCAGATGACGTGGTTTCGGCGGGAGCCTGATACAACCTGGTTCGGGGGCTTCGGCGACGACCCCCGGGTGCAGCAAGAGATCCTCAACCAGGTGCAGCAACAATTGGTAGCAAATCGGTAACTAATCGTCGCTGCTCTGGTCTGGTATTGTCTTCGCATGATTCGAGGCCTTCTCCTTTTTTTGTTGTTCATGCCAGCCCTTGCGTTTTCCAAAGAGAAGTTCAGCCACCCGGGCCGGGCGCATCTGGATCATGACGGAAGAAAATGGGCGGAACATACTTTGCGCAAGATGTCGCTCGAGGAGAAGGTCGGGCAAGTTTTCATGATCTGGGTGCGGGCGCAGTTCATGAATGTGGACAATCCCGACTACCTGCAGTTGCGAGACACGATTCGCAAATATCATATCGGCTCGCTGGCCATGACGGTGCGTTTCGAACCGCCCTTCCTGTACCGCAACGAGCCCCTAGAAGCGGCGGAACTGCTCAACCGGCTACAAAGAGATTCTCCATATCCCCTCCTGATTGCCGCCGATTTTGAACGTGGCGTCTCGATGCGTCTGAACGGCGCCACGGTTTTTCCCCACGCCATGGCGTTCGGCGCGGCAGGAAAGATCGAATATGCGAAACAATTCGGACGGATCACCGCCGAGGAATCCCGCGCCATCGGCGTGCACTGGAATTTTTTTCCCGATGCTGACGTAAATTCAAATCCAGCAAACCCGATCATCAACACCAGGTCGTTTGGGGAAGATCCTGGACAAGTCGGAAGCCTTGTCTCCGCTTACATCCAGGGCGCTCGGGAGCAGGGCATGCTGACGACAGTCAAACATTTCCCCGGTCACGGTGACACGACGACCGATTCCCATCTCGGGGTGGCGCAGGTAACGGGAGATCTGACGCGGCTACAAGCCGTCGAGCTTCCTCCGTTCAAGCAGGCCATCGATGCCGGCGTGGATGCAGTCATGCTAGCCCATGTGACGGTTCCGGCGCTCGATCCGGCCCCCAATCGCGTGGCCACAACCTCCCCAGCCATCGCCAGCGACTTACTTAAGAAACAGCTTGGCTTTCGGGGCATCGTCGTGACCGACGCTCTCGACATGGCCGGACTCACACGGATGTACACCACTGACATCGGACGTGCCGCCGTAGACTCGTTCAAAGCGGGGAGCGATATGCTGATCCTTCCCGCGGATCTGGACGCTTCCTATCAAGCCATGCTGCAGGCGGTGCGCAGCGGGGAGATTTCTCGCGAGCAACTCGATGCCTCGGTCCACAAAATCCTCGAGGCGAAAGCATCCCTGGGCCTGCACAAGGCGAGGTTGGTAGACGTGAGCGAAGTCTCATCGTTGGTAGGCAAGCCGGAGAATTTGGCTCAAGGCCAACAGGTGTCAGACGCGGCACTTACCCTGGTTCGGGATAACGGGAAGATCTTGCCAATCAAACACGAGGGAACTGTGAAGGCCGCCCTTCCGTATCAAGGGACAGAGGAGATCATTAGCCGTGTTATAGCTGTAATATTTTCCGAGGACGTGCGCATGGACGCGGGTCGCGTTCTGGAGCGGGAAATTCGCGTTCGCGCGCCTGGCGCTCACATTATCTATGTGGATGCGAGGATCGCCGGCCCGATGGCGGCGCAAGTGATGGCCGAGGTTGATGCTGCCGAAAAGGTGGTCGCCGCGATCTATGATGTCCCGGTTGCCGGCCGCGCGATCAAGTCCGGCAACACGCTGGCCAATACGGTTTCGTTGCCGGAGGCCAGCGCCGCGCTTTTGCAGGCGATTCTGCGGCGTGCGGCAGAGAAAACTATTGTGGTGGCCATGGGGAACCCATACTTGTTGCAGGATTTCCCTTCAGCCCAGGTTTACCTGTGCGCTTTTTCCAATGCTTCGGTGTCAGAGGTCAGCGCGGCTAAGGCGCTGTTCGGAGAAATTCCAATTGCCGGACACTTACCGGTTACGATCCCAGGCGTCGCACCCAGGGGTTTTGGGATCGATCGTCCAAAGCAGGTTGTAAATGGAGGTTTCAGTCATGCCCAAAACAAATCGTTTGCGCACTAGGCTGCTGGGATGCTTTTTCGTTGGAATGGCAATCCTTCTATCGCTTGGCTGCAGTGTTAACGTCAAGAAAGATGGCGAAGGCCAGGACAAGAAAGTCGATATTCAGACTCCAGTCGCTGGACTACACGTGAGTAGTAATCCTGACGTGGAGGACACGGGCCTCCCGGTCTATCCGGGAGCGACGCGCAAGCCAAAGAAAGAGGGCGATTCCGAAGAAACTGGGGCCAACCTCAATATTGCCACCAGTTTCTTCGGGCTGAAGGTGGTCGCCGTCGAATTTCTCTCCCAAGATTCGCCGGACAAGGTCATGGCGTACTACAAGGACAAGCTGAGCAAATATGGAAAAGTCCTGGAGTGCCACAAGCGCAAAGGCGGCGGGAGTGTGAGCATGAATTCGAGGGACGGGGATGACTCCAAGGATCGAGAGTTGAAGTGCGAAGGCGACAATACCGGCAATGTAATTGAGCTCAAAGTGGGAACGCAGGAAAAGCAGCGCATCGTTTCTATCGAGCCGAAAGAAAAAGGCACCGATTTCGCCCTCGTCTTTGTTCAGACCCGCGGCAAGGACACGATCTGACAGCGAGCTTCTTGCTAGCGTTCTTGCGCGTGCGGTAACTTGGACATAGTGGAACGTCCTTGCTATCGCTGTGGAGCGTCGATTGAGGAAGGCGTGCCGTTCTGTGCGGCATGCGGCGCGCCCCAGATCCGAGTCGCAGGGTACAGTCCCGAGCCCGAGCACATTGCGCGGGATCTGACGCAAGACGCTCCAGTATCCCCCGTTTATCACCCTGGCATTCAATGGTCCCAGGCTTTGCGTCCAACGGCGATGGCCGGCCTGTTCGGCGCTCTGCTGATGTTTACTCCCCTCGGAGTTTTTGGGCTCAGCATGCTGATGGCCGGCGCGCTTTCAGTCTACCTCTACCGCAGGCGGAACCCCTGGGCAACACTCACAACTGGATCGGGTGCGAAACTCGGAATCGCGAGTGGGTTTTTCGGATCGCTGATGTTTGGCTGGGGGGCGGCCGTGCTGGTGCTAATTTTTCATGCTGGCGGCCACGTGCGGGCCATCATTGTTCAGGCTCTAGACCAGTCCGCCGCCCGGAACCCGGATCCGGAAGTGCAACAAATGGTCCAGTATCTGAAATCCCCCGACGGTTTGGCGACGGCAGGAATTTTCTTCGCAGTATTCCTGGTTGTCTTTTTTGTCGCCTTGGCGGGCGCGGGAGGCGCCATCGGAGCTGTCATGGCCCGGCGACGGGAAGGCCGCTGATCAAAATCTGTCGCGCATCCTTGCCGAAGAAGGTTAGGGCCGCGTATGATGCAGCGTTCATGATTTTGCAAGTCTCTTCATTGTCGGCAAACCTGTTGCTTCAACCTCCTCTTTTCTCAGCTTCAATACCGGTAGCTATTCCGGGAAGACGCGGTCGCCGATGAATGATCCGGTGCGTGGCTCACTGCTCGGCGTCGAGCACATGGATGCATCGGAGATCCTCTCCATCCTCAAACTGGCCCGCGGCATGAATCCGCTGAAGGCCAGGCCGTTGCTTCGCGGGAAGCGTGTCTTGCTGCTTTTCTACGAGCCGTCCACCCGGACCCGCAGTTCTTTCGAGGTAGCTGCAAAATCGATGGGGGCGATGACGACTCTGGTCTTGTCGAGTGGCTCAAGCATTGAAAAAGGAGAGTCGCTGCTCGATACCGGCTACACACTGCGCGCCGTAGGGGCTGATGTAATCGTGATCCGGCATCCCCATGCCGGGGCTCCGCTGCTCATGGCCCAACACCTGGATATCCCGGTGGTGAACGCCGGCGATGGCATGCACGAGCATCCTTCCCAGGCGTTGTTGGACGCGTACACGATTTTGAAGCATAAGAAGACGCTGAAAGGGCTGCATGTCGCTATTGTCGGCGACATCTACCACAGCCGAGTGGCGCGGTCTGCCATTCATTTGCTGAGCAAGTTCGGCGCAAAAATTACCCTGTGCGGACCTCCTGAGTTTCTGCCTGAGATCGCTCGCGGTTTAGCCCCCGGACTGAAAATATCCCGAAATGTCGAAGATGGTTTGCGCGGCGCCGACGTGATCATGGTCCTGCGGGTGCAAAAAGAACGGCTCGCCGGGCAGAAGATCAGCCTGCAGGAATACATTGCCCGCTACCAAATCACCATGCCGCGAGTAAGGCTGGCGAAGAAGGACGCACTGCTCATGCACCCAGGACCGATTATTCGTGGCCTGGAGTTGACTTGGGAAGTGGCGGATTGCCCGCAGTCGGCGATCGTTGAAGAAGTCGTGAATGGAGTGCCTACCCGCATGGCAATTCTCGCAAGAGCCTTGGGCAAGGCGCGATAGAGAACCATCGGATAATACATGACGAGCAAATCTCAAACCGGTTCCCTCCTAATCAAAGGCGGCCACTTGATTGACCCGGCGGCAAAGATGGATCGCGCCATGGATCTGTTGCTCAGGGATGGCCGAGTTGCGGAGGTCGCTCATCCGGGCAAGCTCAAAGGGGCAGATCAGCAGTTCGACGCTCGAGGGCTGATCGTGGCCCCGGGTTTCATTGACCTCCACGTCCACCTCCGGGAACCCGGTCAGGGCTACAAAGAGACGATCGCCACTGGGACCGCAGCGGCCGCCATGGGTGGCTTCACTTCGGTCTGTTGTATGCCCAATACGAGTCCGGTCGTGGATTCGCCGGAGTGGGTTGGCTGGATTCTCCATTCTGAACGCGGAGCAGTCGTAAACGTCTTCCCCATCGCGGCTGCAACGCAGGGAAGTAAGGGAGCAGTGCTCACCGATTTTCGGGGTTTACAGCAGGCGGGCGCGGTCGGTGTTTCCGACGATGGAAAGCCTATCCTGGACAACGCAGTCATGGCGCATGCGCTTCGAGCCGGGAGTGAGATCGGGTTTCCGGTTATTCAGCACGCCGAAGATACCCGCATGACCGAGAATTGTGCCATGCACGAAGGCCCCACATCGTTTCGACTGGGACTTCACGGCATGAAGGGCAGCGCCGAGAGCTCTATCGTTGAACGCGATATCCGGCTCGCGCAAGAAATTCCTGGTGCTCGGCTGCATGTGGCGCATCTGTCCACTGCCGACTCTCTAAGAGCTGTACGCACAGGCAAGAAGAACGGGGTACGAGTGACGTGTGAGGTCACACCGCACCACTTCACCTTGCTGGATTCGGACGTGAATGACTACGATACCCATCGCAAGATGAACCCGCCTTTGCGGTCGGAAGCGGATCGCGAGGCGCTCCTGATGGCGTTGGCCGATGGCACGGTGGATGCAATTGCCACCGATCACGCGCCCCATGCGCCGCACGAAAAGATCATCGAATTTGAGCGGGCGATGTTCGGAATCACCGGCCTCGAAACTGCGTTGGGTCTGGCTCTCACCAGGCTCCATCACCAACACAAAATTCCGCTGTCACGCATCGTCGAATTGTTTACTTCCGGCCCGGCTCGCGTAGTGGACTTGAAAGGACGGGGAACACTGGCAGTGGGCAGTCCTGCCGATATAACGATCTTCGATCCCAGGAAGAAATGGAAGTACAATGCCGCGGCCTCGCCATCAAAATCGCACAACACGCCTTTCGACGGCTGGCAGTTCACCGGCAATGTGGGAGCCACAATCGTGGATGGCCGAATCATCTTTCGATCCGTTGGCCGCGATTCTGTCGTCTGAATGACATAAGCGTTTCAGTGTAGGTCTGGAGACTCCAACCCCAATTTCGCTGTTGACTCCCGCCCGATGTCCTGTAGAATCCACGGATTCCGTTTTACTCACGAAAACACACGATGAAGACAAGGACAAACTGGCAGACGAGTGCGCGGCCGCATTGGCACGTGTTCCTGATCCTTGCGCTTGTCTTCAGCATGTCGGCTTACACGGCTACAAGGTTTTCCAACTCGACCTTGCTCCGAGCCCACGGTCCCCACGCCCCGGTCAATATTCAGGGTACGGGATGGCGGCCTCCAGTCACAGTGTTCGCTGTACTGCAGGCGAAGATGCTGCTGGACGCTTCGCCATTTCCGGTGCAGCCCCTGCCGCGCAGCCTGGACAATCGTCCGCCACCGTTCTGCTAAATCCTGCGGCATTCGACCAGCAAGCGTTACTGTCTGCCGCCTGAAGAACCGCGCAAGCGCCACAGCGTTCTGGCCACGGAATTTCTATCGTCCAACTCCAGCGCTACACGCGTAAACTAATATATCGTATTACGATATAATCTGAGAGAGTGAAACAAATGTCAACTTCGGTTGCATTATTGTGCGATTCCCGGCTGTTGAAGAAGTGTTGTACAGACTGCGCGAAATATTTTTTTGAACATGCAAGTGTCACACTGCTTATCGGTTGAGGCCCACAACTGAAGTCGTCCGCGATTGTTCAGCTTTTTGGCTGCGCAAATGCAGAGTTCGCTGCCGCGGTACCACTCAAACAAGGAGCACACAAAAATGAAAAGGACCCCCCGCAAGAGCGAGGCAGCAGCACGCCTCGACAGTCAGGCCGTAGCAAAGGAGGCTGGCGAAAAGATCGCTTCACGTGACCGGCGTAGTTTCCTGGGAAAGCTAGGGACTGGCGCAGCCGCAACGATGGCGGCCAGTGTTCTTGGCGGCGCCCCGGCTGCTTTGGCTCAATCATCCAATGGAGTGAAAGCGGCTCCCTCGAATCAACGCGTTCAGCAGGCCCTCAAACTGCGGGTCTCATCTGCTAACGCCGATGCCCTGGTACCGGTCCCCCCCCACACCACCAGTGGCGACGAAACCCGTTATCCCGACCACTCTGCAAGCTACAGCAAGGGCCTTCTGCAGGACGATATCGGAGTCGTCAATCCGGCCGCTTGGGCCTCTTTCAAGAAAGCCCTAGCCAGCGGACTGATGAGCGATTGGGAGGCCATCATCATCGGCGGCACGCGCACGCAAAATGGCCCGATGGGTTCCTACACCTTTGACCTGATGGGTCTGGACTCATCGCAATACGGCAATGCGCCAAGTCCTGACGATCCGAACGGCTTTCCTGTCGTTCCGCCGTTTGATCCGATCGCGAGCCAGTTCTACGGCGCGCAGCTTGCCGAAATGTACTGGTCGTCGCTGTTGTATGACGTGGCCTTCACCGATTACGCCACCAATCCGACCGCCATTGCTGCCGCTGCAGAACTGAACACCATGCCCGGATATCGCGGACCGCGAGACTCCAGTGGGACCGTGACACCGAACCTGTTGTTCCGCGGCACCTTCCCCGGCGACACTATCGGACCTTACATGTCGCAGTTCATGCTGCAGCCTTGCGCCTTCGGTTCGCAGCCGCTTGACATGCTGTTCGATCATTTCGTGCCGGGCGTTGACTACATGACCGACACAACCACGTTCCAGCAAGTACAGAACGGGATCAGCACGGGGCTGAGCCTGCAGTTCGACCCGGTTCGTCGTTACCTGCATAGCGGTCGCGGCCTCGCGGCTTATACCCACGTGGACGTCTTGTATCAGGGATACTTCACGGCATTCCTGATTATGGCGGGTCAGAAGATGCCACTGAACCCGGGCAATCCCTACATCGGATCGAGGACCCAGAATGGTTTCTGCAGCTTCGGCGGACCGGATTTTGCCGCTTCGCAGGGCGAAATCGCCGCTCGCGCACTGAATCGCGTTTGGTTCCAGAAGTGGTTGGTGCACCTGGTGCATCGTCCGGAATCAGGCGGAGGAGTCTTGCATCAGATTCTGAGCGGGAACCAGAACAAGATCGATGCGAAGCTCGCCGGCAACATTCTGAACTCGCAAGCGCCGCAGATGGTATTCAGCAAGTATGGGACCTACCTGCTGCCACAACCGTTCCCCGAGGGTTCACCGACGCATCCGTCGTACCCGACCGGTCACGGGACAGTGGCAGGCGCCTGCATCACCCTGCTGAAGTTCTTCTTCGACGAAAATTACGTGATCCCGAACCCGGTTGTGCCCTCGAGTGATGGCACGTCACTGCTCCCGTACACGGGCCCTGACGCCGGGCAAATCACGGTTGGAGGCGAGTTGAACAAGCTGGCGCATAACGTCTCTTATGGTCACGGTATTCTGGCGGGCATTCACTGGCGCACGGATACCGACTGGTCCATGACTCTGGGCGAAGCCATGGCGATTGATTACTTGAAAGATAAAGCCAAGTGCTATCGCGAGAAGTTCTCGGTTACGTTCACGAAGCTGGACGGGACCAAGGAGACGATTTCCAACTGACCTTGAACTGATGAGGGGTTCGCTTCGGCGAGCCGCTCATCCCCAACACTTTGCGGCAGCCCCGGGGGGTTACCGCCAACGCTGGACGGTTGCGCCGCACGGCCATCCGGCGAGTTGGAGTGCGGTGACTAGAGGCGCCGGGTAGTTCGGCCGCGGAGTTTCTCGGCGAGGTGACTGCAGCGGCGAAATTGCAGCACATCGGGTGGCTTGACTAGGGCCACCCGATTTTATTTGTTGCGACGCCACGCTCGGCATCGGGTGGCAAAATCCAGAGACTTACGATCGGAGACCAAGGTCTCTATCCTGAGCACGTTGAAACTTCTAATCGGATTCGCGCATCTCAAAATATGACTAACCGAAAGGTTAGGTCGAAGCAACTCACTTCGCAAGTAGCGCACAGGTCTGCACTGAGTGATCTGTTGGAATTTCCCTTGGTTGCTGGACCCGTTTCTCCGAGCCTCGTCTAAGCCTCCTCTCTTGAGAAACTTACCTTTCCGAATCATTTTGATTCCTGAAACGTCCCGCTTTGGCCGCGCAAGTGCATATATCGGCTGACGCAGTCACCTCTAGTCAAGGTGCTTGCACCACTCTAGTCACCCGCATAAGGAGCGCGCATGAAACGGACCCCCCGTAAGAACGAGGCAGACGTGTGCCTCGAAGCCAAGGACGTTCACAAAGAACCCGGCGCAAAGCTAACCTCCCCCGCCCGGCGTAGTTTCATCGGAAAATTAGGAGCTGGTGCAGCGGCTACGATGGCAGCCGGTGTACTGGGCAAACCTCCCGCTGCTTTGGCCGCAATGAACCCTTTGAAGTCGGTCGGGGTCAACCTGACGGGCGGTCAATCGAACCGCATCGCCGTGGCCACCGCCCTGCGTATCGCCAATGCCAATGCGGATGCCGCTCTCGGCGTTCCGCCACACACCACCAATGGAGACGAGTTCCGCTACCCCGACAAGTCCGCCAGCTACAGCAAGGGTTTACTGCAGGACAGCATCGGCGTAGTCAACAAGGCCGCTTGGGAGTCCTTCAAGAAGGCGCTCAACAGCGGTAAGCAAAGTGATTGGGAAGCTGTAATCAACGGCGGCACACGCACTCACAATGGCCCGCAGGGCGCGTATGCCTTCGATCTGGAGTGCCCGGATTCCTCGCAGTTCGGCAATGCCCCCTCCCCGGGAGATCCGAATGGCTTGCCAGTTGTTGGGCCGTTCTACCGCATCGAGGGAAGGGAATATGCCGCAGAGTTGATTGAACAGTTCTGGGCTTCGCAGTTGCGTGATGTGGCCTTTACGGATTACGCATCAAACCCCATCGCGCAAGCCGCTGCGGCAGAACTCAACAAGCTGACCGCTTATCGGGGTCCGCGCGACAGCAGTGGTCATGTCACCACGGAAAACCTTTTCCGCGGTGTCTTCCCGGGTGAGCAGGTCGGGCCGTACATCTCGCAGTTCATGATTACTCCCACCTCCTTTGGTCAGCAGCCAATCAGTCAGCTGATGACTACCTACACCCCTGGTATTGACTACATGACTGACGAGACAACCTTCTTTCAGGTACAGAATGGCATCAGCACCGGACTGGGCCTGTCGAAGGACACTACAGGGCGGTACCTGCACGATGGGCGCGGACTGTGTGCATGGACCCACGATGACGTCCTCTACCAGGGATACCTCATCGCCATGCTGGTTCTCGGCACCTTGAAAGCGCCGGTCAACCCTGGCAATCCCTACATTGCGTCTACCAAACAAAACGGTTTCTGCACCTTCGGCGGTCCCGACTTTGCGGCCTCGATGGGTGAGTGCGCTGCGAAGGGCCTGCAGAAGGTGTGGTACCAGAAGTGGCTGGTGCATCTGACGCATCGTCCGGAAGCGGGCGCGGGTGTATTGCACTCCAACCTGACTGGGGGCGCCGCGATGGCCAAGATCCATCCCGATGTGGCTAACTCCCAGGCTGTGGCGAATAGCTTCAGCAAGTACGGAACGTATTTGCTGCCGCAAGCGTTCCCCGAGGGTTCTCCGGCTCACCCCTGCTATCCCACAGGTCACGGGACGGTGGGCGGCGCAGCCATCACCTTCCTGAAGTTCTTCTTCGACGAGAACTGGGTCATTCCGAATCCCATGGTGCCCTCGAGCGATGGTCTCTCGCTCGTGCCGTACACCGGTCCGGATGCGGATCAGATCACCGTCGGCAGTGAACTCCACAAGCTGATGAGTAACGTTAGCTTCGGTCACGGCGTCCATGCGGGTATTCACTGGCGCGCCAGTACGTATGCCTCAAACCTCTTGGGTGAGGCGATGGCGATCGGTATGCTCCAGGACCGCGCCAAAACCTACAACGAGAAGTTCACCGTTACCTTCACCAAGCTTGACGGGACGAAACAGACCATCACCAATCAGTAGCTTGTCTTGAGCAAGAAATCGGGCTCCCGGAATAATGGGAGCCCGTTTTTCCTGCGTTGAAGATGGAATTTACTGCACAATTCCCATCCGCTTTCCCACCTTTTTCAACACCTCGAGTGCCTGCTGAAGTTCGTCCCTGGTGTGGGTTGCCGTCATGATGGTTCGGATGCGAGCCAGGCCCTCCGGCACCGTGGGGAAGGCGATGCCAGTACCCAGAACTCCTTCCTTGAACAGCTCGCGAGAGAACTCCATGGTTAACTTGCCGTCTCCGACGATGATCGGGGTGATCGGGGTTTCACTGGCAGGAGTTTTGCGCCCTCCGATATCAAACCCCAGCAGGCCGAGCTCCTTCTTCCAGAACCGTGTGTTTTCCCAGAGCTGTTCGATGCGCTCCGGTTCTTGCTCCAGTACGTCAAAGGCCGCGATACAGGTAGCGGCGACTGACGGCGGATGGGAGGTCGAGAACAAGAATGGCCGTGCGCGGTGATACAGGTAGTCAATCAAGTCTCGGGTCCCGCACACATATCCGCCGAGGGCTCCGATAGCTTTTGAAAGCGTGCCGACCTGGATGTCCACCCGGCCGTGCACGTTGAAATGGTCCACCGTGCCGCGTCCATTGCGGCCCAGCACCCCGGAGGCGTGCGCATCGTCCACCATCATGATGGCGCCATATTTTTCGGCAACGTCGCAGAGTTTGTCCAGAGGACCGATATCGCCATCCATCGAGAAAACGCCATCGGTGATGAGCAGCTTGCGTCCGGGTTGGTCTTTGACGCTGGCTAATTGCTCCTCCGCGTGAGCGACCTCCTTGTGGCGGAATACCAGGATCTTGGCGCGGGAGAGTCGCGCGCCATCAATGATCGAGGCATGGTTCAGCTGGTCGGAGACAATGAAATCCTCTTTGCCCAGAACCGCGGAAACCGTTCCCGCATTCGCGGTGAACCCGGATTGAAAGACGACGCAGGCTTCGACGTTTTTGAAGCGGGCGATCTTCTCCTCCAGTTCCATGTGAATCTTCATCGTCCCCGCTATGGTCCGCACCGCTCCGGAACCCACGCCGTACCTCCGTGTAGCTTCCAGGGCCGCTTCGCGCAGCTTGGGATGGGTCGTGAGCCCGAGATAGTTGTTGGAGGCAAGGTTAATCACCTTCCTGCCATCGAATGTGCATTCCGGCGCCTGCTCGTCTTCAAGAACGCGAAGGCGGAAATGGGTACCCTTGTTTTTGATTTCGTTCAGTTCGTCGGTGAGATAAGAGAGCGGGTTGGTGCGGGTTGCTGTCTGCGTAGCCATGACCGAATAGTGTAATACCAGCAGGTCAGGGGCGTCAGGGTCAGATCACGCTGGTCGGTAGTAGCTCTCACCAGCGCAGGCCCGGCAGAGTGCTCTACCGCCTTGATTTACCTCCCGCCTGAAATTGATCCCTTCCCCGCAACTCTGGCATACGATGCGCTCACCTTTGTAGCCGGGAAACTCCTGCGCTGGCAGATCGACTTTGACCCATTGGCTTGAGAACAGGTCGTCATCCGCCATCTCCCGATAAGCGAGCATCTGCTGCTGGTTCTTGCTTTCCAACTCCGGGTGCATTTGACCAGCCAGGGCCTTCGAGGATTCCTTCGCGGCAATGCGAATCGCCCGCCCTGATTCCAAGTCAACGAAGGTGGCCGCCATCTTGCCCCAGTCTCGAAACTTCAGAGCGCGTTTGCCCAGGCGGCATCCGGTTACGACCGAGATCGCATCGGTGGCACAGCGGTCAATCTCCACGAAGGTCACCAGCCGCTTCCGATCTTTCCCCGCAGGGTCATCGATCTGAAGCTTGTTCAACCCTAGCATGGCGAGACGGACGCCCAGTACTTGTCCGGCACAAAGATGGCCGTGGGCAGTTTCTGCATCGTGGAGATATTCGTCCAGTGTTTTCATGTCTTGTTAGGATACCGCCAAGTTCAAACGTCTGCTTTGCCGTATCCCTGTTTCAAGGAGAACCATGGACCGAAGCCTGCAACATGAAATCCAGGGCATCATAAGTGAGATCAACCAAGCCTGGCTGGGCGGCCGTGTGGACGATTTGAACCAGATTTTTCATGAAGACATGATCATTGTCGGCCCTGATTTTCAAGAACTCAGCCGTGGAAGGGCTGCCTGCGTCAAAAGCTACCGCGACTTCCTGGCCCAGGCGCAGATCCTTGATTACCGCGAATCCGAGCCGGTTGTGGACGATTGGATGACAGTCGCCGTCGCCACTTTGCCGTGGGAAATGACCTACGAACTGGGTGGCCGCAGGTACCGCGAATCCGGGCACGACACCTTTGTCTTTAAAAAAAGAGCGAATGAGCGCTGGCAGGCCGTCTGGCGGTTGATGACTGTCGATCGAGGGAAGTAGGATTACTTCCTGCGCCAACGAACGCCGTCTTTCGTATTTTCCACGATCACGCCTCCGGAGGTCAGTTCCGCGCGAATCGCATCCGAGCGCCTGAAGTCCCGCGCACGCCGGGCGCTTTCCATCTCCGCAATCTTCTGATTGATGGCCTGATCGTCAAGCTTGGAAGAAGCTACCGCGGCCCGCAGTTCGGCGCTGATCTCATTCTCGCGCCCTTCCGATATCGCCCATTCCATGACGCCCTTCATTTTGGAGACATCGTCCTCGTTCAGCACGGCGAAGATCTCTTCGAACTTTGCGATTGCACCCAGCAGGGCAGGAACATCGTCCTTTCTGAGTTGGCCGCTGTCGATCGCCGCGTTTGCAGCGCGCGCCATATCGAAGATTGCGGCCTGGGCTTGCGCGGTGTTCAGGTCATCCTCCATGCCGGCACGAATGCCATCCACGGTAGCGCGTGCGAGTTCTGCCATGGCCGGATTCGATCCCTCCGGGAATTTGCCCTCTCGCAGACGCAATCGCAGGTTTTGCAGGCGATCCACCGAGGCTGCCGCTTGCTTTAATCCATCGAACGTGAAGTTGAGCTGGTTCCGGTAGGGAACCGATGCCAGCAGAAATCGGATTGAGCTCGGTCTGTGCCCTTTCAGTATCAGGTCGCGAAGGGTAAAGAAGTTGCCCAGGCTTTTCGACATCTTCTCGCCCTCAACCAACAGAAAGCGGGCGTGAAACCAGAAATGCGCAAAGGGCTTGCCGGTTAGAGATTCCGATTGCGCAATTTCATTTTCGTGGTGCGGAAAAACCAGATCTTCGCCGCCCGCGTGCAGATCGAAAGTTTCCCCAAGTTCTTCCATGGACATGACCGAGCATTCGATATGCCAGCCGGGACGTCCGGGGCCAATGGCAGCCTCCCAGAAAGCCTCCCCTTCCTTAGGCGCTTTCCACAGGGCGAAGTCCCGCGCGTTGTCCTTATCGTATTCATCCACGTCAACTCGAGCGCCATCTTCCATGCCGGCAAAGTCTTTCTTGGAAAGTTTTCCGTACTGGGGGAACTTCGCGATGCGGAAGTAATAAGAACCATCCTCCGTCTTGTAAGCAATGCCTTTCTCCTGCAATTTACGGATAAAGTCGGCCATCTGCTGAATGTGCTCAGTGGCCCGGACCAGGACGGGTTGCTCGATGGCAAGCACTCGGCAGTCCTCCAGGAAGGCTTTCTCGTATTTCGCCGTGTACTGGTTCACAGTAACGCCTGCCTGCGCCGAATTTCGAATGATCTTGTCATCCACATCGGTGATATTCATCACGTGACGCACGCGGTAGCCGCTCTGAATCAGAAAGCGATGCAGCACGTCCACCGCGACGAATGTTCGGAAGTTCCCGATGTGTCCGTAGTCGTAGACCGTGGGCCCGCAGGCATACATGCGAACTTGCTTGGGATCAATGGTTCGGAATTCTTCGACCTTGCCAGAGAGAGTGTTATAGAGGTGCAGCGCCATAGTGTGTCGTGCAATGCTGACGAGAATTGATCATTCTAGGAGGAGCGGCGAAACAGGGTCAACTCAGGGTGCTGCGGAGTGCCCGGTCTGAGGGTGATTGACGGCGCGAAGTCGTTGGCCAACAAGAAACACGTAATGCAGCCCCGAAATGATCGTGAATGCGAAAGTTGCTCTTAAGAACGAAAGCCTCGCGATATAGACCCACCGTGCTTTGTCAAATTCGAAGAGCATGACGAAGAAGATCGCAGCCACCTGCGCAAAGGTGTTGGCCTTTCCAAAGATACTGGGACGGAAATCACGCAAGCCGGCAATGGCATAGAGCACCGCGCTTGCACAGAGGATCGAAATATCGCGGCTGAACACCAATACCGTAAATTTCCAGGGAATATGGTGCAGAATGGAAAGCACCAGGAACATGGTGCTCAGCAGCAGCTTGTCGGCGATCGGATCCAGGTATTGGCCAAGGACGGTTTGTTGTTTCAGAGTGCGGGCCAGCAGGCCATCAAGCCCATCACTCAAGCCGGCGATCACGAATAGAATCAAAGACCATCTGTAATGGCCGTTGAGCTGGTTGATCACGATGAACGGGAGAAACATCATTCGTAGCAGCGTGAGTTGATTGGGCGCGGTGAGCAGTTGCGAGAGCTTCACGATGGTCCCCGCCTCGGGGCGGAATTGTCCAGCTTGCGGCTGAGAACGGAAGCTGGATCCATGCCCGTACTGCTGGCGAACCTCTGGGCAAGCGATGGGATGTTCCCGTCGGGCAAATCCAACTCCATGCGTTCCATGCGGTGCAGGGGAAAGAAAACCACTCCGGGAGTGAATGGCTCTCCCTCCTTCACCATCGAGACCAGATCCTCGAAGGATGGCAACTCAATGCCGCAAAGACTGAGGCCCTCGGCGCGCAGCGACAGGATCGTTCCCCAGAACTTCTCGCGCGGATCACTCAGGGTGACGATGACCAGAGTCCCTGGAGAGAAGGGATCCCCTCCAGCAGATAGAGTCTTCGCCTCATTTGCCGCAGAGTCCATGCCTAAGATTGTCGCCGCCCCAAGCGCTATTGGCAAATCGCCGCCCGAAGGAGCACGACGCCGGGCGCGGACCAGTTCACTCCTGGCCATTGCCCGGATCGTACCGGCCCGGTAAAATGAGATCTACGTAGGCGCGTAGCTCAGTTGGTTAGAGCGCTACCTTGACACGGTAGAGGTCAGGAGTTCGAGTCTCCTCGTGCCTACCATTCTTTTCTTACACATACCATCCAAGCCGCTTGGTGCGTGGGAACAAATGGGAACAGCTAGTTGACGCCCACGACCTGAGCGGCACGAATCATCTCCACAACCTTGGCTTGCGCTTTCCGCTTTGCGGCACTTTCTGCTTGGGTGTAGGTGTCGAGAGTGATGCGGCTGTTAGCGTGCCGTAACGATTCTTGAACCACCTTTACATCTTCGCCATTGGCCTTCAACAGGGTGGCGAAGCTGTGCCGAAACGTGTGCCATCCGATACGCTTATTAATTCCCGCCCGCAGAGCGGCAGGTCGAATGACCTTCCGAAGCAGACTATCTGGCCAGTACGGTTGCTGGCCTGACTTCTCTGGGCTGCCGAACACCCAGTCTTGGTTCTGGTTGTACGGAGTACGTGCTCGCCAGAAGAGAAGGACCTCGGCTAAGCCAGCATCGAGGGGAATGGGCTTTAGTGGCTGTGGAAACCAATTTAGAAGTGAAGTTTCGCTGAAGACTTAGGAATAGTAAGGAAAGGTTTCAATTTTGAACTGTCAGCACCTGCCTGCCATGAGCTGCTGAAACCTCGCGTTATCAGAATCAATCCCATGGGCAGGCGAACAAACAGCGGACACTTGCGCTATGGCCTGGTAACAACAGTTGGCACTACCTTTCAGCATCGGAGTAGACTCTGGCCATGCGCGAGGCTGCGTTCGTCATCGTTGGGATCGTAGTGGGACTGGTCTGGCTAGCAATTTGGACATGTGTTCTTCACTTCTTCAGCGTCACTCCCTTCGGACAAGGCAAGGAACGACGGGAACGTTTGAAGCGATTAGGCAAGCTGAAATACGTCCTAGTCGTCGGAGTTCTTGGTTCCGGATTTTCGTTCGCGCTGGCAATGATCACCATCGATTTTGTGAGTCACCGCTGGGCCGGATTGGTTTCCGAGCTGGCGAAGTTCGTGTTTCTGGCGATTTTCTTTGGTTTGATTATGGGTCTTTGGAACTGGCAAGGAGTGCGCGATCCAGTCCCTTTTCCACCCGACTATGGCTCAAGGAAATGAGCTTGACGTAAAATCGCCGTTTCACTCAGAATAATTGAACATGCAACCGAACCGGCGAGAGCGAAGGCAGGAGGCAAGGAAGGCAGCGAGAGACTTTCTCGGGTCGCGGATTGTGAGTATTCACCTCGAACTGACGCGCGTATAGTGCTTGGCGTGACCGACTACATAACCTACTTTTCGCAATTACCTGAGGACAACCAAAAGCACATCCGGCGCTGCGTAAAAATGATCAGCCTCAACCTTCGGCAAGCCGAATCCCGACTCCGTGGCTACGAGTCCGAGAAAGCCGAAGCCGAAACGTGTACCGTTTTCAAGACGATTAATGACTTGAAAGAGGCCATTGCGCTCACTGAAGCGCTGTTGAGTGAACTGGTTAAAGCCCACGAACTACCGCCGGAGCTGGGCATTCTCTCTGACGAGTACCGCAAGTATTTCAGGGATGCGCTGACCAATCTCTCCTAGGGTGCCAGCTCGGACAGCGGGTTCATCGGGTCTTGTAGAGAAGGAGCGGATAAGCCAGTACAGTGTTCGGTCCGAGATTCTGAGTGAAATGGCCTTCCATGAGAAGGCCGGTCGGAGTCAAGGAAATTTTGCGGTCATAGTGAGTTTTTGTTCTTTGTCTTAGAGAAAAGTTTTCTTCTGCCGAGTCAGCCACTGTCGCCATGCTTCCATTCGCACTCTCAAGG
>DASREM010000013.1:0-396043 GCA_035652095.1 Terriglobales bacterium | reverse complement strand
GACAAACACCGTCCGAAAGCTCGGGGGAAGGCCCTGGATCGTGCGAGTCAAGATCTCTCGTAACTCGGCCTGGTTATACTGCTGTTCCGGGTTCGGAGACCAGTCCGCTACTTCTCGCGGAAGCGAATCTTCTTCCGTCTTGACATCTTCGTCGAGTGACACCATGCGCTCGGGCCGACGACGCCGCAACTTCATCAGCGCTTCGTTGACCGCGATACGAACCAGCCAGGTATAAAACTTGGACTGGCCCTGGAATTGGTGCAGATTGCCGTAGGCCTTGAGGAACGCATCCTGCACCACATCTTCCGCGTCTTCGCGGTTCTGAGTAATGTGCTGCGCGATACGAAATACGTTCCGGTCGTAGCGTTTGACCAGTTCTTCAAATGCGCCGACGTCGCCGCCCTTGGCCGCCTGAACCAGCGCCAGTTCGTCACTGACGGGCTCACCTACTCTCTGTTGGATGGGACTCATTTCCTTCCAGATGCAACAATTTTCACGATTACGCGTTAGGCGAAACTGTTATTTTACTTGGTAACCAGCGAACCAGGAAACTGTTTTGACGTATCCCGCCTCGCCTGGTTTGCGTTACATTCGCAAGTTGACGGCGCGCAGCGGTAGAACACGTCCTCTGGTGACCCGCAAACGGCCACAAGTGCCATATAATCACAGTTTACCAGTACATCCAACCTTCCGAAGCGATGTGGGCAAGTTGTGATCGGATAAGCATGGCAGAGAAAACCGGAATTGAGCAACTCGTCGAGAAGCTGGTCACTGAGGCACTGGAAAGCCACATTCCCCAACTGCGCGAAAGTATCGTGCGGAGACTGTCCGGGGAACTGGAACGGCAACTGGGCAGCACCGATGTTTCCGCGAAGGCCGGCGACAGTGGCGGCTCGGCCGATCTGCTGAAGGCAATTTCCGCGATCCACGCCGGAACTACGCAGCGGGAGATCTTGCGCGCGCTGTTGGACAACACCGTACGATATAGCGGGCGAGCAGCGCTCTTCGTCGTCAAGGCGGGCGCCGCAACGGGATGGCAGGGACGAGCCTTCGGCAACGACGACGTGAAGGATTTTTCTCTGGATGTGCACAGCGGAGTTGCTTCCCGCGCCTTGCAGTCGCGGATGGCCTTTCGTGGCAAAGCGGAGGAGATGGACGGAGCGTTTATTTCACGTTTTGGCGCGCCCTCCGATGGCCAGGTTCTACTGGTTCCGCTTTTATTGAAAGACAAAGTGGCAGCGCTCGTCTACGCCGATGCCGGAGTGGGCGGTGCGACCTTGGACGCAGAAGCCCTGGAGTTACTGGTAGCGGCAGCCGGGGCATGGCTCGAGGTGGCATCTCTACGGAAGGCAGCGCAGAAGGAAAGCGTGGCGGAGGCGGCAACAGAACGCGAGGCAACGCCTCCGGTACAGACGGTAAGTTCGTTTTCGGATCCGTTTGCGGGACATGCGCCGAGCCATGCGGCAACGCAAACCGCGCCCGCGATGGAGTCTGAGCCGGCCCCGGCGGCAGAAGCGGTTCCCGTCGAGGCGGTGGCGGCAAGCGGCGCGCCTGCGATGTCGGCCGAGGATGCCGATATTCATCGCAAAGCTCAGCGTTTCGCCCGCTTGCTGGTGGACGAGATCAAGCTTTACAACCAGGTGAAGGTCACCGAAGGCCGCAAGAACAAAGACCTTTATGACCGCCTGAAAGAAGACATTGACAAGAGCCGGGCCACCTACCAGAAGCGCTACGGGAACACGGTTGCAGGCAGTGCCGATTACTTCAACGGTGAACTGGTGAGAAGCCTGGCAGAAGACGACAGTTCAATCATGGGCGCGAATTTTCGGCGATAATGAGCAGAGTGGTTTTTCAGCGTTGGAACTTAGCCCTGGTCATGTGGCTCGCAGTCGGCTGCGGCACGCATTTTGCAGCGCCCCCTTCGGTTTTTGCTCAGACTTCCTCGTCCAGCGCTTCTAAGAAGGCAACTTCCAGGAAAGCAGTCAAGAGCACAAAGAAAAAGTCCAAAAGAGCGTCGCCACGGCTGCGACGAATGCGTCAGGCCTTTGTGGCTTCGAGCACGCTGAAGCCGATGGCTCGACAACTTCTGCAAGACCGCACTCCCGCTGCTTACGCCGGAGTGGAAGCGTACGCCCGCCGCCATTCGAAGGAGGATGCGGGGGCGCTGGCATGGCTGGTTGTGGGCTATGCCCACGTTGTGGATCGTGACTACGCCAAAGCAATCGATCCTTTGAACCATGCCAAGCCGCTGGCCGGCGATCTTGGAGATTACGTCAGCTATTACCTGGCGAATTCATACTTTCAGACCGGACGTACGGCCGAGGCAATCGCCGGCTTGAGCGAATTCGAAAAGAGTTATCCAGAATCTCTATTGCTCCGCGATGCGGACATTTTGTATGCGAACGCCCTGTTGGCCGAGGGGCGTGCGGCAGAGGCAATTCCAATCCTGGAAAAAGATCGCGAACCGATTCGCTCCGATCTTGAGCTGGCACTGGGGCGGGCGTACGCCGCCGCCGGCCAGATGGGGAAAGCGACTGAGATTTATCGCAATCTCTATTTCACTATGCCCTTGAGCGGAGAAGCGACACAGGCCGAAGCTGAACTGAACAAAGTTTCGGGACTGTCACAAGCCAGCGTCGATCAACTCAGAGCCCGGGCCGATCTGCTGATGAAGGGAAAACGATACAGCGACGCCGCCGCTGCATACCGGGAACTGGCGGACCGCTCAACCCCAAATGACCGTGTAGGTGTGCAGCTTGCGTTGGCGTCAGCTCTGCGGAAAGCGGGAAAAAACAAAGAGGCCAAGCAGGTCGTCGAATCGATTCCCTCCACCACGCCTGAGGTGAATGCGGAGCGGCTTTTCAATCTCGGCGAGATCGCGCGTGCCGCCAACGATGATGACGGCTTTCTGCAAATCCTGGGGCAGTTGCGGGAAGCGGGGCCCAACAGTTCCTTCCTCGAGCAGGAACTGCTGGCGGCGGGAAACATCTACCTGCTCCGCAAGGATTATGACCGTGCCATCGACGCCTACCGCGAACTGCAGCAACGCTTTCCTACCGGCAGCCGCGCTTCATACGCGCACTGGAAAGTAGCATGGCTAAGTCTGCGACAAGGCCGAAACGATCAAGCAAAGGCGGCATTCGAGCAGCAGATTGCACTGTACCCCTCATCCGCGGAAATTCCGGCGGCCATCTACTGGCGCGCGCGCCTAGCGGAAGAGGACAACGATCTCGCGATGGCGCGGGCATTTTACGTGAGACTGTCGCAAAGATTTCGAAATTACTACTACGGCGAACTGGCGCGACAGCGGCTGGCAAAGCTGAAGGTGGATGCCGCGTCTGAACTTCCGCAGTATGCGTTACTAGAGCGGCTTCCCGCCATCAGCAGCACCAACAAATACACCGAAGAGGCCGCGCCAGCCGACAACTTGCGGGTCCAGAAGGCGCGCCTGCTGGAAAACGGAGCTCTATTGGATTTTGCGGTCAAAGAACTGCGGGCCGCCGCGGAAGAAGAGAAAGGCAGCTGGCTGCCGGCAGAGACAGCGCGCATGTACCAGGAAGCCGGGCGCTATGACATGGCCGTCGAAGTCCTGAAGCGCGCCGTGCCCAACTATTTTGCGCTCGATATTCCCAGCCTGCCTCGTGCTTACTGGGAAGCGCTTTTTCCGAAGCCCTACTGGACGGACCTCAAGCGCTATTCATCCGATAATGCATTGGATCCTTACCTGGTCGCGTCGTTAATTCGACAGGAGTCGGAGTTCAACCCTAATGCGGTCTCCCGGGCGAATGCCGTGGGCCTCATGCAGTTGCTGCCAAAAGTTGGAAAGGGAGTCGCCAAGCAGGAAAAGCTAAAGCACTTCTCTACTACCCAACTGTTTACGCCGGGAATCAATCTTCAATTGGGCACCCGGTATTTCCGCAGCATGGTGGACAAGTTCGGGACATTTGAATATGCGCTCGCGGCCTACAACGCAGGTTCCGACCGGGTCGAGGACTGGCTGGGACAAGCCAAGTATCGCGACGCGCAAGAGTTCGTTGAATCGATTCCATTTACCGAAACCCGCGAATACGTGCAGGCCATACTGCGCAACGCCTCTGTATATCGGCAGTTGTACGGCGCCCCGCTGTAATCAGGTCGCTCCCTGAGTGTTATGTTTTGACCCTGCCACGCTCCTTCCCGACATCTACGCTGCCTTTTTACAACTTTTAATTTTTTCACCGCCCTCAACTGCATAGAATATTCGCCTACGCAATTTGCACAGGGAATAAGCCAGCTGAAAGGAGAAGAACTGATATGACAGGCACCGTGAGACCGATTCCACAAGGTTTTCATACCGTTACCCCGAGTCTGACCGTTCGAGGCGCAGCCGAAGCGATCGAGTACTACAAGAAAGCGCTGGGCGCGAAGGAGCTTATGCGCATGCCCAGCCCGGACGGCAAGATTATGCATGCGGAGTTGCAGATCGGCGATTCCATTATTTTTCTGACCGACGAGTTCCCGGAACGGGGCATGTCGCGCGCACCGCAAAGTCTGGGCGGCACCACCGGCACCCTGAACCTGTACGTCGAGGATGTAGATACCTCGTTCACCAGAGCCATTGATGCGGGCGGCAAAGTGAATATGCCGGTCGCGGATATGTTCTGGGGGGATCGTTACGGGGTCTTTACTGACCCGTTTGGTCATCAGTGGGGAATTGCGACCCACAAGGAAGAACTCTCTCCCACTGAAATGGACAAGCGGGCCAACGACTTTTTCGCGCAGATGGCGCAGCAGGCGCAAAGGAAAACGGCGTAGGATCAGCGCTCGCTTCACAGTTGTTATGGCACAGAGGTGACGACCTCTGTGCCTTTTTCACGCGGATTTTTCTTGCGCGGGAGGCTTGGCGAATAAGATCTCGAACACGAGCAGCCCGGCACCAACTACGATCGCGCTGTCAGCTACGTTGAAGGCAGGCCATTGGTAGGAACCAACATAGAAGAGCAGGAAGTCGACGACCCGGCCGCTGAGCAGTCGGTCCCATAAGTTTCCAATCGCGCCCCCCAGAATCAGCGACAATCCAATCCCGGTCGTATTCATGGAGTGGCTGTTTCGCCAGAGCAGGGCAGAGACGATCACCAGCGCCACCACCGAAAAGAGTACCAGCACGGCAATCTTCCATTCCGAAGGAGAGTCGGCGAACAGGCCGAAAGCGGCGCCACGATTTTCCACATGAGTAATGCGAAAAAAATCAGGGATCACCTGGAAGCTGTCGTGTAAAGGGATGTTCTGCGCCACCGCCCATTTTGCGACGCGATCGAGGACTAGTACGGTCAGCGCGATCAGGAAGTGGTACTTCCGCATGGCATGAAGATTACTCATTGCGCGTATGACTACTTAGATTCCTCAGAGGCCGTTTCGGCTTCGAGTTACTTCAATACGGCGCTGCAACGTTCGCAAACCGTCGGGTACTCGGGATCTTCGCCGACCCGGGCCGAATAGTTCCAGCAACGTTCACACTTCTGGCCGGGAGCCCTGCTCACTTGGACGCTGACCGGTCCGCTTCCGTTACCGCCACCGCTGTTTTCCAACTCGACCGCCGAGACGATGAACAAATAGCGAAGCTGCTCGCGGTAGCGCTCGAGAATGGAGTACATTTTTTCCGAGGCTTTGAGTGTAACCAGCGCCTCCAGCCCGGTTCCGATCAACTTCTGGTTGCGGGCTTCCTCCAGCGCTCGCAGGACGTCGTCACGAACGGTCCGCAACACGGTCCAGTCTTCAGCCTGGACGGTGTTGGCGAGCGGAACATCCGGACCCAATACATCAAGAGCGCCGGGGAAACGGGCAATGTGCACGCTTTCTGGGCGGTCGGGAACCGGCGGGAGGTAGCTCCAGACCTCCTCCATGGTGAAGCTCATGATCGGAGCAAGCAGGCGCACGATGGCCTCCCCGATGCGCCAAATAGCGGTTTGCGCCGCCCGCCGCGGCAGAGAGCGCTTGGCCGATGTGTAGAGGCGGTCTTTGAGCACGTCGAAGTAAAACGCGCTCAACTCGACTACGGCAAAGTGGTTGATGCGGTGGTAGATCTTGTGGAACTCGAGTTCGTCGTACCAGCGCACTACGTCCGCCGCCATCTCGACTGTCTGCCGAAGCATGTATTGATCGAGTTCGAGCAACTGCTCGAACGGAACCGCGTCGCGGGCGGGATCAAAATCGCTGAGGTTGCCAAGGATGTAGCGGAAGGTATTGCGCAGTTTCTTATAGTTGTCGGCAACCCGCTGCATCAAATGTTCTGAGCAGGTCACATCCTCGCGAAAGTCTACGGAAGCGACCCACAGGCGGACGATCTCTCCGCCGAGCCGGTTCGCGATGTCTACAGGATCGACAACATTGCCAAGAGACTTGGACTGCGCGCGGCCCTGCTCGTCGAGAGTCCACCCGTTGGTCGAAACCATCCGGTAGGGCGCCGCGCCTTCGACGCCCATCGCGCAGAGCAGAGAAGAATGAAACCAGCCGCGATACTGGTCGCCGCCTTCCAGGTAGAGATCGGCGGGCCAGGGCAGATTTGGTTCGCGACCGAGAACGGCGGCGTGGCTCGAACCGGACTCAAACCAGACGTCGATAATGTCGGTTTCCTTGCGGAAGCTGGTGGCATTGCAATGCGGGCAGGTCGTTCCTCCTGGAAGCAACTGGTCCGCCTCGGCGGTGTACCAGGCATCCGAACCGGACCGCGCGAACAGGTCAATGACAGACCGGTTCACCTGGGGACTGTTCAGTGGCTTGTTGCAGCCGTCGCAGAGGAAAACGGCAATCGGCACACCCCAGATCCGCTGGCGAGAGATGCACCAGTCGGGCCTGGTGGCGATCATGTTGGAGATGCGTTCCTCACCCCAGGCGGGGTCCCACTTCACCTTCTTGATCTCTTCCAGAGTGCGGCTGCGCAGGGTACCGCCCTGCATCGGCGTCTCCATGGAGATGAACCACTGCTCGGTCGCGCGAAAAATAACGGGGTTGTGGCAGCGCCAGCAGTGCGGATAGGAGTGCTGAACTTTTTCCGAGTGCAGTAGAGCGCCACGTTTTCGTAACAACTCAACGATAGGTTCGTTTGCGTCAAAGACCTTCAGGCCGTTGTACTCGGGCAAGCCGTTCTGCAGACGGCCGGCAGCATCCACGTTACAGTTGACGTCCAGCTTGTACTTGACACCGGTGACGAAGTCCTCAGCGCCATGGGCCGGAGCGGTGTGGACAACTCCTGTGCCCTGGTCCATGGTCACGTACTCGGCCAGAACACCGAGGACGTTGCGATCGAGGAACGGATGCCTGAAGCGCAAACTTTCCAGCCTGCTTCCGGAGAAACGCGCCAGCACCGGCGGGGAACTGAGATCGACCTTGGAACTGAAATCGGAGGCCAGTTTTTCCGCGACGAGGTAGACGTCGGATCCGGCGTCGAGCGCCACATATTCCGCCTCGGGATGAAATGCAACCGCCATGGAAGCAGGCAACGTCCACGGCGTGGTCGTCCAGATCACAGTTGAAACCTGCTTGCCCTTGAGTGCCGGGTCAAGCCTGGCAGGGTCGTCCGCGAGAGCATACTTCACCCAGACGGTAGGGCTGGTGTGCATCTCATATTCGACCTCGGCTTCGGCCAAAGCGGTGCGATCGTGGATGCACCAATAAACCGAGCGCAGGCCTTTATAGACGAAATTTTTCTCCAGGAATGCGTAAAAAATCTTCAGCACGACCGATTCGTACCGCGGGGTCATGGTCGAATACGGGTTATCGAAGCGGCCGAAGACGCCGATGCGCTTGAATTGTTCACGCTGCAGATTGATGAATTTTTCCGCGTACTTGCGGCATTCGCGGCGGACCTCCATGGGCTGCATCTGCAGTTTCTTGCCACCCAGCATCTGATCGACCTTGATCTCGATAGGCAATCCGTGGCAATCCCAGCCGGGTACGTAGGGTGAGTCAAACCCTGCCATGGTGCGGGACTTCACAATGAAGTCTTTGAGGCACTTGTTCAGAGCGTGGCCGAGATGGATGGGGCCATTGGCATAGGGCGGTCCGTCGTGCAGGATCCACGTGGGATGACCGGCGCGCGCCCTGCGAATGCGGTCGTAAATCTTCATCTGCTCCCACTTCGCCAGTGCCTTGGGCTCGTTCTGGGGCAGGTTGGCCTTCATGGGGAAGTCGGTCCGGGGCAGATTGATCGTGGATTTCAGCTCGAACGGCACGCGGGTGGATCTCCCAAAATGTTGATTTCTTTACATTATAGGGAGAGGTGAATGGAACGTCCATTGCTTGAGGCATGGCACCAAGGTGGTGGCCTGTTACCCGAAAGCTACTCTCGATAATGCGCAAAAAACGTGTACAATTTTTGCAAAGCTTACGTTTTCTGAGCGTAGGCATCTAACGTGGAGAACTGAATAAGCCAACTTGCTTATTCACAGCGGGTTGGTCGTGGGGAATTCAGTTCGGTATCGCGCCGAATCAAGCAACTTGGCACGATAGATGCTCATCAGTTTAGGGAAGGACCTGTGTTTTTCTGGCTTCCACCAGAGAAAACACCTCGGGTTGAACATATGGCAATGCTTGACACCACACCTCGCGCCGCTACCGCACCCGAACCCGAACTGCACCTGCTGCTGCCCAAAGAGACTTTCGACGAAGGATTGTTGAAGTCGCTGGTTCGCAATGTGAACGACTTCTTCTTTCCCAAGAAGCAGCCGCCACTGGTGCTCACCTCGAAGCCGGTTCCAGTAAAAGATATCTGGGGCTTCTACGATTACAAGAAAAATGGCGTGGTCGGATCGACCGTTGTGCACGTCATTTTGCTGGGACTTATTATCGGGGGAACGATCCTTGCGGGACGAGTGGTACAACAGGTCACCAAACCGCGGGAGACCGTGACTCTCATTGCGCCGTCGGAAGACATTCCTCCGCTGCCTCCGTCCAAGACGCAGGTTGGCGGCGGTGGCGGCGGCGGAGATCGCGACAAACTGCAGGCTCCCAAAGGCAAACTGCCGAAGACCTCCATGGAGCAGATCACGCCTCCGGCGATGGTGGTTCGCAACGACAATCCCAAGCTCGCGGTAGAACCGACCGTGGTTGTACCGCCTCAGATCAAGTTGGCTTCGAATAACCTTCCGAACCTGGGCGACCCGATGTCGCACCTGCCCTCCGGTCCGCCTTCGAATGGAACGGGCTCGGGCGGGGGTATTGGATCGGGCAATGGCGGCGGCGTGGGCAGCGGCGAAGGCCCCGGCGTCGGCCCCGGTCGTGGAGGTGGCATTGGCGGCGGTGTGTTCCGCGTGGGCGGAGGCGTATCGGCTCCGCGCGCGATTGCGACGCCTGATCCGGAATATTCAGAAGAAGCCCGCAAAGCGAAGTACCAAGGCGTTTGCGTGCTCATGCTGGTGGTTGGTCCCGATGGCAAGCCGCGCGACATTCGCGTAGCCCGCCAGCTTGGAATGGGACTGGATGAAAAGGCGATTGAGGCGGTGAAGAACTGGCGCTTCGATCCGGCGTTGAAAGATGGAAAGCCAGTGGCGGTGGCGATCAACGTGGAAGTGAGCTTCCGGCTGTACTAGTTTTTCTGAACTTGGATATGAGGCGGCCGCCGCGCGCGGCCGCTTTTGTTTTGAGGGATGCTGCCGAGGTCGCAAGATATGTCGCTGCAGATTGCTCCAGAGTTCTCGGCCATCCCTGGTTTTCACTCTTTCAGATCTACATGCTCCACATTTTCGATGGCGTGCCCGAGGAACTGCGGGCCCATACGCTTGAACTTTGCCACGGAATCGGTGGCGAAAAACCTGATCCGGGGATGATGGCGGCGTTCAGGGATTTGAGGCGTTTGCAACGGTTCGCGTTCTAACTTCCGGCAGACGACGTGGGCGGTGGACTCGGCAGAATCCACGATGGTGACGTGCTCGGGCGCAACGCGGCGTAACAGCGGCTTGATCAACGGGTAGTGGGTGCAGCCGAGGACCAGAACGTCGGCGGAGCCGAATCCATCGCCGAAGGCTTCCTGTAAATAAATACGGGCAACCTGTTCGGTGACCGGATGCTCAACCCAACCTTCCTCAACCAAGGGCACCAGAAGTGGACAAGCCTTTTCGTGCGCCTCGATCTGACGCGCATGCAGGGCTTTCAGATAGGCGTGGCTGCTGATGGTCGCTTCGGTCCCAATCACGACCACTTTTCGATTTTGAGTCGCGGCCGCGGCGCGTTCAGCTCCAGGCTCAACAACGCCCACAACCGGAACCTTCGATGCCTGCTGCACCTGGTCCAACGCGAGGGCCGTAGCTGTGTTGCAAGCGACGACCAGCATCTCGGCGCCGTGTTGCTCGAGATACTGAGTCGCGCCCACGGCGTAGCGGCTGACAGTCTCCGCTGACTTGGATCCATATGGCAGGCGCGCGGTATCGCCGAAGTAGAGGTAGTCGGCCTCGGGTATGAGATGGACTAGTTCCTTGAGAACGGTGAGTCCCCCAAAACCAGAATCAAAAACTCCAATGACAGGACGTGAAGGCATGAGCGGGGCAGATTCCATCATACCGGAAGCGAATCACGCGTTTGCCGCTGCGGCCTTGGCATAGGTGGCCCGAACTCGCCTGGAACGAACCAGGTAGAGATATCCCGTCACCGCCATGAGAATGGGCCGAATGAACGCAGCGAAGATGGTCCACCCAGACATTTCGATCCGTGTCGAAGCCACCTCGATCAGCAACCTGCCACCGAAGACGATGGGGAGCGCCATTTCAGCCACAAAGTATGCTTTTGCGATCGGCACTGCATTCGGCCGCACTGTCCAGAGAAACAGCCCGGCAATAAAACTGAAGCCGGCCATCACCACGCTGACGCCCAGAGAGAACCACGGGAACGGACTTACGCCGATGCCGAACAGCTTGGACCAGTTATACGCAGTCAGCAGCGGGATGCCGATGGTCAGCGCAATGCAGAGCACAAGAAGCCATCCCGAGACTCCGCGAAGGTTGTCCGAAGGCAGGACCTGGGTAGGGGAAACCGAAGAGGGGTGGGGAGCTTCCAGCGACCTGCCGCAACGCGGACAGAAGGTCGAATGCTGATCCGATATTTGTGCGCCGCAGTATCCGCAAACCATGGGCTCCCCCTCAGCGAGCGAGCCATAGTAATGCGAGTTGAGGGTTTAGGGAATAGGGACGAATGGGCGCCGCCGTTACAGCTTGCGAGAGCCGGCGATGGCGTGAACTTCGCCTTTTGCCGTGTTTTCGCAGCACGGACCCGGCGGGATGGGGGCGCCGTGCGGGCAGGTCCGAGGGTGTCCCAGGAACGTGCAGATCTTCTCGGTAGCGCCTTGGGAAAGGATGTGCTCGAACTTGCAGGCTTGCTGCTCGATTTCGGTTTCGCTATCCAAGGCGAGGCTGTCGGTGAAGAGGCGCTCTGCCAGGCGGTGCCGCCGGATGATGTCCGCCGCCTTCTGGCGGCCCTTGGTCGTGAGTTGCACGACGGTGGTGCCGTCTCCGACCGAAACGCCGTCCGGCTTGAGCGCATCATGGCAGGGATTCACGAACGGTTTGTGGTCATGCGGTTCGGCAGGATGGGGCGCGGTGATGACCAGGTCGAGATCGATCATCTTCTCCACCGCAATGCTGACCGGCAATGCGCCGTGCACTTCCATGCGCCCAATCTCGGCGGATTCGCCATGCTCTTCCATGACCCAAAGCTCTTCGAGGATTTCGTCGAGCTGCTCCTCGTCGGCCATGGAGAAGACCTCCTGGGCGGCGATTTTGCCATGGTGCAACTCAATACGGCGATCGGCGAGACGAGCCACAACGGGATCGTGGGTAACCATCACGATTGTGCGTCCTTGCTGGTGTAACTCACGAAGCAGGCGCAGGACGATTTCTTCGTTTTGTGCGTCGAGATTCCCGGTAGGTTCGTCCGCGAGCACGATTTTGGGATCGTTGATGAGGGCGCGAGCGATGCAAACCCGCTGCTGCTCGCCTCCGGAGAGCTGGGAGGGCAAGTGGTGCGCGCGCTCTTTCAGGCCCACGCGCTCCAGAGCCTCCACTGCCTCTCGCTCGTCTGTCATGCTGTGGAAATACTGAGCGAGCATGACGTTCTCTACCGAGGTCAGATAGGGAATCAGATGGAACTGCTGAAACACGAAGCCGATTTTCTCGGCGCGCACGCGGTTCAGTTCCGCAGCGGAGATATCTGCTACGTTTTCGCCGTCGAGCCAGATCTCGCCGCTGCTGGGCCGGTCGAGGCAGCCAATCAGGTTCACCAGGGTAGACTTTCCCGACCCCGAAGGGCCCATGATGGCTACCCATTCGCCGGGATCTACGGTCAGCGTAAAGTTGTCGAGGGCGCGAATGACGCCGCCGTTCTGTTCCGCTTTGGCGGGATACAACCGGCTGACCTGTTTCAGCTTGATCATCTCATTCCCCTCTCAAGATCATGGCGGGTTCTACCCGGCGTAGCAGCGAAATCGGCAATAGCGACGCCAGCAGCGCAACCGCAACACTTCCGACGAAAATTGCCGGAAGGATGCTGAAGCGCGGAATCACGGGAGCATTGAAGTTTATGCGTCCAATCCAGGCTGCGATGCCTACGCCCAGGGCAAAGCCCAAAACGGCCCCTACGGCGCCGAGAGCTGCGGCTTCGGCGGCAAAGAATCCGCTGATCAGCCGTTCGGAAGCCCCTAGGGCTTTCATAATCGCGAAATCGCGGCGACGGTCGAACACCCACCCAATGAGCGTCGAGAGCACGCAAAGCGCCGTGGTCAGGATGATTAGAATCGCCGCGGCAAACAGAGTTGCGCGGGTCTTTCCCAATACGCGAGCCTCGCCCTCCATGATCTGCCGAACCGGGCGGACCTCAACGTCCGGCAGAGTCTGTTTCAACTGACCGACCAAGACGTCCACTTCTGCCGGGGTGCCGGATGCGGCAATTTCGATGGTGGACGGCGAAACATGGGCCCACGCTTCGAATTCGTTCAGAGAAATATACACACGGCTGTCTTCCGCCGATCCAGTCTGCAGAGTGCCCGAAGGGATCAGGTGCAGGTCGCGGCCCTGAAGAGTCAGATCGAACGCCTTCACACCACCGAGAACCCCGGCAGCGCGGCGGCCCACCAAGGCTTCGTTCGCAGCCTTCGGCCATGCGCTGACTGCCCACCACTGGTTGAGTTTCTGCACCTGGTTGAAATCAGTGCCCGCTACGACCACCGACTGGCCGTCGCTCGTGCGCGCGACCGCGTAAGCGAATGGCACAGCCAGCCCGCGCCCTGCCAGGGCCTTTTGAACCGTCGCAAGAGCGCCCACGGGAAGGCTTGCCTGGTCTTTTGCGACCACGACGACGTTCGCGCCGTAGTTGCGAAACTCTTTGCGCAATTTGGCCTGAACATCCACGTAAAGGTTCAACATCGCGGTGGCCACGGCCGCCGCCACGATCATGGCCAGCAGCGCCGACAGCGCCCGTCCGCGGCGCAGCGCGGCGGCACGCATCAGCATCCGCAGAAACATGGAAGTGTGCGGCGCTTGCCTGCGGCGTTGAAGCAGAGCCGAGTTCGAAGTTGAGCTCACGCCTCACCTCGCAGGGCGTACACCGGATCGAACTTGACCGCCCGGCGAATGGCTGCCGCGCTTCCGGCGAAAGTTACGATAATCGCGATGGCCAGGATCACGGGGAACAGCACCGGTTGAATGGAGATTTCAGAATCGAAAATCGATCGCCCAATCTGATGGGCCAGCCATGCTCCACCGCTGAAACCGATGGTGCCGCCGATCACAGCCAGCAGTAACGCTTCGACAAAGAACAGAGTCGCCACCGACAAGTTTCCCGCGCCCAACGCTTTCATAAGTCCGACTTCGTTGCGGCGTTCAAAAATCGCGGTGGCCATCGCTGCCGAAACCGCCAGGGCCGACGCCAGCAGCGCTGCTAACGTGATCAAGAGCATCAGGCCCTTGATCCGCGACAGCACGGTACCCTCGTTCTGCGCCACCTGCCGGATCTGTTCGGCATGGGAGTGCGGGATGGCTTCCGCCAACTGGTAGGCGATGGATTGCACATACGGCGAGCAGTACCAGCGATCGTACATCTCGGGTGTCATGGTCTTGGGATCGCGGCGCGCCAGGGCGTCTTCCGGTTTGGTCAGTGCACTCACCAGCACTCGGCGAACCGCGCCGGGCTTGCCAAGAATTTGCTGAGCGACGGGAAGCGGCGCCACGATCTGGTCATCTTCCGGACCGCCGGCGGAGAGCACCCCGGCAACGCGATGCGACTGGCCTTGTAGTTGGATCGCGTTCCCTGCTTTGAGGTCGAGCCTGCGGGCCAGGCGCTCCCCGATCAGGACATCCGACGAGGCATCTTCGGGCCATGCGCCCTGCACCCTCCACCACGGATTGGTAACGCGTACGCCGGTCGCGAAGTCCTGGCTGCCGAATCGAAGGGGTTTCAGGAAGTACGTGCCGAGCAGGTTCACCTGGGTGCCATCCAGGCTGACCACGGCCGGAAGCAGGGGCGCAAAGCCGGTGATGTTATGTTGCCAGAAAGTTCCCTTGATCTTGGGAAGATCGGCTTCGTTCAGGAAGTTGCCGTCGCTTGGGGGTTTCAGGTTTACGCCCGCAATCTCAAGATCGAGAGTGTCTTCCTGGGGAGTAACGACAAGGTTTGCGCCCAAGCTGCGCAATTCGCGATTGATCTTGTCGCCAATGTCGGTGGCGACCGCGATCATCGCGGTGGCAACGCAAACGCCCAGGGTAATGGCGATTCCCGCCAACGCCTTGCGGCGTTTCTGGCGGCGAAAGGACTCGTAGACGAGGCGAATAAACATGGGTCACTGAGCGAACATCTTGGCGCGAGCCGCGATGTCGGCCTCCATGATGGTGACCGTATCGGAAGAAATATCCGCCTTCAGAGGGACAGGGTTGCAGCCGCCCTCCATGCCTACCGATTGGGGATTGATGGGGGCCGCGCAGTTCTTGCAGACGACGCCTTCCGGTCCTTTGTAGAAGCCGACAGCGCCGCAAATTTCGCAGGCATCGAAGACGGTTGCCATTTTCCCGTCAGGCTTGCGGTAAAGCCAGAAGCGCACCTCGGTCCCGCTTTCCTTAACGGCAAAGCGGTGCAATTCGCCATCGGTTACCTGCGCCAGCGGGATGCTCAGCTGCCCATTGGTGAAAGCCAGTTCCGTGGGAGGCGAGAGCTTGCTGGCATTCTTCGCGTACACGAATTCCGCAGTCACCAAGACGATAAACACAAACGAACTCGCGTAAACCGAAGCCATCCACAAGCGTTCGCGGCGGGCGCTCCACAGCGCTTTCCGGCGCGCCGCACCGGAAGCTGGAAGATCCACCGGTTCCCGGCGCTTCACCTCGAGAAGCACCATGAAGGCGGCCAGCGCAAAAATGGTCACGAAGAAGAACATGTCATTGCGAACGATCGGGCCGATCAGGGCCATCTCTCGCTTGGAAGAGGGCAGCACGCCATTTTCGGAAAGCTCATGCAGCCCGGCGATCACCAGCTGGGTCGCCACGAAGAACAGGATGACAGTCGTAACCCGGAAGAATTTTTGCAGGTTGATGCGAACGCTGCCCTTAACGAACATGACGCCGAACAGAATGGCGACGGCTACTCCCAGCAACGTGCCGAGAAAGCTCAACAACTCGGTAGAGTTGAGCGAAACCGCGCCCAGGATCAGCACCGTTTCTACGCCTTCGCGCAAGACCATTAAGAACACGAAAACGAACAGCCCGAGACCTGCATCCTTGCCCGCTAGAAGTCCGACTTTCCCCTCAATGCTGCTCTTCAGCTTGCGTCCGGTTTTCATCATGAAGATGATCATGGTGACCACAAAGAAGGCCGCAGCGAGCATGACCCAGCCTTCGAACACGTCCTGGTTCCAGCGCGTGCGGGAGAGCAAAATCGCAATGGAAATGCTTCCCACAAAAGCGGAAATCAGGGCCGCATAAACAGATTTTTTCAACTCCGGACGCTGGATCTTGGCCAGATAGGCCAGGGTAATGCCCACGATCAGTGCGGCTTCGACGCCCTCGCGCAGGGTAATAATGAAGGCCTGCAACATGAAACTTTCAGCCCCTTACCATTTTGAAAATGAATTTCAATTTCAACTTAATAGGATAGTCTGCGGGGCGGAGGACGGTCAACGCGCAGCATCACAAAGCGATGTGATCCGCATCACTCGGAGCAAAAGCGGCAGCGAGCGGCGCCGGCCTGCAGTAAAAGGAGGAGGCTGTGACGCATCGGTCAGAGCTGTTTCAGGAACTGCCGTGCCTGTTCGAGTTCGGGAAACAGCTTTTCCTCGGCGGAAAAGGCGGCGCCATGCACGCAGCGGCGGGAGCCGCGAAGCTTGACCGGATGCTTGAGGTGGAGCATCTCGTGGTACACGATGTACTCGATGGCATAACGGGGAACTCGGGGATGGTCGAAGATGCGGCTGACCACGATGGCATTGTGCGCCGGGTCGTAGTGGCCGAGGCTGTTGCGGGCGTGGTTGCGGCTCCAGGTCATTTGCGGACGCGCCAGCAGTCCATAAAAGAAACGCCGATTCAGGTCCTCGAAAATAGATTCCAGGTCGTAGGTGCGTCCCCGGGCAGTTTCGATCTGCTTGCGCCCGCGCATCTGCCGCACCAGATGCGCTTTTTTGACCAGGTCGTGACTGGAAACGTAGCGCCGGTAGCGTCGTGCGTGGGAAGCATCAATGGGCTTTCTGTACATCTTGGCAAGCAGGATGTGGGCGATGGCGCGGATTACCGGCTCGGGCGCGCCTTCCAGCAAATCCGACAACCGCACCAGAAGCCGTCCTTCGCGCAGCCGGATGGTGTTGTTGATGTTGGCAAAAGCGAAGAAATCAACCGTCAAATCAGGAATGGGAGCGCGAGGACGCAGCTCGCGGTAGGTTTCCTGGAAGATTCGCAGCAGGCGTTCTGTCACCTTCCGGCTAGATTAACACGGCTTACTTGGGCTTGATGAGCCGCTTGTTTTTTGCCGCTTCTTCCTGCTCACTAAGCAGTTGGCGATGGTCCTGCAGACCATTGCCTACCGCATCAAGAGCATTACTCAGAAGGAATTCATACTGCCGGAACTCCTCTTTGGCAGTAACGGCAGCGTCTTTAAAGGCCCGTAATTTGGTTTGGAACTCGGTGTCAGAGCCGATCACCAGCTTCAAGGGCTTGCGGATATCGTTCCTGCGGTCGGCATACATGTCCACGTTATCATCGAGTTCGTCGTAGATGTCGAGGAAGTCCTGCAGTTTGTCGTGGATCGCCTGGCCGCGGTCAGTCACCTTCGGATCGTTTTGCGCCTGGGTGAGGGCATCCAGGCGGGCACGCGTAAACTGGACATACAGTTTCAGCCGAAGTTCCGGCTCCTGCGCGGTGTCGCGGAGTTGGTCGATTTCCGGAGTGGTGAGCGGATCGCCGTGGCGCTGGGCGAAGACCATGCACGAGACCAGGACCAGGGCTGCCGCGAACGGCTTCATTTTGTGCCTTTTCCGAACATCTTGGTGAGAAGCTGGGTCCGCAACGTCTCCAGACGGTCAATTGCGGTCTGGACCGGCGACTGGTCTTCAAAAGCAAGGCTGCGCTTGATATCGCGTAACTTCGCCGCCATGCGTCGCACCGCGATCTCCGTATTCTTAAGCTTCTTTCCGCTTTGAATTGCGGCGCTGGAGGCCTTGTCGGAGTAAGAGACAACGTCTGCCACCGCCGCCTGTGCTTCCTCCACTTTGCCCTCCGTGTACAGCTTGTCAGCGGACTTCAGCTGTCTTTCAGCGGCGGAAGAGTACAGCGCGGGCTGGTCCTCAACCCGAGCGGCCCCGGCACGCTCCACGAGTTGCTGAAGAGTCTCGTCCCGGGCAAGGGTGAATGGCGCAGCCAGTGCCAGTATCAGGAGAAATGTCGCGAAGCTTCGTGTGGAACTCACTTTTTCTTCTCGATCGCGATCAGGCGATGGCGTGCCTGCCATTCCTGGTCAGGATACTTGCCGCCCGCCGAGTCCAGGAACTTATGATAATTCTCGGACGCGTCCTTGTAGTCCCGCAAATGATCATAAGCTGTCGCCCGCAGAAAGTATCCCACGGGAATTTCAGGCAGGAGTTTAGCGCGAACGTCCAAGGCTTTGATCACCAACTCGTAATTCTTATTCTTGTCGGCCGCGATGGCCAAGTCCCCGTAAGCGGAGCCGAGATCCGGCTTTAGTTTCACAGCAGTAAGGAACTCCTGCTGCGCTTCCGGAAACTTGGACGATTTCAAAAAAGCCTGCCCGAGGCTGTGGTGAAGTTCAGCATCGTTGGGCTTGTGGCCGAGCAGGCTTTGATACTGCAACGCTGCGGCATCGTATTTTCCGGCGCTAAGATAGGCATCCGCGAGGCCTCGTTGCGCCTCGGCATCATTCGGCCTGATCTTCAAAGTTGCTAGCAGCTGGCTGATCCCATCGTCGTATTTGCCGGCAAGCACAAGCACACGGGCCAATTGCAGGTGCGCGGTAGCATCCTGGGGATGCAGTTCGACAAATCTCTGCAGCATCTGTTCCGCGTCGGAGAAGCGCTGGCCGCGCATGTAAACGTTGGCAATACCCGCGAGTGCGTCCGAGGAGTCGGGCTGAATGGCAAGCACCTGCTTGTATTCCTGCTCCGCATCGGCGAAACGGTTCTGCGATTCCAGCAATTGGCCCGCGGACAGATGCGGCTCAGGGTCGGAGGGCTGCAACCTGGCGGCGTTACGGAACGCTTCTAACGCCCGCTCAGGATCGGTCTTTTCGAGAACGTGTCCTAACGATACAAAGGCCCGCGCCTGTCCTTCTTCCACGCGGGCGGTAGGTTTGAGGGTGGTGGCGGCCTGAAGATATTTTTCCGCATCGGGCATCCCCGCCTTGGCCAGGGTGAGCCCCAGATTCAAGTTCGACTCGAAGACGTCCGGCTTCAGTTCCACGGACTTCTTATAGGAAGCGATAGAGTCTGCAGTCTTACCCAAACCATTCTGCGCGAACCCGAGGTCGAACCAGGCCACGTAGTTGGAGGGTTCCGCGGCGGTGACCTTTTGCAGCAAAGCTTCGGCTGCAGGCAAGTCTTTTTTTTCCAAAAGGGATTCGGCCCGGGCAAGGTCAGCGGACTGAGCGCTCTCCTGGGTGGCGATGGTATGGTGCCGGACGGTTTTGCCCGATGACTGCGCAAAACCCGGGCCAGACAGGGAAAAGGCCAACAATAGCAACGCGATTCGGTTAGTGGTGGCCATTCTTGCGCGATGTCGCATTTCCATTCAAAAGACGCGCCAGGAACTTCCCGGTATATGAATTTGGAAGCTTGGCGATCGCCTCTGGTGGCCCGGTACCCACAATATAGCCGCCGCGTTCGCCGCCTTCCGGTCCCAGATCGATCACCCAGTCTGCGGTCTTGATCACTTCCAGATTGTGCTCAATCACCAAAACCGAGCCTCCAGCATCAATCAGGCGGCGGAAGGCTGCCAGCAGCTTACTGACGTCGTCGAAGTGCAGGCCAGTGGTGGGCTCATCGAAGATGTAGAGGGTGCGAATTTTGCGCCGCACACCACTTTCGCCGGAGGGCCGGCCCAGTTCGCGATTGGCGGGCTGAAGGTGCGCCGCCAGTTTCATACGCTGGGCCTCGCCACCCGAAAGAGTGGTTGCGGACTGACCCAGGCGCAGGTAACCAAGTCCGACCTCTTCCAGAACCCGCAGCTTGTCCACAATCTTGGGAGTGCCCGCGAAAAACTGCAGGGCTTCTTTCACGGTCAGGTTCAAGACTTCAAAGATGTTCTTGCCGCGATAACGCACCTCGAGGACCTGCGGCTTATAGCGCGTCCCCTTGCACTCCTCGCAGATGAGCTCGACATCGGCAAGGAACTGCATCTCAACGGTGACCGTTCCATCTCCCTGGCAGTTCTCGCAGCGGCCTCCGGGGATATTGAACGAGAAGTGCCCGGCAGTGAAAGCGCGCTTTTGGGATTCCGGAATAGACGCGAACAGATCGCGAATCGGGTCAAAGGCCTTGGTGTACGTGACCGGATTGGAGCGCGGAGTGCGCCCAATGGGACTTTGATCCACAAGCACCACCTCGTCGAGGTAATCTTCGCCTTCAATGCTGTCCCACGAAGAGTTAACCGGTATCTGCCCATCGGCCTGTTTTTTGGCCTGGCTGAGAGCCTGATAGACGACATCATGCAGCAAACTGGATTTCCCGGAGCCAGATACGCCGGTAATGGCCACAATCATGCCTAAAGGGATCGAGAGATCGATCTTCTTAAGGTTGTGTGCGCGTGCGCCGTGGATTTTGATCTGCTCGCGACCGGGTTGCCGCCGGTTATTCGGAAGCTGAATGCGCAGTTCTTCCGAGAGGTAGCGGCCGGTAAGTGAGCCGGGGATGTGCTTGATTTCCTCATAGGTGCCCTTCGCAATGAGTCTGCCGCCATTCTCGCCGGCGCCCGGTCCCAGATCCAGAATCTGGTCGGATGCCCGCATCACGTCGGGGTCATGCTCGACCACCAGAATGGTGTTTCCGAGATCGCGGAGGTCCTGCAAGATTTTGATGAGCTTTTGAGTGTCTCGTGTATGCAGGCCGATCGATGGCTCATCCAGGACATACAGCGCCCCAACCAGGCGGGAACCCAGCGAAGTCGCCAATTGAATGCGCTGAGATTCGCCTCCGGAGAGGGTAGAGGACAAGCGATCCAGAGTCAGATACTCCAGACCCACTTCATTCAGAAAGCCGAGGCGTTCACGAAGTTCCTGGAGCAGCTTTTCGGCGATATCGGCTTCTTCCCGGGTAAGCTGCACCGCTTCAAAGAAGGCGAGCGCTCCCTCCACGGTCATGCTGCAAACTTCGCAGATGTTTTTGCCGTGAATGCGCACATGCTGTGCCTCAGGACGCAGCCTGGCCCCCCCGCAGGTGGAGCAAACGGAGTAGCCGCGATAGCGGCTCAGGAAGACACGCACGTGCAGCTTGTATTTCTTGCGTTCGAGATGGCTGAAGAAGCCGCGGATTCCGGGGAACCGTCCTTCGCCCTCAAGAACGAGCCGTTGCGCTTCGGGCTCCAGATCAGCCCAGGGAACGTCGAGGGGAATTTCCGCCTGCCGGGCGAAACGTTTTAATTCGGTGAACAGGGTTCGGTATTTGGGTTTGGTCCAGGGCTCGATGGCGCCCTGATTAAGAGTCTTGGACTTATCGGGTATGACCAGGTCCAGATCGAAGTCAATCGTGTTTCCGAATCCCTGGCAACGTGGACACGCGCCAAACGGATTATTAAACGAAAACAAGCGAGGCTCCGGCTCCTCGTAGCGCAAGTGGCACTTCTTGCATTCGAAGCGCTGAGAGAAGCGGAACTGCTGAGGCTTGGAATCGTCGCGGGGAACGGTCTCGAAAATTACTTCTCCAGATTCACGATATGCGGTTTCAATGGAATCCACTAACCGGGAACGACCGTCGGGGGCGGTCACAATCCGATCTGCGAGAACATACACCGGCTGGGTAAAATCGAGGTCCAGAAGAGATTCCGGAGTAGAGAATTCGAAAACCTGCCCGTTCTGGAAAAGACGGTTAAAGCCCTTTTGCCGCAGGTCAAAGAGCCGGGCCTTGAGTTCATCGGAAACGGGTGCCGCTGACGCAACTGGCTTCTTGCCTCGTGCCTTCTTCTTTTCGGGCGCCTTGAGAACGCGCCCGGAGAGAGGGAATAGCACGTTGAGGCGAGTGCCGTCTGGAAGCCCGGCAAGAGCATCGCTAATCTGATCCACGCTGTCGCGGCGAACCTCGGCGCCGCATTGCAGGCAGAAGGTGCGCCCTACGCGGGCGAACAACAGGCGAAGATAATCGTAAATCTCCGTTGCAGTCGCTACCGTGGAGCGAGGATTCCGCGTGCTGTTTTTCTGACGGATGGCGACAGCGGGAGCGATACCGTCGATCACATCCGCATCGGGCTTCTCGATCCGCTCCAGGAACTGACGCGCATACGCCGAAAGCGACTCGACATAGCGCCGCTGGCCCTCGGCGTAGATGGTGTCAAAGGCGAGGCTGGACTTGCCGGATCCGGAAACACCGGTGACTACGGTCAGCAGGTTGTGCGGGATTTCAAAATCAATGTTCTTGAGGTTATGGACCCGCGCCCCACGAACAACTATGGATTCCGTGGACATCTGTAAGAGAGTTCCGCAACCGGTCTGTTCGCCAGGCACACAGAAGGCCCCGGAGAGGTTGGGGAATCTCTCTATTATAAAGCAGGGATCAGTCCAGCGTGGGCTGAGGCGCGACCTACTTCGCCCGTTCGATCTTGTTGACGTGAATGGCTTCGCCGGGTGGCACAAGTTGGCCGACAACAGAAACGTCCTTGCCCATAAATCTCTTGGCCTCGCTCTGATTATCGAGCTTATAAACCAGGCCCGTGGCCATCTCGTAGAGAACGTACCCGTTGCTGTGACGGGTCACCTTCCCGGTGAAAGTCTTGACGTCCATGCGCCGGAGAGGTTGCTCGCTGTTTGCTGACGGCGTGGGACGCTCCGCCTGGGAGTTCATGTCCACGCCGTTCGTCTGCGCAGCTGCAGAAAGGCTTAAGCAAAAAACCAGGGAGAGCAGGGAAGCCGGAATCCATGAACAGGGTCGCATGACACACCTCAACCATGAGATGGGGCGGACGGTGAAGACGTGGCCTGACGAGGGAGGCTGAAATTCAGGAATGATCCTGATCCCGCCGCTTGCCGTAGTGGAAGGCAAAGCCGATCCCGGCGGTCATGATCCCCACGGGAGGAATCAGTAACACGAGAACACCATGGCTAATGGCGCGCTGACCGTCTTTGGTCGTGCCGGCGGCCGTGCTGTAGCACATCGCGCATCCCTGCGCAAAGGCAGGCACCGCCCAGAGCGCGAACAGCAGGGAAGCGGCCGCCAATCGCAGCTTCATCTTGCACCTACACCGAGGTGCAACAAGCGGAATGCATCCGGCAGGAAGACCAGCATCATGGCCAGACAGAAGACCAGCGAACTCATCGTGAGCCAGCGCATCCGCGACATTTCGAACTTCATGTGCATGAAGTAGGCGATGATGAGTCCAGCCTTCAGAATCGACAGGCCCATCAGGATGGACAACATGCGGACGGGTTCCATGTTCTGGTATCCGAGATAAACCTCGATCCCAGTCATAACCAGCAAGGCCGCCCACACCCAGAAAAACTGCGCCTTGGGGTGATGCCGGTGTTGCTCTGCGACCCGTTCCGCGATGGCCAACTGGATATCTTCCATTGCTCTCAGCTCCTAGACGATTTTTGTCGACATCAGGTACACCAGCGGGAAGATAAACATCCAGACCAGATCGACAAAGTGCCAGTACAGGCCGGCGACCTCGACGTCGGCTGAGTCATAGACCTTCGGCTTCAAAAAAACGATCACTGCGCACACGATGGCAGCAATGAGCAAAACATGGGCACCATAGTGGAACGGGCTATAGGCCGGCGTAGCGAGCCATGCGAGAAGCCATAAACCCAGCAGGATCGGAATGAACTTCTTTCGCAGGGCCACCACTCCCAGGTAAACGACACCCAGGGTCACGTGAAGCATGTGCATTCCGGTCAGGCCAAAGAAGGTGGCGCCAAATTGCGGCACAGTCTTGGCGACGTCGCTGAACTCAGAACTGGTCGCTTGACCGGGGACGGAAGGGAACACCGGCAGGGTGAGACCTTCTGCAATCAGGTTCGTCCATTCACGGCCGTGCAGGATGACGAAACCTAGCCCGCAAGCCATGGTAGCCAGCAGATACCAGAGTTGCTGCTTCGGCTTTTTATCCACGGAAGCGCGCACTGCGAGCACCATCGTCAAAGAACTGGTAAGCAGGAACGCAGTCATGATGGTGGCGTTGCGGATACTCTCAGAGTGAAACGGAGTCGGCCAGTTCTGGGTCGAAATCCGTCCGTAGGTGTAGGCCCACAGCAGCGCTCCGAAGGTGAGGGAATCGGAGAGCAGGAACAGCCACATTCCGATTTTTTTCGAGTAGGTGCCAAACAGTGACGGCTCGTAAACGTCCGCCACGCTATGTTGCACCGCGACGTCAGCCATGTTCCCCGGTCTCCTTGTAAGAAACTAGACTTACCGCGCAAAACCCAGCAACGCGAAAATGTAAATCCAAAGAATCGCCATGAAGTGCCAGTACCAGGCGCTCACATCTACGACGATGCGACGGGCCTCGACGGGGCGATGCAGCCAGGAAATGATGGCTGCGTACATCAAGGCCACGATGCCGCCGATCAGGTGAATCGCGTGCATTCCGGTGAGCAGGTACACGAAGGAACTGCTGGTACTGGTAGCGACGTAGAAGCCACGATTCTCCAGTTCCTTCCATGCCAGCCATTGCCCGACCAGAAAAGTTAATCCCAGGACGGTCGTTAGATTGAGCCATGGGAAGCTGCGTTCTTCGCCGACAGACACTCCCGGAATTGAGCGAACCGGGGCCAGCGCGGCTTGCCGGGTGATTTGGCGCCTGGCAAGTTCCATGGTGACGCTGCTGAAGAGCAGGATGACCGTATTCACCAGCAGCAATGTCCAGGGCATGTTGACTGAAAGCCAGTCTCGAACGTAGTTGCCGGTGGTTTCGTCAAGGGTGGGAAGGCCCTTACGCACGATGTAAGCGCTCGTGAAGGACACGAACAGCATAACGATAGGCGTGATCGCGACCGCGAGTCCCAGCCGTGCGCGGCGTAGGCGCTCACCATAATTTGGGCCAGTGCTGCCCTGGCCATCGTCGCCGCCGCCAAAGGAGGTTGGCGGTCGGGAGCCGCGTCCGCCCTGCCCAGTGTTGAAATCGGTAATTGTGGGAGACAAAGTCGACATACCCAGTTTCTAGTGCGCTCGAGTTGTAGCAGGATCGGTCTGCATGACAAAATCACGCGGAGCGCCCGGCACGCTGTACTCGTACGGACCGTGATTGACTACCGGGGTATGCCCGCCGAAATTATCGTGCGGAGGCGGAGTCGCCGTCGTCCACTCCAGCGTGGTGGATTCCCACGGATTGTCGCTCGCCTTCGGGCCCTTGAACATGCTCCAGAACAGGTTGAACAGGAACACAAACTGTACTGCGATGGTGACAAAGGCCGCGTAAGTCATGAACGTCTGCAACGGAATCAGGTTGTGCAGATATCCAACTTCGGTGAGCTGGGAGTAGCGGCGCGGATGTCCGGCCAAACCCAGGTAATGCATGGGCATAAAGATGGCATAGGTGCCGACCAGGGTTATCCAGAAATGCAGCTTGCCCATGCCCTCGTGCATCATGCGTCCGAACATCTTGGGGAACCAGTAGTAGGTGGCTGCAAAGATTCCGAAGATGGCGGCGACACCCATGATCAAGTGGAAATGCCCCACAACGAAGTAGGTGTCATGCAGCGGAATGTCGAGCACCGGCTGCGCCAGGAATGGCCCGCTCAGGCCTCCGGAGACAAAAAGCGAAACGAATCCGATGGCGAAAAGCATCGGCGTGTAGAAGCGGATTCGAGCCTTGTACAGGGTGCCGAGCCAGTTGAACGTCTTGATGGCCGAGGGAACGCCGATCGACATGGTCATGAGAGAAAAAGCGAACGCCGAATACGGGCTCATGCCACTCATGAACATGTGATGTCCCCACACCATGAATCCGAGGAGGCCGATGGCCATAATCGCGTACACCATGGCCTTGTAGCCGAAGATCGGCTTGCGTGCGAAGGTCGAAAGTATCTGGGAAGCGACCCCCATGCCGGGAAGGATCGCGATATAAACCTCGGGGTGGCCGAAGAACCAGAACAAATGCTGCCACAGCAGCGGGGACCCGCCTTTGTGACCCATGATCTGGCCGTTCACGACCACCAGGGGTACATAAAAGCTGGTGCCGAGATTGCGATCGAGAAGCAGCAGGATTCCAGCCGAGAGCAGAACGCCAAAAGCGAGCAAGCCGAGGATGGCGGTAATGAACCATGACCAGACCGTCAGCGGCATGCGCATCAGCGTCATGCCCTTGGCGCGGAGGTCCAGGGTGGTAGTGATGAAGTTCAAGGCGCCCATCAGCGAGGCGAGACAGAAAATCGCGATACTGATCACCCACAGGTCAGCCCCTAATTGCTCACCGGGCCCGGCCGAGGGCAAAGCGCTCAACGGCGTGTAACCGGTCCAGCCGTGAAGGGGAGCACCGCCACTGACGAAGAAGGCAGCGATGATCACCACGAAACCGAGAAAGGTCGTCCAGAACGAAAGCATGTTCAGGACGGGAAACGCCATGTCGGGTGCGCCGATCTGGATGGGCAGGAAATAGTTGCCGAAACCGCCCTGTGGCGCCGTCGTCAGCACGAAGAACACCATGATGGTGCCGTGCATGGTAAGCAAGCTGAGGTAAGTTTCAGGCTTGATTTCGCCGATCAAGGGCAGATTGGCGGCAGGCCAGATCAAGTGAATGCGCATCAACAGGGAGAGAAACATCCCGACAAAAACCGAGGTGAGTGCTAGGAAGTAATACTGGATGCCGATGATCTTGTGGTCGAGGCTGAAGATATATTTCCGAATGAACCCTTGCGGGGCCGCGTGCGCGTGAATCGGAGCCGTGGTTGCCATTTACTGTTTCGCCGCCTCCCGTTCAGCCAGCCATTTGTCGAAATCCGCTTGGCTGACAACTTTCACCATGCCGTGCATTTTGTAGTGCCCCAAGCCGCACAGTTCGGCGCAAGCGATCTCATAGTCGCCGATCTGGGTTGGAGTGAAGTGCATGTGGATCGCGAGGCCGGGAACCGCGTCCTGCTTAAAGCGCATGTTGGGGACAAAGAAACTGTGGATTACATCCACCGCGCGTAGCGTGAGATCCACCTCGCGGTTTTCCGGAATCAACATGGTTCCGGTCACCACATCGTCCTTGGCGGCAGGATCGGCGGTATCGAGCCCGATCGCGGCCTCGTTGCCGGAGGAAGGATCCATCAGCTTGGGATCCGTGCGGCCATATTTTCCGTCAGCGCCGGGGTAGCGGAAGTACCAGGCGAACTGCATGCCGGTGACTTCGACCGGAAGCGCGTCGGCTTTGGCAGGCCTGAAGCGTTCCGCGGCCCAGATGGGGCTGCCCATGAGGTTGAGGCCAACAAAAAGAATGGCGGTTAACGTCGTCCAGAGGACCTCCAGCTTGATATTGCCGTGGGAGTACTCCACCGGCGAGGAGGCGGCGCCGCGGTCACGATATTTCCAGACCAGGTAACCGAGCGCCAACTGGGCAGCTACGAAAACCACGCCCATGGCAATGAACGTGACCGTGAATTGGTGGTCTATTCCCGCCGCTGCCGTAGAAAGTCCAGCCGGGAACCACCAGGTTTTCGCGATGAAGAAGTAGGTGCTGGCCAAGGTAATCAGCCAGATGACCGCCAGAAGAGCGAGGCCCATTCAACGAGTCTCCCGCATTTCGAGTTTGCCCCCGCGCAGTCTCCTGCTAAAGACGCAGAACTGCGGATGGCCCGGAAGTCTATCACAGCCATGGGTGATCGCAAGCACTTGTTGTGGTGACAAGGATTCTGAGCGGTGGAAAAGGCAGCGGCGGCTTTCCGAAAATGGGAAGAGGGCGGGGATCTTGAGTGCGCCGGAGCAACCGCTGATCAGTTCTCCTTTGTGATTCTTGGTGGCCTTGGTGGTTGACATTTTTGCATTCACCACCAAGGACACGAAGTCACAGGAAGTAAAACCAAGTGCGCCGGCTACTTCTACTTCTCCTGCTGCCACTCTGGAACCCGCCCAGGCGTCCAGGGAGCGCCGGCTGCTTCCATGTCTTTTTCCAGCTTCATCAGATCCACCTGCACCAGGGAATGCAGTTTCGTCAACTGGTCCGCGAACTCCTGGGATGCGATGCTGAAGGCATCCAGGTGGGTCTGTGTGGGACGATAGATCGAGAAGCGTTCGCCTTCCATGATGCCGGTAAGACGGTCGTTGATCGAGCTAGGCACATTCTCACTCCGAGCAGCCAGCGCAGAGTCGCCGCTGAGCGCGCGCTGGATCTCACGATTGTGCTGCTCGATCAGGTCGGCCTGGGCGAGAAGAGGATCGGCATTCGGCGTTTCGTGGAGAGCCCGGCGTATGCTCTTCAGCCGGTTCGCCACATCGTCAGTCGTTTTGGTTGCTCCGGATACGGCACGATACAATCGCGACACCTTACGATTGAAGTCCTCCTGCGCCGCGCGGTCGCTGTCGCTTACTCCCGTTGTGCCGTCGGCAACCACGCTGAACAACTGGGGTGCACCGAGTTGGGCGACGTTTCCATCTACGCGCTTAAAGAGCCGCACCGAATATTTTCCAGCCAGCACCAGCGGGCCCTGGTTACCGGCGCTCGGGAAGTCTTCGTCGCCGCTCGAGCCCTCTTCATCGCTGAGCGCCGGCGCGAAGTAGCGCAGATCCCAAGAAGCACGATGGAAACCTTCGCCTACGTCGGCGTTGACGCGTCGAATGGGCGCACCGGAGTCGTCGTACACCATGAAGTAGACTTCGGGTTTGGCCTGTTGCGCTTCGGCGCGCAGTTCGTCGTTGCTGGGGTAGGGGAGTGTTTGATTTTTCTTGGCCGCCTCCTTCTCGGCTTCCTGGCGAGCCTCTTTCCTGGTCTTGAGTTTGTCTTTCAGGAAGTAGGTGAAGGTCGCGCCGTACGGCGGATTATCGGCTGTGTAGAGCGCGTCTCCTTGGAAACCTTTCTTTGGAAGACCCAGCGGCAGCCGCTCCACGTACATCAGCGGATCTCTCACAGGAAATACCGTGACGTCTTGCTGCAAGGTTTCCGCTTTAAGATGTCGCAGCGGGGTAATGTCGTCGAGAACATAGAACCCGCGGCCGAAGGTTGCGAGGACTAAGTCGTTGGCCTTGGGATGGACCACGATGTCGGGCACCGCAATGGTGGGCAGCCCGCCCTTGAGCTGGATCCACTTCTGGCCGCCATTCATGGTGAAGAAGACTCCAAATTCGGTTCCGGCAAACAGAAGATCCGGGTTCACAGGGTCTTCCGCAAACGCGAGCACGGGGCCGTTCTCCGGCAAGTCGCCGGCGATCGAACTCCAGGTCTTGCCCTTGTCTGTGGACTTCAGCAGATAGGGTTTGAAGTCTTCGTTCTTGTGATTATCGAAGGCAGCATAGACTGTGCCCGCGGCATGATGTGAGGCTGCGAGCCGGCTGACGTAGGTGTTGTCGGGAACGCCGGCAAATTTTTCGTAGCGGGTCCAGTTTGCGCCATCCTCGGTGACCTGGATGAGACCATCGTCAGTCCCGACGTAAACCAGGTTCTCCTGCTTTGGCGATTCGGCCAGGGCAACAATGTTTCCGTAAAACGAGGTGGATTGGTTCTTCGCCACCGCATCCGGGCCCCACACCTTGCCCATCACGGGCAGCTTGTTGCGGTCAATCTGGCGGGTAAGATCGCCGCCGATAGGCTTCCAGCTTTGTCCGCGATCATCGCTGCGAAACAGCTTGTTGGCGGCAAAATACAACCGGGTGTGGGAGTGCGGGCTGATGATGAGGGGCGAATCCCAGTTCCAGCGCAAGGGAGGCTCGCCCTTGCCCTCGGCAGGTTGAATGAGCAACTGTTCGCCCGTGCGGCGATCGTGGCGCACCAGTACGCCGTATTGCGACTCGGCGTAGATGGTGTTCGCGTCCTCCGGATCTACTTGCGAACGGAAGCCATCGCCCCCCGTGGTGACGAACCAGTCCGAGTTCATGATGCCATTGATTGCCTTGGTCCGCGAAGGCCCGCACCAGGAGAAATTGTCCTGCGTTCCTCCGCAGACGCTGTAAAACGAAGGCGAATTGTCTACGGCGACATCGTAAAACTGGACCGTTGGCAGGTTAGCCTTGAATTGCCAAGCGGCAAAACCATCAAAGGTCTCAGCCACCCCGCCATCACTGCCGAGCAAAGCATGCCGGGTATTATCGGGGTCAATCCAAAGTGCATGGTTATCGCCATGATGATTGGCTTCGTTCACCTTGCGAAGCGTTTTGCCGCCGTCGGTTGACTCGCGCATGTAGACGTTCATCACGAATACGCGATCAACGTTTTTCGGGTCAGCAATGATCTGGCCGTAGTACATGGCGCCCTGATCGAAATCGTTTCGCTTTTCCCATGTGGCGCCCTTGTCATTGGAGCGAAAGACGCCGCCTTTGCCGTTCGCGGCCTCGATGGTGGCGTAGACCACGTTGGGATCGGCTGGCGAGACGATCACGCCGATGCGTCCCATGTCTTCGGTGGGCAAGCCCGACTTCAGTTTGTTCCAGGTTGCGCCGGCATCGGTGGACTTGTAGATCGCGCTCTCGGGGCCGCCATCAATGAGGGTAAATACATGGCGGCGACGCTGGTACGCGGTGGCATAAAGAATGTCAGGATTCGATGGGTCCAGGGCCACGTCGGCCACGCCGGTATTCTCGCTGATGGTCAAGACGGCTTTCCAGGTCTTGCCGGCGTCGGTCGTCTTATAGAGGCCGCGATCCCCGCCCGGTCCCCACAACGGACCTTCCGCGGCGACATACACCACTTTGCTGTCCCGGGGATCAATGACGATGCGGCCGATGTGCTCGGACTTCTTTAGACCCAGGTTCTTCCAGCTCTTGCCGCCATCTTCGGAGCGATACACGCCATCGCCATAACCGACGCTTCGTTGGCTATTGCTTTCGCCCGTTCCTACCCACACGATGGAAGGATCGTTGGGATCGAGGGTGACCCATCCGATCGAGTACGAGCCCTCGCCGTCGAAGACTGGAGTCCAAGTGGTGCCATCGTTGGTCGTCTTCCACACCCCGCCGGAAGCCACGCCAACGTAATACTCGTACTTGTTTTTGGGATTCACCGCGAATGCGATCACGCGCCCGGAGGCGACTGCAGGCCCAATCAGGCGAAATTGCAGTCCGCTGAAGGTATCGGAAGTGGGGACGCCTTTCTTCTCTTCGGGCGTGGCGTTCTTGTCGGGGGGAGCTTTCTTCTGATTTTTCTTGGTCTTCTCGACCGGCGGTTCCTGTTTTTTGCTTTCCGGTTGCTGTTTTTCCTGGGCAGCGAGTGGAAGAGCAAGCACACAAATCAGGACTAAGTTAGCAAGGCGGCGTAGGTTCACTTTAGCTCCCATCTGTAGAGCAACCAGTAAAGACGATGGAGTTTTACAAAAGAGAGCAGAGATCATGAACGACTTGGCTGCTCCATCGCCCCGCGGCTGCTACGGCAAACCGATATGTATACAGGATTTGCAGGGGAGAATGAAAGGACGGCCCACGATAGAATGCTGGCTATGTCGAAAAAGGGCCATGGCCGGGGCCATGACACGCGCTACGTCCGACTGCAAAAGAACTTTTGTTTCGGGTGCGGAAAGAACAATCCCGAGGGTATGCGCCTGAAATTCACCTATGACGAAGAGCGGGATTGCTTCGTCTGCCGCTTCCGGCTTGGTAAGCGCTATACGGGGCCACCGGGCCACTGCCACGGAGGGATCATCGCCACGATCCTGGACGAGGCCATGGGTAAGGTGAACAAGCTGCATCACGTAATTGCGCTCACCTCCGAGATCAAGGTGCAGTACCTGAAGCCGGTACCCTTGAACAAGCCCCTGCGGGTTGAATCCACAGAGGTCAAAGTCAGCGGGCGGAAACATATCAACATGGCAGAGATTCTGAATCAGAAGGGTGAAGTGCTGGCGCGGAGCGAGGGGCTGTTTATCGCGATCGATCCCAAGCGCATGTTCGCGAAGTTCGTGGATAAATAGTCGGCCGAGCTAGCGCTTGCTGCTCGTGCTTCGATCCGAAAGAATCCACATGTCCGGATCCAGTTCCACCTTCTCCGGAACCTGGGGCAACTTGAAGCGCACGGGCGAATGCGGGCCCAGAACTGCAACGCTGCCGCGAGAAATCTTACCTCCGTTGAAATGCACGATCACCGGCAGTACGGTAAACCAGGTTTCGCCTTCCGGCAGCCCGGTCTGCGACAGTTCGCCTTCAAGGAGGGCGCCGCCGGCCGAATCTGGCGCGATATGGTAGGAAAGCTCATAGGAGGGAAGGTAGGTCTCGGTGACCCATTGCTTATAAAACCAGTTGAGATCCGTATATCCAAACTTTTTCGCCAGTGCCGTGTCCTTCAGATGTTCACTGGCGACCGCGAAGAACTGTTCCGTGGTCGCGGTCTTACCTTTATAGCGATCCACAAAATCGCGCATCACTGTGAAGAACGGCGCTCCGTCGCCAGTTTGTGGATCCGTAAAAAGGAAGTGCAGCATGCGCAGCACTAACGCTCCTTTTTCGTAGGTCAGAGTCGAATACGCGCCGCCAGTCTCGCGGCTTTCCACGCGATGCCCCATGATCAGTGGGCCTACGTCCACAAGCCGGCCCTGCCCGACTCCGGTGAGCGTGACCGGAGGCATTTTGAGTTCCCGCCGCGCCCGTTCAATCAATTCCTTTTCCGAGGATGTCTTGCCGCGCAATTGCGCATAGAGCATCCCGGAGTACTCCGCAAAACCTTCACTGAGCCACTGGTCGCGGTAGGAGCGCCACAACACCATGTCTCCCCACCACTGATGCGAAGTTTCATGGGCAATGAAAGCATAGGTACGGTAATTTGAATAATCGGCATTCGGGATCATGATCGTGGTGGGGAAGCCCTGTCCGAAGTTGAAGGGGTGGTATACGCCGCGGAACAGAAGATAGGGGTATTGGCCAAACATGTTGCTGAAGAAGCGGACACTGTTGTTCATTTCTGCCAGGATGAAGTCTTCCTTTATGGCTGTCCGGCTTCCGGGCATGGAATAGAACTCGAGCGGCAGGGTTTTGCCGTCGTTTTGTTTCGCAGAGTCCTTGTGAATCTCGTACGGGCCAACCGCAAACGAGATGAGGCTGATCGGCTCGTCCATTCGAAATTCAGAAACTACAGCATCCTTTGTTTCCGGCGCAGGCTCTTCCTTAACTAACTCCCCAATGCTGACAACGCGGTCTTTCTTGCGATGAAGAATAGAAACATCGAATCTCGAACGGCTCAAGTAACCATGTCGGGGGTACCAGGTTTCGTTGCTGCGCGGGAAATAGGTCCCGGTCACGACCTCTGACTCCATCATGAAGTCGCCTTTGAGGTCCACGCGCAGTGAGACGTGTTCGCCTCGGGCAGCCGTTTTGGGCAGGACTATGCTGAATCCGCTTTCCCATGGTTCCTGAAAAAACGGCAGGTCCGGACCTTCCTCCAACCGGGCAGCCAGAACGTGCAGCTGTTTCTTGCGACGCTCGTCGTTTGCCTCGCCCAAGCCTTCGCCCAATGCAAAAGGGATGACCAGGATTCCATCTCTACGTACGGTCAAGTCCATCTTCGCAGTCAGGCCCAGTACTTTTTTCGGTTCCAACAAATCTAAGCTCAGTGCGTATTGATTCGTATCAACCAGGTTTGCGGCGTCGGAGTAGGACGCGAAGCCGGTGGCGTAATCCTTCTCCGCATGAAAAGCCATCCAGATATCGTTTCCGCGTAAGGTCTCGTCGTAAGCGAAAATCAGACCTTCCTCGCCTGCATTGATGCCGAACTTGTCTACCGGTAGGCGCGCTTGCGGATCAAACAGAAAGGTGAATCGTTGACGCCTGCCGCCGTCCATCTGCGCCAGAAATATCCCTGGCAACTCCTGGTTCAATATGGATTCCAGCTGGCGGGCGGAAACATTCATGCCGGTTTCCTTCAGCAGTCGCGGCTCCAGTTCCGCAGCAAGGCGCGCAGCAGCTTCCGAAGTGACTGCGCCTTGTTGCGAGCCTTGCGGGATGAGTTCCTCTGCTGTGTCGTCGGTGAACCTGAGGACGACAGTCTTGAAATCTGACGACACATTGTCAGCTTTCAACAAGCGACGCACATTTCCCAGTTCGAAGCTCGCCGCCGGCGGGTCAGCTTGCAGGGTCCCAGACCCAATGAACACTCCCGCGCGGACCTTCCCCGCTACTGCCGGCGTCAAATACAGCATGCCGTTGGAGAAGGTGATGTTGACGCGATCACGCTTAAGGACCACGTTTTCCAGGCGAACGCATTTATCAAATGCGGAAGCGTTCTGTAACTGCCTATACAGGATGGTGGACGCGTCGGGTGCTTGAGGTGCCTGTGCAAACAGGTTTGAGTACGGGGCGAAGGCCAGAATGATGGTCAATAACGCAGACCGAAATGGAAGCGGCAGGCGCAACCTGATGATAGGCAGCACGAAAACCTCTCAGAACACAGCTGTCCAATTCTCGGGGGATTGATGGAACCAGAATAGACTACGCGTCAAGCCGACCAGTACGATTCATTCTTTCCAGCACTCGCGCAAGCTCTTCAATCCCGCGCCGCAATTCACGCTGGTCCACCGAGGCAAACCCCAGCACCAATCCCTGACGGCGAAAATTTCCATACGCGTATCGGCTGAGCGAAACGACCTCAACGTTCTGCGCTGCGGCCGCCCTTGCAACAGCATTGGCGTTTAGGCCGCTGCGCAGCCAACCGACGGTGCGCAATCCGGCTTCGACATCGGAAATTTCCAGCGCTCCTGCCAGTTGCTCGCGAGCCCCCGCCAAGAAAACAGCGAGCCGTTCCGCGTAGAGTTCGCGCATGCGGCGAATGTGACGGGCAAAGTGTCCTTCGACGATGAAGTCGGTGAGTATTGCCTGCTCAAGCAGCGGCGGATGATGCGTGCTGACCGACTCGGCAGCGGCGAACACATCCACCATATCGTTGGGCACGACGAGGTAGCCCAGGCGCAGGGAGGGGAAAAGCACATCGCTGAAGCTGCCCGCGAAGATCACCACCCCGGCCTGATCCAGCCCTTGCAGCGCGGGAATCGGACGGCCTGAATAGCGATATTCGCTGTCGTAATCGTCTTCGAAAATGACAACCCTTGAACGGCGCGCCCACTCCAGCAAAGCCAGGCGCCGGGGGAGGCTCATCGTCATTCCCAGGGGGAACTGGTGCGACGGCGTGACGTAGACCAGGCGCGGCACCGGCCAGCGATTCACGCCCTTGTCCAGTTGAAGACCTTCAGCGTCCACCGGCACAGGACAGACTTTCGCGCCCACCGCGCGAAACGCGTTTGCCGCCCCTGGATACCCGGGATCTTCCATCCATACCGGATCGCCGGCATTCAGCAGCAGATGGGCGGCACGGTCGAGCGCCTCCTGCACCCCGGAGATGATCAGCACCTGCTCGGGGGCACACTTCACCCCGCGGGATGTGTTCAGATATCCGGCCACCGCCTCCCGGAGCGGGCGATAGCCGAGCGCGTCGCCTCCGGCAAGAAGGTGGGTAGAAGCACGGCGCAGCCGGCGGGATGCCACCTGCGCCCAGAGTTCCATGGGAAATTTATCGAGTGCGGGCTGATTGGCGCGAAAGGCGCGCAGAGGACGAGGGGCAGGCCGCGCAACCATGCGCAGCCGGCGCGCGTAATCCGAGAACCGGATGGGATGGCGGCGAGCGTTTTGTCGCGCTGCCTGCGCCTTCACCTGCAAGAGTTGCTCGGGGAGGGTCTGGCTGACGTAGGTACCCGAGCCTACCCGCCCTTCGACGTACCCTTCGGAGCGCAACTGCTCAAACGCGGCCACAATCGTGGGTCGAGAGAGCTGATACTGCGCAGCCAGGTCGCGAGTTGCCGGGAGCCGGGCCCCCGGAGGAATTCGTCCCGCCAGGATCGCGGAGCGCAGCTCTTCGTAAAACCAGCGATACAGATGCACCCCGAAGGCGGGCTCCCGCAAATTCAACGACAACGCGCTAGAATGCTTCCGCATGAAATGGTATGTTCTGAAATCACTAAATGGCTATTCGCAGCTAGCCACTTGTATTCTAGAGTAAGAACGTATTCCAGGAGAAATTTCATGTCGCAAAACAATGGACACTCCAGCACCAGCCTGCGTTTGAAGACAGGCCTGGCCGAAATGCTCAAGGGCGGCGTCATTATGGACGTCACCGATGCCAAGCAGGCCGAGATCGCGCAGGAAGCGGGCGCGGTCGCCGTGATGGCTTTGGAACGGGTTCCGGCGCAAATCCGCGCCGAAGGTGGCGTGGCGCGCATGGCTTCGCCCAAGAAGATTCGCGAGATCATGTCCACGGTGGACATTCCAGTGATGGCGAAATGCCGCATCGGCCACTTTGCCGAAGCGCAGATCCTACAGGAACTGGGGGTTGACTACATCGATGAGTCCGAAGTCCTGACTCCGGCCGATGAAGCGCACCATGTCGACAAGCACGCCTTTTCCGTCCCGTTTGTTTGCGGCGCTCGAAATCTGGGTGAAGCCCTGCGGCGCATTGCCGAAGGCGCGGCCATGATCCGGACCAAAGGCGAAGCCGGCACGGGAGATGTCGTGCATGCGGTCAAGCATATCCGGCAGATCGTGCTGGAAATGAGAACCTTGACTGTGCTCAGCGAGCAGGAGCTGTACGCCAAGGCCAAAGAGCACCAGGCTCCCTACGAACTGGTTCAGATGGTGGCGAAGGAAGGCAAGCTGCCGGTCCCGAATTTCTCGGCCGGAGGAATTGCCACTCCGGCGGACGCGTCACTGGTGATGCAACTTGGGGCGGAGGCCGTGTTCGTGGGCTCAGGCATATTCATGAAGAACTCGACCGAGTTCGCCGATCCGAAAGAAGCGGCCAAACGCGCCGCCGCGATCGTGAAGGCTGCCACGCACTTTAATGATCCGAAAGTGTTGCTTGAAGTCAGCGAAGACCTGACGGGCGCAATGAAAGGTCTGGCAGTCGCAGGCCTGGATGAAGCGCACATGCTGCAAACGAGGGGATGGTAAACAACCGGCATTCAGCACTCAGCCGTCAGCATTCAGCTGATCCAAGCCAATCGTTGCTGACTGAATGCCGAATGCTGACTGCTAAATGCTCTTATGACAATCGGCGTCCTAGCTCTCCAGGGCGATTTCGACGCGCATCGCAAACGACTCGAGGAACTCGGGGCGAATGTGGTGCTGGTGAAAAAGCCTGAGCAACTCGATCAGATCGACGGACTCGTCATTCCTGGCGGGGAGTCCAGCACTTTTCTCAAGCTGCTGGGCGAAGCCGGGTTCGAGAAGCTGAAGCAATTCGTGCGCGTGAAGCCTACGTTCGGGACCTGTGCGGGCGCGATCCTGCTGGCGCAGGAGGTCGAAAATCCAAGGCAGGTCGGACTGGGCGCCCTGGATATCGGGATTCGCCGCAACGCTTACGGCCGCCAGATTGACAGTTCCATCCGCACGGGGCTGTTCCGCGGATCGCCCGCTGAAATGGTCTTCATCCGCGCTCCCAGGATTGAGCGCGTGGGTTCTGAAGTCGAAGTACTGGCGACCGAAGGCGCAGATCCGGTCGCGGTGCGGCAGGGCAGGGCGATGGCTGCCACCTTCCATCCTGAATTGAGCGCAGACTCGCGTGTCCACCAGGCATTTCTGGACCTGGTGCGAAACGGACACAATTAACTTCGCCGGGGCCTAGGCGGCTTCGTCGCGGATGGCGCTTCGGACCTTTTCAGCCACTTCGGGCGTGATCTCGTGCATGTCGTGAGCGGCCCGCGCGTGTTCAGCCGCCTGCTCCAGGATCTCCTGTTCGGAATTGCCGCGAGCTACAAAGTCACAGGTTCCCACTACATCGGCACAGCGCATTACTTTGGCCATAACTCCTCCTCGACAATCCGCAGAGTCTAGCATGGTCGGAATCGGCCTCGGTTAAGGCCAGATAAATTTTTGCAAGTACCGGCTTAACAAACCGCAGTACGTAACCGTATGGTTACGCATTATGCGAAACCGATCGGTTACATATCCCCGGGAGTCGACTTTCCAGGCGCTTGCGGACCCCACGCGGCGGGCGGTTCTGGACCTATTACGCCGGGGCAGGCGGCCTGCGGGCGAGATTGCCAGCGCGTTCCCCATGTCACGGCCGGCGATTTCCAAGCATCTTCGTCTACTTCGAAAGGCCCACCTGGTGGAGGAGCAACGGGAGGGAAGACATCGCTTCTACCAACTCAACCCCACTCCTCTGAAGGCAGTAGATTCGTGGTTGCAGCAGTATCGTGCATTCTGGAGCGCCAGCCTGAACAATTTGAAGGGCTTCGTGGAAGCCGAGTACGCGAAAGAAGCAGGCTTGAAGAAAAGTTCCGGGGGCTGAGAGCAGTCTGGACGAAATCGCTGAACGTCAACAAGGAGACAAAAATGAAGCGCTATATCGTTGCTTGTGCCGTCGTACTTGCCGCAACCTCCGCCTTGGCACAGTCCAGTGCGCAGAGTTCATTCGACAAACTCAAAGCACTCGCCGGAACATGGACACAAAAGGGCCGCGATGGGATGAGCGGGGAAGTGACATATCGGGTGGTGTCGGGCGGGTCGGCGGTCATGGCCGACATGAGCGAGCACTCGATGGTGAGCATGTTCGCGATGGATGGAAGTCGTCTGCTCATGACTCATTACTGCGGCGCCGGCAATCAGCCGCGCATGGTAGGGACGCTGTCGCCGGATGGAAAGACACTGACCTTCGATTTCCTGGATGCAACCAATCTCGACAGCCCGCAAGCCGGACACATGCATCACGCGGTTTTCACTTTTGTGGACGCAAATCACTACACTGAGGATTGGACCTTCGCTAAGAACGGACAAAACCAGGTGGAGCACATGGAGTTGCAGCGCAAGAACTGATTCGCATTAATAGGAGACTGCTCATGTCCACGCTTGCCCTTACTCCCGATCAGGATGCAATTCACGGGGAGATTTTTATTGCGGCTCCGCCCGAGCGTGTCTATCAAGCCATCACCGACCCTCTCCAGCTTTTGCAGTGGTGGGGGCAGAGCGGCATGTATCGCTGCGTGGATTGGGAAGCAGACCTGCGGGTTGGCGGGAAATGGAAGAGCGTGGGCACGAGTGAAGCCGGGGGTCAGTTTCAAGTCGAAGGCGAGTATCTGGAAATCGTTCCACCCAAACTGCTGATTTACACCTGGCGTTCAAGTTGGCGCGATTTTCGCGAGAGCAAAGTCCGCTGGGATTTAACCCCGAGTAACGGCGGCACGCTGCTGAAGATCCGTCACTCCGGGCTTGCGGAAGATCCGGAAGGCGCCAAGAACTACGGCGGAGGCTGGCCACGCGTCCTGGCCTGGATGCAAGCATTTGTTGAGAGGGGAGAGACGGTGGACACCAGGAATGCGGGCCCATCGTAGCGGCTCGACGCCAAGTACGCCTCATTCCTGCGTTATACTTGGCTGAAGATGGCGCCTGCTCACGACAAGACCTTCTACCTCGAAACCTTCGGTTGCCAGATGAATGTCCATGACTCGGAGAAGGTCATTGGAACGCTGGTGTCGGAGGGGTACCGCCAGGTGCAGACGGTCGAGGAGGCGGGGCTGATCCTCTACAACACCTGCTCAATCCGCGACAAGGCCGAGCAGAAAGTCTTTCATCGCCTCGCCGACTACAAGAAACTGCAGGCGCAAGGCAAGCGCTTCGGAGTATTGGGGTGTGTGGCCCAACAGGAGGGCGAGAAGATATTCGAGCGCGCGCCGCATGTCTCCATGGTGTGCGGTTCGGCCTCCTACCGCAACCTTCCCGAGATGCTGGTGCAGATCGAGGCCGGCGAACGGCATGTGACGGGGCTCGACGACCGCCAGACTGACAAATGCTTTGAAACCGAGTTCACCTCGCGCACCAATCCTCATCGCGGGTACATCACCATCATCGAGGGCTGCGACAAGTTCTGCGCCTATTGCGTGGTTCCGTTTACTCGAGGGAAAGAGCGGAGCCGGACTTCGGATTCGGTGCTGGCCGAAGCGCGGCAGATGGCGAATCTCGGCTACACGGAAATTCAACTGCTCGGGCAGAACGTAAATTCCTACAAAGATCCGGCAGGGAAGCGCTCGTTTGCCGAATTGCTGGCTGAGGTCGGGCAGGTTTCAGGGATCCGGCGGGTCAGGTTCACCACTTCGCATCCACGCGATTTCGGCCGAGACATCGTTGAGGCGATCGATGCGGTCCCGACGCTCTGCGATCACGTCCACCTGCCAGTGCAGAGCGGGTCTACTCGGGTTCTGGATGCCATGCAGAGGCTCTATACCCGCGACCAGTACCTGGAGCGCATCTCATGGGTAAAAGCGGCGAAGCGCGACATCAGTCTGACCTCCGACATCATTGTCGGCTTCCCGGGAGAAACGGAAACGGAATTTCAGGAGACGCTCTCGTTACTGGAAGAGGTTGAGTACGATGCGGTCTTCGGCTTCAAGTATTCGCCCCGGCCGAACACTCCCGCGCTGAACATGGAAGACGCGATTCCCGATGAGGAGAAGGCCCAGCGTTTGAACGTGGTGCTAGAAAAGCAGCGGGACATACAGAAACGGCGCAATGGAAAACACTTGGGGCAAATCCTGGAAGTCATGGTTGAAGGGAAGAACGAAGCCAGGAAGCAATGGGTTGGACGAACTTCTCAGAACAAGGTCATGAATTTCAAGGCGGTTGAGGGTGCAGTCCCCGTGCCCGGCAGCTACGTCAATGTAGTGACCACGGGAACGTTCCCAAACAGCCTTGTGGGCGAAATGGTGGTATAAGGAGCAGATTGGGAGATCACGATGGAAGTGGAGATGAAAATTCGCGGGCTCATGATGGACCCGGTTACCAACATGCCCATCGTGATTTTGAAGGACGTTGGGACCGACACGGTGCTGCCGATCTGGGTGGGAATTTACGAGGCCAACGCCATCGCACTGGAGATCGAGAAGGTCAGCACTCCGCGTCCCATGACTCACGACTTGATCAAGAACGTGCTGGTCGGACTGGATGCGAATGTCCACAAGGTGGTGGTAACCGAACTGCGCGACGACACCTTCTTTGCCGTGATCTGGCTGGAGAAGGAGGGACGGGTGATCTCGATCGATTCCCGTCCATCGGATGCGCTGGCGTTGGCCCTGCGCGTGGACTGCCCGATTTACGTGGAAGACGATGTGCTGAAGAATTCCAAACTCGCCGCCAACGTCTCAGACCGGGTCACCAGCGAAGAACTGCGCAAATGGCTGGAAGGTCTGAACGACGAGGACATGGGCCGCTACAAGATGTGATTGTTGTTCATTCAACAATCAACAATCAAAACATAAACAACTTCCAATGCCTGATCCCGCCGAGCAACTGCAACGCCTCTACATGGCGGGATTCGAATTCGAGGTCTTCGACCGTTTTCCCAAGTGCGTAGGCATAGTGCGCGACCAGTGCATCGCGATCCTGGTTCCAGACCCAAACGGCTTACAGATACTGGGCACTCCCGGATGGAGACTGGGAGAGGCCTTAGGCGTCCTGATTGAGAAGGACGGGCGGCAGGTGTTCCAGGCGAAAGAGCAGATTGTCGAGGCAACGCCCGAGAGGCTGGAAACGCTCAGGCGCTTTCGGGAAGAACTACAGCAGGCGATTAAGCCATAGTCACGCCCAACACTTTACATAATACTTGTTATCGGACATTGCGATTCTGGCTGAAGCATCAGTCGAAACCGTCTCTTTCAGCTTTCAGCTGATCCCGTACTTCTCTTTCAACACCTTCCGGTGATGCAACTCATGCCCGGCAATGATGTGGGCCAGGGCTCGCACACTCACTTCATAGTCACTGGCGGTTCCCCGGCGGCTCCAGGCCTCTTCGCTCAGGCCGCGGAACAGGAATACGGTGGTCCTGCGAATGGCGCCGAATTCGTCCACCAGATCGCTCCAGCGGCAATTGCAGAAAGGCCCGGAGCGCACGTAGTCATCCTGTTCGAAGCCCTCGATCGGCGTTTTGTCATTGCGGGAGATCCGCAACGCCCGGTAAGCGAAGATGCGCTCAGTATCAGACATGTGTCCCAGGACATCTTTCACCGTCCATTTTTCAGGAGCGTAACGGTGGTTTGCCTTGGACTCATCCACCCGCCGGAGGATGGCCAGGGTCTCCTGGACCTGGGTTTCGAGCGTCGCGACGATGTTGTCGGTCTTAACCAGAGAAATATAGCGACCGTAGTACGGGTTATATTCGCTGGCCTCCGGGGCCAGCGCCAAAGCTGCGAGATTCATTGATTAGCCTCGATATAGAAGTTGGGGCGCCGGCTCCGCGAGCACGATCCTGGGTTGAAACAGGGTTCCCGCAACCCGAGTTGCAATGCAGATCAGTTCCCTTTGTCCATAGAATACCTTCACCAGCTTCGCCTTGGAGAGTTCCGGCAAGTTTACTGCGCGTCCGTTACGAATTTTGGCGGCACTCTCTTCGTTGGCAGTCACGCTGGGCAGCTCCGGCAAAAGCCTTCGCGGATGCACAAGGACCTCTTCCATGGTTTCCAAGCGCGCCGAGTGTTCGAGTTCCTCAAAACTGTGACTGTCAGCAAGCCCGAATTCGGCAACCCGGGTGCGCCGCAGAGACTCCAGATGAGCACCGCAGCCCATCTCTTGCCCAAGGTCGTGCGCGATCGAGCGCATGTAGGTGCCGGAGGCTACGCTGGCAGTGAAGTAGGCCCGGTCGCCATCGAGAGCGATGACTTCCAGGCTTTTCACATTCACGGTGACCGGCTTCAGCGGCACTTCCTTGTGCTTGCGAGCGAGCTTGTAAGCCGGCACCCCCTGGATCTTCTTGGCCGAGAATGGCGGCGGAAGCTGCTGGATCTCGCCCCGGAAGTGACCCAGTCGCGCACGAATTTCATCAAGTGATACTTTAACTGTGACCGCCGGGCTGGTTGGGTCGCCTTCCGCGTCGTAAGTGTCTGTTGAAAACCCGAAGCGGATTACGCCCTCATAGTCTTTTTCCGAAGAGGTGTAGAACTGCGCCAGCCGGGTAAGATTGCCGAGCACCAGCGGCAGAATTCCGGTCGCGGAGGGATCGAGCGTACCCAGGTGCCCGACGGCGCGCTGGCCTACAATGCGGCGCACGCGGTTCACCACGTCATGCGACGTCATTCCGCCCGGCTTGTCGACGATCAATACACCGTTCATATGGGGCTCAGGATTCCCAGCTTTCAAATCTGTTAACGTAAGAAGTTCGGGGACGCGGCCATCAACGGCGCGGCTGGCTTCACTCTAAGTTATCAAATTTCGCCCTGACCCGATTGGCAAACTCGCATGATTCCAATTCGCGATGACACCCCGCGCTTCAGCACCCCCTACATAACGTATTTCCTGATCGGGCTCAACACGCTGATTTTCTTGTGGGAGTGGAGCATCGGGCTGCAAAGCCAGCGGGCGCTTACGGTGATCATGTTCGAGTTTGGCGTGATTCCCAGCCATGTGACGGCCGCACTAGGGGGGGCCCCTCAGATCACGTTGCCGCAGGCCTTCTTCCCTGTTCTGACCTCTATGTTTCTGCACGCTTCATGGCTGCATATCATTGGCAACATGTGGGTGTTGTGGATCTTCGGCGATAACATTGAAGATTATCTGGGACACTTCCCATATCTCATGTTTTACCTGGTCTGCGGATTCGCAGCCTCCATCGCACATATTCTTTTGAACTTGGGATCGTCGGTGCCCAGCGTCGGCGCCAGCGGCGCAATCGCGGGCGTAATGGGAGCCTATTTCATTCTGTATCCGCGAGCGCGAGTACTGACCCTGGTGCCGTTGATTATCTTTTTCACCTTCTGGTGGCTTCCTGCATGGATCGTCCTCGGGTATTGGTTCTTTCTTCAGTTCTTAAGCGGAGCAGCCACAGCAATCGCGACTACAAGCCAAACCGGTGGAGTGGCGTTTTGGGCGCACGTGGGAGGCTTCGTAGCCGGCATTCTGCTCATCAAGTTGCTGCCGCGACGGGCGGGGCGGTATCGCTACGGAACCTGGTAGGCGGCTAGAGCAGGCCTGAGGTCCCACCCCATTTCAGGAGCGACGTCGGTGATGGATTGAGTAAAGGTCCTAAAGGGTTCCAGCACCCGGCAGCACCAGCAACTCTTCTGCAGTGCCGTCCCTGGGCAGGAGCAGCGCATCCAGCAGCACCGTCGCGACGGTCTCGGCGGACATCATTTTCTTGCGCGGCGCCTCAGGCCAGAGAGTTTCCCAGATCGCGGTGTCGGTGGCTCCTGGCAGCATCGCAATGACGCGGATTCCCTTCCCACGTAACTCTTCGCGCAAAGTATTGGTGAAGCCCAGTGCTCCGTGCTTGGACGCGTTGTAGGCGGACGATCCGGGAAAAACCCGCTTTGCCGCAATCGAGAGATTGTTTGCGATTGCCCCGCCGCGCCTGATCAGCGGGAGCATGGTGTGCGTGACCAGGAAAAGCCCATTTAGATTGGTGTCGATGACCTGCTTCCAGGTCTCGTACTGGAGTTTGTCCACCTTGCGGCCTGGGTGCGCAATGCCGGCGTTGTTGATCAGAAAGTCCAGGCGATGAAAACGCCCCTCGATGGCAATGGCCAGCGCATTCACGGATTCAGGATCCCGCACATCACAGAGGCAAGGCAGCACCTCAACTCCGGCCTTCTCGAGGGTCTTAAGCGCCTGCTTCAGCCTGCGCTTATCGCGGCCGGTGATGACCAGGTTGCAGCCGTTTGCGGCCAACGCACGCGCGATTGCCAACCCGATTCCCTGGTTGGCGCCGGTCACAAGCGCGACTTTGCCGCTCAGGGCTTTGTCAGTCTGAATTTTGAATTTCTTCGCCATTCCGGCTCTAGACGCCGTTGGCGCGGTTGCGGATCAAGGACAGAAATTCCGTACGTGTTTCCTGCTCGTCACGAAAACATCCGAGCATCGAAGAAGTGACCGCTGCCGAGTGCTGCTTCTCCACCCCGCGCATCATCATGCAGAGGTGGCGGGCCTCGATGACTACGCCCACCCCTTGGGGTTGAATCGTCTTCTGGATAGTCTCGGCAATTTGAGTAGTAAGGCGCTCCTGGATTTGAAGGCGACGCGAAAAGATCTCGATTAAGCGCGGAATTTTGCTGAGACCTATCACCTTGCCATTCGGAATGTATGCCACGTGCACTTTCCCGAAAAACGGAAGCATGTGATGCTCACATAGGCTGAACATTTCTACATCTTTGACAATGACCATCTCGTCATAGGTCACGGTGAACAGGGCCTTGTTGAGCATAGCTTCGGGATCTTCCTCGTAGCCTTTGGTGAGAAAGTCATACGCCTTGTGCACGCGCTCGGGAGTGCGGATAAGGCCCTCCCGGTCCGGATTTTCGCGCAAGCGGACGAGCATCTCGCGCACCAGATCTTCAAATGTCGCACTGGTGATTGTTGCCGGTTCTACCGATGGTTTCATGGGTATATTCCTGCCTAGCGGCGAATCTCAGCGCCGCCCGCATAATCAAACGAATTCAGCATGGTTTCTTCTATTCTCACTCTTTCCAGATGCGCCTTGCTGAAGCTTTGCTGCAATATTTCAAAAATCACCTCGCACAGAATCTCGGTGGTGGGAACCTCGCCGGCAAATTCATCCAGAGTATTGAGATTCTGCAGGTGAAAGCGGTCCAGTACCTTGGCTTGCACGCAGGAATCAAGGTCGACGAGATCACAAACCATGCCCGTCATTTCGTCTACCTGCCCGCTGACGGATACTTCCAGGTAGTAGTTATGGCCGTGTCCGTGGGGGTTGTTGCATTTCCCGTAGGTCTCGACATTTTCCTGCGGCGACAGCGCATCGCTATGCAGGCGGTGCGAAGATGAGAACAGGTAGCGCCTGGTGAGATGGGCTTTCATGCTTCACCAAAGAAATCGACGAAGAGGTCCGGGGTCTCGTAGACGCGCACGCGGTGCAGTTGCGCGGCCTTCAATTTCGGCGCAAGCCGCTGCCAGATTGCGATGGCCAGGTTCTCCGTGGTGGGAATGCGGCTGAAGAACTCGGGCACTTCCTTGTTGAGGAAGCGGTGGTCAAACGCATCCAGCACCTCCCGGTTAAGAATTTCCTTCAACTGCTTTAAGTCGACGACAAAGCCAGAGCGCGGATCCACCTCGCCCTTTACCGTGACCTCGAGTGTGTAGTTGTGACCGTGGCCGTTGGGATTATTGCATTTTCCGAAGATGCGCCGGTTCTCTTCCGCACTGAGTGCAGGGTTGTGATAGAAGTGCGACGCAGAAAATTCAGCTTTACGAGTCAAATAAACCAATTACCATTACCTCGTCACGATCTGGAGTGTTCCACTAAGCCCGGCGCCGGAGCGGCCGTGGCCTCCCGCAATCCCGCGGTTTTTCCCGCGTAGAGTCTTCCCTTCCAGGTAACGTTGCCGGTGGCGTGAGCCAGCTTCGAACGCAACAGCAGGTAGGAGAAGATGGGCAGTCCAAAGAGGGCCAGCAAGTTTGCGTCCCACGAAAAATGGGCCTTTCGGATTCGTTTCCAAAACAGGCCAAGCGCAATCAGAAGAACTGCGGCGAAAACGACTTTCAAACGCTCCCGGTGAGAGCCGCGCAAGAGAAAGATTCCGCTGGTCGCGATCAAGAGAAACTCAATAAAGCGGAGCACCGCTAATCGTCCCGGTGCGGGGAAAAGCAGTACCAGGTTCTTGGTCCATCCCTCGCGCAGTTGGGCAAAGCTGCGGTACATGCGCGTGCGCACCGCGTCGGCGCCGTAACGAAAGAATATCTTTCTGCCGGAGCGCTTCACAGCTCTCGCCAAAGCCACGTCCTCGAGAATGGAAGCGGCAATGGCAGCATGACCACCCACCGCCGTGTAGGCTTCTCTCCGGATCAGCAGATACTGTCCGTTGGCGGCCGCCGCCGGCGAGAGAGGATCGCTCACTTGCGCTGGACGATAGGTTGCGGCCAATTCCGCAAAAATGACTGGCATCACGGATTTCTCCACGATGCCCTGGACTTCCTGGCGCGGGGAATACGAAAGCAGGCTGACCCCGAGTCTTTGCGCTTCCTGCAAACTGCGCAATAGCGACCCCGGAGCATGGATGGTATCGGCGTCGGTGAAGAGGAGCCATTCGCCGCTTGCCGAGATGGCTCCGGCAATCAAGGCGTTGTTCTTTCCGGTGCGACCGGGGGGCAAGGCGGGCGCTTCCAAAACTTTGACGCTGGGGAACTGTTGCGCGATCTCTCGCGTGCGGTCGCTGGATGCGTCGTCCACTACGATGACTTCAAAAGCCACGCCCTGCTGCTCGACGAGCGATTGCAGGCACGGACCCAGGGTGGCTTCCTCATTTCGTGCAGGAACGATCACTGAAACGCGGGGTGGACCCGTTGTATTGGAAGGCGCCATAGTGCCCAATCAATTATTATAGCTGCGTGCGACGCATGCCCCTTCTATTTCTGGCCATCACGCTGTGCGGCGTTGGTTGTTACAGCGGCGCCCGCCCACCCCGAATTGGGTCAAGCGCCCCTGATTTCATGGTGCAGGACAGTGATCGTACGGTCGCCCTCCATGAACTCCGCGGGAAGATTGTCGTTTTGAATTTCTGGGCTACCTGGTGCGCTCCCTGTGTCCAGGAGATGCCTTCGCTTGTCGAGGTGCAGAAGAAATTAAAGGACAGCGGTGTGACTGTGCTCGCGGTGAGCGTAGACGCCGACGAGAGCGCGTATAGGAAATTCCTGGCCGACCATCATGTCGAACTGTTGACAGTTCGCGATCCGGCAAAGAAGACCAGCGACCTGTACGGAACTTTCAAGTTCCCTGAAACCTACGTCATCGATCGCAATGGAATTCTTCGCCGCAAGTTCATCGGAGGGGTGGATTGGAACCAGCCCGAGGTCATGGATTTTCTCCGCAAGCTTTGAATAGCGACGATCGTATTTTGAAACCTTGTGCAATTAGGTGAGACGCCGCACGGTACTCCGACAAAGACCTTACTTCCGCGAAAAGCCTCGTCCCATCTGTCATCTGAGAGACAGGAATATGGACTTGAAGGTTAGACTTCCACAGAAATTTTCCATGATTTGTGACTTTTGAACTTGCCTTTTCCCGCGGGTGCAGAGATGCTGCTAACTAATATCGAGTAGCAACACACGCGCTCATTTCAACGCGCCCTTCAGCATCTGCCTGGTTCAATGCGTCAGGTTTATCCGACAACAACCGATAAATCAGGATTACGCTCACGTTAATTGTTTTGGGCCATGAACCTCTGTGACGTTGCCGTATTGGCAAGAGGCTCGTAGGTTCGGAGTGCCCACTTCCCGTCGTGATTGCAGGCCACTTCACGACCAGACGACAACTGTCCGTCACCTTCGAAATCATCACAAGGAGAAGTCTCCCCCATGACTCGCACTATCCGTTTCGCCGCCGCACTCATAGGCGCAATCGTTGCTTGGGGCACTCCGGCATGGAGTCAAGCCAATGTCGACGAGAGCCTGGAAACAAAAACCGTATACGTGGATGTAGCCAAAGGCTCCGACAGCAATCCCGGAACCAAGTCACTGCCGTTCAAAACCATCGGCTTCGCAATCGGAGTTGCGAACACCAACAACCAGGCTGGTCTGGGCACCAAGGTCATCGTGAATCCCGGGACTTACCGCGAAGCTCTTACCATGGACTATAGCTACAAGGACACATCCCTTCCCATTACCATTCAGGCAGCCACGACGGGCCAAGCCATTATTTCTGGCGCAGACATATGGACCGGATGGACGGTGTACAGCAAGAATGCAAACATCTACACGAAATCCTGGCCCAACAAGTGGGGTCTCTGCGAGCTGGATAGCGGCAGCGGCGAACCGCCACCGGAAGAGGACATCGTCCGCCGCCGTGAGATGGTGATCGTAAATGGCGTCAACATGACCCAAGTGATGACCCTCACCGCCATGCGCGTCGGCACATTCTTTGTCGACGAGAATAAAGGCACGATCTATTTGTGGCCGCCCACGGGAACCAACATCAATACCGCGACCATTGAAGTGCCAACCCGGGCAAACCTGCTGGTGGTAAGCGGGAAATCGAACCTGGTTTTTCGTGGCCTGACCTGGCAATATTCGAATCCCTGCCGTGTAGATTCCGCCGTCACCATTCACAATGCATCCACGAACATCCTGGTGGACAGCAACTTCTATTACTGGAACAACACCACACCGTTGAAGCTGCAAAGCACCACGAATACGACGGTGCAGAACAGCATCGCCAACCACAACGGATCGAGCGGGATGAAGGGGTTCCAGACCAAGTATGACCTCTGGCAGAACAACACCACCAATTTCAATGGCTGGCGTGCCGCGCAGGGTGTCTATTACTACTGGGGCGCCGCGGGAACTCATTTCGACCGCGGACATCAGCAGACAGTCAAGAACATCAACAGTTCATGGAACCAGACCTTCGGCTTCCATTGGGACACGGACGCGTACCAGATGGTGGCGGATGGGTTGACGGCAAGCCAGAACCAGTTAGCGGCAGGGTTCATCGAGCAGAGCGAAGGCCCGGCGACGATTACAAACAGCGCATTCTGCAATGGCGCTCCCAGTATGGGGCCGAACAACGTCGGCTTCGAAATTCGGAATTCTGAGAACGTAACCCTGAGCGGAAACACCTTTCAGAACAACCTGGTGGATTTCCTGTTGATCGGAACGGCCGGCGGGGTTCAAATCACGAACTGGGAAACGGGTCAGACCTACAACCTGATTTCTCAGAACACGGTTTTCAACAACAACCAGCTCAATAGCAGCGGCACACAACAGGTATTCCAGAACGGCGCACTCGACGGTTCCGACTGGACTACATTCGTGAACACCTTGAGCTCCGATTACAACACTTGGTGGAACTCCTCCAGCAGCAAGGCTTTCATACTGCCAGTCCCGGCCAACTGGACCCTGACCGACTTCGCGGGATGGAAAGCAGCCACTGGAGAAGATAGTCATTCCACGTTCAAAGCGGTGGGAAACGATCCTGCCTGCACCGTGGCGGTTGACAAGCCGGACTTCTGGTTCACCATGAATGCGTTCAGCGGATACCAGACAGTCTCGCCAGGAGCTACGGCCACATTCACTGCGATTGTCACACCGCTGAATTTCGGCGGGACGGTAACCTTGGCCTCGGATGGTGTCTCCAGTATCCCCGGAGCAACGGCGAAGTTCAGCCCGAGTTCAATCAGCACCTCAGGCAGTTCGACGTTCACGGTGACTACCGCGAAAACTACACCGAAGGGTGCGTACAACATCACCTTGCTGGCCACCAATGGCAGCACAACCAGAACCATGACTGTCACGGTAACTGTGCAGTAGAGCTGAATTAGGAGTGGGCCAGTGCGCAAATCGCACTGGCCTTTTTGTTTTCCGCGCCGAACTCTTACAATGAGAAAGTGCGTAGTTGGGATGTAATCATTGTAGGGGGCGGAATCATTGGTCTTTCTCTTTCGCTCTCCCTGCGGAAGCGCGGATTGCGGGTTCTGGTTGTAGAACGATCCGAGCCAGGACATGAGGCATCTTCGGCCGCGGCCGGCATGCTGGCCGATTGTATGCTGGAGACCCCCCGCGCGTTGCAGCCCCTGGCCTCCGCCAGCGCTCGCATGTACCCCGACTTCGTTCACGAACTGCAAGACGAATCGGGCGAGGACGTTGACCTTCGCGATCAGGGCACGATCGTGTTTCCCCCTTCCAACCAGGTTTGCGAGCGGCCATCGTTTGACGGCGAGCGCTTATTGCCTCAGCCGCTATTCGATCTCGAGCCAGGGTTGACAGACCCGGGTCATCTCGCACTTTTTCTGAAGGAGCGCAGCGTTGATCCGCGTGCGTTAGTGCACGCTGCCATAAAAGCAGCAAAGCATCGTGGAGTGGATGTGGCCTCGGGTACGAGGGTCAATGAACTGCTGTTTACTCAGGGCCGCTGTGTTGGGATCAAAACCGAGAAGACCACCTACAGCGGCGGCAGTGTAGTGAATTGTGCCGGCGCATGGGCAGGGGAGGTTTCGCCTTTTCCCATTCCGACTCGCCCGGTTAAGGGACAGATGCTATGCGTGATCGATCCCTCGCGCGATCTGCTGCGCCACGTAGTGCGCTCCCCAGAGGTTTACCTGGTTCCTCGCAGTGATGGCCGCATTGTCATTGGAGCTACGATCGAACACGTCGGATTCGATAAACGCACCGATCCGGATACAATTCAGCGGCTGCATCAAGCTGCAATTCGCATCTTCCCAAGTTTGAAGCGCACCCTTGTCCATGATGCGTGGGCGGGGCTGCGCCCGGGCACTCCGGATGATCTGCCAATCCTTGGCCAATGCGATGCTCCCGGGTATTTCGTCGCCACAGGGCATTATCGAGACGGCATCCTGCTCGCTCCCATCACCGCTCACCTTGTGGCGCGACTAGTTACCGGGCAGGCCACGGATTACAATCTTTCCGCTTTCGCTCCCGCTCGGTTTCTTGCTCTAAAACGAGCGTGAGCCGGGTATGCGCATAGCGATCCTGTCGGATATTCATGGAAACGCAACCGCCTTTGAAGCGGTCCTGAAGGACATGCGACAGGCCTCTCCGGACATGATTTTTCACGGCGGTGACCTTGCCGATGGAGGCTCAAGTCCGAGCAAAATTGTCGATCGCATCCGCGAACTGGGCTGGCCCGGGGTGGCGGGCAATACCGACGAGATGCTTTTTCGGCCGGAATCCTTCCATGAGTTTTCAAGTCAGACGCCCAAGCTTCAGCCGGTGTTCGCGGTGGTCGAGCAGATGGCCACCGTAACACGGGAAAGGCTCGGGGATGATCGGCTCGCTTGGCTGCGCGCGCTGCCGCGTACGCAGGCTCAGGGCTCCATGACGCTGCTGCACGCTAGCCCGGGTGACTTGTGGCGCGCTCCTTCCTCCAGTGCCAGCGAAGAGGAACTGGAAGCCTGCTATGGGCGACTCGGCACCCCAACAGTGGTCTACGGACATATCCATGCCGCTTACATCCGCGAGATGTCGCGAATGGTTATCTGTAACGCCGGTAGTGTCGGCCTCCCTTACGATGGCGATCCACGCGCCTGCTATCTTTTGCTGGACGAATACAAACCGATGCTTCGGCGTGTGGAATACGACATTGACCGCGAGATCCAGCGGCTTTCAACTTCCGGTTTGCCCCATGCGGACTGGACCGCAAGAATGCTGTTGAGTGCGCGTTTTGAAATGCCCTAGAGAGGACGGCGACATGTGCTTGCAATCACCGAGGGCTCGCTGACCTTCAGGTATACTTAAGGGTTTTATTCCTGAAATCAGACTTCCCAAGCGCACTCGCGAGAAAGGGACACAACCATGGCATCCCCTGCAGTAGCTTATGCCCGCGATAATCAACAGCGGTTTGTTAACGAGCTGAAAGACCTGCTCCGCATTCCTAGTATCAGCACTCTTGAGGAGCATAAATCGGACGTACAGAAGGCGGCTGAATTCGTTGCCAGCGAGTTGCGTCGCATCGGCATGGAGAACGTCGAGATAGTCCCCACCAAGGGACATCCGCTGCTCTACGCCGATTGGTTGCACGCAGCCGGCAAGCCGACGGTCCTGATGTATGCCCACTTCGACGTGCAACCGCCGGACCCGCTGGACGAGTGGAAGTCCCCGCCGTTCGTGGACAAAGATGCCTACCAGGGGAAAGGGGTTGAAGAGGCGAAGAAGAACTGGACGGAACCTTCCGAGCGCAACCAGAACATTTACTCGCGTGGAGCCGTGGACGACAAGGGCCAGTTGTGGATGGAAGTAAAGGCGCTCGAATCGCTGATGAAGGCGCATGGCGGCAAGCTGCCGCTGAACGTCAAGATCATCTTCGAAGGCGAAGAGGAAGTGGGCGGCGAGTCGATCGCCGAGTACGTTCGCAAGCAGAAGCAGAAACTGAAAGCCGACTTCGCGCTGGTTTGCGATACCGAACTCTTTGCGCCCGATCTTCCGACTTTGTGCGTAGGTCTGCGCGGGCTCGTCTACACCGAAATTGAGGCTTATGGAGCCAAGACCGATCTGCACTCCGGCATGTACGGCGGGGCTGCGCCGAATCCGTTCTTTGCCTTGATCGAAATCATCAGCAAGCTGAAGGACTCAAAGGGCAAGGTGCTGATCCCCGGTTTTTATTCCAAGGTGAAAGCGCCCAGCAAAGACGAACTGAAAGCCTGGAAGAAGCTGCCTTTCAATGAAGAGCACTACCGGAAAACCGAAGTGGGCTCCAAGGTCCTGACCGGGGAACCTGGTTTTTCAGTGCTTTATCGCACCTGGGCTCGTCCCACGCTTGAGGTTCACGGCATGCCTGGAGGCTTCACCGCTCCTGGCGCGAAGACGGTTATTCCGGCCAAGGCAGCGGCAAAAGTCTCCATGCGACTGGTTCCCAACCAGGACCCGGACGACATTCTCAAGCGCTACACGGCCTATGTGAAGAAGCTGACTCCCAAGGGCATTGAGACCAAGATCAAGGTGTGGAGCAAGGGCCCGGCTTGCGTCGTGGGCACCGACAACAAGTACGTGAAGGCGTCAACAGAAGCGATGCACGACGTCTTCAAGAAAGATACCGTGTACATCCGCTCGGGTGGATCGATTCCGATTGTGACGGACTTCCAGGATGTGCTGAAGATTCCGAGCGTGATGATGGGCTTCGGGCTGCCTGACGACAACCTGCACGCTCCCAACGAGAAGTTCCACATTCCGAACTTCCACCGCGGGATCGAGTCGATTTGCCTTTTCTTTGAGAAGCTCGGCAAGTAACAAAAACGCGAAGGGGCAGCAGCCGCGCCCTGCCCCGCGCGAATCCAATTCGCCATTGCTATCGAGACGGTTCCGGCGCTACTCTTAGTGCGCTCTCGCGGTTCTCCCACCTTCCTTCTCCTCACCGCTTGCTTTCTGCGCACATGCTGCATTGTGTGTGCAAAATAGCCGGTTTCCGTACAGAGGCACACCATATATGGTGTTTTCATACTTGACCCCGGCGGGATTTCGTCGGTACAGTAGCTCCAATCTGTGCCCGGCCTATCCAGCCCTGGGACGGAACCGTTTGCAATGGGCATCGCTTTGGTGGGAAGAGGAATCCGTCTGGTAAACACCGTTCACCAAGGGCCGGCGCGCTCATCGCGCCGTTGCAGGCAAGCAGCCACCTGATTGTGGCCAGGGTTTGCGGAGGAGTACGAGTTGCTCAAACTGAAGAAGCTCCAGATTCTCGGGTTCAAATCGTTCTGCGATCGGACTGAGCTCAAGTTCCACGGCGACGGGGTAGCCGCCATTATCGGCCCGAACGGCTGCGGGAAATCGAATATCTCCGACGCCGTCTCGTGGGTGCTGGGAGAGCAATCGGCCAAGACTCTGCGCGGCGCGCGGATGGAAGACGTGATTTTCGCGGGGACACGCGACCGCAAGCCGACCGGTATGGCCGAAGTGTCGCTGACCCTCATCGATCCCGAGGTCTATATCGGAACCGACACGAACCAACCCACCGAGATCGATATCCAGGACGAGTTGCCTGAGGAACACTGGGACGAGGCCGAGGTTCGAGCTCGAGCCGCCGAAGAAACCGAGCGCATCACCGAAGAAGCACAACCCGGCAAGGCGGAAGAGATCGAGCAGGAAGCGGCTCCGTCGCCTGAGGTAGGCACGGAAGCCTCGGGACCGCAGGTTGTTCTCAAGATTCGCCGCCGCAAGTTCCAGCAGCAATTCCATGCCGGCGAGATCGTAGTAACCCGACGCCTGTTCCGTTCCGGCGACAGCGAGTACCTGCTGAACGGCAAGTTGTGTCGGCTGCGCGATATTCAGGAGCTGTTCATGGGCACAGGCTTGGGCCCAGAAACCTATGCCCTGATCGAGCAGGGGCGTATTGGGCAGATCCTGAGCAGCCGCCCGACCGACCGACGGGCCATCATTGAGGAAGCAGCGGGAATTACCAAATTCAAGACCAAGAAGCGTCTTGCCGAAGCCCGGCTGGAAGATGCGAAGCAGAACCTGGCCCGAATCAACGACATCTTCGAAGAAGTCACGCGCCAGATGAATTCTCTGAAGCGCCAGGCCTCCAAGGCAGAACGCTATGCCAAACTCCGCGACGAGATGCGCGCCAAACTGCGCATCGTTCTCGCCAGCAAGTTCGCGGCCCTCGATCAGGAGAGCGCGCAGCTGGAAAGCCAGATCACTGCCCTGGGCGAAGAGATGCGTCAACATGGCCAAATCGTCCAGGAGCTTGAATCGGAGAATAGCGAACGCACCCAGCGCGGATATGCGATCGAATCGGAAATCCGCGAGAACCGCGAGCGCCTGAACCAGATCAAGATCGAGACCGATCGTGCACACGCACGGCAGCGCCACAATGAGGAGCGCTGCGCGGAGATCGTGGTTCGCTCGGCTTCGTTGCAGTCTGAAATCGCCCAAGGCCGGCAGCGCTTGGCTACCTTGGAGGCGGAACGCGATTCCAACCGGCAGATCCTGGAGTCCGCCACCGCGGATGTCGCAGCTGCACGCACGGAGCTGGCGCAAGCGCAGCAGGAGGCAACGACCGCAGCCAATGATCTTTCCGCGCTGGAACATGTCCAGGAAGAATCACGATCGGCAATCATGGAGTCGGTTGCCTCGGCTTCGAACCTGCGTAATGAGCTGACCCAAGCGGAAGAGCGGCTGGCGGCAGTGGATCGCGAAGCGCAACGTTTGCAGGGGGAACTGGCTACGGGAAATTCGCAAGTCGAGGCTTTCGGAGGGCAATGCGGCCAGCTTGCGCTCGAATTCGAGACGGTTTCGCAACGGGTGACCGCTCTGACCCTGGAAATCGCGAACACACGCCAGGTTCTCGAAGGCAGGCGTCAGGAAGAAACCCATGCGAAGGCTCGTCTCGACAGCCTGCGCGCCGAATACGCGACGGCCCTGGGCAAGAAGAGTTCGCTTGAGGCCGTCATTGCGGAGCATGGATACTCTACCGAATCCGTACGCCGGCTCTTTCAGTCCGGTGGCTTGCAGGGTGGACTGGCGCCGGCGGGCGTTCTCGCGGATTTTCTTGAAGTGGAGCCGAGGTTCGAAGGCGTGGTCGAGGACTTCCTGCGCGATGAACTCAATTACATCGTGGTGAAATCATGGGACGCAGCCGACGAAGGGCTCCGTCTGCTTCGGACTGATGTGGATGGACGCGCTACGTTCCTGGTCCACCCCGAGGATTCGCAAGCCAAATTCTCGTTTGTCCTGGACGAGTCATTGCATCAGGCACCCTCCCATCATCCCATTCTGCCGCTGAAACACAGCATTCGGGTGCTCGACGGGTTCGGTAAATCACTGGAAGTAATTTTGCCCAAGCTGCGGGATGGTTATATCGTTCCGGATGCGAACATCGGACGTGAGCTGGCCCTGGAGAACCCGGATGCGTTCTTTCTTTCCCAATCCGGCGAATGCTTCCATAACGTTACCGTGACCGGAGGCAAACAGCGCACCGAAGGGCCGCTTTCGATGAAGCGCGAATTGCGCGAGGTGCTCCGCCTGCTGGCCGAACTGGAAGGCGCATTGCGCAATGAAGAACTGCATGTGCTTACACTGGGACGGGAAATCAAAGACCTCACTTCCCTGCTCGACCGTCTGGAAGGGGAAAAGCTGGAAGCCGAGAAGCAGGCGATGACCTCCGGGCACATGTTGCAGCAGCTTGAGTCCGAGCTGGGTCGCGTTACCGAACGGATTCGCACGGCTCAAGTGGAGCTGCGACGTCTGGGGAGTGAACGCGCGGAGCAGCAGGCGCTGATTACCGCCCGCCAGGCCGAAATCGCCGTCTTGCAGGACCGCCGGTCCGAACTCGAGCATCGTGCTTCCAGTGCCCAGGAGCAGCTGGCAGCGTTGCGACAGCGTCGCGATACCTCGGCGGGAATAGTATCGGAACGTATGGCGCGTGTGGCGACACTGGAAGAGCGTCACCGCACTGCCACAGCGGTTCTGGAGAGAATCGACTCCCTTGTCGAAGACATGCGCCAGCGGGTGGAAGCAATTCAGGCGCAGATTGAGTCGTCGGCGAATGAGAAACTGCAACGTGAATCTGAGAATCTGGTCATAGCTAACCAGTTGGTCGAGTTCGAGGCCGAGCGCAATGCCACTGAGACCCGGGATGGGTTGCTGCAGTTTGAATCTGAACAGGTCCGCGCACGCTTGTCTGAAATTGACGCCGCCATTCGAAACGCGCGTCAGCTTTTGGATAGCGCGCGTGATCGTCGAGCTGAACTTTCTGCGGCGGCTGCGAAACTGCAATCAGACCTGCAACATATGGCTGAAACTTGCCTGAACGAACTTGGCGTCCTGCGGCAGGAACTTATGGCCGACATGACACTTCCGATCGTCTCCGGCGATGACCTGGCGGGGGAAGACACTCTCTACCGGGAGATGCGGGCCCGCCTGGATGCCATGGGCCCGGTGAATATGATGGCGCTCGAGGAATACAAGGAAACAGCCGAGCGGCACACGTTCCTCGAGACCCAGCGCAAAGATCTCCTGGATTCCATCGAGAACACCCAGGCGACCATCCGTGAGATTGACACCTTCTCGCGGCAGAAGTTCGAAGAAGCATTTGGTAAGATCAACGAAAACTTTCAGACGACTTTCAAAAAACTATTCGGCGGCGGGCATGCTTTCATGCGGCTCACCGATGAAGAGAACAGCGCCGAGAGCGGCATTGACGTGGTGGCTTCGCCTCCCGGCAAGAAGCTGCAGAACGTTCTTCTGCTCTCCGGCGGAGAGAAGGCGCTTACCGCGCTCTCGCTTCTGGTCGGCATCTTCCAATACCAGCCAAGCCCCTTCTGCATTCTCGACGAAGTGGATGCCCCGTTGGATGAGGCGAACATTGGGCGCTTCACCGAACTGGTGAAAGAAATGAGCGTGCAGACCCAGTTTGTGCTGATCACTCACAGCAAGAAAACCATGAGCATTGCGCCGGTGCTCTACGGCGTCACCATGCAGGAGCCCGGCGTATCGAAGCTGGTTTCGGTGCGCTTCGGGGCAACCGCATGAAAAGGCGCACCGGCGAGAAGCTCGCATCGCGAAAAAAACATTCTTGATTTTTTCAGCCTTCCTGTTATTGCGGAAGCCTAAGGGCGACGGAACTTTTTCCTCGCTTCTCCTCAGAATTTCCACAACGCTGCGCCGCCAAACTCCTTGTTAGTCGAGGGTTTCAACAGTTTCCAATCCTGTCAACTTTTTTGGCGGCGAAGCTGTTTTCTGAGCACCGAGGATTGTGACGTAGGTGGTTGACAAAATTTTTGGGAAGGCTAGAATACGCGACTTGTCCAGCCTGTAAAATTCAACCATGACTCCTGAACTACTTGACTCCGTCCTTCTGCAAACCGATTTCCCGGATCTTGAACTTCACGCCAGCGGCAAGGTCCGGGATGTTTATCGGCTCGACAATGAGCGGCTCTTGTTCGTCGCCACCGACCGCATTTCTGCGTTCGACTATGTCCTGGCGACCGGCATTCCTCACAAGGGACGTGTACTAACCCAGATCTCGCTGTTCTGGTTCGACTTCCTCAAGAACATCGTACCCAATCACTACCTCTCGGCCGATGTGGACAGATACCCCGAGCAACTCAAGAAGTACGCGAATCAACTCCGGGGCCGCTCCATGATCGTCACCCGCGGAGACATGTTCCCGGTCGAGTGCGTGGTTCGCGGGTACTTGTCGGGCTCCGGCTGGAAGGAGTACCAGAGCTCTGGGAAGGTGTGCGGCATCCAGTTGCCATCGGGGCTTAAAGAATCGGACCAACTCCCGGAACCGATCTTCACCCCTGCAACCAAGGCTGCGACGGGACACGACGTGAACATCTCGTATGAGGAGATGTGCCGGATCGTCTCTCCGGAAGAGAGCCGAAAACTCCGCGATATCAGCCTCAATCTGTACAAGACGGCTGCCGGCTATGCGCGGCAGCGCGGCATCATCATTGCCGACACGAAGTTTGAATTCGGCCGCACGGCCCTGGGCATCACCCTGGCAGATGAAGTACTGACTCCCGACTCCTCGCGCTTCTGGCCGGCCGACAAGTATCAACCGGGCAAAGCCCAGGAGTCCTATGACAAGCAGTACGTTCGCGATTACCTCGAACAGATTCGCTGGAACAAGCAGCCACCCGCTCCTGCCCTCCCCGCAGATGTGGCACACCGGACCAGCGAAAAATATCTCGAGGCGTATCACCAGCTCACCGGACGTGAGCTGAATGTGTAAGCCCGGCGACGGTCCCAGGAGGGCGTCGTGAGCGGCGCCGACTGGATCATCCTTGTCGTGCTTCTGATTTCGGTGGCGCAAGCCGCCAGTGAGGGCTTCTTTCAGGTCGCGTTTGGAATCGCGGGGCTGGTGGTCGGTTACATGGTTGCCGCATGGCAGTACCACCGCCTCGCCGACTACTTCGCTCCCAACCTGAAAGCGCCGTGGCTAGGCGATGTGCTCGGGTTCCTGATCATATTCGTAGGGGTGATCATCGTTGCGGGCATCGCGGGACGCATTGCGCGTTGGGCGATGAAGGAAGTCGGTCTGAGCTTCTTTGACCGGTTCTTAGGCGGCGTGCTCGGATTGATCCGGGGCGCGCTGATGATCTCTGTAGTGCTTCTCGGGATGGCAGCATTCACGCCAACCTCGAGATGGCTGGAGGGGTCGCAACTGGCGCCCTATTTTTTGGTGGTAGGGCGGGCGGCCATTTGGGTTGCTCCCTCGGAGTTGAGAGGACGCTTTTACCAGGGTTTGGATTTATTGCGCCAAAAGCAAGCGGCACGTTAAACCAATCGCGGTCGCGCAAGAAGTTGACGTTCCACGAGAAAGAGAGAACTCCGTGAGAGATCAGCTCGAAGCCCTCATCATGCAGATGTATAAAAGCAATATTCTTTACTCAGAAGCAGTACGTGAGTTCAAAAAGAGGTTCATCCTGACCGTGTTACAGGAGAACAAAGGCAACCAGTGCCGCGCCGCGCGCGAACTGGGAATGCACCGCAACACTCTGAGCCGCACGATCTCGGAGCTGAAAATCGACATGCGGCAACTGCGTGATGGCACCAAGCGGCCGCCCCGCAGCGCCCGCCCCGCAAGCTACGAAAAAAAGGTTGCCCGCTAAGATGGGGAGGCTTTCGGACTGTTCCATTTTCGCCTTGGAAGACACCAAAGGCGGCGATGCAATCGCCGCCTTTTCCCGTTGATTCCAGCTACGCCAGATTGAATCTTCGGCGAAACGCGCCGACGATTCCGATCAGACCGGTTCCAAGTAAGGTAAGGCTGCCCGGCTCAGGAACCACCACGTTCGTATCTCCGCTGGCCAGGGGTGTACGCCCGTTGAAAAATCCCTTACCCGTATTGACGGTGAGCTGTACCGTTACTCCGTTGGTTTTCATTCCGCCGTACAAGGTGCCCGAGATGACGCCGGTCAGTATGTAATTGTGGGTGCCGTTGGCGAGGGTTACAAGTTGCCAGGTGACCGGTTGCGCGAATGTTCCCGAGAAGAGAACGCCGTTGGGAATTCCATTCGTGCCATTTCCCGTGATAGTAAAGCTGCCGCCCGCGGCGAAAGCCCCGCCCATTTGCAACGAGCCGCTGGTTAGAACACCGGTAGAGAAGCTGACGCTGCCCAGCGTTCCTGTGATCAAGCCGCTTCCCGACAATCCATTCGCTGCGGTGAGGGTCGAGCCTGAGAGTGACAATCCGGCATTGCTTCCACCCAGAATTCCGCCGGAATTGCTGAAGTCCACACTGCTGCTCGCCGAGGCGACAAGCGAAAGCGAAAGGACCAACGCAAAAAGCAGAGTTACTTTCGTAAGCGACATCTTTGCCCCCTGATTACCTGCGACTGTGTTCGTTAACTCAGCTGAGCTGTGCTCTGGCCAGAGTCTTTTGCAGGATGTATGGACAGAAGCACGCCAGACACCAAACCAGCGTCGCGGCTAAGTAACGGTAAACAACCCGAGCCTGGAGGAGGTGCATTCCGAAATGATCCATTCATTCTGGTAAGGAGGGAACGCTTTTTCCCACGTGCAGGCGGAATGGAGTTGTCGGTTTACACCGCTCCACCTTCGTGCCATTGACTCGCAGCGCGGTTACCAGCAAACTCTGGCATCGCGGGAAGATGGAGTGTTGCGCCAATCGTCTGCTGCTCAACGTTTGATTGCTGATGAGTTTCTCGGGTCCCCGCAAAACGATTTGCCCAATGCTGCCCTTCACCAAGATGCGGCTCCAGCAGAAGCTGTGATCGCAAGATCAGCTGTCACGATTTGCGTTCCCCCGGACCACCAAAGTTACCAAACTGAATAGCGGAATGATTCGGCCGAACCGTGGGTAGGAAGAGCGCTGCCGATTCTTCCTGGCTCCTTGTTGTGCGAGATCGTGCAGAAACTTGGTTTGAGCTTGCTTCGCGATTTCGCGAGGCAGGTGGAGCAGCCTTGGATTCCGCGGGCTTCGGGGGAGGACCCGGGCATTTCCTCGGCTGCTCCATTTTCTTAAGACGTCAATAAAAAATGGCAGCCGCTCCAGCGACTGCCATTTCTAGCTTTTGTTCGAGTTTATCGTGCTGCTGGTTTCTTGCGGGCGGCCGGCTTCCTGGGGGCCGGCTTGGGGGCGGCCTTGGTCAGGAGCGCTCCCTTCTCCATGTTCATAACGAAGGGGCTCGCGGTGTACGACACCGGCGTCCCTTCGAAGTCCAATGTCGAGTCGGCCTTTGGCATGAGCCGATCGGGTATGGTTCCGCTCATCTCCAGAATGATGTCGGTACGTTTCTTCTCGATGTCGTCAGAGCTGCCGGCAATTTCGATCTTGGTTGGAGCCGCGCTGATCACCTGACCTTCCATCTGGAGAGGAACCCCCTTGATCGCTTGCCAGACCTTGTCGGCATCTTCCGGCTTGCCGGCGGAGAGGACCAACTCCCACTCGGCAAAGCTCATCTCCTTGGGAGACTTGGTTTTCACCAGTTCGGCGGCTTGTTCGGCCGGGGTCGGAGGAACGTACTGCGCGACGGTGAAGCCGGAGGGAGGTAACGGATTGGTCTTGGCTGTCGCCAGAACGTCGGTCCAGCCCTGGTCGGAACCGTGATACTTCGTGTACTGGCTCTTTCCATAGGCTTCAATCTGGGCCTGTCCGGGCGAGCCCGCGGCCAAATTCGCGGCCCTGGCAATGAAGAAAAGGCCATTCACTGAATCGGGAGGAGTGCCCGTCAGATAGGCCAAAGCCAGCGGATAGACGTTGCGCAGATCGTTCGGTTCTCCTTCCACCGCCGCGCGCAGATGCTGCTGTGCCACGGGGTAGTTTTTGTTCTGCAGCGCATTCATGCCGGCCACGCCATTAAAGATCACGCTGACCTGGGCCTTCAACTTGGCGAAATCGGCGTCGGACATACCATCCGGTTTGGTCGCTGTCTGTACCGCCTGCAAGCCCCTTTCGGCGAATTGAGCGCCTTCCGCCAGGTTCTGTTGCGGATTCTGGTTGGCATCGGCCATCGCTCGCTTGGTGTAGGCCAGCAAGGCCAGAGCGCGCAGATTATTAGGGTTCGCGGCCAGCACACGCTGGGCGGTATCGAGCATCTTTTGCTGGTTGCCGGCCTGCTGATACGCACCCATCAATATCTCGAGCGCGTCCTCTTTCATCACGCTGTTCGGATACTGGGTCAGGAACGCTTCGAGGCCGCTCACCTTGGCGTTGGCGTCCTGCTGCTGCACCGCGCCCACGTAGGCGTTGTATTCGGCAGGATCTTTGATTTCCTTCTTCTGTTGCGGGGCTTGTCCCGGCTGCGCGGCCGCGCCAGGTTGCGCTTGCTGCTGCGGGGCGGCCCCGGGCGTTTGTGGCTGCGCCCCCTGGCCCACGGCCACGGCGCTGGACGCAATCACAATCGCGAGTAGACTGGTCTTCATTCCTAGGCTCCTTGAATCTTTCGGGAAATCAGCGACGACATTCTACCGGGCTGGCCCGAGCTGCCCGGCGGCTCTGAGCATGAGCTTGCGCCCCTGCGACAGGTCCGGAAAACCTTCGAACGATGGTTCACATCCACTTCGCCCAAGCTCTGTTCCGGTGTGCCGGATTATAAGTATGTACCACGCTGATGGCAAGTTGGAGCCCAAGCTCCCCACTGGCCACGTTTTGTAAGATGCCGAAATGGGCACAACTGATGGATTGAGACCCATGCCAGATTCCGGTCGAGGTGAGAATTGAACGAATTAAAGCCGTTATCTACCCAAGTCGCCGTCGTCACCGGGGCGGGACGCGGCATCGGCGCGGCTGTTGCTCGCAAGTTGGCCGCGCTGGGAGCCGCTGTTGTACTCACCGGACGCACTCCGGAACCACTGGAGGCGACCGCCGCCGCGATTTCGCGAGCAGGCTCGAAAACCTGCGTGATCCCCTGCGATATTCAGGACCTCGGGTCCGTCGAGGGCCTCGCTGCAAAGGTGGAGCAGCAGTTGGGCCGCGTTGACATCCTGGTGAACAACGCCGGAGTCGGCACTTTCGGCATACCTCTTCACCAGCTTGAGCCTGAAGAATGGGATCGAGTGCTCAACACCAACCTGCGCGGAGTCTATTACGCGATTCGCAGCTTCGCGTCGCGAATGATTGCCCGGCACTCGGGACACATCATCAACGTCTCTTCCCTGGCAGGCAAGAATCCAGTGCCGAATGGGGCCGCGTACTCGGCTTCAAAATGGGGGCTGAACGGCTTGAGTTATTCCGTCGCGGAGGAACTTCGCGGGTACGGGATACGCGTCTCCGTGGTTTGCCCAGGATCGGTGGACACGGAATTGAGTCCCCATGAGGGAAAGGACAAATCCAAGATGCTCGAGGCGGATGACGTCGCGCACATTGTGGCGATGTTGGTGACACAAGCGCCACAATCGTTTGTCAGCGAAGTGCTGGTACGTCCGACGCAAAAACCCTGATCAGGCGCGAAACTTATTTCTTGAAGAGGTTCTCGAAGGCCTGACGCGCATCCTGCGGCTTGGCAGCCGCGGGAGTTGAGGTCTCCTTCTCCCTTGTGACCCGGATCGCATAAAGCGAACAATCGTTGCGAGCGTCTTTTCGCGCAACCCTCTCTTTGACGGGTTGCATGCATTCAAAACGGCTCGAGGGATCGAAGTACGTGCACTGCTTGCAGGAGTGCAGCTCGAAATTACACTTTGGACACTGCCCCTCAGCTCCAGTCTGCAAGATGGTCCCGCATTGTGCGCAGCGGGACACGTTTCGCGTGCCGGGCATCTGAATCGCACGCGGCCCGAACGTGTCTTTCCTTGCCGGGCGATCTGCCGAGGCGGACCCCTCACGCTTCTGCCGATCATCGCCACTGTCCTGATAACCTCGCTGGCGATATTTCACACGCCCCTCCTGATGTTGGCGTCATTCTCTCGCTTGTTGCTTCTGCGCACAAGTCCGGCCCGAATTGTAATTCCAGAAACTGGGTGCTACCATCCGAATTGATTCGCAATCATCGGAGGTTGTTATGGCAGATAGGGATGGAAACAGTATCCTATGGTTTCTGGCAGGACTCGGGATCGGCGCTTTAGCCGGCGTGCTCTATGCACCTCGCTCCGGGGATGAAACCCGTGAAGCCATCCGTTCCAAGGCCGAAGAGGGCCGCGATTACATGCGGTCTCGCGCGCGAGAGGCGAAGCAACAGGCAAACCAGTGGGTCGATAAAGGGCGCGAAGTTTTGAACCAGCAGAAAGAGCAGTTCCGCTCCGCTTATGAGGCCGGCCGTCAGGCTTACCACGAGACGACAAGCGCCGAAGAAGGCGAAGCCAAGAACCTTTAAACAAAGCGAACCGTATGGACAATTCCAACCTACTGATCATCTTCATCGCGGTGACCGCGGCGGCCGTGGTGATTCAGGCCGGCATGCTGATCGGAATGTATCTCGCGATGAGAAAAACGAGTGCTCGCATGGAGGCGCTTGCATCCGAGGTAAAAACCAAGGTGATGCCGACAGCTGAGTTGACGCACAACATGCTCCTGGAAATGCGTCCGAAGGTGGAGACGGTCCTCAGCAACGTGAGCGAGTCCAGCACCATTATGAAGGCTCAATTGCAGCGCATCGACGCAACATTGAGCGACGTGGTAGATCGTGCCCGCCTGCAGGTAATCCGCGCCGACGAGTTACTCAATCGCACCCTGGACCGGGTTGAGGAAACCGGCGACATGGTACATCGCACCGTGGTTTCGCCCGTGAAGCAGTTTTCAGGTGTGATGCACGGCGTGACCGCGGGACTGGAAGCATTCTTTGGAAATAAGCGCCGTCGCCGCGATGCCGCCGGCGTCCCGCAGGACGAAATGTTTATCTAGCCCCTCGTATTTCCCTTAGTAATTCTGACATCGACACGGGCGTCCTCGCCCGTGTCGGCGGCAATTGCAAAGGACCGAACCGTACCTCTTACTTCCCTTCCACGTGCAGGATCATTTGCGTTCCGCTGTCCAGATGCACGTTGCCCGAGTCCGCAGTGACAACGGTTCCCTCGTTGCCCTTGCTGAGCGCAAGCCCCTTTAATCCGATTACGCCCTGGGTGCTGGCCGAGATCGCACCCCCGGAAGGAGTGCTGCCAGTCCCGGGATATCCCGATGCGTCGGGAACAGTGGGCCGCTGCACTCCAGCCTGGCCCCCGGCAACACCGCCGCGCTCACCTGCGATTCCGGGCGCGGACCCGGCACCAATTCCTGCTGACCCTCCGTAGCCACTATTAGCAGGCTCATTCGCCAATGGACTCGCCTGCTCCTGCGTCTTGGCCAGAGCCTGGATGCTCGCCCTGAATGGGACTTCGCGGCCACCCTTCAAAATCATCTTGTCAAACGCGATGCCCAGTCTTGAACCCGGCTCGCCCTTGGATTTTGGAGTCGCTTCAGTCACATGGCCGACGATTTTCGTGTCTCGTGGAATCACGACTTGGCCATTGGAAAGCAGGTCCTGAACCACCTTGGCAGTGACTGGGTCTCCCGGCTTATTTTTGTGGGCATCGAGCGACTTGCCAAGCTCGGCAGGGATCGCGGTTCCGGGCGCGATCTGCATGGGGCCGTGGTCTGGCGCCGGGGTTTGCGAGAAGGCAAGACCCGCCAGCAAAACCATGGTGAGGAGTAGAAACAGTTGCTTCATGAGATATCTCCTTCAAGGTCTCGGGTGGTAGGCAGGCGCTCTCCTCCTACTCCGAATGGGTTGGATGCGAATCGGGGGCTAGCGGAAGCCCGGTGAGCTAGACGATCCAACCTCCACCAACGACCGTGTCGCCGTCAAAGAACACGGCAGCCTGCCCGGGTGTGATGGCACGTTGAGGATCCTCGAAGGTGACAAGAACCTCATCCTCGCCAGACTTCTCGATGACTGCGGCAGCCGGCTCATGGCGGTGGCGAATTTTGACCGTGACCCGCATCGGTGCGTCCAGATCGTCCACTGAAATGAGATTGATGCGCCGCGCACGCAAGGTCGAGCAATAGAGCTCCTGCTGGTTTCCAACCACCACTTGCTGCTTCTCGCCGTTGATTTGAATTACGTAAAGCGGCGACCCTGTGGCTACGCCTAGCCCCTTGCGCTGGCCCACAGTGAAGTTATGGATCCCACTATGCTCTCCGATGGTCTGACCGGAAGTGGTGACCAGTTCTCCCGCAGTATCCGGAAGAGTCTCTCCCTGCTCGGCAAGGTACGCGTCCAGGAACTTCTTGTAGTCGCCGCCCGGTACGAAGCAGATTTCCTGTGAGTCGGGCTTCTCGGCCAGTGCCAGGCCGTGCTTGCGAGCAAGTTCGCGCACTTCGGGCTTAGTCAGGGTTCCCAGTGGAAACAGGGTACGACTCAGTTGCTTCTGTGTGAGCCCGAACAAGAAATAGGTCTGGTCCTTGCTACGGTCGGCAGGACGCTTCAGAAGCCAGCGTCCGCTTTCCGCGTCGTATTCGGTACGGGCGTAGTGACCGGTGGCGATGGCATCCGCGCCGATCTGCCGTGCCACGACCAATAGCTGATCGAACTTGAGATGATTGTTGCAGAGGCTGCACGGAATGGGAGTGCGCCCGGAAAGGTATTCGCTAATGAACGGCTGCACTACCTCCTTCTCAAAACGCTTCTCATGGTTCACGACGTAGTAGGGAATGCCGATGGTCTCTGCCACTCGCCGCGCGTCGTACACGTCGTCAAGCGAGCAGCAGCGGCCCTGCACAGCCTCCGGCATCCCTTCATGACCTGAGAGGCGGCGCTGGTTCCAGAGTTGCATCGTCAACCCGATCACCTGCCGCCCTTCTGCACGCAGCATGGCTGCAACCGTGGAGGAATCGACTCCTCCAGACATGGCGACGGCGATGGTATTGATATTCGGCATTGGAATCATTTCTGAACCGTTAGCACGCAGCATTAGCGCAGACACCGCCCTTCAGGTTTCCCCACATTTCGCTGAAAACGCGCGCTGTGGTGGGCTGTGAGGCCGTTGACGACGAACCCAAGAGCCAATGGCTAACGACTACTAGCTCCTTTATTGTAAACCGGCGACAGCTCTCTCAACCGCCCCAAGACTTCGAGAATGAGTGCCAGCGCGAAGTCCACGTCTTCGACTGTATTCTGTTTTCCCAAGCTAAATCGCAAGCTCGCGCGCGCCCGATCAGAGGACATTCCCATGGCCATCAGCACGTGCGAAGGCTCAATCGCGCCGGAAGAACATGCGGCCCCGGTGGAAACCGCCAGCCCCTTCAGGTCCAGCGCAATTACCAACGACTCGCCCTCGATGTAATCGAAGTAGATATTCGTGGTGTTCGGCACTCGCGGCGCGCCTTCGCCATTGATTCCGGTCGCTTCGGTGTGGATCAGAATTGTGTGTTCGATGCGATCCCGCATTGCCCTGATCCGCTGGACTGTTCCGTCATTCAATCCCTGCAACGCGAGTTCCGCGGCCTTCCCCAAAGCCACAATGCCGGGGACGTTTTCCGTGCCCGCCCTTCGTGAACGCTCATGCCTCCCGCCATATAAAATCGGCTGCAGTAGGGTTCCCTTCCGAACGAACAACGCACCAACCCCCTGCGGCGCATGCATCTTGTGCCCTGAAATCGATAGCAGATCGCATCCCAAGCGGTTTACATCTAAAGGGACCTTCCCTGCCGCCTGCACCGCGTCCGTATGAAAGTAAACGTCCGCCTCAGCGGCAATTTTGCCGATCTCTTCCACAGGCTGCAACACGCCTGTCTCGTTGTTCGCCAGCATGATCGTGATCAGCTTGGTGTTGGGCCGCAAGGCCTGGCGCACTTGCTCGAGATCCACCAATCCGCGCGCGTCTACAGAAACATAACTGACTTCACAGCCCTCCGACTCCAGGTGCTTGCAGGCATTCAGAACAGCGTGATGCTCAATTGTCGAGGTAATGATGTGATCACCCGGACCTGCGATCCCGAAAATCGCGAGGTTGTCGGCCTCGGTACCGCCGCTGGTGAAGACCACTTCCGAAGTTCGACAGCCTAGCAATGCGGCGACTGACTCACGCGCTCGCTCGACCGCTGCCCGGGTTTCCTGCCCGTGATGGTGAATCGAGGAAGCATTGCCGAAACGCTCCGAGAAGTATGGCTGCATGGCCTGATAGATCTCGGGTAAAACAGGTGTAGTCGCGTTGTTGTCGAGGTAAACCCGATGCATTGCTCTTAATTCTACGCCGGGTCGAACTGAAGGGCGGAATCAAGGCGCGGACTGGAAATCCGCGCCGGGTTGGGCTATCGGGTATCCATCGGCACCCAATGATGAGGGTAGGTGGGGCCGATATACTCGGCGCGCGGCCGGATCAGGCGATTGTCTTCGAGTTGTTCGATAACGTGCGCCGTCCAACCGCTCACCCGCGATACCGCAAATACCGGGGTAAACAGGTCCACATCGATCCCCAGCGTGTGGTAAGTGGAGGCGGAATAGAAGTCAACGTTGGCATTCAGCTTCTTGTCTGCCTTCACGAACTCTTCGATCGCGCGAGAGAACTCAAACCACTTCGCCTGGCCGCTGGACTGTCCGAGGTCCCGGGACATGGTGCGCAGGTGGGTGGCGCGCGGATCCTCCGTGTGATACACGCGATGCCCGAAGCCGGGAATTTTCTTCTTCTGCGCCAGCATTCCTTTGACGTACTCGACCGGGTCGGCGCCGGAGGAATCGATCTGCTCCAGGATCCTGAATACAGCCTCGTTGGCGCCGCCGTGCAATGGTCCTTTCAAAGCGCCGATCGCCGATGTAATTGCCGAATGCATATCGGAGAGAGTCGCGGCGGTAACGCGCGCGGCGAAAGTGGAAGCGTTCAACTCGTGGTCCGCATGCAGAATTAAGGCGATGTCAAGCGCCCTCTCCGCGGTATTCGAGGGATGGCTGCCATTCAGCATCAGCAGGAAATTCGCGGCATGCGAGAGCGAGCGATCCGGCTCGATGACGGGCTTTCCTTTGCGAATCCGATCGTAGGCAGCGACAATCATCGCGATCTGCGAAGTCAGGCGGATTGCCTTGTTGATGTTGGCCTGCTTATCGTTCGCCTTCTCTTCAGGGTCGTAAAACGACAGTGCGGAAACGATGGTACGCAGGACATCCATGGGCAGCGCGTGCTTCGGCGCCAGTTGCAGGCGGTAAATGATGGACGCATCCAGCTTACGTTCTTCGGCCAGCCGTTCGCGAAGTTTTCGTAATTCGTCCCGCGTGGGCAACTTGCCGAACCACAGCAGGTAGCAGACCTCTTCGAAGGTCGAGTTGTCGGCTAGTTCGTGGATGTCAATGCCACGATATGCCAGAACGCCCTGGTCCCCGTCGATGTAGCAAATGCCGGAAGTGGTGGCGACTACGCCTTCCAGCCCCTTGGGGGCGTGCGTGGTAGTCAGGCTGGACATGGTACCTCGCTCGGACTGCAGGAATAATTGGGTTGAGGCGGCGCCGAAGGTTCAACCGCGTCCGTCGCAACTAACTTTTATACGCTAGTTTGCGGGAGTTTTCCAACCTCGCGACCCTGAGATTTGCAGGTCAGAACTGGCCAGTCGAGGAGATCTCCCGGTCCGCTGCTTGCGTCTGGGCAAAATGGACCGAGAGCACCCCAACCTGCAAGTTTCAGGTCCTGCAACGTTCCCCAAAGGTGATAACCCGAAAGTGCATCGTTATTGCGAAACTGCTCTGAATCCGCAGAGTTCCCGGTTAGAATCAACTTTTCATGCGTTGGGGTCCTATCATCGCAACTTTGGGGTTGTCCGTTTCGTCTCTGATGGCGGCGGACCAACCCGGCGCCATTCCCGTCCTGCCATGCGGCCAGGGAACCTCCAATACCCAGGGCTGCAATCCTTCCCCAAAAGAGCTCAAGGATGCCAAAAACGCATTTTCCAAGGGTCTGAAGGCGCAGAAGGCGAACCGTCTTGACGATGCTTACGAACAGTTCAAGACCGCAGCCGACCTGAATCCTCGCAACGTGGACTACGTGACTGCCCGTGAAGTGCTTCGGCAGCAACTGGTTTATGAGCGGCTGAAAAGTGGCAACGTCGACCTGCTAAAGGACAATCAGGTGGGAGCGCTAGCCAACTTTCGGAGCGCTTTGAACCTGGATCCCGAGAACGAGTTCGCGCAGCAACGGATTCAAGACGCCATTGGACAACCTGCCTCTCCATCGGATCGCACTCCGGTCGTAGTTGCGCAAGCCGACGAATTGCACGTGAAGCCGAATCCGGTGAAAGCGGCATTTCACTTTACCGGGGACTCCAAGGCCCTGCTCACGCAGGTTGCGGCCGCCTATGGCGTAATCGCGACGGTGGACGATTCAGTTCAGTCGCGGCGCGTTAAGTTCGATATCGAACCGGTGGATTTCTTCACCGCGATGGAAGCTGCGGGCGACGTGACCCACTCGTTCTGGTCTGCCATGGATGAGAAGCAGATCATCGTTGCCGGAGAGAACCCTGAAAATCACCGCATTTACGATCGCCTCGCGATGCGGACCTTCTACGTTCCAGGGGCCACAACGCCGACCGATTTGAACGAGATGGTGAATTTGCTGCGGACAGTGTTTGAGATCCGCTTCGTTACACCGCAACCACAGTCACAGACCATTGTGGTTCGCGCCCCTGAAGACACCCTGGCGGCCGCAACCAAGATCATTGAGAGCCTTGGCGGCGCACGACCGCAGGTAATGCTGGACATCCAAGTCTATCAAATCAGCCATACCCTGATGCGCAATTTCGGAATCCATATTCCCAACCAGTTCACGTTGGTGAATATCCCTGTTGCGGCCCTGGCGGCCCTGGGTGGACAGAACATTTCAGACCTGATCAATCAGTTAATTGCCGGTGGGGGCATCAATCAAGCCGGCTCCCAGGCAATTTCCGCGCTGCTGGCGCAACTGGGCGGGCAAGGCAACTCAATCTTCAGTCAGCCCCTGGCGACGTTCGGCGGTGGTTTGACGCTGTCAGGATTGAGCCTGGGCACAGCGAGCGGCCAGCTATCGCTGAACGAGAGCGACATCAAGAACCTCGAGCACGCTACTCTGCGGGTGGCCCAGGGCAATGAAGCCAATTTTCGCGTGGGGACGCGTTTCCCGATTCTCAACGCCAGCTTCGCCCCGATCTTCAATACCCCACAGATCTCGCAGGTGCTTCAGAACAATTCCTTCACCCCGGCATTTCCCTCGTTCAATTATGAAGACCTGGGCTTGACGCTGAAAGCAAAACCGTCGGTGAACAGCGCCTTGGACGTCACGCTAAACCTTGAAATGCAGATTCGATCTCTGGGGACCGCAAGCCTGAATGGCGTGCCGGTGATTTCCAATCGCGAATACAAGGGCGCCATCACGCTGAAGAATGGCGAACCCGCCATGGTGGCGGGAGAGGTTTCACGCACGGAGACCCGCAGCCTTGCCGGAATACCCGGACTGGGGCAAGTGCCTGGACTCAACCGCGTCACCGCCACCAATGCCACCGAAACTGACGAAAGCCAACTGCTGATCCTGATTACACCCCACGTGCTCTCCGAGCCAGCAGGGGTGAGCAGCGAGGTTTGGCTCAGCCGGAAATAGCTCCCGCTCAGCGGGCAACTATTTTGCGGCAGTTTTGTTGTCGCTTGCCGCAAAGTCCACGATCTTCTTCAAAATCTCGTACGGAATTCCAGTAACGCTGCCGATCTTCCTGCCATTCACAAAGACCGTAGGAGTGCTGTTCACGTCCACCGATTTGCCCAGGGCCAAAGAATGCTCGATGCGAGACGTTGTGTCGGGCTTGGTAGAGCAGGCCGCCATATCGCTTCCCTTCACACCCGCTTTATCGGCCAGGGCAGTCAGCTTTTCCTCGGCATTGGCGGCGTTGATTTCGGTTTGCGACTCGAAAACGCTGGCAATAAATTTCCAGAATGCGTCGCTGTTACTGCGCCCCACGCAGTCGGCATAGGCAGCGGCTTTCTGGGCCCAATCGTGGCTGGGAAGGGGGAAATTCTGATAGACGAGCCTGGCTTTCTTTTCTTCGCCCATCAGCTTGTCGAGGATCGGCTCCGCGTCTTTGCAGTGAGGGCATTGCAAGTCGCTGAATTCGACAATGGTGACCGGAGCAGTGGCAGGGCCACGCGATGGCCCATTGATTCCCTTCTGCAACTCGGTGCTCGCGACATCAAATGGCCGGGCCCCAAAGGGCAGGATTTCTCCGACCACCGCGTGCTTTCCATCCGGGGTCACATAAATCTTGTTGCTTTGCTGTCCCTGCGGAGTGCTCATCACCAGGTCGACCTCTGCCAACCCCTCGGCTTCCGACGGCTTCACCGAAACGATCTGCCACTTCACGCCCGGCTCGTAGCCGAACATCTGATGCATAAAGCCATTGATGGTCTCTTCGCTGGGCATCTTGGTAGCTGCAGCGGTATGTGTTTGAGCAAATGCAGCGGAACTCAGGATGATGTTGAGGAACAGACGAGTCACAGTGCGGGACATGGAATCCTTTCAGGTGTGATATGGATTGCGAGGCTGCAAGCCGGCCCGGCCTCACACATCGGGCTTGGCGGCAATCGGGAAACGGCGTCCGTATCCAAATGCCTTTTCAGAAATCTTCAATCCTGGAGCGGCTTGCTGACGCTTATATTCGCTGCGCTCCACCATTCGTATGACACGGCGCACCAAATCGATGGCAAAGCCGCGCTGGGTTGCAATCTGCTCGGCGGAACGCGAGTCCTCCACGTAGTCCTCCAGGATTGCGTCCAGCACCTCGTACGCCGGAAGACTATCACTGTCTTTCTGATTGGGACGCAACTCAGCCGAAGGCGGCTTTTCCAGGGTGGCCTGCGGAATCACCGACCGCATTGAATTCACGTAGTGACTCAGGCGGTAGACCATGGTTTTCGGCACATCGGAAATGACCGCTAACCCCCCAACCATATCGCCATAGAGCGTGCAATATCCGACGCCGAGTTCGCTCTTGTTTCCGGTGCTCAAAACCAGCGCCCCGAATTTGTTCGACATTGCCATCAGGATGCTGCCGCGGGCACGGGACTGGATATTCTCCTCGGTAATGTCCTCTTTGTACCCCGAAAAGACCCCTTGCAGGGCTTTGCGGTAGCTTTCGAAAATTTCAGTGATGCTGATCAGTTCGAAGCGGATGCCGAGCTTCTGCGCAAGTTCTCGCGCATCATCAATGGAACCCTGCGAGGAATAAGGTCCTGGAAGCCCGACACCTATCACGTTCTCCGGGCCCATAGCATCGGCGGCAATGGCCGCGGTGAGCGCCGAGTCGATACCGCCGCTGAGTCCCAAGATCACCTTGCTGAAGCCACACTTGCGTACGTAGTCACGCGTCCCGAGCACCAAAGCGGCGTAGACTGCCGCATCCTCGCCCTCGACCTGATCGTGTATTTCTCCCGTGAGCTTGTCGGAGTCAAAGAAGACGAGATCTTCCTGGAACGACTTTCCACGCGCGATAACGTTTCCCTGGCGATCAAGTACCAGGCTGGAACCATCGAAAATAAGGCTATCATTGCCACCCACCTGGTTGACCATGACAACCGGCACGTTATAGCTGGTGGCGATGGTGCACAGCATGTTCCGGCGTACCTCCCGCTTCCCCATCCAGAAAGGGGATGCGGAGATATTAAGCAGGAAGTTACCGCCGGCATGGATCAGCGCTTCCACCGGATCGAAGGTATACAAGCGCTTGTTCCAGAAATGCTTGTCGTTCCAGGCGTCCTCGCAAATGGTAAGCGCCATCTGTTTGCCGCAGAATGGGAACAACACCTGGCTTTTGGCGGGAGCAAAGTTTCGCATCTCATCGAAGACGTCATAGGTGGGAAGCAGCATCTTCGACTGCAGGAATGCAATGCGGCCGTCTCTGAGCAAGGCCGCTGAATTCATCACGGATTTTCCGGTTTCCGCCTGGGCAGGTGTGGCCAGGCCGCAGATCACGGATATGCCCCTGGTTTCGGCGGCGATGCGCTCGGTTGCCTCCCGGCAATGCACTACGAACGACCCGCGTTCCACGAGATCCCGAGGCGGGTATCCACAGACCGACATTTCGGGGAACAGAATCAGGCCCGCGCCGGAATTTTGCGCGCGCAATGAGAACTCAATGATCCTGGACGCGTTTCCCTGGAAGTCCCCGACTGTAGGGTTAATCTGACCCAGCGCAATCTTCACATCTCCAGTTTAAAGGCAGAGGTGCAAAGCGCCAAGCAGCGGGGCCTCGGACAGTGTTCCGCTTCGCACGCTAGTTGGGGACCGGAGCATTCGGATCCGGCGGCGGACCGGGGGCTGGCATGCGCTGACGACCCGGGTTGGGTACGCTCCGGGTAGGATCTTGAGCGGTAGGGAGGTCTTCGCCGGGACGGCGCAGGGTGGGCGCATTCGCCGGGCGCACCTCAGGTTCGGCGGACCCCCTGGCCACCGTCGGCTGTTGTTGCTGCGGCAATTCCACTTCCCGCTCGGTCCGAACAACTTTCTCGCCGCCCACCTTCATGGTCTCGACACGCACGACTTCATCGCCAACGAAGCGGATGAAATCTACGTCGTGAGGCGGCTCGCCATAAATCCATTCTTCGAATTCGACGTCGCCCTCTTTTTCGCGGTTCTTCTTCTCCGCCCTACCCTTGGAGTAGATCACCATGTCATGATTCATGCCAACCAGGACCCGGTGTTCCTTGATGGCTTCTTTCACCTTGGGCGGAACCGTGTCCAGATAGGCATCCAGCGCCGACCGCGAGTTGAAATCGAATACCGGGCTGAGGAGAGTCTTCAGCTGCTGCGGCGTCAGTTCAGGCACGTATTTTGGAAAAACCAAATCCACGTAGGAGCCGCGAGGATTGGCGCTTGCGTCGCTCGGGGACAAAGGAACAGACCCGCCTCCGGCGCCCTGGACCTGAATTCGCTGGTACCACTTCTGCTTTTTGACTGGTCCGCCATTGATCTCGAAATAAATGCTTTTATCCCTGATCTGGATCGCGCTGATGCGCGCCTGGTCTCCGGGCTTCACCGATGGACCCCAGAGGGCGATCAACTGCTGCAATTCCTGGCCGTTCGGGGTCACAGTCCCGTCCTTCAAGGTCAGCCCCTTCTTCCCCATGGGAAAGGGGGTACGCACGTAAACCAGCTCCGCTTCAAATGCTCGGATCAGGTCCATGCGAGTCTGCTTGGACATGTGGGGGACAACGGAGGCGTCTTGCTGGTCACCCGCGAATGCGTGGCTCGCCACAGAGAGGATCAGGAACAATACAGGAGAGATGCGGCGTGCCTTCATGGGTGCCCCCGGGCCGGACTTCTTGAGGAAATTATAGCCTCCCCACGCAACTTCGATGATTATTTTAGGGGGCTGGCTGCCCGTTCCGAGCGGTTCTTGACTACATACAATATGCGCCTCTGCAGGTCCTGCATGACTGCGTCGGTCCACAGATGAGCGTACCAGTTGAAGTCGGTTGAGACGCGGTGCTGGCTTGCAAGATGAAGCCGCACCATCCCGTCGCTCAGGGTCTCAAGCCGGTACTCACCCCGCAGCACGTCGAAAAACGGTCCGCCCACGGCGACGTGTTCATCGAGAGTAGTTCTCGGAATCTGAGCGGTTTGTGCATGAATCGAGAACGCAAGGCACCGCTCCGGTTCCCACACATCAATGTTCTCAATGAAGAGCACTCCCCCTTCAAAGCTGGCGTGACGAACGCCGCCGTCGCCCGCGAAAGAGAGCGTAGCTTCCACCGGATTTGGAAAGCCGATGCGATGACTCCAGGATTCGGGCAATTCGGCGGCCTTGATTGCGGGTACGCGCTCGATATTCTTCCAGATTACCGACGGCGAGGCATGAATTTCGACCGAACTCGTAACCGTGCGGATCTCCCGCCGGTTCAGGACCCCCTGCTCCCAGGGGCTGACCACCAGGGGCAGCACAGCTACGCACATCAAGGCCAGATTCGAGAACCGCTGCGACCCAAGCCTGCGACCCAATAGGCCGCCCAGCAGTCCACCGATCACGCCCAGACCGATTCCGATCGGAGCAAACATCAAAATGCAAATCATCCCTTCCCAGAGTGCAACCAGGGTGGTCACCAGTCCCGCGAAAACGGGGAGAAGAGGAAGCACGAGCCATATCCAGGTGGGCTGAGGCCGGCGCCGTTCCACAAAGTAAACGGTCAGAAAGCCCATAGCGAACGGCATCAGGAACAGGAACGAGAGCGACATAACCGCAAAGCTTTTGCTGGTGGCCGGACTAGTGAAACCGATGCGCACACCAAGGCCGTAGACGAACCCTACCAGCGCCCCATAGAGCAGCAATCCGGTCCGCCGCTCGCGCAATATCGTCCCGTTCACGCGCACAATGTAGCAGGTTTCGGGCAGGAATAGTGCCCGCTGAAAGTTCCAGCCGATCTGAAACCGCCGGCTTGTGAGCCGTCGACAAAAAAAGGGCACCTTCTCATGCCGAGAAGATGCCCGTTGGCAACCGGATGTGTGACTCAGTAGTAGGTGAAGGTCAAATTGTCGATGTCTACTGTGTAAGGCGTTTGCTTCGAGTTGCCGTCAATCTGGTAGTTGACGGTAACGCCATACCATCCCACGGCCGTGCCCGGCGGGCGACTGATGTTCAGGTTCGAAGTCTTACCGTTCAGGGTGATGGACTGGAACAGTAATTGATTGCTGGAGGTGCGCTGCACGGTGATGGTCAGGTGGTTCCAGCCATTACTGATGGGGTTGCAGGCAACGCCGGTGGCGACCCACTTCTTTTTCACGTTGTCCCATGTGTCCCACTCGTGACCGCCGGCGATGCGGCACTCGTGTCCCCAGATCCAGCCTTGATCGTTAAAGAACTGATTGATGTCGAACTCCAGCGCCTGCGAGTTCTCAAGATTGGAGCCGTAGAAGTACACGTCGTACACAAAGTTGTGCAGTGTCGGCACCAGCGTATGGTTGGTGTCCGGCATCCCCTGAGATGAGAAATCGCCGATCAGGTGGTTGTTCCACAGCACATCGGAATAAACCGTGCTGCCCCCGATGGTGGTTTGCGTGGCGTTGCCGCTCAAGGATGGCGACTTGATGCCGGTGGTCCAGGACCAGGTCGTCTCCGGGCCCGAAGACTTGCAGCTAGAGCAGATGCCGTAGCCTGGAGGCAGCAGGGCGTATCCGGTCCATCCTCCCTTGCTCTGCAAAGAGGAGAAGTTCGACCCGGTAGTGCCCCCGTTCACGGTGATGGTAACCGGCGTAACCGCGGACCCGCCGCAGTTGTCCCACTCCTGTACGACCGTGTTGTATGTACCGGAGCTGAGTGTCAGATTCGTATTTAAACTCGCGCCATTCACGCTGTAGGCAAGCTGGTACGGCGCGGTGTAAATCCCCATGGCGGCAACACCCTTACTGCACGAGGTCGTCGCCGTGGCGACGAAATTTACCGGAGAACTGACACTGGCCCCGTTGGCCGGCTTGGTCACGTATACGCCGCTGCTAGAGCCGCCATTGACGGTGATCGTGACGGGAGTGGTTGCGGCGCCACCGCAATTGTCCCATTCCTCAACCACGGTGTTATAGGTTCCGGCACTGAGAGTCAGATCTGTGCTCAAGCTGGCGCCGTTCACAACGTAAGCCAACACATATGGGGCGGTATATATGCCCATGGCCGAAACGCCCTTGCTGCACGACGTGCTTGCGGTCGCGGCAAAATGGACAGGGGAAGAAACAGTGGAACCGTTGCCAGGTGAAGTTACCGTCACGCCTGCGAAGGCCGACGTCACCAATGTCGCGAACAGGAAAACACACGTGGAGCATTTATGCATGAGGAGCTTCTCCAGCTTTTGATTATTTTTTGCGAAGTGGCTGTGGAGTGGTTGCAGTGTATGGGTGACGCGTCGGAACTCGCAAGGAAATAAGAGAGTAGAAGGTCTTTTTTTTACACGAAAGTACTAGTTTTGCGCGTTTGCACTGAGATCTTCTAAGGCGAACGCCCTAAGGCGAGGAATGCTTTCACCGAAATTTCGATACGTGCAATCTCCAGTGTTTATGCGGGTGAAATGCGCAGGCCGAGGCGCGCAATCTTCAAGGGAAGAACTCTTCCACCATTGTCACCAACTGCCGTAGCTACTCGACTCGCGGATCCTTTTTCAACCAGGAAGATCACACAACCTCCGCCACCGGCTCCACACACTTTTGCCGCGCGACCTCCGTGCCTGGCGGCGGCGGCGATCAGTTTGTCGATCAGCGGCGTAGTGATTCCGGGAGCATTGGTGCGGCGAAGCTTCCATTCTTCGCGCAACAGGCGCGCTACCTCGTCCCAATCATTCTTTACCAGCGCCTGGTGCATGGCGTGTGCGATCGACGCGATGCGTTCGAAGTTGTGAAACACCCGTTTGTCGCCGTTGATGTGCGCCTTGAAGACTTCCCAGTTATTGATTCCCGACTGGCGCGGCGCCCCGGTGTAGGCCAGAACGAAACGGGACTCGATCTCCTCCGGAGCAATCGGCACGGCTTCACGATGTATCCCATCGGCGTCGAGATGAATCGCACTGACACCGCCGTAGAGCGCAGGATAGTAGTCCTGGCATCCGGTCGGCACCTGGATGATCTGTGCCTCAACGTTCTGCGCGATCACCCGCATCTGCTCCAGGGTCAGGTTACGATCGGTGAAGCGAGCCAGGGCCGCAGTGGCGGCGATCATCAGCGCCGAAGATCCGGAGATTCCTGCACCCGCCGGGGATTCGGAGTCGGTCTCGATAAGCAGTCCTTCCTTGGGCGCAAAGAATTGAATGAGCCGTGCCGCCAATGGAAGACGAAAACGTTTCGCCCGTCGCAGAGCCTCGAAGCTCGCAAATCTTTCCTCGCGATCCGTGTCCAGCGACCGTAAGTGAATGCTCTTGCCCGAAAGCGGCGTGATGCGGCAGGTGGTCAGGATATTCACCGCAAAGTTGAGCGTTAGTGCGCCGGGATGGAAAAGGTAAAGCGGCCAGAGATCCATCGTGCCGCCGGCTAGATCGGCTCGGCAAGGCGCTTGCGCCACAATCGACGGCTTATCATCAGTGCGGACGATTCTTGACATGCAGTGTTTTTACCACAGCGCATGCGACAGTTCGCGATTTCCGTTGGTATGGTGCTTTCAAGGTGAGGGACTTTCCATGCCCGCCGCGCGTAACACCTCGGGAACTACGGCATCTACATCCGCTTCTGTGGTCCTGTGATTCACGATGCAAGCGCGGAGGCAGAACTTCCCGCTCAGGGTTGCATTCGTCAAATACACCCGGCCGGCCTCGACCACACGTTTCAAGATTGCCGCGTTGATTCGGTTTAGATCGTCTTCTCTGCCGGCCGCTCGATATCGAAAGCAGACCGCGCTCAATTCGCCTTCCGCGATCATTTCCAACTCGGGATGAGCGCGGATTTGCGCGGCTAACCGGCGAGCCGAAGCGAGGTCATCGCGGATCGCAGCGCGGAAAGCCTCCATTCCGTGATAACGCAGCGAGAGCCACACCTTTAAAGCGCGAAAGCGGCGTGACAGTTCCAGCGATTCTTCGAAGAACGCGAACCCCTCGACCGGATCTTCGCTGAACGCTTTCGCGTAATCGCCGGTATGAGCAAACGCGCAACGCGCAGCGTTGGCATCACGATAAAGAAGGCATCCGCAATCCAGCGGCTGATACAACCACTTGTGCGGATCGAGAGAAATGGAGTCCGCCAGGTTCAAACCCGCGAACCTTTCGGGAACGGCGATGGCAGCCAAGGCGCCGTAGGCACCATCAACGTGCAACCACAGGCCGCGTCCTGCTGCGATCTCCGCAATCTCACGCAGTGGATCAATGGATCCCGTGTTCACGGTGCCTGCGGAAGCGACCACTGCGATCGGAATCCTGCCTTCCGCCTGGTCTTTGCGAATGGCTGCGTCCAGCTCTTTTGGAAGCATCCGGAAATCCGCGCCGGTTGCAATCAGGCGCAGATTTTCGCGGCCGAGGCCCAGAAGGGCGACGGCCTTTCCAATCGACATATGCGCTTCTTCCGACGCGTACAACACTGGCGTTCTGGACTGGAGGCCAGTTTCGTTTGCAGGACAGCTTTTTTCTCTGGCCATCGCCAGGGCCATCAGGTTCGCCGAGGAACCGCCCCCGGTCAGACTTCCGGTAAACCCAGCGCAGCCAATTGCCGAAGCCAGCCATCCCACGACCGTCCGCTCGATGCTTACGGCCGCCGGCGAGGAACGCCATGCCGTCACGTTCTGGTTCAGTACGCTTGCCAAAAGATCTCCAAGCGCCGCGACGGGTTCGCCGGATCCCAGAACGTACCCGAAGAAACGGCCATTCTGAACCCGTGCTCCTTCAATGACACTGCGCAGAGCGGCGAGCGCATGCTTGCCCATCCCTATTTCTGTAAGGGGCGCGCGCCACAGGTCCTCGAGTTCCGGATGAGCTCCCGGAAAAATCGGCCGGGAGTCCATCTGCTCCAAATAGCCGCACGCCAGGTCGAGCAGTTCTTTCGACAGCTGCCTGAACTCTTCCGCCGAGATCTGGAGGGATGACATTGGGCCGGATTCTACACCGTGCCTGGAACCCGGAAGACTGGTTACGGTGGTGTCTTTTCTGCGGACATGGCGTTGACAATGTCTTGGGTTTGGAGGAGACTCGGGCCAAACACCCACTTCGTCAAGGCCAGCCGATTTACGTCCGAAATCTACGTGTGCATAGGTAGTTGAAGATGAAATATCCCCCACCGAGCTTGCCTCCTACCGAAGAGACGGGAGCGATCGGTTTTGTAGCAGCAGCATCCCGCGCCCAGACCTTCACCGCCACGCAAATTCCAGATCCCGAGGCCATTTACACCGCATTGCAAAATGCTATCGGGGACGCCTCTTTCGAAGCCCAAACCATTTTCAATACCATCACCGAGGCCGCCCAAATGCTCACGGGTAGCTCTGCGGCAGCCCTGGCAATCCGCCGCAACGGACTGGTGGTATGCCGAGCCCGTGCCGGGGCCGCTGCTCCCCCGCTGGGAGCGCGATTGAGTGTGGATTCTGGAATTTCCGGCGAATGTCTCCGGACCAGCAACGTTCTGCGTTGCGACGATACTCAGAAGGACATCCGGGTTGACCCCGAGGTCTGCCGTGACCTGGGATTGCGATCCATCGTAGCGGTGCCGCTTCGCGGGCCACGTGGCACCATGGGGGTGCTGGAGACCTTTTCCGGGCGGCCTTACGCCTTCGCCGAAGAGCACATCAACGCCCTCGTTCGCCTCGCAGGATTGGCCGAGGCGGCAAGAATGCGCGAGTCCGGTGTCTCTACCTCTTCAATCCCGGTTGCAGCGTCAACCGCTACTCCGCCAAGGGTGGCCCCGCCGGCCGGGCCTCAAACCAAGACGGAACCGGCCGAAGACCTGTCAAAGCATTTTGCGCTGCCCTTCCCGAGCCTCAAGCGCTGGTATGTAGCGGGCGGCGCGTCCGTTGGGGTTATGGTTTTGGCAGTACTCTCGATGTGGGTGTGGCGCTCGCCGGAAAATGCCTCTGCCGCGCGCGCCGTGCCGACGCAGGCCGAAAGTCCCTCCTCCGCTGCACCGGCCCAGCCTGCCGCTGGCGGTGTGTTGGTTTGGACCCCTCCCCCAGTCGCGTCAAAGGCCGGTGTTCAACGCGCATCGAAGGTCGAAGTTGACGACGTGGTTACGCACCGACCGGCGGCGAGCACGAACGACGAAACCCAAAACGCCAACCCTCAACCTGTGGCAGATGCCAAGAAGAGCATCAATTCCGACGAGCCTCCGCCGCAAATGGCAAGCCTGGCTCCCGATCAGTCTCTGTCCAGCCTGATCGCCCCCTCGGTCTCGATTCCGAGATTCAGCACCCCGGTTTCGCAGGGCGTGGTGGAAGGTGTTCTTCAGCACCGAGTGCAACCGGTATATCCGACCGACGCTATGCCTTTTCGCTTGAGCGGCGCTGTCGTGCTGCAAGCTACCATTGCCGAGGACGGCAAAGTACAAAACCTGAAAGTAATCAGCGGACATCCTATCCTGGCGAGGGCCGCACTCGGCGCGGTGCGCCAGTGGCGATACAGTCCCTGGACGTTGAACGGGAAACCGACTCAAGTACAGAAGGACATCACGGTCAGCTTCAAAGCGCCCCAGTAGTTGGAGCGCTTCACACGTGGATCAAGAAATTAGGAGAGATTGAAGGCGCGCTTGATGGTACCGCGCTCTTTCTGGATCTTCTGCTGCAACAATGTGATTGCGTAGATTAATTGCTCGGGCCGCGGAGGGCATCCAGGGACGTAGATGTCCACCGGAATCACCTGGTTGACGCTCTGCACCAGGGCGTAGTTGTTGAACACTCCACCCGACGTTGCGCAAGCCCCCATTGAAATCACCCATTTCGGCTCCGGCATTTGCTCCCACAATTGGCGAATTACGGGTGCCATTTTGTTCGAGACCCGTCCGGCAATGATGATCAGGTCAGACTGGCGCGGCGAGGGACGGAACACCTCGGCGCCGAAACGCGCGATATCGAAGCGAGATGCGCCCATGGACATCATCTCGATCGCGCAGCAGGCCAGACCGAAGGTCATGGGCCAGATGGAGTTCTTCCGCATCCAGTTCACGGCTGAGTCGAGAGTTGTAAGGACCACGCCCTCAGGCGTGGGATTGCCGTAGGTCAACTCCTTCACCACTCGCTTGCCGTTCTCGGTGGCTACGTACAAGCCATAATCGCCGTTGCTCGTATTCATTGCCTTCTATTGTATCTGCCTGCTGGGAAGCATTCAAAGTGACTCCGCTCAAGCTTGCCCGCATATGGAAGAGAGCGCTACGGATTCACCACGATTTTGCCGAACATCTGGCTCTTCTCCATTAACTCGTGGGCCGCTCGCGTCTCCTTGAGCGGAAAGGCCCGATCCACGACCGGCTTCAAACGTCCGGCAAACACGTGGGCGAGCACTTCGTACAGTTCACCCATCGTTCCCATGTAAGAGCCCAGAATCGAAAGCTGGCGCGAATACACAAACCGCAGCTCCAGGGCGGCATTTGGCCCCGTGGTCGCGCCGCAGGTTACCAGGGTCCCGGCTGGCTTTAATGACTTCACACTCTCGTCCCAGGTGGCAGCGCCCACGTGTTCGACGACAATATCCACGCCTTCCTTGTTGGTAATTTTTCGAACTTCTTCGGAAATTTTCTGCTTGTAGTGATGGATCCCGAAATCCGCGCCCAAGGCCCGCCCCTTCTCCAGTTTGGTCTCGTCTCCCGCCGTCGTGATGACCCGGCAGTGAAACATCTTCGCGATCTGGATCGCGGCAATGCCTACTCCGGAACTGGCTCCCAGCACCAGCACGGTCTGTCCCATCCGGATATTCGCTCGACCCACCAGCATGTGCCAGGCGGTCAGGAACACCAATGGCACGCTCGCAGCCCGGTTGAAATCGAGGTTGTCCGGAATTGGAATCACGTTTACAGCGGGCACTGCCATCAGTTCGCAGTTGCCTCCATCCACTCGGTTTCCGAGCACGGTGAATTCCGGACACTGGTTCTGAAGGCCCGCTACGCACTTTGGACAACGATTGCAGAAGTGCATAGGCGCGAGCAGAACCCGCTGACCCGCCCTGAAACCAGACACGTATTCTCCCAGTTCAACCACTTCGCCGGCGATGTCACTGCCGAGAATATGCGGCAAGGGCACGCCTGGTAGACCTTTGCGGACCCAGAGATCCAGGTGATTGAGGGCGCAGCCGCGAACCCGAATCAGGACCTGATCCTTGCGAAGCTTGGGATCGGCAACATCTTCGTACGTCAATACCTCCGGACCGCCAAACTGATGAATGCGTACGGCCTTCATGGAAGCTCCTTGGCGAAGAAATGGGGCAGAAAACCTTCTACGCTAGCACATCGCGCCGTGCTGAGCGCTCACATTGACTTGTTCGGCAGGAACCCCCAGAATCTAGATGGGATGGACATTTACGAAGAGATCGTGCGGTTGCGCAAAGAAGGCCGAAAGGGAGCCGTGGCCACGATCGTCAACGTGCGCGGTTCGATTCCTTCCTTCCAAACGGCAAAGATGTTGGTCCGCGACGACGGTACTCTCGTCGGCACCATTGGAGGGGGCTGCGTTGAGGCCGAAGTCTGGCAGGCGGCGCGCGAGGTCATGGAGTCCGAGAAGCCACGCACCCTCAGCTTCAATCTCAATCAGGATCCGAAGTTTGACACCGGACTGGTCTGTGGCGGCACGCTGGACATTTTCATAGAGCCAGTACTCCCTCCAGCAGAGCTTTATATTTTCGGCGCAGGCCACGTTGCCGTAAACCTTTATCGAGTAGCGAAAAACATAGGATTTCAGGTAACAGTGGTGGACGATCGGGAGACATACGCCAATCGGGAGCGCTTCCCCGAGGCGGTTGCGGTCCACGCTGAAGACTTCGACACAGCGATGGGCAAAATCAGTCCGAGCGAGACTTCTTACATCGTCATTGCCACGCGCGGGCATCGTGACGATATGCGCGTGCTGCGCTGGGCAGTGCAGACGCGGGCGCGCTACATTGGCATGATCGGCTCCAAGCGGAAGACGATCGCAATTTTTCGGCAATTGACCGCTGAGGGGCTGGCGCCGGAGCTCTTCGAACGCGTGCACGCTCCCGTGGGGCTCGATATTGGGGCTGTCACTCCCGAAGAGATTGCGGTATCGATCACCTCCGAATTGATTGCGGCCCGCCGAAAAGTCGAACGGCAACTTCCTCATATGAGCTGGTTCAAGGCCAAGCACCCTATTGCTGCGCAATCGCAAGTTGAGACCGTTCCTCAACCAAAATCGGAGTAACTTCTTCTCACGTGTCCCCTTCCACCAGTTCGTGCGCGGTCATCCTGGCAGCCGGACAGTCCACGCGCATGGGACGCGATAAGGCGCTGCTTCCCTGGCCTCCCGGTCCCTCCGGAAGCATTCCGGGTGGAACGTTTCTCTCCGAAACAATCCGGTTGCTTGGACAGCTCAACGATATGGTCATCGTGGTGGCCGGGAAAAATCTGGAGAACATCGCGCCCGTGGTTTATGCCCACGGAGGGGTCATCTTGGAAAATCCGGCTCCCGAGCGGGGCCAGTTCAGCTCGCTGCGAATTGGGTTGCACGAGGTGCTAAACCGTGGCCGTGACACCGCGATGATCACCCTTGTTGATCGCCCTCCCGCGGCGCAATCTACGCTGGAACGGCTCCGCTGTGCCTTCGAGATGGCGGTCGCGAAAGGCAAATGGGCCGCGGTTCCGGAATATGGCGGACAACACGGCCACCCCTACCTTGCGGGTCGCGAGATGATTGAAGCATTTTTGAGAGCGCCGGAGGACAGTACAGCGCGAGACGTAGAGCACCGCAATGTGCAACGCATTGAATACGTGCCCGTAGCCGATCCCTTCGTCAGCACCAACGTAGATACGCCCGAGCAATACGCGGAACTGGTGAGTGCCTACAAATAACATGCTTGGCGACTCCTCGAAGGCCCACAAGTTCACCGATTCCGTTCTTTCCCTACGGCCAAAGCTTGCAGTGTTCGATTGCGACGGCACTTTGTGGGCCGGCGACGCCGGCGAGAGCTTCTTCGATTGGGAACTGAGGCGCGGTCTAGTTAGGGACGACGTCGCAACCTGGGCGCGAGCACGCTACGCGGACTATCGTGCCGGCAAGGTCGACGAGGACACTATGTGCGGCGAGATGGTGACCATGCATCGCGGCCTGAGCGCCCCAACCGTCCAAAAAGCAGCACAACAATTCTTCGATGAAAACTTCGTGCAACAAATCTTCCCAGAGATGAGGGAGTTGGTCGAGCGTCTGCAACAAGCGGGATGCGAGGTCTGGGCGGTATCGTCCACCAACGAGTGGGTGATTCGATCTGCCATGAAGTACGTGGGGATTTCCCCACAGCGAATTCTCGCGGCGGCAGTTCAGATTGACTCCGGAGTCGTGACCGACCGGCTGATCCGAGTCCCCAGTGGACCCGGAAAGCCGAAAGCCATCCGCGAGGTCATTGGACGAGAGCCCGACGTAGCATTCGGCAATTCACGCTGGGATTGCGAGATGCTGGCCATGGCGACGCACGGATTTGCCGTGAATCCCAATCCAGACCTGGCCGAGGCCGCAAAGCAGCGGGGATGGACCATCTTTTTCCCGGATTCCAGAGAGTAGGAAGCACCTGTGTTCTGTGCACCTTCCGCACGGCAGGTACCCTAAACGATTTCACTTGCGGTTAATCGCTTGCCCGGTGAAGCGATCGTATTTGAGAGCTACGGGTCGTCCTGTGGCATCGCGTTCAATGTTCACATCTTGCCAGTAAGCACGATCCACGAAGCGGTCGCGCCCCAGCGGGATCAGCGGCGAGAGGTCGCCCGAGGGCCAGCGTAATCCCAGATCCGATCCGCTGGCGATCAACTTCACTTGAGCGCTTGGCTGGTAAAAGTCCGGACCGAATTGAAAGGTTCCAGTGCTGGAGTTTAGCTGTTCCGCACTAAGCCGCGGACCTGGATGGAAAGGCTCGAAGGGAAGCCCAAGAGCAATCGCGGCGATATCGTTTCCAATGGTGGTGGTCGCCGACGAGTAAATGTTGCTGAAGACAACGACGGTCAGACTCTCCTTCGGCAGATAAAGAACGAACGAAGCGAATCCGGGGGCCCGTCCGTTCATGTAATAGGCCGTCTGGTGAAAGCGCGCGCTGTCACGGCGGAACCAGCCGTAGCCGATCGGAGGAGACGTCTCGAGGACGAGCTTTCGCAAATCCTCGCTCAGAAATCTGCCTTCGAATAGGGCTCGGACCCAGCGCGCCTCGTCTCGCACAGTCGTGATTGCCGATCCATTTCCGGCTTTGCCCGACCAGTGAATTGGAGTGGCGGGCTCCAGTTCGGATAGTCCTTTTGGCTGATACCCCTTGGCGACACCCTTATCCCTGACTTGGTCGTCATCTATAGCAGAATGCGAAAGCCCGGCAGGGCCGAAAACAAGTTTCTTTACTGCCTGCGAAAAAGGCTTGCGAGTCTTGGTCTCCGTGATGAGAGCAAGAAGATTGTAAGCGGAGTGCTCTTCGTGCTGGAACTTCGATCCGGGTTCAAAAAGCAGCGGCCGTTCTTTGATCTTCGCCACCAGGCTGGCCGGCGTTTGGTGGACCTCTAGCACCTCGCCATAGTCCGGCAGGTCGTTGATATCTGAGAGTCCGGAACGTTGGACCAACAAGTCTCGCATGGTGATCCTATCGCCGCCGGTGATTCCAGGCACAACTTCGCTGACTTTAGTATCGAGTGCGAGTCGTTTTTGATCTACAAGCCGCAGAATCGCGGCCGCAGTAAATTGCATTGAGACGGATGCAACATGAAAGCGCACCGCAGTCGTATTCGGAAGCGACTTCTCCCGATCAGCCAGGCCAAAGGCTTTCTCAAAAACGATCTTTCCGTTTTTCTCGACCAGGACTGCGCCGCTGAAGTTCGAGGTCTCAGAGTAGGGCCTGATGTAGGACTCGATTGCTGCAGGATCGATCCGATCTTGCGCCAGACTTGGACTGGCACTCAGAGCCGCGACGCCAAGCAGTATCAGGGCGGAGATCTTCATTTCACCTTTCCCGTTGACTGCAGTTCCTGCAGCATCGCTTTCAGCGCGTCCAGGGCAAGATGCGCGGCATGTCCGGAGGCGGCAGGCAAGCCGCCGATGGCTTTCAGCAGGTCGTCCCTGCTTACGGCCCGAGCTTCGGCGAGCGTTTGTCCTCGTACCATTTCGGTCAGCAACGAGCCGCACGCAATAGCCGGGACGCAGCCCTTGGCGCGAAAGCGGACTTCGACGAGCCTTCCCTCCCCTACCCTGGCGCTGAGCTTCAACACGTCCCCGCAGGCGGGATTCTCCACTTGCACGGATGCATCGGCTCCCGCAACATCCCCGGGATTGCGAGGGTGCTCGAAGTGGTCCAGAACTTCCGCAGAATACATCGCGAGCATTGTAGACGAGCGGCCCCAATCTGAAATAATGCACCTGATGCCCGACCATAGCCCCCAGCGCATTGTTTCCCTTCAACCCAGCGCGACGGTGATTCTTGCCGCGATAGGGGCCCTGGAACGGGTTGTGGCCTGCACAAAATACTGTGTAGATGTATGTCCTGAAGTCCAGAATAGCGGGCGCATCATTGTTTCTGATTCGTGGACGGCGCAAGCCGCCCAAATCATTGCAGCGAGTCCCGACCTCGTCGTTGCGGCCGTCCCTTACCAGGAGAAAGCGGTCACCGAAATCCTGAAGTCCGGCTCGCGGTTTCTAGGTCTCGCTCCCAGGACCCTGTCAGACATCTACTCCGATATTGCCAGCATTGCCGGGATAGTTGGCAGGTCCGCACAAGGCGAGCGAGTGATCGCGGAAATGCGGGAGGAAATTGCTTCGGTTCGCGCAATCACGAACAGCAGGAAACGCCCGCGGGTTTTCTGCGAAGAGTGGGGCAAGCCCCTGATCTGCTCCCAGCCATGGGTGGCGGAACTCGTGGAAGCTGCAGGTGGGGAGTTTATCGGAGCGCCCGGACTCACGACGGAATTCGGCGTTGTGGCAAACCAGAATCCCGACGTTCTCATTGCCGCTTGGTGCGGGGCTGGCGACCGCGTCCCTCTGGAGAAGGTCATTCGCGATCGTAACTGGCAAGCTACGAATGCTGCGAAGGCCGGACGAGTGCATTGCATTCGAGACGAATTCCTTAATACGCCCGCGCCAACGCTCATCCGCGGACTGCACGCTCTGGCTTCTGCGATTCACCCCGAATGTTTTCCACAATCAGAGGGACTGCGCACAATTAGAAACACGTCCGAAGTTTGTCCCACGTAAGTTAGACTGGCTGCATGGCTACGACCTCCAAAGCCGAGGAAGTGAAACAGGAAGCCGACCGACTGGCGCGAGAAGCCAAGAGTTCGGACCAACTCATGTCTGCCATCGTCAAGCTGCTACACGGGCAGATGCTGAAATACAACTGGGTCGGCTTCTATATGATCGAGAAGTCTGTCACGGCTGCGCAGCCTCCGATGCTGGTGCTCGGCGCATTCGAAGGCGCCATGACGCCGCATACCCGGATTCCGCTGAACCAGGGTATCTGCGGAGCGGCCGCTTCGAGTGGCGAGACCGTGATCGTAGACGATGTCAGCAGCGATGTACGATATCTCGCCTGTTCCATCGAGACCAAGTCTGAGATCGTAGTTCCGGTTTTTGTCCACGGCCAGGTCGCCGGCGAACTGGACATTGACAGCCACTTTCCCGCCGCCTTCGGTGCCGAAGACCGCGATCTGGTCGAACATTGTGCTTCCTTAGTTGGCAAATCCCTGGAACGCTCCACAAAATGACAGCCACAAAGTTGGCCAACGACGGAGGCGCATGCCTTCGGTCGTGAAACAAGTCGTTGCCGGCCTCATCTTTCAGGATGGCAAGGTCCTGATCTGCCAGCGCACCAAGTATCAGACCATGCCTTTGAAGTGGGAGTTCCCAGGAGGAAAAATCGAAGAAGGCGAGCAACCGCGTGACGCGCTTCGCCGGGAGCTGGAAGAGGAACTTGGGATCGTCGCTCAAATTGGTGAAGAGGTGGCGCGGATTCGCCATGAATATCGGGGCGGAGGGGCCGTCGAACTCCGATTCTTCGCGGTGCGTTCGTATCAGGGACTGCTCGAAAACCGCATCTTCAAGGACATTCGCTGGGCTGAGTTCTCTGACCTGCCGTCATTTGACTTCCTGGAGGCAGACTTGACTCTGGTGCAATCCTTGGCCGAGGGCAAGATTCTCTAATTCGGCGCGGGCGCGGAGCTCGGAAGCTCGGGGGTGCGGCGCTTCAGAGTTGGTCTTCCGTCGTCATCCTGGCCGCCTGACTCGGCAGGGGCAGTGGAACTTGTGGTTCTGCGCCGCAAGGTGGGACGAGAGCCATCATTGCCACCGTCAATCCGATGCCGGTCTTCCAGCGCAGTCAATCGAGCCTTGACGGTTTGAAACTCCGAAGTGTCCACCTTGTACTGATCTCGCGGCGGCAACAGCGTATCGATTTCCTTTTGTGACTTGGCAATTCGATCCGGCGTCTGGGGATGAGTTTCGAACGCCTTGGCTATAAAGCCGGGCTTCTGCTTCTCAAGCACCTTGATCTTCTCGAAGAATGAAGTGAAGGCCTGGGGATCGTAGCCGGCTTTGTAAAGGTATTCGACGCCCAGGAAATCTGCCTCGGTCTCAAATGACCGGGAAAATCTCAGAAACGTCATCGGAAAGGCCAGGCCTGCCAGGTTCTGGGCGGCGTAGCCGATGCCTCCGCCGACAAAGATGAGCGGGATGGACGCCAAGTTCATCAACTGTCCACGGGTATTTTCGCGGGCCGCATGGCACGCTGCCACGTGCGCGATCTCGTGGGCCATGACCCCTGCCAGTTCTGCTTCGTTGTCGGCGGCAGCAATCAATCCCGAGTCGACGTAGAAAAATCCCCCCGGCAAGGCGAACGCGTTCACGTCATCGGTGTCCACAACCTTGATGGTGAAAGGAACCTGCGAATCGGAGTTGCGGACCAGGTTTTGGCCCAGGCGGTTGATATATTCCGTGATCACCGGGTCGGTAATTAATCTGCTGGTGGACTCTACCTGCTGCGAATATTCCCTGCCCATCGCAATCTGACGGTCCAGACTGTACCAATTGCCAACGCCGCGGCCGCACCCGACATTGCGGTTTCCGACCGCACCAATGTCCCGGATGCTTCCATCATGGTAAGTCTTCACGGCAGGAGCAGTCTGAGCTGAGGTGAACGCGCCCAGAAGAAGCGCGGTCCCGAGAAGCCGAACGAGAGCAAATGCCATAGCCCACACCGCCCGGAGATGAAGTCAGTATATTGGAAGGCAGACATGTGGGAAAGAGTTATCCGCAAGCAAAAAGGGCGGCTCAGGCGCCAGAACCCCTCAACGTCCATAACCAAAGCACGCTCAGAATGGTCATCACGATCGTGAGCCCCCAGGCCACGACGTTGTAGAGCCGGGAATTTACATATTCGCCCATGAGATCTTTCTTGTTGACCAGCAGCAACATGAAGATCAGCACCGGGGGAACCGCGATTCCATTCACCACCTGCGACAGGATCGAGATCTTCACTAAAGGCAAGTTGGGGATGAGAATGACTCCGCCCCCGGCAACAATCAAGATTGTGTACAGCCAGTAGAAAACGGGGGCTTCACTGAAGCGTTTCCCTACTCCGGACTCAAAGCCTAACCCTTCACACACCGTGTAGGCGGTTGAGAGCGGCAGGATGGACGCCGCGAAGAGCGACGCGTTGAACAGTCCCATCGCAAAAAGAATGTAGGCGTAGTCCCCGGCCAGGGGGCGCAGGGCCTGTGCTGCGTCCTTTGCGTCTGAGATGTTGTGGTAGCCGTGTGCGTAAAGAGTCGCGGCGCAAGCCACGATAATGAACCAGGCCACAACGTCGGTGAAGATGCAGCCTGCGATCACATCGATCTGCGAAGCTTTGTAGTGACGCCGAGTAACACCCTTCTCAACGATGGAAGATTGCAGGTAGAACTGCATCCATGGGGCGATGGTAGTTCCCGCAACCCCGATCACCATGTAGAGGTAGTCCTGCTGACGAAACATTCTTAACGGTGCGGGCTTCACGGTCGTGATCAAGGCATCGATCCACGCCGGTTTGGCCAGAATGCCCGCAAAAATATAGGTAACGTAAAAGAAGGAGGCCGCCAAAAAGACCTTCTCAACGCTCTTGTATTGGCCCTTTACAACGATCAGCCAGACAATAACGGCGCAAACGGGAACGGTAATGTACTTGGACAAACCGAACAGCTCGAGGCTGCCCGCGATGCCGGCAAACTCTCCTACCACGTTTCCGAAGTTGATCACCAGGATGCCCAGCATCATGAAAAAGGTAATGCGAAGGCCGAATTCCTCGCGAATCAGGTCGCTCAGGCCCTTGCCGGTGACCGCCCCCATGCGCGCACAAATTTCCTGCACCACGATCAGCGCGACCGTGATCGGGACCATGGTCCACAACAACATGTGCCCGAACTGAGCCCCCGCGGCCGAGTACGTGTAGATGCCATTGGCATCGTTGTCCACGTTTGCCGTGATGAATCCCGGGCCAACCACCGCGAAGAACAACAAGAGCCGGGTTCTCCAACGCTTTAGGAATCTCATCGGCACAGTTCGGCAACATAGAACGACCGTTCAGAATAAATGCAGTTGAGGATTATAAACAGGTTCAAGCAACAGAAATTTCGAATTGGCGAGCAGGAAAACAAACAAAAGGCGGAGATCCGATGGATCTCCGCCTTAAAACTGACTGTACCGACGTTAGTCCACTTCGTGCATCCCGCGCTGAATACTTCCGCCATGCGCGGTGCCGCCCTGTTGCTCGCGCATCTTTTGCCAGTCAGTTTCGGTCAGCACAGAGATGGGTTGCATTTTCTTCTTCCGAAGCGAGGAATTAATGGACGCGAGTTCTCTGTCGGTAAGCTGTTTGAATTCGACAATCACGTCCTCGAGTTCGCGACCGAGCGAATCGGCGCGGGCCGCCTGGTAGTCTCCCGGTCTTCCTTCGTATTGATTTACGCTTCCGTAGAGTTGGCCGAGATGTTCACGGATCCGCTCTTCTCCCGTGATCATGCCACCTTCCTTGGTGGCCACAATCTTGGAACGAACCTGATCGGATGAATCGGCAAGTTGTTGCAGTTTTGCCCGCAGGGGATCTTTCTCCTGCAGCTTGGCCGCGCGCGCCTTGGCCCCGTCACGGACTCCTTCGATAGAATCCACGGCGTAAGTCATGTGTTCGAGGAGTTTGTAGACCTTCATCGCGAGTTCATACTGCACCTTGCGATCTTCGATCGTGAACTTCGCCCGGGGGTCCAGTTCCACTTTGAGGGGCTCGGTGTAAACCTGGTCCCCTTTGGTCAACTTGACCGAGTAGGTTCCCGGCATGACACGCGGGCCTTGTGTGGCCTCGAACAACGCGCTGGCTGCCGGCGGTACTGCCGGAGGCTTTAACCGCATGGACCACGTTGTCCGGTTCACCCCACGATGCTTGCTGCCAGGGACCGTGTCAATGACCTTTCCATCGGCGTCGAGGATTTCTATTTTCAAGTCGCCAAAAATATGGCGGCTCTTCTGGTAGTAGGTGATCTGAGCGTCTTCCGGCCTGCTGGTGCCGACAAATGCCTCGTCCCCTGTCGGCCATCCGCCGTTCGAGTTCAGGTATTGATAAACCTGCCGGCCTTGAATCAATGCCGCAGGTTTTTCCATCATCTCCGGTGTCAGAGCGCGCAGGGGGGAGATGTCGTCCACAATCCAAATGCCGCGGCCATGGGTTGCAAGCACCAGGTCGGACTCTCGCGGGTGCACCACGATGTCACGCACCGCAACCGACGGGAAATCGGTGCCCTTGTATTCGCCCCAGCGCTGTCCGCCATCCACGGAAATCCACAGTCCAAATTCGGTCCCGAGGAAGAGCAGGTTGGGGTTCTGGGTATCTTCGGTGATCACGTGCGCGTACCCGCGGACCCCATCAACGTTTAACGCGGTCCAGGTCTTGCCCAGGTCTGTGGTCTTGTAGGCATACGGCTTGAGATCGCCAAAGGTATGCCGATCGAAAGTAGCGTAGGCAGCATTGGCGTCGAAGCGACTGGCTACGACCGTCGACACCCATGACGCTTTGGGCAGGCCGGGTACATTGCCAACCACGTTCGTCCAGTTCTTTGCTCCGTCCTGCGTCACTTGTAAATTACCGTCGTCGGTTCCCACCCAGATGATTTGCCCATTTTTTGGCGATTCCGAAATCGAATAGATGCTGGTGTGCATTTCGGCCGAGGAATTATCGATGGTGACACCACCGGACTCTTCCTGCTTCTGCTTCTCGGGATCGTTCGTGGTCAGGTCCGGAGAGATGCGCTCCCAGGTCTGTCCATGATCGCGCGACCGGAAAAGATATTGCGCCCCGATGTAAATCGTCCCTTTTTCATTCGGACTCATGTGTATCGGAGCATTCCAGTTAAAGCGCAGCTTCTTCTCGCCATAGTTGGGAAGCGGCTTGATGCTGCGCGCCTCGTGGGTGTAACGGTTGATGCGCCCGATTTCGCCGCCTTGCGACTCAGCATAGATGTAAGCCGGATCGGATGGGTCTTCGAACATCCAGAATCCGTCGCCGTTGTACATGTTCTCCCATTGCGCGTTGGTGATGCCTCCCGGATAAGACGAATCTCCCACCCATGCAGAGTTGTCCTGCAGTCCACCGTACACGTGGTAAGGGTCCGCGTTGTCAACGCTCACGTGATAGAACTGCGAAACCGGGAGATTGAGTTGATGTTTCCAGCGCGTTCCGCCGTCATCGCTGCGCCAGACCCCGCCGTCGTCCCCGGCATAGACTATGTTGGAATTGCCCGGATCGATCCAGACATCGTGAAAATCCCCGTGCGCGGCGTTGGACACGATGCTGAAGCTGGTTCCTCCGTTGACGCTGAGTAGCAGTGGCCCGTCGGGTTTAAAGATTTTCTTCTCGTCCTTGGGATCAACAATCAGATTGCCGAAGTAAAAAGGACGCCAGATCACGAAGCGGCTGGCATCGAGCCGAGTCCAGTTTTTTCCGCCATCATCGGAGCGGTAAAGAGCGCTCTTCTTCGATTCAATGTTGGCGTAAACCACCTGTGGCTTGGATGGCGCCACCGCGACAGCTACTCTGCCCCACGGCTTTTCGGGAAGACCCTTGCTGTTGCTGTCGGTAATTTCGCTCCAGGTGTCGCCGCCATCGGCCGACTTGAAAATTCCGCTCCCGGGCCCGCCGGACCGGAAGGTCCAGCCTTGCCGCCGGAAGTCCCATAACGATGCATAAATCGTCTTCGGATCGTTGCGGCTCATGGCCATCATGCCGCATCCTGTGGACCCGTTCGGTCCACCCAGGACCTTCTTCCAGGTTTTCCCGCCATCGGAAGTTTTGTATACGCCACGCTCATCGTTGTCGTTCCAAAGATGGCCGGTGGCGCAGACCAGCACGTTGTTTCCATCTTTCGGGTCTACCAGGATCTTGGCGATGTGCTCGGAGTCATGCAGGCCCACGTTGTCCCAGTTCTCGCCGCCGTCGGTGGACTTGTACAGGCCATCTCCGACCGACACGCTGTTGCGTACCCAGGATTCACCCGTGCCAACCCACACCACCTTCGGATTCGACGGGTCGATGGCGACCGCTCCGATGGATTGCACCGCTTGACGGTCGAACACCGGCTTGAAGGTCGTCCCCCCGTTGACCGATTTCCATACCCCGCCGCTCGCGGAGCCCACGAAAATCGTGAGACGGCCGTTCTGGCTGATCGCATCGATCGCGGCCACGCGTCCGCTCATGGTTGCCGAGCCGATGTTGCGTGCCGGCAAACCGGAAATGGTCGCGGAGTCGAACTTGACGGGCTGCTGGGCGAAGGCGGTCGCTATAAGACTCAGCAAAGCAACCACATTGAGAACTGGATGTGATTCACAGCGGGCGAATGAGATCATCAGAAGAAATCCTCGTACTTGAAAATTTAGCGTCCATCACGCTTTTGTTACTTCGCTGCTTGCTTGAGGCTGGCAGGCACATCAAAATCCGCCCCGGGAATGGGAACGTTGACTTCGATCTTTTCGACCGTCGTGGTAGCAGTGTTGTTGGGATCGTTCTTGGGACCGGAGGTGATCGAAAAGGGATACATCACACCATTCACCGGTTTGTAGGAGCCCAGGTCTGTCTGATTTTCTCTTACCTGTCCGCGAATGAATTCCTGCACTTGGGTGCGAATTTCGAGGAAGGTATCGGGGTCGAGGTAGTAGTAGATCAGGTCGCCATTCTTCAAGGTCACCTTTAGGCGCAGGGCATCGTCTCCGTCCACAATGTCGTGGCCAAGGAATTCAACCGTATTGCCCTTCTCCTTGTAATCCACCAGGGGACCATCGAAATCGGACGCGATTTGCAGATCGCGCAAATCGTCCTCACCCATCAATTGCGGATCTTTGTGGCCGCCGAACGGTTGAATTTGCCAGCCGGTCGTGCCGTCGTAGGCTTGCACCGCGGTCAGCCCTTGCAGTGTGAATGTCTGGAGCACCAGGTTTGGGCGCGAATTCTCCTGGCCCACACTCGCCGTGAACCCGCCTGGACCGGTGAGGCGTCCGACCATGCGAACGCTCTTAATGGCCTTGATCTTCTCCAGGCCGCCCTTAGCCTGAATGTTCTTATTCACCAGTTCCTCTGCGGTTTGGGAAAAGGCAAGTGCCGAGAAAAGAAACACGAACACAACTGACGCTATGCGAATGCGCATGCAAACATGCTCCTCATGAACTGTGCGATGAATCGCGGGAGACGCAACTGTACTAGGAGTGGACGTAGATGCCAACGTTTCGTGAGCAAGCCTGGGCAAATCGCCGAGTTCTCTCTCGGCGAAAATGGGCCGACTCCGCTCTGATTTTCAGAAAACAGATCCATTGTCCAGTCCGCCATGATACAAGCCAATGCGCAAAAGTGTCACTTTTGTGCATAGAGTCTTTCTGCCTCTTTTAATTCAATAACAGACCGTGCATCCTTGTACCCCTCTGGGTTCGTCTGTGGCCTTCGGTAGTTTTGTGGTTGAGTGACCCCCCTTCCGGAGCGATCGCGAACCGATTCCAATGCGCACTGCAGCTGTTCCGAAAATTCAAGGAGGCATTCCAATGTCAATCGCCAATTCGAGCCGGCGATTTGTGTTCGCGACCCTGCTGGTGGCGGCGACGCTGCTGGTCTTCACTCTCTGCGCTGCCGCGCAGCAAAACCTGGTTTACATTAATGCCAACATCACCACCGCCAACCAGAACGGAGTTATCGCGCTGGTAAATGATGGCGCGGGGAATTTGACTCCTCTCGCCGGTTCGCCTTTCTTGACCGGTGGCACTGGAGTCGGACCCGCCGCGGGCGGCACCGACTTTCAATGGGATTCTGATCAGGAAGTCGCGATCAACGCCGCGGGAACTCTCTTGTTCGCCGTCAACGGGCACTCCAACACGGTCGCTTCTTTTACGATCAATGCCGATGGAACCCTGACTCCCAACGCGGGATCTCCTTTTGCTTCCGGTGGCCCGCAACCGGCCAGCATCGGCTATCGTGACAACGCTCTCGGAAACGGCGTTTCCATGATGGTGGTGGTCAACAAGGATTCTGACCCGTTACAGACGGCGACGAATCCAAACTACACCGCTTTTGCCGTGAGCGCCGCAGGAAAACTGAACAAGAGCGCCACCAACTTTCCGCTTCCGGCTGGTTCCTCGCCGGCCCAGGCTCTGTTCCGTCCGAACGGACCGGTCCAGTTCTTCGGAATGGAGTTCATGAAGCAAACCATCACCAGCTACAGCCTGAACCGAGCTGGTGCAATGAGTGTGGTCAACTCACTGACACCTCCCGGAGCCGCCCCCGTCATAGTCGGTGGCGTGGCTATCCCGAACGTGCGTGGCTTTTACATTGGATTGCCGGCACAGCACCAGGTTGGTGTTTATAGCTACAACAGCACAGGCACTATGACGTTCTTGCGCGAAGTCAACAACACAGGCATGGCCATTTGCTGGCTGGCAATGAATGCCGCCGGGAACCGTCTCTACACTTCCGAGACCGCATCGGGAACCATCAGCGTGTACGACACCACCACCACCACCAATCCCAAACTGCTGCAGCACCTCTCAGTCAGCGGTACGGGCGCGCTGCCCACGCACATGAAGGTTGATCCCACCGGAAAGTTCCTTTATGTGCTCGACCGGGTTGGCGTCCTGCACGTGTTCGATATCGCGGTTGACGGCACGGTGGCCGAGAATCACACTCCGTTTAACCTCGGGCTGCCGGCCGGAACGGTTCCGCTGGGAGTCTCGGTTCTGATGAAGTAGTTTCTGTCGCAAGCTTTGCCAAGGGCGCTCGCGAGGGCGCCCTTTTTCTGCGACTCGCGTCAGGAGCAGCAGTCTTGAATCAACCGCCATGCTGACAGGCTATCCATTCGAGATGGTCAGAAGACCGCAAATTCAACAGCCGCGGGGTCCCATCGTCCACTTTCGACGTTAGACCTCCTGGCCGTTGGCACACTCGGACTTAAGCGGTAGCGCGGAATATGTTAGGTCCGGGCAGGAGTGTTGGTGGTCAACCGGAACACTTTGTCCTTGGATTGAATGATGTGGTTGTACATGCATTTGCGAGCAGCCTCGGGGTTATGCTCGCGGATTGCCTTCATAATTTCCTTGTGCTCGCGGGTAGGCACTTCTCCATAGTAGTGAATGTCAATGGCCGCATACATGATGCGTTCCATCTGGCTGCGCGCCTCACTTACGGCCCGGACCAGCATCTGGTTGCGTGAGAGCCGCGCAATTCCCACATGAAATAGAGTGTCCGCCTCAATGAACTCCATGTAGCTCTCAATACTGTCGGTGCGGTAAGAAGTCTCGGCGAGTACGGTTAGTTTTTGAAGCAGCTCCGAATCAGTTCCCTTTCGGGCCGCAAGCTCCGCTGCCGCGCACTCCACCGCTGTCCGATACTCATAGACGTCGTTCAACTCCTGCAAGGTGATCTGGCTGACGAAGTATCCGCGGTTGGAGACGATCCGCAGCAAGCGTTCTTCCTGGAGCCGCAATGCGGCCTCGCGAACCGGCGTGCGACTGCTCTTGTACCTCTTGGCAAGGTCTTTTTCGGAGAGGAATTCGCCCGCGGGATGAACGCCTCGAATGATGTCACGCTTGAGCGCCCGATAGACCTTCTCGCTAAGTTTGTCCCGGACTCCAGCGACATAAGTGGCCCGGACACGTTTTCCGCCCACAGCCTTGGCCAACGTACCTCCCGTTCTAAAGCAGATTATGCTTCCGCTAAGACGCACCCGACATCATACATAAGCGTCGGTCACTAACGTGCCGCTTTCGGTTTGAAGATATCACTTATATAGTCGTCCGCGCCCTTGTTACGCACCAGGTGCGGATATCTCAGCCCATCATGGTAAGCCAGCCTGTGATCTTCGATCTTGCCCGCATTTGAAACCAGGAGTATCAGGGGATCCTGAGTCGTTCCGGATTCTTTGACGGCACGATTCAACTCCGGAATCGAAAACTGACTCCCATTGACTCCGATCACTCGAGTGTATGGAGACATGCCGCCCATATAGGCGGCCATTCCCGGGATCACGTCCTGCACGGTTCCATCTGCTTTGACCAGCAGACCGAGCGAAGAGCTATAGTCACCCTGTCCCAGGGCTTCCGAAGCCGACAGCATTTCATTGGGCTGCTCGTTATATTGAACTTGCCATCCCCCATCGGTAATCCCACCGATCGGGGCGCGGGCTTCGGTCGACGCCAGGCGAGCATGAAAGAAAGTGGCCCAGTCATAGGCGGCGACCTCATTCATGGCTCGGACCAGGTCATGGAAGGTGAAGGTTCGCACGACTGGCATCACATCAGGGCCACCAAGAAAGCTTCGGCAAAAATCGTCGAGCGAGCGGCGGCCGTGGGTAAGCTTTCGAATGGTGACATCAGCTTCTAACCAGATCAGAACGCTTTCGCCGTAGAAGTCGGTTCCCCGCCGATAGGACATCCATTCTGCGGGTGCAAAGTAGAGTATCTGCGCCGCGCGGGAGGTGTTCTCCAGCGAGCGCCACGTTCGTCCCGCGCGATGATCTAAAGTGGACACCAAGACCGCAATGTGCTCACGAGCCTGTTCCGGGGTCCACAACCCGCTGCGCGCGGCGAGAACGTGTCCGAGATAGCTAGTCAAACCCTCGTAGACCCACAGCATGTCGCCCTTCATCGGCTGCTGAAAGTCGGGGGTTGCCAAACCTTCCGGGCGCCGGTACTGACCGTTCCACGAGTGAGTGAATTCGTGCGGAAACAAGTCAGCCCCTAACAAGCGCCGGTTGGGATCGGAGAGTTCGTTCGCAGGGACGCGATCGTCGCTGCTCTCATGATGTTCCTGGCCTAGTCCCATTACGTTGTCACTCAGCGTGAGTAAGAAGTGATACTCGCGGTAGTGATGGGACTGATAAAGCGCCTGCGCTTCTCGCACCAGGCGCTGGTAAGCGTTTATGAGCTCGGGCGCAATGTCGAGCGCGGTTGGACTATCAGCCGCGATGTCGACCTCATGCACAGGATTCTCGCCCGGGGTCAGGGGGATCACTTTCATGTACTTGCCGGACTGGACCGGCGAATCAATCAACAGGTCCAAGGCAACCGGCTTGAAAGTGATAGCATTGGAGGACTGTTCCGCGACTGGCAATGAGGTGCTGAACTTCCATCCATTCGGCAGCGTCAGCCTGGGTTGATAAGTGATCTGATCGGCAGGGTAGCCGCTCGGGTAGAGCATAACCTGGTTCCACATCAGCACGAACAGCTCCGGCGCGCCAGACGCGCTGAAATCGATCGCCGGGCCCGGTACCGAAAGCAGGAAGTCGAGTCTCGCACTCACGGAGGTTGCATCTTTTGGAACCACGAGATGAAACGTGTACATGTCCTCGGAGTCCTGCTCCCATGGGATCGCCTGCCCGGATGCCGAGAACTTAAGGCCTGCCAGGTTCCAGATTGGACCATCCGGAGAATGGTCCGCCGGCATCCACTTCGGATAATAGAGGGTCTGGGGTCCTGGGCTCGCAGGGATGGTGAGCTCGGCATGCAAAACTCTTTGCCTGACCTGCGTGGCATCTACATTGATACCGATCTCCCCGGGACGCTTCTGAGCAAGGCAGGCGCTGCCCACGAGCAGTAACGCTGCTGCGATCCAAACTCTTCCCTTCATTCCCTTCCCGAAAATCAACTTTCCCCGCGCCGCCGCGAGTCCACTCACCACGTGAGCTTCCCTGTGAACTGAATATTTCGAGGTCCGCCGACTCCGAAGTGAGAATCGAAGCTGCCATCATCCGCCGTGGCCGTAATTGTGGTGCTCAGGTCGGGCGACGGTTCTCCGAAATTAGGGTGATTGAAAGCATTGAAGAAACTGGCACGGAACTCGAAAGCAAAGCGCTCCGTGAACCGGAAGGTGCGCTGAATGTTGATGTCCCATGCATTCAGCCCGGGGGCCACAATGGGATTGCGGGGACAGTTTCCGAAGGTTCCAGGCGCCGGCGTCGCAAACGCTCCTGGAAGGACATACGATTGCAACAAGTTGTCTAGCTGATAGCGAATCGGGCCGACGCAATTTGGCCGCTCATGAAAACTTTGCGTGCCGCTTTCCCCGCCAAAAGTGAGCACCGGGGTGGCCAATCCGTCGCGGAACGTGGTGGTTCCCGACAGTTGCCAATTTCGCGTGACTGCTGCCGTTACTCCGCTATGAAAGGCAGCTGGAACCGCATAGATGTAAGTGATGACCAGCGCCCGCCGTTGGTCGAACTCTGAATTTCCCACACTGCCGGAAAGGTTTCGTGAATCCTGTGGCACGTAACCGCTGGTGCCAAAAAAATCGCTGACTTCCGATGCCGTGTCGATATTGTGCGACCAGGTAAAGGCAACCTGCGTGGTTAGCCCGTGGAAATCAGTGGAGCGCAGTGTCGTTTGGAACGAATTGTAGTTGGCCCACCCGATAGACTCAATGGTGTTGATCTGCCGCAAATTTGGAAATCGTGCGTTGAACGGACGCCGTTGCTGCGAGGTGTTGGGATCGCCCGGAGTAGGTTGATTGATGTCCAGCAACTGCAATTGATGCGTGCTGTGGTTCCCTACATAACCGAGTTGCAGAACGAACTTGCTGCTGAGTTCCTGCTGCACGTTCAAGTTCCAGGTCTGCGTGTTGGGAGTCTTCTGTCGTCGGTTAATGCTGTTGATGTCGAACGGCGGTTGTGGCGCCCCCGAGCCAAAAATTGGCACCCCAACCCCAAACGGAATTGGGGGCGCCGGGTTAATGGTGAATCCTGCGGTTGGCCCGATCGGGTTCTGGGAGAGCCCAACGAAGTTATTGAGCGGCGAGGTGTCGTAGTAGATACCGTATCCCGCGCGCACCACGGTTTGCAGTGATGCACTCAGCGGTGGCTTCCAGGCGAGCCCAATTCTTGGCCCGAAATTTCTCTTCGGCGCATCGTAGATCTTGTCGCCGGGCAATTGCGAAGCAAAAACCAATCCCAGGTTTGGATCAAACGCGGAAAATCGCCCGCGGGACTCGTTCACGGTCCCCAGAAAATCATAGCGAAGCCCGGCGATCAGCGTCAGATTGTTGGTCACTTTGTAGGTGTCCATGGCAAATCCGCTGATTACGTTTTGATCGATGTTGGAGCGATCACTCAGAACCCGCGTGATGAACGTGTTTCCGGGTGTGGGCAGGCCGGCGAGCAGGTCCACCAGGCCCGAGATGGCTCCCTGCGTAGCAAACGCCGTGTCGCCCAATTGCGAACCGTCGAACGTCAGCAGCCCGCGAGAACCAACAGTCGTGTAATCCGAGTAGTTGTGCAGGAAATTGAAGCCGAACTTCATGGCATGACGACCGCGTGTGAAGTCCGCCTCATCGGCGATCTGGTAAGAGGTCGCGACCCGCCCTCCGGCCCCATACTGAAGCCCGAGGTTGGCAAAGCGCCCGGGATCTGTAGCGCTACGCACGCCTGAGCCGATATCAATTTCCGGAATCCCAAAGCTCTCCGGACCAACTCCGGTATTGAGTCCGATGGTGGCCGGATCCACGTCGAAATCGCGTCCCTTCTGGAACTGGCTGAACCGGTTGTAGCCCAGGCGCAGGGTGTTGATCAGCGCGGGACCAAAGATGTGGACTTCACTGATGGCGTAATTCGCAACGTGAGTCGGAGTCACTCCGAACCATGGACTTAATTGCGACCCGCCGCCCGGGCCAGGGCCGCCGCCTGGAAATTCGTCTTCCCCCTTACCATACAGAAAACGAGTGGAGAGAGAATCCTTATCTGAGAACTCATGGTCCAGCTTGATGACGAAGCTGTTGGGCGATTGCCGCCCGCGATTATCAATTACAAAAGGCCCGGATAGCCCGAGATTCGAGTACAGGCCAAGGATATTCAATCCGAGTTGATTGACAGGAATGCCCTGGGAAGCCAGAAAGTTTTCCGCTGTCTGGATATCGGCCGCGGTCGGGGCATTGCCACGGAGCGTCGTACCCAGACGCAGGCGGCTACCGTCGTACGCTCCGAAAAGAAACGTTCGATTCCGCCCGTCGTACAGGTGAGGAATAAACAACGGGCCGCCGGCTGATGCTCCGAATTCGTTCCAGACAAACGGCGCTTTGGGCTTGCCCGCCAGGTTCTCGAAGTAGTTGGCGGCGTCGAGCGCGGCATCACGATGGATCTCGTAGACCGAACCGTGAAACTGGTTGGTCCCGCTCTTCACGATGGCATTCATCACGCTGCCGGCATTTTGGCCAAGGTCGGCGCCTGAACCACTGCTTGTAACCGAGACTTCCTGGATGGCGTCGAGCGGCAGGCGCGTGGCGGCTGTGGCGGAATTCCCGCCTTCGTTGATCGAAGGCAGATAGGTCGAGGGATCGGTGTTCGAGGCGCCGTCAATATTGAATCCGTTGGAACGCGCGCGGGAACCATTGATCGTGTACTGGGCAAAGGCAAAATTGCTGTTTTGCACCACTCCGGGCAGGGTCAGAGCCAGGCGGGTGAAATCGCTGTTGCCGATGGGAAGCGCCTTGACCTGCTCTTCGGAGAGTTGGCCGCCGGCCGAGTTCGTCTCGGTCTGAATCAGCGGCAAAGCCGAGCTGACCTCAACCTCGGTATTGACCGTGCCTACCTTCAAAACCGGCGCCAGCGTATTCACCTGCCCTTCTGAGGTCCGGATGCTCTTCAGGACCGTGGTTTGAAAACCCGTCTTGCTCACGGTCATGTCGTAGGAACCCAACGCAAGTTCAGGGAAATTGAACTGGCCGGTCTCGTCGGTGGTGACGCTGCGCTCAAACCCGGTGGCCGGATTCGTCAACCTCACGGTGGCGCCGGAGACGACTGCGCCCTGCGCATCCACTACGCGGCCGGTTACGCGTCCCGGAAATATTTGACCTTGGCTGAGGGGAACGGCGATGGCGACCAGGAGGAGAACCAAAGATGCAGTACGCGAGACGACATTGGTCATAGCACGCCTCTTGCTTCGGAATTTTTCGGAATGCGGCCAGACGTTACGCCCCGCCCAACTGCCATGTCAAGAAAATTTTAGTGGTATACAACCTGGTTTTGGCGACGCCCTCAGTCCCAATGATGCCAAACCTCGCGTTTACGCGGTCTGGTCCGCAATAACATCGGCCGAATGTCTCCTCAGATCTCCAAGTGAACTCGAAGCCTTGACGTTGTATACCACACATATATCAAATAAAGCTTGACACTTTCGGCGGACTAGAGGTACGTTTCCGCCGACCAGCAATGCCGTACCAGCCAACCCTAAGTCTCGCTGCGAGGAGCTCTTGACCGTAGGCACTGTCGAATTTCGCGCCAGATTTCCTGTTCTCCGGGAAAAGATTTACCTGAACAGCTGCTCGCAAGGGGCGCTCTCCGGCGAAGTCGAAACGGCCATGCTGGAATATCTACGCACCTGGCACCAGCATGGTTCGCCGTGGGATCTTTGGGTAGAGCACTACGAAGCCGGACGGCGCTGCTTCGCGGAACTGATCGGCGCTGAACCGGACGAGGTTGCCCTGGTGGCCAGCGCCTCCGCTGGCGTTAACTCGCTCGCGAGCGCTCTCTCTTTCAAGCAGCGAAGTAAAGTCGTGATGGGCGAATTTGACTTCCCCACCATGGGCCACATATGGCTGGCACAGCGTGCGCGTGGGGCCGAAATCCACTTTGCCAAGGCAACAGACAATCGCTTGCCGGCTGAGGCTTACGACCCTCTTATTGATCACAACACTCTGATCGTTCCTCTCTCCCATATGTGCTTCATGAACGGATTCCGTAGCCCCGTGGCGGAGATCACGAAAATGGCACACGATCGCGGCGCCCTGGTGCTCCTCGACGATTACCAGGATTGTGGCACGCGCCCGATCGATGTCAAAGCCCTGCAGGTGGACGCTTACGTAAGCGGGACTTTGAAGTACCTCCTGGGTCCGCCAGGACTGGCCTTCATGTATGTGCGCAAGTCACTCGCTGATTCTCTGACTCCCACCGTCACCGGCTGGTTTGGCCAGCGAAATCCCTTTGCGTTCGACGTGAAGCTGTTCGATCCCGCGCCCGGAACGCGGCGATTTGAATCGGGCACTCCGCCGATTCCAACTATTTATGGAGCAGTGGCAGGTGCGAAACTTTTGCAGACGCTTGGGCTGCAGAATGTAGCGGCCCAAATCCGGTCTCTCGCTCAAGCGTTGATTCGAGGCGCCTCGGAACTCGGCATCCCTGTTAAGACTCCGCCTGACAGCGTAGGCCCGTTGGTAGTGTTGCAGTCGAAAAATGCCGACTTCTTGGTCCAGCTTCTGGGGGAGCAGAACGTGGTGTGCTCCAGTCGCCACGATGGCCTGAGAATCTCGTTTCACGCGTATAACACCCTTGATGACGTCACGTTTGTGCTTCGTTTACTCGAGCAAAATCTCGACCGTTTCGCCGCATCGGCAACGACAACGGCCGCCAAGCAGTAGCGGCACAGGAGAAAGAAGCATGGGGCCTCGTCCCGGTCCTCATTTCTGGTTTCGGGTCACCCTGGCAGTGTTGGTTCTAACGCTGACCACGCTCTTCGCACAAACTGCACAACCTGCACAGAAAGTTGTGCTTCGGGCTGCGCGGATGTTCGATCCTGTAGCGGGCCGCATGCTTGACCGCCCAACCGTCGTTGTCGCAGGGCATAAGATTGAGTCCGTATCGCAAGGCACGACGGGGTCCAATCCCGGCGCAACCATCATTGATCTGGGCGACGCCACGCTTCTTCCCGGCTTCATTGACGTCCACACCCATCTCACCGGAAATGCCGGCGGAGGCGGTTATGAAGGCTTGGGGATTTCGGCGCCCCGCGCCGCGCTCATTGGAGCCAGGAACGCTCGTCTTACCCTGCTCGCCGGGTTCACCACGGTCCGAAACGTCGGGGCCGAGGGCTATTCGGACGTGGCCTTGCGTGACGCCATTAATGATGGAGACGTGATTGGCCCGCGCATGCAGGTCTCCGGGCCTCCTCTCGGCATCACCGGGGGGCACTGCGATAGCAACCTGCTCCCCTTTGAGTTTCACTATTCCGCCGAAGGCGTAGCCGATGGCTCGGAAGCTGTCATGCATCGCGTCCGTGAAGTGATCAAGTATGGCGCCGACGTCATTAAGTTTTGTGCTTCTGGCGGCGTATTTTCAAAAGGCGATAATCCCCTTCTCGAGCAGTACAGCCCGGAAGAAATGCGGGTGCTCATTGCCGAGGCGCATCGCCTGGGACGAAAAGTCGCCACCCACGCACACTCTGCACTTTCCATTAAGGACGCGGTAGCAAGCGGCGTAGACTCCATCGAGCACGGAATCTTCCTCGACGAGGAAGGAATCGCCCTGATGAAAGAGCACAAAACCTTTCTCGTGCCCACATCGTTTCCGCTGTTCTGGTTTGAGGAACATGAATCCGAGATGCATCTTCCACCATGGGTGGTGGAGAAAGCCGCAATTATCATTCCTGCGGCCAAGAAAAATATGGCGAAGGCATTCAAAAGTGGGGTGCGGGTAGCCCTCGGGACCGATGCGGGAGTCTATCCCCACGGGCTGAACGGAGGCGAGTTCTGGTCCATGGTGGAACTCGGTCTTACGCCTGCGCAGGCGCTGCAAGCGGGAACCGTCAATGCCGCTGAACTGATGGGTTGGTCTGACCACGTGGGAGCGATCCGTCCCGGCATGCTGGCCGACATCGTGGCTGTGAAAGGTGACCCGCTCCGCGATATCAGCTCACTCAAGAACGTCCAATTCGTCATGAAAGATGGAACGGTGTACAAGAACGAAATCTCCAGGCAGCCGTAAGCGCAGTGGGGTAGGGTCCGAATCGAAGACTTGACTGAGAGGGTAGCGTATGTTGACGGCAACATTTAAGCGCATTGCCTTCTGTACTGTCGTATTGCTTTTCTTTGTCACTGGTACCGTCGCCCAAACCACCCAGGGCGGCATCACGGGCGCAATTCGAGATGAAAAAGGGGCCAGCATCGCCGGCGCCAAGGTCGCAGTGAAGAATACCTCCACCGGCCTGGAACGCGAAACTACGGCTGCCGACAATGGCATATTTCGCATCGTGGGCCTGCCCACCGGGACCTACCAGATCAAGGCGGAAGCTCCGGGGTTCGCAACCGGTACCACGACCGGTGTAGATGTTGGCGTCGACCAGGTCCGCACGGTGGACCTCACGTTGCACGTTGGCGCCAAGGCCGAAGTTGTGGAAGTGCAAGCCGACGCTGCGCTCACCCAGACCGAAACCACGAAACTGGGCGAGATCATTGACAATCGCAAGGTTGAGGACCTGCCGTTAAATGGCCGCGACTTCGCGCAACTGGCGCGTTTGAATCCCGGCGTCGCCACTTCCGGCGGCGGTGGAGGCCAGCAGGGCGGCGAGGGCGGAGTATCGGGCTTTTCATCCAACGGCCAGCGCTCCACCTCCAACAACTTCCTGGTGGATGGCGTTGACAACAACGACTACTTCGGAGGGCAGGCGGCTCAAATCCCTTCCATCGATTCCATCCAGGAGTTCGAGGTCCAGACCAATACTTTCTCGGCAGAATATGGAAGGAACACCGGCTCAGTGGTGAACCTGGTGACCAAGTCCGGGTCCAATCGGCTGCATGGTTCCGCCTACGAGTTCTTTCGCAATGACGTGCTCGATGCCCGCAATTTTTTCAATGACGAACGGTTCCCCAAGTCGGCTCTCCGTCTGAACCAGTTTGGTGGGACCTTTGGCGGGCCGATCATCAAGAACCGCACATTTTACTTCTTGAACTATGAAGGCTTCCGGCGCCGCGCTGGAATTACCCGTATCACCAATGTCCCGACGCTTGCCGAGCGCGCCGGCAATTTCACCGACAGCAACGGAAATCCTGTTTCCGTCGCCGTGAATCCCATCAGTGCTCAAGTCTTCAACCTCTTTCCGCAACCGAACCTGAGCGACCCCTCGGGCAACTTTATCTCCTCGCCCGAGCAGACCGACAACACCGATCAGTTCCTGATCAAGGTCGACCACCGCGTGCGCAGTTCCGACACACTTTCGGCTCGTTACAGTCGAACCGGAATTGACACCTTCTTTCCTTTCACACCCGGCCAGAGCGGAACTAACATCCCCGGTTATGGAGTAAACAACAGCGGGACCAATCACCTGATTGCGCTGTCCTACACCAGCGTCCTCACGCCCCGGACTTTGAACGAAGCGCGCTTCGGATTCACGCGCTCGAACATTTCCCTGACCACCGAATCAGGCCCGAAAGCCGCCGACTTCGGCTTCAATACCGGATGGGCGCCGGATGCCCCGTTCAGCCTCGGCAACATTCCCCAACTCGCCTTTGCCGGCGGTTTCGTCTCGGGGAGTTCCTCCGTCAGCAATCTTGGCGGGGCAATCGACCAGCCTAATCGCACCGCCACCAATACCTTTCAATGGATTGACAACGTTTCTCACACCACCGCCCGGCACTCATTCAAAGTAGGCGGAGACATTCGCTACCTTCAGCTGAACCGGCTGTACGACCTGGCCTTCAGCGGACAAATCACGTTTAGCGGGCTCGACAACCTCGCCGGAACAGATGCTCTAGGCAACCCGGTTAACATTCCAAATCCGCTGATCGATTTCGCGCAGGGTATTCCGGATGGCGCACTCCAATTTGTCGGCGACTCCCATCGCAACTTCCGCGGCAGCAGCTACGGCATCTTTGCGCAGGACACGTTCAAGCTGCGCCACAATCTGACTTTGAACTACGGCTTACGCTACGAACTGAACACCGTGCTGCACGAAGCTCACGGCCGGCTCAGTTCTTTCCGTCCGCAGAACTTCACAACTTTCCTCGATCCCACCGATCCCACAATCCAGAGCAACCTTCCCGCCCTTCAGGCCTCTGGCATCGTGACCCAGGACCAGGTGGGCGGCATCTATGACGGCGATCACAACAATTTCGCTCCTCGCATCGGAATCGCATGGGACCTCTTCAGCAACGGCAAAACCGTACTCAGAACCGGTTACGGCGTGTTCTACGAGACCATCATTGGAAACATTCCGGGCAACGTGATGTTGAACCCGCCGTTCTTGCCCGACTTCTTTACACCCTTCCCGTTCGCAAGCTGGCCCAACGCCTTTGCCCCATCGGGATTTCCGGTGCTCACGGTCACGCAACAAAAACTGCGCACCCCGTATGCGCAGCACTATAACTTTGGCATTGAGCATCAATTGCCCGGGCGCATGGTGTTGGATCTCGCCTACGTCGGAACATCGGGCACGAAGCTGCCGCGCTTCCGCCAAATCGATCAGGCATTCATCACCAAAGCTCAGATCGACCGGCTTTCGCCCGATGTCATCACCCGCATGGAACTGATCGGTATTCCGCCCTTCGTGGCACAGTTTCTTTATGACAACCAACTTTGGGGAGCGATCCCGAGCGTTGTACGTACGCCATTTTTCGGCTACGCGCAGCTCTTCCAGGCCGAGAACGTTGTAAGCTCAAACTACAACAGCCTGCAGGCCAAATTGGACAAGCGCTTCAGCAACGGCCTGTCCTTCCTGGCCTCGTATACCTGGTCGCATTCCATTGACGGCGCCTCCGTGTTTTTCGGATCGGGCGCCAATGCCACCACCATTTTCCCGCAGGACAACTACAACCTGAAGGCGGAACATGGGAATTCGGATTTCGATATCCGCCATCGTCTGAGCTGGAGCTTCACCTACGAGATTCCTGCATTGCATGCCTTGCCTAAATTGCTTGGCCAAGGCTGGCAAGTCGGCGGCATCCTGACACTGCAGACCGGGCAACCCTTCTCGGTGCTGACGGGCAAGGGACTGAGTGGAACGGGGCTTGGCAACGACCGGCCCGACCTGGTGGGCGATCCCAATGCCGGTCCGCACACGGTACAAAAGTGGTTCAACACCGCGGCCTTTGTTGACAACCAGCCGCTCACCTTCGGCAACGCAGGGCGAAACATTGTGGTCGGCCCGGGATATCGGAACTTCGATTTCTCCATCCTCAAGAATATGAAGTTCGGTGAGACAGTAAACGCGCAATTCCGCGCAGAGTTCTTCAACATCACCAACCATCCATCGTTCGCGTTACCCAGCAACATCCTGGCTGCGCCGAGTTTTGGCGCTTTGTTCACGACCCCGGATGCCGCCCAGAACAATGTCGGTCTGGGATCGGGTGGGCCACGATTGATCCAGTTAGCATTGAAGGTCAGCTTCTGATGAGTATGCGCGCCGCCCTCCTCTTACCGATCGTGCTGGTTTCGGCTCTTGCAGCGCAGCCCAGCGTCACGCCGCTTGGCCACGGACTCTATGCCTACATCTCCGACAACGATGCAAGCGCAAACTCTACGTTCCTCGTCGGAGATGCCGCGATCCTGGTGGTGGATACCGGGCTCAATGCTTCTGAGGGAACGAAACTGCTGCATGCCATTCGGCAGGTCTCATCCCTTCCTGTGAAGTACATCGTCAACACCCACTACCATCCCGATCACCAGGGAGGAAACGCCACCGTCGGCCGTGCGGCGCAAGTCATCAACACCGATTTCACGCGCCAGCGGACTGAGGCCCTGATGAAAGCTCCGGCGTTTACCGCTGTCGGCCTTCGCCCGGCCGAACTCACGTTCCAGCAGCACCTGACGCTGCATGTGGACCCTCATACGGTGGAAATCTATTTTCCCGGCAAAGCCCATACCTCTGGGGACGCACTCGTGTATTTCCCGCAACAGCGAGCCATTGCAATGGGAGACCTGTTCTTAAATCGTTCATCCCCGGCAATGGACGAAGGCAGCGTCGCAAACTGGATTGCAGCGCTCGACAAAACACTCGAATTGCCTCTCGACCACATCGTGCCTGGACATTTCGAGCTCGGCACAAAAGCTGACCTCAGTCGTTTTCGCGACTACCTGAGCGACCTGTATCAGCAAGTGCAAACTCTGAAACAGAAGCACGAAACCCTAGACCAGGTTCGCCGCGAACTTCACATGGAAAAGTTTTCCGATTTCCGTCAGTATCCGAAATTTGAAGCCACCTTCTCTGACAACGCAGCCGTCATCTATCAGGAACTGCAAGCACATTAGTCATGACCAACACTCCTTTTCCGATCCAGTGGGTGCGGGAATCGTTCCCTGCGCTGAATAACGGGGAGAACTTCATCTTCTTCGACAACGGCGCCGGGGCCCAGGTGCCCCAAGTGGTGCTCGATGCGGTTCGCGATCACCTGGTTCTACGCAACGTGCAGAGAGGAGGCCGCTACCGCAAGAGTCAGGAAGTGGACGCCACCATCCAGAAAGCACGCGAGAGCGTGGCCATGTTCCTGAATGCACGCGAGTCCTCGGAAGTCGCGTTTGGCATGAACGCAACCTCTTTCATTCGGATCGTCAGCCTCGCCATGGCCGAGATCCTTGGCAAACGGAAGGAGATCATCGTCACCGATCTCGATCACGAAGCCAACATTGCGACCTGGCTTGCCTTGCAGAGCCGAGGCGTCGAGATTCGTTGGTGGAAGATGCGTGACGACGGAACCTTAAGCGTAAACGACCTCGAACCCCTGCTCAACTCAAGGACGAGGCTGGTTGCCTGCGCTGTAGCGTCGAACGCACTGGGTTCAATCGTTGATGTGAAGCAAGTCGCGGAAAGGGCGCATGCTGCGGGAGCCGAAGTGTTTCTGGACACCGTCCACTATGCGCCGCACTGCCCCATTGACGTGCAGGACTGGGACTGCGACTACCTTGTCTGCTCCGGTTACAAGATCTTCGCGCCACACATGGGCTTCCTATGGGGCAAGCGCGAACTCCTGGAAAGGCTGCCCACCTTCCGCGAAGATTTCATTCCCGATCAAATACCTACCAAGATCGAGGTCGGCACCTTTGTCTATGAAAACGTCGCTGGTATGGACGCTGCCGTCGGCTACCTCGAAGCGCTCGGCAAACAGGTGAAGCCCGAAGTCCGTTCGCGGCGTGAGCATGTGGTAGCGGCCATGGATGCGATTCGTGCTCACGAAACACAGTTGTCCGCCGAAATCTTACGATGCCTTTCTGAACTCAATGGCGTCACGGTGTACGGCATCCAAAACCATGATCAACTTCGGAACCGGGTGCCTACGATTTGCTTCAATGTAGACAGCAAATCGCCGTCTTTCATCGCCTCTCATTGTTCAGACAACGGCATCGGCGTGCGGGACGGAAATATGTACTCCCCTCGCCTGCTTCGCCGCATGAACATTCCCGCGGACAGCGGCGCGGTCCGGGCGTCCCTGGTCCACTACAACACTCAGGATGAAATCCATGGTTTCGCGGATGTGCTGCGCGCCATAATTGACGCTTAACCCGTTTAGCCGATGACCACACTGAAGCAACCGCCGGCCGATCTTCAATCAGGTACCGAAGCTGATCAACTGCAGCGCCGCTTGAGCTCACGCCAGCTTACGATGATTGCCATCGGCGGGGCGATCGGGGTCGGACTCTTCCTGGGTAGCAGCGTTACGATCGCCCTCGCCGGGCCGGGCGTCATTATCACCTACCTGCTCGGCGCGATGATTGCGGTGGTGATGGCCTACTCGCTGGCAGAGATGGCCGTAGTTCACCCCGTGGCGGGTTCCTTTGGCATTTACGCAGAGGTCTACCTGAGTGCATGGGCAGGGTTCACCGTCCGTGCGACTTACGGGCTGGTCCAGATCATCGCGATCGGCGCAGAAGTCACGGCGGTTGCCATCTATTTTGGCTTCTGGTTCCCTCACGTCCCCAGCTGGATATGGGTGGGTTTGGTTTCGGCGGGACTGGTCACGATCAATGCCTTACAGGTCGGTAACTTCGGAGAATTCGAGTATTGGTTTGCCTTGATCAAGGTTCTCGCCATCATCGTCTTTATCGGCGTCGGCGCCTTATTGATCACGGGACTCGGGCCCTGGCCGGCGGTGGGTTTGGTCAACCTCACTCAGCATGGTGGGTTCCTGCCGCATGGCTGGCGTGGAGTCTGGCTCGCTCTGACGCTGGCGATCACCAGTTATATGGGGGTGGAAGTCATCGCCGTCACCGCCGGGGAAGCTCAAGATCCCTCGAATAGCATCCCGCGGGCCATGCGCACCATCGTCTACCGCTTGATTATCTTTTACGTTCTGGCCATCGCTGTGATGCTGGCCATGACTCCGTGGAACCAGACGGGCAGCACCGATATCAGCGGCAGCCCGTTTGTACGCGCCTTCGGAACCGTCGGCATCCCCTTTGCGGCGAGCATCATGAACCTGGTAGTGATCACGGCGGCGCTCTCCAGCGCCAACACCAACCTGTATCTCTCGACTCGCATGTTGTTCTCTCTATCCCGTCAAAGTTACGCTCCACGCTGGGCGGGACGATTAAGCAGCAATGGAGTTCCCCATCGCGCGTTAGCGGTCTCCAGCGCGGGAATGCTGGCCGCCATCCTGCTGGCGGTGTTCGCGCCCAAGAACGCGTTCCTGCTGCTCTATGGCACCGCGGTGGCCGGAATGTTTTACGTCTGGATCGTCATCCTGATCACGCATCTTCGCTTCCGTCGCGCCGTGGACCCGGACGTCCTGGCGCGATTGCCTTTGAAGCTGCCCGCACATCCCTGGCCCACTCTGGCCGCGATGCTGGCCCTGTTCGCGATTGCCATCAGCACGTTCTGGGTCGAAGGGCTCCAATACACTACCGTGACCTTCCTGCCGCTGCTGGGAGTAATGTCCCTGGCGTACCGCTTTTACCGATCACGTTTGCCTGCCAGAGAGTAGCGGTCGCAGGACACGTTTTACTGGTTGGAGATGGCAGACCTGCCTGGAAATCTCGCTGACTTTAGGAAAAACAGCTTCAGCTGGTCCCTTCGAGCGCAGCTGCCACCGCTTGGCATAGACGATCTGGCCCCTCGACCTTGCTCAAGAAGGTATCTGCAAATTCGGCCCCGCTTGGAATTTCATTCACTCCGGACAAGAGTATGATCGGCAAGTGGGGGTACTGGGCCTTCATCTGCTGGGCTAGCTCAGCGCCGGTGACACCGGGCATCAGATGGTCGGAAAGAACAAGATCCACCTTCTGCGATTCAGCGATCTTGAGCGCTTCCAGGGCCGAGCCTGCGGTTACCACATCGTATCCGGCCTTTTGCAGGACAAGCTTTCTCAACAGCAGCGGAGTATCTTCGTCGTCAACGCACAAGATGATCGGCTTACGCGCTGCCATATTGTGATGGGACCATCTGCCCTAGGGTACCAGAAGATGCCACAGGATCCGCCAGATTCCTGATCACCTTGGCCGGAATGAACACCGAGAAGCAAGTGGTGTTTCCTCCATTTACCCGCAGGCTTCGAAAGCGAATCGTGCCCTCGTACTTCTGTACGATGCCGCGGCTGATCCAAAGCCCAAGTCCCGTACCCTTTGTCGCCTTTGTGCTGAAAAACGGTTCGAAGATCTTCTTGGCGTGCTCGCCCCGAATCCCTGTCCCCGTGTCATAGACGGAAACTCGCACGCCTTCGCGTCCGCTGTGGCGCTCTTTCGACTCGAACAGGTGGATGCGCAACCGGCCGCCGTCGGGCATGGCCTGGACCGCATTTCCAATCAGGTTCAGAAATACCTGCTTCAGTTCGACCGGAAAACCATGAATCACTCCGGAACTCCGGTAGCGCTTATCCAACACAACGTTGTTCAGCTGCAATCGCCGCGACTGCAGTTCCACAACATCATCGAGAAGTTCGCACAACGAGACTGGCACCGGTCGTTCCGATTCCCGGTAGAAGCTAAGTGTCTGCTTGGTAATGTGTGCAACCCGCTCCAGTTCCTTCTTTGCAAGTTCCGAGTAGTACTTCGCCTCTTCGTCCAGGGAGGGATGTTCCCGGAGCAGGTAGAAAGCATTCGAAATCGCTTCCAGCGGATTGTTGATTTCGTGGGCAATGATGCCTGCGAGCCGCCCCATGGCCGCCAGGCGTTCCGATTTGACCAGCGCCTCTTCCGCTTGCTTGCGATCGGTAATGTCGGTGTTGGTGCCAAACCAGCGGACCACCAGGCCGCTGGCGTCACGGATCGGCAGGGCGCGCGAAAGAAACCAGCGATAGCTCCCGTCCTGACCCCGCAGAGGGAAGGTATCTTCCCATGGCTCCCCGGCTGAGGATGCTCGCCGGATGCCCTCGATGACCCGCTGCAGGTGGTCTGGGTGCTGTAACGCGCGCCATCCCCAGCCGTTTGTCTCCTCCACGCCAGTCCCGGTGTAATCGCACCAGCGCTGGTTGTACCAGAAAATCGAACCGTCAGGATTGGCCATCCAGGCCAGTTGCGGAATCGAATTTGCCAGCGACCGGAACTGGGCTTCACTTTCGCGCAGCTCTTCGGTTCGCTCGGCAACTCGTCGTTCCAGTTCGCGGTTCAGCCGCTCCAGTTGCTGGTTCTTGCGGTGCAGTTCGGCAAATACACTGACTTTTGCCCGCAACAGCTCAGGAATCACTGGCACCGAGATGTAGTCTACAGCCCCGCGCTCGTAGCCTTTGAGGCGGTCCACATCCGTGAGGTGGACCGCGGAGATGAATATGATCGCGGTCTTCTGAAACCGCGGATGCTCCCGAATCATGTCGGCAAGCTGAAACCCGTCAATGTCAGGCATGCTGACGTCCATCAGGACCACCGCGATCTCTTTCTTCAGCAGCAACTCGAGAGCCTCCCTGCCGGAGTTCGCTTTCAGCAGGTTCTCCCCCAGCGGGCCCAGAATGGCTTCATAGCTCAGCAACTTCCCCGGCTGATCATCCACCATCAAAATGTTGACAGGCTCGTGAGTACTCATAGTCAGTGCCCTCTGCCAGCTCCCGCTGTTACCTGTGCAGCCACATACGAAGCGCCGAAAGCAACTGCTCTGTGTTCACCGGTTTTGCTAAATATTCCGACGCGCCGGCCTCCAGGCATTTTTCGCGATCACCCTTCATGGCTTTCGCGGTCAGGGCGATGATCGGCAAGCGACGGAACAAAGGATTCTGCCGGATGACTTGCATGGTCTCGTACCCATCCATTTCCGGCATCATGATGTCCATCAGAACAATGGCCACGTCCGTGGTTGCCTCCAAGGTGGCGATCGCCTCCCTTCCCGTCCCAGCGGTCAGAACTGTCATGCCACGTCGTTCCAACACGCTGCTCAACGCGAAGATGTTCCGGACATCGTCGTCCACGATCAGTACCTTGCGCGCGACCAGTGCCTCATCCGAGCGATGCAGCCGGTCGAGCATTCTTTGTTTTTCGGCGGGCAGATCGGCGACTACGCGATGCAGGAACAGTGCAGTCTCGTCCAGCAGGCGTTCCGGAGACTCCACGCCCTTCACCACCACGCTTCTCGCCAGAACATGCAGCCTCGCGTCTTCCTCGGGTGATAGCTCCTTCCCGGTGAATACAACTACCGGCAAATCGCTGGCCGGAGGAATTTCTCGGAGACGCTCCAGTACTTCGAACCCCGACATGTCCGGCAAGCGCAAGTCGAGGACAGCGCAGTCGTAAGAATCGGTCTTGATGGCCTCGAGGGCATCGGTGCCCGTTCCCACCACCGAGACGTCAATGTCGTCATAGCCCAGGAGTTCCCGAATGCTAAGCTGCTCAGCGGCATTGTCTTCCACCACCAGAAGCCGCTTGCGGCGCGGCGAGGTGTACTCCTTGATACGGCTTAACGCCTGTTCCAGTCCTTCCGGAGTTGTGGGTTTCGTGACGAACGCGAAGGCGCCGCGCGCCAGTCCGTGCTGGCGATCCTCGTCCAGCGTGAGCATCTGCACCGGGATATGGCGGGTCGCAGGGTCCTGCTTCAGATGGTTGAGCACCGTCCATCCCAGCATGTCGGGCAAGAACACGTCGAGCGAGACTGCGGCGGGGCGGTATTCCCGTGCCAAAGCAAGCCCCTCTGCTCCGCGCAGCGCGACCAGCACTTTGAAGCCTTTATCGCGGGCCAGGTCGCAAAGCACCCGGGCATAGTGTGGATCGTCCTCAACGATCAACAAGACGGCATCGTCCGGCTGCAGGTTCTCGCGATCGTCCGCGATACTCTCGACGGGAAGTTCCGTCACCTTCATTGCTGACAGTTGGAGAGGTACGCTGATGGATGGCTTTCCATCCCCAGCACTTACCGTGGCCATGGTCGGCCCGACATAGGTCTGCGGCAAGTAAAGGGTGAACGTGCTGCCCTTGCCTGGTGTACTGCGAAGTTGGATTTCGCCTCCCAGCAGGCTGGCAAGTTCGCGGCTGATGGCCAGGCCCAATCCGGTTCCGCCGTACTTGCGGCTGGTGCCGGCATCGGCCTGTTGGAAAGCCTCAAAGATGATGCGTTGCTTATCGGCCGGAATCCCGATGCCGGTATCGGCAACCTCAAACGCGATTACCGAGGCTGCCTTGGACAGAATCGGATGGCTGTCACTCCAACCGCTTTCAGCGGTGCTGACCGAAAGCCGTACTCCACCTTGTTCGGTGAACTTGAATGCGTTCGAAAGCAGATTTTTCAAGACCTGCTGCAGGCGCTTGGAGTCCGTCACCAGGCTGCGCGTCAAATGCGAGTCACAGTGAATGTCAAACGACAGGCGTTTGTTCTCGGCTTCGTGCCGGAACGGTCGCCCAATCGCGTCCAGCAGGCTTGAGAAGAACACCTCTTCGGCATCGACCGACACCGTGCCGGATTCGATTTTGGAGAGGTCCAGAATGTCGCTGATGAGGTTCAACAAGTCTGTGCCTGCCCCGTGAATGGTGCGCGCAAATTCGACCTGTTTCGCGCTCAAATTGCCGTCTGGGTTGTCGGATAGTTGCTGGCCGAGAACCAGAATGCTGTTCAGCGGCGTACGCAGCTCGTGCGACATGTTGGCCAGGAATTCCGACTTGTACTTCGACGTGAGGGCCAATTCCTTGGCCTTTTCTTCCAACGCGCGGCGGGCCTGCTCGATCTCCTGGTTCTTGCGTTCGACTTCGACGTTCTGCTCCGCGAGCTGTTGCGCCTTCTGCGCCAGCTGCTCGTTGGTTTGCTGCAGTTCTTTCTGTTGCGTCTGCAACTCGGCTGCGAGCTGTTGGGACTGCTTGAGCAAGCCTTCTGTCTGCATCGTGGCTTCAATGCTGTTCAGCACGATGCCGATACTGGCAGTGAGTTGTTCCAGGAAGGCCAGGTGAGATGCAGTGAATGCGCTCAGTGACGCAAGCTCGATCACCGCCTTCACGCGGTCTTCGAACAGGATGGGCAGCACAATTACATTCCGCGGCACCGATTCAAATAGCCCGGAGCGAATCGGAACCGTACGATCCGGCGGTAAGTCCGTGATGAGCATGCGCCGTTTTTCAATCGCACATTGGCCGATCAGGCCTTCGCCCAGGCCTAGCTGCCGCAGGTGGCCTTCGGGGCCATCCCCCGCGAAAGCGGAGAGCAGGACCATGCCGGCGGAATCTTCCGTTTCCATGCGGTAAATTACGCCTTGCTGCGCATTGACCAGCGGCGCCAGTTCCGACAGCAGCATTCGACCCACTGTTCCCAGATCGCGTTGACCTTGCAACATGCCGGTAAAGCGGGCGAGGTTGGTTTTCAGCCAGTCCTGCTCGGTATTGCGCTCCGTCGTGAGACGGAGGTTGTTGATCATGGTGTTGATGTTGTCCTTCAGTTCCGCGACTTCGCCGCTGGCCTCCACCTGGATGGACCGGGTGAGATCGCCTTTGGTCACGGCGGTTGCCACTTCCGCGATCGCGCGCACCTGGTTGGTCAGGTTGTCCGCCAGCAGGTTCACGTTTCCGGTGAGATCTTTCCAGGTGCCTGCGGCTCCGGGCACATTGGCCTGGCCGCCAAGACGGCCTTCCACGCCGACTTCGCGAGCAACGGTCGTGACCTGGTCAGCAAACGTTGCCAGGGTGTCCGTCATGTTGTTGATGGTTTCAGCTAGCGCCGCCACCTCGCCTTTGGCGTTCACCGTAAGTTTCTGAGTCAGCACGCCGTTGGCGACCGCGGTCACGACCTTCACGATGCCGCGCACCTGCTCCGTGAGGTTTGCGGCCATGACGTTTACGTTGTCCGTGAGGTCCTTCCACGTCCCGGCCACACCTGGCACCTGCGCCTGGCCACCCAGTTTGCCTTCCGTACCGACCTCGCGCGCGACACGCGTGACTTCGGCCGCGAAAGCGTTCAACTGGTCCACCATCGTGTTAATGGTGTTCTTCAGTTCCAGAATTTCACCTTTCACGTCGACCGTGATCTTGCGCGAGAGGTCGCCGCGGGCCACCGCTGTGGTCACTTCCGCGATATTTCGAACCTGGGCCGTCAGGTTTCCCGCCATGGCGTTCACCGAGTCGGTCAAGTCTTTCCACGTTCCGGCGACTCCGGGCACATTCGCCTGCCCGCCGAGTCGTCCTTCGGATCCCACTTCGCGCGCGACGCGAGTGACTTCCGCTGCGAACGACCGCAACTGCTCGACCATCGTGTTCAGCGTTTCTTTAAGCTGGAGGATTTCTCCACGGACATCCACGGTGATCTTCTTCGACAAGTCGCCGTTTGCGATCGCCGTAGCCACTTCGGCGATGTTTCGCACCTGTCCCGTAAGGTTGCTGGCCATGAAGTTGACGTTATCGGTAAGGTCTTTCCACGTCCCAGCGACGCCTGGAACCTGGGCCTGGCCCCCTAGCTTGCCGTCGGTGCCCACCTCGCGAGCCACGCGGGTCACTTCTCCGGCAAACGCGTTCAACTGGTCCACCATCGTGTTGATGGTGTTTTTCAGCTCGAGAATTTCCCCTTTGACGTCTACTGTGATTTTGCGGGACAGATCGCCGCGGGCCACGGCCGTGGTCACCTCGGCGATGTTTCGGACTTGCGCCGTCAGATTGCCGGCCATCGAATTTACAGAGTCCGTCAGATCTTTCCACGTACCGGCTACGCCAGGCACGTTCGCCTGACCACCGAGACGGCCTTCCGATCCCACCTCGCGAGCCACGCGTGTCACCTCGCCGGCAAATGCGTTGAGTTGGTCCACCATCGTGTTGATGGTTTCCTTCAACAAGAGAATTTCGCCGCTGACGTTCACCGTAATCTTCTTGGACAAATCGCCGTTCGCGATCGCGGTCGAAACTTCAGCGATGTTTCGTACCTGTCCGGTCAGGTTGCTGGCCATCGAGTTCACGGAGTCGGTCAAGTCTTTCCAGGTTCCTCCGACGCCTGGCACCTGGGCTTGTCCGCCGAGTTTTCCGTCGGTACCGACTTCGCGCGCAACCCGCGTGACCTCTGACGCAAACGAGCGCAACTGGTCCACCATCGTGTTGATGGTGTCTTTCAATTCCAGAATTTCACCTTTTACGTCCACTGTGATCTTGCGTGACAAATCTCCCCGGGCCACAGCCGTTGCAACTTCCGCGATGTTTCGCACCTGCGCCGTAAGGTTACCGGCCATGAAGTTGACGTTGTCGGTCAGATCTTTCCAGGTTCCGGCAACACCCGGCACCTGTGCCTGCCCACCCAGTTTTCCTTCGGTTCCTACTTCTCGCGCCACGCGCGTCACTTCTCCGGCGAATCCGTTTAACTGGTCCACCATCGTGTTAATGGTGTTCTTCAATTCCAGAATTTCGCCTTTAACATCCACCGTGATCTTGCGCGACAGGTCGCCGCGGGCCACGGCGGTCGTGACTTCCGCGATGTTTCGCACCTGGGCCGTCAGGTTGCCGGCCATGGAATTCACCGAGTCCGTTAAGTCCTTCCAGGTTCCCGCGACTCCGGGCACGTTTGCCTGGCCACCGAGACGTCCTTCCGATCCCACCTCCCGAGCCACGCGTGTCACCTCGCCCGCGAACCGGTTCAACTGGTCCACCATGGTGTTCAGCGTTTCTTTGAGCTGCAGAATCTCGCCGCGTACGTCTACCGTGATTTTTCGGGAGAGATCGCCTCCCGCGATCGCCGTTGCCACCTCGGCAATGTTTCGCACCTGAGCCGTTAGGTTGCCGGCCATGAAGTTGACGTTGTCCGTCAGGTCCTTCCAGGTTCCCGCGACTCCCGTCACCTGCGCCTGGCCACCGAGCTTCCCTTCCGTGCCCACCTCGCGGGCTACGCGCGTCACTTCGCCGGCGAAGGCGTTCAGTTGGTCCACCATCGTGTTGATGGTTTCTTTAAGTTCGAGAATCTCGCCCTTCACGTCCACCGTAATCTTGCGCGACAGGTCGCCGCGGGCCACGGCAGTCGTGACTTCTGCGATGTTTCGCACCTGCGCCGTCAGGTTTCCTGCCATGGCGTTCACCGAGTCGGTGAGATCTTTCCAGGTTCCCGCCACACCGGGTACCACGGCCTGTCCGCCGAGCTTGCCGTCGGTGCCGACTTCGCGAGCCACACGCGTCACTTCCGACGCAAACGAGCGCAGCTGGTCCACCATGGTGTTGATGGCTTCCTTCAGCTGCAGAATTTCACCCCGGACGTCCACCGTGATCTTTCGAGAAAGGTCGCCGCTTGCCACCGCGGTCGCTACTTCGGCTATGTTCCGTACCTGGCCGGTCAAGTTGCTGGCCATGGAGTTCACCGAGTCGGTAAGGTCCTTCCAGGTTCCGGCCACACCGGGGACCACGGCTTGACCGCCGAGCTTGCCATCCGTACCGACCTCGCGCGCCACGCGCGTCACTTCGGAGGTAAAGACGCTGAGCTGCTGAATCATCGTATTGACGATGTTTGCGGAGCGCAGGAACTCGCCTTCAAGTGGACGTCCGTCCACGTCCAGGCGTACGGTTTGTGTCAGATTTCCCTGCGCGACTGCGCCGATGGCCCGGGTAACTTCCGCCGTAGGCCGAAGCAAGTCTTCGACCAGGGTGTTCACCGAAACTTCCATTTCGCCCCACGCGCCGCGATACTGCAGAAACTTTGTTCGCTCCCGGGTCCGGCCTTCCTTGCCCACCACCTGTCCGACGCGCTTCAGTTCGTCTGCCATCTGCTGATTGGCTGAGACGATCTCGTTGAAGGTGTCGGCGACCTTGCCCGCCAAGCCGGTCCATGCGCCGGGCAAACGAACCGAGAAGTCTCCTTCGCGCATGCGCTGGAGCGCACCCAGAATGACGCCGAGATCAGCGGAAACCGGTTCTGCAACTGCAACCGCCGGGCTTTCGATCGCTACGTTTTGACTGGGTTTGCCTCCAGAATTGTTTCCGCCCGCCGCCGACTGGCCATTTCGCTTCATAGCGCTCTCCCGATTTGTGACACCGGTCTCCGGACCCAACCCGAGCCTATCCCGACTCCCAACAGGAACTTTGACTGAGCCAGAATTTCTTGAAGCTGGGGATGCTCCAATACTGATAAGAAGCGGAAATCAGAGACCTTGCCGAACATTCTTAACATGATCCCGAGCTTGTCGCTCTACAGTATTTCCTGTAGGCACCCGGCTTTTACTGGTACGCCGGGGACAGTCTCGAGGGCGTCATTTCCAGTTGTGTTGGGATTCCGAAGCCGGAGGTTTGAGGAGGATTTTGGAGCGGGAGACCGGGATCGAACCGGCGACATCCAGCTTGGGAAGCTGGCGTTCTACCGCTGAACTACTCCCGCCCATAAGGCAATCACGCCGAGATTACCACCCCGCGCCCGCACCCGCAAGGTGATCGCAAATCAGTGCCCAGAGTGTTATAGCCAGCGGCGTTCCCGCCCACGAAAGATTGGGCCCGGCTGTCGGCGTTCAAACTGCCTGTTGATGAGGTCCGCGTCCATAGCGGCTTCTGAGCATCGGCGAGGCTACCAGTGCAACCCCCGGAGTGTCCTTGGGATTCCGTTCTTTACTGCCGTTTTTGACCTGCCCATTGCCGCTATTGCCCGACCTGCTCCCGTTTTCGGAGAACGCATTGGCGGCCTGCAGGAATGAATGTGCCCAGCGCTGCACGTTGTGGTCCCGAACGATCTCACGCAGCAACCGCATCCGGGTCCGTTTTTCTTCTACGGACATTTTGGTGGCATCGTGGATGGCCTGCGCGACGCCCGCAAAATCGTTCGGGTTTACCAGTATGGCGCCGTGCCGTAATTCCTGGCTTGCGCCGGCAAATTCGCTGACAATCAGGACCCCGCGTTCGTCCGCCTGCGCCGCGCAAAATTCCTTCGCGACAAGGTTCATTCCATCCCGCAGCGGCGTAATCAGCGCAACATCCGCAGCCCGATAATAGGCCAGTAATTCATCGCGCCCGAGGTTCCGGTGCATGTAATGGATCGGCACCCACCCGGGTTGCGTGAACTCGCCGTTGATGCGGCTTACCAGTAGCTCGAGATCGGAGCGCAGGTCCTTGTAGCGCGGAATATCTTCGCGACTGGGAACGACTACCTGTACCAGGGTGATCTGCCCGCGCAACTCCGGGAACCGCTGCAGCAACAATCGGAACGCCTTCAGCCGTTCCGGTACGCCCTTGGTATAGTCCAGGCGATCGATGCCGAGGACCAGCGTTTTCTCGTTCAGTTCGCGCCGGATTTCCGACGCTCGCGTCGCCACCTCGGGCCGGTTCGCATGTTCTGAGAATTCGTCGAAGTCAATACTGATGCCGAAGGTCCCAGCCGTGGCGACATGCCCATCCAGGCTGACCAAGTTGCGGTTATGTCGTTTTTCGATATGCGCGGCGGGAATGATCCTCTCCACGCCTCCAACAAAATTCTGACGATCCCGGTCCGTTTGAAATCCCAGAATGTCGAACTGCATCAACCCTCGCAAAACCGGCTCCCGCCATGGCAGCTTTTCGAATATGTCTGGGGACGGAAACGGAATATGCAGGAAGAATCCCAGGCGCGAACGCACTCCCATTTCGCGCAGGTATTTCGCCATCATCATAAGGTGATAGTCGTGGACCCAGACAAAGTCTTCGCCGCGCGCGGTGTCCGCAACTGCACGCGCAAACTTGCGGTTTACATTTTGATAAATTTCCCAATACGCCGGATCGAAGTTACACCGGCTCTGCATATCGTGAAACAGCGGCCAGATGATCTCGTTGGCGAAGCCGGAATAGAACTTTGCGATCTCCTCATCCGACAGGCTCACCGGTTGCAGGCTGTAGGAGCGCCGCCGCGTAGCCTTGTTCAGTAACTGGTCCACCGGTTGGTCCTGGGTTGTACCCGCCCAGCCGATCCAAACGCCGGAATGTTGTCGCCATGCTGAATCCAGCGCCGACGCCAAACCTCCCGAGCTACGCTCCACTCTCGGCCCCCCGGCGTGTTTCTTGATCGCGACCGGTAGCCGGTTGGAAACGTTGATCAGTCTTCCTTTGCCGTTACTCATGCCTGACCTCCGCACGCGCGTACCCATTCGTCAAGGAACTGCACCAGTTGCTCAGGTGGGCGCAACCAGATGTCTGCATTTGTGGACCGGTATTCCGGTCGAACTAAAGCGGTCAAACCTTTTCCTTTCAAAACCAGGAAAGCATCCTCGTCCGTGAGGTCATCGCCCAGGTAGGCGAATGCGGCGCCGGCATCGGATTCCTCAAGAATCGTCTTTACTGCTCGCCCCTTGTTAATCCCCGGTATCCGTAATTCGAGTCCCCCATCAAACTCCTGCAGGTTGAGTGGGTACTCCGACAGCAGAGGCATCCATTGCTCCAAGACCTTCGCCCGGATCATTTCCACATCCTTCGGGGTAAAACCTCTCCAGTGAACAGCTATGCCGCCGGGCTTCTTTTCGATGCAGTTTTCAGGTAAGGCGTCTTTTAAACGCTCGGCGGCGGTTTGCAACCCTGTAACCTGCTCATGCGGCAGGGTTGCCGCCTGATAGGTTCCATCCCGGCTGAGGCGCTCCAACCCGTGACTTCCCCAGATCTCGGGATGAGGGTGCACCCCGCTCAAGAGCATTAGTTCCCTCGCCGGACGCCCGCTGATCAGCACCAGGCGGGTTCCACACGCCATGATTCGAGCCAGATGCTCGGGTATTTCGGGATAAGGAAACGCGCCCTCGCGATCGGCCCGGAAGGGAGCCAGGGTGCCGTCGTAGTCAAGCATCAGGACACGCTCTGCTGTGAAACTCAGCCGCTCAAGAAAAGCCTGGTACGCAGATTGTCGTTCGAGTGCTTCCATGCTGACCCCTGCTTTACACACGTTCCAGCAACACAGCTCGGCCCGGCGCGAAGTAGCAATAGAGAACTAAACTGCTGCAAACGAACGCAGCGGACCAACGAACGGTCCAGAATCGGTGCGATCCGTCCGTAACCAACATAACGGAGGATTTGCGATATGCACTCCCCAGTGCAACCGCAGAGTTGTTAATAGCTCAGCCATCTTAGCATGGAAGCAGAGCTGCATATCTCCCGGTAGTTCATCCACTTTGCCCTAAGTCCAACGAAACCAGCGTAAGGCGAGAAGAAATGAAACCCCGCCCCACACAGTCAGCACCAATAATCTGCTCCACTGCGCTTCCAGGCTTTGCCCCTGCAGAATAGTGGCCCGGAATGCGTCATTCAGTGCAGTGAGTGGCAGGAGTTGGATGAGTGGGTGAATGGCCGCCGGGAATCGTTCATATGAGAAGAATACGCCGGAGAAGATCCACATCGGCATCATCACTACATTGATCAGCCCGCTGACGCTTTCTATTTTCTGCGCGCGGCTTGCCGTCAGCAACCCGATCCCGCCGAACGATACTGCACCGATCGCCCCCAGCAGCAGGATGCTCAATACCGACCCGAGCACCCGCACGTGGAAGAACAGGACTCCGAATGCAAGCAGGAGGCCGACTTCCACGACCATCAGGATCAGGCGGCTGCTGGTGAGCGCCATCAGGAAATCACTCCGCCGCATCGGAGTTGCCACGAAGCGCTTGAGCAGTTTGCGCTGGCGCATGTCCACCAGCGCGAATCCAATTCCCCACATCCCGGAGTTCATCAGGTTCATCCCCAACAAACCGGGAATCAGAAAATCGATATAGCGCGAGCCGGGCTCACTCGACGCAACGCTCTTGTTCGGCAACACGTCTTTGCGTCCCGATGCTGCCTGCAGCGCGTCGTCTACCTGCTCGCGGGCCAGCACGCTTTCGGTTCGCGCCGGATCGTAATCGTACTGCACGCTGCCGTCTCCACCTGGCTCGACTACAAGGTCGTATTTTCCCAGCCGGAATCCCTGCTTTGCCGCGTCGTTGCCGAGAACTTGCACCTTCATAGAGGGGCGTTGCCGATGCAACATCTCGACGATCTTGTCCGCGTTGGCGTTGGCCACGACGGCCACCGCGGTTACGTCGGCGGGCTTGTTGCGGAAGGCAATTCCCAACCCCAGCGCCAGCAACAGCGGAAACACAAACACCCAGAACACCACCTCGGGCTCGCGTTGCAACTCGCGAAGCCGGGCCAGCAGCAGCTGCGAATAGCCCGACCAGCGATGGTTCCGCTTCACTGCAATGACAACCTTCTCCGGATCAATCCGCGACTCGGTAACGGCCATTACTCCTCCCTCAAGTGTCGCCCGGTTAAGTTGACGAAGACATCCTCTAGACTGGCCTGCCGAGTTGTAAGCTGCAGCAACTGCCGGTTCTGTTTTTCGACTGCCTCGAGGAGAGGTGGAATCGTCAAATGAGGTTCACGGACTGTGAGCGAGAACACGTCTCCGTTTTCGCGCAGTGCTTCAACCCCCGGCAGCGATTTCCATACCGCCAGGCCCGCTCCATCAACGTTTCCGCTCACCGCAAATTCGAGCACATGGTGTCCTCCCAGCCTCTCAATCAATTCCGATGGAGTCCCTTCGGCAATCACCTGTCCATGATCGACAATGGCCAGCCGGTCACATAGCTTTTCTGCCTCATCCATGTAGTGCGTCGTAAGCAGCACGGTTCCGCCACGCTTCTGGAATCCCCGTATCAAGTCCCAGAGTTGACGCCGGCTTTGCGGGTCCAGTCCGGTGGTCGGCTCATCGAGAAACAGGATCTTGGGATTTCCCACCAGCGCCGTTGCAACCGCCAGACGCTGACGCTGTCCACCCGAAAGCTTGCCGACCATGGAGCCTGCTTTTTCGGTAAGCTGCAGCTCTTCAATTACCTCCTCGGCAGGACGAGGTTGCGTGTAAAAGCTGGCGAACAGTTTGATTGTCTCGCGGACCGTAAGCTTTTCTGACAGGCGGGTCTCCTGCAGCGAGACCCCGAGTTGTTCACGCAGTTCCCGAGGATGCGTGCTCCAGGCCTGGTCCAGGATCCGAACTTGACCCGATGTTGGCGCGAGCAGACCCTCTAATATTTCAATGGTGGTGGTCTTGCCGGCCCCGTTCGGGCCCAGTAATCCAAAACACTCGCCGGCGGAGATTTCCAGGTTCACACCGCGGACAGCTTCAACTTTGCCGTCGTAGGTCTTGCGAAGGTCGCGGCAAACAATCGCTACTGACATTCGGGAATTCTAACGTAACCGCTGCGCCAGAATTTCCTCGCGATCTCCTTGGGTGAGTGCGCCGCTCTCTATGAACGCTGCGGCTCGACGTTTTTTCTTTGCTGTAACAATCCTCGTCCTGATCTGGTCTAAAATATGCGCCTGCCATGACGCGCGGCTGCACCTGACCGAGCTTTATGCAACGGCAGTGCGTCGCTAACACCTTGGATTGAATAGAAAGGAAGGCCTCGTGTTACGGAGATTTCTGTTTTCTTCTTTCTTTGTGCTGTTGGTTTTTGCATGTTCCGCGGCCCAGGAAGCACGGCACTTTACGTTTCACTACACCTTCACGGTCAGGAATATTTCCAAAGGCCAGCCCGTCCGTATTTGGATTCCGCAGGCCCACACCGACTCTTTCCAGGAAGTGAAGGTTGTCTCCGCAACCGGAGATCTCCCCTTAAAGAAGACGCACGAATCCAGATTCGGCAATGAAATGTTCTACGCCGAAGCGAAGAAGGCCAACGCTGCCGAGCTTCACTTTGACGTCGTCTATGACGTGGTTCGACGCGAACGCTTTACCCTGGGGACAGCCGTGCCGCACTTGACCTCAGTCTCGCTGAATCCTCGCGAGAAAAAGCAGGATCTCGCCCCTGACACCCTGGTTCCGACTACGGGTCTGCCGGCGGAACTCGCCGCAAAGGTTACCGCTGGCAAGACCACCGATCTCGACAAGGCGCGCGCAATCTACGATTACGTCTTCGCCACCATGAAGTACGACAAAACCGGCACCGGCTGGGGCCGCGGCGACGTTCTCTACGCGTGCGACGCGAAGAAGGGGAACTGCACCGACTTCCATTCCCTGTTCATTGCGATGGCGCGCTCGCAGCAAATTCCGTCGCGCTTCGAAATCGGTTTCCCGCTGCCGGCCGACAAGCATTCCGGGGAAATTGCCGGCTACCATTGTTGGGCGGAATTTTTCGAGCCCAGGACGGGCTGGGTCCCAATCGATATTTCTGAGGCCTGGAAACACCAGGAAAAGAAGGACTACTTTTTCGGGGCACACGATGCCAATCGAATCCAATTCACGATGGGACGCGATCTCGAACTCAGCCCCAGGCAAGCGGGCAAGCCGCTGAACTACTTCGTCTACCCTTACGTGGAAGTAGCAGGCCAGGAATTCCCCAACGTCGCACTGGCGTTTTCATTCGCCGACGAAGGAGCGCAGACCGCCTCCGCGAAATGACAGTATCTCCGGCAACCTGCCGGTCAGCACCGCCGAGACGCCAAGCACCCCTAGTCAGCTGTGGATCGGGCGCTCTCGACGTGTCGGCAACTTAGTCGCCAATCTTCCCCTTCTGTGGAAACACGCCGTGTTTCACTGCCGGTATCGGCCTGCTCCCCTTCGCCTCTCTCCACAAGATCGCGTTCAGTTCCGACGCTTTCGCCGCATCCGGTCGCGAGAAGTCCATCTTCGACGACTGCGCCGCTCCGGGAGCTTTTGGTGAATTGGTTTGGTAGATCAACCCATTATCCCGGTTCCGCCAATCCGCCGTGAATGCCGGCTGCTTCCCTTCTCCTTCAAACAGCGGCGCCATGATAGGAGCGTACGCGTCATTCTGGTTCATGGGAGGCACTCCCAGCAGCGCCTCCATCGTGTGCACCATATTCACCGTGGTGTAGAACCTATGGCTCACGAAGGGCTTCTCCACTGAGCCGGGCGAGTACTTGCTGATGACCAGCGCGGTCGAACGATGCGCATCCACGTGGTCGGCGCCATCTTGCGCATCGTCTTCGAGCACAAAGATTGCCGTGTCATCCCAGTACGGACTGTGCGACACGGCTTCGACGACTCGCCCCAGCGCAAGATCGTTGTCGGCCACGGCAGCCGCAGGTTTCGCCCTGCCCGGACGCGTTCCGCTGGTGTGATCATCCGGCAAATAGAGCGTGATGAAGCCCGGCAGTTCGGTCCCTTTTCCTTCCTGCTTCGCTTTCACAAACTGGGCAAACTCATTCAGGAATTCGTCCGCACGCAGCTGATCCGGGTACTCGGTGTTGAAGTCCGGATAACGCGGATCGAAGTGGTCTTTCAATACCGCCATGTTAGGTCGGACGAGTCTCATCACCGGCACAGCCCAGGGATAAGGACTCGCTGACCCATGTGGATCTCCCACATTGTCCGGCAGAGGCTCTCCCTTGCGAATCACCTCCCGCGAGCATTGCGCGGTTAACGGCGAAGTCGTGCCTTCCTGTGGAGGCATGGGTTCCTCCTCTCCCGGCGTGCACCAGGCTGTGCTTACGAACTCGCCATAGTCGCGGTAGGTAATTCCGTTTCGCGCCATGTTGTCCCAGATGTAGCCAGTTGCTGGGGCATCGACGTTGGGCTCGCCATGGTCCGAAGGAAATTCATCCGCGATCGTGCCTTGAAAATCGTAGGTCCTCTCTTGCCCGCGGTAACCGATCTGCCAGGTCTTTTCGTTGTAGTCGCTGGTGATCGCCGCGTTGGTCCACTCATGACCATTGCCGGAGACCTCACCGCTGTCATAGAAGTCGTCCAGGATGCCAAATTGCAGCGCGAGCTTGTGTTGGTTCGGGGTGATGTCCGCGCCATACATCGTGAGCGATGGATCGCCGTTGCCGGCTCTGATATCCCCAAACACCTGGTCGTACGTCCGATTCTCCTTGATGACATAAATAACGTGCCGAATGGGATTGGCTCCGCCGCGAAATTTGAGTTTGCCAGAATCACTCTTCAACAGGTTGGCAGTCTCGGCCTTCTCTGTGAGTTCGGCCAGGTGTTTCTCCGCGTCCGCTAAATTGATACGGGCGATGGACCCGTACAAAAGTGTTGGAATGTAGGGATGGTCCCGGTGACGGCGCTCCACTTTCAGTTCACTGATCCCATTGTTTGGTCCCGACCCTTCTCCTTTGGCCGTCGCAAGCAGCAAATCATCGCCCGACACAGCCAGCGCGCTGGGATACCAGTCAGTGGGAATGAAGCCACGAGCATTCTCCGTTGAACCGCCTGTCTCGAACACGGCCACCGCGTTCAGCGAAGCGTCGGCGACGTAGAGTTTTGCTCCATCGGCAGATTGCGAGAGCGCAATGGGATAACCGCCCGCAAATTTCTGAGCCGGCATCCTGGTGGACAGCGTCTGGATGAGTTTGCCCGATGCGGTATCTACGACGGCCACAGCGTCCGCATTGGAGAGGGCCACGTACAACTTCGACTCATCCGGACTCAACAACATGGCCGTCGGATGTGAGCCTGGAGCGGTGACCTGAGTCGGCTCCATTAGCGGGATGGATCGGCTTACCTTCCCGGACGAGAGATCCAACTCCACCACCCGCGAGCGGTTCCACAAGCTGCACCAGGCACGCCTGCCGTCGCGAGTCGCTACAACCGTGTAAGGAAAAGAAGACGGCACAATCGCATGCGTGCTCAGATCGAAGGACTCCAGGGTGTTTCCATTCTCCGGGTCGAGAAGGATGACGTTGTCGGAAAGATTGTTCGCAACCAGCAATTGCTCTCTTCCCTGCTGGTTCACTACGGCAAGTCCCGCGGGGTATGGAATGGCCGTTCCGGCCGGCACTTCCCGCAGGCCCCACGCAACTTTGTGTCCGGCCGGAAGCGGTTGCAGGGGAACTTTGATGAACCGTTCCGGAGCGACTTTCCCCTCGCTGAACGAGTACACCGCGATCCCGTTCCCAGTATCGTTCTTCTGTCCTCCGGTGGGATCGGTGATGGAAGACATCGAGGCATAGAGATGCTTGCCGTCTCCGCTGAACGCCAATCCTAGGAAGTAGGTCTGCTTCGCGCTCTCCGCCAATCGCTCATCAGGAAAATCCGTAATCTGGTTGTTCCTCAAATCCAATACTGCGATGGATTGATGGGCTTGCGATTTTTGCGTGCCGTAGCCGAAACTCAACAGGGCCGCGAAGCGTCCGTCCGGACTCAACGCAATGGTGACCGGAAAACTATTCACCGGGCCCAAGCGCCCTGGGGATGGCTTGCGCAATATCTTGGTGGTGGGCAGGCCGACCTGGTCCGTCTTGGCAGGTTGCTTCGCCAGTAGCAGGGTCACCATTGCAATCAGTACGCTCGCAAGAATTCCCAGAGTGCGCTTCACGGTTCCTCCGTTGCGTAGCATTAGAGCATTGGCCGACACAAAAAGAAAACCGGTCAGTTTCCTGACCGGCCGGTTCAAACTCATCTTACGTGCCTAAGGGATGTCCCGCACTTCAGACACAGACGTAGACTCTTGCGGGGCGTTATGGCGCACATCGGCGCCTCGCACCCAGAAGATCACGTCCTCTGCGATGTTGGTGGCATGGTCTGCCACCCGCTCCAGGTTCCGTGCAACCAGCAGCGAATCCAGTGCCTGTCGCGTGGCCTCAGGTCGTTCATTCATGGTCTTCACCAGCGAAATAAACGCCTCGTCGCGCATCCGGTCCACCACGTTATCCATTTCCAGGACCGCCTGCGCCAGTTCCGCCTTGCCTTCAATGAACGATTCCAGCGATCGCCGTACCATCGCCGAAACCGCCGCCGCCATGCGGGGAATATCCACCGGCAGATCCACCTTTGGCAGGTCCACCATATCCATCACCCGCTCGGCGATGTTGACCGCCTGGTCGCCTACGCGCTCCAGGTCGGAGTTAATCTTGGTGACCGCGAGTATGAAGCGCAGGTCCACTGCCATGGGTTGCTGCATGGCCAGCAGATCGAAAGCCTGCTCATCAATGTCCCGCTCAGCCGCGTTGATCTGCGACTCGCCTTCCAGCACCATGTGGCAGCGCGCGAGATCGCGCTCGATGTAGGCTTGGCAAGCGCGATCCACGGCCTGCTCCGCCAGTCCCCCCATTCGCAGCAGCCGCTGTCGTAAGTCGTCCAGTCCTTGCTGGAAACGTGTGCGCATTATCCAAACCTGCCTGTGATGTAGTCTTCCGTCCGCTTGTCCGACGGATTCGTAAAAATCTTTTCGGTCTTGTCGAACTCGATCAGGCTTCCCAACAGGAAAAACCCGGTAAACTCCGCCACTCGCGACGCCTGTTGCATGTTGTGCGTCACGATAACAATGGTAAACCTTTCCTTTAATTGAAAGATCAGTTCTTCGATCTTCCCCGTGGAAATCGGGTCCAGGGCCGAGCAGGGCTCATCCATCAGCAGGACTTGCGGTTCGACTGCCAGGGCCCGCGCAATGCACAAGCGCTGCTGCTGTCCACCGGACAGGCTGGCTCCTGATTTCTTTTTGGCAATGTCCTTCACTTCATCCCAGAGTGCCGAAGCCTTCAATGACCTCTCTACAATGTCATCCAGCCGCTTGCGGTCACGAAACCCATTCAGCCTCAAGCCGGCGGCTACATTATCGTAAATCGACATGGTGGGGAACGGGTTCGGCTTCTGAAACACCATTCCGATCCGCCGTCGCACCTGCACTGCTGGGGTGCCGTTGTAAGCGTCCAGGTCTCCGATGGTGACTCTGCCTTCGGCGCGCGCTTCCGGGATCGTCTCGTGCATCCGGTTCAGGCAGCGCACGAAAGTTGACTTTCCACATCCCGATGGCCCGATCACCGCCGTGGCATGATTGGGAGCAACTTTCATGTTGATGTCTTTCAATGCATGGGTTTTTCCAAACCATGCATTCAGATGCTCCACTTGAATGCCGACGCCCATAACTTAGTTCGCTCCCTTGAGCATTCCCCGATTGGCCGCCAAGCGCACGGCGCTCACCGATATCACGATCAGGACAATCAGGATCAGCGCCCCCGCCCACGCTTGCCGATGCCACTCGTCAAATGGCGAAATTGCATAGGTGAAGATTTGCAGAGGCAAAGCAGCCGTCGGCTGATTGATGTTCCAGTTCCAGTACTGGTTTCCGAACGCCGTAAACAGCAGGGGCGCTGTTTCGCCGGCGATCCGGGCAAAGGCCAGCATGATGCCAGTGATCACACCTGAGGTCGCAGTGCGCAACGTGATGGACAATGTTGTCCGCCAGCGCGAAACTCCCAGACCATACGCTGCCTCGCGCACGCCTAAAGGCACCAGCAGGAGCATCTCTTCGGTGGTCCGGGTAATCGTCGGAACCATCATGATGGCCAACGCAGCGCCGCCTGCGAGCGCGGAAAAATGCCCTTGCCGCAGAACCACCAGCCCATAGGCCACGATTCCGATGATGATCGACGGCACTCCGTTCAGCACATCTGCTGTAAAGCGGATCAGATTCCCCAGCCGATCGCGTCCATATTCCGCGAGATAAATTCCCGCCCCAATGCCAACCGGCACTCCGATCAAACTGGCAATCCCGAGGATCAGGACCGATCCAGCAATGGCATTCGCCATACCGCCGCCAGCTTCTCCGACAGGCTTGGGAGTCTGCGTCAGAAAGGACCAGTTGAGAGATCCAATGCCTTTGTACAACAGGTAGGCGAAAATCGCTCCCAAAGGCAACAGCACGATCAGCACCGCCGCGGCGGCAGCGGCGGTCATCAAGCCATTCGCAAGCCGCCGGCCTAGACCGATCGGTTTCAACTCGATTTCGGGGAGGACGGCTGACATTTACGTGCTGCTCCTGGCAGGCATACCGCGTGTCACGCTCCACACCAGCACCTGGGCAAGAATGTTCACGATGATGGTTACCAGAAACAAAGCCAGGCCTACTTCCACCAATGCGCTCAGGTACGTGTCGCCAGTGGCTTCGCTGAATTCGTTCGCAATCACGCTGGCCATGGTATAACCGGGCGCAAACAGGGATTTCGCGATTTCCGCCCGATTGCCGATGACCATCGTGACCGCCATGGTTTCGCCCAGCGCGCGACCCAGCCCGAGTATGATTCCACCCAGAATGCCGGCTCGGGCGTTGCGCAAGACTCCGGTTCGGACCATCTCCCACCGGGTCGCGCCCAGGGCCAAAACCGCCTCGCGTTGTTGTTGCGGAACCGCCGTCATCACCTCGCGGGTGATGGCGGAGATAATGGGCACTACCATAATTGCCAGGATAATTCCCGCAGCCAACATGCCGATCCCGTAAGGCGTACCTTCGAACAGACCTGTCCATCCAAAATAGCGACCCAGAAAAGGCTCCACATAAGCCCGGAGTAGCGGAACCAGCACGAATATCGCCCACAATCCGTAAATGACACTGGGGATGGCGGCCAGAAGTTCCGTGGTAAATGCCAGCGGCCCGCGCAGCCAGCGGGGCGACATCTCGGTGATAAAAATCGCTACGCCGACCGCCAGCGGAACTGCAAGCGCCAACGCTACCAATGAAGAAACGATCGTCCCGAAAACAAAGGGCAACGCCCCGTACTCGTCATTCACCGGGTCCCAGTCGCTGGCGAAGAAGAACTTCCATCCGAAAGCATGCCAGGACAGGCTGGATTTGGTGACTAGCTCGTAGATGATCAACCCCACCAACGCAAGCACAGATAACCCGCACGCCAGCATCGCGCCCTGGAATAGAGCGTCGGCTACTCGGCTGGTCCCTGCTCCGGCCAGAGGGGATGACTGCGCTCGTTCCGCTACTGTCATTCTTGTGACCTTTGGACCAGGAAGCTGAGGCGCTCCCAATGCTTGGTTAGCCATCCGCTTGACGCTAGCAGAAACGTGTTACAGGAGTGTTAAAATGCCACCTTGCCTGGTGGCAGTCTTCCCAAAGCTGCTCTTGCAAGGATGGCTCGCGGCGAGTATTTTCTGGATGCTTCAGCGACAAGCTATGAACGAACCTCGAGATCGTAATGCGCTCGCGTTTCGCAAGTTGAGTCGGCAAGTCACGAAACTTGCCGGGAAGCCGAAGCCTGAGTACGTCCACAAATTTCGTACCCTTAGCCGCCGCGTCGAAGCTCTTCTCGAAGGGTTGGCTCCCCACCCTTCCGGCAACGACAAGAAGCTGCTCGCTCTGTTGGCTCGCTTGCGCAAGAAAGCCGGCAAGTTGCGCGATCTTGATGTCCAGATCTCCACCCTGCGAAATCTTCGCATCCCGGAAGACCGCGCTCGCAAGGCGGAACTGCTCCAGGCTCTGTGCGCTGAGCGTCTGGAGCGCGAGACACGACTCGCTTCTGCTTTCGACGCCAAGGCACTGCGAGAGTTGGGCAAACGACTGGGGCGCGCTTCGAAACGTTTGCCCCCGGATGCCGATCCGCTGCGGCCGGCATTGCGTCAACTCGAAGACCTCACTCGCGACCCTTCTCCCATTACCGAAGCCACCCTTCATCAATACCGGATTCTCGGCAAACGGGTTCGCTACCTGGCGGAACTGTGTCCCGAAAATCCGCGCGCCTGCGAAATTGCCGCTGAGTTGAAGCAGGTGCAGGACGCCATCGGAGATTGGCACGACTGGCTGAAACTCACTGAGAAAGCCGGCAGGTTCTTCGCATCCGCTCCGCAATCGGGATTACTTTCCACCCTGCGAGCCATCACCAGGAACAAATTTCTTCAGGCGGTCGATGTTCTGAGTCGTGCCAGGGCCCAGTTCTCTTCCCGGGTTGAGACACGCAAGCCTTCAAGACCATCTGGACCTATGAAAGCGCGCAGCGCGATCGCCTAGGAGATGCCCATCGCAGCACGCCGATTCTCCGTCCACGGCAAATCTCGCTGTACACTGTGATCCGCCCTTATGCCAACTCTGGCGGCTGTCGATATCGGATCGAATTCCGTTCGCCTCAAAATTTCGCGGCTGACTCGTGGCCGCCTCACACAGATTCACGAAGACCGCGAGGTCACCCGCCTGGGTGAATCCGTATTTCGCTCCGGAATCCTGTCCCCGGAAGCCATGGCCGACACGGTCAAAGTTTTGCGCCGGTTTCACCGGTCCGTCCAGAAGGAAGGTTGTGACCTCGTACGTGTGGTAGGAACCAGCGCCTTGCGCGACGCGCGCAACTCCAAAGCATTCCTGGAGTGGGTCCGTTCGACCACCGGGTGGACAGTCGAGATCATTTCCGGGTTGGAAGAAGCCCGCCTCATCCACCTGGGATTGATCTCGTCGTTCCACGTCAACAGCACGGTCCTGATGATTGACTTGGGCGGCGGCAGTTGCGAGTTGACCGTCTCCAACCAGGGTCATATCAAAGACACGGTGAGTCTCCCGCTCGGCGCCGTGCGCCTCACCAACGAATTCTTGCAGCATGATCCTCCGCGCAAATCCGAACTGCTGCGGCTGCGCAGCTTTGTCGAACGCGAAATCCGCAGGATCGAAGACCGGGTGGTGCGCGCGCGCCCCAAGGTCGTTCTTGCCACCTCCGGCACGGCCGCCTCCCTGGCCGGGGCCTCTCACGGACTCTATAAGACCAAGGGATCACGCAGCACAGCGGTATCGCGAGCGCAAATGACCCGCCTTGCCCGAACACTCTCCCGCTTGCCCATCGCCGAACGGCGCAAGCTGCCGGGAGTCGGTCCCCGGCGCGCCGAAATCATCGTCGCCGGCGCCATGGTGTATTCAGAAATCCTGGAACGCTGTTCGCTGAACGGTTTCCGCTATTCGCCGCTCGGCCTTCGTGATGGGTTGCTCGCCCAAATGGCGGCGGAATACGATCGCAGCACCAGGTCAGGCAAACAGATTGCCTCTGAGCGCGCGGACTCCATTCGCGAAGCAGTCCGCCATTACCACGTTGATATCGCCCACGCGCAGGCAGTGCGCGAATCCGCCATGCTTCTGTTCTCCGCCTTGAAGCCTTTGCATGGTCTGCCGGCTGAATATCGAGAGTGGCTCGGCGCGGCTGCCATGCTTTACGAGGTCGGAGACTACGTGAACCGAAACGGCAGGCATCGCCATACCTACTACATCATCTCCAACTCGGAAATCCTGGGATACACTCCGGCCCAGCGCCGCATTATCGCGGCGATCGCGCGTTATTTGGGAAAGTCCGTCCCCGCTCCAGGCGACGCGGCCATGAAGGTTTTGAGCCCCGGTGATCGGGAACAGGTGCGCCGCGCCTCCTTGCTGCTCCGCCTGGCCAGGGCGTTGAACCTGGGCCGCGGCAATGCCGTGCGCGACGCAAAAATCCGCCTTCACGATGGCCAGGTGCAACTCACGCTCGTCGCCAAGCGGCGGGCCAGCGTCGATCTGGAACTTTGGGCAGTAGAGAAGGAAAAGAACTACTTTCGCGAGGTTTTCGGACGTGAACTTTCCGCGGCCGCCGCTTGAACCGTTCGCACGATCTTCGGTGTGAACATCCATTGCAGCACGCCTGAGGTTCGGGAAAGCTCTACCCTGGCGATAGCGCCTTTCTTCAAGTCGGTATTTGCCTGTCCACCTGGCTCGCTAATCGCACGTCCCAGAAACTCGCTCAAGTTGGGATTGTGCCCGACCACCATGACGCTCTCCAGTTTCGAATATTTCTCCAGCATCTTCCGAAAATCGGCATAAGCGGCTGACGGCTTCAGCCCATCCTCCAACTGCAACTTCCCTTCGTAGCTCAGTTCATTGCCGACCAGAGATGCAGTTTGCGTGGCTCGTTTCAGCGGACTGGAGATGATTGCATCCACGTGGACATCGAGAGCCGCCAAGGCCCGGCCAACTTCACCGCATTGCTCGATGCCGTTCTTATCCAGTGCCCTTTTCTCGTCCTTCTTCGGATTGCTCACCCGCTCGCCGGCGCTGGCGTGGCGGAGAAAATAAACCACCATCGTGCTTTACCGTTCCTTTCCCATGCTCATTCGCTTGCTTCGCCGCTGCTGCGGAGGCGGAATTACCTCCATGCTCTGCTTGCCTTCCGCAAGGCCAATCAGAAATTCCTGGGCATTGAAAGCCGCGCTTCCGGACGGGGGTTTCCGCTTGCCTTGCGCTTTCCACGCCCGCAAATACTTGCCGTCTTTCTGCAGCAATCGCGCCTTGACGTTGTCGGCGAGATAAACATCCAGGATCTCGTGCACGATCCGCTCCCGTAACAGCGGGTTTTTGATCGGGAAAACTACTTCAACCCGCTCATACAGGTTCCGCGGCATCCAGTCGGCGCTGCCGATAAAGACTTCATCTTCGCCGCCATTTGCAAAGTAGAAAATGCGGCTGTGCTCCAGGAACCTGCCCACGATGCTTCGAACCCGAATGCGGTCACTCACTCCCCGGACTCCCGGTCGCAAGGCGCACATCCCGCGGACGATCAGGTCGATCTGTACCCCGGCCTGCGATGCGCGATACAACGCCGCAATCATGTTTTTGTCGAGCAACGCGTTCATCTTTGCAATGATGTGTGCCCGGCGGCCGTGCCGTGCATGCTCGGTTTCCCGCTCCACCAGTTCCAGCATCTTCTCCGCCAGCGATAGCGGCGCAACCAGCAACGGATCATAGTTCGGATGTTCGGCATACGCTGTCAGAAAGCTGAACACATCGTGAACCGCTCCCGTCATTTCGGGGTCTGCCGTCAACAGGCTCAGATCGGTATAAATCCTCGCTGTAGTCGCGTTATAGTTCCCGGTACCCAGGTGTGCGTAACGGCGGGTGACTCCGTCGGAATCGTGTCGCACGAGCAACGATAATTTGCAGTGTGTCTTCAAGCCTACCAGCCCATGGAAGACTTGAACTCCGGCGTCTTCCAAGTCACGGGCCCAGCGGATGTTCGAGGCTTCATCGAACCGCGCCTTCAGCTCCACCACGGCGGTCACTTCTTTTCGCGCCGCCGCCGAAATCAAGGACGGCACAATCAGCGAGTGTTCGCTGGTGCGATATAGCGTTTGCTTGATGGAAAGCACACGCGGGTCCTCGGCGGCCGCCTCGATGAACGACACCACTGCGTCGTAGGAATCGAAAGGATGGTGCAAGAGCACGTCATGCCGCCGCAATTCCTCGAAAAGATCTTGCGACTTCGCCGTCAGGCGCAACTCGCGCGGCGCGAAAGGCTTGAACTTCAGCTCAGGCCGCTCCGTCTGTTCATAAATATTGAACAGACGCGACAGGTTCACCGGCCCATTCACCGGAAAAACTTGCCACGGTTCGATCTCGAAATTGGTGCGTAACCGCTCCACAATCTCCGGGTCCGCATCCGACTCGATCTCCATGCGCACCGCATCGCCCTTGCGGCGGTTGTGCAATTCCGTGCGCACCGACTCCAGCAGGCTCCGGGACTCTTCCTCAGCAAGGTACAGGTTACTGTTCCGCGTCACCCGGAATGCAGCCGAGGAAACGATGTCGTAGCCGTGATACATCCGCGATGCGTGATACGACACCAGGTCGGCGAGGAATATGAAATCTGTCGTTCCCTCCGAGGGCAGCCGCACCAGTCGCGGCAAAGCCCGGGGCACCGTGACCACGCCAGTGTAAGTTGTCGAAGAGCGGCGTCTCCGCCGCAGCAGGAAAGCCACGCACAGCGCCTTATTGATGACCCGCGGAAAAGGATGCGCCGGGTCTACTGTAACCGGGGTCAGCAGCAGATCCAGTTCCCGCTCGCAGTAGTCGTCCACGAAAGCCTTGGCCTTCGCGTCTAACTCGTGCAGACCCAGCACGCGAATGCCCTGCTCCGTCAGCAGCGGCCTGAGTTGCTCGTTCCAGCAACGATACTGGTCCTCCACGAAGTCGTGTGTGACTTTCGATACCAGGTCGCGCTTGTCCAGAAGGTTGAGTCCGTCGGGCCCCCCTTCGCTGTAGCCGTCCTCGATCTGCTGCACCAACCCCGCAACTCTTACTTCAAAAAACTCGTCCAGGTTGCTGGCGCTGATTGACAAGAACTTCAGCCGTTCCAGCAGCGGATTATTGACGTCTTCGGCTTCCTCCAGCACTCGCCGGTTGAATTCGAGCCATGAGGCCTCGCGGTTTATGTAATAGGCTGGATTGTCGAGCAGAGCGCGCATCTGGATTGAAATCCTTGCAGGGGTCTTGAAAAACTGTTCATCCGGCCGGAATACTACCTGGCAGGCGCACCGTCCGCCGTCGCCTTTTCGGGTTCGGCCGGAGCGCGTTTCACTATGATCAGGTCGAAATCGTTGCCGCCCACTCGCTTCAGGAAGAGGTGCCGTTTGTCCACTCGCGCCTGAATTTTGCTGTCAGGTACGTAGTCTGCCGCGAAGGAATCGTCTTCATGAATCGGCATGTACCGAGCGGTGTACAGCGTACTCCGCACCCTCACCTGCACTTCATAATACGGGTCGTCCCGCGTCACTGGAGTGTTTACGATGTAATACAAGACCCGAGTGCCAACTTTTTTCTGAACATCGACGACGGTTCCGTCCAGATATGAGCCCTCCACCGCGAAAAGCGGCGTAACCAGTACCACGACGGCAAGAAAACCCAGAATCCGCTTCATCGTCGAAGCAGTAGTATAGATCATCCTCGAACCCGTCGTGGCCCCCAATAAAATGCGCCAGCCCCAGGCCGGCGCAATCGATCATTTCGATGCCGCGAATTCGAATCAGTGCACCTGCTTGATCATCTCCCGCACTTTTGCCGACACGCTGTCCGGCAAGGGGGCGTAGGTCAGCTGCGAAGTCATCTTCTCACCATCGTCCAGCATCCAGTTTAGAAAGCCGTTCAGGATTTTTCCCTTGTTCGGGTCTTTCGATTTTTCCGGGATCAGGAGCCATGTGAAGCTCGAGATCGGATAGGAGTCCTTGCCCGGGGCATTCGTGATCGAAACCCGGAAATCGGCGGGCATGGTTTTCATCGAAGCCGCCGCCGCAGTTACGCTGGCCAGGCTGGCTTTCACGAATTCCCCCGAAGCGTTCTTCACCATCCCGTAGGGAATGTTGTTCTGCACCGCGTAGATCAGTTCGATGTATCCGATCCCGCCCTGCATCTGGCGAATCATTCCCGCTACACCCTCGTTGCCTTTGCCACCCAAGCCGACGGGCCACTTGACCGAGGTATTCTTACCTACCGAACTGGCCCAGTCTGAACTCACCTTGGAGAGGTAGTCGGTGAAGATGAAAGAGGTTCCGCTCCCATCAGAGCGGTGAATCACAACAATAGGTTGGTTCGGCAGATTCACTCCCGGATTAGCCTTGACCAGGACCGGATCGTTCCAGCTCGTGATCTTCCCCAGGAAAATGCCCGCCAGCGCCTCCGGCGTGAATTTCAGATCGCCGCTGACGCCCGGCACGTTATAGGCAGGAACCACCGCGCCCAGCACCGTAGGAATGTGGAACAGTTTTCCGTTCTTGTATTCCGCTAATTGCTGATCGCTCATGGGACCGTCGCTGGCGCCGAAGTCCACGGTGCCTGCAACTACCTGGCGAATTCCGCCGCCGCTGCCGATGGATTGATAGTTGATCTCCACATCGGGATGAGCTTTGTGGTACTCGCTGAACCACTTGGAATAAATCGGATAAGGAAATGTTGCGCCCGCCCCGTTCAACGTCGTGGTCTGCCCTACCGCCGGTAACGCCAGAGCGACACACAAAAGCGCAATGCGACGAATCACTAGACCCTCCTGATAATGTGTTTTGTCTGGTTGTACTTTCGAATTGTTAAAGGACGGTTACAAACGGGTGAATTTCTGATAAATGCAACCAGAAGTGAGACTTCCCGACAACGGTTTGACGCGCCCCAGCCCCTTTGTTAGCCTCGAAGGTTTCCCCGGCGACGAACGTCGCCGCAAGAGAACCTATGGCAGCCATCAAGTTTCGCGGTGTGGATTTTATTGAGTTCGATTCCCTGCTCAGCGACGACGAACGCCTGGTGCGCGACACTTCGCGCAAGTTCATCGAAGACAATCTCGTTCCAATCATTGAAGAGTGCAACCGAGCCGGACGCTTCCCCCGCGAGCTGGTCAAGCCGATGGCCGAGCTCGGATTCTTCGGCGCCTCACTCAAAGGCTACGGCTGCGCCGGCATGTCGAACGTCGAGTATGGCCTGGTGATGCAGGAAATGGAACGCGGCGACTCCGGCGTCCGCTCGTTCGTCAGCGTGCAATCGGCGCTCGTCATGTATCCCATCTACGCGTTCGGTAGCGACGAGCAGAAACAGACTTGGCTTCCCGCCCTGCAGAAGGGCGAGAAACTCGGCTGCTTCGGATTGACCGAGCCCGACTTCGGATCCAATCCCGGCGGCATGCGCACCCGCGCGCGCAAGTCCGGCAAGGAATATGTTCTGAACGGCGAGAAGATGTGGATCACCTCCGGCACCATCGCCGATGTCGCCGTCATCTGGGCCAAGGTCGAAGACGAAGGCAACAGAGTTCGCGGCTTTCTGGTCGAGACCGATCGCCCCGGCTTCAAAGCTGAAGACATTCACGGCAAGTGGTCGCTGCGCGCCTCGGTCACCTCCGGACTGTCATTGCAGGACGTGCGCATCCCGGAGTCGAATCTTCTTCCCCTGTCCGACGGCTTGAAGTCTCCACTCATGTGCCTGAACCAGGCTCGCTACGGAATTGCCTGGGGCGGAGTCGGAGCGGCCATGGCCTGCTATGACTGCGCTCTGCAATATTCCCAGCTGCGAAAACAATTTCGCGATCAACCCATCGCCTCGCACCAGCTGGTACAGGAAAAACTCGCCTGGATGATCACCGAGATCACCAAGGCCCAACTTCTGGTTCTGCAAGTGGGCAGGATGAAAGATCAGAACAAGGCTCAGCACTATCACATCTCGATGGCCAAGCGGAACAACGTGTGGATGGCTCTGGAATGTGCGCGCCTGTCACGTGACATCCTGGGCGCCAACGGTGTTGCCGATGACTACCCCATCATGCGCCACATGATGAACCTGGAGTCGGTGAAGACCTACGAGGGAACCCAGGACATTCATACGCTGATTATCGGCTCCCAGATCACGGGGATTGACGCGTTCTAGCGTTCCAGCCTTGGCAGAAATGTTCCCGCGGGAACATTTGTACTGTTTGTTTTGTACGTACATAAACCCCTAACTCCGTTGTTTTCGTTGATATCTGGCCTTTGCCTCCCAACCAGATGGGCGCTTCACGTCGAAATTCCTTGACACTTATGCATCTTGCGATTAGGGTTCCTGCACCATCGAATCGGCCCCTTGAGGTGTGACTTATGCAAAGACTCCTCTGGACTGGGCTCATCGCATTACTCTGTTCTATCCTGCCGGCGTGCTCTCGCATAACGACGACTCCACTTGCCGACGTGCCCGTAGTCATCGCTACCTGCGACACCACGGCTGATCCCTATCTCAGCATTCGGGGCCGGGACCAACTGGCCTGGACTACGCAGGACAATAACTACACCATTGTCTTCCCAAGTTCAGGCAGCAACCCTGCGCCAGGGACGCCATTCCGCGATGCCCAGGGGCAACCACTGTTCACCTTTCCCTTGCTCAAAGGCAGCACCGTCCGTTCCGGTCCGGCATTCGTGAAGGGCTACTTCAAATACAACATTTATTCCAGTCTTTTCGGAGGACCGCCTCCGCAGGGATCCTCACCGTGCAAGGACCCCGGCTTGCACGTCAAAGACTAGGCACAACCCAAGAAGGACAGTGGCTGCTTGACACTTCCCGTGGCCAGGAAATACGCTCGTCCCCAATCCCGGGTAAGCGTTCGTCCGATTCCGTAAAAACAGGAGCCACTCGCATGAATCGAAGAATCTCTTCATTCGTCACTGCCGCGCTGTTTGTATTCGCAGCTTCGAGCGTTTTCGGGTATGCCCAAAGCGTGGAAGAGCAGATTAAGAAGTTAGAGATGGACCGTGCCGCCGCTGTCCTAAAAGCGGACATGGACACGCTCGACAAGCAAACCGCAGACGACTACAGCCTGATCAACATAAACGGTGAGATGTCGGACAAGAAGCAGATGATGGATGCCATCAAGTCCGGTGGCATTAAGCTTACGCAAGACGATATTTCAGACATGAAGGTCCGGGTTTACGGCAACACCGCCGTAGTGACCGGAAAAGCCGACGTGAAAGGCACGATGGGCGGCAAAGATGCAACAGGTCAAGCCATGTTCACCCGGGTCTATGTAAAAAAGGGTGGAAAATGGCAGACGGTAGCGTTGCAGCAGACAAAAATGTCCACTCCGTAGTTTGACCTGAAAAGATATCCCACTCATTCGCGGGGACCCGCGAACCCGGAATGAGTGGGATCTTAGTCTTTGAAAGTCAGGCCGGGACCTAACTTCGCGTTCGAAACAGCGCCATGTGTCGGGGCAGGTGTTTTCTAAAGGCGTCATGCAGGCGCCGATTCTGTTTCCGCAGAATGAACCGCTCGCGTCGAGAGACGTTGTAGACGCGCATGGAGAGTTCCACAACCATGCAATCCAATGCGAATAGCGCGTCCAGCATCTGGTCGGGCGCGATGCGCGGTGTGCGGCCTGACCCGTCTCGCTTTCTTCGGTGCTGCGGTATCATGGCGTTCACTTCCGTCGATTCGTAGTTCAGCACTGTACTTATGTAGGTATTAATAACAAAGCAAGCCTGGGATTTGAAATTCAAACAATTGATCGGACCCATAAGCACGGCGACACAAGAATTCGGCTCGGAAAGGCGGGCGGTTCGGACCGCAAGGTTCTTCCGCGGCTGCGCTCAGGGCAGGGGGTCCGCTTCTAGCTGGTCTCATTGACTTGGCTTTCCCGCTGTGTGAGAATCCGCCCATCATGTTGGCTGGCCTCCCGTTGGCCGCAACTCTCATGCTGATTTCGCATCCCTTCCCGTACCTGCTCACGTGCCCGCCGGTGGCGCGCCTCGCTTGTTGAGAGAGGGAGCTTGGATCGTGGCTGCACTGTTTGCAGCAATCGCCGGTTGGAGCGACTGGCGCACCCGCCGCATTCCCAACTGGCTCACCGTCTCCGGCCTCCTGGTTGGCGTCGCCATGAACTCATGGCTTGCGGGATGGCGAGGCGCCCGCGTCTCCCTGCTGGGCGCCGGGTTGGGGCTCGTGCTCCTGCTTCCTTTCGTGCTTGCGCGCAGCCTGGGCGCGGGTGACTGGAAGTTCGCCGGGGCATTGGGGGCGTTCCTGGGACCCACTCCCTTTCTGGATGTGCTTGTGATTACAATTGTGTTTGCCGGGCTGATGGCGCTGGGTTTGATTATCTGGACAAAGCGGGTGCGGCAGACCGCCCGCAACGTCTGGCAGATCCTCAAAGCGTATCTAACGCTCCATCTTCCAGGACGGGAGTTTTCGTTGGACAATCCTGAATCATCCAGGGTGCCGTTCGGCGTCGCCATGGCATTGGCAGATATTTTTTATACACTGCGTACTCGCTGGGGAGGTCTTTAGGTGCGTGTTCTGGCCAGGCTTCGGCGAGAGACGGCGGCTTCGCAGATCGCGGAAGCAGCGCTGGTGTTGCCGATCGTCTTCACCCTGCTGCTGGGGATTTACTGGGTCGGTCGCGCCATGAATGTGTATGCGACCATCAATCAGGCGGCGCGCCAGGGGGCGCGCGCGGCAGTGACGGCAAGCTGTGCCACTTGCGGCAACCAGCCTCTTGGCGTGGACCAGGTTGCCGACCAGGTGCGCGTTGCGCTCCAGGCTTCACGGCTTGACCCCAATTTAGTGGTGCCCAACATCGGTGCGAGCTACGCTGCTTGCAGCGGGGGAGCGGCGTCCTGTGTCCAGCCGACTACGGGTCCAAACGTTCCCCAGATCTGCTATTTCTACAACGTGCAGTTAAATCAGCCGATCAGCGGGCCGCCTACCGGCCCTCCGGCCTGTGGTGTGGTGGTCACGTTCCAGTATCCCTATCCCCTGAACCTGCCACTTGGTTCGCAGCAAATTCCACTCACCGCGCAGATCCAGATGGAAGGAGAAAACTGAGTGCAGCTTGCGCGAGAACTCCGACGCACAATTCGACGCCTGGTGCGCGACACCATGGGTTCGAACTTGCTGGAATTCGCCGTCGCATTGCCGCTCCTGGTGGTATTCGTAATTGGTATGTTCGATTTTGGGACCGCGTTCAACCTGAAGCAGAAACTCAATAACGCGGTGCGTGGTGCGGCGCGGTTCGGCTCGTCGCTGCCGACTGACGACCTGACCCAGCCCACTCCGACCTCAGTCCTTGCCATGCGAGACGACGTGTCGCGTTACCTGGTATCGGCACAGATCAATGATTGCGCGCTCGGCAGCGCGGCTGCGACGCCGAGCGGAACTCTGGCCTGGACGTTTACGGCGAACTCCGGTTGCCCCGGGACTCTCACGCTCACCATCGAGCGCGGTTATTCGTTTCCAGTGACGCTGGCAAACATAAACAATCCGGTGAATGTGATCGCGACTCACGTCACCATCAGCTATCCTTTCGCCTGGCATTTCAACCGTGTGATTCAACTGCTGGTGAAGGGCGCGACTTACGCTGGAGTCACGCAGATTTCGACCGATGCTGTAGTCCCCAATCCTAACTAATCTATGAGATTGCGTGCCCACACACGTCGCAGCGAACGCGGACAGACGATTCTGCTGGTGGCCGTTTCGATGGTGGTAATCCTTGGACTGGCTGCACTGGCCATCGACGTAGTAACGCTGTATGTGGCCAGCGGCGAGATTCAGCGCGCCGCAGATGCGGCAGCCATCGCGGGCGCCAAAGTTTTCGTGGATACCGGCGTCACTACGGACCCGACCAATCCCGCGCTGCAGGCCCTGGCTCAGAGTACGGCCACCACGGTCATCACCGCCACCGTGGCGCAAAATTCGGTCAGCGGTGGTGCTCCCGTTCTGAGCGGCGCTCCCATCTTTGACTTTAGCGCGCAGGGAAACCCGCAGGTCACGGTCAATCTCAAACGCGACAATCTGCCAACTTTTTTTGCCAAGATCTGGGGATATCAGCTGGCCCAAGTCAGCGCAAAGGCGATTGCGGAGGCCTACAATCCCGCGTACGCGCAGGCGGGCGGCGCAACTTCCACTGTTCCGATCCAACCTAAGTGCGTAAAGCCGTGGTTGATTCCGAACACGGATCCGAACACAGGGACGTCGTTTGTTGACCCGACGACAGGCGCGGTAACCACCCCAACAAGCGCTGGGTCTGAGTCGATACTCTTGACTAATGCCTGCCTCGGCTCAAATTGTGCAGTAACTCCTGGCCCAGGGCAGTTTGTACCAGCCGTAACTAGCGCAAGTACTAACAATCTCTGCCCCAATTGCGTGGGGGCATCCAATTTCGAGCAAAGCATCGAATGTTGTGATGTGAGCACCGTGTACACCTGTGGAGGCGGGTTTGCCAACGCAGCTGTGGACGTTACCGCGCAGAAAGGGATGGTGGACAGCGATACTCGTGCTGGCGTTCAGTGCCTGATCCATGCGGCCAGTTTCGGGTTAGGGCAGGGCCAAGATGCATGGGTGCCTCCGAGCTCGACAGCGCCTTACACCATCACCGCCGGAAGCGCGAATCCACTCGTGCAAGGCGCCGCCAAAATCAAGAGTGGCGACAATATTTCCACCAGCAATTCTGTCGTGACGATCCCTATCTTCAACGGACCCATTGTAGGAGGACAAGTCAACGTCGTCGGTTTTCTTCAGGCATTCATCGAGAAAGTGGACACCGCAGGCTGCCCATTAGGTGCTAACACTTGCGTGAAGGCAGACATTCTCAATGTACTCGGCTGCGGTTCGTCCCTGAGCCCGCCCGCCATCACGCAAGGCAGCTCGGTCGCGGTACCGGTCCGTTTGATTCACCAATAAACCAAGTTTATTGCGGTGACGGCTGCTCGGGCTGCGGTGTCTCGTCAGGCTGGGGCTCTTCCGGCAGGCCGGTGTTCTCGTTGATGGGCGGACTGGCGTTGAACACTGCGCCGCCGTCATTTCCAGGATTCGCATCCTGTGGCGCCGCTGGCCTGGGCGTAAGTTGCGGCGTAGAGTTGCCGACCTGAGGAGGCGTGCCGCCCTTCGGGAAGATCAACACACTTCGCAGTTGGGATGGCGTCTGATCGGAACCGACCATAATGAAGTTGAACGGCGACCCGTTCAACAGCGCTGCCAGCGCCGCGCCCGGCGGCACGGGCCCGATATTGGTTACAACCTGATCGGCAGCGGCTCCGGCTGGAATTGGGATGTCGGCGCCGGTTTTTCTCTGGATCTCGAACAATACCTCGGCCAAGGTTGCCTTATTCGCGGTGATGCTCAGCTGTCCACCGTCATATCGCACTTGCACCTTGGGAGCGGGAGCTGGGGGCGGAACCGGAGCCTGGGGCATTGGCGAATCGGCAACCACCTCGAACTCGGTTTCGAACCAATCCGCTGCATCAGGGTTGTTCAGCTTCACAATGACGTTGTTCCCCGAGGGAAACAGCCGATAACCTCGCGGCGTGTTCAGGTCCACCACCACTCGCGTTACGGGAGGATTGTTGGTCAGAATGCCGACGCGCACTCCGTTGACAGGACCTCGCGGAGAATTGAAACCGCGCAAGCCGGAAGCCATCGAAGCGTTGGGGAAGTCCAGAACCAGGCGATTGGGATTGGACAGCACCTGCGCCTGGGGATTTACCGGCTGCGAGGCGGAGACTTCGATCTCAACATTATTGCCGGTGCCGAGCAGCGACACTTTGCGGATCACCGTGGAGGGCGGCCCGCTGGCGACCAGGATTGTGCTCACTGCCGACACCAACACGCCAAGTACAGCAGTTCTGGCGAACGTCTTCATGGTTTGCTCTGTGAGTTAATTCTAGCAGCCCTGTCGAGATCAGGCCGACACTTCGGTCGTAGCACTGCGCATAGGTACTGGGATGTTCTCAGTTTCGGCGTTTAAGCTTCCGGTAGCGGTACAGGACCCCGGCAATTCCCGATCCCACTAAGGCGATGGTTCCGGGTTCAGGAACGGTTGCGGGAGGCCCGCCACCAGGAACTGGAGGGCTGGGCGGTCCTGGGGAACGGGGAGGGCCGGGAGGACATACCGTCTCCTTTGACTCGTCATCCGGTCCGGTTTCGCCGAATTCAACCCCAGACGGTTCGCAGGCGGCCGCTGGCAAAGGTGGCGGGAACAAGGGTCCAAAACCTTGCCCACCCTGGATCCCGTACAGGTTCGAGCCGGAAAGGGGCGGTGGTCCAACCTCGCCAAATCCGAGTCCATCCAGATGCCGCAGGGCTGCTGAATTCAGGTCGCTGGGAAAAGGTGACTGCATGGCCGTGCCGCCATCCGCGAGGTAGGGCTGGTCAAATTTTTCCGCGGGCGGTTCCTCGGGCGAAGTCGCGGGCTTCGCCTGATCGGAAACCTGGTTCGCGCAACGTGTGCGCGCCGTTGTCTTACCGTCGGTCAGCAGCTTCTCGCCTTTGTGCAGCGCGATTTTCTTCTTCGTCCAGTACACCTTGTCGTGCAAACGATAGGAGAGATAGACGAGCTTGGATTCTTCAAGCTGAACTACCCGGGCTTTGCGGAAGTTGAATCCTGCGTAATGGCGGGCGGCAACGGGGTCGTGCGCGGTGGCTGCCAGCAACTCCTTGCTGTCCCGCGCTCCTCCGGCAACGATGGAATAGGGATACACCACGCGGACAGACCGGCGTGTTGAACTGGGCCGACTGAGCGCTTGCTGCGCGGCCATGCTTGCGAGATTTTGGTTGGAGCTGACAGCGGACGGAGACGGGCCGTCTTCCGCAAGGATGGTTTCGGATCGCCGGGAAACCAGCAGCCATCCCCCTAGCGTCAGCAGGATGAGACTAGCCAGAACCGCCCCGAGCCGCCAGTTGAAACAGAACCGGCGCGACCCCCTTCTGCGAACATGCCTCACCGCAAGACCCACAACGCTCTCCTACCCCACAACGCTGGCCCGGCACGTGCCCGGCGAGGGGAGGGAGCACGAACCAGGACGCCAATTCCGCAACCTTCCATCTCGGAAGGAGGGAACCTCAAATTGAGGCTGATGGTATCAGAGTTGCTGGTTGTTTTCGAATGAAAACAATGTGGATATCGCGTTTTATTTACCAAAAAGGAGCAGGCCAGGGATTTCCCCTGAGCCGCTTCAGTGAGTGCAGATTATTTGACCGCCACGGCGCTCGCCGAAAGCTGTTCAATGGTGGACAGCTGCTTCTGAGCGTCTTGTATTTCCTCGGGCTTCTTGGCTTGTTGAATAAAAGCCCGCATGTGTTGTGCGGCTTCCACATACTGCCGCTCCTGAGCCAGCGCCATACCCAGCAGATACTCGAGCTTGGGGAAGTTGTGCGCCTCATCCAGCTTCAGCCCCTGCCGGGCGCTTTTTTCAGCTAACGCATACTCCTGCAGGTAGAAGTGTCCAACACCATTCAGGAACCAGGCATTGGGGAAGGTCATCGCGTTCAAGCTGACCAGCTTCGCCGTGGTGTTGACCAGTTCTTGCCATTGCTTTTCATGGGCGGCAATGCCGGCAAGTCCGTCGAGCGGACTCACATAAGAGCCATCGGCATCCGCGGCTTTCTGGAATGCATTCTTGGCCGCAGGCAGGTCGTTGTTCTTCTGATGGACCCTGCCGAGTTCGTACCATGCGACGGCGAACTTCGGGTAGACTTCGACCGCCTTCTCAAAGGACTTTAGGGCTTCTTCCCACTTTCCCTTTTGTTCCTGCTCGCGCCCTTTCTCGAATGCTTTCTTTGCCGGCCCCGGTGCGCTCGCAGTGGTAACACTGATACTGGTTCCATCAACGTGCTGCATCCGACGCAGCACCAGGTGGCCGATGTCGCTGTTCTGGCTGCCACTCATGCGGGCGCTGAGCGGCACAAGTTCCGAGATATATCCGGGGAGCGTCGCCTGTATCTCGCAATCTCGCCAATCCCGCTGCGCGGAACGGGAATTCACCTGGTTCGTCCAGGAGGAATCGGCATCGCTCACTCCATCTCCGCTGGGGGGCTGGTTTCGGGTTCCAATCTGGAAGCTGAATCCGCCGTGTGAATCGGTGTGGGTTTCGACCTTCTTCTGGGAGCGGCAGAGGGTCACGATGTTGGCCGATTCCGTCAGTTCCGTTCCGTCGTCAAGCACCACTTTGCCGGTAATAAACACGGGGCCGCCCAAAGGCGAGGTCGGGGCACTCGGAAAACCGGGCGGGACATTCGCACTCGGACGATTCGGGGAGGGCAGACCTCCGCCACCTCGACGTTGGGCATAGCTGGGAAGCGCAAGGAGTAAAGCGGAGAGAAGGCAAGCAGCGTAGAACTTCATGGCAGGCCCCCGAATATTGAGCGGATTATAGGCTCATTCGAGTGCACTGGAACCAACTTCTTTGCCCGGCAAATGTAAAATTTCGGTCAAGACAGGGCGGCGCTGTGCTGTTTCGCGGGCGCCGCTTTCACTTCATCTGAAGCGGCCAGCGGTTGCGATCGCCAAGCGATGAATCCGAGGGTTGCACATTCTCCTTCGACTCTTCCTCGGCCAGCAGAGGAACGATGGAGCGAAGCGCCTGCACCTCGTTCCGCACACGCTCCATTTCGCGTTCCTTCTGCAACAAGACCGCATAAGGATCCTTCATGGCCTCCTCCGTGGTGGGTGGGATTAGCTGCTTCTACTCTGAATTTGTGCCCAACGCAATTGTGAATTCTGTGAAAAACACGAATCCGACGGTAGGAAATGAAAAAGGCGGGCGCCGGGCCCGCCCAATTTCTGAATGCAAGAAAAACTAGCCGGCCACTTCCTCGAGCAGCTTCTGATCGATGTCGAAGTTGGAATGCACGTTCTGCACATCGTCGTGCTCTTCCAGAGCTTCCATGAGCCGGATCATGGTATTGGCCGCCGGCCCTTCCAGCTTGATGTAGTTCTGCGGAATCATGGCCACGCTGGCGGAGGCGGGCTCGATGCCGGCTTTCTTGACGGCCTCCAGAACAGTTTCATAGGCCGACGGATCCGTCAGGATCTCCCAATTGTCCCCATCGTCCTTGAGGTCTTCGCCACCCGCTTCGAGGACGATGCCCATCAGGTCATCTTCTTTCGCGGCACCCTTGGGGACGACGATGTCGCCTTTCTTGTGAAACATCCATGACACGGCCCCGGCTTCGGCCATGTTGCCGCCGTTCTTGCTGAAGACGTGACGGATCTCGCTCACGGTGCGATTGCGGTTATCGGTGTTGATCTCAGCAAGCAGGGCGACACCTCCCGGACCGTACCCTTCCAGAGTGAACTCTTCATAGACAGCGCCGGGAAGCTCGCCGGTACCACGCTGGATGGCGCGCTTGATGTTGTCCGCCGGCATGTTCTCGGCTTTGGCGGCAAGGATTGCCGTGCGCAGCCGCGGGTTGGAATCCGGATCACCGCCACCGTTCTTGGCGGCAATGGAAATTTCTTTGATGAGGCGGGTAAAGATCTTGCCCCGCTTGGCGTCCAAGGCGCCCTTCTTGTGCTTGATTGTGGCCCATTTTGAATGGCCAGACATAGAGAAACCTCGCCCTTAATGAACTTTGATTGCGCAGGATTCGCCCGAAGAGGAGATCACTGTTGCCTCGAAATGAATGCAGGCGAAACTCGAATTATAGCACGCGCTGGATGCAAATCCGGCGTAGCATTGAGGTTAGGGGTGCAATCAATTTAGGACGCCATGTCCTTGACTCTCCGGCGCTAACAACCGCAAGATAGTCTCAGCTTTGAAGCTGTCGTGACTCGCGCTTCCCTCGTTACACGGGCATTTGCTGACTAGCTGCGTTCCAGAGCGAAATTCAGCTCAGGAGAGTGGCCAATGTTTTCCCGCCTGTCCGCAATGCTGTTTCTCTTCTGCCTGCCAAGTCCCGCCTTTGAGATTGGATTTCAGCCGGTTCAGCCAGACGAGTTGGCGATGCGATTTGAACTCAAGGCTCCAGGGGCTCCAGCCATCATTTTGTATCGCCAGGTGAGTCAGGATAACGCGGGTGCACAGGGCTATGAAGACAATTACTTCCGGATCAAAATTTTTACCGAAGAAGGCCGCCGGTACGCTGACACCATAATACCGTTCGTGAAGTCACTTCAAACGGTTGAATATCTGAAAGCTCGAACTATCAAGCCTGACGGAAGTGTAGTTTCCTTCAACGGCGAGGCGTTCGAGAAAGAGATTGTCAAATCAAGACGGGAAACCGTGCTCGCGAAGGTCTTCACCTTTCCCGACGTACAGGTAGGCAGCATCCTTGAATACTCGTTTACCTACAAGTTCAAGCGTGGCTATGCCACCGCGCCGCAGTGGATTGTGAGCCAAGACCTTTTCACCAAGATCGCAAGATTTACGCTTATGCCTGGCCGTCTTGACCGATCTATTGGTTTGAGGTGGGTCTATCACAATTTGCCTGCTCTGAGTGGACAACCACAACAAACGGCTGATGGTCGTCTGGCGATGGTCGTCTTCGATGTCCCGGCCTTGCGTACGGAAGACGATATGCCTCCAAGGAACGAAGTAGAGGCGCGAGTGGACTTCATTTACAGCGATGGAACGGTGGATACCAATCCTGAACGATTCTGGAAGACTGTTGCTAAGAAACGCACGGCTGAGCTGGAGAAATTTATTGACAAGCAGCGTGCAATGCAGAGCGCGCTGTTACAAATCGGGGTTGCGGGAGCCTCGCCAGCCGATAAATTGCGAAGGATCTATGCCACGATTCAGCAAATGAAGAACACCTCGTATGAGGTGCGCCGAACGGAGAAGGAACAGAAACGAGAACAAGACAAAATTGCGTCTAATGCAGAACAAGTGTGGCAAAGAGCCCGCGGCAGTGGCTCGGAGCTTACGTGGCTCTTCCTTGGGCTTGCGCGTGCTGCCGGGTTTGATGCGTCGGGAGTTCTGGTCGCCGATCGATCTGATAGCTTCTTCGACTCTACCCTGCTGGACGACAGCGGATTGAGCAACAGCGTTGTGCTAGTAAGAATCGGTGGCCAGGAAATATATTGCGACCCCGGGGCAGCATTCACGCCTTTCGGACTGCTTCCCTGGCCAGAAACGGGAGTGCCGGGGCTGGTTCTGGACGGAGAAGGGCCAACCTGGGTGAAAACTCCCCTCCCGCGAAGTGCTGACTCTCGCATCGAGAGAAATGGAAAATTCAAACTTGCCGACAATGGCGACCTGGAAGGCAAACTCACGCTGACATTTACAGGACTGGAGTCGGTCCAGTGGAAAATTGATCTGCGCGACGAAGACGATGCAAAACGCAGGGAGAGTCTGGAAAAAGAAGTGAAGAACTATGTGCCGGCGGCCGTTGAAGTGGATTTGTTAAGCCGGCCCGACTGGACCAGTGCGACAGACTCGCTGGTGGCAGAATTAAGTTTGAGGATTCCGGGATGGGTTGCACGTGCAGGCCGCCATGCCCTGCTTCCGATCGGGCTTTTCAGTGCTCCTGAGAAGGGCTTATTCGGAAGTGGCGAACGTCTTTACCCCGTCTACATGAGGTTCCCCTACGAGGTGGTGGATGATTTCCTGATCGAGTTGCCAGATGGCTGGGAAGTAAGCAACTTAACCAAGGAGAGAAATGAGGACGTCCACAGCGTGGCGTACGCCATTCAGGTAGCGCGCGAAAATCGCAACCTACACGTCGTGCGGAAGTTAAAGGTAGATTTCCTGATGCTGAAAACAGAGTATTACCAGGCACTCAGGGGGTTCTTCCAGATGGTGAGGACTCGCGATGAAGAACAAATTGTTCTGCAACCGGGAAATACGGAAGCAAATAATTAGGCCTGCAATTCTTCTCTTCGCAGCGTTCGCGGCGATCGCCTTCCCGTGCCAAGTGACGGCCTTCGCAGACGACGTACCTCACTGGATGCGCACCCTGATTGATTCGCAACTGCCCTCGCAATCCGAGAAGACAGCCGCGGTGCTGCTGTATTCGGAAGAGAATCTGATGGTTGATTCCGCGGCGAAAACCCACACTATGGTGCGGCGAGCGTACAAGATCTTGCGGTCAAGCGGGCGAGACTACGGCATGGTTGTTGTGCACCTTAATTCCTTCCGCAAGCTGAATAGTTTGCGGGGATGGTCTATACCTGCGCAAGGAAAGCCATATCACGTGAAGGAAAAGGACTCTCTGGAAACATACATTCCAGAGGTACAAGACAGCGAATTGATCAACGACACAAAACAGCGAGTACTCAGGATTCCGGCTTCGGACCCCGGAAACGTCATCGGGTATGAATACGAAGTTGAAGAACAATCCCTAGCTTCACAGGATCAATGGATGTTTCAGACGGAAGTTCCTGCACGTGAGAGCCAATACTCGATTCAACTTCCGGAGGGATGGGAGTACAGGGCGACATGGCTTAATCATCGAGAGGTGGAACCCGTGCAATTGGGAAATTCACGATGGCAATGGACGCTGAACGATGTGAAGGAAATTCCACAGGAACCCGACATGCCGCCGATCGAGGCAGTGGCAGGACGCATGATCGTGTCCTTTTTTCCAAAGGCCGAAACACAGAAATTCAGCAAGTGGCAGCAAGTGGGCGACTGGTTTCTTTCGCTAGCCCAGGGCCGAAATGACTCATCACCGGAGATCAGAAGTCAAGTCAACACCTTAGTTACAGCCTCGCACCAACGGCTAGGCAAAATGCAAGCCCTGGCACAGTTCATTCAACACGACATGCGCTACGTGGCGATTGAATTGGGATTGGGCGGCTTTCAGCCCCATTCCGCGCGAGAGACATTTTCCCATCGGTACGGGGACTGCAAGGACCTGGCGACCCTGTTCCAAGTAATGTTGCGCGAGATCGGGGTCGAGTCTTTCTACGTTCTCATCAACACGCAGCGGGGAGTCATCACTCCAGAAACACCGCCCAACCTCTGGTTCAATCATGTCGTGCTCGCTATCAGGCTTCCGGAAGACTTCGCGGATCCCTTTCTGGTGGCCACGATGCACCATTCCAGGCTTGGCAGATTGCTCTTCTTTGACCCGACTGACTACCTGACACCTCTTGGACAAATTAGAGGCGACCTTCAGGCGAATTACGGCTTGCTGGTGATTCCGGACGGAGAGAATCTTACTTTACTGCCACAACAAGCGACTGAACTGAACGGGGTACGACGAACTGGCAGGCTCAAGATAGACCTTTCCGGAAATTTACAAGGTGAAGTGGAGGAATTAAGGCTCGGCGATCATGCTACGTCGCAACGTTCGATCTTGAGGACTGTGAATACATATGCAGGACGCACGAAAACGATTGAACAAACGCTCTCGTCAGCGTTTGCGAACTTCCGCATTACAAATGCAGCGATCATGAACCTGGAAACCACGGATCAGCCTCTCGGATTCAAATACTCGTTCGAGTCTGCGAACTACGCGAAACGCGCTGGAAATTTGGTGCTACTACGGCCGAGAGTTCTGGGAAGCGAGGCTCGAACTTTGCTGGAAACCAAAGAGGCTCGAAGGTATGCAATCGAATTCTCCGGACCTCGGCTGGACACGGACACCTTCGACATTGGTCTGCCTCCGGGCTTACAAGTCGAAGAATTACCACCTGCCACTCTTATCGATTACGACTTCGCAAGCTACAGTTCGAGCACAGAGTTACATGGAGAGATGATTCGCTATACCCGGCGATTCGAATTGAAAGAGCTCAGTGTCCCGGCAAACAGGGCAGATGAGCTTAAGAAGTTCTATCGAGTCATTGCAGCCGACGAAAGGAATACGGTTGTGCTGCGGCCTACAAACTAGAGCTAGGCCCGTCCCACTAGATCATCCCGCCGCGCCTTGTACGCGAACACGATGGCCAATACCGGAGGCGCCAGCAGCACTCCCCAGAAAGGCAGAATGAATCCCAGCACAATGGGCGTGAAGATGGATGCCCAGATCGGAATTTTGGCGCTTCGCCGCATGATGTAGGGCTGAAGAAAAAGTCCATCCACGACCACAATGACCGCGTACAGCATCGATACATACAGAGGATGCTCCCAGCCTCCCCATTTCAGCGTGGCTGTCACGATGGGGCCCAGCAACCCCAGGATCGGTCCCAGGTGAGGGATGAACTGCAGGACGGCAGCCAGCACTGCCCAGAAGAATGCCCAGGGAACGCCGATGATCAGCAGGCCGATGGTCCAGAGAACCATCACAGCGAGGGAGTCCAGGAGTTGTCCCAGAAACCAGTTCTTGACGGCGCCCCCGCTCAGCCGCAAGTGGTCGCGGAAATCCATCTCTTCTCAGATGCAGGCATCAGGGGTGGTGATTCGGCAAGGCCCCATGTAAACCCTGAGCGCGCGAACTCGTCCTTACAGATACGCGAGGAAATGTGAGCACAGTGGTTAGCACAGCACTGGGAACTGTGGTGGACGGCAAGACGCGGGCGCTCTCAGATGCGGAATTCGATCAGCTCATACGTTTGCATCAGCGTCGCGTCTATCGTGTCCTCTACTCATTGACCCGGGACGAAGATGCGGCCAACACCCTCACCCAGGAGTGCTTCTTTCGCGCCTATCAAAGCCTGGATAACTTCCGTGGCGACTGCCGGATGGAGACCTGGTTGTTGCGAATTGCGGTGAACCTGGCCCGCGATCATCATAAAAATCGCAAGATTTCGTTCTGGCGAAACCTGGTGGGACTGGAAGATGCTGATTCCGCAGAGGGGTCGACTTTTGCCGCGGGCCGTCCTTCTGTCGAACGAGCATTGATCGCCCAACAGGAAGTCGATGCGGTCTGGAAGGCTGTCGCTTCCCTTTCGCAACAGCAAAGGGAGATCTTTGTGCTTCGATTCAGAGAAGAACTTTCACTTGCCGAAATCGCCGAACTCCTGGGACTACAGGTCGGCAGCGTCAAGTCGCACTTGTTTCGCGCGATCGGCGGAGTGCGCAAGAAAATGAAGGACACGTCATGGAAATAAAGGCTCATTTGACAGAGGAAGAGATGGCGCAGGCGTGGTTCGAACCCGGCCGCGGAATCGCTGCGCACCTGGAGAATTGCGAGATCTGTCGCGCGGAACTGAGACGCCTCCGCCAGGCAGTGCAGGCAGATGAGACCCCGGCGGTTGAGTTCTGGGAGACGCAGCGCCAAAAAATATGGCAGCAGATTGAGACTGCCCGGCCGCCATCCCGAAACCTGGGCTGGCGCTGGGGTCTGGCATTCGCTTCTCTCCTTCTGCTCGCGGCCACGCTCTCGATGAGCAGCGGCAATCGACCGCCGAGGCCGGCAGAAACTCGATCCCAGACGCAGTTCGACCCCGATCACGAACTCTTGCTTGAAGTAGAACGGATCGTTCAGGCCAATGGTCCGCTGGCCTTGCAGCCCGCCGGACTGATGACGGAAACCCAGCTAAACCAGGACACGAATGTTGTCAACCAGGAGGGTTCTCATGCGAATTAAATGGCTTTTAGTGTTGGGAGTCTTCGTAACGTCGTTGTGGGCACAGGGCACGCCGAAAACTGCGCCAGCGCCCGGTAAGACCGTGCACAAAGACGTGTTCTATATGCGCGGGGACATGGGAAAGTGGTGGCAGAACCAGGAAATCGCCAACAAGCTTCAGCTCAATGGTTCACAGATTGCGGAGCTTGACCAATCGTTTCTCGATCACAAGCTGAAGCTCATAGATTACGGCGCCGAAGCGGAGAAGCAAGACTTGAAACTGCAGTCGCTGTTGGACGCGGACGTGCCGAACGAAGGACAAATTCAGTCGCAGATCGACCAGGTGCTGAATGCTCGCGGCAAACTGGAACGCGAAGTCACCCTGATGAACCTCGACCTGCGCAAAGTGCTGTCGCTCGATCAATGGCGTCAACTCAAGGCCATACGCGGCGACGTTGGCATGATGGGCCACAAGATACTCTTCATGCAGAAGGGCATGGGACCCGGGGTTGGAGTGAGAACCGTGGGCCCCGGGGGTCCGCCGCCCGATGACCTGCCACCGTTACCTCCCGGCCCAGGCGGTGAAGATATTGACTGATCGGGTCGCCCGCCCTTTTTCGCCAAAGGGCGGGCGCTGGATTTACCTTCCAGTACGGTACTCGGGTTTCGCACCACCAGGGCGATGTCGCCCGCGTCCATCTCGCACGACTAGCAAACCATTTCATCATGCTAGACTTGATATATCCCCACGGTGAGGCGTCCAAAATGAAGTTCGGCGTGATCATTTTCCCCGGATCGAACTGCGACCATGACGCGTACTGGACCATTCAAAACGTTGCCAAGCAGCCGGCTACGTTTCTCTGGCATGATTCCCCCGATCTTCAGAATTGCGATGCCATCATCGTTCCGGGCGGATTTGCCTATGGCGATTATCTGCGCACGGGAGCAATTGCGAAATTTTCTCCGGTCATGGAGTCAGTCAGAAAATTCGCGGCTGGCGGCGGACTGGTGCTCGGCATCTGCAATGGATTCCAGATCCTCTGTGAAGCGGGACTTCTTCCCGGCGCACTGATGCGGAATGTGGGCCTGAAATATGTCTGCAAGCCGGTGCATGTCCGGGTAGAGAGTAGCGACACCCCATTCACGCAGGCCTGCCGCGAGGGCGAGGTGCTGACCATCCCGATTGGCCACATGGAAGGAAATTATTTTTGTGATGACAGCACCCTGGCCGAACTGAAGCGTGACCGGCGGATCGTGTTTCGCTACTCGACCCCAAACGGGGAGATCACTCCCGAGGCCAACCCCAACGGCTCGATCGAGAATATCGCCGGCATCTGCAATGAAGGACGCAATGTCCTAGGGATGATGCCACACCCCGAGCGCTCCGCCGAAGCTGAGCTAGGGGGCACTGAAGGCTTCAAGATCTTCGAGTCGCTGGTTGGCGCTATGGCCGCGAAATAAATCCGGCCTAGGCAGACTTTCTCTTCTGTTCCGCACTCCGGGCCAACACACGTTCCACCGCCTCTTCGACGCGAGTAAGGAAAGTGTGATCTTCGGCGGAGTCAGGAATTCCCAGGATCGCCTGATTCAACAGTTCCAGTTGCGGATCACCCGCCAGCCTGGTAGCCGATGCCGGGACCGCCAGGCGCACGTAGCCGATCCAGAGAACGGTCACCGCGTTATAGGCGATGCTCTTGACCAGGCTGATGCTGTTGATGTGGCTCGCCCCGTAACGCGTAAGCAAACTCACCAGCACCAATTCAATGCTGGCAAAAATGCCAAAGCCCAGGGCGATGCCGAATACCTGTTGTCTCCAGAACGATTTGAGAAAGCGAGAAACGATCACGACCAGGAAGACCAGTCCGCACTGCACCAGGCGCATGGTCCGGTCAAACGTGAAGACGGCAGCGATCAGGCGATCGGCGCTGCTGCGCTGGGTGGAGGTGGCGATGACCAGGGCGGCAAGAAACAAAACTACGCAGGCCCATCGGAAGATAAGCGATCCCAAACGTTGGATCCCTTCGTACGGCCCGAAAAGCTGCCGCCAGATCTCATCCATGACTGTAAGGGCCAGGAATACGCTGATGGCGTTCCCCGTCCAGTAAGCATAGAAGTAATCCATCTGATCGAAGCGAAAGAAGAGAGCCAGGCAGGCCGACTTCAGCACTTGGAACAGGATGTAGGAGAAGAACAGCGGAAAGGTCGTACGCAGCTTGCGACGAATCATGAAAACAAGCAGCGTAATCTGGAGAATGGGGCCTAACATCCAGCTTGCGTAGGTCATAAGGGTCATGGCGCTCGGATGGGGGACGGCGTGAAGCATACCTCGCCCTTGTCACCGGCGCAACCCTAATTTCGCCGATCACGTCTGGAAACGGGATTTTGAGAAGTTAATTATCTTGTGGTGGACAAACTCTTCCTCGGCATGCGGGCATAGGATCGCTGCCATCGGCGTACATTACGGACTTCTCGACCGCCGAGTTTGCGTTGGGAGTTACGATGTGAGTGGTGAGAGAGCAGTAGGCACCAGCCAGTGCCAAGGTGATAAGCACCACCTGCAGAGCCTTGTTCATTGGGGGAGAACCTCTAGCGCTATCGCGCGGCGCAAGTATAAGCCGAGTAGAGGCTCTGCAAGCCTGTGGATATCTTCGGGGAGGTCGCGAGTTAGACACGCCACTGCGCGCCACGGGAAGCCTACCCCCGATAACTAAGTCTCTAACACTTGTTTGCTTGGAGCCAGGCCCGTTTTCTGGTAGTCTGCTCCAACCCCTATCGCCTTTGTCCGCGCAGTTCCAGCGCGCAGGGCCTCGCTGACTTATAAGGAGGCCGTCGATGGCAAGAACGCTCGCAGAGCACATGTCAGAGGTATGTCTGCACGATGAGGATCTTCTAACCCCACTGGAACGGTCATTGATTGAGAACATGCTGCGCCGAGCCAGTGGAGATCAAGTACTGGCTTCGGAGCTCAAGAAGACTGTCGCCTCGGTGGTCGCTGAAACCCTGGCGCAGCGGGCGACGAGAAGTTTGCAGGACGGCTTGGAAAGGCGGCTGCTTCAGGAGTGGTCGCAATCCAATGGAGGGGCGAGAATTCAGGGGCAGCAGCAACCGCCTCCGAGCCCGACGCCCAATGCCCCGCGTCCGCCCAGTCCAACACCGCCATCTCCGGCGCCATCCCCGAATTCCATCTGGGCACAGGCCCCGTCGCCCGATCCCAAAACGGGAGCGCCACGTCCCCCCAGTCCCACGCCACCGTCTCCGGCACCGTCGCCCAACGCGATCCTGGTGCAGGCTCCGTCGCCTGATCCCAAAACGGGAGCGCCTAGACCGCCGAGTCCGACTCCGCCTTCACCTGCGCCCAATCCGAGCGGCATTCTTCCCTGGCAGACTTCGGTAAGCGCCGTCGCAACCGCCGACGAGGATTTCCTCCAGGCGCAATGTGTCGTGCTTGAGGAGTTTCTGGCTCCGGCGGAGTTGGAATCTCTGATGCGTTACGCGCAATCCTGCGAACCTCAGTACCGGCTGAGCGAGGTGATTTCGCCCGGCGTGCCGGGAGGCTCAGTAGATTTCGAATATCGCCGCTCCATGGTGTTATTCGAATTGGCGGGACCGGGCTCGCTGCTGGTGGAGCGCGCGCGGGCTTATCTTCCTCGCGTGCTCGAGAAACTTGGCCGGCAAGCATTCCCCATCGCGCGTGTGGAAGCACAAATCACCGCCAGCAATGACGGCGACTTCTTCCGCTGGCACTGCGACGATGGCCAGGGAGAAATCGCCACTAGAGAGATCACCTTTGTTTATTTCCTGCACCGAGAACCGAAGCCTTTCCGCGGCGGAGAACTCCGGATTTATGACACTCGTAAGGAGAACGGGGTGTACGCCCCCACGGCAGATTACCGGGTGGTTGTCCCGAGGCAGAACCAGATCGTGTTCTTCCCCAGCGCACTGGCCCATGAAATTACCCCGGTAGAATGTCCATCGCGGGCGTTTGTGGATAGCCGCTTTACAGTGAATGGATGGTTCCACCGGTGAACGACAAGGCATGGCTCACGTGGGTGGAACGCGATCTGGAACGGACGACAGCTCACACTGATGTGACTCTTCCCCCGTCGTCATTTCACTGTCAGGTCGAGAATCAACCGGACCACCTCGTCCCTGCTCACTTCATGCGGGCGCCCAACTGGACACGCAGGGAGAACCGCCGGCTGGCGATCAACCCTGCGTGTGTTTGGACCGTGGATACAAATATCCCGCAGGAACTGAGACCGCTCATTCCGTTCACGGATCAGTTCGCACTTCAGGGTGACATTGTGTGGGTCCCAGACCGGGTTAGTCAAAGATTTGATCCCTTCTGGCTTGCTCCGGACACTGCGGAAAACTTGCGGAAAGTTCGATGTGGACGGGCTGGTCCGGAACAGTGCTTTACCCCAGAGATGCTTCGCGCCTTATGGCTCGCCGGTGTGCTATTGGAGGAAGGGGACGAGAATCATCGCGCTCATCACAACGCGAAGCCATCATCGCTGTTTCAACAACGTGGATTCGTTCCACTGCGGGGGTTGCTGCACCCGTTTCACATCTCGGCACTGCGACGGTATTACCGATACTTGATCCGGACCGGGGCCATGCGCTTCGGGGATTCCCAGAGTGCACGGCGTTATGTTGCACACAATGAAGGTGTCGCCCGGTACTTTCACTTTCAACTCACTGCCGCGGTGAGCGCGTTGGTTCGAGAGCCGGTGAAGCCCTCTTACGTTTATGTTGCGTCCTACCAGGGTGGCGCTGACCTGGAGAAGCATACAGACCGCGCACAATGTGAATTCAGCATCAGCCTTTGCCTTGATTTCTCTCCCGAGCCGGACGATCCGACGACGTGGCCTCTGGTGCTGCATCCTGGAGAGAGCGAGATCTCGGTCTACCAGAGGATCGGGGACGGGCTACTATATCGAGGCATAGATATTCCGCACTCACGAACAGTTTTGGCCGAAGGAAGGAGTTCCACCTCCATCTTCTTCCACTATGTTAGAAAGGATTTTGAGGGTACGCTCGACTGATCAGTTCAGGCCCGATACGGAATACAAGACTGACAGCGTCTGGTAGTAGCTGTATACGAACTCAGATCCGTCGCCGTTGGTGACCACGGGCGAAATCGAAACCACGCCTACGCGGTAGGCGGGAACTAATTGGCGGACCGGCGTGAGTTTGCCGGTCGCAATTTCAGCGCGGTACACGGTCAGCGGAAGCTCACCGGAACGGTGAACGAACAGGGCCGAACTGTCGCGGGACCACTGTGCGACGTCATATCCGGGATCAAGATTCGGCACCGGACGTGGCGCGCTGCCGTCCAGCCCAAACAGCGTGATCCTGCGATCGCTTCCTGCCTTGCCCACAACGTACTTACCGTCAAACGATGGCAGGCTCGCATACACGCCAGGTGGCGTAATGGGGGTCACTTTGCCAGACAAATCAGCCAGGTAGGTTCGTCCCGGGTGGTTCGGTTCGTGGCCGTTCACGATCACGTGCTTGCCATCTGGCATGAAATGGGCAGAGCCGTTGTCAATATGCTCAAGCGCAGGTAGAAGCACCTCACGGGACTGACCTGGCCCAACGGGAAGAATCGTCAGCCGTGGAGGATGATTCAGCGGAACCGCCACCGCCCACTTACCATCGGGTGACAGGCCACCGGCGCTTCCCTCTCCGAGCCGGATCGGGGGTGAGCCGTCGGTACTTCGAATCCCGACCGCGTAGTTGGGCCCGGAAGGCTCGCTGCTTTCTTCGAACAGCACCCACTTTCCGTCGCTGGAGATATCTTTCGCGACCGACCAGTCGTACCAGGAAAGATCCTGGAATTGAGAATCGGTTTTGCCGGTCCACTCCATCGCGACCCGCTCGTTGTCCACCGACAGCAACACCCGTCCGTCAGCGGCAATGTCCTGGAGAGTAAGGTCTCCGGGGACCGCTAAGATCTGCCGCTGCCGGCCGTTGAGGGAGACACCCCAGAGTTGACGATTGAAGCCGCTCTTGGCCGCAGTAAACCAAATTTCATCTCCTCGAGAGGACCAAGAAAGACCGTCTTCCGATTCCCACGCCCCCGAGAGCACTGTGCGATTTCCTGATAGATCCACCACGCACACCGAGCCGCGATCGTCCCAAAGCGCAGGATGATCGAAAAATGCAATGCGATCTCCCGCAGGGGAGACGCGGATATGGCTGACCCATCCGCCGGTCTCGTACAAGACGTGGTTCGCCGGAAATTCCAGCCGGCTCCGTCCTCCCACATGATGGACCACGGCCAGTTCGCCGGAAGGGCTCCAATCGGCCCAGCGAACGTCTTCTTCGATTTCGCGCGGGGCACCACCGGCCAGCGGAGCCCGCGCCAGAATGCCGTTTATGAAATCGAGCCGGGATCCATGAGTAGCGCGCAGGATCAATGCCAATTCACCGCTGGAGGAGACCGCAGCCAGATAATCCGACCTCAGCCCCAGCGAACGCGACTGCGCCGAATCAGACGCGCTGGTGTATACCTCGATCGGATTGCCGTTCCAGGCAGCAGAGTAGAGCACGTTGTGTCCGCCGGAGGCAAACCGGGCCGAATAAACGGTACCCCGTTCAAATGTGAGCCGGGTGTAGCTCGGATTCGGCATGGGTCTCAGACGCCACCCTACAACCGTGGCGGCAACGACCAGGAGTATCGCAAGCGCAATCCAGGGCAGGCGGCGCTTGTAGGCCGAGGTGACAGGACTGGTCCGCACCGCTACGCGTGCTGTCGGACTTTCCGGGATCGTGGTCAGCGCAAATTCCAGGTCGCGAGCGGTCTGGAAACGGTTCTCGGGGTCTTTTTCGAGGCAATGCCGAACGATGTGCTCGTAGCCCTCGGGGATGCTTTGCCGCACCAACTGCATTTCCTGCGGTTCTTCCCTCAGGACGGCAGTGATGGTATCCACTTCGGTTTCCCCGACGAACGCGCGTCTTCCGGTCAGCATTTCATAGAGAATGGCGCCAAAACTGAAGATGTCGCTGCGGTGGTCAACGGCTCTCGCCCGCAACTGTTCGGGAGACATATAGGCGACCGTACCCAGAACCGACCCGCTCTTGGTCTGAGTGGTCATGGTCGCAATGGACTGGTCCTCGCCTACTTCCCCGTGCGTGAGCTTGGCAATTCCAAAGTCAAGGATCTTGACCCGGTTATCCTTCGTGATAAAAAGGTTCTCCGGCTTGAGGTCACGATGAATAATTTTCTTCTCGTGGGCCGCAGCCAGCCCCTGCGTGATCTGGATGGCAAAGTCTCGGGCCACCCTTAACGGCAGAAGCCCACTGATCAGCTTTTGTCGCAGCGTGTGACCTTCTAATAGCTCGGAAACAATGAAGGGTGAGCCGGCGTGAACTCCAATGTCGTAGATCGCAACAATGTTGGGGTGATTCAGGGCCGCCGCGGCGCGAGCCTCTTGTTCGAAACGTCGGAGGCGATCGGAATCATGAGCAAAGGAAGGCTTGAGAAGTTTAAGCGCGACGTTGCGGCCAAGCCGATCATCAGTAGCGCGATAGACTTCCCCCATGCCTCCCGAGCCGATTAACTCGAAGACTCGGTAGTGACCCAGGATTTCGCCAGTCATTGGGGGTAATTCGCGATTGCGACGGAATGTTAGGTCAGCAGTGCCGGCAAGTCAAATCGAATTGGACCTGTAACAAGACAAATGGAATCGTTCATGACTCGTTTTGGAATCCTGGGATTCGGTCTTCATGCCGTGAGGCGGCTGATGCCCGGCTTTGCAAAAGCCAAGCGGTGCCGCGTCAGCGCCCTCTCACGCAGGGATCTAGCCGCTGCCCGCGCCTCGGCGCGAGAGTACAACATCCCAATCGCCTTCGATTCCGCCGAAGATCTGTGCCGTTCCGCCGAAGTGGACGCCGTGCTGGTCACGACTCCCAACTCCTGCCATCTCCAGGATGTGCTGCTCGCACTTAAGCACGGAAAACCGGTGCTGTGCGAAAAACCCATGGGCATGAATGCGGATGAGTGCCGGGAAATGGTACGCGCTGCCCGGGATGCGGGTCTGCTGTTAGGGATTGCTCAGGTGTTTCGCTTTGAGCACAGCACTGCCAGCTTGCGGGCCCGGATCGCGTCCGGACAGATTGGGACCCCGGTATTTGCCCGCGCTGAGTTTTCTTATCCCGGCCGTGAACATCCCCGGAAATGGCTGACCGATGCCAAGCTTGCCGGGGGAGGCCCCATCGCTGATGTTGGCGTTCACTGCATCGATGCCTTGCGTTACATCCTCCAGGATGAAGTAATCGAAGTTACCGCCAGAGGCTATTCGGACCAAGACTCCGGAGATGTGGAAGCCGCCGCTGTCCTGGCGTTGCGCTTCTCACGCGGAACGCTGGGCTCGGTCATGGTTTCGACTCGCGTGCCTTACCGCACGCCTATCGAAATCGTCGGGGACCAGGGCGCATTGCGCGGGATGGATGCGTTGAATGTAGAGCATCCGATCCTGTTGCAATTGGTAAAGGCGGGGACGATTGTCGAGACCGAAGAGGTCACAAATTACGAGGCCTACGCGCGCCAGGTAGATGAATTCGCAATCGCACTCCAGGAGCGCACAACATTCCGGGTTCCAGGCGAAGAGGGTTGGCAGAACCAACTCATCCTGGATGCGGCCTATCGCAGTTTGAAAACCGGCATGGCCCAAGGAGTTCAGCCAGTGAGCTGAGTTTCAGGGAAGCACCACTTTGGATGTCTGCGTCGGCGCAGGCGTGAGCTGCCTGGGCGGAATGCCCTTTGCCTGAAGTATCGACCAATGCCAATCCTGCTCGGGACCCAAAGCAGCGTCGAGCGCTTCGCGAAACACGGTTGTCGCAAACGGGACCGCCGTTCCCCTCAAGTGAAACACGTAAGTCACATCCGAGCGCTTCTCCGTCGGGCTTGATACCTGGGCGGGCGGTGTGAGCAGTCCCACCGGGGTGAGCGCTGCGGCGGCATCGTGTTCCGCGTCTGAACCGCGCAATACGGTCAGGCCAATCACGATTTCACGCAACTCCCACTCGGTCCCGTTGAATATAGAGATCTGCAGCGTATTGCCGTCCATGGTTGCCGGCCCATCGAGCCGCGCCAGTTCTGTCTCGGGCAGATCGCGGGCGCTGGGGGCATTGCTGAGCAGCGCGGCGGCGCGCGCATCGAATGCCAGGCTGCAAGTGACATCGGGAGAGGAAACTTGAAACTTGTTGGCGACCGAGTCGATCGAAAACAACATGCTGCTGATTTTGTGCGTGCTTGCGGCTTCGTCCATCACGGCCGATAAGTTGTCATTATCAATGACAGGATGATTGGCAACCGGTTCGGGCGCTTGCCTGGCCTCTGCTTTCTTCTTGCGAATGGAACGGGCCAAGTCGCCGAGCGAGGTCTCCGCAGTATCGGCTTGCGCCCGCATGGTCTGCGGAACTCCAAGCAGAGCGAGTACGACCAAAGCCAACGGAATGTGCGCGCGCTTCATTGCAACGCCCTGGGCCTGAGGAGAACACACCACGATGGGGAGAGATCGTTCGCGCTCTCAATACAACTCTAAATCAGGGAGCCGCAGGTGCAGCAGGATGGCAGGCAAACCATGGTCGTAGACCTTTCGGGAAGGAGACCTCAGATAAGAGGTGAGCCGGGCGTGCGGGACAAGTAGCGACGCAACGGGGCGCCGCACGCCCAAATTGTACGCGGTGACTACATCAAGCCAGAGGATCGAAACCGCGCCACCGGATCTATTACGGAAACCGACCGCCGCCCAAACAACCAGCGAGCCACCGCAAAGCCGATCGCCGCATAGCACAGATGAACCAATTTCATAGCCCACCCCCCATTTGCCGGATGCCCAAGCACCTGGATGGGGGAAGAAACCTTGTTGAGGTTCACGGTAGCAAGGGGGTACCGGGAGTGCAAACCACTAAGGTGCCATAGGCATGGCACGAAGGTAGAGGGGCGTTCCCCAACGCTTCAATGAGATCGCCCGGATGCCACCGGCTGCCGCTCTGCAGAATGCGCCCCATCGAGTTGATGGGCTCTCCGGCCATGAAAGAAAATGACGTGCACAAGGAACATGAGGATCAACACCCCACCGAATGTGCACACGATGGTGGCGCCCGTTGGCAAGTCAAGCCAAACCGAGAAGTAAACTCCCAGCGCAGACACCAGCGTCCCCATCGTCCAGCCGATCGCCAGGCGGCGACCGACTCGGTCTGCAAACAGCATCGCCCCGACTGACGGAACGATCAAGTAACAGAACACCAGCAATACTCCCGCAATCGCCACCGATGAAGTCACGACGAAGCCGAAGGAGGCGTAGAACAGGAAGTCCCAGAACCGAATACTCATGCCCTTCGCCTCGGCCTGCGCCGGATCGGTGGAGATGAGCAGGAACTTGCGGCGGAAGATATAGTGGAACACCCCAACCACGCCATACAGGACCGCGGTCTTTAGAACTTCATGTTTGTCCACGGCAAGAATATTGCCGACCAGCATGTCTTTGAGGTGCTCAGTCTCTCCAGTTGCCTTGCTCATGGCCAGGATGGCCGCGGCCGAGGCAACCGCATACGCAATTCCGATAAACGCTTCCTGAGGAATGTGGCCCCGTCGCGTACGGGCGAAGGCAAAGATCGCCGCTCCCACGAACGTAAATGCCAGGCTTAGCCAGTAAGCGCCGGCGCCATGAGCGTCCATGCCTATCAGAATGGCAATGGTCGCACCCAGGGCCGCAATCTGGGCAAGGGCCAGATCAACGAAGATTACGCCTCTCTCCACCACGTGCACGCCGAGATAGGCATGAATTCCGGTAAGAATCAGGCTGGCCACGAAAGGCCAGAGTAAGAACGGTAGAATCTCCATGGTTGTGTTCGCCTCTGTTACTGCGTCGCCTGGAACGCCTTTGTGATCAGGTCAATGTCGTAATCGAAAAGCTTAAAGTAATCCGTCACTTCTTTCTCGCCGCCGACCGATGGCAGGTATTGCACGACCTTGCCGCCGGTTTCCCGCGCAATCGAATTCGGCGTTTTCAGGTCGAAATAGGGCTCCACCAGGATGACCTTGGTGTTTTCACGCTTCATGAGCGCAATCAGTTCCAGGGTGTGGCTCGGTGTTGGAGGGATACCTGGGCGGGGTTCCACGTACCCAATCACATTCAACCCGAAATGCTTCGCGAAGTTGGGGAACGAATTATGGTAAGTGACCACCTTGCGGCCGCGAAACGGCTTCATCTCGGCATCCCACTTCTGCTCGGCTGCGGTCAGGCGCTTGTCGAAGTCCTGGAAGCGTTGCTGGAAGTACGCCGCATCCTCCGGGTCCTGTTCGGCCAGTTTGCCTGCGATTCCCTTGGCAACACGGCGGCCGTTATCGGGATCAAGCCAGTAGTGTGGGTTCCCGAGGGGATGCACATCGCCCATGGCACGAGTGACCTGGCCGGCAGGGATGTCGAGAATCTCGGCAAACTGCGAGGCATCGAGATAGCCCTTGGCGCCAACCTGGATTTTCGCGTTCCCACTCTGGGTAATCAGTGGAGGCAACCATCCAATTTCCAACTGCAAGCCGACGGTGATCAGAAGATCGGCATTGCGAAGCTTGAGCAGGAAACTGGGCTTGGCCTCGACGAAATGCGGGTCCTGGTAGCCCTTGGCAATGGATTCGACCGAAACTTTGTCCCCCCCGACCTCCTGGGTCAAGGCAGCCATATCGGTTGTGGCGGTGACAACATTCAGCTTTTTCGCTTCCGCGTTAATCGGCGCCAGCAAAGCGTTCAACAGAACTGCGGTTACAAACGCTGCCACGAATAGTTTCTTCTGCATGAGTTTCATGAATACCTCTAAAAAGGATGCGCTCCGTGAGCTCCCAGCGAAAAGATCAGCTGCAACAGCAATTGGTTTCCGGACTGTCCTTCAGCATACTTGGTGTATTCATACTGGCCGCGAATCTGGCTGAACTCACTCGGCCAGTATGTCAACACCAGGGAGCCGCCTTTATCAGTGAGGTTCGCCAGACTGCTGCGGTCCGAGCGGTCAAAGCGTCCGCCCAGAAACCAACGTCGTCCAAGTTGATAATCCGCGGCTGCATAGAATCCGAAGGCGCGTTGTTCGGGCCCAAGCTGATGGCGTTGGCTCCATATGAACTCGCTGCGCGCGATAAAGGAATGGTAAATGGAGCGCCGTAGCGGCTTCCATCGCAGCGTCGCGTCGACGCCGTAAAGGCTGGTAATGAAGTTGCCGGTTGCGATTCCCTGCGAGGCGATTTCTCCATTGTTGTGCCCACGCGCATACGACAGACCGATGTCGAGGTTGGTCGATTCACTCAGATCTTTGTAGGCCCGCAGGTGGTCCACCGTGCTTACATCGCTGTTGCGAGCGCTCTGGAAAACATTCGAAGAATCGCCGCGGAAGAGTTGCCCTGTAGCTTCCAAAAAAATCCCTTTTGGCGCAGGCAGGATGCGTTGTATCGATGCCCCGGCGTCGTCAATACCGTCTTCGCCTCCCACCAGATTGGTGGTGACCAGAGGACGATCCACCCAGGGCAGGACGTGATTATGCATGGTGTTGACCTTGCCGAAGGCCGACCGCATCTTCCCCACCCGGGCCACGAGATTCGCCGGAAGCGCAGTGAACGTGATGTAGCCCTCTTCGAGGTCCACTCCTTCCTCGCCGAAAGACAGGAAGAAATCTCCGCGGGCGTAGGGATCGATGATCGCCTGAAGCCCTAACTCTGACTCGTGCATTTGCAGGGCTGGAAAAGGCTGAATGGTGGCCAACCCTGGCGCGGAATTGCCGCCCGCCGCACCAATGAAATCGCCAATGACACTGATATCAGGGTTCAGCGCCTTGGCTGCTGATCCGCCCGCTCCTCCGTAGGTTTGCGCCTGGGTAGACGCACTGGCTGCCGCACCCTCCCCCGTCTGGGTTTCGGCTGGCGCCGGTGCAGCAGGCTGCTCGGCTACGGTCGGGGAGGCTGTCGCTGGCGCGGCGGCAGGTGCTGGCTGTGCGCTCTTGAGCACACGCAGTTGCCCCTCCAGCGCGATGACCCGCTCCTCAAGGTCTTTGATGCGCTGCTCCATTGCGGCCTGATCGCTGCCGCTGGCTTGTGCTTGCCCATTTGCCGGCTGAGCGATAAAGGGCGCCGCTAAGAGCAACAGAACCAAGCTCACAAATGATCTTGCCATAAGTCAACCTCCACCCGGCGGACTTCATGCCTGAGAAATGGTCTTCGAGTAATCGCGTTGATCGGGTCTCGCAACCAGACATATGAGGGATGTCATTGTGAATGCCGATCAGAAAACAAGGATGGCTAAAATGCGGGCGGCGGGCGAACGTAGAGTTCAAAAGAAACAAAGAACGAGCGCGAAGCGATTTGAAAACTTCCCTGCGAGCGGCGCGTCAACAGACTGGACACTGCTACCAGTAGTGCCATCACCGTGGCAGTCTGCGCCAACAGGCAAGTCATGCATAGTCTGCCTGCTGAGGAAGAAGGATAGACGTGCGGCGAGCCCTCGCCAGGCACGATATGGAGATTGCACAGATGAGCAGCCTGGGCCAGAGCACAGAACAGCACAACGGCTACGCATACATAGCCCAGCCATCGGCGGGATTTGCACTTTGAGATAAACAGATTCAAAACCTTACAGGCTTAGATGCAGAATGCGTCCCAGTGCAAGATCACTGGGGTGATTCTAGCATCGGCAGCGCCGCATGCAACTTAAATGGGGCAGGCCCTATAGGGATTGCCCCTTCTGCGATGGCGACCCCGGCATTCTCATGCGCGCGCAAACGGCCGAACTACCGCGGAGCACCCCCGGTTCCATTGGCGTCCTCCGCGAGCGGCACCACGATGGCCTGGATATTCTGGTTCGCAATCATTTTCTGGAAACTCGCAAGGTCGGTCTTCTGCAGATCGTCCCAGCGCGCCAGGTACTCGTCCGATTGCTTTTTCAACTTGTCGAACTCGCGATACGCCGCCTCGGTCGGGGCGGTATCGCTCGACTCGTCGATGGTCATGAACAGGAATGCCAGCTTGCCGTCGATCTTCGGCGGAAATGCCAGCGAGTCTTCGTTAGCCTTGATCTTCATCTGGATCATGTCATCGCGCAACGAAACCAGTTTCTGATCCAGATCGCCGGCCGCGGTTGACACCGGCCTGGTGCTGACATTCTCAGGCAAGCGCCTCTTCAGCCCCTCCACCTGGCTGCGGACGTCCTGAATCTGGTTCACCGCATTATGCACCTTGCTTAGCTGCTCTCGGATCTGCATAAGCAGGTCGAATTGCTTCTGCAAGTCAGCTTGCGAGGTGTTGACGCGCGGATCCAATCTCACTTCGAACGGCGCGGTCTGACTCTTGCCGTCCACGGTAAGACGTACCTGGTACTTGCCGGGTACGACCAGCGGGCCGCGGCTGCCGTCCTTCTGTTCAAACAGGTAGTGGTCCGGCACTCGAGTCGCGCCTTCGTAGCGCATGTCCCATACAAAGCGGTTCAACCCAGCTTCGGGCTTGATCTCTTTTTCCGGCTTCTTGTCATCCGGATCGAGCGGCTCATCGAGCTGCTGCACCTTGTTGCTGGAAAATCTCCGAATTGTTTTACCGCTGTCGTCAAGAAACTCAAGTGTGACTTCCCCCTTTGGAGCGTCTTTCAGGTAGTAGTAGATCACCGCGCCGGGCGGCGGGTTCTGTCCCACCAGAATGGGTTTGGGAGCGTCGTCGCCCCAGTGAAGCCGGGTGGCCGTAGACGGCGTATAGAGATGAACGTCGTGATTCGGCACCTCGTCGGCAAACTGTCGCAGCGGAGCGATGTCGTCGAGGATCCAGAACGCCCGCCCGTGGGTCGCCAGAACCAGGTCATCGTTTTTCACCACGAGATCGTGGATTGGGGTGGTCGGCAGGTTTAACTGCAAGGCCCGCCAGTCCGCGCCGTCATTGAACGAGACATAGACACCAGTCTCAGTTCCGGCAAACAGCAGCCCTTTGCGCTTGGAATCTTCCCGGACCGAGCGCACGAAGGTGTTGGCCGCGATACCCTTGTTGATGCGCGTCCAGGTCTTTCCATAGTCGCTGGTCTTATAAATGTAAGGTTGCAGGTCGTCGAGTTGATGCCGATCCGCGGCGATGTAGGCAGTGCCTGCATCGTGGGGCGAGGCTTCGAGCTGGCTGATGCGGCTCCATTCTGGCAGGTCTTTCGGGGTGACGTTGGTCCAGGTCTTGCCGCCATCGCGCGTGAGTTGGATCAGGCCGTCATCGGTTCCCGCCCAGATCTGGTCCTTTACCAGTGGCGATTCCGCCAGCGCAAAGATGGTGTCGTAGTACTCCGTGCCGGTGTCGTCTTTATTGATCGGCCCACCCGAGGTCTGCTGCTTGCTCTTGTCGTTGCGAGTCAGGTCGGGACTGATCGCCTCCCAATGCATGCCGCCATCCGTCGTCTTGAACAGGCGTTCCCCGGCGTGATAGAGAACGTTGGGATCGTGAGGAGAAAGCAGAATCGGCGCCGTCCATTGGAACCGATGTTCGACCACAGCGGCACCCGCGCCATCACTCAGGTCGGGCTGCACCGTGATGTCTTTGGTCTGGCCGGTGCGCTTGTCGAACTTTGTGATCAGCCCTTCATAGTCCCCCGCATAAACAATGTTGGGATCAGGCGGATAGGGGGCGATGTATCCGGCCTCGCCGCCTGCCACCGGATACCAATCGGCACGGCCAATCGCTTCATCATCGCTGCGGCTCGCGATCGCCACCGTGCTGTTGTCCTGCTGTGAACCGTATACGTAATACGGAGTTCGCGAATCGGTGGTCACATGGTAGAACTGCGCAGTAGGTTGGTTGTCCTGGCGCGTCCAGGTCTTCCCGCCGTCGAAGCTAACCGTAACCCCGCCATCGTTGGAAACCGTCATCCGGCGCGGGTTCTTGGGATCGATCCACATGCCGTGGTTGTCGCCGTGAGGAACTTTGACCTTGTTGAAACTGCGGCCGCCGTCAGTCGACTTGTAGAAATCCACGTTGGCCACGTAGACGGTGTCAGCATCCTGCGGGTCGGCGATGATATGCATGTAGTACCAGGCCCGCTGCTGCAACGCTCGGTCGCCATCCACTAATTGCCAAGTCTCTCCGCCATCATCAGAGCGATAGATCCCGCCGTCCTGCGCTTCGATCAGCGCATACACTCGATCAGAATTGGCGGCAACTGCCACTCCGATTCGTCCCCAGGGTCCTTTAGGAAGACCGTGCTCCTGTAGCTGCTTCCAGGTCGTGCCGCCGTCATTGGAGCGATAGAGGCCGCTTCCCGTACCGCCGCTCGACAGGCTCCACGGAGTACGCCGAGCCTCCCAGAGCGAAGCGTAAAGGATGTTGGCATTGTGCGGATCGAAGGCAACATCGATGCCACCGGTGTTCTCATCCTTGTACAGTACTTTTTCCCAGGTCTTGCCGCCGTCAGTGGTGCGGAAGATCCCGCGCTCGGTGTTCGGTCCGTACGGGTGTCCCAGCACCGCAACAAAGACGCGATCCGGATTGTCCGGATCAATGATTAACTTCCCCACCGCCCGCGAGTCCCGCAGGCCGACGTTCTTCCAGGTCTTCCCGCCATCGAGCGTCTTGTAAATTCCGTCCCCGTGCGAGATGTTGCCGCGGATGCAGGCTTCGCCCGTCCCGACATACACGATGTTCGGGTTGGAGTTCGCCACTGCCAGGCTGCCGATCGAGCCCACGCCCTCTTTGTCGAAAAGAGGTGTCCAGGTCATCGCGCCGTCAGTGGACTTCCAGACGCCACCGCCGGTCGAGCCGAAATAGTACGTCGTCGGGTCCCCGGGAATTCCCGCCGAGGTCAGCGACCGCCCTCCTCGGAACGGCCCGATCAGGCGGTATCTCATGCCCTTGAAGAGCGTATCTTCATTGCTCTTGCCGGCAGGTGCATCACCCTGCTTCTGAACAGGCTGCTCCGTAGGTTTACGAGTGCGCTCGACTTTGCTTTGTTCCGCAATTGCCAGACTCGAGCTCAGAATGAAGAAACAGAGTGAAATTAAGCAGACGGAACGCTTATGCGACGGGGTGCGACACATTTGTTTCATCTCCGGGAAAGAAGTGTTCTCCATGGTAATCCCCGAGCACCCGTTCTGGAAAGCGCACGCAGACGACTTAGATGGGGATGTGCCCCGGTCAGGCGCCGGGGCGACGGCGTTATGTCGAAGCCTTCTTTCCTCGCCTCTCCAGTTGCGCCCTGGCCGCTTTCAGCTTCTCTTCCATTTCCGGACCCACTTCAGGGTAGGCCAGATCGAGGCCCTCCAGCGTGTCCACCACCGCGGCCGCAACCACCAACCGAGTGAACCACTTGTTATCGGCCGGAACCACGTACCACGGAGCGTGCTCGGTTGCCGTATTGCGGACCATTTCTTCGTATGCGTCCATGTAGTCGTCCCAGCGCTCGCGTTCCGCGAGATCTGCGGGCGAGAACTTCCAATTCTTTTCGGGGTGATCGAGGCGCGCCAGAAAGCGTTTCTTCTGTTCCTTCCGTGAGAGATTCAGGAAAAACTTCCGAACTACAATGCCGTTGCGCGACAAGTACTTTTCTACGCAACAGATGTCCTCGTAGCGGTGTTCCCAGATCTTTCCCGTCATCAACTGCGCGGGAATTCTTTGTTTTTTCAGCAAATCCGGATGCACCCGCACCACCAGAACTTCTTCGTAGTAGGAGCGGTTGAAAATGCCAATACGTCCGCGCTCCGGTATGCAGATGTTGGTTCGCCAAAGAAAGTCGTGATCGAGTTCCTGCGCGGACGGCGCCTTGAACGAATACACCTGGCAGCCCTGGGGATTCAGGCCCGACATCACATGTTTGATTGCGCCATCTTTACCGGCGGCGTCCATGGCCTGAAAGATCAGCAGCAAGGCCCACGCGTCCTGCGCGTAGAGCTTGTCCTGCAGTTCGGCCATGCGCTCGATGCCCTTCTGCAGAAGTTCCTTGGCGTGCTCCTCGGAATGAAACCCGTTGGTGTCCTCGGGGTCAAAATCTTTTAGCCGGAACTTCTTCCCTTCCTCGACCCGATACGGCTTTGCCAGCTTACTCGACCAACTCATGATGCAGACCTCCAGTCCGCGAAACAGGAGAGTCTATACCACTGGTTCGTCGGGCAAGTGAATCAGCTCTCGGATGCGCTGCTGGCAATCCGCCGGATGGCCCCGTAGCACTCACAGGCTGAGTGTTCAAGCGCCTTGCGATCAAGCACGGTCACCTGGCCGCGGGTGTATTCAATCGTGCCCGCGCGCTGCAGAACGCCTGCTGCCAGGGTGACACTAGGGCGTCCGCTGCCCAGCATTTGCGCCAGCAGATCATGCGTGATTGGAAGTGAGTCCCCAGCCGAGCGGTCGTGGGTCATCAGCAACCAGCGGGCGAGGCGCTGCTCGACTTCGTGCAGGCGATTGCAGGCCACGAGTTGCGCCGCCTGCAATGCCTGGGACAGCACGAACCGGCTTATTTGCTCGCGCAGCGCGGGAAGCTCCGGCACAATGTTTCTCAGCACGTCTGCCTTCACCCGCAAGGCCGAACCCTTGATCTGGACCAGCGCTCGCTGCGAACTGTTGCGATGTCCAAGCACCAAGGGCGCTCCGACGAATCCTTCCCTGCCCACCATTCCGACCTCAACGCTCCGCGCATCGCTGGTCACCACCATCAGCGAAACCAGTCCACTATTGAGGAAGTATCCGAATTCGATCCTCTCGCCAACTTCTTGCAGGACCTGTTGCATGGGAAGATCGATGAGTTCGAGATGCGGTTGCAGGGTCGCATACTCCAAATAAGGCAGCATGCGGAGAATGGAGTTTTCTATTGGACGCCCATCCGGGCCGGTGTGGGACTGCTGAGAAGAAGACTGATTTTCCTCGTGATTCGGGTTCTTTTCGTCTTGCTTTGTCATACGTTCGATCAACTCGCCGCGCAACACGAGCAAACCGAAACTAGACTTCCGGATGCAACTATGTCGGTCTCCCGCCGAACATTCAAGGCATTCACCACGTTGCATTTGAAGTTCCTGGGTCCATGAACTGCCTCTCCCAGGGACATGGGACAATGCCCTGCTCAATCGGGGCATGCCGTCCTCGCCCGGCTTTTCCAGCCACCCCCGTCCGTTTCTGTTTGCGAAAGGACTTCTTTGGACGGATAATCCCGAATCGTTAAGGGAGGGGACTCTGATGCGCAATTTGGTATTGCTGACGATCCTTGCCGTGCTCGGAGTTTCGGCAGGTCACACTTCTCCGCCGTCCGAGTGGGCGATCAACGCCACCGCGATTGAGGCGTGCAGTTGCCCACACTTCTGCATCTGCTATTTCAATCCGCATCCGGCCGCGCACCATGACCATGGCCAGGCTGAACACTATTGCAAGTTCAATAATGCTTACAAAGTCAACTCAGGTCATTACGGCTCGACAAGCCTCGCGGGCGCCAAATTCTGGATTACTGGCGATCTGGGGCCGGATTTTTCGCAAGGCCAGATGAACTGGGCTCTGGTGACGTTCGACAAGGCAACCACGCCCGAACAGCGGCAGGCCCTGGGCGACATCCTCGGACATGTGTTCCCGGTCAAGTGGAAGTCGTTTCAAACCGCAGAGGGCAACATCGACACGTGGACCTTTGACAAAGACACGGCGCACGCAGCCCTGAATAGCGGGAAGACGGCGGAGGTCAAGCTGAAGCGTTTTCAGGGCATGACAGATGAACCGGCGGTGCTGAAGAACGTGAAATATTGGGGAACGCCGCGCAATGACGGCTTCATCATGATGCCGAACGAGCTCGAAACCTATCGCGAAGGTCCGAACGCATTCGAGTTCAAGGGAACCAACGGATTCATGCTCACCTTCGACATGACTTCGAAGGACGTTCCTGCTGCGAATGCAGCGATGGGCTACTAAACCCGTTCGACATAGTTCTGCGCCGGACAAGCGCCGGCGCAATTCTATTTCTAAACAACTCGCGCCAATAAAAAAGGCCAGCCTTGTTCGGGCTGGCCTAAGTATTTCGCGACCGCGATCGGACTAGAAGTCGAACCGCAACGCAAGCTGGGTCACACGATGACCGCCGGTGTCTCCATAGGTCAACTGTGACTGGCCGAACGCCGGATCCGAGAAGTTACCCTGCGGATTCTGGAAGTTCGGATGGTTCAGGAAATCAAAGAAGTTGGCATCGAAGCGGATCTTCGTGCCTTCCGTGATCTTGAACGCCTTGCTGATGCCGAAGTCCCAATTGGTGAACATGGGCCCCGGAATCGAGTTGCGGCCGAGGTTCGAGTTCGCCCAGCCTCCCGCGGGTACGGGAACGGTCCCGAACTGCGCCGGATTGAGATAGACGTAAGCGTTGGTTCCACCCACGACCTGCTCGTTGCCGACAATCGAGTTCAGCACGTCGGTGCCGACAAACTGCGGCCGGTCGGTGCGGACCCCGTCCTTGTTCGGATCGGCGCCGCTGTCGAACAGACCGATGGGCGCGCCGGTGTTCCACGAGAAGATGCCGTTGAGCGACCATCCACCCAACCAGCGGCTGGACTTGAACAGCGGCACATCGTAGTTGTAACTGACCACGACGCGGTGACGCACATCGAAGTCGGCCGGGCCGTAGTCATACCGGATGTTCTGCACATCGGTGGCAGAAATCTGGCCGGTCCTCGAACGGAACACGTCGCTGAGTTCGTCCAAGGCCTTGGAGTAGGTGTAGCTGGCGTTGAACGACAAGCCCGCCGAGAAACGCTTGCGCAGAGTCAGGGCCAGAGCGTTGTAGTTCGAGCCGTAGTAGTTGCCGCGAGCATTGTCGCTGTTGAACAGCGGGTTCGGGCGAACCGGAAGTCCGGAGCTCGCTCTGAATCCGTCGTAAGTGTTGCGGTTGAGAATGCCGATCAGCTTGCGCCCCAGGGTTCCGATGTAGTTGGCTTCAAGAGCGAAGTCTTTGCTCAACTCATGCTGGACTCCGAAGCTGAATTGCTCGTAGTACGCCGACACCAGGTTCTGATCGATGTGGCGCGGAATGGGCAACGGCAGTCCACCCGGGAACAACGTTGGGTTGATGAATTGCGCGTTGCTGGTGAAAGGGACGGTCAGCAAGCCCGGCGTCTTCAGCGGCCCAATGGCGGCCTGACCGAAGGCAACGCCGGTGTTCTCATCCGCATAAAAAGGCGCGTTAAAGCGGATGTTTTCAAACACGTTGTTGTACAAGCGGTCATAGAAGATTCCGAAGCCGCCGCGCACAACCCACTTCTGATTGCCGAAAGTGTCCCATGCGAAGCCGATCCGAGGCGCGAAGTTGTTGGTGTCCTTGTGCCAGATATCGCTGTTCCGGACTTCCGGACGGGCCGTCGCTTCAAAGGCATAGAACGGGCTGCCGCCGGGGAAGAATGGATTCAGGGTCTGGCAACGCACACCGGTGGCTCCCGTTGTTGGATCGGTGCAGGTTGCGATCGGGATGATCGGGTCTCCAAAGTAGTAGTTGGAGTCGATGTTGTTCCGGAAATTATGCGGAGGGCCAAAGTAGTCCCAACGCAATCCCAGGTTTAAGGTCAAGCGCGAATTGACGCGCCAGTCATCCTGGCCATAGAACGCGAATTCATTGGCACGGTAGCCGCGATAGAACTCGGGCAACTGGCCGTTGGTCGGGTTCACGGCTGCTCCGGCGTAGTACCACCCGCCGTATTGATAGCCACCGACAAAATTGTCCAGGTTGTCTGTGAACAATCCGTCCGTGACCAGGTCTTCTGCCGTCCAGTATCCGAAGTTGCCGTTGCGATCGGCCTGGAAGCTCGAACCGTTCCGGGTGCGACGATACTCGCCACCGAACTTCAGGCTGTGCTTGCCACGCGTGACGGAGAGATCATCCTTCCATTGGAACTGGTTCTCGGTGAAGAACTGCGGAAGCGACGTGGATGCGCCGAACGCCACGTTCAGGAACAGCGCATCGAAGCCGGAAAGCAGCTCCGGGATGCCTTCGCTGCCGGGAGCTGTGAAGTTGGCAAGGCGACGCACGTATCCCATCTTCGCCTGGTTCAGAACATTCGGCGAGAACGTGTGCGTCCAGGTGATTCCGGCGGTCTGCGCGCGGTTCGGATTGTCTTCCGGAACTCCGAAGGTGGTGTCGCTGCCGCAGAAGTTGCAGTGGAATTTAGTGTCTTCGAACAGGTAAACGCCGTTGATCTGGTCGTTGTTCCCGATCTTGTGATCACCCTTGATGCTGAAACGGTACTGGTTGATAGGAGTGACGGCAGACTGGGTAACCGAGTCGTAAATAGGAACTGGATACGCCACTCCAGCGGAGTACGGTCCTTGACCGATGCAAGCACCAGTCGTATCTGTGGCACAGTTAATGCTCGAGTTGGCCAGCGGTACAGCCTGTGGCCATTTCTGATGGAGTTGGTTGAAGATAGATCCCGCAGCGGTGGGCACAGTGCAAGGTCCGCCGCAGATATTGGACTGGGCGAATGCTGCAAACGCTCCACTGTTCACGAAGTCATAGAACTGCTGGGTGATTGAAGTCGCGGTGAACGGAGTTGACTGACGCAGGCGATGACCTTCGAAGGTTCCGTAGAAGAAGGTCTTGTCCTTGATGATCGGTCCGCCGATCGAACCGCCGAACTGGTTCCGGACTAAGTGGTCCTGCACTCCGGCATTGTTTGAGAACCAGTCATTCGCGGTCAGCGCTTGAATACGGTTGTATTCAAACAAAGATCCATGAAAGCTGTTGGTGCCGCCCTTGAGCACGGTGTCGGTGACAAACCCGCCAGCCTTGCCGTACTCGGCATTGAAGTCGTGGGTGATAACGCGGTACTCCTGAATTGCGTCCGGAGAGATCGAGGTGTTCGATCCGCCCTGTCCGCAGGCAGTGCCGCAGAGCGAGACGCCGCCCTGGCCCTGCTCGTTGTTGTCCACGCCTTCCACCATGAAGTTGCCGGTTCCGGTGCGCGTACCATTCACTGCCGCGCCACGGAAGGTTCCGCCCGCGATCTGTTCCGGTACTGCACCGGCAACGAGGTTCACAAAGTCATTGGCGTTCCGCGCTTCCAGAGGCATCTGCTCCCACACGCGGCGATCCACCAATTGCGAAACCGCGGCCTCTTCGGTCTGCACCAGCTGCTGGCCGGCTTCGACCGTGACTTGTTCGCTTGAGGCGCCGAGTTCCAGCTTGATGTCGCGGCTGGTTACCGTGCCCACGCTGACCACTACATCGGTCACTTGTACCGTCTTGAATCCTTTCGGCGAGGTTTCCAGGGTGTAGCTGCCCACGACTGGCAGCGCCGAGAATCGGTAGACTCCGGCTGCGGTCGTGACTGTCGAACGCTTGTCGCCGGTTGCGGTGTTGGTCAGGGTGACCGGCGCATTGGCAACCACGGCGCCGGATGGATCTGTGACCTGACCGGTCAGTTCGCCCACTCCTCCTTGTGCCCACATTGTGCCGAGAAACAAACTCAACAAAAGGGCCACAAGCAAGGAGCGGGTCACATTGTTTCGAAATGCATGTTCCATCGCTATCTCCTAAGCAAGTTGAAGATCCCGAGAGGCAGGATGACTTGTGCTAACAATCACACTCAGAGACGTCCCGAGCGCACATTGCTAAATGCACGTCACGTACCACAGCACCCGCGTTCACATTTGCGCGTGCTGCATGAACTTGCCGCGCTGTTATTCACAAAGTGATATTGAAAAATGGAGTGCTGCAAGTCTTGGTATGGATTCTGGTAAGCAGCAGCACGCACTTAAACTGGATTGCGTTGTCTTGTTTCGATCAGCTCAGGATTGGGCGCGGGATGGACGCGCAAAGCCTGACACTCATCAACAGCACGTGTCTAGCGGAACCATTGTCAGGCGGGCGTTATATCGAGTGATCCATGCCCTGTGGTGTTTCGTCGCGCGCTCTGCGCATCAGCCTTGCAGTGTCACAGTTGAGTCGCATCATTTCTGAAATCAGCATTGCGCGAAGGAATTCGCCTACCGATATGCCGCTTCTACTCAGGCGTACTCCTCCAATGCTTGATGAGTACCGCGAAGGTGATGTAGTGGGTCACTAACAACGCGGGAACCCAGAATGCCGGGATCCAGTACGCCGGCCCCATAAAATTCGCGGCTTTGTAGATTTGCGCCAATGTAATCGCAGTGGCGAGGTCGAGTGTTCCTTCCACGCTAAAAATCCAGGTGAGCAGACGCGCGCTCCTCGAATTTGCCGCTACCGCCCACAGCGCGCACAGCGCCAGCACCGCCGCCAGCAAATCGCCATACGCAGCAGGATAGGCAAACTGCGGCGGTAACCCGCCATAGATCGCTCCGGGAGCCAGGAACATCAGTCCCAGGTGCCGCAAGGAATGCAACAGGAAGATGGGGAGCAGAACCGATCGAGTCCGCAAGGCCGCCAGTTTCGGAACCAGGTACAGCTTCGCCGCAATCCAGAAAACCAGGGTGCTGAAAAAAAGATTGACCGTGAGTACGTTCATGACTGCTCCAACAGAGCGCGTGTCTATCAAGTCGCCGATCGCTCGCGCATCTTCATTCAGGATCTTTCACGCGTATTGGATCAGGGCGGGAGAGAATGCGATCCATAAAGATCCAGTATGGCTGCGAAGGCGTAGCGGCCTCTCCGAACACGTGCCCATTCGCCGCAATCAGGAGTTCAGAGAAGTCATTGCCACAACTCGCGCCAGTACCACTTAAACTCATCCAGAACGGCAGGGAGTCTGCACCGTGAGTTTCTCGGGATCAGAAGAACCAAGGGTGACAATCAGGGCGTTCACGCAAGCTGAGCAAAGGCAAGTTCGATCGACTGGTATATTGTTTTCAAGTGTCCCCGCCCGGGTGGCGAAACTGGCAGACGCACGGGACTTAAAAGAGTCTGCTCATCGCCCCATCCGGACGGGCAAGTCTTTTGGTTCAATCACTTGCTCTGTTTCGCTCATTCACCCTGGGTTGTTCCGTAAGGTTCGATGACGTCTTGTTCTGATCTATTGGTCACGAATGGGTCACACTCGTATAGTCCGTGAAACGGGAAATGGCGGACGGGCGTCGTTATCGAAATCAAGCTTCACATCGGTTCTGACATCGAGGCTGCAGCGAAAGCGACAACAGTCTCGCAGGAGACCGTCTACAGATCCTGCTCTAGAGCCTTCAGCCCCTATTACCGGATTGTGAGTGAAATGGCGATTTTTCGCCAACTGAGCCGCTGAAACCAACTTGCTCCTGCGCAAATTGCTGCATCTTGACCACTTCTGCCTGCGAGAGGAGAATTGCAGCCGCTCACTTGGAGTCGATATGAATGCGCTGCGAATCACACTCTGCTCTCTGCTGCTTCTGATCGCAACCGTGCCGCTGATGGCGCAAGGGACGTATACGCAGATTGATGTGCCGGGGGCGTCCTTCACCGTGTCAAGTAGCATCAATTCAAAAGGAGACATCGTAGGTGGCTACGGGGATGCAAGCGGCAATGTATACGGGTATCTACTGAGCGGTGGAGCGTACACTAGCATTGTGTATCCCGGTGGGACATACACGGCCTTCACGGGAATCAACGATCAAAACCTCGTAGTAGGTTCCGATCGTAGTGTCGGTGCGGGATTCTTGTACGATGCCGGGACACAAACGTTCTCGATCGTCAGTTACCCTCATGCAAGCCAAACGTTCCCCCTTGCAATCAACAACGAAGGCACAATCGTCGGGAGCGTGGTCTATAGAGGTAAAAATCTCGGCTTTGAGTTGATAGGCTCCTCATACCGGCGGGTCTCTCCGCCGGGTACAACTTCGGTGTTCCCCGCCGGAGTGAGCGATTTGAACACTGTCGCGGGGAACGTGGCAAGTATTGCGAGAACCACTAACTTCTTTCTCTTCAACCAAGCGAATTATAGGCAATTCACCATACCTAACGCGCAGGACGGGTTCTTAGTGGGCATCAACCCTGCCGGAAGTGCGGTGGTGGGATACTACACGCCGTCATCAGGTGTCACCGCCGGCTTCGTGTTTCAAAATCAGAACCTCACAAACCTGCAGTTCCCAGGGTCAATTTATACGGTTGCTGAGGGTATTAATGCTGCTGGAGAAGTTGTGGGCTACTTTCTGGATGCAAATTCAAATGCACACGGCTTCCTCTGGACGCCTTCCGCTGCTTCGCCCAATCCATAGTTTCTGAGAACAGACGATAGCGCTATGGCCTGATTTCAAGAGTTATCGTTAGCTGCTCTATAATTGCGCGTTAATGCGGCTCATCTGGAAGAAGTACGACACTAAATTCAATTTTGTGATGACGGGTGTCGGGGTTGGATTTTTCATCGGTGGGGTCTACGGAGTGGTGGAACTGACCGATGTTTTGCGGCACCCTCTTGCTTGGCTTTTGGCCGCTATTCCATTCTTGTTCGCAATAATGGGACTGGTCACGATTCTGCGTCAGTATCAGCTCTGGAAAATCCGATAGTTGTGCGAAATCGCCATAGACAAGCGATGCAGTGAAAAAGGCGAAGACGGGGCGAATGCTTGCGGTATCGTCTGATTACGTCAGTCATGCGTCGCAGACGCACGATATTTCAGAGCGGAATCGTGGGCTGTAGAATCGGACGCAGCATCGTCTGCTTATGACTGACACACTTCAAGAGATAATCGACAGACTGTGGATAGCACCCGACAATGCGGAGTGGACGCCGAAAACTGACACTGTTTCCCTTAGCGATGTTCGCCAGTGGTTCAAAAGCGACGATATTGAAGTTCTGGGTTTCACCAGTGCGCTTATTCACGATGCTCGTTTTCGCATCGAGCCGCCACTCACGCCGAACGAATACAAGGGCTTTGCGACGCACTATTACGGGCGCTGCCTGAAAGAAGACCCGAAGAGCGAGTGGGCGGACTCCAGATATTCTGCTGGTACGACTCTGGTGAACGTCTTTGCCAGTCTTTGGAGAGATTCGTCAGTACCGAGAGAAGTCGTGAAAGAACTAAAGACTTGGTTGGGCCGACTTTATGCAGAGGGGGATGGGAGCCTTCGCACATGCATCGTCACGGCTACACTGGAACATCTCTTTGAGCAGAAGGACATCAGAGAGTTTTTTTCTGATTGGAAGAAAGACCCCGTGCTGGCGATAGCGCACAAGGAAGCCTCTGTGTGGTACTTGGGTGGTGGAAAAACCCCTCTGGGCAAGCCTCCTCGAAAGCACTCTCGTAAATAGTTGTTGCAAAATCGCCATTTCACTCACGATCCCTGCTTGGCGAACCACCCGAAAGGGTGGTAGCCGCCAGGACTCCCCGGCTCACCCCTGTCGCCCGAAAAGGATGCTTTAGCTCGCGGAGTGCGTGTCTTGGCGAACCACCCGAAAGGGTGGTAGCCGCCAGGACTTCCCCGGCTCACCCCTGTCGCCCGAAAAGGATGCTTTAGCTCGCGGAGTGCGTGTCTGGCAATTTCTCGGGTAGATCGCATCCCACCATTTTCGCCATCAAGGGCTCCAAACTGCCGAAGCTCACCAGCTTGGGAGACTGGGGACCGGAGTTTTCTCGCACAGTCGGATCGACCTCGACCAGCAGTTCACATGCTTTTAGCCTCACCTTTGGACTAGCTTTAGCGTCTCGTGCCAGAGCACGAAGACAACGCACTAGGTGACTCGCTCTTTTTGCCGCCATTCGCCCTCCATCATCACTGTTTCCGTCTCTGTTAGCAGAGAACGTCCGCTGGCACTTTTATCGCAGTTATTTCGCAGTTCTGTGCGATAAATTTATGCCTGATAAATGCCTGTTCTCAGGCAAGCGGCGCGTTGTTAATCCGTTGTTCTCAACGTAGCACGCGAGTTTGAAAATCGGGCGATAAATTCAAGAATTCAAGTCGAGTTCTTTTAATGGGGTCCGCATAATCAAGAGGAGCAAATCCGAAGAACGGAAGCAAATCCGAGAGTAACGGTTCACGCTGTTTCAACGCTGTTAGCAGCGGCGGAAGGGATTGGCAGTCATCGAAAAGTCGGGAGTGTCTAGTTATTCCGGTTCCCTTCTAAGGCGACGCGGCGGTATGGCCTAGCAGGCTGCGGAAAAATGGACTCCGCGACTTAGATTCTCTCCAGTCTCAGTGATTTGGTGATTCGGGAAGGGTTCTGGCTGCATCCGCTGGTGTCCCGCGGATTCATTTTCGGGCCTGCGAGCACACTGCGACCTCGGCTTACGTCGCTTGAATCGCCAGATTCCTTATACGGACTAAGTTGTAGGCCGCGGCCGCGAAGGTGAAGACCCATCCGACCTTGAAGATTCCACGATGCCGAACTTTCCGCAACAGCGCGATCGTCTTCAGCCATCCGAAGCACTCTTCGATACGCTTCCTCTTCTTCTGACTGATGGCATATCCAGGGTGCTGCGTCGTGCGAGCGTCAATCGCACTCCCACCGGGTCGCTCCAGATTTTGAGCCACGTGCGGCGTAACCTTGAGGTTGCGGCATTCGGCCACGAAATCTGCCGTGTCGTATGCCTTGTCCCCGCCCACGGTCACCTGCTTCGTTCCCGGAATCTGTTCCAGCATCACCAGCGCGGCATCGCGTTCGGCTGTCCCGTTGGCCTCGAACACCTCGGTGTTCACGATCAGCCCGTGACGGTTCTCCACCAGCAGATTCCCGTTGTAACTCAGCTTCGCTTCCTTACCCTTGCCTTTGCGCGCCATCTTCGCATCCGGGTCTGTCTTCGATGCGTGCGTCTCGTTCGACCGCTTTTCCCCGTGGAAGTCCACCGTGGCATTGCCAGGATCATCAGGTGGAGCGGAGTTTCTTAGCATCCTTGCGCTGATAACTCTTTACACTCGCCCACGCTTCCAGCAGCGTCCCATCCACGGTGAAGTGTTCGTCCGAGAGCAGATTCCGATCTCGCGCCTGCCGGAGCACAGCTTGAAAGAAGCTTTCGGCAATGTCCCCATCGAGCAACCGCTCGCGATTCTTGGTGAATACGGTCACGTCCCAGACCGAGTCATCCATGTTCAAGCCCACGAACCAGCGGAACAGCAGGTTGTAGTTGAGCTGTTCCATCAACATCCGTTCGCTGCGCACGGAGTACAGCGCTTGCAGGAGAAGCGCTCGCAACAACTTCTCCGGCGCAATCGAGGGGCGTCCGGTTCTGGCGTACAGCTTGTTGAACCGTGGCTGCAAATCTCGCAATGCCTCATCGGTCATGGCGCGCAGCGGACGCAACGGATGGTCCTGCGGCACTCGCTGCTCCGGGCTGACATAGCTGAAGACATCCAACTGTTGCTCGTCTTTTCCGCGCATGCCTCCTTCTTATCAGGTTGTGTTGTGGAAACAAGATCATGTTGTGGTTACTGCGTCACTTCTTTTGGCAGGGTGCTAGGATGAGCTGCTTTCAAGGGCTATGTGTTGCGCCGACGCCACAAGGTGACGATGGCACCACCATTCACGACGACCAACACTACAAGCAGAGCCATACCCCATGGCTCAAACGGTCGAAGTTCGGCATCCAGATTGGGGTGGGTAATGCGGGAATAGTCATACGACTGCGAAGGTCGGGTCTTGCCGAGTCGAGCGTACATGGCTTCCTGCCACCGTTGCGGCAAGAAGCCTGTGAGGAGCCAAAGCTCCGCCAAAACAAGAATAATGAACAAAATCCGCCGCAACATCCGCTTCATTTGGGGATTATCGTAGGCCAATTCACGTGCGGATTCCAAGTCCCGAGCGGCTTCGTCGAGTTTTTCCGCAGCCTGCTAGTAAGGGCATGATCGGGCGCTACTCCGTATCGTGTCCACACGGTAGGCAGAGTGTCCACAGGGTCTGCACAATCGCGGTAGCAAAAACTGGTAGAAGACCTAACTCCACAGCCTTCATACGAAATCGCACTCTGATCCACAGCTTATTAACAGAAATCGGCGTGGGCGGCCTCGCCTTTTAGCTGATTTTGTGCGAATTTCCAGGTGAATGAACTAAGGGCCGCTGAGTGCTGGAACACCCAACGGCCCTATAACCGTAACCTGAGGCGGTGTAGCCACGGCACGATTGACGCCCCAATATACCGCCTCAACAGCTCCTCTGCAAATACTTGCGGAGAGAATGTTGAGAGGATTTGTTGGGAAGACCTTTCGCAGTCGCAACCCACTCTAAACAGCCCTCTGGAATTGTTCTGAGCGAGCCCTATCCCTTGCTTGACCCAGGCGTGTACCTCGCACGTTGTTCAGAGGCGACATTCGCATGGGCTCGCCAGTTCAAAAAGTGGATGGCTCGGCTCGCACTCGAACCGCAGAATTACCAGGGGCGCCCGTACAGCGGGCGTCTCTGTAAATTCCTGGGGCTCGGAACGAATCCGGACGGACCATTCGCAGGGCCGCAAAGCACCTTTCGGCGTTTGTACGTGGAAGTGAACGGCGGACAGCCGACCAACCCTGAAGCGATGATGGCAATCTTCGAGGGGCCCCTTTACGAGATCGTTGTCGAAACGGTGACAAATGATCGAAACGGGAAGGAACGCCGACCAGAGCACTGGTACAGCATCGTTCGCGAGATTCACGTCGCCGCGCCAACTCTCCAACACTCAAACAATTTACCTTCCAACCGTTCAACACTGAGAACACAGACAACTCTTACAACCGACCAACACAGCAACACTGAGAACCTACCCCTGACAGTGAGCATGAAAGAAAAAGCGCTTGGCTCAAAAAGCGCGGTGCGTCAATGATCGATGAACATCAGGTTTTCTCAGGTTCGGGGAGTGAGCAGATCGACCATCAGCGAAGCTGCCCCGCGGGCGGGTCTGGCGCAACTAGCATTGCGTCAGGTCCGCCTGACAAAACGCCACCCGCCGATTGCGTCGAATACTTCTGCCGAGGGTGCGGAGAGATGTTGCCGAGCGGTTTCCGTGGACACTTCCACCCGGAATGCTTGCGAGCAGACAAGCGAAAGCGCGTTCGGGCCAGGAGGAGCCAAGAGCAAAAACGCTTCGAGCGATGGCTCTCGCGAATGGAATGCCCGCGTTGCGGAAATAAGCAAGGGAATCGCGATTCGAGCCTAGCCCGAATGTGTGCGCGTGAAGCTTCACAAGGGCCATAAGAACTCGAGAGGTGCCTGAAGCCAACCCGGAGGCCCAGATGGCTGAATCAGCCCGGCTAAGGCGATCTAGAGCTGAAGGTCGGAAGCAGGAGTGGCCTCTGCCTTAAAAGCGCGCAGGATAGATAGTCCCGCGCCCCTATTTAAAGAGGAGTGGAATCAGCAACTTACAAACATGCGTGACTCTAACGTGACCAATCATAACGCTGTTGCGAGTCGCTCCAAACGGCTGCTTCGGACTAGGGAGGCAGCGGAGTACCTGAGCGTCTCGTCTTGGAAACTGAGGAAGCTAGTCCAGGATGGATTGCTGCCAATCGTCCAGGACAGCGACGGAGCGGCTTGGCGAGTTGATCTCCGCGATCTGGACGCCTTCATCGAGCGGAACAAGAGGTTGTCTCCCATGTAATCCATTGACATCTAACCTAGCGTTAGGTAAGATGTCGGACATGGAAAAGAAGAACCCAGCCGCTCAAGCACTTGGGCGACTCGGCGGTAAGGCGAGGGCAGAATCCCTTTCCTCCGCTGAGTTGTCCGAAATCGGAAAACAGGGGGCTCAAGCACGACAGAAGAAACTTTCTGCCGCGAAGCGCTCCGAAATCGCAAAGAAAGCTGTGCAGGCCCGTATTGCGAAAGCATCAACGAAAACAAGAAAGGGGCTCAAATGAGGCGACCCAAAGGAACTGGAAGCATTTATCAGCGCCCCGACTCGGCAGTCTGGTGGATTAAGTACAGCGTAAACGGGAAACCATTCCGCGAGTCGAGCCACAGCAACAAGAAACAGAAAGCCAAGGACCTTCTCAAGAAACGAATGGGAGAAATTGGCACGGGAGCCTTCGTCGGTTTGGAGGTGGAACGGGTCACGGTTGAACAACTCGCCCAGGACTACTTGCGCGATTACCGCATCAACGGCAAGAAATCTGCATTCCACGCTGAGTTTCGCTGGACCAAGCACCTGAAGCCATTCTTCATGATATTTAGAGCCGCTCAGGTGACTAGCGAACTGGTTGCTCGTTACATCGAAGCTCGACAAACACAAGGGGCCAAGAACGCGACCATCAACCGTGAATTGTCCGCGCTGAAGCGGATGTTTCGACTCGGTCTGCAGGCTACTCCTCCGAAGGTTCTGCGAGTGCCGAGGATTCCGAAGCTCAGAGAGGACAATGTTCGGACTGGATTCCTAGAAGACGGTCAATATCGGAGGCTGGTTGAATACTGCCCAGAGCTCTGGTTTCGGTCGATGGTCGAGGTGGGCCGGACCTATGGCTGGCGCGTAAGCGAAGTAAAAAGCATGCGAGTCAATCAAGTTGACCTAATTCAGCGCGTGATCTCGTTGCATCCCGGAACAACCAAGAATCGCGAGGGTCGCGCTGTGACGATGACGGAGGCCGTCTACAACCTCATGGCTGAGTGCATTCGCGGAAAGGCTCCTGACGCCTACGTATTCACGCGCTCTAACGGAAAGCAAATCCGGAATTTCAGAAAACTCTGGTCTAACGCGTGTTTGCACGCAGGTTGTCCAGGTCTGCTATTTCACGATCTCCGCAGGACCGCGGCTCGCAATCTGCGAAGGGCAGGAGTAGCAGAGGGCGTGATTCAGAGAATTGGTGGATGGAAAACTCGGAGCGTCTTCGAGCGCTACAACATTGTCACTCAGAATGACATTGCTGACGCGATGCTGAAGCTGCAAGCAGCCGAGAAGGATCAGGCCATTGCAGAAGCCGAACAGGAGCAGCAAAAAATGGAGCGTGACCAAACAATAAGTCACGTTCAAGTACACACTGCGCGTCAGAGCAAACCCAGCTCGATCAACTGATATATTATTTTCAACCACTTCCCTGCCCGCCCGGGTGGCGAAACTGGCAGACGCACGGGACTTAAAATCCCGGGTCCCTAAAAGGACGTACCGGTTCGATTCCGGTCCCGGGCACCAAGCAGCACTCACACCGCGATGCCCGCATGCATGGGTCGCAGTACGCTCCCCAAACTAAGCGTTCTCGTACCAGCGCAAGACTCGTAGTGCGCGCAGGGTATTCCAGCGACTTGCCCTGCCGACTTCGTTCTCGATCTTCAGCGGAATGTAGTCCGGATGAAGCAGGTTCAGCGGCCAGCGCCCGTTCTGGTGGCGGCGCTCAATCACAACCTGGACAGCTTCGCCGACGCCGCTGTCGGGTTTGGCCCCTGCCTTCCTCAGATAATCCAATCCGCGCAATATGTCGTAGTGCCAGAACGTCGGGAACGCGAAGCGCAGCCAGCGTTTGTCAATGACTTTGCCGGTCCGGAGCGAGCGGAACATGCGGCGCTCCAGCAAATAGTCTTCGGCGCGCTTGCGTGCCTTGATGACGGCCGCTGACTTGCGCCCTGCTCGTTCATATTCCAGCAACCCTTCTAGCACGCAAATTGTGGTATGAAACGAGGAACGTCGGCTTTTTGGTGCCTCGCAATTCCAGCCTCCATCTTCGAGTTGCGCACTCAGCAGCGAATTTGCCAGCGCATCGTTCGGCTCCTTGAAATACGCGCCGAAGCCGAGGATTCTGCCATTGATGCAAGGCTCGGTTTCGCCGTCAAGGTAAGGGCGGTTGTTGAGCCACTTGAATACCAGCCGCTTGCCGATCCGTTCGATCATTTTCCGAGCCTGCTTGCTGGCAGGATCCAGACCGAGATCCATCAGCACGGAAAGACTGTAGTGCGTAATCAGCAAATCCCGGTGCTCCTTTGGCAGATCGGATCGCCATTCCTCTGGACTTCCGGTCCAGCAGCCACCGGGAGATTGGAAAGCGAGAAGCTGGGCACCCCAGCCCTCGGTCGCAACCCGCGACCGCTCAGCTGCAATCATGTCGGGTGCTTCGTCGGTGAGGTCCCTCATGACTTGCCAGCGAATGGCCGGATCTGAATCGAGGAGCCATTTCAGGTGCGCGGGCCTGGGTGCGTAATCCTGCAGACGCATCGGTCTATTTAATCATGTGGAGTTCTGTGTTCTGGACGTCCGAACCGGGGGAATCGATTGATCGGAAACCTGTGCAATTGCCGAGCAAACTCACTTCCGAGTTTGCCATCTTAACCGCTTCCACGGAGACACTTTGGACAATCACTTGGAACGAGGGAATTGCCGCTTCATCGTATCCACGACCCCGGACGGGAAACCTGGCCTTCGGGTCGAGTTGTATCACGACACCTTGCCCACCCTCGCCAAGCGAAGTATGGGATTCGAACTGCTGCGCGGGACCTCGGTCGAAGACGCACGCAAGCTTGCCGACCTGATGAATGAACGTATTCTGGGCCTGGTGATTGCCGCAGAACCCTGAACGAGCTAATCCGCGGAACCTTGAGAGGACTCGCCGCCGGAGGTGCGTTGCCGGCGCAATTCTGCCATGAAGGCATCCGCCGGCAAAGCGGCCTTGTGCGAGAACAAGTCGATCAAAGGATCGGCCATAACTGTGCCCTTCAGGGGGTGAGGCTTGGTCTCGGGCTCGCTTTCCAGGCCGTCGGGAGCCACGGTAAGTTCCGGAACTGCGCCTTCGCTGTTGATCAGAGTGTGAATGAAATGCTCGACCCCTTCGCGCTGCGGTTCGGTTCGTTTCGTGAATTCAACTCCCATGCCACTTTCCGGGTGCATGATACGAACCACGCCTTCGACCTGCACCTTCAACTCCCGCACTTTCATGGTAAGGGTCACGCGCGTGCGAACCGGGAACGGCGAAGGCAGTTCCAGGTAGCAGCCTCCCAGGCTCAAATCGGTCAGCTTGCACGCGACCGGCGGGTCGTCCTGCTCCGTCTCAGGCGACTGCTTGATCAACCAATCCTTCAGGGCCGAACGCAGGTCCGCGGGCATGTCCACAAAACGCAATCCCATCTGGCGGCCCGAAGATTCCCAGGCGATTTCCGCCGGGCACTCGCGTTCGATCTGCGTGCCGGGGACGGTAAAGCGAATGCGTAGGCTTCCGGAATTCTTTGGCTTGCGGTCCACTTCCACGGCCATGCCGCCTTCGCTCAGGTCCGCGGACCGGGCGCGATGCTGTCCGGTTCCGAGAACCAGGGTAATCGGCATTTCCACCGCGATGCGATTGTTGCGCCTGCGTTCGCGCTTCATCAGGGCGCGCGCGGCACGGAAGCTCGCCTTGGCTCTCTCGGTCGAAACCGGTTTGTAGAGAACGAAGTGGGCGCCCATCTCGAACGCGCTCTTGAGGCCGGTTTGGCCATCCGCGATGGCGACTGCAATCGCTCGCTTGTTGCACGGCGCACTGCGCGCGCTTCGTAGAACCTGGGCGGCAGTTTCTGGATCGGCGCAGTCTACGATTACGGATTCAAAACGCTGGCGGGTGAGCTTATGAATGGCAGAATCGCTGTCGCTGCAATGCTCCGCGCTGATTTCCAGATCACAGAGAACCCGGCGCAACACTCGTACGATTTTCTCGTCGGAACAATAGACCAGCGACTTCAAACTCATCTTTTCCTTCCACTCCCCAGTTGCGAGGTCTTATTGCCCGGCTGCCATGTGCTCTTTCTCTTCCTCTTCCTCGTTCAGCAGGTGGGCGACGTTCCGTAGTTGCTCGGCAGCGACCTGTAGTGCCTCGATCTGCTTGCTGAGTTGCGCATACTCCGACTGCTTTTTGCGCAGGACTTCATTGATGTCTCTCAAGGGAATGCCTCCTCTTGCACTCTAAGTTTGGCATCCTGCCCCGTCAACGACCGGTAAGGCGCTGCGAGTTACTGCCGTAACATGGGAGATTTCAGTGCGGCACCCCTGTAGGCTTCTTCTGTGTAGGCTTCTCCTGTGTGCGTAATCTGGAAGCGTTCGTTCATTCCAAGCTGCCAAGCGTTCGCAGACGAAGGCTTGGCCAGCAATGACAACTCCATCCTTATGTTCAACATCCATTGCAACTGCAAAGTCACAGCTTAACTTCTCAAGTCTGACACTCCGAATGGCGAGCTAAGCCTATACTTCTTCAGATACTTGCTGTGATTTCGCCCACAAAAGCCAAAACCTCTGTTGACTATCGAACAAAATTGCCGTAAAATCCTCTGCTTCCAGTTAGCTTTGAATGGGTGATACGCGACCTGCTTTTAGGTCCATAGGCTAGCGTGTGAATCCCTAAGGCCGCAGGGCGAATCAAATTTGTATAGGCGTTGCGAGCGGCAAATTCATTCTGAGGATCTAATTATTATGGCTAAGCGGCGTGGAAATCCGAACTGGGGTAAGCCTGAGCCCATTGGGCCGGTGATCCCCACTGTGACCGAATTCGAGCAGGTGGTGCGTGAATACAAGCTCTCACCCGATCAGTACCTGCGTTCGACTCGCCTGCGGGAGTGGGCGCGCAGGAACAAGAATTCGAAGTACATCCCGGAGCCGTTGCTCGAGGCTTGGGGATTCGAGATCGAGTCCACCCTGTAAACGGTTTCGAAGTGCAAGGGTCGCCTTATGGCGGCCCTTTTTGTTTCTCCAGTGTTCCCGGGTCAAGCCGATGACCGCCCCATGAAACTTCCGACCCATGACTTGGCTGGACTGATTGCCGCGGTAAGCTTCGCGGCCGGCCTGAACGTCTATGCGACGGTTGCCACCCTGGGCGTCCTTGGCCGGACCGGAGTTCTGGATCTTCCCTCCCAACTTCAACTCCTGAGTGATTGGCCGGTGATTGCAGGAAGCGGGCTGCTGTTTGCGGTCGAATTCTTCGCCGACAAAATTCCCGTCTTCGACCTTGTATGGAACGCGCTCCATACGTTTATTCGGGTTCCCATTGCCGCTTTCCTGGCGTATCGCGCAACTGCCTCACTTGATTCCTGGGAGCAGCTGACTGCTACCGCCGTCGGAGGGTTGATCGCTTTGGCAGCGCATAGCGGCAAGACCGCAGCCCGCGCCGTCATCACTCCCTCACCCGAACCGGTTTCGAACATGGTCTTCAGCCTGGTGGAAGATGTCATGGCCATCTCGCTGACCTGGATCGCCACTCGCCATCCTTATGCGGCCGCCATTGCCGTTGCGGTTCTGCTGCTGGTCATCATTGTCTCGCTGCGATGGGTAGTTCGCGCGTTGCGCAAGCTCTTTCGCGGTGCCGAGCGGGCGCTGAGCACGCCCGCTGCGTCCAACTCCTAAGAAACAGACCCTACACACCACCGGGTGTTATTCGTGAATCACCTCATTACCATCAATGCGCCGTGACATTCTTTGCGCTGTCCCGTCTAAGAGACGCGATCAGGACAAACCATGAAGAAACTCTTCCCTCTCATCCTTATCCTTGCCATTACAGCTTTCGCTCAGGATGGCGTGATGTTCCGCGGCAATCCGCAGCATGGCGGGATCTATGATTCCGCAGCCATTCCCAGATTCACCGAAGTGAAGTGGAAGTTCAAAACCCATGGCCAGGTGTTCTCTTCCCCGGCGCTGGCGAATGGCGTGGTCTACATCGGCAGCGGAGACCATTTTCTGTACGCCATCGACGCCGAGAGCGGTGCCCAGAAGTGGAAATTCCAGACCGGCAGCCGGGTGACTTCTTCTCCGGCCGTGGCGGGGGGAACGGTTTTCTTCGGCAGCTTTGACAGCATGTTTTATGCGGTGGATGCGGCTTCCGGAAAACTCAAGTGGAAATTTCAAACCGCAGGTGAGCGCAGGTTCATCGGCACCCACCTCCACGGATCGGAACCGGCTTCCGAGCCGATGCCCGACCCGTTCGATTTCTATCTTTCCTCACCTGCGGTTTCTAACGGCGTCGTCTATTTCGGCAGCGGCGATACCAACGTCTATGCTCTCGACGCTGCGACCGGGAGTTTGAAATGGAAGTTCAAGACCGCCGACGTGGTGCATGCTTCCCCGGCTATCGCTGACGGTACTGTATTTGTCGGCAGTTGGGACAGCTACTTCTATGCGCTGGATGCCGCCACGGGGCGCGAAAAGTGGAAGTTCAAAACCGGGGAAGACCCGAAGATCCATAACCAGGTCGGCATTCAGGCATCGGCCACGGTGGCGGATGGGATCGTCTATTTCGGTTGCCGCGATTCGAATTTTTATGCACTGGACGAAAACACCGGACAGAAGCGCTGGACGATGTCAAATCACGGATCATGGGTCATCAGCTCGGCTGTAGTGCAGAACGGAAAAATTTACTTCGGCACTTCGGATTCGGGCCTGTTCCACGCGCTCGATGCCAAAACCGGAGCGCCGGTCTTCTCCCTGAAGATGCAAGGCTGGCCGATGTTCTCCTCTCCGGCCGTCGCCGGGAACATGCTCTACATCGGAAGCCATGAAGGCAAACTCGTGGCGGTGGATCTGACTTCGCAGCAGATTGCATGGACCTTTCAGACCGACGGTTCCCGGCAGAACGGCCCGACCTACACCAAGCCCGATGGCACGCCGAAATACGAAGCGGCGTTCGAGGACAATTTCTATGACGACATCGTGGTCGGTGTGCAACGAATGATGCAGGTGGGCGCGGTGCTGTCGTCGCCGGTGGTCGCGAACCGGGTCATCTATTTCGGCAGCGCGGATGGAAATGTGTACGCGATCCGGTAGGGCTGCTGGGGTGTGTTGTCCTTTGCGATGGGTAGGCGATCCGTCGAAGATCATGGAGGTCGTCAAGCAGCGTTCGCGCAGCGCAGCCTGAGCCGACCACGGCGGCGAACCTCGAGGAAACAGGGCCCCTGCGAATCAGTGAGGCAGGGATGGCGCCACGCTCCTTGGGCACTACCTGTTCTCCTCGGTAAAACGTTGAACAGTGATGGTGTTTCCGATATCGATGGTCATCAGGTCTTCCCCAAACCCAACCGGGCCAGCGTAGTTCTCTCTCACCAGAGGAAGAGTCTCCGCTGGCGCAACGTTGAAGTGTGAGAACACTGCGAGCTTGGGCTTCACCCGTTCGAACACCCGTCCGGCTTCCCTCCCATCCGTGTGGTGATCGGCGATCGCCTTGGCTTGCCCACGAGTCTGCCGGGAGTTGGGGAGCATTTCATCGGGAGGGCCCACGAAGGCTGGATCTTGCTTCGACTTTCCAACTTCGTGAATCAAAACATCCACGTTCTGCGAGAACTTGACCAGGTTGTCGGAGGGGATTGTGTCTCCGGACAGGACAACCGAGTGACCTCGATAGTCGACGCGGTAGCCGAACGCCGGCTTGATGGGTCCATGATCCACGAGAAAGGCTGTCACTTTGACACCATTTGCCTCGTAGACAACGCCCTGGTGAATGTCGGACGCAATGATCCTGATGCCTTCAGGGGAAAACCTTTCGTCCACATCGCGCCGAATGTGAATATCGAAAGAGAACGCTTCCTGCAGGTGCTTGACCATCGACCGAGTGCCATCTGGCCCCCACACTTGCAAGGACATAGCTCGCCCTTGAGAAGCCCATGGGAACAGATAAAGTTCCGGCAAAGACACGATGTGATCTGAATGAAGGTGAGTTAAGAACACCTTCGTTACATCAGCCGGGGTGATTGCCAGTTTGGCCATGCCCGTCGTCAAGCCTCTTCCGCAATCGAATAACAGCTTCTCGGACCCTGCTAGGATCAGCGTGCTGATACCCAGTCGTTGCGCATCAGTGGTCGGACCGGCCTTTGTCCCGAGCAGTATTACCTTCAGGCTGGAGTCGCGAACGGTTATAACGTGCTCTTGAGCGCCGGCGTCATGAAGGCCAATCAGAAACAGAAGTCCGGCTAAGAAAAAAGTGTTCTTCATCGCGTCTCCAAGTCGATGCCCAGCGCACTGAAACCGGGTGCTCCATTCGAACGCTGCGAGCTTCGCGCAACAGTATGCCCGAGAGGTCGGTATCGTTGCATCAGAGAAGCAATGCCAATCTCTCGTCACTGGCCAGATCACAGGGGAGGTCGGGCTTCCTGTGATCATTCTGGCAATCACGATGTGCGGGCGCGCAGAGACTACCCATTCGCAAAAAGCGCGAACTTGTGGAGCACCCTGGGTGGAAGCTGAAGCTGGAATCGATTTCCAAACAAGGCAATCCGAACAACCAGGTCTGATAACCGTCACCATAAAAGTCGCCGACACCTGCGCGGACTGTGCCGCCGCGCGTCAGTGCCCCTTTGTTACAATCCTCCTATGACGTCGAATGCCGCATTCACTGACGTCCCCACCGCAATTGAAGAGATTCGTGCCGGTCGCATGGTTGTGGTCGTGGACGATGAAGACCGCGAGAACGAAGGCGACCTGACCCTCGCCGCCGAGAAAGTCACTCCCGAGACCATCAACTTCATGGCGAAATATGGGCGTGGCCTGGTATGCCTCGCCATGACCGAGGAGCGCCTCGATCATCTCCGCATCGGGCCCATGACGGTCGAGAACACCTCGAACTACGGCACCGCCTTCTGCGAGGCTATTGACGCCCGCGACGGCGTGACCACCGGAATCTCTGCCTATGATCGCGCCCGCACCATCCAGGTCGCCATCGATCCCGCAACCCGTCCCTCGGATTTGGCACGCCCCGGCCACATCTTTCCTCTGCGCGCACGCAAGGGCGGCGTGCTGGTGCGTGCCGGACAGACCGAAGCTTCCGTCGACCTCGCGCGGCTTGCCGGCCTTGTGCCCGCCGGCGTGATCTGCGAAATCATGCGCGACGACGGTACCATGGCGCGGGTCCCCGATCTCATCCCCTTCTGCGAACAGCACGGTCTGAAGATGCTGACCGTCGCGGAACTGATCCGCTACCGCATGCAGCACGAGCGCTACGTGCACCGGGTCGGCGAAGCCATGATCAACACGGCCTATGGTGAGTTCCGGCTGATCGCTTACGAGAGCGAAGTGCAGGGCGGCGAGTCGCACATGGCGCTGGTTCGCGGAGACATTTCCGGGAACGAGCCAGTGCTGGTGCGCATGCATGCACACTGCGTGATGGGCGACGTCTTCGGTTCGACCGCGTGCGATTGTCGCGCCACCATTGAAGGTTCGCTGAAGGCGATCGCTGATGCAGGCCGTGGCGCCCTGATTTATCTTCACCAGACTTCAAAGGGATTTTCAGCGGAACGGATTGGGGATCGCACCGTGCTTGCATTTCACCGCGAGAGGACTCTGGCTTCTTTGCCTGAGAGCGAACGCAAAACACAACGCGAAATTGGCATCGGAGCCCAGATTCTTTCGGACCTGGAATTACGGCGTATACGGTTGTTGACCAACCATCCCCGAAGAGTTGCCGCGCTCGAGGGATTTGGAATCGAGATTATCGACCAGGTGCCGATCCATACCGAAAAGACGATTGCGGGCCGTAAAGCTGAATCCTAAATCGCAGAGAACCGCCGCGGGAAGGCAGGCTATCAACCCGGGGCCGGACCATTCTAAAACGGTTTTCGAATCACGATCTCGCTATCGTTAATGAAGAACTGCGCCGAGCAACCATCTGAACCGCAGATGACCGGCAATAACCCGGCCAGTTGTTTGCGGGTGATCAGGCCCAGGGTTCCACACTTTGGGCACGAAAGTACTGCCCAGTAGGGATCTTCCTTTTCGCCGACCTGGCCTGCGTTCTCCAGCACAAAGATCGTGCCGGGCTGCATCTGCTCCGGGATCCACTCCGTCAGGATGTCCAGCTCTCCCACCATTGTCGCCTCCATCCCGGCAAGCCGGGTCATGACGCCTTCTGGTTCTTGCGACGCAAATGCGGCACTGCTGAAACCGAGGTGCTGTTCTTTCTGGCGATATCGGCGCGCACCCGGCGAACCGTATCGCTGAGACAGATGGCCAGCATGGGCTGACGCGAGTTCTTCAGAATGTCCACGATCTGCTGCGGCGAGGTCTCAAGATAGAGCGTGTTGCCGTCGGTCAGCAGGTGGTAATCGGACGATCCCGCCACGGTTTCAGCCAGACGCTTGCCGAACTCTTTTTGCAGGAAGCGCACCACTTTGCGCATACGTTGCAGGGAGAACCCACGGCTGCGCATCTCGCAAATCACCGCTACTTCCGCCAGGTCTTCCAGCGAATACAGCCGCCGGTGCCCTTCGCGGGCCGGAACCACAATCCCACGCTCGTCCCACCACTGCAGCTGGCGGGGCGTGATCCCGGTGAGGGCGACCACTTCGCGCGATGTAAGCCGTTCCAGCATAAAAATGTTTCAAACAAAAGATGGCTAAAATGTTTTACACATTCTAGGCGTGACTTGGCCGGTGTCAACAATACTTTTGGGCCATGGTGGGTTACTAGAGAAGTTCCTGAGGAAAACTACGCGGCCTCTTAGCCGCCCCCCACAAAGTGGACGATTTCCAGCCGGTCGCCATCCTTCAGGCTGGTTTCGGGCCAGCGCTCGCGGGCAACGATATCGTGATTGAGTTCGACCGCGACCCGATCCTGCTTCATGCCAAGTTGTTCGAGAAGAGAGGCGAGCGACAGAGAAGACGTGAATTCACGCTCGGCGCCGTTGATGTGAAGTTTCATGGCTCGTGAATTCTTCCTTGGTGATCCTTCGTGTCCTTTGTGGTTTACAAAAAAGGCAAACCACAGAGGACACGAAGGTTCACCAAGGTCTTTAGACGCTACTCTTCCACTTTCCTCAAGCGGAATTTGCGGGTCGCCGTTCTTCCGTTGTACGCCGCCTGCACCAGCACCGAGGAATCCGGCAAAGATGCTTCATCCGCCGCGACGCTGATCTCGGCCTCTCCTTGGCCATTGGTGACGACCTGGGTGTAGAAAGGGTCGGAGTTTGGACGGGAGAAGCGGAAGGTCAGCCTTGCCCCATCCACCCCCACACCGCCATCGGTTACCCGCAGTCGCATGCTGAGCTGCCCTTGCAGGTGCACCGAGGCAGAATTGAGCCAATGCAGATCCAGTTCCTTGATTGCGGCCAGAGTCTCGGGCGTGTCGCGCTTGTCAAGAACTGAGTCCAGTTGTCCGTCCCGGATCGAATCCAGCACCAGGCGATGCTGGTCGCGCAGGACCTGCTCCTTCTGCTGGTCTGAGAAGCCTCCCGACGTCAATTTGTCAGCATACGAGACCGCGCGTTTTCCGATGCAGCGCCCGCGAACGAAGACCTGGGTTTGTAACAGCAACTCTGCCTCGCGCGCTTCGCTTTGCACGTGGTACACCGTTCCCTCGTGTTTGACGTCCGTGTTGAATCCAAAAATCATGCCGTTCCTGTCGCGACTGCGCCGCAATGTTGCACGCGCGTGAATTCCGTGAGGAAGTTGACCCGCTTCGCTTGACACTACCAACTGCGAAATCTAATCTAGAACGTTTAACTAGTGCTTGGCGCGAATTATATATAGCTCCCCTATGCCCGACAATTATTTCGCCAACTACCTGCCCTTGTTGATGCATTTCCTGGTTGCAGGCATTGTGGCCAGCGCGATCGTCTTCCTGTCCTGGTTGATCGGCTATCGCAAGCCCACCCGGGCCAAGCTTGCGCCTTACGAGTGTGGCATGCTCCCGGTCGGGGATGCCCGTGAGCGCTTCTCGGTACGCTTTTACCTGGTCGGCATGCTGTTCATCCTGTTCGACGTCGAGGCGGTGTTCCTCTATCCCTGGGCCATCATTCTCCGTTCTCTGAAGATGTTCGGCTTCTGGGAGATGATCGTTTACGTCGGCATCGTACTGGTGGGCTTCTTCTACATCTGGAAAAAGGGCGTTCTGGACTGGGGCGAAACAACCTCCGCTCGACGAGGTGAAGTGTAGTGCCTCTTGCTCCTCCTATCACCGAAATTGACCAGTTGAAAGGTCATCCGGCGCTGGCGCTGCTGCTGGAATCCCGTGCCATCGGCGTTGAAGGCGCAAAGTTTGACCGCGACGAGATGTCCATCTACGTTGACCGTAGCTCGATCCGCGAGGCTTGTGCCCTGCTCCGCGACGATCCCTCGACGGCTTTCAACTTCCTTTCCGATGTCACCTGCGTGGATTTGTATCCGCAGGAACCGCGGTTCGAAGTGATCTATCACCTGCTCTCGATATCCAAGAAGGAGCGGTTGCGCCTGAAGGTTCGGCTTCACGGAAGTAATCCGAGCCTCTCTTCGGTCACCTCGATCTGGCCGGGTGCGAACTACTTCGAGCGTGAAGTCTACGACCTTTTTGGCGTGCGATTCGACGGCCATCCCTACCTGCGCCGCATCATGATGCCCGAGAACTGGGAGGGCCATCCGCTGCGGAAGGATTATCCCGTGGAGGGCTATCGCTGATGGGCCACATGAATCCCATTGCGAGTCTGGAAGCTGGCGCCGATCGCACCATGATCCTGAACATGGGGCCGCAGCACCCGTCTACGCACGGCGTGCTGCGGGTGATCCTTGAGATCGACGGCGAGACCGTGATCCGGATCATGCCCGACATCGGGTACCTGCACACCGGGATCGAGAAGACCTGCGAAGCCAAGTTCTACCAGCAGGTCGTGCCGCTCACCGATCGCATCGACTATCTTTGCCCCCTGACCAATAATCTCGCCTACTGCCTCGCGGTCGAGAAGCTGCTTGGCCTGGAAATTCCGCCCAAGGCGCAGTGGATGCGCGTGCTGATGAATGAACTGACGCGCATCAACTCCCACCTGGTGTGGCTGGGCACGCACGCCCTCGATATCGGTGCCATGACCGTGTTCCTGTACTGCTTCCGCGAGCGCGAAGATATCCTGCGCCTGTTTGAGATGGTCAGCGGGCAGCGCATGATGACCTCCTACTTCCGCATCGGCGGCCTGGCGCTGGAACCCCCGATCGGCTTCTTCGATAAGGTCCGCGACTTCGCCAAGCGGTTCCCTGCCAACGTGGACGAGTACGAGAACCTGCTGACTTCCAACCCGATCTGGAACATGCGCACCAAAGGCGTCGCCACCATTACGGCGGAAGACGCAATTGCATTGGGTGCGAGCGGTCCGACTCTCCGCGGCAGCGGCGTGGATTTCGACCTGCGCCGCGATATGCCTTATAGCGGCTACGAAAATTTCCGATTCGACGTTCCGGTGGCGACGGAAGGCGACGTGTTCGCGCGTTACATGTGCCGAGTCCGCGAACTGCGTGAGTCCAACCGCATCGTGCAGCAGGCGCTTGAAGGCATGCCCGAGGGGGCCATCAAAGCCGACGCTCCGAAGGTAGTTCTGCCCGACCGGGAAAAGATGAAGACCCAGATGGAGGCCCTCATCTATCACTTTAAGATTATTACGGAAGGCTTTGCTATCCCGGAGGGTGAGGTTTACCAGGCTGTGGAGTCTCCGCGTGGCGAGATGGGCTATTACGTGGTCAGCGACGGTACTGCAAAGCCCTATCGAGTTCACATGCGCGCCGCATGTCTGGCCAATCTGCAACTGCTGCCAAAGATGTGTGAAGGCCGCCTGATCGCTGACGTAGTCGCTGCTATCGGAAGCATTGATATTGTGCTGGGGGAGATCGATCGGTGAGTTTCAGGTGTCGAGGTCGCAGGCTTTCCCGGATGGAAGGAATGGGCAACTCCCGCAGGGACGGCCGGAAACATTAAGTGAAATTCTCGGAAGAATTCGAACAGCGGTTTGCGGAGATGGTCACGCACTACCCGACCAAGCGTTCTGCGCTTGTCCCGACACTGCTCTACGCGCAGGATGAAGTCGGTTTCCTGTCCGATGAAGTGATCTCTGAACTTGCCTCCCGCCTCGCGTTGACGGAGTTGGAAGTCCGCAATGTGATCAGCTACTACTCCATGCTGACCACGAAGCCGCGCGGCAAGTTCAACGTGCAGGTTTGCACCAACATCGCCTGCATGCTTCGCGGCGGCGAGGAACTTCTCCATCACTGCAGCAAGAAGCTCGGTATTGGACACAAGGGCACCACACCCGACGGTATGTTCACCCTGGAGGAGGTCGAGTGCATCGGTGCTTGCAGCTGGGCGCCCGCAGTCCAGGTCAATTACGACTTTCACGAGAACCTGACGACCGAGAAGATGGACAAGGTCCTCGACGAATATAAGAAGAGAGGGACGCAATAGCGCGGAATCTACGGAGTTTCGAATGGCGGAATTGAAGTCGCCAATTGGAACGTCCGGCAATTCGTAATTGGAAAATGGCAGAGTTAGTCAGCCATCCCGACGAGATCAAGGTGGTCACCCGCCGCTTCGGCATGGGTGCAACCAATATAGATCGTTATCTTGAACTCGATGGCTACAAGGCAGTGCAGAAGGCGCTCGCCATGCCGCCCGACGATGTGATCAACCTGGTCAAGAACTCGGGCTTGCGGGGACGCGGCGGCGCCGGGTTCAACACCGGAATGAAGTGGTCGTTCGTGCCCAAGCAATCGCCCAAGCCGAAGTACGTGCTGTGCAACGGCGATGAGAGCGAGCCTGGCACCTGCAAGGACCGCCTCATCTTCGAACACGACCCGCACTCGGTAATCGAAGGGGTAATGATCGCCGCCATCGCGGTGCAGTCCCATGCCGGCTACATCTATATTCGCGGCGAGTACCGTTATCTCTCGGTCATCATGCAAAAGGCGCTCCAGGACGCCTACGCCCGCGGATTTCTGGGCAAGAATATTTTTGGCAGCGGATACGATCTCGATATCTACTGGCACGGCGGTGCTGGCGCCTACGAAGTGGGCGAGGAATCTGCATTGATGGAATCGTTGGAGGGCAAGCGCGGCATCCCTCGAATCCGCCCGCCATTTCCCGCTGTCGTGGGCCTTTGGGGTGGACCTACCGTCATCAACAACGCCGAGACCCTCGCCAGTGTTCCTCACATTATTCTTGGCGGGGCCGAGTGGTACGCCAGCCTGGGCACGCCCAAGAACGGCGGCACGCGCCTGTTCTGCCTCAGTGGTCATCTGAACCGGCCCGGCGTCTACGAACTGCCGATGGGATACAACCTCAAAAAGATGATCTATGAAGTCGGCGGCGGGATTCCGAACGGCCGCAGCCTCAAGGCAGTCGTTCCTGGTGGATCGAGCACGCCTGCGCTCAAGCCGGAAGAAATCGACGTCGCGATGGACTTTGATGCCCTGATGAAGGCGGGCTCGATGCTGGGATCGGGCGGCGTTGTAGTGCTCGATGATACGACCTGCATGGTGAAATTCGCGCTGCGCACTATCAAGTTTTATCAGCACGAGAGTTGCGGCTGGTGCATCCCTTGTCGTGAAGGTACGGACTGGCTGAAGAAGACGCTTACCCGCTTCCATCAGGGTGCGGGTCTGATGAAAGACATCGATAACATCCAGTATTTGTCTGAAAACATGCTGGGACGGACCTTTTGCCCACTGGGCGATGCCGCGGCCATGCCGACGATTGCTTTCGTAAAAAAGTGGCGCAAGGAGTTTGAAGATCACCTGGAAGGCCGGCCGTGCCCCTTTGAGAAAGAAGGAGCGATCGAGCAGCTTCCGGTGTTGAGCCATTGAAGAATCTTCGGATTGTTGAATTCGACAATCCCACAATTGAGCAATTCGTAAATTCAATGCCCGACGTAAACATCACGGTGGACGGAAAGAAAGTCACGGCTCCCGCGGGGACGCTGCTGATCGAGGCCTGCAAGAGTGTCGGCATCGAGGTGCCGTCTTTCTGCTATTACCCGAATCTCTCTCTCCAGGGCGCCTGCCGCATGTGCCTGGTCAAGATCGAAAAAATGCCCAAGCTGCAGACCGCCTGTACCACCGTCATTGGCGAGGGCATGATTGTCACCACCGATAGCGACGAGATTCGCCAGGCCCGCAAAGGCATGGTCGAGCTTCTTCTCGGCAATCATCCCCTCGACTGTCCCGTCTGCGATGCTGGCGGTGAATGCGAATTGCAGGACATGACGTTCTCCTACGGGGCCGCCGAGTCCAAGTACATCGAGCCCAAAAACCATCGTGACGAGCAGCAATGGTCCCCGGTCGTCTACTTCGATCGGCCGCGCTGCATTCTCTGCTATCGCTGCGTTCGCGTCTGCGGCGAGGCTATGGACGTGTGGGCTCTCGGCGTGCAAAACCGCGGTGTGAGTTCCATCATCGCTCCCAATAAAGAAGATCACCTCGAATGCGAAGAGTGCGGCATGTGTATTGACATCTGCCCCGTCGGCGCGCTCACTTCCGGGGCCTATCGCTACAAGACTCGCCCCTGGGAGATGAAACACGTAGGCACCACGTGCACGCATTGCGCAGACGGTTGCAAGACTACTCTGGGCGTCCGCCGCGCCGATGCCGGCATGGAGATTGTTCGCGGCGACAACCGCGATAAAAGCGGCATCAATAACGATTTCCTCTGCATTAAGGGTCGCTATGCTTTCGACTTTGCCGAGAACCCCGAGCGGATCATGACTCCGCTGATTCGCAGGGACGGGCGACTTACTCCCGCAACCTGGGAAGAAGCATTTGCGTTGATTGGCAGAACGTTCCGCGAAATCGTGGATACGCATGGCGGGTCCGCCATCGGAGTGGTGGGGTCGAATCGCATCACGAACGAGGAAGCGTATCTCCTGCAGAAATTCGCTCGCGTCGTGCTCGATACCAACAACATCGATCATCACCGCACGGCCGACTTCCCTGCCTTCGCCGCCGCGCTTTCCGGCAAACCAGGGCTGACCGCCTCCATGCGCGACGTGTACAACGCCGCCGCCATGCTGCTGATCGGAAACGATCCCACCAACCGCCATCCTTTGCTGGCCTACCAGATTCGCAACAATGTGCGGCTCCACCGGGCGAAGTTGCACATCGTGAACTCGCAGGAGATCAAACTCCGGCGCCAGGCCACGAGCTTCGCGGCCATCCCGGCGGGCGGAGAAAATGTTCTCGCTGCCTTTCTCGCAGGCGATGATGCCCAAGCCGAGTCGCTCGCCAGCGGCGGCATGAATCGCGACGCCTGGCTCTCCTGGCGCGATAAGCTGCACGCAGAGCCCAACCTCGTCGTCATCTTCGGATCAGAGGTCCACGGTCAAGGTATCAGCGCCCTGGTGAAATTCGCAGCAGCCCTGCAGGGCGCCAAGCTTATCTGCCTCGGCGATTACGCGAACTCACGTGGCGCTGCCGACATGGGCCTGTATCCCGACCTCCTTCCCGGATACCTCCCCATTGGCGATCCTGGCAAATTTCATGAGGAGTGGTCCGCGATGCCTACGGCCCAGGGTCTCGATCTTCGCGGCATGGTGCAGTCGGCGCAGGCGAGGAATCTGCGCGCTCTGTACGTGGTCGGCGCCAATCCGATCGGGCGGTTTGAGATCGATCCTTACGTCTTCTCCGACAGCTTTGTCGTGGTGCAGGAAATGTTCCTCACTGAAACGGCGGCCATTGCCGACGTGGTGCTTCCTGCCGCGAATGCTTACGAAAAGGCTGGCACTTTCACCAACACTTGCGGCGATCTTCAGCAGGTGAAAAAAGCTGGGGACAAGACCGAGACCAAGTCCGATTTCGAGATGATCGTCCGCATCGCCGACGCGATGGGCTTCGATATCCGACACCTCGTTCCTTTTGGCCGAGGAGTTCGCGCCGACATGGGCCAGTCGCGCGGAGCGCAGTCCGGAGAAGCTGATCGTCATGCGGTGTGGTTGCAGGCCAATAACCTGGAACCAAAGTTAAGCCCGTTCGATCCCATGGCGATCCTGGACGAGATTCAGCGCCTGGTGCCCGGCTATGACGTGTCCCGGATCAACCTGCTCGCGGGCAACGATGAACACACAAGGCTGTCGGCGTGCGGGCCTGGCGCGATGCATGACCCGGAACTCATCGTGCCCGCCGACGACACCCTGTTTACGTCGGGAACCCTCGGCCGCTACTCCAAAACTTTGAATTCAGTCATAGAAAACCGTCAGGTTCCCGAATCGGAAGTCGCAGCTGACTGAGCCACACATCGTCAGGAAAACGAATTGAGCGCTGGAACGTTTGTCTTAGTTTCGCTGGTAAAAATCGTGATCGCCATCTTTGTGCTGCTGACAGCGGTGGCCTACACCGTATGGCTGGAGCGCAAGGTGGTCGGCCACATCCAGAACCGCTGGGGTCCCACGCGGGTCGGGCCCTTTGGGTTGCTGCAACCGCTTGCCGATGGCATAAAGTTTCTTTTCAAGGAAGATCTGACGCCGCCGCACGTTTACCGCCCGCTCTACATCGCGGCACCGATGATTGCCGTCATCTTCGCGCTCACCTCAATCGCGGTGATTCCGGTCGGTAACTCAATCACCCTGGGTGGGCTCACTACGAATTTGCAAATCGCCGATGTGAATATCGGCCTGCTGATCGTGCTGGGTATAACCTCGGTCGGCGTCTATGGCGTAGCGCTCGCCGGTTGGTCCTCCAACAGCAAATACTCGTTGCTTGGGGGCCTCCGTGCCAGCGCGCAGATGATCAGCTACGAAGTGTCGCTTGGCCTGTCGTTGATTGGCGTGCTGATCATGTCGGGCAGTTTCAGCCTGCGGCACATCGTGGAAATGCAGAGCGGGACGTACTGGCATATCATTCCGCGCTGGAACATCTTCCAGGGCCAGTTCGTCGCCTTCTTTATCTATCTCATGTCAGCGTATGCCGAGACCAACCGCATCCCCTTCGACTTGCCGGAAGCCGAGACCGAGCTGGTTGCCGGGTATCATACCGAGTACAGTGCCATGAAATTTGCCATGTTCTTCATGGCCGAGTACGCGAACATGATCACAGTCGCGTGCCTTGCGTCCTTGCTGTTCCTCGGCGGCTGGAACGGGCCGCTGTTTGGCTCCCCTCTGTTGCAGGCCATTCTGCCCTTGTTCTGGTTTGGTTTGCGAATCTTCTTTTTTCTGTTTCTTTACATCTGGGTGCGCGGCACGCTGCCGCGTTTTCGTTATGACCAGCTGATGGCGTTCAGCTGGAAATTCCTGTTGCCTTTGGCAATCGCAAATTTAGTCATCACCGGCTTAATCGTTGCTTTGACGTCTTAGAACTTCATGCTTCATCTGATCATATTCCTGGTGTTCGCGGCCGTTTGCATCGCGGGAGCGGTGAGCCTGCTGGTGCAGCGTCATCCCATCAACAGCGCGCTCTCGCTGATCGCGGTGATGGTGTCGCTGGCGGTGGAATACCTGCTGCTGGGCGCGGAATTCGTCGCCGCCGTGCAGGTCATCGTTTATGCCGGCGCCATCATGGTGCTGTTCGTCTTCGTCATCATGTTGCTCAATGCCGGGGTGGAGGAGCGCACCCTGGGAAGCCGCGTCGCCACCATCTTCGGCATTCCCGCCATGCTCGTCGGCAGTGGACTTCTTGCCTGGGTGCTGGTCCAACGCTCCGGCACTGGCTCCGTTGCGGCTGGCGCTCTTTGGGGAGACCCTCAGAAGATCGCCCAGCTTCTATTTCACGAATTCCTCTTACCCTTCGAAGTCACCTCGGTGCTGGTGCTTATCGCCATCATGGGCGCGGTTGTGCTGGCGAGCCGCCCCGACCAGGCCCAACCCGGAAAGAAGGAGGGCTGATGGTACCCCTGTCCTATTACCTGGTGCTGAGCGGGATCCTGTTCGCCTGCGGGGTCACCGGCTTCATCATCAAGCGCAATATCATCACCATCTTCATGTCGATCGAGTTGATGCTGAATGGCGTGAATCTTTCCTTCGTCGCTTTCGCTGCGAATTGGAAGGCGCTCAGCGGCCAGGTATTTGTCTTCTTTGTGATGGTCGTAGCCGCGGCCGAAGCGGCTGTAGGCTTGGCTATCATCATCGCCGTATATCGCAACCGTGAGACTCTAAACGTGGATCGGGTCAACCTGCTGAAATTATGACGTCGAACCTCTATCTCTGGCTGATCCCGATCCTGCCGCTCATCGGCGCCGCGATCAATGGCTTTCTTGGCAAGCGCTTATCGCGCCAGGCCGTCTCTGCCGTCGCCCTGACATTTTCCGGCGCGGCGTTTGCCATGGCTCTTTACGTGGCCTCGCAGTTCTCTTCCCTGTCTCTGCCCCATATCGAAACGGTCGCGCCTTGGATTCGCGCCGGACAGTTCCAGGTAGACTTCGGCTTCTACCTCGATCAGCTTTCCCTGGTCATGCTGCTAGTGGTGACGGGCGTCGGGTTTCTCATTCATATTTATTCCGTGGGCTACATGTGGGAAGAAGGCGGTTTCTATCGTTTCTTCAGCTACCTGAACCTGTTCATGTTTTTCATGTTGACGCTCGTGCTGGCCAACAACTACCTGCTGATGTTCATCGGCTGGGAGGGCGTGGGACTCGCTTCGTACCTGCTGATCGGCTTCTGGTTCATCAAAGATTCGGCTGCGTCTGCGGGAAAGAAAGCGTTCATCACCAATCGCGTCGGCGACTTCGGATTTCTAATTGCCCTGTTCCTGCTCATCCAGCACTTCGGCACTCTGACTTTCTCTGACCTGTTTCAAAAGGTGTCCGCCCTTTCGCCCGAGACGGCTGGCGCTGGACTGCTCACCGCAATTGGCTTGCTGCTGATGGTGGGCGCGGCTGGCAAGTCTGCGCAGATTCCTCTGTACGTCTGGCTGCCCGACGCCATGGAAGGCCCGACTCCGGTATCCGCATTGATCCATGCCGCGACGATGGTTACGGCCGGGGTTTACATGGTGGCTCGGTCGCATGCGATCTTCGAACGTGCCCCGGAAGCCTTGACCGTGGTTGCGATTATCGGGACTCTGACCGCGCTGTTCGCCGCCACCATCGGCGTCGCTCAGACGGACATCAAGAAAGTCCTGGCGTACTCGACTGTCTCCCAGCTCGGCTACATGTTCATCGCCCTCGGCGTCGCGGCATTTTCCGCCGGAATCTTCCACCTGATGACACACGCGTTCTTCAAAGGGCTTTTGTTCCTGGCCGCAGGCTCGGTGATTCATTCCGTTGGCGGTGAGCAGGACATGCGCAGGATGGGCGGCCTCCGCACCAAGATCCCCGTCACCTTTTGGACCATGACGATCGCTACCTTTGCGATTGCGGGCATTCCGCCGCTCGCCGGATTCTTCAGCAAAGACGAAATCCTCTGGCGTGCGTACCAGGCAAGCTGGATTTACTGGGTGATCGGCGTCTTCACCGCATTCCTGACCTCGTTCTACATGTTCCGGCTGTGGTTCATGACATTCTTTGGCACTTATCGTGGCGAGGCCGAATCTGGCCACGGTCAAGACCCGCATGGCCACGGTCACGGCATTCATGAGAGTCCCAAAATCATGCTGGTGCCGCTGGTGATCCTGGCGATTCTTTCCGTAGTCGGAGGATGGATTGGAGTGCCGGGCTCTCTTGGCGGCAGCAATCGCTTCGATCATTTTCTCGGACCCGTGTTTCGCAGCACGGCTCCGGCCTTGAACGCTGCCCACACAGCACCCGGCGAAACCGCACCGCCCGAAAATCAGACTGAGGGCACCGAACCGCAAACCGGGCACAGCACCGAACTTGCCTTCACCGGTATCTCTGTTCTCGCTGGACTGCTCGGTCTCGGGCTTGCCTACTTGCTCTATTACCGCCGTCCCGAACTACCGCATCGCATTGCAACTTCGCTGGGCAGTTTCTATGAGGCGGTTAGAAACAAATACTACGTCGATGAAATTTATGCCGCGATCTTCATCAAGCCTCTCATCGATGGGTCCAGCAAAGTTTTGTGGAAAGGAATTGATCAGGGCGTGATCGACAATTCAGTGAATGACGCCGCCGATGGCGCCCGCGACGTCTCCGACGCAGTACGCCGCATGCAGTCGGGAAATATTCGTTCCTACGCCAGCTGGGTCGCGCTTGGCGCCGCATGTGTCCTGGCTTACATGATCTGGATGGGGACCCGATGAACACACCAACCATCCACTCCGCGATCCTCACACTGGTCACCTTTATCCCCATGGCGGGCGCGCTGTTTCTGGTGATGTTCCCGCGCCGCGATCGTGAGATCCGCGGGTTTGCTCTTCTCGTTTCACTGCTGACATTCGTCTTGTCACTGCACCTGCCCGCTTACTTTCATCGCAACCAGGCGGGCTTCCAGTTCGAACTCAACGTGCCATGGATTCCGACCCCCAACATCCATTACCACATGGGCGTGGACGGCATCTCGATGTGGCTGGTCGTGCTGACCACATTCCTGACCCCGCTCGGCGTCCTGATTTCGTGGAAGTCAATTCACGACCGGGTCAAGGAATTCTTTATCTTATTTCTGATTCTTGAGACCGCGCTGATCGGGGTCTTCGTCTCGCTCGATCTGTTCCTCTTCTACTTCTTCTGGGAAGCCACCCTGATTCCGATGGCGCTGCTAATCGGCGTCTGGGGCCACGGCCGCCGCGTTTATGCCGCGGTCAAGTTTTTCCTGTACACCATGATCGCCTCGGTCTTCATGCTCGCGGCGATCCTCTGGCTCTACGCGCGCACCGGCACCTTCGACTTCGTCACCATTCGGAACGCCATCCATAACGGCCAGGTCGAAGGCTTCGCCGCGGCCGCGCCGTGGCTCTTCCTCGGCTTCTTTGTTGCCTTTGCGGTCAAGGTTCCACTTTTTCCCTTCCACACCTGGCTGCCGGATGCCCACGTGGAAGCGCCCACCGCCGGGTCGGTGATCCTGGCCGGTGTTCTGCTGAAAATGGGCACCTACGGCTTGCTTCGTTTCAATCTCGGACTCTTCCCCGAACAAGCGCGGGCCAACGCTTCATGGATTTCGATCCTGGCTCTGATCGGCATTATTTATGGCGCGCTGGTTGCGATGGTGCAGCCAAACATGAAGAAGCTGATCGCGTATTCGTCGATCAGTCACCTCGGATTCGTAGTCATGGGCATCTTCAGCTTCACCTCCGCCGGGCTTGATGGCGCCATGTTCATCATGCTGGCGCACGGCATTTCAACCGGCGGCCTGTTCATGCTCGCGGGAATCCTCTACGAGCGGCGGCACACCTACGAGATTTCCGAGTACGGCGGCCTCGCGACCCCCATGCCCGCGTACGCCACATTCTTTTTGTTTATCACCCTGGCTTCGGTGGGCCTGCCATTGCTCAACGGATTTGTCGGCGAGTTCCTGGTTTTGAGCGGCGCCTTCAGCGCTCATCCGGTATACGGAATTCTGGGCGCAACCGGCGTGATCTGGAGCGCCTGCTACCTGCTCTGGATGTATCAGCGCGTGTTCTTCGGCAAAGTCACGCACCATGAGAATCTCGCCATCCCCGATCTTACCGGTCGTGAGAAGCTTGCGCTCTGGCCTGCCGCTGTCGTCGCACTCGTAATGGGAGTCGCGCCGTTGTGGTGGTTAAACGCGATTGAGCCGGCAGTTCAGTCCGCCCTCGCGCCATTCTCGCAACTCGCCAGCAAGGTGGTGGGCCAGTGAACACTCCGCAAGGCGTTGAGTACATCCGCATCCTGCCTGAGATTGTGCTCTCGGTTTTCGGCATGGCGATCATGCTCCTGGATCCCTTGCTCGACGATCGCCGTGCGCCTCGCCTGCTCGGCGTGGTTGCGCTCGTCGGCTCCTTTGCCGCGCTCGCTGCCACTCTCCTGCAAACGCAATCCCCTGGACTCGCCTTCTGGGGCATGGTCAAGGTTGATTCGTTCAGCATCTTCTTTCATTTCCTCATCACCGCGATTACAGCAGTCGTGGTTCTGACCTCGTTCGAGTACATGGAGGTTCAGAAGATCCATGCCGGCGAATATTACGGGCTTGTCCTGTTTGGCGCCGTTGGCATGTGCCTGATGTCCTCCGCGGTCGAACTGGTCCTGATCTTCATCGCTCTCGAAATTTCGTCCATCTCTACCTATATTTTGGCCGGGTTCCGGCAGCGCGCCGCTATCAGCAGCGAGTCCTCGCTCAAGTATTTCCTGCTCGGATCGTTTGCCACGGCGTTCTTCCTGTATGGTGTCGCGCTGATGTTCGGCGCCACCGGCTCGACCAGCATTTCCCTGATTGGCCAGTCTTTGAGTCAATCCCCGGCGCCGCTGCTGGCCTATGCCGGGATCGCCTTCATGTTCGTCGGGCTTGGATTCAAGGTAGCCGCCGCCCCTTTTCACATCTGGACACCCGACGTTTATGAAGGCGCACCTTCTCCGGTGGTGGGCTTCATGTCCACGGCTCCGAAGGCGGCTGTGTTCGCGGTGCTGTTGCGGATCCTGTTCGAGGCCCATGCTCCTGGACGTCTTTGGCTGATCTGGATCGTCGCCGCTCTGTCCATGACGCTCGGCAACATTGGCGCCCTGGTGCAAAGCAACGTCAAGCGCTTGCTTGCTTACTCCTCGATCGCGCACGCCGGATATCTGCTGGTTGCCTTCGCCGCCCTGCCCGCGAACGGAATTCCCGCGGCCATGTTCTATACCGCCTCTTACGCTGCCATGAATGTCGGCGCTTTTGCGGTCATCAGTCATTTCGCCGGGTCGGGCGAACGCCTGGTCACCCTCGAAGACTACGCTGGACTGGGAAAACGTTCTCCCCTTCTTGCCGCGACCCTGACCATTTTCCTGCTATCGCTCATTGGTATCCCGATGACGGGTGGTTTCTTCGCCAAGTTCTACGTGTTCAGCGCGGCTTTGCAGGCGAACCTGCCGGGCTTGGTCATCGTCGGCGTCCTGAACAGTGCCGTGGCGGCCTACTACTACCTGCGCCTGATTGTGGTGATGTACATGCGCGACGCCCGCGAAGACGCGCCCGTCTCCCGCATTCCGCTGGCCATGGGAACGGCGCTTGTGATCACGGTCTTCGCGACGGTCTATCTCGGAGTGCTTCCCGGGCGCATTCTGGAATACGCCGCCCAATCCGCCAACGAACTTATGCGCTGATCACTCCACCGCAACCGCAATATCAACATACGAAAAAATTCGGGCAGAGAGAATCCAGAAGCAAACAGTTTCGGCCACTGCCAGTCCGATGGCCAGCCAATTCGCGCGGCCCGGGGACTGAAAGCTCGCCTTCATCACCTGCATCGTCAGCGTATAGACCGGGACGGCATAAGCCCACGTAGACGCGGTGGTGTGCGCCATGACTGCGGGGATTCCTAAAACTGCCGCTGTGGCACCCGCCGCGAAAAAGGGATTGAGGAACGTAGAGAACATCAGGGCGATGGTTCCGGCCAACATGCAGGCCGCCACCAGGCTCAGCATCAGGTACCACACTTGCGACATCGGAAAGCCGGCAAAGCCCAGCGTCCAGCTTCCCGTCAATCCGAGCGCAAAGCAATAAATTGCCGAAGCAATAGTGACTCCCAGCACCAGGCCGGACAAATATTGCTGGCGCCCGATAGATTTTGAAAGCACCGCGAGAATGCGCCTTGTCTTGCGCTCGTTGTAGATCGCCGACCCACCAAAGAAAACACTGAATGCCACCACGTACACTGCCACCTGCTTGAAGATGAACAGCAAATCTTCCCGTTCACGCGGAAGGTTGCTGACCAAACCCAGAAATGCCAACAGCAGAACCCACATCAGTAGCACGAGGATCGGCCAGCGCTGCTCGCGAACGAAGTTTATTGCAATCAGCAGGACGCCCTTCATTGCGTTTTCTCCGAGGTCGCCGCATCCGAAGTGACTTCCAGGAATATGTCTTCCAGAGAACGCCGCGCAGGATTCACGCTGATGACCTCTCCCCCACAACTCCAGATGCGCTCCAACATCTCGCGTTGGCGCTTGCTGGGCACCGAAAGCCGCACCACCCCATCGTGTGCGCTGGCGTTGTCGAAAGCTGCTGCGCTGATGCCACGCGCCACGATCTCGGAATGCTCGTCCGACACAAGAAGGTCTGCGGTGCGTCCCACGTGGACCAATCTACCGCGGTGCAATACCGCAACCCGGTCGCACACCAGTTCTACTTCCGAGAGCAAATGCGAGCTCAGAAAAATCGTTTTTCCCTGGTTTCGCGCCGTCAGTAAGAGCTCTCGCACCATGACCCGAGCCAGAGGATCGAGCGCCGAAGTAGGCTCATCCAGGATCAGCAACTCTGGATCGTTCACCAGCGCCTGCGCCAATCCGGCGCGCTGCAACATTCCGCGCGAGAATTTTCCGACGTTCCGCGTCGAATGGTCCTGCAGTCCAACCAGTTGCAATACTTCCCGTGAACGTTGCGCGAGCCCACGGCCTCCCATTCCATTCAAGGCGCCATAGAACCGGATCAGCCGTTCCGCTTTGCGATGATAGAGAGCGACGTTCTCGGCCAGGAATCCCACTTTCTTCCGGGCGTGGGAATCGCCGAAGCGCGCGCCCAGCATTCTCCCAGTCCCGCTGCTCGGACGCATAAACCCCATCGCCAAATGAATCGCTGTACTCTTGCCAGCGCCGTTGGGTCCAAGGAATCCGAAAATTTCACCCGGCTCGACCCGCAAAGAGAAACTGTCAAGCGCCACGATCCGCCGACGGCTGGCGAAGCTGCGGTACTGCTTGGTGAGATTTTCGAATTCGAGTACAAACTCCATTCCCAGTCATTCTATCCGGCGGCAAACTACTACGCATCAAAGCCTTTAAGATTCCTGCACGCAGTATTTGACAAGCGCGCAGTCTACGGTCATGATGAATTCCGTTCTATCCAAATTCCCCGTTTGGAGGCGGTATGTTCGATGTTCTTCGTAGGCTCTGGTGTGAGGAGCAAGGTCAGGATATTGCGGAATATGCGGTCATGCTCGCTGTGATCCTTGTCCTGGTGGTGGGCACCATTCGGCTGATCGGGACCAACGCCAACAACGCCTTTTCTACAGTCGCCAGCTCGCTCCAGTAAGGTTTGTTCCACCTCATATCGCCGATCCCACAGTTCTCCCGTGCGAGGGCGAAGGCGCCGGAATGTGCTTTCGCCTGCTTGTTTACCAGGGTGACTCCCGTAACCGACAGTTCCCACCGACTCTGCTATACTGTTTTTGACGCTATTGCCACGGTTTGCTTGTGACGCGGCGATCCAACTTTCTCACCTTTGGATCTGATTAGTTTTTCCGCCTTTCCTGCCCGCCGTATTAGTTCAGCGCCAATTTGACTTGAGCGGCCTGCGAACTCACGACGTGTGTCTGAGAAATTTACGACAGTCCCCTCTAAGAAAGAACAACACCAATAATGACCACATTTACAGAACTGCCTCTCTCCGCCTCTTTACAGCGGGAGCTGGCAGCCAACCAATTCACTATCCCTACGCCCATTCAGGCGCAGGCCATCCCCTCGGCCCTCGAGGGCAAAGATGTACTTGCAACTGCCCAGACCGGAACCGGTAAAACCTTGGCGTTTCTGATTCCGCTGATCGAGATGCTGCGCCGGGAAGCCTCGCACGAGGTTCATGCGCTGGTCCTGCTTCCTACTCGTGAGTTGGCCATCCAGGTCAACGAGGAGTACGAAAAACTGCGCGGCAAGAGCCTGCGCAAAGCAGCCCTGGTTGTCGGAGGCCTTTCCGAAAAGACTCAGATCGATGCCTTAAGAAAAGGCGCGGGCCTGGTAATTGCGACTCCGGGTCGGCTGGAAGACCTGACCAGGCGCCGGCTGGCAAATCTGAAAAACGTGAAGATCCTCGTCCTTGACGAGGCTGACCGCATGCTCGACATGGGATTCCTGCCGGCCATCCGGCGCATCGTTTCGACCTTGCCCACCGATCGCCAGACGCTTTGCTTCTCAGCGACGTTGGAGCAGTCGGTTTCCCGGTTGGTGCACGACTACATGCATAACCCGGTTCGGGTCGCGCTCGGGTCGGTGCTCAAGCCGGCCGAGAGTGTGCAATTGAAGGCTTACGAAATTCGTCCCATGGAGAAATTCGAAGCGCTGCGCCGCTTGCTGTACGCGGAACAAGGTCAAACCTTGATCTTCGCACGCACCAAGCGTGGCACCGAACGCCTTGCCAAGGAACTGATGCGCGACGGATTCTCCGCCGCCATGATTCACGGCGATCGCTCGCAATCACAGCGCAATGCGGCCCTCAACGGTTTCCAGGAAGGACGTTACAAAGTCCTGGTGGCGACCGATGTGGCCTCGCGCGGATTGCATGTAGACGATGTCGCGCACGTCATCAACTATGACCTGCCCGCCATTGCGGAGGATTTCATCCACCGCGTCGGCCGCACGGGTCGTGCTGGATTGCAAGGTCTCGCTTCCACCTTGGTGGCAGGCGCTGAAGTTCTGGAATTGCGCGCGATTGAACGCGCATTGAAACTTCGCATCGAGCGTATGACGTTCGACGCCTCCAGCCCGGAACCTCCGCAGCGCATCATCAAAAACACCTTGCCAAGCAGAACCCTGACCAGGCTGCCCGGCGAAGTATTCGTTTAACACCTACGGCGGATTTCGTTTCCAGGACTCGTGCCAGGACTGGAATCCGCCGCAACGTCATCCAGCGGACCGACACCGCTCCGTCCCCACACAACTCTGCTGGCTAGCGACCACGGCGCATCGCGTGCCATCTACAAAGGCTAGTCAGCCCGAAGCCTGGCATTGCGAACCTGCGGGCTTTTGGCGTACGATTTTGGTTTACGTTAGACCGAATCGGTCGCGAGCAGTTCTCCCTTCACCAAGGCAGTTTGCTGTCCCTCCGACTCCCTCCAGCGTAAATTTCGAAAGGAACACCAACTAAGTATGGAACAAGGTACGGTCAAGTGGTTCAATGATGCCAAAGGCTACGGCTTTATCAGCCGTCAAAGCGGCGGAGACATTTTCGTTCACTTCTCAGCCATTCAGGCGGGGGGATTCAAAAGCCTTCAGGAAGGCCAGCCCGTCGAATTCGAAGTGACCAAAGGGCCCAAGGGACTGCAAGCCGAGAATGTGCGCCCGCTGTAAACACATCTGAGAGGCGGCGTGCGCAACCGCCGCCTTTTCTTCTCTCATCGCCAGCAACTCCCGAATTCAAGGGCTGCAAGTCAAACCCGGCATCCCCGCTGAGCATCTCTACTTGCTGCTCCTGGGTCCGGAACGGAAAGAACATCACCGATGTAGCTCGAGGTTGCTTTGTCCCATCGCTTAACCTTTCTTATCGTCGAAGCCGAGCCGGAAGAAGGCTTGTCCACTCGCAAACTGCTCATCGAAACTGCCAAGCATAACGTGCTCACCGCCTACAACGGTGAGGAAGGGAAAGCGACTCTCGATCGCTTCCCGGCGGTGGATGCGATCGTTTTCGATATGGGTGTCACCGACGTGCCCTGCGAAGACTTCATCTCCCACACGAAAGCGAATCACGGCAAGTATGAATTCATCGCGCTCTGCAAGAACGACAGCGAGGAAGCGCGCGCCAGCAAGTGTGCCAACGAAGTGCTCCCCGCGAACGATCCCGCCGGGCTGCTCAACCTGCTGGAACATAAGTTCGGCCTGGGCAATGGGAATTCCGGCCAATGACCCTCAACCTGAGTCAATGGCGCGAACAGTATGTGAACGCAGCCCGGGCAAACGAGCTGCCCACCTTACGTTTCCTGATCTCCGAGCTCGGCGCGTATTTGCGGGAATGTAGATGCAGCGTTGCTACACCTTCCGTTGTGAACAGCGCCGCAAGTTGGCAAGAGCTGTGTGCCTTGGCAGAGAAGGAAAAGGATCCCGAAAAGCTGATGGCTCTCGTGGCCCGCATCAACGAACTCCTGAGCCGGCGTGAAGGCCCTCGCGGCCGCTGACCAACGAAAAATCCCCTGTCGCGTCTTTGCTAAAACAGTCGTACTATACCGCTCAACCAGTACAGATCCCATGAATGCCGCAGATTTTCGTCGCATCGCACTCAGCCTCGAAGGAGCTGAGGAATGTGCGCACATGGGCTCCCCCGACTTCCGGGTTGGAGGCAGGATCTTCGCCACGCTCGCTTCACAGGACCAGGGATACGGGAACCTGATGCTCACGCCCGAACAGCAGGCAGAGTTCGTCCGCGAACTACCAGGAGTATTCCTGCCGATTCGCGGTGGCTGGGGAAAGATGGGCATGACCCACATCCATCTCGCCAACGCCAGTGAAGACGTGCTCGCCGGCGCCCTGCGCACGGCCTGGAAGGTTAGAGTGGAGAAGAACGCAAGGTCTGCGAAGAAGGCTCCTGGACGCGCAACCCGCCGGTAGGCTCGCAGGCTACCTTTTCCCCGCATTCCCCTGCTATGACCTGGGGTCGGATTTCCTCTCCACATTGCATTCTCAAACACAACCATTTTCCGGCCCGACCGCAACTAAATGATTAGTTACTATTTCAGAGCGTTCGCGTCTAACCATTCGAGGAGATTGATTCGTGCCCCCAAGGCAATCCGCAACCCTGACCGAAGCCGAGCTGAGAATTATGGAAGTGCTCTGGCAGAAGGGCTCGGCGACCGTCCAAACCGTGTTGGACTCATTGCCAGCCAAGCCCCAGCTTGCCTACAACTCGGTATTGACCACGGTACGAATCCTGGAAAAGAAGGGCTACGTCAAACACATCAAGGATGGACGAGCGCACGTCTACGCGCCATTGATTGCGCGCGAGCAGGCATCGCGTTCTGAGATTCGTCATCTCGTCAGTCGCTTCTTTAAGAACTCCCACGACCAACTGGTGTTGAACATTCTGGAGGACCGCGGAATTGACGCCCAGGAGTTGGCTCGCTTGCGCCAAATGCTGCAGCAGAACGACAAGTCGGGAGCGTCCAAGTGATCAGTCTGGCTCCCCTGTTCGCTGAACGAGTCCTCAATTCCCTTCCTATGGGATTGCTGGCAGCTCTGTTGGCGTGGGCTTTCTTACGTGCCTGCGGCCCGCAGAATTCTCGCGCTCGATTCGCGGTTTGGTTTGCAACCCTCCTGGGCGTTGCGGCCTTGCCCCTGCTGCATCAGGCGCCGGTTCGCCTTGCGCCGGGCAAACCCGCGGAGTTCATGATCCCCTCCTCGTGGGCAACCGTGATTTTCTCCGCCTGGGCGCTCTGGTTCTGCTTTGCCCTGGTCCGGATTCTGGTTGGCCTCTGGAACCTGCGCCGCTTGCGCGTCGGAAGCCGACCGCTCACCTCGCGCGATTGTGATCCCGTTTTGCGCGAAACGTTCGCAAGCATCGAATCTGCGCGCGTTCGACTTCATGTTTCCGAGAAACAAGCTGTACCTGCCGCAATCGGATTCTTTCGTCCCATGATTCTGCTGCCGCATTGGACGGTCCAGGAGCTCCCTGCAGAACAACTGCGCGCCATCCTGCTTCACGAACTGGCCCACATTCAGCGTGCCGACAGCTGGACTAATCTCGCGCAAAAAATCATCAAGGCCGCCTTCTTCTTTCATCCCGCGGTCTGGTGGCTCGACAAGCGGTTGTGCCTGGAACGGGAGATGGCTTGCGACGACGTCGTGCTTTCCGCGACAGGAGATCCGCAGCGATATGCCGCCTGCCTGATATCGCTCGCCGAACGCAGCTTCCTGCAACGCGGCCTGGCTCTCGCTCAGGCTGCAGTGAGCCGCTTCTGCGAAACCTCTCTCCGCGTAACTGAAATCCTGAACCGCACTGGTCGCCGCAATCGTGCTTGGACGCCAGTCCTCGGCGCCTTTGGCGCGCTTGCAGTCGGGTTCGTCGCCATACTCCCACACGCACCGCGGCTCATTGCGTTCCAGCAGCCTGCCGGCAATCTGCAAGGTGTGGCGGTTGCACCGCGAGTTCCGGCAGCAATTTCAAAACCGACGATCGAAGCGCCCGTTGTTCCCGCGCGTTTCCGTCCTCCGGTCGCGACTCATCGCCCTGAGCGCAACAAGAAGCTGGCAGTTGTGAAGCCTCCGGTGCATCCAGCGCCCGAAGTTGTAATGGCAAAGGCGCAGCAACCGCCTGCGGAGATGTTCCTCGTCGTACGCACGGCGCAATATGACGGAATGGGCAGGGCTCTTTTGAGCGTCACCGTATGGCGCGTCAGCGTGAATCCGCGTACCGCGCCCGCCAACCAGGACGGAGTGTTGCCGAAGTCAATTTAGAGATTTTTTTGAAGTTACCAACTAAATGTTTAGTAGTAACAAGGAGAACGAAGCACAATGCAGACAGTAAGGAATTTCTTCCAGTACACCATGCCCCGGCGCCTGATTGTTCCGGTCGTTGCTCTGGCAATGGCAGTGTCAATCGGCACCTATGAATTCGCCAAACCCGCGCGCGCAGCAAGCGCGGCGCCGGCTGCGGCGCCGCTCGATGACGACAGCATCGCACCTTTGCTCTCGCTCGACCAAGCCATGGAAAAATTAGCAGCGCGCGTGACCCCTGCCATCGTCAACGTCACCGTAACCTCCAAAACCAAGGCGCAGGTTCAGATGGACGACGGCGACGACTCGCCCGACATGCAGCAGTTCGGCCCCTTCGGCCGCTTCTTCGGGCCCCAGGTGCCCTCTCCGCAGCCCCGCATCGAACACGGACTGGGCAGCGGCGTGATCATCTCTCCAGACGGCTATATCGTCACCAATAATCACGTGGTAGACGGAGCGGTGGATGTGCGCGTCACCATGAGCGACCGCCGCATCCTCAACGCGAAACTCATCGGTACCGATCCTCTCACCGACCTCGCCGTGATCAAAGTAGACGCCACCAACCTGCCCAGCGTTCCCTGGGGCGATTCGACCAAGCTGCATCCCGGCCAGACCGTCCTCGCCTTCGGAAACCCATTCGGGTTTCGCTTCACCGTGACTCGCGGTATCGTGAGCGCGCTGAACCGTCCGAATCCTTCCGCTACCGATCGCCGCAAGCCGGGCGAATTCATTCAGACCGATGCCGCCATCAATCCCGGCAACTCGGGCGGACCGCTCGTTGACGCGCGCGGCCAGGTGGTCGGTATCAATACGTTCCTGGTCTCTGCCAACGGATCTTTCTCCGGTATGGGCTTCGCGATCCCGACTCAGATCGTCCGCCCCACCGTGGAAACCCTCATCCGCGACGGCAAGATTTCTCACGGCTACATGGGCGTAGGCATCGTGGATGTGACTCCGGAAAACGCCAAGTTCTTCGATCTTAAGGACGCCAACGGGGCCCTCGTCAGCCAGGTCGAACCCGGTTCGCCGGGAGAAAAAGCCGGACTGAAGACCGGAGACGTCATCACCGAGATCAACGGCCAGCCTGTGAACGACGCCGGTTCCTTGCAGGTCGAAGTCGGACAGAAGCAACCCGGCACTACGATCAAGCTGGGCGTCATGCGCGACGGCAAGAACATGACGGTTCCGGTGACCCTCGAGGCCATGGGCAGCCGCGACGGCAGCACCGAGTCCGCCAGCACCGAGCGCGGCAAGCCGCGCTGGGGACTGGGTCTCGCGGACCTCACTCCCTCCACTCGCCAGCAACTGCAGGCCCCCAGTGATGTCAGCGGCGCCGTGGTTGCCAATGTTCAGCCCGGAAGCCCGGCGGACAACGCCGGCATTCAGCGCGGGGACGTGATCGTGGGCGTCAATCGCAAGCCGGTGAAATCCGCTTCCGATGTCTCTAAGGCGCTGGGTGAGATCCAGCCTGGACAAGACGCCCTCGTGCTCGTCTGGTCCAACGGCGGAAGCACGTTCCGCGTGCTGCACCCTACGCAAGGTTAACTGGAAATACAAAGGCCAGCAGGGTCCATCCTGCTGGCCAATTTTTGCCTCGACGGTTTGCCGTGGTCAGACTTCGTATCCGTGAATCGAATTACGGTGAAAGAATCGAACCTATTCTCCTGTCAAGAGCTTCCACTGCGCAGCATTCAACGGCACCACGCTCAATCTTCCCTGCCGGACCAGGGGTGACTCGGCAAACGACTTGTTCGTCTTCATCTCCGCCAGCGTCACCGGCTTTGCTGTTGCCTTCCCAACCTTGATCTTCACTTGAGGATTCCTCGCGTCCGATGCATCCACCGACACAACACTCGCCGTACCCACGGCGCTCTTTTCATCCCCGGTGTGATAAATCACGAGGCGGTCCCCCGGCTTCATCGCACGCATGTTCTTCAGCGCAACCGGATTCGTCACCCCATCCCAGATGGTCGTCTTTTCGCGCTGCAGGTCCGCGAATGAATACGTGGAGGGCTCAGTTTTCAGCAAGTAGTCCATATTCGTTTCAGTTCTGCATTCTTGTTTCTGGATTCAGCATTACTTCTTAGGCTCTTCTTTCTTTTGCTCCGGGTGATCATCGTAGATCGAGTACTGTCCCTGCGGCCGTTTCAACCGGACCGTGATTTCCATTTCCGATTTGTCAATATCGAAATCGTCGCCGTAAGTCTGAAATCCCGGCGCCAGTACCTGCACCCGCAGCTTGCCGTAAGGCGCCCCATCGAAGTTCGCCTTCCCCTCCGAGTCGGTCTTCAACTCCAGGCCACCCCGCGACTGTTTCCCGTTCGCCTCCACAGGATGCATGACTACCGCAGCGTTCCGCACCGGTTTGCCGTTGTAGTCCTTCACCACCAGGAAGCGCAGCGAAGCGTGCTTATCTTCTCCGGCTTGGAGCGTCGTAGAGGCGGCGAGTAATAGGATCAGAAGTGCGAGCCGTTTCATATTTCCACAATTCTATGCAGCGCAACGCAAGTTGTCACTCCTCCTCTATGTGAACCTCCATGAGACGTTCAAGTGTCGTTAAATCAATAGCTTGTATCCTTAACCAAGACCTTGACAAACCTCCGCTCACCCTTTAGAATTAGCACTCGTTACAGCCGAGTGCTAGCAAGTTCCATGTTGGTCATAGATCGCTCCGGCTATTCAACCCAAATTCATTATTGAAGCGAAAGGAGTTTCCGAGCAATGGCTACGAAATTCACCCCACTGCACGACCGCATCCTGGTTCGGCGGGTAGAAGAAGCGACCACGACCCGCGGCGGAATCATCATCCCCGACAGCGCCAAGGACAAACCACAGGAAGGCGAAGTCGTCTCCGTAGGCAAAGGCAAGATCAACGAGGACGGCAAGGTGTTCCCTCTCGACGTAAAGGAAGGCGACCGCGTCCTGTTCGGCAAGTATGCCGGCACCGAGATCAAAATTGATGGCGAAGATTTCCTCATCATGAAGGAAGAAGAGGTCCTCGGCGTCCTGAGCGGCGCTGCAAAGAAAGAAGCCGTCGGTTCTAAACGGTAACTTTCAGATGTCGTCCTGAGGAGGGCGAAAGCTCGACAAAGGATTGGTGAGTAACAGCAAAATTTCGCAGGCCAGCCCTGCACAATTTCATTTCTAAGAATCAGGAGACAAAAGCAATGGCGAAGCAAATCGTACATGGCGAGGAGTCGCGTCAGGCGATCCTGCGCGGCGTAAACCTTCTGGCCGATGCCGTGAAGGTGACTCTCGGCCCCAAGGGCCGCAACGTGGTTATCGAAAAGAAGTTCGGTTCCCCGACCATTACCAAGGACGGCGTGACCGTAGCAAAAGAAATCGACCTGAAGGACGGCCTCGAGAACATGGGCGCCCAGATGGTTCGCGAAGTCGCCTCCAAGACCTCCGACGTCGCCGGCGACGGCACCACCACCGCCACCGTTCTGGCCCAGGCAATCTATCGCGAGGGCGTCAAGACCGTCGCGGCGGGCGCCAACCCGATGGCCCTCAAGCGCGGCATCGAGAAGGCCGTCACCGCCATCTGCGGCAGCCTCGACAAGGAAGGCAACCGCATCAAGGGCGAACTGGATAAATATTCCAAGCCCGTCACCGGCGACATGATTGCCCAGGTCGGCACCATCTCGGCCAACAACGATGAAACCATCGGACACATCATTGCCGAAGCCATGAAGAAGGTCGGCAAGGATGGCGTCATCACCGTCGAAGAAGCCAAGACCCTCGAGACCCAGCTCGAAGTCGTCGAAGGCATGCAGTTTGACCGCGGCTATCTCTCTCCTTATTTCGTGACCGATCCCGAGCGCATGGAAGCCGTGCTCGAGAACGCCTACATCCTGATCCACGAGAAGAAGGTCAGCTCCATGAAGGACCTGCTTCCCTTGCTCGAGCAGATCGCAAAGTCCAGCAAGCCGCTGCTGATCATCGCTGAGGACGTGGAAGGCGAAGCACTCGCCACCCTCGTCGTCAACAAGCTGCGCGGCACGCTGCAGGTTTGCGCAGTGAAGGCTCCCGGTTTCGGCGATCGCCGCAAAGCCATGCTGCAGGACATCGCAATCCTGACCGGCGGCAAGGCCATCACCGAAGATCTCGGCATTAAGCTCGAGAACGTGCAGATGAGCGACCTCGGCCAGGCCAAGAAGATCACCATCGACAAGGACAACACGACGGTGGTCGAAGGCAAGGGCAAGCACAGCGAGATCGAAGGCCGGGTAAAGGAAATCCGCAGCCAGATCGACAAGACCACCAGCGACTACGACCGCGAGAAGCTGCAGGAGCGGTTGGCGAAGCTGGTCGGTGGCGTAGCCGTAATCAAAGTCGGCGCCGCGACCGAAACTGAAATGAAGGAAAAGAAAGCCCGCGTCGAAGACGCGATGCACGCAACCCGCGCGGCCGTGGAAGAAGGCATCGTCCCCGGCGGCGGCGTTGCCCTGGCGCGCTGCGTCGTCGCACTCGACAAGCTCAAGGTCGAAGGTGACGAGCAGATCGGCATCACCATCGTGAAGCGCGCTCTGCAAGAGCCGCTCCGCCAGATCGCCGAAAATGCCGGAGAAGAAGGCGCCATCGTGCTCGGCAAAGTTGCCGACTCGAAGGATGCCAACTTCGGCTACAACGCCCTGACCGGCCAGTACGAAGACCTGGTCAAGGCGGGCGTGCTTGATCCGACCAAGGTGGTGCGCACCGCACTGACCAACGCCGGCTCGATCGCCGCGCTGATGCTCACCACCGAAGCTCTCGTCTCGGAAATCCCCGAAGAGAAGAAAGCTCCGGTTGGCGGCCCCGGCGGACACGGCGGCATGGGCGACATGTACTAGGACGAGCCGTTAGCTCTTGGCTCTTGGCCATTCGCAAGCCCCACTCGCAAGGGTGGGGCTTTTCTTCTTGGGAGCTTCTGTTTAGCGTCCTGTCTTTGGCGACTTTGCCGCGTGTCCAGGGTCTTTTTGGCGACACAGGGTAGTGGTGCAGTTTGAGCTTACGCTGTCTCTCGTTGGGCGTCAGGCTTGCGTCCCATGCTTTTGTCGCGGCGCTCAAGTGCTTCCGTCAATTCTCGGGTGAGTTGAAGTAGTTTGTTTGGATCTTTTTCGCGGTACGCTTCTTCCGCGATTTCCTGCCACGAGCGGACCTTATCGTCGGGCGGCATGGCTTTGTTTCCTCTATGGAGGAGGTATGTACCGCGCACGATACAATCAAGGTAGCTAAAGTGAAATAGGGAATAAAGTCTCTAGTTGGGAGATCCTCGTTATCTGGCAACCGAATCTCGCTACTACCCGTCACTGTTGCCTTTTCCTTTTGCTGTGGAAAGAGTTGTACAAATCGTGTTAGTTTATGCTTGCACCTTCATTTTTTTCTTGGGTTCCTTTCTTATCCTTGAACAATTGTGGTCTGGGGGCAGGGCTGGCGTGGGTGATTCGAATTCCAAGTCTCCAATAGAAAAACGATGGCAGCAGGTGTTCGAGCCTGCGCTGTCCAGCGATCCCGGTCAGAATGCCTTAAGGTATGCTCTCGCAGTTCTCACCGCCATCGCCGCCCTGCTGCTTCGCAAAGCGTTGGCTCCTTTTCTCGGAGTTCACAACCCATACCACGTCGCATGGCTGGCGATTGTTTTTTCAGCTTGGTATTGCGGCTTCTGGCAATCCCTGCTGACAGTAACAGTCGAAACGATGGGTGTTTGGTATTGGCTTCTTCCTCCTGCCGCAAGCTGGCGAATCGCAGATCGCGGCGATGTCTACGGTTTGGTCGGTTTTGCTTTGTTCGGCAGCTTGTTAAGCGTCTTGGGAGAAACCTACCGCCGGACACTCGTCCACAAACTGGCGGCGGAGCAGCGGGCCCACCGTGCCAGAAAGCTGTTCGAAACCTTCATGGATAACAGTCCCGCGACCGCCTATTTGAAAGACGAGGACGGGAGGTACGTCTGGACGAATGTCACCAATAAGACTCGTTTCTCCCGGAATTTCGTTGGGAAAACCGATTTTGAACTGTTCCCTCAACCCCTTGCCCAACAGTACCGGGAGCATGATCTGGTGGTGATGAAGGAAAAAAAAGCCCACGAGTTTATCGAGAACACCATGGAGGCCGATGGTGAGCATATCTGGCTTACAGTCAAGTTCCCGGTAGTGGACGGCGATGGCAGGGCGCTGCTTGCCGGCAAATCCATTGACATTACGGAGCGCAAACGGGCCGAGGACGCGGTAGCAAAGGCACGGGACGAGTTGGAATTGCGAGTTGAAGAGCGCACGGCCGAACTCAAACGTGCAGAGGCAAAGTTCAGAAATTTGCTGGAGTCCGCTCCTGATGCGATGATTGTCACCGACCAAAACGGCAAAATCCTTATTGTCACTTCGCAAACCGAAAAGATTTTCGGATATAGCCGGGATGAATTGCTGGGACGTGAAATCGAAATGCTGATGCCTGCTCGGTTCCGCCACAAGCACCTTAGCCATAGAAGCGAGTTTGCTTCCCAGCCACGTTTCCGAGCTATGGGAGAGGGGTTGGAGCTATACGGTTTGCACAAAGATGGTCGGGAATTTCCTATTGAGATCAGTCTTAGCCCGCTCCAAACCGAGCAAGGATTAGTCTTCACCAGCGCCATAAGGGACATAACTCAGCGAAAAGCGGTAGAAACTGCGGCACGTGAACTCAGCGCAAGGCTGCTGCAGATGCAGGACGAGGAGCGCCGCCGTATTGCAAGAGAACTACACGACAGTGCCGGGCAGCTGATTGCCGCCCTGATGATGAACATCGACCAACTCATGGTCCTCGATGGCGGGGGCGAACGTGAACAGCTGTTGCCGGAGACCCAGGCGCTTCTACACGACCTGAACAAGGAAATCCGCACCATTTCCCACCTGCTGCATCCGCCCCTGTTGGACGAAGTGGGTCTCTCCTCGGCGCTCCAGTGGTACATTGATGGATTCGCAAAGCGGAGTGGGATTGCTACTACCCTGGAGCTTGGATCAGATTTCGGGCGCTTGAACTCTGACCTTGAGATTGCAGTTTTCCGGGTCGTGCAGGAATCCCTGACCAACGTACATCGCCATTCTGGGAGCTCAAAAGCAGTGGTCCGACTGAACCGGTCTCAAGGCGCGGTGTTGCTTGAAATCCAGGATGAGGGGAAAGGCGTCCCGCCGGAAAAGCAAGCTCAGCTCCTGGGCTCTGGGCCAATGGGGGTTGGGCTAAGAGGCATGCGTGAGCGTGTATTACAACTGAGAGGTACACTCGACATCCAGTCCGACGCTAGCGGCACCGTGGTTCGAGCAATGTTTCCGGTTGCAAACTTTGCAGCCGCTTCTACTCAGGAGCTGGCCTAGGAGCAAACCTCATGGATCGTCCCTTACGAGAGCACATCTCACACCTGGAGCAGCGACTGAAATTCCTAAGCAACCAACTCATGGAAGGCACAAGGACGATCGAGGAGCGCAACCGCATAGAGTCGGAAATCCGGGCGGCGGACTTAGCTCTGGTCTACTATCGCAAAGCGATGGAACTGGAAAAGCAGACTGGCTGATTGCCACGATGGAACGGACTGCGAGGTTTGCCGATACGCAAAAACCCGCTCCGCGACCTAACCCATGAAGCACCGCATCGTCCATGTCCTCCAGAAGTACTTGCTCAACCCGCCCATCAAATTCCTGTTTATGATCGGCGCATTCCCTCCGGGATACGCGCTCCTCGAAACCACCGGCCGCAAGACGGGCAAGCCGCGCCGCACTCCGGTCGGCAACGGACGAGTCGGCCGCGAGTTCTGGATCGTCGCCGAGCACGGAGAAAACGCCGCCTACGTTCGCAACCTCCAAGCGAATCCGCGCGTGCGCGTGAGAGTCCGCGACGGACTGGGCTCGCGCTGGCACACCGGCACAGCCCATGTGCTTCGTGAAGACGATCCCCGCGAGCGCCAGCGCTGGCTGGCAACCCAGCTGCCCGGCAGCAAAAGCAACTCCTCCGCAGTCCGCCTCTTCGGCACCCAACTGCTGTCCATCAGAATTGATCTGGAAGACTAAGAAGTGTTAGACGTGTGGGGGTGCCCCATTTCTCGCGTTTTTTGCGAGAAGTGGGGCCTTTGCGGCTACAATTTCTTCCCTGTCGCCACCTGTCCCGCCTGCAAAAAAGTCTTGGGATATTTCCCTTCGCCGCAAAGCTTGAAAGTTCCGAAATCTTTGTACCAAGGTCCCTCCGGAACTTCAGGCCGCGATTCTACCCAGATTCGAAGCTGATCGAGGTCTTGAATAGAGACGCTGCGCTCCCTCATACGATCGATGAGGTGTTCGCGAAGAGCCGACGGGAATCGTGCCCAGATCTCGATTTGAGGCATCTATTCCCCGAAAACAAATTGTCCCATCTGTTCCCCGAGCTGCTTGACCTCTTCCGGATCCTTGGCCGCGCGAAAACGCTCCGCCAATTCAAAGAATGCCTGCTCTTTCTGCTTGCGGGCTTCGATTCCCTCTTCAATCAGTTCGAGCAGGACGCGGTTATCGCTGAGCCGCCGCCGCTTGGCCATGCTCTCCACTTGCCGCGCTACTTGGATCGGGAGGGTGACACTCCGGCGAATTTGTTTGTTCCTAGCCATGGCACCATCATACACCATTATGGTGCATTGTGGAGCGCTTGGCGACGGCACAAGCTGAGGAACCCACAATATTGATAACGCAAAGCCCACTCATCGCAAAGTGCGCGAGGAGTGGGGCCCCCGGCTGCTGTCCATAAGAATTGATCTCGATGAGTAAGAAATTGTGTAGGGACATCCGCCTTAGCCTGGGGGCTGGCCCACCTTTTCTCGTTCCATCTAATCGAGGGTTGCCCCACCTTTCGCGATTTGAGTTTGTTACGAAACTCGTTGATGATGCGCGAGAAAGAGCGCGGCGTGGCAAGGCGACTGGGGACCGGGCGCCGATCAGGTGGTCTGTAGAGCGTTTCTCAGGGCCGCACCGCCCAGCAGGGGGCTGGCCCACCCTTTCTGCTCCATCTAGTCGAGGGTTGCCCCACCTTTCGCGATTTTTCGAAAGGTGGGCACGAAGCTCTCGACAAAACCTGGCGAAATTCGCTAGTTCGAATCACACCCCAGAGAGAACCGCAGCGCAGCACACACTTCAGTCATCCGTGCGGCACTCAACTGGCCCACGCGTCTTCCTAATCGCTGTTGCGATACAGTGACCGCGTTGTGCAGGTTCACTGCGCACGGCGACTTCATGCCGTCCTCCTCATCCAACGCCACTTCCGAGGGCACGCCGCGAATGGTCGAAGTGACGGGCGCAACCGTGACCGTCGATAAATAGCCGATGGCGCTGTTCCGGGTGAGAATCAGAACCGGTCGTTTCTTGTCGGGCGCGGCAAACTGGTACAGCCGAACCTCACCTCGGGCTATTCTTGCGGCCACACCGCCTCCGATTCCCAACCTCGCGCTTCCCCTTCGGTTTGCGCTTTTCGGGTGTAGCCCTGGCGGTCGCGTTCTTCACGGGCTCGCAGGTTCAACCGGCGGAGATGTTCCCGCAGTGCGTCTCGCACCAGCGCGGAACGGTTTCGCTTGGTACGCTTGGCTGCCTTGTCCGCGGCCTGTAACAGCTTCTTATCCAGCACAATTTGAACGATCTGCATATGTGGAACCTGTTACACAGTATACTCCACATGGGCCTTTTGACTCCGACAAGCCCCCAATGCGCAAGTCGAAGCCATCTTCGGCGCGGCCAACGCACCAGCCGAGGCCGAGCAGAAGGGCAAGTGAAGCGGGCGTCCCCTTTCCCCGCTTTCGGAACTTCGGCTCCGCAAATGCCGGGTGCGCCAACGTTCGTATCATTTGCCGGATGTTCATTTTGGAAGCTTCGGAAATGCGCTCAGGTGAGCCTGCAACCATGCAGCAAAAACAGAAGCGGTGAGATCGTTTAGCTCAACTTACTGGCCAAACTATCTCACCGCCTATACTCCACCTCTTACTGATTGAAACTTATCCCCAATGCGGTGCCGTGAAAAGCGCCGAAACGCGCCACAAACGAATGATCCATAGTGTTGCCTCCAAGCTGCTGATCTATCGCCTAAGTTGCCGAAAAAGGAAAAGGCCCGTTTCCAAAATTGGAAATGGGCCACAATCGGTTTGATGGGTATGAAGGTTAAGAGGCGCGACGTTTCTCGATCTCTTCCGAGCCCTCGCGATCCTTGCGCTCGAAGTCCTGTCCCGGCGCCTTTTTGTCAGAGTCCCGGTTCACCTGGTCGGGCGGCCGGATATCGCTTTGTTGCGGATCGTTCTCCTCGGGGTCATCTCTGCGACCCTGCTGCGGCTTGCGGTCGGTCTCATTCGCCATGTTGAGCTCCTTTGCTTGCTGCGGTCACGCCTTAGGTGCGGAAAGTTGCTTCCGGGAAGCCTGCTGTCCGGCAATTTTGCAGAGTTGCCGAAGCGGCATTTTGGATGACATCGCTCTTCTTCCCGTGCGCGATCATGAACCCTGCCCTGCGACCGTCGTACCTCCGCCCGGTGACGCATGTCACCGCCTGGCGGTTTGGCTTTTACGTACCCTGTTTATGGCTGCTTTCAGCATGAGGGTTCATCACCATGGCTTATGTAATTACTGGCAACTGCATCAAGGATTTACTCTGCGTGGATGTATGCCCGACCGACTGCATTCACCCGAAGAAAGATGAGGCTGCCTTCGAGACCGTCCCCCAGTTGTATGTAGATCCATCCGGGTGCATCGATTGCGGAGCATGCGTTCCAGTCTGCACCTCGGATTCGATTCAAGCCGCGGACGACTTGCCCGAAGATATGAAGCCTTTCATCGCCGCCAACGCCGCGTTCTATAGCAACTAGGCTTTGGCTCGGATGGTTTGACATGCAGATGGGCCCGCCGCTCTTGTTCCCTGCTTCTGCCTGATTTCGCAAAGGCAACGAGCAGATACGAGACGTGGTTGGGCTATCAGCCTCCGCTTGTCGAAGCTGACCTGCGTCTGAAAAAACTTCCATGTGCCGATGTGTGTTCCCGTTCTAACCTTCTGTCAGGAGTGGCCCGAAGTATGTTGGGATGCCCTTTCTGAAGGGCCCATGGATGGACTACGGCCTGGGGTTGCCCGATTCAGCAACTCGTGACTGGCGCACCTGGTGGAAGACCCCTGGGGCGGAATTCGCTGACAGCGCCAAAAGCTCTGCCTCAGATCTCTTCTCCCACCAGGCACAAAGCATCACTCTCCGCTTCCAGTTCGGATTCCGGGGGCCGCCGTTGCGAATCGAGAGCCGCGTGCAGGGCCTCCAGGATTACTGTCAACGACTGCGGACTTTCAGCCAGCACGCGTTGAATGCTCTCGCGGTGTACTGACAATTCCCCGATCTGCTCCGCCGCACTCAGGTAAAAGTTGTGGTCCGTTGCCGTGCTTCCCGTTCGGGTATCCGAGCTATTGCTGGTTGTCACTGCGAACGGATAGTCCAGACCCCCTGTGATCATCCAATGGATGACCAACTCCTGGACGTGGGCGGCGCTGCAGGCGCAATAGACGCTCTGATGCATCGCAAGCTGCTCGTTCCAGCGCAAAATCTTCAGACGGTCCTGCCAGCGGCTTTCGCACAATAAAAACCAATTCTCGTCCGCCGAAAGTTTCTTACAACCACAAATTCCGCAGCTACAACTGTCCACGATTTCCACGACCCCTCCTTGTCACCGGACTGCGCGAATCTGGTTGAAGGGAAGGCTGCTGCTCACCGTTGCATTGATGGACGCTGCCGGCCTCTTCCGTTGAGGCATCGGAATCGGAATAGTGACAATCCCGCGGTCTTTCTCGAAAACCAGCGTCAGATGGCTGCAGCAGTCGTCGCAGAGCCAGAAGTGCTCGACCTTTCGTAGAGATCTGGCCTTGCGATTGTGCCCCGTTCGCTGCAACGGTTGGTCTTCGGGGAGCGCGGTTTCGACCTGGAATAGTTTGCCCTCGCTTAGTCTGCGAAAGGCGACCGAACACGCGGCGTTGGCGCATTTGTGGAGCATATAACCTCCCGACTGACAGGCTCACAGTTGGGAACCCCGCAGTGCACGTGCATTTCCACACCAGGTCATGACTTGACATGCAATGAAGTGAAGCAAAGGTTGAGATTAGGGCAGCATCGCGATGAAATGAGCGCACCAATAAAACTTTGCGTGCCGAATTTGCTTGCCGGAATGACGCCAGGTCGTCACGGAGATTCTTGGTCGGCAATGCCCGCGTCGGCAGCCGCGCAGTCCGATCCGCAGCTTCGACGAACTCTGACGATCTCGTCCACGTTTGCCCATCACACCTGTTAGTGATAAGCAGCACAGCCCCCGGGCTTACACCGGTTAGAAAATGCTTTGTGACCATGTGTGCCTGGAGCGAACGATGAAAAAGCTACTGATCTTGGGTGCTGCGGGAAGAGACTTCCATAACTTCAATGTGGTATTTCGCAACAACAACGATTTTCAAGTGATTGCTTTTACCGCAACTCAAATACCCGACATCGCCAATCGCAGCTATCCCGCGGAATTGGCTGGGCCGTTGTATCCAAACGGAATTCCTATCTTTGAAGAGAAGGACCTGGAGCGCCTCATCTCGGAGCACAAAATCGATACTGTGGTCTTTTCATACAGCGATATTTCTCACGCCAACCTGATGCATCTGGCTTCTCGCGCAGTCGCCGCCGGCGCCGACTTCTGGCTCTTGGGAACCGAGCACACTCAGATCAAGTCCAAAGTGCCGGTGGTTTCCGTGTGCGCCGTGCGCACCGGGTGCGGCAAGAGTCCGCTCTCCCGAATGGTGGCGTCGCAGCTCAAGCACCTGGGTTGGACCCCTGCTGTCATTCGCCATCCCATGCCCTACGGGGACCTCGCCGCCCAGGCAGTGCAGCGATTTGCCTCGCTCGACGATCTGGATCGCCATCAATGCACCATCGAAGAGCGTGAAGAGTATGAGCCGCATCTTCGCCAAGGCACCGTGGTTTACGCCGGAGTGGATTATGAAAGAATCCTCCGCCAGGCCGAGCGCGAAGCCGACGTCATTCTCTGGGACGGCGGCAACAACGATACGCCGTTCTACGCCGCCGACCTGGAGATCGTGGTTGCAGATCCTCATCGTCCCGGCCACGAACTCTCTTATTTCCCCGGAGAGGTCAATATGCGCCGGGCACAGGTCGTGGTGATCAACAAAGTGGATACCGCTGCGCCTCGGGATGTCGAGACCGTCCGCCACAATGTTAGCGTCAATAATCCCCAGGCCACCGTCGTCGAGATGGCGTGCCGCGTTTCCGTGCCCAACCCGGAGGCAATCCGGGGGAAGAGCGTTCTGGTGGTTGAGGACGGCCCTACCCTCACCCATGGCGAGATGCCCTATGGTGCTGGAGTCGTTGCCGCCCGCCAATGTGAAGCCAGGGAACTCGTCGACCCTCGCCCCTTCGCTCTCGGCTCGATACGGCGCACCTACGAAAAATATCCCCACATGACCTGCCTGTTGCCGGCCATGGGATACAGCGCGCTGCAACGCGATGAACTTGAGACCACCATTGATCGTGTTCCCTGCGACCTGGTCCTGGTGGCGACTCCGATCGACTTGGAACGTGTCATCAAGCTCAACAAGCCGAGCCTGCGAGTCACCTATGAGGTCGAAGAACTCAGCAGCCCCGGCCTGGTTGAGGTGCTGGCTCGATTCAGCCAGGAACATCGCCTGGTCCCGGCGGGAGTTGCAAAATGAACATCTCCGACTTTCTGTCTATCCGAGACCTGAGCCCGTTCCAGGTGCGCTTTCTACTCGCGCAGGCGCGGCACATCAAATTCAACCGTGAACTCTATCGCGAGGCCCTCAAGGGAAAGACCTTGGCGTTGATCTTCGAGAAGCCATCACTCCGGACGCGGGTCACCTTCGATGTTGGCATTTACCAGCTTGGCGGGCATCCTATTTACCTTTCGCCCGCGGAGATCAACCTGGGCAAGCGGGAATCCATCTACGATGTGGCCAAGAATCTCGAGCGTATGGTGCAGGCCATCATGATTCGCACCTTCGCTCACCAGATCGTAGAGGAACTAGCTGCTTTCGCCTCGATTCCTGTCATCAACGGCCTGACGGATTACAGTCATCCCTGCCAGGCCATGGCGGATTACCTGACCATCTGGGAACTGAAGGGCCGAGTTGCGGGACTAAAGATCGCCTTCATCGGCGACGGCAACAATGTCGCGCATTCGCTGATGTTCACCGGAGCCCAGCTTGGAGCGCACGTCTGGGTTGCCACTCCTCCGGGTTACGAACCTAAGCCGGATGCGATCCAGTGGGCCACGCAGCGTGCCCAGGAGACCGGTGGGAGTTGTTCCATCACCAATGATCCTGCCGATGCCGCAGCCAAGGCCGATGTGATCTACACCGACGTGTGGGCCAGCATGGGACAGGAGAAAGAAGCCGAGGAGCGCCGCCGGATCTTCCTCCCATACCAGGTGAATGCAAAGCTGTTCCGGATGGCCAAGCCGGATGCGACTTTCCTGCATTGCTTGCCCGCCCATCGCGGCCACGAAGTCACCGACGATGTCATTGACTCCCCGCAGTCCGCCGTTTTTCAGGAGGCCGAAAACCGTCTCCACGCTCAGAAGGCCATCATGCTCGAACTGATGAAGGATGCGAACTTCGAGCTTCAGCCACCGGTGGGCGCGGAAGAATTGGTGTACGCCGAATAAGTGGCGTGAGGGTTCATTTGGGCTGAGAACCGGAAACTATGAAGCGACTGCTGATCGCGGTGGGCGGGAACTCGCTGATCCGGGCGGGAGAAAAGGGCACCGTCCAGGAGCAACGAACCAATGCGCGCCGCACCGCAGCCGCAATCGTCAGCCTCATCCGGTCCGGCTATCACATCGTCATCACCCACGGCAATGGTCCGCAGGTGGGAGCAGCCCTTTTGCGCTCGGAACGGGCTGCCAGCCAAGTCCCAGGTCAGCCGTTGGACGTTTGTGACGCAGTCACCCAGGGAGAAATCGGTTACCTGCTTCAGCAATCCTTACACAACGAATTGCGCGCCGCCGGACTGGATACTCCAGTCGTTACCCTTCTGACCCAGTGTGTGGTGTCGGCCAGCGACCCGGCCATGAATCATCCCTCCAAGCCCATCGGGCCGTTCTATTCACGCTCGGATGCCGAGGAGCGCAAACGCCAGTTTGCTTGGCAGATCGTCGAAGATGCGGCACGCGGGTACCGTCGCATCGTACCTTCCCCCGAGCCCACCGAGATCGTGGAACTCGAAGTGATTCGCGACCTGGTGGACCACGGTGTCCTGGTAGTGGCTGCCGGGGGCGGCGGAATTCCCGTGACCTCGGATGCGGGGACCCTGGCAGGCATCGAGGCAGTCATCGACAAAGACCGCGCTTCCGCGCTCCTGGCTTCCGCGTTAGAAGTTGACGTATTCGTCATCTCCACCGACACCGACTACGTCTACCTCGATTACAAAAAGCCCACCCAGCAACCGCTGAAGCAGGTCACCATGGCCGAACTCGAGCAGCACTTCAAGGCCGGGCACTTCCCTCCCGGCAACATGGGGCCCAAGGTCGAGTCTGTGTTGCGGTTCCTGGCTCGTGGCGGCAAGCAGGCGATCATTACCTCGTATGAGTATTTGGAACAAGCGCTGGAAGGAGAGGCCGGAACTCACATAGTCTCCGGCGCTGCTTTCCCTGAATGGCAACCGCGGCGGATAGAAGTTCCCATAGGAGGCCGATAAAATGCCTCAAGCCATTTCCGCACCTCCTGTCAAATCAATTGCCGGCGACGTCAAGCTGAGGCATGTGGTCGAATCTCAGCAGTTCACCGTCCCTCTGTTGATGGATTTATTCAATCGCGCCCGCGGCATGGAAAACGTGGTAGCTCGTGGCGGCACGCTGGATTACCACAACAAGATCATGGCCAGCCTGTTCTACGAGCCTTCGACGCGCACCCGGTTTTCTTTCGAAGCCGCCATGCATCGACTGGGCGGACGGGTGCTCTCCACCGAACACGCCCGCACTTTTTCCTCCGAAATTGAAGGCGAGCAAGTCGAGGACTCGATTCGCATCATCGGCAGCTACAGCGACGTGATCGTAATCCGGCACCATGAAGAGGGCGGAGCCAGGCGCGCCGCCCAGGTTTCCCCCGTGCCCGTCATCAACGCCGGAGACGGTATGGGCGGCCAGCATCCCACGCAGGCACTCCTGGACCTCTACACCATTTATCGCGAGCGCCCGCTCGACGGCCTGAGCGTGGCCATCATCGGCGAACTCGATGGCGGGCGTACCGCCCGCTCTCTGGCCTACCTTCTGGCGAAATTCGAACGCGTCAAGATCTACTTTGTCAGCCCTCCCGCCCTCCAGATGAAGTCTGACATCCTCGACTACCTCGAAGAGCATGGGGCCCGCTACGAACTGGAGTCGGACGTCCACCGCGTCATCGGTGAAGTGGACGTCGTCTATCAGACGCGCATTCGCCCGGAACGCCTGGGCAGCGCCCATGCCCTGAAGCCCTATGCCATTGACTCGGCAGTCCTGCGGCAGATGAAGCCGGACGCTATGATCCTGCACCCGCTGCCGCGAACGGTAGAATTAGATAAGACAGTAGATGATGATCCCAGGGCTCACTATTTCCGCCAGGCCGTCAACGGGCTCTATGTCAGGATGGCGCTGTTGACCATGGTTTTGGAGTAGCCAGTCGGCTACTCAGGGGACAAGAACATAACTGCTGTCGCAGGCGCGTGAAGTGACGCCCGTGCCAAATGGTTTAGGAAAATGGTCCGCGAAGCAGCCGAGCACCGGCTGCCAACTCCGGACTGCTCATTGCGAAAGGACCTTATGCCCGTAATAGAAGCCTCGCTCCGAACCCAGGATTTCGTTGCCCTGGAAAATCAATATGGCGCCCACAACTACCATCCCCTTGACGTTGTTATTGAGCGTGCCCAGGGCGTCTGGGTTTACGACGTGGAGGGGAATCGCTACCTCGACTGCCTCGCTGCTTATTCCGCTGTGAACCAGGGACACTGCCATCCCCAAATCCTCCAGACCCTCACCGAGCAAGCGCACAAGGTCACGCTGACTTCGCGTGCCTTCCGCAACGATCAGCTGCCGTTGCTCTACAAGGAATTGCATGAGCTGACCGGCTTTGACATGGCTTTGCCCATGAACTCCGGCGCCGAAGCGGTTGAGACCGCGGTCAAAACCGCGCGCAAATGGGGCTATAAGGTCAAAGGCATTGCCGATGGCAAAGCGGAGATCATTGTCTGTGCCAATAACTTTCATGGCCGCACGGTAACGATCGTCAGCTTTTCCACCGACGAGCAGTATCGCGACGGCTTTGGCCCGTTCACTCCTGGTTTCAGAGTCATACCGTTCGGAGACGCGGCCGCGTTGCGCAACGCGATTACTCCCAATACCTGCGCGTTCCTGGTCGAGCCCATCCAGGGCGAGGCTGGCATCATCATCCCTCCGAAAGGGTTCCTTGCTGAAGCGGCAAAGATCTGCCGCGAAAATCGCGTGCTGCTGATGACGGACGAGATTCAATCCGGCCTCGGGCGCACCGGCAAACTCTTTGCCTACATGCATGAAGGCATCACCCCCGACCTGCTGATCGTGGGCAAGGCTCTCGCCGGAGGCTTCTACCCCGTGTCCGCGGTGCTTTCGTCCAAGGAAATCCTGGGCGTGTATAAACCCGGCGATCACGGCAGCACGTTCGGCGGAAATCCCCTGGGCTGCGCGGTCGCACGCACCGCCCTGCGCGTCCTGACCGAAGAAAAGATGGTTCAGCGCTCTGCTGAAATGGGGCAATATTTTCTGGACAAACTGCAAACTCTGCGCAGCCCGGACCTGAAAGAGGTCCGCGGAATCGGCCTCTGGATCGGCATCGAGTTGCACAGCCCAGCCCGCCCCTATTGTGAAGCCTTGAAGAAGGAAGGAATTCTCTGCAAGGAGACTCACGACCACGTCATCCGCATCGCGCCCCCGTTGGTCATTCAGCGCGAAGAGATTGATTGGGCCTTCGAGCGAATTCGCAAGGTGATCGAGAGGCGCTAACCCGGTCTGGGCGGACGCCGGTCCGCCCAGCCTTTTTCTATCTTGGCCACAGCCAGCCAAACGTGCCAGCGGTCAGCAAGCCATAGACAAGTCCGTCCATTACTTCTTTCATCGTCGCGCCCCACATCTGTCCTTTCCAGATGCCGTTGCTTAGATGTGCCAAGCCATAGGCCAGGAAGGCGGCGGTTCCAACCACGCGGAACACCATCAGGTAGTTGGCGTCCGGCGCAAGCGTGTGCGCTGCAAGATAGGCGACGAAGAAACCGATCAGCAGGCAATACAGGAACCACTGGATCAGGAACTTCGGCATCGCCGGCGGCCCGTTCGGTAGGATCGTTATGAACCCGACCGGGCCCTGCTTGTACTTCTCCATGACCGCCGGCGACTTCATGTCTTTGTGCGTGCAGTAGGGAAAGACATACAAGCCGCGCTTGAGGTCGGCGGTGCGCAGCGTGGCCCGAAGCCTGTCTTCGTCGGGAAGCTGGCTGTAGTCCTTTTTGTGGTATGGCAACACCATGTGCATGATGGAACTAGCCACGAACACAATCACCGCCGAAACAACGATCGGCAGCCACAGAGCAGCAAGAGGAACCATTGCGTAGTCTCCTTCGCAGGCAAACCAGAGAACGGCAGTGAGGCTACGCCGTCGCCAAGCCAAGGTCAAGCGTCCTTTGCCACTCCCGCCAAGCGATGGAGCTTGCGTCACGCTTCTGGCCAAGCAGGAATGCTGTGCCCAGTTCGGCGTGCAAGATAGTATTTGTGGAGAACTCGCCTCAGGGATAGATTCGCAGATCCACACTTCGCTATGCTGAACACGACAGGAGGAGTCTTGAGTTTCCGGTATCCAGCCGTTCTGAAGCTGTTTCTAATCGCCGCCTGGATCAGCTTTGCCGTTGCCTGCCGGAACAAGGCGGAGGTGAAACGCTATCCCATGACCGGTACTGTGGTCGCGGTGCATCAGGACTCGCAGACTGTGACCGTCCGCAACGACAACATGCCCGGCTTTATGCCTCCGATGGATATGGACTACAGACTCCAGAATACGCAGAGCCTTGCCGCCCTCAAGTCCGGAGACAAGATCAAGGGCACCATCGTGGTGCAGCAGCCGAATCCAATTCAACTGGATGATGTGACGATCGTGGGGCGATAGAGTTTCCTCCTGCGTTGCCGCCCGGCGATTTTACAAAGCCATTACTGCACGCCGACAACCGCTCCTCTTCTCCTCACTAGCATCGCCATTGATATCCAAATGCACTTGGGCAATGCCCGCACAAGGTCTAAAGGAGAAGTTCATGAAACACACAGTCTCTCGATTTATGCAGTTCATTGCCGTGATCGCGTTCACGATCACGCTTTCGAACATGGCAATGGCGCAATACAAGCTGACCAATCTGGTCTCAAACATCCCGGGAAAAGCCAATCATACTGACACCAATCTCATCAACGCCTGGGGCATCGCCCGCGGCGCTACCAGCCCTTTCTGGGTCAGTGACAACGGCACCGGTCTTTCCACACTTTATGATGGAACGGGAAACCCGCAATCCTTGATTGTGACGATTCCTTCGGCTACAGGAAACGGCATAGGCTTCCCGACCGGCATCGTAATCAATGGTTCCGGCGACTTCGTAGTGTCTGACAATCAACTCTCCGGCGCGGCGGTATTCCTTTTCGCCACACTGGACGGGACCATCAGCGGCTGGAGCCCGACGGTAAATCTCAACAACGCCCGAATCGGGGCCAACAAGTCGAAGGAAGGCGCCGTGTACACCGGCCTGGCCATCAGCAGCGGCACCACAGGGAACTTCCTTTACGCGGCCAATGCGGGGCAGAACCGCGTGGATGTATTCGACGGCAAATTCAAGCTGGTTAACACCTTCACTGACAAGAATGTCCCCGAAACCTTTGCGCCATACGGCATCCAGGACATTAACGGCGAAGTCTACGTCACCTTCGCCAGCACCGGATCGGTTGCCGGTGGACTAATCGACGTCTTTTCAGAACAAGGCGTGTTCATCAAGCGGCTCAGCAGCGACAGCCACCTCAATCAGCCCTGGGGCCTGGCGCTGGCGCCGAAGAATTTCGGTCCGTTCAGCAACGCCCTGCTGGTGAGCAACAACCTTCCCAACGGCGTAATCAATGCGTTCAATGGGACCACCGGAAAATTCCTGGGAACACTCAGCGATTCGACCGGCAAGGCCTTGAAGATCGAGCAGATCTGGGGACTGGAGTTCGGCGGCGGATCCACCGCCAACGGCGCAGTCAACCAACTGTTCTTCACCGCTGGACCTGCCAATTACACCAACGGCCGTTTCGGCGTCATCGAGTTCGCCGGAAACTAACTTTCTAACGGCGGTGCTAGTGAGCAGGAGGGCGGACAAAGAACTTCCATTTGTCCATGCTCGCCGGCACCGCCACATCAAAAAATCCCACCATCATTTCGTTGTAGGTCTGATCGCCCCATTGCACCGGGCTTTCCGGATCCGGATTGTGCCGATTGTGAGCAGAGTTGTCGTACCACGCGACCGCCTCCAGGTAGCTCCCGGCCTTGAGCGGCAGAGGCTGCGCTAGTTTGTAGCTCATCTGCCAATAAAAATCGTAATTCACGCGAAGCAAGGTTTCCCTGCTCTTATCGGGATAAACCAGGTTGTACTCGAAGGTCTTGCCGCGCAAGTGCATGTGCGGGAAAAAACTCAACAACAGCGCGTCGTTGGGCAGCGTTCCATGAACTTTCACCCGGTAATTTTCCGCGCCCGCAGGAATTGCAATCGGATCGTGATCATTCGCCAGTTGCAGGGTGAGGACGCGCCGCGCCGGCTTCTTCTTCGCAAACACCAGGCCAACCCTCGTCTTATCGCTCGCTGCATGTCCGTTCGTGGTGTAGTGCATCTGGAAAACCAGGTCCGAGTGCGCAGGCACAAACTTGGCCATGTCATCGGGCCATTGATCTGGCGAACTGCCCGGCGCGTACACCAGGAGCATGTCGCTGGTCGTGGAATGTGCGTCGTGCCGCAGTTTTTCATCTCCCAGGCTTGCGGCCGTGAAAGGCACCCCCACCGGCGCGCCGCGGAGCCAATCCGAATCCGGCGGCCGGATGTACACGACTGCGTGATGCACGTTGGCCCGGCTCGAAGGACGAACCTCCGACATCTGCACCCACCGGTCCTGCGCGAAATTTGTGGGGACAATTTCATAGGTATATTGCACATCGCCGGAAGCTGGAATGGGAACCGAGGCCGCCATCGACACCACGGCATCGGGTTGCGGAATATTCCAGCCTTGGACCCATGAAACGGGGGCAGCGCCATCTTTCACGTTGCCCGCGGGAGCCTTCGCTTCCGCCCAGGAGACCAACGTCTCTATTTCCTGCGGCGTCAGCGAAGGATCGTTGGAAAAATGTCCGCAACAGGGATCAGCAAACCAGGGCGGCATCTTACGCGCTCGTACCGCATCGGCAATTGCTGCCGCACGCGGTTTCACCTGCTGGTAGGTCTCGAGCGGCATGGGAGCGATCTCTCCCTGTCGGTGGCAGGCCTGGCAGTGCTCCTGCAGGATTGGCAGCACGTCCTTGTAGAAGCTCGCGGGCTGCGCCATGGCGGACGCAGCAATGAGGGCGGCATACAGCAGCAGGAATGGCGGCCATTCCAGTTTCATGACCGGAACCGGCCCCCATCAGGGCTCCCTACAGCATTCACCCGATACTGCTGACTCATAGTGGTGATTACCATGCTAATACATTAATGTCCGCGCCCGAACGCAGGCTGCGGGAATTCCGAAAACATTCTCCTTAGACTCATGGCGCTACCGCTACGCCCAACCTCGACACTGGATTCGCAGCCCTCCAATGCTCGTTTACGTATTCTGATCGTGGACGATCACGAGATCATCCGGCGCGGAGTTCGTTCCCTGCTCGAAGCGCGGCCGGATTGCGAGATCTGTGGAGAAGCAACGGACGGCAAAGACGCGATCGAGAAGGTTTCAAAACTGAAACCTGACCTGGTCATTATGGACGTCAGCATGCCCGCCCTGAACGGGTTGGAAGCTACTCGCGCCATCCGCAAACTGGTTCCCGAAACTCAGGTCATCATCCTTACCCAGCACGAGTCCGAAGAGATGATGAGGCAGTCATTTCATGCCGGAGCTCGCGGCTATGTAGTCAAATCCGCCATTGCACGCGATCTGGTGTCGGCGCTCGAGTCCCTCCAGCACAACGAATTGGATTTCGACAAGGCACTGCCCGCAAAAGAGAAAAAAGTCCCGCACATTGATCCGCAGGAAATTCTGCGCCGTGGGGCTGTGCTGGAGCAGGAACTGCGACACAGCGAGGAACGTTATCGAGCGCTGGTGATGGCCAGCGCCCAGTCGGTCTGGCGTTGCGATGCGAAGGGCAACAAGATCGCCCATTCGGAAAAATGGACCAGCTCGGATGATTCAGAACTTGAAACTGCCGCCGGAGAAGATTGGCTGCAAGTAATTCATCCGGACGATCGAGAGCGCGTGCTCCAGGCCTGGCAACAGGCCGTGAGTACCGGTCAACCCTATTTCCAGGAGGCACGCCGGCGCTGCAAGGACGGCAGTTACCGCTACCAGGAAACGCGGGCCGTTCCCCTGCGAAACGCCGATGGCACAGTCCGCGAATGGATCGGCGCCAGCGTGGACATCACCAAACGCAAACAGGCCGAGGCCGAACTCGAACGCCGAGTCGAGGAGCGCACCCGCGACCTGATCATGGCCATGGCCGAACTGCGGGCCGAGGTTCAGATGCGAACCCAGACCGAAGCTGTCATGCGTGAATTGTCCACCAAGCTCCTGCGCATGCAGGATGAAGAGCGTCGACGCATCGCAAGGGAACTGCACGACAGTACGGGACAAACCCTTACCGCCCTGAAGATGGCGCTGGACGCGGCCCGAACATCGGTCGACTGCGGTGATGGATCTCGGGACCTGCTCCTTGAGGCGACCGCCCTGGCCGATCAGGCCCTCACCGAGATCCGGACCACTTCGTACCTGCTGCATCCGCCCTTGCTCGACGAAGCCGGTTTCAGTTCAGCGGCACGCTGGTTTGTCGATGGTCTGGTCGCGCGCAGCCAGCTGCGGGTGGATTTGGAGATCGCGCCTCAGATCGGGCGCCTGCCGGCAGAGATTGAGCTAACACTGTTCCGCGTCCTGCAAGAGGGGTTGACCAACATCCTCCGCCATTCCGGCAGTGACCGGGCGCAGGTAATAGTCCAGCGCTCCGAGGGATCCGTAGATCTCACCATCCGGGACTTTGGTTCCGGGATTCCCCCTGAAGCGCTCAAACAAACCCGCATTGGCAAAGGGGTAGGACTCGCCGGCATGCGCGAGCGCGTCAGTGAACTGGGAGGACACCTCCGTCTGACCTCCGACGGTGGAACAAAAGTGAGCGTCTCCATTCCGTTGCGCAATAACCCGGAATCCGTGACCGAAGCGCGGGCCAGTGCGCACTCTTGAAAGCGGGCGCTTGCCTGCGCCCGCTTGTCGGTTTCTACCAATAGCTGAAATTCACGTTATCCAGCCAGATGGAATAAGGCTTTTGTGAGAGATTGCCATCCTGCTGGTAGTTGATTGTGACTCCATACCAACCGGTGGAGGTCGGCGGCTCCTTGAAATTAAGCGTCGCAGTCTTTCCATTCAGGGTGATGGTCTGGAACAGCAACTGATCGTCCGAGGTGCGTTGCACCTGGATGGTGAGGTGGTTCCAGGCGTTGTTCTTGGGTTTGCAGGCGATACCGGTCGGATGCCATTTCATTGCCTGGTTGTCCCAGATGTCCCACTCGTTGCCGCCTGCAATGCGGCATTCGTGTCCCCAGATAAACGACTTCCCGTTCACAAACTGGTTGATGTCAAACTCGAGGGCCTGGGAGACGGGAAGATTGTCGGCGTAGAAATATACGTCATAAACGAAGTTGTGGAGCGAAGGAGCGAGCGTCTTGCCGGTGTCAGGCAACCCCTCCGAGGAAAAATCGCCGATCAGGTGATTGTTCCACAGCGCATCCGAGTACGGAGTTTGTCCCCCAATATCGAACTGCATCGCACTCCCGCTCTGCGAGGGCGAACTGACACCCTGCTTCGTACTCCAGGTCACCTCCGGGCCGCCAGGTTTGCAGGAGCCGCAAATCTTGTACGACGGAGCCAGCAGACCATACCCCGTCCAGCCATTGCTTTTTTGCAGGTTCGAGAATGTCTTGGCATTGGAAGGTAAAGCTGACGAAGTCCCGCCTTGCACGGTGATGGTAATCGGTGTCGACGAAGAACCTCCGCACTTGTCCCATGCTTGCACCGTGGTGTTGTAGGTACCGGAGTTGAAATTCAGCGTGGTATCAAGGCTGGATCCATTCGCGGTATACGCCAACTGTCCGGGCGCGGAATAGACGCCAATGCTCCCGATTCCCGCCGCGCAACTGGTGCTCGCCGAGGCTACATAGTGGACCTGCGACGTCACCGTGCTGTTGTCGGTTGGAGAGCTCACCTGGACTCCGCTCGGAGGCGATGAACTCACCGTAATGTTAACCGGCGTCGTGGCCGTTCCGCCGCAATTGTCGCTGGCTTGCACCGAGGTGTGGTATGCGCCCGGAGACAGCGTGATGGTCGTATCCAGGTTCGCTCCTGCCGCTGAATGTGCGAGCACGCCCGGCGCCGAGTACACATCCAGCGAAGCGATACCTTTTGCACAACTGGTTGTCGCATTGGCGACGTAGTGGACTTGAGGGCCAACCGTGCTGTTGTCCGACGGCGAGAGCACCTGGACCGCGGAATCGGCAGCGCCGGTGATGGTTTGCTTTTGGTCCTTCTGGGCGCCGCCGCCGCACCCGGTCAATGTTGCCAAAAAGAAGACAGGCAGACAGTACTTCTTCATTTCGTGACGTTCTCCAATTGTGTATTAAACGCGTGGCGCACGCGATACCGGCATGCCCGTTGAGTTGCGGGCTTCACCTTTAGGTTTTCGGGATTGGCCGATTCTATGGAAGCATCAACTCACGCTCAAGCTGTTCTGCCCAAAAAATACCTTTCGGGACCGATCACTAGTGCATGACGGTCGAATTTCCTCAGTTTTTCTAAGCAAAATCACCTAGTTTTCTCCATCAACGCCGCTATCCGCGTTCCAGCATCCCTGCATCCAAGGATTTCGCTTTAAGGAGGACAAATCTATGGCGACCAGGGTCCCGGTCATCAAAGAGTCCAAACCCACCAACGGCGGTATCCCGCAACTGGTGACGATGTCCGGCGAGTCCTGCCGGCAGGATGTCCAGGGTCGTGATGTCCACAACCGTATCCTGCTGGACATTCCGGAGGCCGAATACGCAGCTCTTTCCCCACACCTGGAATTTGTGGATCTGCCGATTCACAAGACCCTGTTGGATCCGGAGGAAGGCTTCGAGTGCGGCTATTTTCCCAACTCAGGGTTGATCTCCCTGGTGGTGTTCGTGAGCGACGGACGTAGCGTCGAAGTCGGCATTGTAGGAAAAGAGGGCTTTGTGGGCGCCCCATTGGCGGCGAATATCACCAGGACGCCATACCGGGCAGTGGTACAGGCGCCATTACGCGCCTTCCGGGTGAAGGCGGATATCCTGCAAGTGCTGTTGCCGGAAGCTCCACAGCTGCGCCATCACTTAACTCGCTACGCCGTGATGCAGGGCATGCAACTCTCGCAGATAGCAGCGTGCAACCGGCTCCATGAAATCGACCAGCGGCTGGCGCGCTGGATCTTGATGTGTCAGGACCGTCTGGGCGCGGACCTCTTGCCGATGACCCACGAATTCTTTGCCGAGATGCTGGGCACAGGCAGGCCAACCGTCAGTGTTGCAGCTGCTGTCTTGCAACGTGCGGGCTTCATCGAGTACTCCCGCGGCGTGGTCAAGGTCGTGAACCGGGATGGGCTTCAGCAAGCTGCATGTGAGTGCTACCAGGTAGTTCAGCAGTTCCCTTTCTAATCTCGGAACTCTCCCTGACAACCCTCCCCCGCAGCACGCATCCTAAGCTGCGGGAGAGCCCGGTTGTCCAACTCTGACCTGACCTCAATCCTTCTGATTCTTCTGCTGCTTGTCGGTCTCGCGCACTTACTCGGCTACCTGTGCGTGAAATTGCGCCAGCCGAAGGTAGTTGGCGAGATTCTGGCCGGCGTCGTGCTCGGCCCCGCGCTTCTCGGACACCTGCCTATCGTTTCAGGTCTGTACCGGACCGTGGGTCAACAGTCCAGCATTCTGAATTTCCTCTACTGGCTCGGGCTCCTCTTGTTGATGTTCCTCTCCGGTGCAGAAATTCGCCAGCTGTTCACGCGCGAGGAACGTCGTGAAGTAGGTTGGCTCACGATCGTAGGGACAGGCGTTCCTTTTCTGCTCGGCCTCGCTTTCGGCCCCTGGCTGGTCCGGCCCTCGCTCTCGGGACCCAGCAGCAGCAGGATCTCTCTGATCATTGTTCTCGCGGTAGGCGTCGCGGTTACGTCCGTGCCGGTCGTCTCCAAGATGTTTGCCGACTTGAAAATTCTCCACACCCGTTTCGCTCGCCTGGTGCTGGGAGTAGCGGTGCTCGAAGACATCGTCTTATGGCTCGCGCTGGCGATCGCAACCGCGCTCGCGGGCAAGGCCGCCCTGGACCCGCAGCACCTCTTCTCTCACTTGCTGGCTACGGTCGCTTTTTTTCTGCTTGGGCTTAGCATCGTGCCCCGGATCGTCAAGCGGATCAACAAGTCCAGGTTCAACGTGCTGGCGCAGCATTCGCCGGTGGGTTATGCCTTGGCGGTCCTGCTGGGATACTGCGTCGTCGCCGGAGCTCTCGACGTGAGCCTCGTCTTTGCTGCATTCCTGGCTGGCTTCGCCGTCGTGCACAAGAAACGCCGCCTTTTTGCCGGCGCCCTCGAAGCCATCGGGAACGTTTCGTTCGCCTTCTTTGTTCCTCTTTACTTCGCGATCGTGGGCTTAAAATTGGATCTCGTTCGCGGGTTCTCGTTCACGATGCTGGCCGCGTTCCTGCTCGGAAGCTGCGCGGTTAAAATCCTCTCCGTTTATCTCGCGGGACGTTACGCAGGCTTTCGGGGGCTGGACCTCGCGAACCTCGCCATCACCACCAACGCGCGCGGCGGACCCGGTATCGTGCTGGCCAGTGTTGCCTTCGATGCCGGCATCATCAGCGCAACTTTTTATACCACCCTGGTGCTGGCCGCGGTCCTCACCTCTCAGATGGCGGGGGCGTGGCTCGACTACGTACTGCGCCGTGGGTGGCCGCTGCTGGCGCCTGCAGCGGAACCCCCTCAGCGCATCGCGGGCGAACAAAACACCTCTCCGGCTTGAGGCCTACACCGGTGATTCAGGTTTCGGGGATGCGCTCTGCCGCGTCCGAATCTGGTTGGGAATTTCTTTCAGTGCAAAGCCGGTCAGTGCCGAAATGATCGATCCGGCAGCCGTTAGAAAAAGTGAACCGGCGTACTTCGAGAACCAACTCGGTTCCGTCTCTGGTTCCGGCAAGCTGCTTGCTGCCCCTTGCCAACTCAGCGAGAGTTCGCTGCGCCGTGCGTTCACCGCGAGAGTTCTCTGCGACTTGCGCGCAAAATCTCCCGCGATGGTGTCCTCCTGAACCGATCCGTCCTCCGCGCTCGCCCGCACCTTTACCCGGTGCGAGCCGGAAGCAACCTGCAACGTCTCGGACAGACTTCCCTGCAACACAGAATCGGGGATCAGTCCAAACTTCTTTCTTGCCGTCCCGGTGAGCTTGCCGGAATAAGCGAGGTCATCATCCACCCATACCCAGAGTTGGCCAGAACGAAAACTATGTTGCACCTTCAGCCGCAGCGTCACATCCTTGGAAGCCAGGGCCATGTGCACCCCCACGAATACCATCACCACGACCAGGAGCACCAGCGCGATCCTGCCTGTGATTGGCAGTCTTCCGAAGAGGCACAAAGCTTTGCTGCAGGCTGACTTGAACTTCGCAAGCATATGAGAAAAATAGGCCCGGTCCAGGGCGCTTACCCATTTTCCCGCAGCCGATGACGAGCGATCCAGTTACGAAGGTCGTGAAAAGTGTGCGCTCGAAGGTCACCGCACTCACTCCCGGAGATGCAGTCTTCTGGGAGCCACGGGTTCGGCGTCAATAGCCCCTGCTCTTATCCACGATCGCCAGCAGCGGCCGCCGCTCAAGATAGCGGCGCAGGTTTTCTGAAATCAGGATGTAGTGTCGCTCCCACAGCTTCTCAGTCAGCCCCGCGCTGTGCGGAGTGATCAACAGATTTTCCAGGTCCCATAGGGAAGAATTGGCAGGCAGCGGCTCTTTGTCGAATACGTCCAGCGCCGCTCCGCCAAGCCTGCGGCTCCGCAACGCTTCGGCCAGCGCATTCTGATCCACCAGCGGGCCGCGTCCGACGTTAATCAGGCAAGCATCGCCCTTCATCATCGCCAGCCGCGCCGAGTTCATCATCCCCCGACTTTCCGCCGTCAACGGGACCGCGAGCACAACATAGTCGGATTGACTCAGCAGCCGGTCCACTCCTTGCATAGGAAAAAGTTCGTTGACCTGGGCAGGTCTCGGCTTCTCCAGATGCTCACGAGCAGCAATCACGCGCATTCCAAGCGCAGAGGCGAGGGTCGCGACTTCTTTGCCAATCGATCCAAGCCCGACGATGCCCAGGGTCGAACCAGCAACCTCGCGCGGTCGCGGACGCGCTCTCCACAGCGCTTCCTGTCCCCACTCGTGTTTTTGCTGGAGCCGGACGGCCAGCGGGATCTGCTTGGCCAACGCAAAGATGAGCGCAATGACGTGCTCGGCAACCACGGGCCCGTGAACTTCTCGCGCGTTCGTCAGAACCACGTCGCTGTGAACCAGTTCTGGGAACATCAACTGGTGAACCGCCGCCGCCGGAGAATGAATCCAGCGCAACCTCCTGGCCTGGGCAAACTGCTCGGGACGCAAGGACCACGTAACCGCAATTTCCGCGTCACGCAGGTGAATTTCGATCCCGTCGTAACTCGACAGGTGAACCACTTCGATTCCCGGGAAGTCTTTGCGCAGCCGTTCCGGGACCCACGCGGGGGCATTCCACAGTTCGAAGCGGTGATGGAGCGCGATGAGAAGCTTCATCTCAGGATCACTCACGATAATATCGAGGGCCCTGCATAAGGGACAAGAAAGGGAACTTTCGTAACGGGCCGAGCGTCTGAACTGGTTGGCAGTATTTCGCCAGGAAGTGCATGATTGGGAGGCTTATGAACCGCATCGGTTTGCTTCTCCTGTTTTCTATCGTCTCCACTATTTCCTTTGCTCAATCAGCGGCGCAGCCTCCCGCGCCACCCCAAACGGCGCGCCAGGCATTACTTGAAATGTTCACGGGCGCCAAGGAAAATTCGTTTGAAAAGCATCTTCCAGAAGCGGCGGTTCACACGCTGATCCGAAAGGGCAGTAATCGGCAAACTTCCTGGGTCGGACAGCTTTCGATGTTCGCTCGCATGGCACAAACCCCGGGCAGTCACCTCGAAACCTTTGACGTGGGATCGCTGCTTTTGAGCTTCGAGCAGAACAGCGGACGCGAAAAGCTTGAGTTAATGGTGGAACACGACGATCTTCAGGGGGATGAAGACCAGATCGAGCTCTCAGTCAGAGCTTATGAGAATGGCGATTTGCAGGTCTTGCCGGTGGTGCCACGTTTCATCTTCGCCATGCGAAACGAGAAAGACATTTGGCGCCTCGCCAAAGTCACCGTCCAGGGCGAGTTTCCCCTCACCGATCCTGACTATCTCAAGGGACTGCGCGACCGGGAGAACAAATCCCTTGAATCAATGGCCCAATACAGTGTTCAGCGCGTGGTGCAGGCGGAAAACAGTTACGCTTCGAAGTATCCGGAGCATGGATACTCCTGCAATCTCGGTGATTTGTTCAGCAGCACTTACAAGGAGGGCGAAGCCCAGTTCTTCAGCCCTGAACTTGCCAGGGGTGAACTTAACGAATACCGGATTTCGCTCGCGGGGTGCAACCCCGCTCCAGCCTCGAAGTTTCAGATTACAGCCGTGCCCCTCGACCCCGACGCAGGTCTGAAGGTTTTTGCTCCGATCAATCAGGAACCGTACGTTCCCTGAGCGGAGGCAAGCCATCGACCTGTGTAAGCTCAGGACATGAAGTGAAGTAGAGCTCAGCCGGCAGCCTTGGCGCCTTTTGGAATTCTCAGGTCTTTGCCCGTCATTTCCCTGGGTTCCAGCAGTCCGAGCATTCCGAGAATGGTGGGTGAAATGTCTCTCAAAGATCCGTCACTGCGCAATCCAAACTTCTGACTATCCTCTGAGATCACGATGAACGGCACCGGGTTCGTGGTATGCGCCGTGTGCGGCCCGCCGGTCGCCGGATCGATCATCATCTCGGCGTTGCCGTGATCAGCTGTAATCAACATGGCCCCGCCTTTGGCACGAAGCGCAGATTCGATCCGTCCCAGGCAGGCGTCCACGGTCTCCACTGCCTTGACCGTCGGTTCGATCTTTCCCGAATGTCCTACCATGTCGGCATTGGCAAAGTTTGCGATGACCACGTCGAAAGTTCCGTCTTCAATTGCTTTCACAATGCCATCGGCAATTCCCGCCGCGCTCATCTCCGGCTTCAGATCGTAGGTCGCAACTTTCGGCGACGGGACCAGCAACCGCTCTTCGCCGGGAAATGGCTGCTCGACTCCACCATTGAAGAAGTAAGTAACGTGCGCGTACTTTTCCGTCTCCGCCACGCGCAGGTTCCGCAGACTCATTTGCCCCATGACGTTGGCCAGAATGTTGTCCATCGATTCCGGAGGAATCACCACGGGCAGGCGAAAATTCTTGTCGTACTGCGTCATGCAAACGTAGTGCAGGCTCTTGGGCACGCGATCACGCGCGATCGTCGCATCAAGGTCGTCCGCCCCAGGAAGATCGCGGCCCTCTTTATCGTTCAATCCGCTGTTGCGAGTCAGGGCCCGCGTGATCTGGCGCACGCGGTCAGCGCGAAAGTTAAAACAGATACAGGAATCCTCGTCGCGAATCGTCGCCAGCGGCTCGCCCTTGTTGTCCACGCAAACAAACGGCACGATGAACTCGTCGGTCACGTCTTTGTTGTAAGACGCCTTCACGCCCTGCACCGGATCGATGTACTTCCCGCCTTCGCCGTCGCCATACACCATCGCATTGAGAGCCTTCGCAATGCGCTCCCATCGCCGGTCGCGATCCATCGCATAGTAGCGGCCATTCACGGAAGCAATTTTCCCCGTGTTGTACTCCCGCATCTTCTGCTGAAGCTGCTCAAGGTATCCCGCGCCGTTGGTCGGCAAAGTGTCGCGCCCGTCCATGAAGGCATGCACGAACACTCGATCCACCCCTTGCTGCTTGGCCATCTTGAGAAGCGCGTAGAGATGAGTCTGGTAAGAATGCACGCCGCCATCCGAGACGAGCCCGAACAGATGCAGCCGCCGCCCGCCGCTGCGCGCATTCTTCATCCCCGCCACCAGCGTCGGGTCCGAGAAGAAGTCCCCGTTCTGGATCATCAACTCGATGCGCGTGCTATCCATGTGCACGATGCGTCCCGCGCCGATGTTGAGATGACCGACTTCACTGTTGCCCATCTGCCCGTCCGGCAGCCCCACGAATTTCCCGCTGGTGTGAATCAGGGTGTTGGGATATTCGCGCAGCAGACGGTCGTAAGTCGGCTTGCGCGCCAGCGCAATCGCGTTGGCGTTGGTTTCGGCGCGGTATCCCCAGCCATCGAGGATGACGAGAATCAAAGGTTTAGGACGAGTCACATTTATCTCCTGAACTCAAAGGGCAAGCCGCTCCGCTTACTCCGATCGAACGCAAGCGTGGTCCGGAACAGCAACCTCACCAGATTATTTGCACAGGATAATGTGAGAACACCGGATCGGCTGTGACGATGGGCAGTCCCCCCTCCAAAGCTTGCGCAATCAGTATTCGATCAAACGGATCACGATGAAAACCTTCGAGTCTCTCCACGCACAGGGCGTGCGCAACCTCGATTGAAAGTAACGTCACCCCATTTGATCTCAGTTGCCGCACCAGGTAATCACCCGCCGGCAGGGGTAACGGGAGTTTTCCCAACTGGACCTTGATCACTGACTCCCAAATGCTGGCAACGCTCCAGAATCGCTCCGAAGACGCGATGACTTTGTGAGCCTTGGGCGAAAGCTTATCCGGATCATTAATCGCCCAAAGAAAAGTGTGGGTATCAAGGAGGACCTTCATTTGTAAAAGAGGTCTTCGATATCTTTCGGCAAAGGATCGTTGAAATCGTCGGGGACGACAAATTCTCCTTTCGCCGATCCAAACCGGAACTTGGGGGTGCCACACTCGATCGCCACCAGCTTCGCCACCGGCTTCCCTGCCTTGGCGATGATGACCTCTTCCCCTAGCGCGACCCTCTCCAAGAGCTTGGAAAAATGGGTCTTTGCCTCGTGAATGTTGACTTCCATACCCCCAAACTAGACTAAGTCAGGGACTAAGTCAACCCTTGTAGTTCAATGCCTTCAACCCCAGAAACTTCGCACCGTCCCCTAACTCCTGCTCGATCCTCAACAACTGGTTGTACTTGGCGATGCGGTCGGTGCGCGATGCCGATCCCGTCTTGATCTGCCCCGCCCCAGTCGCTACGGCGAGATCCGCAATGAACGTGTCCTCGGTTTCCCCGGAGCGGTGCGAAATCACCGACGTGTAGCCATTGCGCCGCGCCAGGTCGATCGCATCCAGCGTCTCACTCACCGTGCCGATCTGGTTGACCTTGATCAGAATCGAATTCGCCACGTTCTTGTCGATCCCCTCTTGCAGGAACTCAACATTAGTTACGAACAGATCGTCTCCCACCAGTTGAATCTTTCCTCCAATTTCTTTCGTGAGATTCGCCCACCCTTCCCAATCTTCTTCCGACAGGCCATCCTCTAATGACACGATGGGATAGTCATTCACCCACTTCGACCAGAAACGCACCATGTCGTCGGAACTCTTCGCTGATCTATCAGACTTCTTGAACACATATTTGCCATCCTGGAAGAACTCGCTGGCCGCCGGGTCTAGCGCGATCGCAATTTCTTCCCCGGGTTTGTAGCCCGCCTGCTGAATCGCCTCGAGCACCACTTCAATCGCTTCCACATTCGACTTCAACGACGGAGCAAAACCTCCCTCATCTCCCACGGCCGTGTTGTAACCACGCTTTTTCAGAACGCCTTTTAGGGTGTGAAAGACTTCCACACCCCAGCGCAGTGCGTCGGAAAACGACTCCGCGCCCACAGGCATGACCATGAACTCCTGGAAGTCCACGTTGTTGTCGGCATGCGCACCGCCGTTCAGGATGTTCATCATGGGCAGCGGCAGCACATTCGCGCCCGCGCCACCCAGGTACCGGTAAAGCGGCAGATCGTACTCGGCGGCAGCCGCCCGCGCCGTAGCCATCGAAACCGCGAGCAGCGCATTGGCGCCCAGTCTTCCTTTATTCGCAGTTCCATCCAGCTCAATCATCTTCTGATCGACGGCGCGTTGGTCGGCCGCATCCATATTTGCCAGGGCGTTGGCTATCTCGCCGTTCACATTTTCGACGGCGTTTAACACGCCTTTTCCCAGGTAACGGTTGCTGTCCCCGTCGCGAAGCTCTACCGCTTCGTGTTCCCCGGTCGAAGCTCCGCTCGGTACCATCGCCCGGCCTACGGTCCCGCTCACCAATTGCACTTCAGCTTCTACGGTAGGATTGCCACGCGAATCGAGCACCTCGCGGGCATGAATGTCGGCAATATTCGTCATAGGATGGCTGTCCTTCTCCGATGATGTAGATGAAATGCTGGTCTCGTCATCCACTTGGACGCTCCGGTAGTCAGGATTAAACGTCAGTCTGCGTCCAGTGAGGTAGCCGATACCGTTGTAGGTCTTTCCCATCGCGATTCCCGAAACTCGGGATTATATCGGACGCCATGTTCCCCGTCAGTGTTCACCGACCCTCGCGCGTGACCATCATCTTGTCCCTGTGCAAAAACCCTTGTCACTGCTGGTTCCCGCGTACTCCATCTGCTATTGTTCCGAAATTTTGCCTGCCTTAGATTCAAAACCAGATGTTGGATCACACCGAAACCCTGAAGATCGGCGATCGCGCACCTGAGTTCCTGTTGTCGGCCGCAAACCGGGAAGGGATTATCTCTCTTTCCGGCGCGCTCACCCGCGGTCGCGTGATCGTCGAATTCCTGCGGGGCACCTGGTGACCCAACTGCGTGAAGCGCATGGCTCAGGTGGAGTCAATCCAGGACGAGATCGCAGCTGCTGGAGCCCAGTTGTTTTATGTCGCGGCAGAAAAGGGCGAAGGAATCTGGAAGCCATCGAAATTTCTGGTCAAGCATCCGGTATCGTTCCCTTTTCTCTTGGACGAGGACCGCGCTGTGACCAGGGCCTACGGGCTGTATCACCGGCTCGGCAGGGATGCAATCCATATCGCGCATCCCGCTACGCTCATCGTGGAACGCGATCGGCGGCTGAGTTACATCTATCGCGGCGACAGCCAGACCGACCGAGCGCCGGTCGAACAGGTTTTGAAGCTGCTGAAGCAGCAGAGCGGATTAGAAGTCTGACAACAATGGATTCAGGAGGCACCATGAGGAAGTGGGTTGGGATGTTTTGCACGGCGTTGCTGGCCGCAGGAGCCATGGCACAAAGCCAGTCTGTTCCGGCAGGCACCGCACTTAAAGTAAAACTTGAGACTACGCTGTCCACGTTCTCCAACAAGAATGGCGACCCGTTCTCGGGAAGAGTCACCGAACCGGTCGTGATTGCCGGCAAAACCGTCATTCCCATCGGGGCCACGGTTCAGGGCCGGGTGACCAAAATAAGCGAACCACGGCGGATCGCGGGCAAACCGACCATTGGCATATTTCCCGAGACGCTGGTCATGCCCAACGGCGAGCGCTTCATGCTAAATGCTCCACTCGTTGACACCAGCCTGCGATCGGGAACTGATGTGAACACCGAAGGCCAGTTCAAGGGCGCAGGCCACGACGGCAAGGACCTCACCGAAATTGGCATGGGCACCGGCGGTGGCATGCTCGTCGGGGGCCTGGTTGGCGGCGGCAAAGGCCTGCTCATCGGGGGCACCATCGGGGCCACAGCGACCGTAGCGCACTGGCTCGGAAAGCATCGCTCGGCGGCCCTGCCCTCGGGAACGGAATTGACTCTGGAACTCAGCCGTTCCATGAACCTGAGTCCGGAAGTCAGCGGCGGTCAATAAAACAAGTCGCGTTATGGAGACGCAGCTCTGCTGCGTCTCTCTCTCTTTCTTTCAGTAGGCGGCGGACTCCAATTCCTCTTCGCTTACCAGTTGCAACTCGATCCAGCCTTCGACCGGCAGCGCGTCCACCGGCAGCCCCTTCTGCCACAGGCTGAATCGCAAGCGCAGGCGGGTTGCGACCGCATCCAACACCTTTCCCGCATCTTTCTTTTCCAACACCGGCCCCGCCATGAGCAATTGCAATGGCAGGCTGAATTCAAGATTCCGCTTCAGCGCAACTGCAACCTCTGCGGAATTCGCGGCTGATCGCGGCGCTTGCGCATCGTCCCCCTCGGTTAGCTTCCAGCCCGTCATGTTGCGATCGGCAACCATAACATCGAGGCGCAAGATGCGATGCGCCCGCACCGCCTCGGTCGCCCAGGATTCGACGTTCACCACCACATCGAAATCTCCCTCCGGCACCGAGCCGGCAAAATCCAGCCGGCCATAGAGCGTGGTCTCATCAATTCCCGCGTAAACCGAGTCGAGCAGAAACTGCTTGCCGTGCATGGACCCGGAGCGGCGGTCCGACGTGTATACCGCCGCTCCCATCCATTCAAAGTAGCGGACCATCTCTCCCTTTACATGGGGATGAATGTAGGCGGTCTGCGGCGTAAATGACGGGCGTGCGGCGGCGCCAATGATCGGTTGCGCCAGGTAGTCAGGCGGGCTTGCCCCCAGCGCCTGGTAGATGTTCGAGAGGTGCTTACGGTACAACTCGTCAAACTCGCGGTCGTTGGCCGAGTGGTGCTCCGGACCATACCACCAGTTCCAATCGCTGCCTTCGGCGATCAGGATTTCTTCAAGCGCAAGTTTTCGCTGCGTCTCACTGGCGCGCGGAGCCGCCTGCTCGTAGAAGTTACGCGCGTGGTAAAGGTAATCCCAGGCGCGATTGTCCTCCGGCGCTCCGATCCAGACATTGAAATTGGCGTTGATCCACGAGCCAGGAACAATGGAGGACAGCACGTTGAATTTCTTGTGGCGGCCAATCGCCTCCGACACGGTGACGGCCTCGACGTCTTTCTCTTGGGCCAGCAAGTCGTAGAAACGGCGCAAAAATTCCCGCCCTGAGCGCGGGTAATACTCCCAGGCGTTTTCGCCGTCAAGAATGACCGGCACAACCGCGTCTTCTCCCTTCTGGAGAATGGGTTGGGCCGCAGCACGAATGTTCTGCATGAGATGTTTGGCGGCCTGCTCCGCCGGCATCCCCGAATACACAAAACCCACCAGGTCCGAAATGCTATGGTCCCTGAAGATCAGGTGCATCTCGGTTTCTTTGTTCTCAAAACGGTGGATGGTGTAAAGCTTTTTCGCAAGGTCCGCGGGAAGATGTCCATAGCTGTCCCGGGCAAAAAAGACGCCGAGACTTCGTCCCAAAACGCCTTCATCCGTGGCCATCCACTTCACTCCTACCTTCTGGGCCACCGAGAATACTTCCTCCGAAACGCTGCCCTCCGAAGGCCAAACCCCGACAGGACGTTTTCCAAACACCTTTTCATGCAGGTCGAGCCCGCGCACGAGTTGCTCGCGAGCATCCTCGGGATGGCGATAGCGGTTCTGCGGCAGCGGCAATCGCGGCGATGAAACCGCGCCGATGTTGCTATCGCATACCAGCGGCAGGATCGGGTGATAAAACGGCGAGGTTGAGATTTCGATCCCCCCGCGCGCCGCCGCGTCGGCATGGGCCGGAAGCACTCTTGCCAGAAGTTCCTGCTCGCGACGGATCACAAACCTCTGATCGTCGAGCGAGAAGCTGTGCCCTTTTTGTACCAGCCCCTGCACCTCTGGATCATCCAGAAAGAACTCATCAAACCAGGCTATCTGCGAAAGCACTTGCAGATCGGTAAAATCCTGCACCAGAAAATACTTGTCAGCGCGGTCCGGCGAATCGCCTACGCTTCGAAACCGTTCCCATAACTCCCGGTACCGCGGGTAGCGCCCGATCATGTTCACCGGATTGGCCTGAAACAGGTATTGCAGCGCGAAACGCCGCTCCTCCGGGCTCAGATCTTGAGCGGGCTTGGCCGCAACCTGCAGAAAGGGGTCGTGCGCTGTACCCGCAACGTAATCCTGGATCTGGGCAATCAAAGAGGGCACTAAATTGAAGGTCTGGTGAACGTTAGGGAACTCGTCCAACAGCTTGACCATTCCGTAATAGTCTTTGAGTGCGTGCAGGCGGACCCAGGGGAGACGGTATTCCCCGGTGACCAGGTCCTTGTAAAAGGGTTGATGCTGGTGCCACAAAACGACAACGCGAAGAGCGGGCATGCGAGTAAGAAATCAGCTCTGAAGTGCAGTCTAGCATGACGGGGTACCGAGAAACCGAATTGCACCCAGGGGAGTTGCACGTAAGGCTCAGCCGAAACTGTTGAGTAAATTCAGCTCTCGATTCAGCGAACTGCCCGGCCACGGGCGGCGCGACCTCCGGTACACTAGCAGGAGCACAAAATGACCAACTCTGCTCCAACTTCCCCAACTGTCGCTTCTCCGACGCAAGTGAGCCTCCTTACGGGCCAGGACCTTCACCTGTTCAATGAAGGCACTCACTACCGCATGTACGACAAACTCGGCGCTCACGTAATTGGCTCCGGCGAGGTACGGGGCACCTACTTCGCGGTCTGGGCCCCGAGCGCGCGAGAGGTATCCGTGATCGGAAGCTTCAATCGTTGGGACCCACAGGCTCATCCCCTGCGTCCCAAGGAAAGCTCCGGCATCTGGGAAGGATTTGTCCCCGGGATCGATGAGGGCCAGCTCTACAAATTCCACATTCGTTCGCAGCATCACGGGCACGTGGCCGACAAAGCCGACCCCTTCGGCTTCTGTCACGAGAAGCCGCCGCGAACGGCATCCGTGGTGTGCAACATCGACTATCAATGGAATGACGCCGACTGGATGAGGAACCGCGGATCGAAAGATTCCCTCGCGGCCCCCATCTCGATTTACGAAGTGCATCTGGGTTCGTGGATGCGGGTTCCGGAGGAGCATAACCGGCCGCTCACCTATCGCGAAATTGCGCCACGGCTCGCCGACTACCTGAACCGCATGTACTTCACCCATGTCGAATTCCTGCCCGTCATGGAGCACCCCTTCTACGGTTCATGGGGATATCAAACAACCGGATACTTCGCTCCAACCTCCCGCTACGGCACTCCCCAGGATTTCATGTACCTGGTGGATTATCTCCACCAGCATGGAATCGGCGTGATCCTCGACTGGGTTCCGTCGCACTTTCCTTCTGATGCGCACGGACTCGCCTACTTCGACGGCACCCACCTGTTCGAACATGCCGACTCGCGGCAGGGCTTCCATCCCGACTGGAAGACACACATCTTCAATTACGGCCGCAACGAGGTTCGCAGCTTCCTGATGTCGAGCGCGATGTTCTGGCTCGACAAGTATCATGCCGACGGCCTGCGCGTGGATGCCGTGGCCTCCATGCTGTATCTCGATTATTCCCGCAAGCACGGCGAATGGATCCCCAATAAGTTTGGGGGACGCGAGAACCTGGAAGCCATCCAATTTCTCCGGCAGTTCAACCAGGAAGTCTATAAAGAGCATCCCGATGTTCAGACCTACGCGGAAGAATCCACTTCCTGGCCCATGGTCTCAAAGCCGGTCTACCTGGGCGGGCTGGGCTTCGGCCTCAAGTGGGACATGGGATGGATGCACGACACCTTGTCGTATTTTTCGCATGATCCCATCCACCGGCAATATCACCATAACCAGCTCACGTTCCGCATGCTGTACGGATTCACAGAAAATTTTGTCTTGCCCCTTTCCCACGATGAAGTGGTTCACGGCAAGGGATCGTTGATCAATAAAATGCCGGGCGACGACTGGCAGCGTTTCGCCAACCTGCGCTTGCTCTTGGGATACATGTTCGCGCAGCCGGGGAAGAAACTGCTGTTCATGGGCGGCGAGTTCGGCCAGTTCCATGAGTGGGCGCATGACAGCAGCCTGGATTGGCACCTGCTGGGGAATTCTCTGAACCGCGGCGTCCAGAGCTGGGCTGAGCAGTTGAATCGCGTCTATCGCAGCGAGCCCGGACTCCACGAACTCGAGCACACCTCAGAGGGTTTTGAGTGGGTCGATTGCAATGACAGCGCTACCAGCACCATCTCGCTCTTGCGCAAGGGACGAACTGAGAAAAACACCGTCCTGGGCGTGTTCAACTTCACTCCCGTACCGCGCCCCGGGTACCGCGTCGGGATCCCGAGCGGGGGCTACTGGCGGGAGTTGCTCAACAGCGATGCCAGAGAATATGGCGGAAGCGGAATGGGGAACATGGGCGGGGTGCGGGCGGAAGAACACTCTATGCATGGACGGCCATTCTGCCTGACACTGACCTTGCCACCGCTCGCCGCGCTTTTTCTGAAGCCCGAGTGACCCAGCTCAGCTGAAGCGCTTACCCACAATCAGTGCTCCCACGGCAACTGTTGCCAGGGCGGAACCCAGAGGCACGAATCGCGCCCGCCGAAGCTCCTGCTCCCGGCTCCCAACCAGCACTCCTACACGCCGCAGAATCTCCTGAATGGGTGCGCCTTTCGCCATCGCAGCATCCACGAAGTGAGGAGCTTCCTCAAGCACCGGTTGTGACCCTGAGACAATAATCACCGGCAGATCGGGCCTGAGAAGCTTGACCTGCGCAGCCAGCTCGGGACCGCTCATTCCCGGCATATCGTAGTCGCTGATAACAGCATCAATCTGTTTGGGGTGAGAACGCAGGATGGAGAGAGCCTGGCGACCGTCTGCGGCAGGGATTACTTCATAATCGTGGCTGCCAAACAGGGTATCGTAAAACTCACGAATACCGGGATCGTCGTCAACGCAAAGCAATTTCGCACGTCGCATTTTGGGGGAGCCTTGTGCAAAAAATTTACTTCGTCGTACGCCGAGCACAACAAAGTCCTGGTTGCCCCTGCCATAGCAATCGCAGGGCCAGTCAGCATTCCACTGTTTCGTGAAACTTATCCGCTCTCACAGGGCCGTCACACGGTAGGTTCTACCGGACAGTGAGAACTTCCTTCTCGCGCTGCCTATCATTGTACACATGTTAGACTCAATTTCGCTGCTTACTCATGCGGATTCTTACCCGCTATCTTCTTCGCGAGGTCGCGGCGGCTGGGCTCATCGGCGCAGCCGTATTCACTTTTGTACTCTTCACCCGTGATCTTGGCCGGATTCTGGAGTTGGTTGTCCGGAATTCCGCACCTCTGCCCAGTGTGGCGGAGATCTTCTTCTTCACCGTTCCCGTGGCCCTGACTTACACCATCCCCATGGGCGTGCTCATTGGAATCCTCATCGGTTTGAGCAGGTTGGCCGCGGACAGCGAAATTACCGCCATGCGCGCAAGCGGCCTTGGAGTGTGGACATTCCTGCGCATCCTCTCCATCTTCGTCCTGATCGGCTGGGGAATTGCGATGTTCAACAGCGTCTACCTCGCGCCCCGCTCCCAGGCCGCGCTGGGACGGCTCCAGGACCGGCTCAAGGCCTCTCAGGCTTCTTTTGAGCTGCAACCCCGCGTCTTCTACGAGGGTTTTCCGCAACTCGTACTCTACGTGCAGGACGTGAAGAGCGCGCAGGGAGCAGCCATCTGGAAAGGCGTTTTCATTGCCGACGTGACCACGCCGTCGGCGCCCCGCGTCACCATGGCGCAACAGGGCATCCTGGTCAGCGAGGGACCTGATCGTCTGCACCTGCATCTCTCGAATGGCGCAACCCATGAGAACGATCCCAGGGATCCTCAGCACTATCAGATCACCACCTTCGATCAGACCGACATTCCAATTCAGCTGCCGCAAACTGAGAACAACCGGGAGCAGGAGCCGGCGCCGATCTCCGAACTCGCTACCGCAGACTTGCCTGCCGCCGCTCTGAAAACCGACCGCATTACCCGGCGCTGGTATTACATCGAGTACCATCGCCGTTTCGCGCTACCAACTGCATGTGTCGTGCTTGCGCTGGTGGGAATCCCGCTCGGCTTGTCTTCCAAGAAGGGTGGGAAGTCCACCGGCTTTGTACTCACCATCATTCTGGTTTTTCTTTATTACTCCGCATCTCTCATTGGCGTGTCGCTGGCGCGCCAGGGAAAGGTCTCGCCGGCGCTGGGAGTCTGGCTTGCGGATATCGTGTTCCTTGTCGGAGGAGCGTTGCTGCTCTGGCGCGCCGAACACAAGCCCTTTGAAATCTCCTCACTGCCCATCTGGCTGCCGTTTAAAGCGCGATGGAAAGAAAGGGGATCGCTGCTGCTGCCCAATCGCGCGGAAGATGCGTTCGAGCGTGCTTCCAGCCGGAAGCGCGTTCTCAGCGCCCGTTTTCCCATGATCCTCGACGACTACGTCATTCGCGATTTTCTGCTCTACCTCGCAATGATTGTGTCTAGCTTCCTGATGCTGCTTCTGGTGTTCACCCTGTTTGAACTTCTGGGAGACATCCTGCGCAACCAGATCTCGCCATTGACGGTGGCGGCTTATCTGATCAACGTCGCTCCCTACTTCCTTTACAACGTGACCCCGCTCAGCATTCTGCTGGCCGTACTGGTGACATTCGGTCTGATGCAGCGGTCCAACGAGATTACGGCCATCAAGGCGACCGGAATCAGTATTTATCGCATCGTGGTGCCGGTGCTGGTGATGTGCACGATGCTCGCGGCGGGCCTGTTTTTCTTCGACCAGTTCTATCTGCCGCACGCCAACAAGCGGCAAGACGCATTGAGAAACGAAATCAAGGGCAAGCCTCCGCAAACCTACTTGAATCCCGATCGCAAGTGGATTTTCGGGCAGCACTCGAATATCTACTACTACCAGTTCTTCGACTCGGACCGCGATCAGTTCGGCGACCTGGAAGTCTTTCAATTCGATCCCAGCAATTTTCAGATGACGCGAAGAGTGTACGCGGACCGCGCGCACTGGGACGATCGCCTGAAGCGATGGGTGTGCACCCAGGGATGGGAGCGCGACGTGCGAGGCTCGGCCATCGCCGACTATCGCACCTTCGAAGTTTCCACGTTCTCCATGCTGAGCGAGCAACCCTCGTATTTCAAGAAGGAAGTGAAGCAGTCGTCGGAAATGAACTACGAGGAACTGCGGCGCTACATCCACGACCTGCAGCAGAGCGGCTTCGATGTGGTCCGCTTGCGGGTCCAGTTACAAAAGAAGTTTGCCTTCCCGGTCATCACCCTGATCATGGCCATTCTGGCGGTGCCGTTTTCCTTGTCCGCAGGCAAGCGGGGCACGATCGCCGGTGTAGCCGTTGCGGTGGGAGTGGCCGTCGTGTATTGGACGGTCTCAGGACTGTTCGAAGCGATGGGAAACATCAGCCAGCTTCCGCCGGTGCTGGCGGCATGGTCGCCCGCCCTCATCTTCGCATTTATCGGCGGCTACCTGCTTCTCCGCGTTCCCACCTAAGCTCGCTATCTCGCGGCAACCGCGGAAGGCAGGGGCGGAGTTGGCATCGTCTGCTGCACCGGCCCCATCACTCCCGTAGTCGGCGCGATGTGGAAAGTTGAAAATGTGGAGGCGCCCAGGTTCGGGACGTAGACGTAGGAGCCGTCTGCGGTAATGCCAATCCCGGCGGGATTGCTTCCCGTAGAAGCCGCAGCCGGAGATAAGGGCGTGAGAACTCCGGTCGCGGCCGCGATCTTGTACTGGGAAACCTGGTTGGAAGTTCGGTCCACGACGTACAGATAATCCGTGGCAGTCGTAGGGTCGTTGGCGACCGCCTCCACGCTCGCGACCGCGGCCGCAATGGGACCCAGGCCCGCGGAGACCGGCGAGCCAACAGACACCAGGCTTCCATCCCCGGCCAGGCAAACCGCCGATGGCGCAACGCAGGTTGCGAACCCGTGCACGTTGTTGGAAGCGAAATTGGTCACGTAGAGGAAGGTCATGCTCTGCGCGCTTCCGTTCTGCGGAGTAGCAAACGCCAGGCCCGACGGGCTCGCGCCAACCGCATAAGGAGAGCCCGGCACCGAAGCAGTGATCGCGCCCGTGGTCGAATCGAAAACGTAGCCCGAAACCGTACCGTTCACATCATTCGTGACATAAACGAAGTTGCTGTTGGGAGCGACTGCGACAGAAGTCGGATTCGCCGTAGTGGGGAACGGCGAGCCTGCAACCTCGGTCAAACTCGTGCCGGAGATAGAAAAAATGGAGATCGTGTCGGAGGTCTGGTTGGCTACGAACAGAAACTTGCCTCCCGAATCGGTGGCCATGCTTACCGGGGCCACAGCCAAGCCCGGGGCATTCGAACTGGCCGGCTGATTGGGCGTAACCGCGGAAACGGTTGCGTCCGAGTTAACGCTGAACCGCGCGATGTCGTTGGTTTGGCGGTTGGCCACAAACGCCGCATCTCCGGACGGCGTCAACAGTATGGCGGTCGGAATACTGGTGCTTCCCGTCGTGACTTCGCCTCCCTGCTGCGTCAAGATTCCTGTGTTCAGGTTCACCTGGTACGACGCCACCGTCGAATTGCCCTGGCTGGCGGCGAGTAGGATCCCAGTCCCCGCGTTTGTGCTGCTGCTATTGCTGCTGCAAGCCACTAAAACCGACAACAAAAAAAGCACCAACGCGCGTACCATTCCACGAGAACTTATCGGCATTGCTTCTCCCTGTGTTCTCCACCACTCCCGAACGCAAACTCCCCTTCGAATCCGGGATGTGAAGCTGTTCGGTGTATCCATTTGTGTATCAGGAAAGGGACAGAAAGAGCAAACGTCTGAGCAGGCAGCAGACGCCTTAACCGTCCACCGAAGCGGGGCTGGATCGTTCGGCGCTGACCTCAGTTCGCGGCACATCGAACCCTGCGGGAGTGGCTTTGTCCATGGGGAGGCGAATTTCGATCTGCAAGCCACCTTCGGGCCGGTTGCTGGCACGGACACTGCCACCATGCAGCCGCACCGCGCGCTCGGTGATGGACAGCCCCAGCCCTACCCCGCCGGTCTGGCGGCCGCGCGCATCGTCAATGCGATAGAACGGACGAAACAGCTTGTCCACGGCTTCTTCGGGAACACCCGGGCCATTATCCCTCACTTGCACGATGGCCTGCTTTCCGGATCCATCGCGACATTGCAGTCGCACTTGAACCTGGGTTCCCTCCCGCGTGTACCGGATGGCGTTTCGCACCACATTCTCGATGGCGCTGTGAAGCAAGGCAAGGTCGCCCATGATGACGCACTCATTCTCAATGAACGATTCCACATGCGAATTGCGGCTTTGCGCTTCATAGTCCGCATCGGCGGCAATGTGAGCAATCACTTCGGCAAGATGCACCGGAACTTTTTCCATGGCCACGCCGCTCTCCAGCCGCGCGATGGTCAACAGGCGTCCAATCATTTCGTTCAGACGGTCCGCTTCCAGATCGATACGTTCCAGCGCCGGCTGCGCGGGTTCTCCAGCCCGCTGCCGAGCCAAGCCCAATGCGACATTCAGTCTCGCCAAGGGCGAGCGCAGTTCGTGCGAGATGTCGTTCAGCAAGCGGCTTTGCGCGTTCATGACATTTTCCAGACGTTCCGCCATGGCATCGAAATCGCGCACCAATTGCGAAACTTCGTCGTTGCCGCGGACCGGAGGAACGCCGGCGCGGGCGCTCAGGTCGCCTGCGGCCAGCCTGCGCGTCGCGGCTCGCAAGCGCGAGACCGGCTTCGTCAGATAGCTGGCCAGGAAATAACACACCAACCCCGAAGACATCACGGCAATCGCAATGCCGAGCCCGGGCACTCCATGGGGTCCAAACGCGCCATGCAATTCCGGCGGCAGCTCGATCACCAGCGTGAACCGCCGCCCGTCGGCAGTGGTCATGTCGGACTTCAAAAATTGCCCGGGGCTGATCCTTCCCCAGAAACTGTTGACCGTGCGCTCCTGCCCCTTGTACACGCGATCAATCCAGGGTGGAGGCGTTCGTCCCGTGAGCTCCTTGCCGCTTCCATCAAAAAAATAAAGCCGGACATGCTGGCTCTCGTGAACCCCCCTCAGGTAACGACGCGCCGCCTCTTCCCCGCCCTGTTGGTATGCATCCACCGCATCGCTCAAGAACTTTGTTTGCAGCGCCTCGACCCCTGAACTTTCCCGCGGAGGACGTAATGCAATGGTGGCCAGGATGGCAAGCACCAGGAACAGGGCTTGCGCAAGCCAGAACGAAAGGAAAATCTTGAGGAAGAGGCTTCTCATCTGCCGCTTATGCCCGCCTTATCGCGGGGCCGCGCGAAAATGTAACCAACTCCGCGCACGGTTTTAATGTGATCGCTGCCGCCTTCGGAATCCCCGATCTTCTTCCGGATTTTACTGACATGCATGTCAATGCTGCGGTCAAAGGGAGAGAACTTTCGGCTCAGTACCGAATCCACCAGGCGCTCTCGCGTCACCACCCGCCCCGCATCGCGAAGCAACACGTGCAGCAGGTTGAATTCAACTGACGTCAGTTCGACGACCTTGCCGTTCTGCCGAACGGTGCGAGTGCCAGGGTCGAGTTCAATGTCTCCCACCGTGAGCAGTTCGTTCTCCAGGTCTGCTGTACTCTTCTCCGAGCCCGTACGCCGGAGAATCGCGCGAATACGTGCCACCAGTTCACGCGGATTGAAAGGCTTCGGAAGATAGTCGTCGGCCCCAATCTCGAGCCCGACAATGCGATCCACATCTTCTCCTCGCGCGGTCAACAGCAGCACCGGAATTTTCGAGCTAGCGCGCAGCTTGCGCAGCACCTCGAACCCGTTCATGCCCGGCAACATCACGTCGAGGACTACCAGGACATACTCGCCTTTCAGCGCCTTTTCCAAACCCTGGTTCCCGTCGTGGACCGATTCCACGCGGAAGCCTTCCGCATCCAGGTACTCGCCTACCAGTCCGCACAGTTCGACGTCGTCGTCAATGATCAGGATCGGATCCACACGTTCCTCTATTCCTTGTTTTACAACACTTAACAGCAACAGGGCGTAAAGAAATGTCAACCTTCCGGCGCCGGCTTTTTACAAAACTTTACTGCGGTTGACCGACTCTTTACTGCACCCCGCGCCGCAAAATGTTCTTATCTTGCAGTCGGGTTTGGGATGCAAACTCGCAAGGGAGTGAAGCTATGAAGTCCAGAACCGCAAAGATCATGGTTGGGGTACTCGCGATCACCTTACTGGGAGCACTTGCCGTTTCCCAAACGCTGAAGCGCGCCCACATGCACCACGATGGAATGTTCGGCGAGCACATGCTCGGATTCATGACCGATTACCTCGGCCTCAGTTCCGATCAGCAGTCCCAGGTCAAGCAGATCATGGATAAAGAAAAGTCTTCGATGAAGCCGCTGTTCTCACAAATGCAGCAGGGTCACCAGGCCATGAGGCAACTGATCGAGAGCGGCGCCTTTGACGAGGCCAAGGCCCGCGAAATTGCGACCCAGCAATCGCAAAACCTGGTCGAGATGGAAGTCCAGAAAGCGCGCATGTTTTCCGAGATCTACCAGGTGCTGACTCCCGATCAACGCACCAAGGCAAAGCAATTCCTGGACCGCCATGAAGAGCGCATGCAGAAACATATGCAAGATCAACCAAGGTCTTAAGACCCGGTCGGGCGGGAAGGACAGGATGCTGGCGAACACAAGCCTGGCTGGACCGGAATCCTGGTGGGCGCCTCCGCCATAACCTTTCGCAAAATCCTCGTGGCCATTCCTACCAGCCCCCGGAAATCGAAATAAACGGCCGAAAGCGCCGGACTTGAGGGACTTACCCCCCATGTCCGGCCTGCGGACGTCGAATGCCTTCCCGTAGTTCCTGAAGCCAATCCTGCTAGAATCTCATCTATTGCAAACGATGCTGCTCAAGAGCCTGGGACCTTTATTCCCTTACCTGAAGAAGTACCGCCGCAGCTATGTGGTGGGGACAATCTGCGTGCTGTTCACCAACGGCATCTGGATTCTGTTCCCCCAGGTCATTCGGGTCGCAGTCAACGACCTGCACCTGGGAGTCACCCGGCACAAGCTCTTGACCTATTCTCTGCTTCTGCTGGCGGTGGCGGGAGCCAAGGGCATATTCCAGTTTTTGACACGCTGGATCGTGATCGGGGTGTCGCGGGAGATCGAGTTCGATCTGCGCAACGATCTGTTCCAGCATCTCGAGAAGCTGTCCTACTCGTATTACCAGCGCACCCGCACCGGCGACATCATGGCTCGTGCCACCAACGACCTGAACGCAGTCCGCATGCTGCTGGGCCCGGCCATCATGTACTCCGCCAACACCATCGTGTTCACCGCGGGCGCTTTGGCCTTCATGATGTCCATCAGTCCCCGGCTTACGCTCTACGCTTTCCTGCCTTTGCCCGTGGTCAGCATCGTGGTGCAGTACTTTGGTCGCCGGATCCACGAACGCTTCGAGCGCATTCAGGCAATGTTCTCCGACATTTCGGCGCGGGCGCAGGAGAACTTCTCGGGCGCGCGAGTCATCCGCGCCTACGTGCAGGAAGAAGCGGAGATCGCGGCCTTCGAGAAGTCCAACCTCGAGTACATCCAGCGCAGCCTCAAGCTGGTGCGGTTGATGGGCATGCTCTGGCCGACGCTGGAAACCATGCTCGGCTTCGCCATCGTGATCGTGCTCTGGCTGGGCGGCCGCCAGGTGTTGCAGGGTCGCATCAATGTCGGCGATTTTGTCGCCTTCAATACCTACATGGTGCAACTCACCTGGCCCATCATCGCCCTGGGCTGGGTCATCAATATTTTCCAGCGGGGCACCGCATCCATGCAGCGGATCAATGAGATCCTGGTGGAGAAGCCGGAGATCCAGGATGCGCCGGGAATCGTGCAACCTCGCGAACCGCTGCGGGGAGATGTTGAATTCCGGAACCTGAACTTCTCTTATGGCGATGTGCCGGTGCTGCACGACGTCAATTTGCGCATTCCGGCCGGCAGCAGCCTGGCCATTGTGGGCCCCACCGGTTCGGGCAAGACCACCCTGGTCAATCTCATCCCTCGCATCTACGACGCTGCGCCCGGTTCGGTTCTGATTGACGGCCGGCCCATTCGCGAGTATCCCCTGGCTTACTTGCGGGCCAATATCGGATTTGTGCCGCAGGAGACCTTTCTCTTCAGCGAGACTGTCCGCGAGAACATCGCGTTCGGAAAAGTGGACGCCACCGATGAACAGGTCAGCCAAGCGGCGGAAGCGGCCAATATAGCGGCTGAGATCGAGAGCTTTCCGGAAAAATACCGCACCATGGTGGGCGAGCGCGGGATCACCTTGTCAGGCGGCCAGAAGCAGCGCTCGGCCATTGCACGCGCCCTGATCCGGGATCCCCGCATCATGGTGCTCGATGACGCCCTGTCCAGCGTAGATACTCAGACGGAAGACAAGATCCTGAACCACCTGCGGGAGATCATGCGGGATCGCACCACCATCTTCATCTCTCACCGCGTCTCTACCGTTCGGAATGCCGACCAGATTGCCGTGTTGCACAGCGGACGCATCGTAGAGTTAGGCACTCACGAGCAGCTGCTGGCGTTGAACGGGTACTATACCGACCTCTACACCAAGCAGCTGTTGGAAGAAGAGCTGGCCGAAGTCTGATTCCCATTGCCACCGGCCGTTGACAATGCGGAATCATCACGGGGGTAGGACCAGAAGCGAATGGAACGAGTGGTCATTCCGGAGTTGCTCGACACCGACGACGGCTCACCTGAGGAAGTAGCAGAATCGCTTGCCGACATCGGCTGGGTCAATCGTTGGTTTGGAGGGGTCGCCACTGCCTGCTCCATGATCGAGCATGTTTCCCGGAAGTCTGGAAAGCAGCATCTTTCGATCCTGGAAGTAGCCGCGGGAACCGGAGACACTCCGGCCGCTGCCCGCCAACGCATGCAGCGCAAGGGCATCCACCTCGACATAACCCTGCTGGACCGTGCCAAGACTCACCTGAATCATGGAAATCGTTCGGTTGTGGCAGACGCCCTGGCGCTGCCCTTCGCCGATGAAAGTTACGATCTGATCAGTTGCAGCCTGTTCGCGCACCATCTGTCTCCTGCGGAAATCGTGCAGTTCGTCAGCGAGGGACTGCGCATCTGCCGCATCGCCGTGCTGATAAACGATCTCGTGCGTGATCCCATCCACCTCGCCTTGGCCTATGCCGGCCGCGCCTTCTATCGCAGCCGCCTGAGCAAGCACGACGGGCCGGTCTCGGTCCGCAAATCGTATACTTTGCCTGAGATGCGGGAACTGCTGGGGAAAACCCTGGCCGCCAGAGTGGAAGTGACCCCACATTACATGTATCGAATGGCGGCGATCGCCTGGAAGAAAGCGAAGTAGCTAGCGCACGACCAGGACTTCCCGCACGTTGTCGCGGGCGAGGAAGAACTTGATCGAGGCGAAATCGCGGAACAGAGTTTCGATGTGCCGGTTATTAAAGACACGCTGCAAGCGGAAGCCTCCGCCCACTGCGGTGTGAACGGCCCCAGTTGGCCCCTTGCGCACCTCGCGGGACTCGATGGCCTGCATCTCCAGCATGTCGTTGCCGAGAATATGAAAGCGGTAGCAGGGCGCATCGGGCCCCGCTTCCTTCGTGTGGAAAAACGCCAACAGCATCCCACCTGGCTTCAGGGTCGACCACAGACGCCCGACCACCGGCTTCACTAAAGCTTCTTCCATGTAGTCTGCAAAATTCCAGCACAGCACCACGTCAAAGTGGGCATTGGGATAGACCAGGTTGTCGGCCAGAAAGCGCTTGCTGTCGAGCGTGGGGCTTCCATTTTCATCCTTAATGGCCAGCGCCGGATCGGTGGAAGCGAGCAGCAGATCCTCGCTGTAGATCTTGTGGCCGCGCTCGGTCATGAAGCGAATGTTGTTGGGAGAAGTGGAGCCCAGATCGAGTACGCACAAAGGCTCCGACGAAGCAAAGCTGCGCGCCAGTTCACCCAGGCCGCTGGAGCGGCGTGTCAGGCGTTGACCTTTGGCGCTGGCGGCCTCCGCGCCGGCGCTGGACGATGATCGGAAGAATCGCATGAGACTGTCTGAGACGGATGCCATTGATGTTCCAGGCGTCCGAATCCGCTAAACCCCGCAATCTAATATATCGCGGCGCTCCAGCGGAGCCGGTTAATTCCTCTTCGGTTCAGTTACGGGGGTTTTATTCTCGGAACCTGCTTCCCCGGAGGTCGCGACGTGGACCACGGGGGCCGGCGACGCCACGGCCTTGGCTGCAGGCTCGGACTTCACCCCGTCTTTCTGCACGTCAATTTTACCTTTGAAATAGGCGCCATCCTCAATCGAAAGCCTTTGCGAAACGATGTCTCCCACGGTCACGGCGGAGCTTCGCAGTTGGGTATGCTCGGTGGCACGAATGTTGCCATCCAGCTTGCCCTGCACGGTCACGCTCTTGGCGTTCACGTTGGCACGGACCTTGCCATTTGGCCCGATGGTCAGGTTGTTCCCCTTCAGTTCGATAGAACCTTCTACCTGGCCGTCAATGTAGAGATCTTCGCTTCCGGAGAGTTCACCCTTGATGGTGACAGACTTCCCAATATGAGCGTAATCGCCCGCCTTTGCTGTATCCATGACTGCATCTCCTTCGACGTTGGTCGCGGGAATGGTGGGAAAGGTGGATTATAAACGAATCGCGGCCCTCACAGCGGAATGCCCGGCGACCGTGCGCTTGAAGGATGGGCTGGACGTTGAATAGCTGTACGCTTTTGTACATATTGTATAACTTTGAGCAATTACGACGATCAAGGGCCATTTAGAGGCCCGCGAGACCTGACCTAACCCAACATACCTTTCGAGGCACTGAAATGCAGCCACGGGCTCGCAAACGCAAGGAAATGGCACTTTATGCGAGCATTGAACCTGCAATTCAGGGTGCGCACGAGCGTTCACGGATTTTCAATGACTTAGCGAAAAGCGAATGTAGGCAGCGGTAACGGTTAGAAGGCCCTCAGAAATCTCCCCAATTCTATGCTCGACCTCAGGCGCTAAAGCGGGGTTGGCCCAAGGGATAACAATCACGAGCGTCCCTTGCAGGACGCTCGCCAGTTCATTAGCAATCTCCTTTTCCCATCTTGGCACCGGAAGAAAAGGATCACACCTAAACTCTGCCGATTTTCTAAGGCCGTCCAGCATAATCGAGTCAGATACCTTCTGTAGCTTAGCGCGGAAGGTGCTCGGGCCCGTCTCATACAAGCGCCCTTCGGCAGTTCGATCCGTGAGGGTCCCAATGTTTCCCGAACCTCTCCGTCGACATTGGGAGTCATCGTAGCCAAATTCACAGGAGGATTCATGCCAGCACACAGTCTTTCCCCCCAAGCGAGGCGCCAACCGACTTGCTTGCTGCTTCTCATCTTTGCACTCATCATCGGAGCATTCCACCTTCCTGCCGTAACGGCCCAGGAAACCTCGACAGCCCGGCCCAGTTCTCGCGAATTTGGAGTGCCGACGCGAAACGCCGGCATTCTGTGTGTGACCATGGGACCAGACAACAATCCGTGGTTCGTGGAAACTCTCTCCAGCAAGATCGGATACATCACGCCAGACGGGAGGATACGGGAATTCCCGTTGGCTCCCCGAAGTTTTCCGAAGGGAATCAATACGGGACGTGACGGCGCCCTATGGTTCGCGGAAAGGGACGCAGGCAAGATCGGACGCATCACCCTGGACGGCAAAGTGACCGAGTTCTCAATCCCAACTCCGTTCAGCCGTCCGCAAAGTGTTATCTGGGGTCCGGACGACGCGTTGTGGTTCACCGAGCATGAAGGCAACAAGATTGGCCGCATGACAACCGACGGGGTATTCAGGGAATTTCCCATTCCTACTCCGGACAGCGGGCCGGAAAACATCAAGGTGGGGCCCGACGGGGCGTTATGGTTTTCCGAGGAAGAAGGCAATGCGATTGGCAGGATCACAGTCTACGGAGGATTCACTGAATACGTGTTGCCGATCGCAGGAAGCCATCCGGATGTGCTCACCATCGGCCCCGACGGCGCGATCTGGTTTACCGAGAACGACGGCAATCGCATCGGGAGGATTACCATCTACGGTGATATTACGGAATTTACTATCCCCACCCCGAGAAGCTATCCCGGCGGCATTACAACTGGTCCCGACGGAGCCATGTGGTTCACCGAAATCTTGGGAAATAAGATCGGCCGCATGACACTCGGCGGTCACTTTACCGAGTACCCCATTCCTACCTACAACAGTCATCCCGCGCATGTGCTGGGCGGCAGCGATGGCTCTATGTGGTTTACCGAAACCTGGGGTAACAAGATCGGCAGACTGCGGTAAGTGCCCGGGTTTCTCATCTTCATCACCGGCCGCAGGGCTCCCATGTAGGGGCCCTGCCCTTCTTCTCTTTCGCGCATGCTGGCCGCCGCGCTAAGATCCATGGGCATAGTTCGGGTTTGCTCCCGGGGACTACGGGATTTAGGGTATTGCGCCCGATTTACCAGCCAGACAACATGCTGGCAGGCAGTCTCGTCTAAATGAGGAAGGGGGCGAGATGAGCATTGCGGTTTGCCGAGGAGCTTTCAGCATTGGTCTGATCGCGCTGTGCTGTTCTCTGCCTGGCCTTGCGGCACAAGACGCGAAGCCATCTGCAACCGAGATCGTCCGCCGCACGATCGAGAATGAATGCGCGCGAGGCGATCACGCCAGCTACATGTTCCGGGACTTCAAGCAAACCATCAAAGGATCCCAAACCAAGTTGATTGTCGAAACCAGGGATGCCACCGCCGGCATGCTGGTGGAAGTGGACGGTAAGCCTCTTACTCCAGAGCAAAAGAAAGCGGAAAACGACCGCCTCAATTACCTCATTCACGATCCTGAGGCGCTGCAGAAGAAGCGCAAAGAAGAGAAAGAGGATGAAGATCGCACCCTCCGGATCATGAAAGCATTGCCCGACGCCTTCATCTACGAAGCCGATGGTACGGAGGAGGGCTCCGCCGATATTGGACGCGAGGGCCATCAACTGCTGCGTTTGAAGTTCCGCCCCAATCCCCGCTATTCACCGCCCAGCCATACCGAACAGGTGCTGACGGGCATGCAGGGTTACCTGCTGGTGGATGAACAAGAGCATCGGATCGCCAAGATCGACGGCACCCTGTTCAAGGACGTGGGTTTTGGATGGGGAATCTTGGGGCATCTCGACAAGGGCGGAAAGTTCCTGGTGCAACAAGCCGATGTCGGGAACCGGCACTGGGAAGTCACACGCATGAACCTGGACTTCACAGGAAAGATCCTGCTGTTTAAGAGCCTGAAAATCAAGTCCACCGAGATCTTCAGCGATTTCCGGCCCGCGCCAGTAAATCTGAGCTTCAAAGAGGGCGTCGAACTGTTGCGAAAGCAGCACGAGGAGATGGCCAACAACCACGCCGCCAAGCAGCCGGCCAAAAGCGCGGACGTCCAGCCCACACTGCACTAGTCCGCTCTGCGTCGCGATCCCGCCAAATGCGCCACTGTGATGTGATTCTGCTTAGACCGCCATTCCATATAGAAATTCCACATAGGAGCGGACCGCACCGTCCATGCCCTGCACCTTCGGATTGGATGACTCGATCAGGTAGTACTCGTTGGGCGCATGCGCCCCATCTCCATGTCCCAGGCCGAAGCCGCCTGCCGGCAAGTGCAGCGGGTCTCCGGTGAAAACATATCCCGGCCACGATCCCGGACTGCGGGGCAAAATAATCGGATCGATGCCGGCGCTCTTGTAGATGTCGATTTGCTTTTTGATGAAAGGCGAGTCCGCGGGCGTGCTGTTGGGATCGTAGCCTCCCGTCATATTGACCTCGATATCGCCGAAGCCTTCCTTGGCCAGATGGGCCTTGAGAGCCGCGAGGGCGCCGGCGGCGGTCATGTCGGGCACCAGCCGCAAATCGAGCTTGGCAATCGCGCGGTGGGGAAGGATCGTCTTGCCTCCCTGCCCGGTGTAGCCGCCCACCAGGCCCTCGATGTTGACGGTGGGACGCGACATCAGCAATTCCAGTGACTCCTGCCAACCGACGTCATGGACCCAGTGCTGCACTCCGAATTGCTGCTTGGCGATCTGCTCGCTCATGCGGCTGGCGGCGATCTCGATCATCTTCTTCTCGGCAGGAGATAGCGGCCGCGCCTTGTCGGCAAAGCCCGGGATCGCGGGTTCATTGCCGTCGGCCGAGACCAGCGTCGCCAGGGCATGCACCAGGTGCCACGCCGGGCTATCCACGCGCGCCTTCTCACTGGAGTGAATATCGTGAGCAGGGCCGCGGCCCCACTTCTCGCCGCTTGAGACCAGCTCGATTTCGACCACGCCCTTCGCTCCCAGTTCCATGGTGATGCTGCCATCCAGGTCTTGCGAGGCGCTGGGCAGGAACATGCCATCGGCTTTCTTCAAAGCGGCAATGACTTCCGGCTTCCGTACGATTTGCGGAATGTGGGGCGAGCCGATCTCTTCTTCGCCTTCCGCCACCAGCACCAGGTTCACCGGCAGCTTCTTTCCGGAACCGCGGATGGCGTGAAGGGCGGCCAGGAAGGTGGCTTCCGGTCCCTTCTGATTGACGGCGCCGCGACCCACTACGACCTTGCCGAGACCGGGCTTGTCCACCAGCGCGGCATCGAAGGGGGGAGACGACCACTCCGCCGGATTCACCTGCTTCACGTCGTACATGAAGTAGACGCCAAGGGTGCGCGGCGCACCGGCATCCAGCGTCGCGAAGATCCCCGGCTGGTAGTCGGTTGGCATCTTTCTGACAGACTGGAAACCCGCGTCGCGCAGCATCTTCATGGTGAGTTCGCAACCTTCGTTAACCTCCCGGTTCTCGGCGGCGATGGAGGGCTGGCGGATCCACGCCTGCAGACGCTGTACGGATTCATCGTGGCGCTTCTCGATCTCTTTCCAGATCGGTTGCAGGTCAGCTTGGTCAGCGTAGGAAAGACGCGGCGCGGACAACGCGGCCGCAGCGGCTGCAGTACCCAGAAGGAAGTCTCGACGGTTCATGGCATGGCAGATTACTGGGCGGCGCTAAGAATGTCCAGAGAGGAGAGAACCCGGCGCGCTCACTCGGTTCGCAGCGCGTGCATGGGTTCCAGAGACGAAGCCCACCGCGCCGGAACGACCGCAGCAACGAAGGTCGCCGTCGCAAGCACCGCCGTGGTCAACAACAAGATATTGGGGTCGTACGGCTTCACGCCGAATAACTGAGTTGCCATGGCACGCCCGCCCAGTATCACCGCGGGAATGCCAATTAACAGGCCGATACCTACTTGCAGGAAGGCTCCGCGAAGCACCAGGGCGAAGACGTTAGCCCGATCGGCGCCCAGCGCCATGCGAATTCCGATTTCGTTGGTGCGGCGCTCGACCGAATACGCCGTCACTCCATAGAGCCCGACCGAAGCCAGTGCCAGGGCCAGCAGCCCGAACAGCGAGGTCAGCTTGGCGATCATGTTCTGCTGATCGAAGTTTCCCTTCACCTGGTCGGCAAAGCTTTGGAAATCGATGACCGCGAGGTCGGCATTCACCTGGCTGAACGCGCGCCGAACCTGCGGCTGGAGGTCCTGCACGACGCCCTGGGTCTGCAGTTCCACGGAACTCAGGTAATGCGAACTGCTTTCGTAGCTGGCAAAGCGTGCGTCGTCATAGGCGACGTGTTGCTCGCTTGCCAGAAAGAACATGGGGCCGATCGGACGGGTCGGCTCGCGGTATTGCGCGTTCTCGGTGACTCCGACAATCTCGAAGGCGCCTGCATTCTTGGGATCGAACACGCCAAAATGCTGTCCGATCGGGTTTTCATTTCCGAAGAACTTTTTGGCAAACGCCTGGTTCACCACGGCGATGGTCCGTGTGGACGGAGTATCCTGTTGCGTCACCGGGCGGCCTTGCAGCACCTTCGTTCCCACCACGTCGAAATAGTCATCGGTCACGCGAACCCACGAGGCTGAATTCTGCCCGCTGTCGGGCGGCGGCGGAGCCTGCCCGGCGATGTATACGGTCTCCTGGTAGTTATTGCCCTCCATTGGGCTGTAGAGAGAGAAGCTGACCTTCTGGATCCCTGGAATTCTCAACAGCGATTCGCGAAGCTGACGGTACAGCGCTGAGAGTTGTGTGGCTTTGTAGCCCGCCATTTGAGGATCCATGTGAAGGATGTAGCGGCCGGAGGTATCAATTCCAAACTGCTGGTGCTGCATGTTCCTCAGGCTTTGGGTAAGCAATCCGGCGGCGCACAGCAAAACCAGGGACAACGCCGCCTGCCCAATCACCAGGGTTTTCTGCACCCAGGTGCCGCCGCCTGCCGTGGACCGGTTGGCGCCATGCAGGGCGTCGGCCGGGTCCGCCGTGGCAGTGCTCCATGCGGGAGCAGCGCCAAACAAGATCCCGGTCAACAAAGTTACCGTGAAGGTGAACGCCAACACCGGCAGCGATGGCGTGGCGCCGATCGCGACCTCGACGGTATGAAAGGCGAGATGCAGGATGAGCTTGGTTCCGGCAAACGCCAGCGCGATCCCCAGAATTCCGCCGAGAAATGCCAGCACCGAGCTTTCCGTCAAGGCCATTGCGATCTGACGTGCCCGGCTTGCGCCCAATGCTGCCCGAATGGCGGTCTGCTGTTTCCGAGTAGCCGCCCTCACCAGCATCAGATTCGCGACGTTGGCGCAGGCAATGATCAATACGAATGCGGACACCGCCATCAGCAATCGCAAGCCATTCTGATATTCGTCGCGCATCATCTGCACGCCGGCGCCGCCGGGTGAAAAATGAAGAGTCTGCTTGGGAACCAGCGCCCGGGATCCCGCGTCCAACTTGCTCAGCGGGCTTAACAGCCATTGCTGCAACTCCACCTGCATGCGGGCTTCGATCGGTTTCGGATCGACACCCGGAGCAATTCTTCCGATGATGTCGAGCCAGTCTGATTCCGGCATATCAAGAAGCGAGCCGGCAGCGTTTACGATCGGTTCATCGGCAAGCGGGATCCAGAACTCGGGAGGATTCTGCAGCCGGTCGCCGAAGAAGCCGGCCGGAGCGATCCCGACCACGGTAAACGGCTGCCCGTTGATGGCGAGAGAGGCGCCCACTATGGAGGGGTCCTGCCCATACTTCTGCTGCCAGGTGCGATAACTCATCACCACAACCGGGGCTGCGCCTTTGACGTCGTCTTTGGGAGTCAGGACACGGCCGGCGTAAGCTCCGATGCCGAACAGGGCGAAGTAATTTCCGGAAACATATTCGCTGCGTTCAGACCGGGCCGGCTGATTGCTCCCAACCCGTCGGACCCCAATCAGGCCGCCGCCCGCCTGGAACGCCGCCAACTCGGCAAAACCCGGCGTATTGTCGCGGAACATCTTGTACTTATCGTAAGAGAAGAGGGACCACTCGTCCTGCAGGCCGCCATTCACGCAGCAATTCTCGTTATTGCCAATGCGGTAGAGCTCGCTCGGCTTGGCCACCGGAAGCGAGTTCAGGAGCACTGCGTGCACCAGGGTGAAGATTGCGGTCGTGGCGCCGATTCCCAAGGCGAGGGTTAGAACCGCCGTCGTGGTGAAGCCCGGAGCACTCGCAAACTGCCGGAAGGCATAGCGAACATCTTCGATAAGCTGCATAGCTCACCCTCGCTGTTTCTGTTTCGACGCTGCCCGGGGAGGTTCGTGAGCAACAACCTGCGCGGTTGGCCCTGCAGTATACTGCGATGCCTGATGCCAGTGATGATCTGCATGCTCCGCGGCGTGAACGTCGGCGGGCACAATAAGATTTCCATGGAAGCCTTGCGCGGCCTGTGTGCGTCGTTGAAACTGCGCGACTCCCGTACTTACGTGCAGAGCGGCAATGTTGTTTTCCGGACGGACCTGCGGGACCAGTCCCGCCTCTGCAAGAGCCTTGAGAGCGCCATCGAGAAGAAACTCGGCTTTCGCCCGGCGGTGCTGTTACGTACCACGGCGGGACTACGGACGGTGGTAGCCAACAATCCCTTCGCCTCCCGCAAGGACATTGAACCCGCCAAGCTGCTGGTTAGTTTTCTCGCGGATGCGCCCAGTGCGCAGGCCAGAAAAGATCTCCTGGGCATTCAAGCCGATCCTGAAGAGGTACGAATCGCGGGCCGGGAACTCTACATCTATTTTCCGGATGGCATGGGACGCTCCAACTTTCCCTGGGCGCGACTCGACAAGGTGCTGAAGACACACAATACGGGCAGGAACTGGAATACGGTGATGAAGCTGCTTGAAATCGCTGAAGAGATGGAACGGTCCGTATGATTCGCATAACGCTGATCATCGCATTCACGGTTTGTGCCGCGGTCGCACAGGCGCCCTCGACACCAGGGACTTCCAAGGACAACACCATGACCCATCATGCAACGGGAAGCTTCGACGTAAAGCTGGCGCCACAGGCCACCAGCGATCCGTCCAACGCAAACTTCGCGCGTATGTCGATGGACAAGCAATTTCATGGAGACCTGGAGGCGACGAGCAAGGGCGAGATGCTGTCGTCGGCCACAAGCGTGAAGGGCTCCGCGGGATATGTGGCAATGGAGCTAGTAACGGGAACGCTGCAAGGGCGTAGTGGCAGCTTCACGCTTCAGCACAGCGCGAGCATGAATCGGGGTACGCCGCAGCTGTCCATCACCGTAGTCCCGGACTCCGGAACCGGGCAGTTGCAGGGCATTACCGGCAAGATGGACATCAGGATCGAACCCGGCGGAAAACACTATTACGACTTCGCCTATACACTTCGGGAGTGAGCTCTATCGCCGAATCGTTTCTTTCCGCACCGTCAGCTTCTCGATCAGGTCTTCGCGGATTCGATACCCGGTGCCGGGCTCGTCTTTGACGGCAATCAGCCCGTCCTTGCTGACCTCCACCTCGGGTTCAATGATGTCTTCTTTCCAATAGCGTTTGGAAGCGGATACATCTCCGGGCAGGCGGAAATTTTCCAAAGTAGACAGGGCAATGTTGTGCGCGCGTCCGATGCCGGACTCCAGCATGCCCCCGCACCAGACCGGAACGTGGTGCGACATTGCGACGTCATGGATTTTCTTCGCCTCGGTAAAACCTCCGACGCGCCCAACCTTGATGTTGATGATCCGGCAAGCGCCGGTGTCAAGCGCGGCTGCGGCGTCGCGTGCATTACGGATCGATTCATCCAGGCAGATGCTGGTGCGCAATTCTTTTTGCAAGCGCGCGTGATTGAAGATGTCGTCATTCCACAGCGGCTGTTCGATCATGAGCAGGTTGAACTGATCGAGCTTACGCAGGTGCTCTATCTCGTCGAGCGTGTAAGCCGAGTTGGCGTCGCAACTCAGCAGTATGTCGGGCCAGCGAGAGCGGATCTTTTCAAGGACGTTGGTGTCCCAGCCGTGCTTGATCTTGACCTTGATGCGGCGGTACCCGGCAGCAAGTTCGGTTTCAATCTTTTCCAGCAGCTGCGCGATGCTGTCTTGAATGCCAATCGAGACTCCGCAGGGAATTTCCCGGCGCGTGCCGCCGAGCATCTTCCAGAGCGGCTGTTTCTTCTGCCTGGCCTCGGCGTCCCAGAGCGCATTCTCGATGGCCGCCTTTGCCATACGGTGTCCGCGCACTTGCGCCATCTTGGGGACGACTTCACGAGCGCTGGCAATGTCCCCGTTCAGGACCGCGGGAGCGAGATAGTGCTTGATGGTGGGCCAGGTGCTCTCAATCCACTCGCTGCTGTAGTACGGATCTTCCCCGGAGACACACTCACCCCAGCCATCCAATCCTTCGCAGTGCACGGTGAGCAGCAGGATGCGGCGGCTGTAGGTGCGGCCAAAGCTCGTCTCGAAAAAGTGGACGAGGGGCATCTGAATTTCGCGCAGAGTGATCGCTTCAACTTTCATGATGTTTGCGGACGAAGCAGAATGCAAATCAGGACTCGGCCCTTGGTAGAGCTAGAGATACTAGTTCAACTAAGCCTTAAACCCAAGCTCTAATAGTTCCAGTCCTCGTCCCATTTCCCTATAAGGAACTTGCCGCTGCCCTGGGCATCGCGCTCATAGCCGAGGACCGCCAGTTGGTTGGCAAAAGCGTCCTGAAATGCCGGACGATTCTGGTCCTGGACCGCCTGCGCACGGTCGCGAGTGGCAGGAGACGCCTTCCACTCGTAAATCTGCGCGGGTACCGCGACCGTCGTGCTCACCTTGATTTCGGGTCGCCGGCCGGTTGCGAGGACAGTCTGCACGCGCTTGGACTTGAGCCACCACTCGGCTACCAGGCGATCGGTGGGCAAGCCGCCCTGCAAGGGCGAAGAGGTGATTCCGTACTGATTGACGTTGTAGCGGCGAGCGATGGCGCCGAGTTTCTCGACATTGAGGTACGCGTTCTTGATTTCCAGGGGGTCGAAGGTCCACTCCATCAATTCGAAGCCGCGAGCGATGGCATCTTCGCGCTGAAACAGCTTCAGACGGCGGCCCAGCCCGGAATTGCGATGGTCTTTTCTCACCGCCAGCATGTGCGAGTAGAGGAAGGGATGTCCATTGCGAAAACCCGGGACTGCGAACGCAAAACCGACCAGGTCTTGATTGCTAAACGCGCCCATGACCTGGCCTCCGATCTTTTCAGCGACGACGAACAGGCGCAAAGGAACGAGCTCGATATCAGTGAAGCCCCATACTTCTTTTTGCAGCGCCACACAGGCGTGCATCTCAGGCAAGGCCTGGCATTTACGAAGCGTAATGGAGCCTGTGGTCAGGCTTTCTGGTGCTCCTGCTGTTTGGCCTGTAGCCATAAGTTTTCCAGCTCTGCGGGCGTGGCCTGGTTCGGGGTACGGCCGGAAGCGCGCAACCGCTCCTCCATCCACTGGAAGCGGCGCTTGAACTTGCGATTCGTCTTCTTCAGCGCCGATTCCGGGTCCAACGAAAGATAACGGGCGATATTGACCAGCACAAAGAAAAGGTCTCCGACTTCATCCTCGAGGCGGGAGCGGAGTTCATCGCTCATCTTCGCGCGCCCGGCCCCGGCAATGCCGCTGCCTGGCGGAGAAACCGGAACTCTCTCCAACTGTTCTCGCAGTTCGCTGGTTTCTTCGTTGAGCTTGTCGAAGAGGCCTTCGATATGCGGCCAGTCAAAACCGACGCGGGCCGCGCGGGAACTGAGCTTGTGAGCTTCCAGGAGGGCCGGCATAGCGCCGGAAATTCCCGCCAGGACTGAGGCCGTTTCCGTTTCCTGGGCCGCTTTGCCCCCGCCTGCTTCCAAACGCTGCTTCTTCTCTTCCGCCTTGAGCGCTTCCCAGTTGCGCAGAACGTCGGAGGAGGTCTCGGCTTTCACGTCTCCGAACACGTGAGGGTGTCGGGCAACCAACTTGTTCGAAAGGCGGTCGAGGACTTCGTCGATGGAAAACGTTCCTTCCTCTTTCGCCATCTGCGAGTAGAACAGCACCTGCAAGAGAAGGTCGCCAAGCTCGCCAATCAGTTCGTCCCAATCGCGATTGTCAATGGCTTCCAGAACTTCGTAAGTTTCTTCCAGGGTGTAGGGCTTGATGGAGTCAAAGGTCTGTTCGCGGTCCCAGGGACATCCCCCGGGCTCACGCAGGCGGCGCATGATGGCGACCGCGCGCTCGAAACGTTCCCCTGTCGTAGACATGCGCCCCAACACTGTAAATGACCGCGCAGATGGCAGCAATACAATGACCGCGACGGGTGTTCAGCAGGACGCGAGAGAGAAAATGCGCCTACCAAAGATTGCCGCCGTCCCGGGCGGAGCGAGGATCCCGCCGTGCACACGCCGCTATATTGCTGTCACGTAAGAGTTTGGATGCGTTCAAAAAAGCGCGTTTGCGCCCTGGCTGGTTACCGCGCTGGACTTCAGTCATCTACCCTTGGCCGCGCATCCGGTGCAAACTAGAGAGTAGGCGGTGGGCCTGCGTGTGTCCGAAGCCGCATCCAAGTCTGACAGATGAACCTCCCGGTACCAATGCGGCGACCTCTCGGTGATGAGCGCTATCACGTCATCGTCATTGGGGGCGGGATCAACGGGGTCGCAATTGCCCGTGCCTGTGCCTTGGCCGGAAAACGGACCTTGCTGCTCGAGCAGCACGACTTCGCTTCGGGTACTACCAGCCGCTCGACGCGCGTCATCCACGGTGGACTGCGCTATCTAGAGCATGCGGAGATCGGACTGGTTCGCCAGTCGTTGCGGGAACGGGCGAGATTGTTGGGACAGCGTCCTCACCTCGTGCACCCCATCAACTTCCTTCTGGCGCTGAATGAAAACAGCCGGCGCAGCGCGCTCAGCGTGCGCACTGGATTGTGGTTGTACTCGCGCATGGGAGGAAGCCTGGGCACTCAACTGGGCAAGACTGACCAGTACAAGCTGGAACGCGTGTTGGATGCCGGACGGCGCTGGTCGATTTTCAACTTCGAGGATGCGCAATGCGAGTTTCCCGAACGCCTGGTGGCGGAATGGCTGGTGGAAGCCGTGGAAGCGGGAGCCGAGGCGCGAAACCATGCACAGGTACTTGCCATTGATGTACGCCATGGCCGGGCCCAGGGATTGCTGGTCCGCGACCAGTTCAGCGGAAAAGAAGAGCGCGTGGAAGGGACGTGGATCATCAACGCCTCGGGGCCGTGGGTGGACCGGTTATGCCACCGCTCCCGCATCAATACGAATGGGCGGCTGGTCGGAGGAGTGCGCGGGACCCACATCGTGTTGCCCCGATTTTCGGGAGTGTCGGAGGCGGCGGTCTATGCCGAAGCCCTCGATGGCCGCCCGTTTTTCGTCGTGCCCTGGAACGAGCAGGTCCTGGTGGGGACCACCGAGGTGGCCGACAATGGCGACCCCGCACGCACCCAGGCCACAAACGAAGAGGTGGAATACCTGTTGCGCTCGCTTCACCAGCTCTTTCCCAAGACGAAGTTTTCGGGGCACGACGTGGTCTATGCGTTCGCGGGAATACGGCCGCTTCCCTTCTCTCCCAAGCAGTCTCCTTCTTCGGTAACGCGAAAGCATTTTCTCCATCACCACCGGGACGACGGCGCTGCCAACATGATTTCGGTGATCGGCGGCAAGCTGACTACCGCGGTGCAGCTGGCGCGCGAATGCGTCGCCAGGATCGGAGTGCGAACCAATTCATCGGAAGCACCAGTCGCGCTTGCCGATGGAAATCTCGACGCATTCCTCCAGGAGTGGACACAAACCATCATTGCAGAGGGAGCGGTTCCAGAGACGACCGCGCAAGCTATCGTGGAGTGGCACGGAAAGCGGGCTGGAGCGATTGCGGAACTCGCTCGAGGTTCGGCCCACATGCGCGCACCGCTGTGTTCCCATACTGAACACATCGTTGCCGAAGCAGCCGATGCTTTTGCCAACCAGCGTGCCGCTACCTTAGGCGATGTGCTGCTGCGGCGGGTTCCGGTGGCGCTGGGAGCCTGCTGGTCCGATGCCTGCAGCCGCTCAGCCGCGAGGCGCATCGCCACAGTCATGCGCTGGACCGAAGCCGAAACCGCAGCCGAGCTGGAAGCTTTCGAGAACGAGCGGGCAGAATTCTTGCGCAAGCCCGCCCACAGCAAAGCCCTGCTCGAAGCCGCCGCGGATTAGGGACATCGCAGCTCCCGTTCCTGCCTTCGCTCGGAATGGGATTCCCGAGCAGGCAGTCCTATGTCCCCGCCCTTCGTGTCTTGAGCTCCGAGAGCAACTGCTCGATGCGATCTTCTTTCTCCAGCGCGGCGAAGCGATCGTCCACATTGTCGGAAGCGATCTCGGACTTGGCCTGGCTCATCGCCTCCGAATGCGCGACTTTGCGCTTCATGCGATCGAAAGTGGTAGCTTTGGAATCATCATTCATCGCGATCTTTGCATCGCTGGCTTTGCTTACTGCCCGCGCGCGCCGTTGCTGTGCGACCAGCAGATCGGCCTTCGCTTCCGCCTCGGTCAGCTTCTGCTCCAGGCTGCGCAACGCCGACTTCAGGTTCTCCACCTGCGCTTTCTGATCGACCACCTGCTGCTTGAAGTTGTCGCTCAGTTCGCGGTAGCTTTCGGCGCGCAGCAAAGCTGCGCGGGCCAGGTCGTCCTGTTTCTTGTCGACGGCAAGTTCAGCCTTGCGCATCCATTCGGCGGTCTTCTCTTCGTTGTCTTGCTGTTTTTTCTCGAGCAGGTGCTGATCGGCGATCGCGATGGCGACCTGCGTTTTCACCTGCAGCAGCTGATTCCTCATGTCGAGGATCACCTGCTTGATCATCTTCTCCGGGTCTTCCGCCTTGTCAATCAAGTCATTCAGGTTGGCCCGGACCAGCGTCGAAACTCTCTCTAACAGTGCCATAACGACTCCTTCATCACTCTCAGTTGAGGCTCTTCGATTGCGGCGGCCCTGGCCGTTGACACATTGCGTTCCGGCGATCGCGAATACCGACCGCAATCGCCAATCCGATCCCAGCGCCGAGCGAAACCCACATACCCATGTGATGGGTGGCGGAGCCCATGGCAGCGCCGATGCCGGCTCCGATCCCCAGCCCGAGTCCGATCAAGTTCTGTGACTTCATTTCGTTCCTCCTTACTTTCCAGCTCCGGCCGCTCCGGCCTTGCCGTCACCCGGCGGCAGCGCGTCCGGCTTCGGAGACTTGTCCCCGATATGCCGCACTTTGCCCAATAGTTCGCCCATGCTCATGCCCGAGAGGGTCTCGAACAGCGCGGGAACTTGCGCCGCCATCTTGGCGATGTCTCCGGTGATCTTGTTCATGCCGGCAGCGTCGCCGTTGCCGGTGGAGACGACCGTAATCTTGTCCACGTTGGCCAGCGGGCTCGCCAGCGCCCGGACCACCTCCGGCATGCTGGTGAACAACTTGTCGATGACCGCGGCCTGGTTGTACTCCTGGTAGGCCTCGGCCTTCACGTTCATGGCCTTGGCTTCGGCCTCGCCTTTCTTGAAGATGATCTCGGCTTCGGCCTCACCCTGCGCGCGGATGGAAGCTGCATGACCGTCGGCTTCTGCCATGAGGCGCTGCTTTTCCGCCATGGCAAGGGTCTCGATGCGCTGACGCTCGATCTCGGCGCCTTTGAGCACGGTTGCGATCAATTCCTTTTCACGGCGATTGATCTCGGCCTCCTGGACTTTGACCTGCTGTTCTTTTTCGATTTGCTGTACTTTGACCTGCTCAGCGATGACCTGCTGCTGCATGATGTTGGTCTGTATGTCATAGGCCTTATCGGCCTGCGCCTGCTGGCGCTTGGTGACCTCCAGGTACTGCGCTCTTTTTACTTCGAGATCGCGCTGGGCCTCAGCCTGCTTGGCCAGCGACAGGTTTTCGGCAAGCACGCGGTCCTGATCGGCCTGGGCCTTGGCGACGGCGGCCTCTCGTTGGGCAAGAGCGCGCTTGATAGCGGTGTCGCGGTCGGCTTCGGCGGCGGCGACGTCAGCGTCGCGCTTGATGCGGGCAACGTCGGGCCGGCCCATGTTGGTGATGTATTCGTTCTTGTCGCGGACCTCCTTGATGGTGAACGAGATCACCTCGAGGCCCATCTTGTTCATGTCGTCGGCGCAGGTCGAACGCATGCGGTCGGAGACCATCTCCGGCTGCTTGACGATTTCTTCCACCGTGAGCTGCCCGATGATGCCGCGCAGGTGGCCTTCCATCACCAGCCGGATCAGGCCTTCGCGCTGGTCCGGCGTCTTGGTCAGGAACTGTTCGGAAGCGGTGAGGATCGATTCCGTGTCTGACTTCACCTTGATCTGGGCGACGGCTTCCACCGTGACCGCGACACCCTGCTTGGTATACAGGTCCTGCTGCGGCGCTACGTCGAAAGACATCAGTTCGAGAGAAAGCTCGCGGCAGTTTTCGATCATTGGAAAAATGACGGTCCCGTGGCCCTTGATGACGCGAGTACCGCGGAAGCCGTACACAACCAGCGCTTCGTGCGGTCCTGCCTTGCGATAAAGCCTGGCCAGCAAGCTCATCAGAAACATGAGCACCAGGACCAGCATTCCGATTACGATCCAGATTTCAACCAGCGGATAACCGAACATAAACCCTCCTCCTCGCAAAAGTCTTTCAGTGGGCAAACTGACGGATGCGATCAATATCCTGCATAATGCGGGCGGGATCGTTGTGGCCAAGAATCACATCGCCCTCTGTGGTGCGGATGCGCACGACCCGGTTTCCCCAGACGTAGGCGCGCGAGCGGCCCACCCCGCGAATGCCGTAGCCACGCAGCGTGTTCCAACTCTCCTGGTCGTAACTGACGATGCTTTTAACAGGGATCGATCGCAGCCGGTAACCGAGGGTGTGAACTTCCACCCCGTACTGGGTAAAGAAATATTGGAAGCCGCTCCAGGCCGACGCGGTGATCAGGAAGAACAGCCCGCACAGGATCAAGCTCGCCGCGCGTACACCTGCAGGCAGAACGGCCAGCGACAGGACCGAGCCGACGGTCAGCACCAGGAAAAAGAAGGCAAAAAAGGACGATGCGTGGGTCTCCTCTGCAATTGGGCTGGCGGCGGGCAGCGGTTGCCCGCGTTGCAGCCTGAGGTACAGCGCCATAAACACGATCACCGCCCCGGGAACGACGGCGACGAGCCAGTCTCCATGGATCGGTTCTCCGGTCAGGTTGTACTGAATGACCTTGTCGTTGATGGCGACCAGGAAGCCGAGCACGACGTAGAAAAATCCCAGCATCACCCAGGAGATGGCGCCATTGTGCGAGGCGCGCTGTGAGACATATGCCACGGCGGTGAAAATGATCAGGACAAATACGATCATGCCCAGGGTGAAGTAGAGTGCTGTCTCGCGCGGCATCCAGCCATTCGGCCGCCAGTCGGCGTTGAAGTGAGTTGCCATGCGTTGCGGCAAACGATCCCATGCCAGCCAGAAGCGCAGGGCGGTGAACGGCACGGCCAGCCACATCAGCCACATCGCGAATTGAAAGGTCTTGCGGTTCATGGTGTCCCTCGTTGCGGGGCAGCCGGATTACGGCTCTTCTCCGGCGAGTTCCGACCACATGCGAACGTAGGCAATTCCTCTTTCGTATCGGGTCACCACCACTTCGGTGCCCTTGGCGATGGCGGAACCATCTTCGGAGCGAGCGCCGCAAACGCGACGCGTTCCGGCTTGCGAATAGATAATTTCTCCGGTGCCGCCTTCGCGAATCGGCACGCAAAGTTTCCCGAGCACGCCGACCATGTCGAAGTCGGCGGGATCGAGGTTCTCTTCCCTGGAACTCAGCACGCGGCTCAGGAACAGGTAAATCAGTGACGCGCCGCCGAGACCGCTGAGCAGCGCGATACCCAGGCCCATGGCGAACCACATGCGAGAAAAGCGCGTGAGCAGATAACCGATTCCGCCAAACCAAGCCAAAAACGCGGCCAGGGTCACAAGATTGAAAGGCGAAATCTGCGTGCCGCCGTTTGGGGTCGCGTGCGGAGCATGTGCAATGTGACCGTCAAGGACATGCGGCAAATGCACGTGCCAGTGCAGGCCTCCGGCCAGGAACGAGACCATGCTGAACGTGAACCCCAGCGCGAAACAGACGAGATAGAAATTCTCCCAACTCATCGCGATGGCCTCCCTTCGCCGCTTCCCGCAGATCCAGGCTTGAGCGCTTCCAGCAAACGGTCGGCCAGGCCCGGCGTCTCGAGGATTGCGCCGAGAAGAATCAGAGAGCGTCTCGTATCTTTCTGGCGCGCAGCCTTGATCAGTACGTCGCTCACCTCAGGATCGCTGGCGAAGCGCTCCGAACCCTGCAACAGCCAGACATCCAGTTGGCCTTCGGTGGTGCGCAGGTCGGAAACCAGTTCCGTGTGATATCCCTCGGGATCATCCACGAGAAAACCGGGATGCACTTTGAAGAACTTCGCCAGCAAACTGCGGGTGGCCTGCGTCATGTGCGGACGCGTGCCGTTTTCCATCTGGGACATGTAGGACTGGCTGATGGCCTTGCCCTGCTCTTTCCTGATGGCGCGCACGACCTCGAGCTGAGTCATGGGGCGGCCCAGGTTGCGCAGGCTGCCTTCGACTTCGCGGAGGTACCGTAATTTCTCGCCCAGCGTCATATTACAAATCGCAATAGTAATATCGCTATTTGTGATTTACGTCAAGGACGCGATTTAGCGCCTTTTCATAGGTTTGTAGAAGATGCCATTGCGAGATTCACAGAGATTGGGCAACAGAGATCGCAAGTGCCAGTGCCATCCCTCATGGCGAAGCTGGGCGGTGCTAGAGCCTAGGTCCGGCTTTGCTCGTTGCCGAGAGCCCGCGGGCGCTGCCTACTCCATGACTTCGTAGTGTTTGACGCAGGGATCAAGGTGCAGCAGGTACTTCGTGTCTTCGGGATAGTACTTGGCTTTTTCGAGGTCGTCTCCGGCGAAGGTGCGGATCGCGTCGTAGGAATCCCAGAGCGTGATGAGAGTGAATTCACACTTACCCTCGTGGACGCGGCGCAGCACCTGGATGCCGAGGTTCCCGGGAATGGAAGTGTACTCGTCGAGGCCGGTTTTCTTGAGGTATTCGAAATAGGTGTCCTTGTCGGATTCGCGGACCAGGCCGGTCCAGATGCGTGCGATCATTTCTGTTGCCTCCGCTGCAGAGCTTCGCTCGGCTGAGAGCCGAGGGAGCTGTCCTACAAGAGGATGAAAAATGCATGGGGTAGGCCACAAATAAAAAACGCCTCCGCTGCCGGAGGCGTTTTGCACGTCTAACTCGACAACTACTGACGGCGGTTGTTGTGCTTCGCTTTGTAGATGGCGCGCGAGGCACGATTTTCCTGACCTTTGATCTGATGACGCTCCTGCGGGGTCAGGCTGCCACCGTTGGCGGCGCGATCCTTGGCAACTTCTTTGTCGATACGCGCCTGGTTCTTCTCTAAACGAGCGGCTTCAGCAGAAGTCAGAGAACCATTCGCGACACCGCGGCCGATACGGTCCTGCTGGTTTTCCTGGCGCGCGTCCACCCGGTTCTTCGGGTCCTGGTTCTCGACCTTCTGCGCATCGTGCTTCTGGTTATAGATCTGCTTCGACAGATGCGCCTGCTGCTGATCCAGCTTGGCGCGATCGGCAGCGGTCAGTTTGCCGCCGTTCGCGGCGCGCATTCTCTGTTCTTCCCTGGCCAAACGCGCCTGGTTACGTTCGATGCGGGCGGCTTCGCCCGGGGTCAACGAGCCGTTCTCGATCCCGCGGCCGATCCGGTCTTGCTGGTAATCCTGACGCGAATCGATGGTGGAATGATTCTGCTGCGGCGGCTCAGGCGCCGGGGAGGTTTGCGCAACGGCCGGCAACATCATGGCTGCCAGCGCGGTACCGAGAAATGCGGTCTTCACGAAATTGGTCATATTCTTTATCGCTCCTGCGAAATTTTAGCGTTCCTTGTATTTCGCGCCGGAACCTTGTTCCGCGCTGTCAGTAGGTCAAACACGTAGATTTCGAAAATGTTGCGGCGGATCCTGTGGATTGTTTCTTAAGTCTTTTGGCAGCAACAGTGTCAGTAGTACATGTCCATGATTTCCCCATCCAAAGTAAGGGACTTAGCAAGGGTAACCAGCGAGGTTACAGGCCGGCTTCAATACGCGACCTGGGGTCGAGGTAGTCGCGCAGCGCGTCTCCGATGAAGTTGAAAGCGAGCACCGCGAGCATGACGGCCAAGGCAGGGAAAATGACCAGATGCGGGGCGTCGAACAGATGCGAGCGGGCGTCGTTCAGCATAGCGCCCCAACTGGCGGTAGGCGGGGGAACCCCCAGGCCCAGAAAACTCATGGTGGCTTCGGCAAGGATGGCGCCCGCCATCCCGATGGCAGCCTGCACGATGATGGGTTGAATGATGTTGGGGAGAATGTGGCGAACAATGATGCGAAGATCACTGGCGCCGAGAGCGCGGGCGGCTTCGACAAATTCCCTCTCGCGGGCGGCAAGGACCTGGGCGCGAACCAGGCGCGCGTAACCAACCCATCCGCCAAGCGAAAGCGCCAGAATGAGATTGAAGATTCCGGGGCCGCGAAAAGCCACAAACGCGATGGCGAGGAGAATTCCGGGAAACGAGAGAAATGCGTTCATCACGACCACATTGACGAAGCGGTCAATGCGGCCTCCGTAATATCCGGCGATGGATCCGATAATGAGGCCGAGGGCCAAGGATGCGGCAACGACACAGCTTCCGACAAGCATGGAAATGCGTGAACCGTAGATGAGGCGCGAGAGGATGTCGCGGCCAAGTTCGTCGGTGCCACACCAGTGCATGAGCGAAGGTGGATTCAGGCGGGCCGGGAGATTGATGAACGCGGGGTCCTGTGGCGCGATCCACGGGGCGAAGATGGCAAACACGGTGAATATAGCGACTAAGACTACACCCGTCGCCGCGAGCGGGTTGCGGCGGGCGGTTTGGCGGAACGAGATGGTGGCGGTGGACATTTAACTGGCTCGGATACCGTCAAGTTCGTTTCGGGATGTTACGTACCTTGGGTTTTACGAACGGATTTTCGATCCGAACACCTGCGAGTGTTTGTCCAGCATTCAGGTCCTCCGAAACAATTCGCTCCGCGCCCGTCTTGATGGCAGCAGCGACGATGAGCGCGTCCCAGAAACCGATTTTGCACTCGTCCTCGATCCGAAATGCAGTGTCGACTTCCGCTGCGGTTGTCTCAGCGCACCAGATAAAGTAACTGTGCACTACACGCCTCGCCAAGTTCTTTGGAAGTGGCGACGCAATCTTACGAGTGACATTGACGTAAAACTCCTGCAGCACCTGCACGCTGAGAAGCCCAGCCCTGTCGGTCCACAACTCCCGCAGCAACGCACCGGCGGTCTCGTGCTTGACGCCGGCGTCGGCGTCGTGGGCATAAATCAAAATGTTGGAATCGACGAAAGTCTTAACGCTCATGCCACTCGTCACGGGTTCCACGAATTGCCCCGCCCAAATGGAAGGCTTGATCCAAGAGTGTGAGAGCCTGGCGCTCAGATTGACTATAAGCTTCTTCCTGGTCAACCAAGAACTGGATCTGGTCAGCAAGAAGAGCGCTGATCGATGAGCCCTTGCGGGCGGCGAGAATTTTCGCCTTCCGCAAAGTCTGCTGAGTCAGGCTCAGAGTTATGTTTTGCTTTGTCATGAAGATACTGGAGCGGGCGGGCTCCACGTATAATACGTGTAACACGTAAGATACGTGATTGTCAATATGAGCGTACTTACTGCCTGATCCTCGGGTTCGCCAGCGAGTAGACGAAGTCTGTCAGGAAATTCACCGCCACGTAGGTCAAGCCGATGGCCAGGATGCATCCCTGCACGAGGTAATAGTCGCGATTGCTGATGGCTTGAATGGTGAGCCGTCCGATGCCGGGCCAGGAAAAAATCGCCTCGGTCACGATCGCTCCCGCTAAGAGCGCGCCGAACTGCAGGCCCAGAACCGTGACTACCGGGATGAGTGCGTTGCGCAGCGCATGACGGTAAACAACCGTGTTTTCCGAAAGGCCCTTGGCGCGCGCGGTGCGGATGTAGTCCTGGCTGAGTTCTTCGAGCATCGAGGTGCGCACCATGCGGGTCAGAATGGCGGCCAAGGCTCCGCCCATGGTGATCGCCGGCAGGACCAGGTGAGCAAACGTACCTGAGCCGGACACCGGCAGCAGACCGAGCTTGATGGCGAAAAGCAAAATCAGGATAGGACCGAGTGCGAAGTTGGGAAACGACAGGCCGAACAGGCTTACTACGCTCAGCACGCGATCGTCCCAGCGATTGCGGCGGCGGGCTGAACGGGCGCCGGCAGGAACCGCGAGCAGAATCGCGACCACCAAGGCGGCAATCGTAAGCTGCAACGTATACGGATAACGCTGGAGAATCAGAGCGCTGACGCTCTGGTTAAAGCGGATGGAAGGCCCAAGATTTCCGCGAAGCACTCCTTTCCAGTATTCGAGATATTGGGTTGAGAGCGGCTGGTCGAGCCCGTAGGCATGGCGAGCCGCAGCAACATCGGCGCCGGGCGCGCCTTCGCCCAACATCTGTAGCACCGGGTCCCCGGGAACGAGATGGATCAACAGGAAAACCACCGAAACCACGAGCCAGACGACCGGAAGGGTGTAAAGAAGACGGTGACCGAGGTAGCGAATCATTCGAAAATAGAAAGACAGTTGGTCGTTTTAAGAACTCAGTCTCCCGCGTGCTGCATGGCGGTGGCTTCCAGCTTTTCGATTCTTACTTTCGCGATACGATGGCCATCCATCTCTTCGACCCTATAACGATGTCCTTCATAGTTGAAGGCATCGCCCACCTTCGGAATGCGTTGCAGGCGCGCGAGGACAAATCCAGCCAGGGTTTCAAAGCCGGCATCCCGCGGGAGCAGCAGATCGTACTGCGATTCGAGGTCGCGGATGTTGACCGCCCCTTCCAATAGTCCGGAGGTCTGCCCCTCCAGGACCGCGGGAGCAGTTGAAACTGTATCGAACTCGTCTTCGATCTCACCGACGAGCTGTTCAAGAATATCCTCCGCGGTAATGACTCCGGCGGTCGACCCGAACTCATCTACTACCACGGCAAGGTGGCGCTTGCGCTGTTTGAACTCCTGCAACAACTCCATCAAGACCTTGGTTTCGGGAACGACCAGCACGTCACGCATGATCTGGCTGACGCGCATGTTGCTGATCCGCGAGGCCGTGGGCTGATTGGGACCGAGGCGAAGGCGGGTCCAGCGCATCAGGTCTTTCGAGAACAGTACGCCGATGATGTGCTCGGGTCCGCGCTGCGGATCGTAGATAGGAATGCGGGAGTGTTGGTCCTCGACGATACGAGTCAGGGCGTCTTCCAGGGTTAGGTCGCCGGGCAGCGAGAAGATATCCGGCCGCGGGACCATGACTTCACGAACACTGATGTTCTCCAACTCGAGCGCATTGTGGATGATCTCCTCCTGGAAAGGGGGGATCTGTCCAAACTGGCGGCTGGCGGTGACGATCAACTTGAGCTCATCGGGCGAGTGCACGGTCCCCTGGCGAACACGATGCGACCCAAACAAGCGTAGAACAGTGCCGGCCGCACGGCTCATGAGGTAAAGGGCGGGACGGGCGATGGTGAGGAAAAAGTCCATGGGGGCGGCCACGGCAAGCGCGACCTGTTCGCCCCGCTGCAGGGCCAGGGATTTGGGGACCAGTTCGCCCAGGATGACGTGCAGGCAAGTAATAATGAAAAAGGCGAAAACAATGGCAATGCCGTGGGCATAGAGGCCGGCATGAGGGATCTGCCCGATCGAGCCCTCGACCATGTGCGCGAGGATCGGTTCCCCCACCCAGCCCAGACTCAAGCTGGTTAGCGTGATTCCCAGCTGAACCCCGTTGACGACCTCGTCCAGGTTGCGGTGAAGTTTCAGAACGGTACGGGCGCCGATACGGCGGGCCTCAATCAGTTGCTGGATGCGGGTATCGCGCAGGCTGACCAGCGCGAACTCCGCGGCAGCGAAGAAGGCGTTGGCGGCTACCAGAAGCAGAATGACGAACACCCGAAGCAACACGAATGCAGTCATGAATTAGTGCTAATACTAACATTTCAAAGGGTGTACTGCACTCCCTGGAAGGGGGCCATGTTGTACAATACCAGGTACTCAGACAATGAATCTCTTTCCTGTGCGGGCAGTTAGAAAGTTCCCCACAGGACAAATTTTTCCGATTTTTGCAGGTCACCCACGCATCATTTCCTGCTTTCATTTCCCAACACGGGCGGTCTAACGCAACGGCAGGCCCGAGTTAGGTTGATGCCGAGATCAAGAATCCAGGGAACCAAACACAGCCGGTCTTCGTACCATTCAACGCAGGCGGATTGCACCCCAGGAGGAAGTTGTGAACGGTAATGGCAATGGCAAGAAGAAACGTCGTAAGCGGATCATTTACGGCATAGTGGCCGCGGTGCTGGTCCTGGTAGTGGTGGGGGGTCTCATCGCAGCAACCAGCGGAGGCACCAAGATCGATCCGACCAAGCTGGCAAAGGTGGAAAAGGGCGACCTGGCGAAGAGCGTGGTGGCAACCGGAAAAGTTACGCCCATCACCAAGGTGGAAGTGAAGTCCAAGGCCAGCGGAATTGTGAAGCGACTCCTGGTGGATGCCGGCGACCGCGTGAAGAAGGGTCAACTCCTGGCGCAACTCGACAAGGAAGAAATCTCGGCGCAAGTGGAGCAGTCGCGGGCCGCGCTGGAAGCTGCGCAAGCCAGCGCAACAAGTTCCCAGGCCGATTACGAGCGAGCCAAGGTTGATGCCGAAGGCGTAGACATCCCGATGTTGAAGCGCGCCTACGACCGGGCGCAAGGCATGGCGAAGGACGGCGTGGTTTCCGTTTCCGCCCTCGACGAGGCGCAGAAGAACTACGAACTGGCGCTCAATAAACAGAACGTGGCCAAGGCGCAGGTAAACGTGCTCAAGGCGAAAATTGCGCAAGCCAAAGCCGAGGTCGCCAAGGATGCGGCGAACTTAAGGCAACTGGAAGAACAGCTCAGCTATACCGATGTGCTGTCGCCGATTGATGGGATCGTGCTGTCGCGCGATGTGGAGATGGGCGACGCAGTGAGTTCCATCCTGGTGTTGGGATCCTCGGCGACGCTGATCATGACTCTCGGCGATACCAGCGAGGTGTACGTAAAAGGCAAGGTGGACGAGAGCGATATCGGCAAGGTCTACCTGGGACAGCCGGCGCGGATCAAGGTGGAGTCGTTCAAGGACAAAAGTTTCAATGGGCGAGTCACGAAGATTTCCCCGATGGGAGTAGAGAAGGACAACGTGACTACGTTCGAAGTGCGGGTATCAATCAACAATCCCGGCGGCGAATTGAAGGCCGAAATGACCGCCAACGCCGAGATCATCCTGGAAGAACACAAGAATGTGCTGCAGATTCCGGAAGGCGCAATTCTCTACGACAAGGACAAGAAAGCTTCGGTGGAGATTCCCGACCCCAAGGCGAAGGACGGGAAGAAAAAGTTGGCTGTGAATATCGGGATCTCGAACGGAGCCAAGACTGAACTGCTGGGCGGACTGAAAGAAGGCGATCAGGTGGTCTTGCAGTAACAGGTTTGTAAGGTCCGCCTCCGAGTTTCGGACCCGGCGGTCACAAGGTGGCACGGTGCGGACCGTGCCCCTTTTTTTATGAATATTCGCAGGAGCTGCCCATGAGAAAAATGAAGCTAGTCCCAATCGTGATCTGCTGCTTGATTTCCCTGACCGCAGCCGCTTCGGTCCAGGGAACGTTCCAGAAAAACCTCACCGTGAGTGGCCCGGCTACGCTGGAAATCTACACTCGTTCCGGCGATGTGGACATCCGGACCGGGGGACCGGGGACGATCGCCATCACGGGAAAGATATGGGTGAACGATCATTGGTGGGATGGGGGAAGTCATCGCGGGGACGTGAGCGAAGTCGAGAAGAACCCTCCGATTCAGCAGAACGGCAGCAACGTCCGCATCGACTATCCCAACAGCAGAGACATTTCAATCAGCTTCGAGATCACGGTCCCTGCCGACACCACCGTGCGCACTCACACGGGTTCGGGAGATCAGCGCATTGACGGATTGAAAGCGGCCGCCCAATTGGAGAGCGGATCCGGCGACATGCGTTTGCGGGACCTGGAGGGAGGAGTGCGACTGCACACCGGCTCGGGAGATGTCGAGGCGCAAGACATGAGCGGAGCATTCACAGCCGAGGCAGGAAGCGGAGACATCCAGTTCGATCAAAAAGGAGCCGGAGACGTCCAGGTGCATACCGGATCGGGAAATATTGATCTTCGCAACGTGCACGGGGCGCTGCATGCCGAGGCCGGCAGCGGCGATATGACGGTTGACGGGGTGCCAACCGGGCCGTGGGAGTTTCGCACCGGCTCCGGAAATGTCGAACTGCGATTGCCGAAGGATGCTTCCTTTGACCTGGATGCAACCACCAGTTCCGGTTCCCTGAATGTGGACCATCCTGTAACCATGACGGTACAAGGGGACGTGGAGAGGTCCCGACATTCGGCCCGCGGCAAAGTAGGTGGCGGCGGGCAGAGGCTCACGGTGCATACGGGTTCTGGAGACATTCGCATTTACTGAAAGGAGAAGCGATGCGCAAAACCACGAAACCACTGTGGTGCTCACTGGGTGTGTTGTTCGTGTTGTTTGCCGTCCCGATGTTTGGGGCGGAAGGCCAGTTTCAGCGCACTCTCTCGGTGAACGGGGCGGTTAGTATCGATCTTTCTACCGGCTCGGGAAGCGTTCAGGTGCGCACCGGAGGATCAAACCAGGTCCAAGTGACCGGGCGGATCAAATCTACTGACTGGTTCACAGGTGGGGCCGAGGAGAGGATCAAGCGGATTGAGGCAAATCCTCCGATACAGCAAAGCGGCAACAGCATTCGGATTGGGCACCTTGATGATCCGGAGCTGCGAAGAAATATTTCCATCAGTTACGAATTGATGGTTCCAGCGGAGACGCAGCTGCGATCGGAGACTGGTTCCGGAAATCAGACCATTGACGGAATCAAAGGCATTCTGGAAGCGCAGGCGGGGTCTGGAGGATTGCGGATCTCGAACATAGGCAATTCGGTCAGGGCGAGCACGGGTTCGGGCAATATTGACATTGATCATGTGCAGGGCTCGGTGCGGGCCAAGGCAGGGAGCGGTTCCATTCATGCCACTGGGATTGCGGGCGGCTTCGAAGCGGATACGGGTAGCGGGCGGGTGACGCTGGAACAGACCGCGCCGGGCTCGGTTCGCATCGGCACGGGTTCGGGTGGTATGGAGTTACACGGTGTGCGCGGATCGCTCGAAGCGCGCGCCGGAAGCGGCGGCATTCGCGCGGATGGCGATCCTACGGGAATGTGGCTGCTGCGTACCGGATCGGGGACGGTGCAATTGCGCGTGCCTGCGAGCGCAGCGTTTGATCTGAATGCGCATACCAGCTCAGGCTCAATCTCGGTGAACCATCCGGTGACCGTCGAGGGCTCGATGGGAAAGAAGGAGATTCACGGGAAGGTGCGCGGCGGCGGAGTGCCGGTCGAGGTCACTACGGGATCGGGAAATATAGAGATCGAGTAGGGCTCCCGTTGTGCACGCGAGATCCCTCGCAAGCTGGGGATGACTTCTTCCTTTTAAGGGAGTTCAGTTCGATGAAACGTTGAGACCACTGCCCGATCAGCGCAGGCCTTCGACCATGTAAAGGTCGGAGAGGTCGCGCACGTAGCTATAGGCGTACCAGCGGAGGTCGGGAGTGACATCGAATATATTGGCGATAAAAACGCCGACCCGGTCCGGAGGCACCAATTCCTTCCAGGGCTTTTTCTCCCCTGTGAGCGTGTTGTACCGATACAACTTCATGGGAACTCCCAGTTGCCCGGCTCCGATGACATAGCGGCCTGTGTTCCCACTCTGCGGGAAAGCAAGATTCGGGATTTTCGCTATTACAGTTCGTGGCTGTCCGCCCGAAATCGGGTAGAAGGTCAGTACATCTCCCTGGCGGGAGACGACCTCCTTTCCATCTTCGGTAGGAAATCCCTGTACGCCCTCCGGCGTTACCGGGGTGAGCGTCTTGCACCCCATATCGCAAACGTAGGATCGCGTTTGTTTGCCGGACTCCCGCCCTGTGATCATTAAATGCTGGCCGTCGGGAAGCCAGACCGCGAGGTCATAGTCGAAGTCGGGTCGGGAAAGATTTTTCGGCTCGCCGGCATGGGTTGGCAGCAACCACAACTGCTGCGGCTGTCCGGGAATAATCGAAGCCACCCATTTGAGATCGGGAGACAAGCCCCACGGGGTGCCGTCGCCGAGACGGATGGCGGGCGAACCGTCGGTGGCACGCATGTAGGCGGAATACTTCTGGCCGCCGCCGTCGCCCTCTTCAGAGAAGAAAATCCACTTGCCGTCCGGAGAGATGCGGGTGATGAGGGACCAATCCTGCCAGCTCAGATCGGTTTCCGAATCGTGGCCGGGAAAGAGACCGGCAATCCCGCGGCGGCGGTTTTCGCGAATGAACAGCACGCGGCCATCGGAGATGACGTCCTGCAGCACCATTCCACCCGCTCCGGCCCACACCAGACGCTGATGTCCGTCGAGATCCACCGCGAACAGATTACTGGAGAGATGAATATTGGAACCGGTGAACCAGATTTCCTTGCCCGAAGGTCCCCACGCCAGGCCGCGAACGTCGGAGAATGAGCCAGTGAGTTGCCGTCGTTTACCTTCACGATCCACGACCGCGATCGTACCCAGGCTGTCCCAGCGAATGGGATGTTCGACAAAGGCGACGCGATTGCCGTCCGGCGAAATTCGCACATCGTCCACCCAGCCTTGGGTCTCGTAGAGCGTCTTGCCTTGCGGGTATTCCAGCACGACGGCCCGGTTGGTTAATCGCGCAAGAGCGAGGGACTGGCCGTCGGGAGCCCAGTCGGCGCTGCCTACGGCTTCGTTCAACTCGCGCGGCGAGCCGCCGGTGAGCGGGAGGCGGGCCAAAGTTCCGCCGCCGGCGTTGGCCTGTATGTAGGTATGGTTGAGCGTGATGGCGAGTTCATCTTGTTTGGAGATCGCGAGGATGCTGCTGTTCTTCAGGCCGAGCTCGCGAGACTGCGGCGCGTCGGGGCGAGTGGTGTAGATCTGAAGCGGCTCGTCGCCGAATGCCGCGCTGTACACGATGGTATGACCATCCGGCGAGAATCGCGCGGCGCTCACGTGCCCGCCGCGAAAGGTCAGGCGGGTAAAGAGCGGGGCCGGAGATTGGATGCTTGCATGCCCTGCCCAGAACGCCGCAGCAGCCACCAGCAGCAGCACGGGAAGCGCAATGAGCAGCGGAGTGCGATAACGCGCAATGCTTGATACCCGCGATCCGACCGCCGGCTTGGTGGAACTGCTCAGCGACGACAGGCTCTCCAGATCGAAGGCCAGATCACGAGCCGATTGGAACCGCATTGCCGGCTCTTTCTCCAGGCAATGCCGGACGATGCGATCCAGCCCCGGCGTGACATGCAGTCCGCTTTCCCCAAGGTCCGGCGGATCTTCTTTCAGGATCGCATTCATGGTCTCGACGCCCGAGTCTCCTTTAAACGCGCGCTTACCGGAAAGCATCTCGTAGAGGATGGCCCCGAAGCTGAAGAGATCGGAGCGATAATCGAGAGGTTTGCCGCGTACCTGCTCCGGCGACATGTAGCCGACGGTTCCCATCACGGTGCCGGGCTGGGTCGGATCAGGCGCGCTCATGGTTGCGGTGTGGACTGAGGAGCCGCCGTCGGAAATTGCCAGCTTGGCCAATCCGAAATCGAGAATCTTTATGCGACCGTCTTTGGTGATAAAGACGTTGTCAGGCTTGAAGTCACGATGCACAATCCCCTTTTCGTGCGCTGCCGCGAGTCCGCGCGCCATTTCCACCGCGTACTCGGTGACGCGCCGCTGGGACAATGGACCGGCATTCATCTTCTCGCGCAGAGTCTGACCTTCGAGAAGCTCCGAAACGAGATAGTGAATATGGTCCTGGGCCCCCACATCGTGAATGGCGAGGATATTAGGGTGATTGACTGTGCTAAGGACTCTGGCCTCGTGCTCGAAGCGCTGGAGGCGGTCGGGGTCGCGGGCAAAGGCCTCGGGCAATATCTTGATGGCAACTTCGCGGGCGAGGCGGATATCGCGGGCACGATAAACTTCGCCCATTCCGCCCGCACCGATTGGAGATTGGATCTCGTACGGCCCGAGTTTGGTCCCGGAAGTGAGTGGCATGCTGGCGGGGCCATTATAGACCGGAGTAGCCGAGGCGGAATGGGAGTTGGTTCGCATTACCCTCGGAACCTTGACGCTGTTCCGATCTCGGATTAGTGTCGGAATTTACAGGGAGAATTTCGCCTGCAGCGAGGTTAACCATTGGCTCATCGCCCGATCGTAACTCTGACCACGGACTTCGGAACCAGCGACCACTTTGTGGGCACGATGAAAGGAGTGATCCTGGAAATCGCTCCGGAAGCAGAGATCGTGGACATCTCTCATGCCGTGCAGGCATTCGATGTGCTGGACGGCGCGCTCACCATTTCGCAGGCGTATTCGTATTTTCCGCCGCGCACAGTGCACCTGGTCGTAGTCGATCCCGGGGTGGGGACCGCGCGCCGGCCCATCATAGCCAGCACCGACCAGCACCATTTTGTGGCTCCTGACAACGGCGTGCTTTCGTTGATCTACGGACGCGAGGAGCGTCTGCGCGTACGGCATGTGAGTTCCACCCATTATTTCAGGGAGCCGATCAGCAACACGTTCCATGCCCGCGACATCTTCGCGCCCGTGGCCGCGTACCTCGCCAAGGGGGTGGACAGCGAGAAGTTTGGAGACGAAATTGAAGACTTCGTTCGCTTCAACTCTCCCAAGCCAAAACCGGTGAATGCCGAGACGCTGCGGGGCGTGGTGTTGAAGGTGGACCGCTTCGGCAACCTCATCACCAACATCACTCCGCAGGATGCGCCCATGCTGTTCGCTGAGCAGCCTCCAGCATTCAAGATCGTGGTAGGGAAACAGGAGATCACGGAGATGAAGACTTCCTATGCCGAAGGAGCTCCGAATGAGATCTTCGGGATCCTGGGCAGCATGGGATTTCTGGAGATTGCGACGAACCGCGGTCCGGCGGCGCAAATCCTTGGCGTCGGGAAGGGTTCGGACGTTAGCGTAGTTGTGGGTGCGGCCGCAGCAGCACGCAACGGCAACTAAGTAGCTCCAGGCACTTGCGACTCTCAACGCGAGAGTGGCACCCTGGTTGCCATTCGTCACGGATAGCCGATGATGTTAGATTTTTGAACAGGATTGTGAAATTTGCTGCCTCACACAACGAGGCCCCAACTATCCTCATCTGACGTTAGCTAAGGAGTTACCCTGTCATTGCGCCCCGCAGATCAGCCTTCGGTTCTCCTGGTTGAGGACGAACCGGGCATTCTGACCACTTTCGAGGCGATTCTCGCTGAGGAAGGGTTCCGTGTCACGGCGGTTGCGACCTACCATGCCGCGGCGCCGATCCTCCGGCAACAATCCTTCGACGCGGTGATTACGGAATTGAACCTGGAAGGGAACGATCTCGGTCTAAGGCTTGCCAGTGAGCTCAAGAAGCGAAAGAAGCCTCCCGCGATCGTCATCTACACGGGATATCCCACTGTGCAGCAGTTGCGCGAGGCGCTCAGACTGCGAGTGGATTACGTCGCTTTGAAGCCTGTGGATCTGAACGAAATCAAGGCCGCATTGCGGAGACTGATTGCCCGGCGCTCCGCCTCTCCCGTGCTGTCTTATTGACTTGCCCGCCCAGACCTCCTGGAAAGTGCTAAAATCAAGCTAATTTCAGCTCAGAAACCCCAAACATGTCGGTTAAGCGCTCGCTCCTCCTTCTAGTTGACGACGAAAGCAGCATTCTGCAAACGATGCGCCGCCTCTTTGAGGAGGAAGGCTATGAGGTCGCAACCGCGGGTGGCTCGGCAGAGGCCCTGGAATACCTCCAGGACAATGGAAACATCGACGTGCTGATCACAGATTTGAACATGGAAGCGGAGGACATCGGACTGGAAGTGGCCCGAGCAGCGCAGAGACTCAGGCCGAAGCCGGCAGTGGTGATTTGTACGGGTTACGCGAACTTGTCGAACTCGCGCTCCGCCCTGGATATGGGAGTGGACTACCTGGCCCTAAAACCGGTGGAGCCCACAGAGCTGATTGGAGCGGTCAAGCGCCTGGTATTGCGGCGCAGTCATGCGAGGGACCGAGTATGAGCTCGAACACAGGCTCCCAGGGCTCCAAGCGGATGGCGCTGATTGTGCATTCCGATATGGGTGTGCTTTCGTCATTTCAGTCTGCGCTTTCGGAAAAGGGCTTTGTCACGATCGTTGCCCGCGATCTCGCGACCGCGCTACTGGCCATTACCCATCATTACTTTGATGTGGCGATCGTGTCGTCACGGTTGGCTGAGGGAGGCGATGGCTGGCCGCTGGCGGGAGTGCTGCACCTGGTGTTTCCCAGCGCTTTTGTGGGCGTGCTCTCGCCCACTGAACCGGACGTCCTCACCCTGCAATCCGCGATCAACTATGGAGTTCGCGAAGTGTTCCTGCAGAGTCACCCGCCACAGGAAGTGGTAGGGACGGTGCTTGCGCACATGGATGGTCCCACGGAAAAAGGCCGTTCCAAGCGGCTGCAATAGGTTAGTGGCTTCCCGCCTTGGGATGAACATGACGTTCCATCTCAGCTGTCCACTTCAAAAAGCGCCAGAGGCTGGAACGTTCGTGCCAGACAAATTCCCAGAATTCCAGAAAGCCAATTTGCTGCATCTTTACGCCACAATAGGTTTCCACACGCCACAGGAGATAGGGGCTCCTCCACGGGGTCAGGCGATGTCCGCGGGTCGCGTTCCATAAGAAGCGAATCATGTAGCGCATGGAATAGCCAGTATAAGCGGCATGCCCGGAAGTGGTGCCGTCATTTGCTAGAATTCGATTGCCGCTCGCGGTACCTTTCGAATGACCGATCCCGATGCACGCCAACGCGCCGAGGAACACTATTACGCAGCGCTCGATTTGTTTTCAGAGGGGAAACATGAGGATGCGCTCGCGGAGTACCAGAAGGCCCTCGACGCCGACGCAACGTTTACCGAAGCCATGCATGGGATGGCGCGAGCCTTGCAGGACCTCGGCCGTCTCGACCAGGCCATTGAAGTGGCCCGGCGCATCAGCGAAGTGGACCCGGACGACGTCCTCGCTCACACCAGCCTCTCGGTTCTTTATCAGAAGAAAGGCATGATCCCGGAGGCGGAGGATGAAGGCAACAAGGCCAGGATCCTGGGATGGAAGCAGCAGTTGAAGAAAAGCGGATCCTAGCCGGGCTAGAGGTCGTATTTCTTCATCAGGTGGCGGAAGGAGCGGTAAGAGATCTTCAACAGATCGGCGGCCCGGGTCTGCACCCCGTTGCATTGCGAAAGCGCACTCAGTAGCAGGGAGCGCTCGATATCGGCAACGTACTTTTCCATATCCACGCCGTCGGGGAGAACAGAGCCCGGCGTGATGCTCCCGCTCGCACTGGCCGCGGCCGCCCGCGCTTTAGGACGCTCCACGGGAAGGTCGGCACGCAACTCCTCGCCCATCTCCAGGGCGACTGAACGTTCGATGGTGTTTTCGAGTTGGCGCACATTCCCCGGCCACTCGTAACAGCAAAGCAATTCCAATGACTGTGCGTTCACCGTGGAGATGCTCTTGCCGGCCGCCGGCGCATATTTCTTCAAGAAATGGTTGACCAGGAGCGGGATGTCCTCGCTGCGCTCGCGGAGAGGCGGGACCCGCACCGGGATGACGCTGAGCCGGTAGTAAAGATCTTCGCGGAACCGGCCTTCGCTGACTTCCTTGTCGAGGTCGCGGTTGGTAGCGGCGATCACGCGAACGTCAATGGGAATCTCGGTGGTGCCTCCCACCGGGCGGACGGTGCGCTCCTGCAATACGCGCAGCAGCTTCACCTGCATGGTGAGAGTCATCTCGCTGATCTCGTCGAGGAAGATGGTGCCCCGGTCCGCGACCTCGAACAAGCCACGCTTGTTCTGGTTGGCGCCGGTGAAGGCGCCTTTGACGTAACCGAACAGTTCGCTCTCCAGCAGGGTCTCGGGAAAAGCGCCGCAGTTGATGGAAACAAACGGATCGGTCGCGCGCGGCGAGCATACGTGCACAGCACGGGCCACCAGTTCCTTGCCCGTACCGCTTTCGCCGTGAATCAGAATCGTGCTCTGAGTCGAAGCTACGGTACGGATGGTCTGCTTTAACCTGTTCATGGCTGCGCTCACTCCCACGATGTTATCGAGGGAGTTGCGGGTGGCGGCATCGCGCTTGAAGGCAAAGTTCTGACGGCTAAGCGCCATCTTCTCCAGCGCCCGGTTGATGGCGAGTTTGATCTCGTCAACCAGGCCGGGAGACTTGCGAATGTAATCGCTCGCACCGCCGGCTTTGACCGCCTCGACGGCGGCCTCGTAGTCATCCACCGCGGTGATCAGAATCACGGCCGACTCCGGGGAGACCTGGTGGGCGAAGCGCAGCACTTCGATGCCATTGATGTTCGGCATGCGGATGTCGGTGACCACCACGTCGTAAATGGCGCCTTCCAACTTGCGCTTGGCAATTTCTCCGGAATTCACGGTCTCGACCTTGTGCCCATCCCTGCGCAAGGCGATGTCGAGCATTTCGCAGATAGAGCGCTCGTCGTCGCACACCAGAATGTTACCCATGAGTGCCCCCTGATGCGGTCGCAGCTTTCGCGGCGCTTATCGCGCCTTCGCGTTGCGGAACGTGTTCGCGCTCGCCGGCGCGTGCAGAACCGGCCAGGCGGCGCAAGCGCAGGACGAAGGAACTTCCCTGCCCGACATTGGAACGCGCCCAAACTTTCCCGTCGTGCGCCTGCACGATCTGGTACACGATGGCGAGGCCAAGGCCGGTGCCGCCCTCAAAATTCGACTGGAAAGGTTCGAAAATTTTCTCGATCAGCTGTGGGCTGATCCCCGGGCCAGTGTCCTCGAAGCTGATCTGCCAGTCCTCCCCAACCGGTTCTACGCGGATGGTCAAGGTTCCGCCGCCGCGCATGGCGCGCACCGCGTTCTCGCAAAAATTCCAAAACACCTGCTTGATCTTGTCGCCGTCCGCCATGGCTTTGGCTTGTTTCACTGCGAAGCGGCGTTGAATTTTGATGCCGGTATTTTGCGCGACCAGGCGATGGCTGAGCAGGGTAAGAGTGTCTTCCAGCAGCGGAATGAGGTCTACTTCCGCGATCTGGTACTGCTTATTGCGGGAGTAGGCAAGAAAATCGGTGATGATGTCGTTCAAGCGGTCGGATTCGCGGGTGACGATCTGCAACAGTCGCCGATGTTCCGGGCTGAGATTGGGCACCTCGCTCAACATGCTCACTGAGCCGGCAATGGAAGTCAGGGGGTTGCGCACTTCGTGCGCGATTGCGGCAGCCAGGCGGCCGACGGCGGCAAGCCGGTCCTGCATGCGAACTTCCCGTTCCAGCCGGCGGATCTCGGTGAGATCGTCCAGCGTGTAAACGTAACCCAGCGTGCCCCGGTCGGGCACGGTCAGGGCAGAAGCAATCACGCGAAAGGTTTTGCGATAGGAGTTGGGCGTGGCGAAACGAACTTCTCCATGGGCGGGCTCGGAGCTTACGTTCGGCAGCGGGTCAAGGAAAAGTTGATGAACCGGCTTGCCGACCAGCTCCGCCTCAGTACGCTGCAGCAGTTTCTGGGCGCCCGCGTTCGCGACGGTGATGCGGCCGTCCAGCCCGGTTGTAATCAGGCCATTGCTGATGGACTGGATGATATTTTCGTGCAAGGCTTGCAGGTTCTCGAGCTCGCCGCTGGTGTGCTTGAGCTTCACGTCCACCTGGCGCAGCTTGTTCGCCAGAAGTCCGGCCAGGTAGGCGACGGCGAAATAGGCGAAGAAGTTGATAAGGATGATGGCCTGCAAGGCGCCCATCGCCGGCTTGGTGTTGGAGTACGCCGGCAGCATCCCGAAATAGATCAACTCCAGCACTGAACCGTACAAGATGAAGGCCAGGGCCGCCGTCAGGTAGACCCAGGCGCGTGGCAGCAGAATGCAGGCCACGATGATGACGAGCGGATACAGGAAATTAAGAGAACTATCTACGCCGCCGGTGATGTAGACCGCGAGCGTGATCAGAAAAAGATCGGTGAGCACCTGGAGCAGGCATTGGATGCGGTGCTCTTTCCAGAACGACAGCAGCAGCAGGTAGAAGACCGAGATCGCGTACCAGAGCAGGATGGCGTTGACGAACAAACGGACCGGCAGGGGAGTGGAGGTGAGGCGCGCGATCGCGAGCTCGATTCCCAGCAGAAATGTCAGGATGATGATGCGGATCTTTGCCAGCCAGGCCAGCCATTGCCGCTCATCGAACATGGATTGCATCGTTACCAGTCTTGCCGCCCAGGATCGGCCCCTTATTGCCTGGCTGAATTGCCAGTCACCGCGACGAAGCATCGCGGTAACTGGCGGTGGTGAAATTTATCCGGCCAACTTTGCGATCATCGAGAACAGCGGCATGTACAGCGAGATCACGATGCCGCCGATCATTACACCGAGAAGACCGATGATGATCGGTTCGAGCATGGCCAACATGTCCTTGGTGGCAGCGTCCACTTCGTCCTCGTAGAAGTCGGCAATCTTCTGCAACATGGAGTCCATGGCGCCGGTGGCTTCGCCCACGCCGATCATCTGGGTCACCATGTTGGGAAACACGCCACACTCGCGGAGAGGATCGACAATGGTGCGGCCCTCTTCGATGGCCTTGCGCACGTTCATCAGCGCCTCTTCCAGAACCGCGTTGCCGGAAGTCTTCGCGGTGACCGAGAGAGCTTCCAGGATGGGCACGCCGGAGGTGATCAGGGTACCTAGGGTCCGGGTAAAGCGCGCGACCGCGATCTTACGCAGCAACATGCCTATGACCGGCATCTTGAGCATGCTCCAGTCGAGCCAGTACTTACCGCGGGGATCTTTGCGGATCTGCTTGATGCCGAAGATGAATCCCACGATGCCGACGATGAAGAACCACCAGAAGTGCCCCACAAAGGCGCTCAGGCCCATGACCACGCGAGTGGGCAACGGCAGGGCGACGCCCAGTCCGGCAAACAGGTTGGCGAAGATGGGAACGACCCACTTCAGCAAGGCGCCGACGATCAGGAACGCCAGGGAGACTACTGACACCGGGTAGATCAGTGCCGACTTCACCGCGGCGCGTAGTTTGACGGCCTTTTCCACGTAGGCTGCCAGGCGCTGCAGGATGGTGTCGAGAATTCCGCCCATTTCGCCGGCTTCCATCATGTTGGTGGTGAGGTCATCGAAGACCTTGGGATACAGGCGCATGGCGTTGGCCAGGGTGGCGCCGCCTTCGACGGTGGTCCGCACCCCGGTCAGCGTCTTTTGAAAGGCTTGATTTTCCTGGTTGGCGGCGAGGATCTCGAGGCACTGGACAAGCGGCAGGCCGGCATCAATCATGACCGAAAACTGCCGGAAGAAGATGGCAATTTCCTTGGTCTTCACCTTGCCGGACCCGAAGGTCGGCATGACGAACTCCTTCCCTTTTTGCCGGATGGAGCCGGGGGTGATACGCTCGCGGCGCAACTGACTGGCCAGAACGTCCTTGTTGGCCGCGCTGCGCTCGCCGCTGACCTTCTCTCCCTGTGCGTTCTTGCCCGAAAATGTAAAGACTGGCATGTGAAGAATCTCCTCGCGTTCTACTTTTTCGTTCCGGTGCGAGCGGTCTCGCAGCGGACCTCCACGTCACAAACCCGCCGAAGGCGGGCAAAGACAACCGGCTAGCGCTTGGTTGGGGCAGCGCCCTTGGCCATCGCGCCATGAGTTTTGTTCAGCAGGCCTGCGCCTCGCGCAATCATTTCCTGCAGTTCATCGGGATTGCTGGAACGCGCGGTCGCCACTTCCAGCGTGATCTGCTTCTGGAAATAGGCCGAGGCCAGCGCCTGGTTGAAAGTCTGCATTCCGTATTTTTCCTGTCCCGACTGCATGGCGGAATAAATCTGGTGAATCTTGTCTTCGCGAATCAGGTTACGAATGGCGGCGTTGGGCACCATGATCTCCATGCACATGGCGCGGCCTTTGTTATCCGCCTTGGGCAGCAGGCTTTGGCACATAATTCCTTCCAGCACCAGCGACAGCTGCGCCCGAATCTGCGGCTGCTGATGGGCGGGAAAGACGTCAATGATTCGGTTGATGGTGGAAGATGCGTTGTTGGTGTGCAACGTACCAAAGGTGAGGTGGCCGGTTTCCGCGATTCGCAGGGCGGACTCGATGGTTTCCAGGTCTCGCATTTCGCCGATCAGCACCACATCCGGGTCTTCACGAAGCGCGGCGCGAAGTGCGTCGGTGAAGCTCTTGGTATCGGCATGCAGCTCGCGCTGGTTGACCACGCAGTTCTTGTTCATGTGCACGAATTCGATCGGGTCCTCGATGGTGAGGATATGATCGTGGCGCTCGCTGTTGATCTTGTCGATCATGGCCGCCAGGGTTGTGGACTTGCCCGAACCGGTCGGTCCGGTGACCAGCACCAGCCCGCGCGGCTTGTCGCACAACTTGCTGACCACCGCCGGAAGGCCGAGCTGATTGAACGACTTGATTTCGAATGGAATCAGACGAAACACTGCCGCGGTCGCGCCGCGCTGGTTGAAGACATTGGCGCGGAAACGGGCGAGTCCCTTCAGGCCGAAGGAGAAGTCCAGCTCGAAATTCTCTTCGAAGCGGTGCTTCTGCGAGTCGGTCATGACGCTGTAGGCCAATTGCTTGGTCTCAGCCGGAGTCAACTGCGGCAGGTCCAGGGGAACCAGGTGACCATGCACACGAATCTGTGGCGGAGAGTTGGTGGTGATGTGCAAGTCGCTGCCCGACATCTCCAGCATGCGTTTGAGCAAGTCACTTAACGAAAGTGCCATAAACTTTTTGTCCCTTCCCCTCTATCTCTAGTGAATCGTCTCGCGGGCAACTTCTTCGAGCGTGGTAATTCCCGCCGCCACTTTGATCAGGCCGCTGCGACGAAGGGTGATCATGCCGCGCTCGATCGCCTTCTTCTTCAATTCCACAGCGGATGCTCCGACCAGAACCAGTTCCTTGATTTCGTCGTCTACTTCCATCACTTCATACAATCCGCAGCGGCCCTTGTACCCGGTGTTGTTGCAGGTGCCGCATCCCTTGCCCTTCATGATCTTGACCGTCTTCGCTTCTTCGGGAGTAAAACCTTCCTCGATAAGGGCGGGAACGGGAACATCCACCTGTTCGGCGCAGTCCTTGCAAATACGGCGAATGAGTCGCTGGGCACAGATCAGGTGCACCGAGGTGGCAACCAGAAACGGTTCGATACCCATGTTCATCAAGCGGGTGATGGTTTCCGGAGCTCCGTTGGTGTGAAGCGTGGAGAGAACCAGGTGTCCTGTGAGCGCGGCCTTGATGGCGATTTCCGCGGTCTCAAAATCTCGAATCTCGCCGACCAGGATGATGTTGGGGTCCTGCCGCAAGAAGGCGCGCAGTGCGGCGGCAAAGTTCAATCCAATCTGTTCCTTCATCTGCACCTGGTTGACGCCCTGGAGCTGGAATTCGACGGGGTCTTCCGCGGTCATGATGTTGGTGTCAGGTTGATTGAGGCGCGAGATCGAAGAATAAAGCGTGTTGGTTTTCCCGGAACCCGTCGGCCCCGTCACCAGCACCATGCCGTAGGGCTTCAAGATGGCCTTTTCGAATTTGACCAGGGACTCGGCTTCGAAGCCCAGCTTGGTCATGTCGAGGCGAAGATTTTCCTTGTCCAGCAACCGGAGCACGATCTTCTCGCCCCAGAGTGTGGGCAGAGTGCTGACGCGGAAATCGAGCTGCTTCTTGCGGCCCCCAATTTGCATCTTCAGCATGATGCGGCCGTCCTGCGGCAACCGCTTCTCGCTGATGTCGAGCTTCGACATGATCTTTACGCGCGAGGTAATCGCGTCTTTCAACTTGAGCGGCGGCGACATGATCGACTGCAGCACGCCGTCAATGCGGAAGCGCACGCGGAATTCTTTTTCGTACGGCTCCATGTGAATGTCACTGGCTCCGCGCTTCACCGCGTCGGTAAGCACCAGGTTCACGAGCTTCACGATGGGAGCTTCGTCAGCCGCCTTCTCCAGGTCGGCCAGGTCCATCTCCTGCTCTTCGGACTGCAGCTCGACATCGGTATCCGCGATATCGGTCATGGACTGCATGACCTGCTCGAGGTCTTCTTCGTTGCTGGTGCCGTAGGCTTTCTCGATGCCTGCCAGGATGGAGCTTTCCGAAGCCACGACCGGTTCGATATTGAAGCCGGTCATGAACTTGATATCGTCCATGGCGAACACGTTGGTCGGGTCGACCATGGCGATAGTGAGCGACGCGCCGACGCGGCTCAACGGCAGAATCTGGTAGCGCTTGGCGGTCTCGAAGGGAATGAGTTTGACGACGGAAGGTTCAATTTCGAAATATGAGAGATTAATGGCTGGAACGCCGTACTGCCGGGAGAGGAAGTTGGTGACGTCCTCATCGCTGAGGAAGCCCAACTTGACGAGCGCCGATCCCAGGCGACAGTTCGTCTCCTTCTGAACTTTGGTCGCCTGTGCCAACTGCTCTGGGGTAATTACCTTCTCTTTGACGAGAAGGTCGCCCAGCCGTTGAGACATAACTTACGATCTCCTATTTGACGGCAGAGTAATAGCGTCCACTTTGCAGCACACGCGAGTGGGCTGCGATTTTCAGGGGAGAAATTGCAGCCTATCGCGTTGACATAAATTGTCAACGCAACTCCATTACTGCACCAGTAACTTAAGTACCTGACCGGAGTGGTCCAGATTGTTCGAGCGCGTTTCAAGTCTCAGAAACCGCGGCAATCGCGAGTTTTCGCAGCATCGGCTGCGCGCAAATCGCAAAGGGACATGCACCGTAGTAAGAGCGCAGATCACTCGCACAGGGGCGGAATACAAGTCCGCGCACACGGCAATGAGAGTGAACCGACAGACCCGGCTGCGGCCACGGCTTATAATGAAGCAACACGGCCGACACGGTTGCGGTAGCAGGCCGATCCAGGTTCAGTGGCTCATTCATCTTCAAAGCGGCCCGAGGAAATCACCTCCAGTCGCAGGCGGAAGGCGATCCCTTTGCTTGCGGCCGGAGTGGTCATGCTGTTTGTCGTCATCCTCTGGCAGGCATCGTTCAACCTGACGTTGACGCCGGACAGCAACCAGCAACTCATCTTCTTCGCCGCGTTATCGGCATTGATCTTCCTGCTGTTCGTGGCCTTGACGTTCGTGCTGGCGCGAAATCTGCTCAAGCTGTTTGCCGAGCGCAGGCTCGGCGTGCTGGGATCGAAGTTTCGTACGCGCCTGGTGGTAGCCGGCCTGCTGCTGTCGTTCATTCCCGTGATCGCCATGTTCTTTTTTGCTTACGGGCTGATGAACCGGACGGTGGATAAATGGTTTTCCCAGCCGGTTGAAGAAGTGCGCCAGGACACGGCTTCACTGGCAAACCTGATCACCAGCTACGCGGCCCAGAATGCGCACTCGGAGGCGTCTTCGATCGCGTCAGCGGCGGACACGCAACGGGCTTTTGCCGGGGGCAACTTCTCTCCGGTCATGGATGAGTTTCGGCGGCACGAGATGACGCTGCAGGGTGGGTTCGCCCTGGCGATTGAAAATGACAACGCAGAAGCCAGCTTTGGCGCTCCCGCATCATGGCTGCTGTTGAGGTCGCGGCTGCCGCTCAATGCGCTGCATGACCGGTCTTCGGTGCGGATGTCCTGGGGCAACACCGAATACATGATTGGAAGCGCGCCTGTGGGCGAGCACGGCATGATCCTGGTAGCCATGCCGCTGCCTGCGCGGCTCTCAGAAACCGTAAAGCAGGTAGAAAACAGCCAGCATCGTTACGTTGAACTGGCCGCCAATCGCAAGCTGGTACGGCGCACCTACATGGACTTCCTGCTCCTGCTGACGGTGGGTGTGTTGTTTGCGACCACGTGGCTCGCGCTTTTTCTCTCGAAACTAGTGACCCGCCCGGTGGTCGCGCTGGCCGAGGCGACCCAGGAGATTTCTCGCGGCCGACTCGATTACCGGGTTGACATCGCCGCGGCCGATGAAATCGGTGAGTTGGTGCACTCGTTCAACCGCATGGCGGAAGAACTCGAAGGCAGCCGGCAACAGATCGAAACCGCGAGCCGGGAATTGACCGCAGCGAACGTGGCGCTGGAACAAAGACACCGGCACATTGAGACCATCCTGGAGAGCATTCCGACCGGTGTGCTTTCGCTCGATGCCGAACGCCGCATCACTCACTTGAACTACGCGCTTTTGAGAATCCTTCATCCCGCCGGGCGAGAGGCAATTGCGCCGATGTCCCTGATCGGCGCCGACCTGCGGGATGTGTTTCCGGTGGAGGTGATGGAAGATCTGGACCCACTCCTTCGCCGCGCCGACCGCATGGGCACGACCACCACGCAAATGGAGGTGGTATTGCCGCGGGGCAAAGTGAATGCCGCCGTGACCGTGGCAACTTTGCAGCACGAGGGACAGCGGCTGGGATATGTGATCGTCTTTGAGGACCTGTCGGACCTGCTGAAAGCCCAGAAGCAGGCGGCCTGGCGCGAAGTTGCCCGGCGTGTGGCGCACGAAATCAAGAACCCGCTTACTCCGATCGCGCTTTCGGCAGAGCGCATCACGCGACATCTGGAGCGAAGCAGCAAGCCGGATGAAGCATCTCTCCGGGTGATCCGGAGCTGCGCTAAGACAATCGAGGGGGCGGTGGAAACGGTACGGAGCCTGGTGGACGAGTTCGCAACCCTGGCCCGCTTCCCTACGGCCCATCCTCAGCCGTATAGCATCAACTCGATCGTGGAGAGCACGCTGGAAATGTTCAACGGCAGGCTCGACAGCATCCGGGTGCGGACCGACCTGACTCCGGAATTGCCGAAGGTGATGGCCGACCCGGAAGCGATCAAAAGAGCGCTGGCCAACCTGGTAGACAATGCGGCAGAGGCGATTCAAGGTTCGATGCTGCGGGAGATCCAGATTTCGACGGCGCTGGTGACCAGCCACGAGGCAGTCGAGATCGTGGTCGCCGACACCGGCCACGGGGTGACACAAGAGCTGAAGGAGCGGCTGTTCCTGCCATATTTTTCGACCAAGAAAAGAGGCACGGGCCTGGGCCTGGCGATTGTAAGCCGGATTGTGGAAGACCATCGCGGCTCCATCCGGATCGAGGAGAACAAGCCGGTGGGCACGCGGTTCGTGGTGGAACTGCCGGTGGCCCCGGAGCTGGTTCCATCTGCAACTGACATTCACCATGCCTAACATACTGATCGTGGATGACGAATCCGGCATTCGCTCCTCCCTGAAGGGTGTGCTCGAAGACGAAGGCCACCAGGCCGCACTCGCAGCCAGCGGCGAAGAGTGCCTGGAGGTTCTCGATAAAGGCCGCTTCGACGTAGTACTTCTCGACATATGGCTTCCGGGAATGGACGGGCTCGAAACCCTGGAAAAGATCCGCGAGCGCGACAATCCACCGGAGGTCATCATGATCTCGGGGCATGGAACCATCGAGACCGCGGTGCGGGCCACCAAACTGGGCGCGTACGACTTCCTGGAAAAACCGCTTTCCCTGGAAAAGACGTTGATCCTGGTGAAGAATGCGGTAGAGGCCAAGAAGCTTCGGGTCGAAAACCGCGATTTGAAGAAGCAGCTCACCCCGAAGAGCGTGATTGTCGGAGACAGCATCCCGATGAAAGCGCTGCGCCAGCAAATCCAGCTTATGGCTCCGACCAATGGCCGGGTACTGATTTTCGGAGAGTCGGGGACCGGCAAAGAACTGGTGGCGCATGCCATTCACGCGGAGAGCTTGCGCAAGGACGAAACTTTCGTCGAGGTGAATTGCGCGGCCATTCCCGAAGACTTGATTGAGAGTGAATTGTTCGGGCACCGCAAGGGATCATTCGCCGGGGCAACCAGCGAGAAAGAAGGCAAGTTCCAAAAGGCGCACGGCGGAACGTTGTTTCTCGACGAGATCGGCGACATGAGTTTAAAGACCCAGTCGAAGGTGCTGCGAACGCTGGATGAGCAGCGGTTTACGCCCGTCGGGAGCGATGAACCGATTACCGTGGACGCCCGCGTAATTGCCTCAACCAACAAGGACCTGGATGACGAAATCTCCCGCGGGAACTTCCGCGAAGACCTGTTCTATCGGTTGAACGTAATTCCCTTCTCGGTGCCCCCATTGCGAGAGCGCAAGGAAGATGTTCCCCTGCTGGCACGACACTTTCTGAAAGAATTCTCGGCAACTTACGGCCGCCGGAATAGTGAAATCACCGACGATGCGGTTGAGACGCTCATGCATTATTCGTGGCCGGGAAATGTGCGCGAACTGCGCAACGTGATCGAACGCATCGTAATCATGAATCCGAGGGCGGTCAAACTGGATCGCAAGCATTTACCGCCCCTGGTTCACCGTGACGGAGGTCGGCGATCCACCGGCAGCGAATTTACGACGCTGCACCAGGCGCGATCGGCTTACGAGCGCGACTACATTCTTAAGAAGCTGGATGAAAACCATGGGAACGTCAGCCGCACGGCAGAAGGATTAGGACTGGAGCGCAGTCACTTGTACCGGAAGATGAAGACGCTGGGAATCGCGGTGAAGGAATAAGCCAGTCTAAGTACGGCGCTTGATCATGTGGATTTCGGTGCCGTTATTCACAAACTTCACCTCGTCCATAAGCTGATTGATCAAGTAGATGCCACGACCGTGAGTAGAGTAGATGTTCTCGCCGCGGACCGGATTGGGGATCGTGTTGGGGTCAAAACCGGTGCCAGGATCGCGCACGACAATCAGCATGCCGCGCTGTTCATCGCAGGCCACATCACATTCGATTACCTTGGAGGGATCCGACTTGCAGCCGTGAATCACGGCATTGGCCAGGGCCTCGGCCAAGGCGAGTTCGATGGCATCTTCCTTGCCATCGGCACATTGCATCTGGCGTACCACGCCCATAATGCCCTGTACGACCTGGTCCACGGCGGCCCGCTCGGCGGCAAGCGTGACCTTCAACTTGAAGATCAGTTTATCGGCCTCGAATTGACACTGGCTGGTGGTGTTAGCTGACATCGGGCTGCGGTCTTGATCCAGAGTTGCCACCCAGTTGGCGAATTGTACAAAGACAATTCGAATCCGGCAATGGAACAATTAGGCCAGGCTGATTACTTATTGACCAGTTGCTGCAATTCGTGACGCCAATCCAATTCCTCAACAAATTGATGTGAATCCCGCCAGTTTGGTTTCACCTTGACATACAGTTCCAGGAAGACTTTTGTCCCCAGCATTTTCTCTATCTGCAAGCGGGCCGCAGTCCCGATCTTCTTCAGCATCTGCCCGCGTTTTCCTACCAGAATGCCTTTCTGTCCTTCCCGCTCGCAGTAAATGGTAGCGGCAATGCGCGTCAGTCTTGGCCCTTCTTCGAATTGGTCGATGCCGACGGTGACGGCATGCGGTACCTCTTCGCTGGTTTCTATAAGCACTTGTTCGCGAATCGTCTCGGCCGCCATGAAGCGCACCGGTTGATCGGTAACCTGGTTTTCGGCAAAGTAGTGGGGCCCGGCGGGAAGCGCCTTCAGCAACTCGCTGAGGAGAAAATCCAGACCCTCGCGCTTGCGGGCAGATAGAGGAATAACCTCCTTGAAATCGTGCTGACTCCGGTATTGCTCAATGATGGGCAGGAGTTTGTGCTTCTCTTTCAACAAATCGATCTTGTTGAGAAGCAGTAAGGCCGGGGTGCCGGATTTCTTGACCATGTCGAGGACGAATTTATCGCTGGGCTGGAAGGGTTTTGAGGCATCCACGATAAGCAGGACCAGGTTGCATCCGTCCAGCGCTTCGCGGACCTCGCCCATCATCTTGCGTCCCAGAGAGGTGTCGGGCTTGTGGATGCCGGGGGTGTCGAGCAGAATTACCTGCCCGCCAGGCCGGTTCTTGGACCTGGGAACGTGGACGACTCCCAAAATGCGGTTGCGGGTGGTTTGGGGTTTCGGGCTGATGATGGCAAGCTTTTCGCCGACCAGCGCGTTCAGTAATGTGGACTTGCCGGCGTTGGGGCGCCCGAGAATACAGACGAAACCGGATTTGAAGGCCATAAATAGGTGAATGCTATTCGATCAGTTTCATCTGTCTTGGGTGCGTCGCCGAAACCCTGACGCGCTCCACGCGGCGCTGGGTGGATTGCAGCACTTCAAAGCGTAACCCATCCTCCTCGATCACTTCACCACGCTGCGGAATCCGTCCTGCCATTTCGCTGACCAGGCCGGCGATGGTGGCCGATTCCTTTCCTTCCGGGCGCATCCCGAACAGTTCGTCCAGGCGATCTACATCCATGTTTCCAGGCACCAGGTAGGAATGATCGCTCTCGCGGACGACTTCGCCTTTTTCATGTTCATCCCCGATTTCGCCCACGATCTCTTCAATCAGATCTTCGATGGTGACCAGTCCCGCAACCCCGCCGTATTCGTCCACTACCATCGCCATACGAATATTGTTGCGCTGCATCTCACGCAACAAGTCGGCGCCGGACTTGCTTTCGGGCACGAAATAGACGTCCTTGCGCATGAGCGTATCCACGGTCCGGGCGCGGGCCTCGGTGTCCGGCACCTGCAGTACGTCCTGGGCGTGGAGAATGCCCTTGATGTTGTGAATGGTTCCCTCGTAAACGGGAACTCGCGAGAAGGGCCGGTTCTTCAGCAACTCGATAATCTGCTCGACCGTGGTATTGACCGGCACGGCCACAATATCCGGACGCGCCTTCATCGCATCCCGGACGGTCTTCTCGCTGAACTCGACAACCGACTGGATGAGATCGCGATTGCTCTCGTCGAGAATACCCTCTTCCTGTCCCGCTTCGATGAGTGCATCCACGGCCTCGGCTTGCGTCTCCGGTTTCTCGTCGGCGTGTTCCTTGGTCAGCGCCGCCACCGATTGCAGGAATCCCAATACCAGCGTGACCGGCATGACCAGGTAAATCAGGATTTTCAGCAATAAGGTCCAATTCTTCACCCAATGTCCCTTGGTGCGCGAGAAGAACACGAAGGGTAGAAAACGCTGGAAGATGATGATGATCAGGATCAGGGTGAGAGTCGCCTGCAAAATCTCGTGGATCGTCCAGGTACGATCACGAAAAACGCTAAAGCCGACCAACATTGCAATGGCTGCCGTGCACAATTGCGTCAGCACAGCCATGGAGAGCGAGGCGCGGTCGCGACCGACCGCAAGGCGGGGTTCTACCTCATGCTCGAAACTATCAATGTTGTCCTGGAATTCACGGGAGAGGAATTTGCCAATCTCGGCGTAAAGACGATCCACGTAGGACACCAGCGTCAGCAGCCCAAGCAGCAGCATGACCGCGACTGCGATGGCATAGTTCATCGTCGTCAGCTTACCTGACTTTCATGCGGCCTGCTTCTTCCCGCTTTCTGGGACGCGCAAGTGGGCGGGACCTCCCAGCAGGCGCGCTTGCGGCGCGTTCAATCAGACCGCCCGGCAAGCGAAAGGCTCTCCGCAGGCGCAGCTCAGTTTGCGCCATTTCGCCCCGGTCCTGCTCGTGATCGTATCCCGCGAGATGAAGTAGTCCGTGCAGAGTCAGAATCTTGATTTCGTTCGCCGCTGAGTGTCCCAATTCCCGCGCATTGCGGGCGGCGATGTCTACCGAGATGGCGAGTTCTCCGGCAAATTTCGGCCGCAATTCCGCCGGGACGGGAAAAGAGAGGACGTCGGTCGATTTGTCCTTGTTCCTGAAGCGGCTATTTAAGGAGCGCAACTCGATGCTATTGGTCAGCAATACGTTCACCGTGCCTGCGAGCCCGGCCGCCTTTCCGGCGCGACGTACGAAGCGGGAAAGGGCTGCGTCACTTAATCCCGGAACCCGCTTGCGAGCAATGATCAATATTCGTGTCCTCAATATAAACAGAGGCCATCCGCGGCCTCCTGTGAAGCAGTTGTTTATTCTTCGATGGCGGGAGCGGGGCCTGGCTGAACCGGAGGCGGTAGCGCGGCAGTCTTTCCGTTACCCGGCATCCTGGACTCCAGCAAAGAGAGTTGGTCTTCCGCAGTTCGATTCTTGTGCTCGTCATAAGCACGGATGATTCGTTGAACCAGGGCGTGCCGGACCACGTCCGCCTCGTTGAAGTGAACGAAGGTCAGCCCTTCCACGTTTTTCAGGATCTCGACCGCTTCCAGAAGCCCGCTGCGCCGCGCCGTGGGAAGGTCAATCTGGGTGACGTCGCCGGTAATCACCGCCTTCGAATTGAAGCCCAGCCGTGTCACGAACATCTTCATTTGCTCGGAGGTGGTGTTCTGGGCTTCGTCGAGAATCACGAAGGAGTCGTTCAAGGTGCGGCCCCGCATGAAGGCGATGGGGGCGATCTCAATGACGTTCTTCTCCAGGTAGCGGTCCACCTTCTCCGGATCCAGCATGTCGTAGAGCGCGTCGTAGAGCGGCCGCAGATAAGGATCGATTTTGTCCTGCAGGGTGCCGGGCAAGAAGCCGAGGCGCTCTCCCGCCTCGACCGCAGGGCGGGCCAGGATAATGCGGTTCACACGCTTGGCAACGAGCGCGGAGATGGCCATCGCGACAGCCAGGTAAGTCTTGCCGGTTCCGGCGGGACCGATGCCGAAGACCATGTCGTGGCTCTCGATGGCGTCAACGTAGCGCCGCTGATTGGCGCTCTTGGGTTGAACCGTACGGCGACCGAACGAGCGCTGCCGCCCGGCCTCAGCCAGACCGCGCAGCGTGGTCTTCGGATCGCTCATCACGATCCGCAGCATGCTGTTCAAATCGCCGTTGTGGAAGGTGAACCCGGAACGCTGCAGGTAGTCGTAATCCGCAAAGATCTGCTCGGCACGGGCGACGTCTTGCGGCGAGCCTTCCAGTTCAATCGAATCGGACCGCAGGTCAATGGTGACATTCAGTCCATCTTCCAGCACGTGCAGATTCTCGTCGCGCGTGCCGAACAGGGTCTCTATATTCGAACTGATATCGATGCTCTTCTTCATTCACTCCTTAGCGGGAGGGCCTTTTCGCCCTTCCTCGATAAGTAAAACTCGGCAGGAGGTTTACGCAAGGCAAGGCCAAGCTCCGGGGCTTTGCGCAAGAACGATGATTCTGGGTGGAGATGGAACCAGCCGAGGTGCTCGTCACCGAGGTGCAAGCAACTGCCATTGAGGTAAGCCTAACCTGCCCTTAGATGGGAGTCAATGGCGGTTCGATGCCTATTCCTCAGAATCAATGATTGCGCAGGGAGGTTGCGGCTTCCGGGGGACAAACCCATAGTGGCCCGGTTCAAAGGAGGCCTCGTCGGTACCCGGATTACCTGGGGTCGCGGCACGAATCCCGCTGGTACAAGTCGCATCATGGATGTAGGCGAGGCCAGTGTTGCAGCATCTCGCCTATCATCCCTGATTTCCCGAAGTTGGAGGAATCTACTGAACCGTCACAGTAACCGTAGCCGTGGAACGTCCAAATTGATTGGTGGCGAACAGGGTGTAGGTGGTGGTCTTGGCCGGGGTAACAACTGCGCTTGTTCCGCGAACAGCACCGATCGCGGGCGATACGATCGAATACAAAGTGCCGGTGCTGGCCCAACTCAGCGTAACCGGAGTTCCTGGAGGAACCACCGGAGGGTTGGCGGTAAAGCTGGTGATGGCCGGGTTCTGTCCCTGCGGCACATTGTTTTGCGTGTAGAGCGGACTGATCAGAACCACTTCGAACGCCGAGGCCGGCACTTGCTTGAGGGTGGAGAGATCGTCATTGTTCCAGCGGTTGTCGGGGTCGCCGCTGATGTACATGGAACTGCCGTTGTCGGCCATGATCATCCCATACTTCTGGAGTGCTGCCAGGATGGTCTTTGCCTGCGGCGGGTAACTGGAGATGTCGAAGCTCGATTTCAAGCGCATGCGCATTCCCATCGGAGCGGCGAGAGAGTTGGTGGAATTCGAAGCCCAGTGCGAAGCCGGAGGAGTAAATGCGGCCTGGGTGTATTGCAAGGTGTAGCGCAACGCATGCTTGATGGCGCCACTGGCCACCTCGTCGTAGCGGGCGAGGCCGGGAAAGATGGGCAGGCCAGCGGCATCGGCGGACGTCCAGGTGTAGGGCCGCTGATCGTCGGCCAGCAGGTCCCAAACCGCCGCGGAGGCAACATTCCAGTTTCCATTCTTCAGCGGATACGACGAGTACAACTCGTAGAGCCAGCAGTTATCGCGGTCGAGGACAAGCACGTGACGGTCCCCGCTGCCCGGCTTGGGGTAGCCTTCGATGGGCGCGTTTCTGGGAACCGGCATCGGGCCGGGATCGCTTTCATCGCCGTAGGCCGTGAAGTTGATATTCACAAAAGGAGAGCCGCTGACCACAACGTAGGGAATGCCGATGGTTGAGCCGGAGTAAAGGCCTGCACCGAAGTCGGGATGCAACGGAGTTGTGGATCCAATGAAGTTGATGATGGCATCGGAGTTGGGATCGACGGGTGAACTGCTGATGTCCTGGTTCCAGGCGTTGTCCGCGGGAAATGGAATGAATCCATTGAGGCTGGCGCCCCGGCCAAGGCTCATGCTGCTGCAGGTTTGAGCGGATAAAGCTGCGCTTAACAGGAACACGGAGAGGAAGGCGGAGTAGCTGCGCATGGGGCACCTCCAGGGGAGTTGACGGGTAGCGTGAAAGCAGCCTAGCACAGCGTGGGGACCATCTGAACCGCCCCGGCACTTCTGAGTCTAGGCGCCCTCGGCCTGAGCACTTGCCGACGCGGGAACGGCGCGAGTGCGCGCCCAGTCGCGGAGTGTTTCAATCTCTTCCGCCCGCGTGGTGGACAGTGGAACTGTAGTCTTCAGCGCATCCAGCAGCGCCTGGGTCGTCAACTCTTGTTTTCTGGCGAACGCAGCGTAGAGAGCCCCCTGCACCGCCGCGTCAATCTCGGCGCCCGAGAAGCCCTTCGCCGCTGCGGCAATGCGATCCAGGTCGAACTGAATTGCGTTTCTCTTTCTCTTGGCAAGCTGGATGGCAAAGATCTGCTTGCGCTCTGGCTGGGTCGGCAAATCCACGAAGAACAATTCGTCGAAGCGGCCCTTGCGAATCAACTCGGGCGGCAAGGCATTCACGTTGTTGCACGTGGCCGCCACGAAGACCGGGGCCTTGCGGTCCTGCATCCAGGACAGGAACGAGGCCAGCAATCGTGATGAGACTCCGGCATCGACGGAGGCGGAGTCGGGCCCGCTGCCGGCAAAGACTTTCTCCAGTTCGTCAATCCACAAGATGCAGGGCGCGAGTCCCTCTGCTACCTCGAAGACCTTCTGTATACGCTTCTCGGTCTCGCCAATGTACTTGTCGTAGATTGCGGCAGTGTCGAACTTGACGAGCGGCAACTTCCATTCCCCGGCGATGGCGCGGGCACACATGCTCTTGCCGCAGCCCTGAACGCCGAGGATGATCAGGCCTTTCGGTGCGTCCAATCCGAACTGACGAGCAGACTCTTCCCAGGTTCCGCGACGCTGGCCGAGCCAGTGCTTCAAGTTGTCGAGGCCACCAACCTCGCCGAGAGTCTCGGACACCGGGATGAAATCGAGCATCTCGGATCGCCGGAGCAGAACTTTCTTGGCTTCCTGCACGTCGGTGATGGTCTCAGGGCTAAGGGCATAGCGGCGCACCAGGGCTTGCGAGATGGTCCGTTCTGCAGCTTCCTCGGTCAGCCCGCGCAGGCTTTCGGCAAGCGAATCCATTCCTGCGGGATCGAGCTTGCGCTGCAGAGTATGGGTCTTCGAGACCCGAACCAGGACTTCATCAATGATCTGGCGAAGACGCTGCCGGTCCGGCAAAGGAAGCTCGACGAACTCGACCAGGCTGGCAAGTTCCGGCGGGATGGCAATCTTGGGAGCGGTCAGAACCACGGTGCGGCGGTTAGCGGCGAAGGTCTGACCAACATCGCGCAGGCGGCGGACCACAACAGGATCGTCCATATGGCGGTGCAGGTCTTTCAGGATGAAGGCAGCCTCAATCGAGATCCCTTCCAGATTGGCGAGCATCTGGGAGGGCTCCCGGCTGTTGTAGATGGCCTTGGCATTATCTTCCGCGTGCGCTTCGCCCGTCCGGTAGCCGCCGGCAGGAAAAGCTCCGCTGTCGAATGACTCCGAGGCTGCGGCGCCACAACGGGTGAGGCCGGTGGCGATGGACCACTCAAAAGCAGCGATGTTCAATGCGGAGCAGGCCACGCGCACCAGGCGCGTCGCGCGCGACTCCTCGACCGTTTCCATGACCACGATGGGCGTGGAAGAATCGAGCAGGACCTTCAGGCGGTCGAGGGTGTTGTCCATATCAGTTTGACCTGCCGCTACTTACTCCCGTAAAATAGACCATTCCGTACCTACCGGAAATCTCTTTGTAGAGAACCCCAGGAAACGAAGGTAACGAAGCAGAGCTATGGCGAACCACTTTTCAGCGCTCAAGCGCGCCCGTCAGACCGAAAAACGCACCGCCCGCAACCGGGCCAATACCTCGCGTCTACGCACCGCCCTGCGCGAACTGCGCGAGAGCCTTGCCAAAGGCGATAAGAACGCCGCGCAGACCACGTTCCGGGAGACCGTCTCGGCGCTTGACAAGGCGATCCAGAAGGGCGTCATTCACGAGAATACGGCGTCGCGCTACAAATCGCGGCTGAGCGCGCGCTTGAATGCACTGAAGTAAGCGCGGCGGAAAGAATTTCAATTGGCAGGCCCCAGCGGCCTGCCATTTTCATTTGCGCGGCAGCACTACACCGAACCGGCTCTTCAGCGTGTTCACCCATTCTTCCTCGGTTTCCACCTTACGCTCTTCCCGGTTCCCGTTGCTGGTAATGATCAGTTTGTCTGGGGTGAGAGTAGTGCGGCCGTCGGCGGTGGCCAGAGTGCAAACCTTGTTTTGTGTGAAGTGCGAGTCGGGCGAGGTCTGGTGGTAGTGGCACATCTGGCTGAAGTCCTCCAGACGGCGCGGAAGCATGGTGAAGGCATATTCGGTTTTCCAGTCCGGGTGTGGCCCTTTCCGCTCGACCGTCCATGTTGTGTCCACTTTAAGAATGCGGAAGACGCCATTGTCCTGGGCCTGCTCCATACCGGGTTCAAGTCTCAGGGGATCCATGAAGGACTCGCCGAATCCGACGTCGGCAAGCCAGGGCTGGTCCAGATCGACACGAAGCGCTAAATGGTCGAACTCCGGACCGAGGCTTCCGTCGGCACGGCCCACCCGAGCGGAGAGGAAGCTGACTTTGAATCCGAGTTCCGTCAAAAGCCAGGCGAAGGCCCCGTTCATCTCGTAGCAGAAACCCCCGCGTTTTTCGTTAACGATCTTCTCCACGAAGCGGGATTGATCGCAGACGATGGGCCGTTTCAGGCCGATGTCGAGATTCTCGAATGGGACGTGGAACAGGTGCGCGCGATGAAGCTGCTTGAGAGTATCTGCCGAGGGGTCGGTCGGGCCGGAGTAGGCGATGCGGCGGAGATAATCGGAGGAGCTCAGCATCCACACTGAAGGATGATCCCCAAGAGCCGCACGGCTCAATTTTCTAGAACCGGTTTCCCCCGGGCAATAGGTTTTCCGCCCGAGGAACGTGTGGACGGAATTCCTTCGTTCTTCATGCCGCAGGCATACCCGCCGATCTTATGTTTGTTGTCCCGCGCTTGGAAAACTGCGTCCTGACTTTGGACTTGGGCCATTCGTAATGTGGCTTAAACACAAGATGTTTGTCATGATTTCGGGTCGCACTGATGGAGGGGCAACTGCTAGTTCCTTTCAGGCGCATGGATCCGAAGTGTGAGCGTCCGGCCAGGGCGTCTCGGAGTGTTTGAGTGCGATTTGTCCATCCAGTCCGGGCAAGCCCCAACTTGCTCAGGCAATCTCTTTGGCTGGCCATGGTGCTCCTGGGTGCCGGATTACATGCGCAGACAGCGGCCCTGGACTGGCAGCGCGAGATGCGCGAGCAGGTTTCCCAACGCCAACTCGAGGCCGCGCTGGCGACCGTGAACCGGCGCATCGAGCAATCTGCGGGCGATGTCGAAGCTCACGGATGGCGCGGACGCATCCTGGCATGGAGCGGCCGCTGGAGCGACGCAGAATCCGAATATCGTTATGTACTGCAGGAAGCTCCGGCGGATGCGGAGATCATGGCCGGACTCGCCGATGTCCTGCTCTGGCAAGGCCGGGCGCGGGAAGCTCTTGGGGTTCTTGATCGGGCAAGCCAAGTCTCCGCTTCCGATCCGGAAGTTCTTTTGCGGCGAGCGAAGGTCCTGCTGGTGTTGGAACGAGATGCGGAGGCGCGTAGCCAGTTCCAGCAGGTGCTCGGCATTGATCCGGAAAATCAGGAAGCCCGGAAAGCGCTCAGCAAGTCGGACCGGGAAGCGCGCCATGAATTTCGCGTGGGCGAGGACATAGACACCTTCAACTACACCGATGCGGCCCAAGGCCAATCGTTCAGTTTAAGTTCACGCTGGTCGTTGCGCTGGAGTACTTACTTCAGCCTGAACCACTATCAACGCTTCGGAGAGAATGCGGCCAAGGGCACAGCCAGTATCGGGCTCCGAATCCATGGCGACAGTTGGTTGAACGCTGGTGGAGCCGGGGCCCGGGATCAGGGCGTGATTCCCAGGAGCGAAGCCTTCTTTGAGTTGGGCCACGGCTTCCGCTTTCAGAATCCTTTCTTTCGCGGGCTGGAAACAGCCTACCAGCAACACTGGTTCTGGTACCGCGAGGCACACGTGCTGGCCGCGGGCGGAAGCGCAACCGTCTACCTTCCGCGCGACTGGACCTGGACGCTTACGGTTCGGGGCGCGCGCAGCGGCTTTGCCGGGACCGGCGTGGAATGGACCCCCTCGGGCTCAACCAGGCTCGGGTTTCCGATATGGAAAGCGATTTCGGGAAACCTCTTATTTGGGGTGGGCAGTGAGACGTACGCCCAGGTAGACCAGATCGGAAGCTTCTCCGCGCGAACCTATGGCGGGGGATTGCGGGTCCGCATCTCGCGCAACCAAGACATCACCGGCTACGTGGCCTCGCAGCAACGTTCGCAGGGACGTTCACAGAACAGCCTGGGTTTGAACTATGGGATTCATTTCTAGGCTGCTGATCGAACTCGGCCCGGCTGCGTTGGTAGTGAAGGCCATCCTGTTTTCACTGGCAGGCATTTTCCTCTTGATTGCGTTCATCGTCCTGCGCCGCTGGTATCGCGGCCGCTACTTCGAGGAGTTGAACCAGCGGACTTATGCGATCCGCGCCCAGTGGGATGACATCGTTTCCGGGCGCTTGCCGGCGAAGAGTTGGCGCTTGAAGAAAGTGGACTGTTCGATCGTCGAATCCATTCTGTTGGACAGCATCGAGGTCGCCACTCCGGAGCAATTGCCGCAGTTTCTGAAGCCTTTGCGCGATAGCGGCCTGCTGGACATGCGGATTCTGGAAGCGCGTCGCCGCAGCGGCTGGACGCAGCGGGCTGCGCTGGTGGCCTTGGGCAGAACCCGGACTCCGGAAGCGGTTCCGGGGCTCGCGGAGGCGCTGGATTCTTCGTCGCAGGAAACGCGAATCGCCGCGGTGCGCGGGCTGGGACGCACGGGAGTGATCGAGGCCGCAGTGCCGCTACTGGACCGCTATGTTGCCGGACAGCTGAAAGTGCCGGAGCAGGTGCTGAAAAATGCGCTGGCGGCGTGTTGCCGTCCTAATCCCAGCGTTCTGCTTGGCTACATGGACCAATGTTCTGGTTCGACGCGCGAACTGCTGGCGCGTGTGCTGGGGGAACTCGCCGGCCCGGAATTGCTGGACGAGTTGCTGATTCTGACCGCGGACAAGCTGCCGGAGGTGCGGGCTTCGGCGGCCCGCGCCTTGGGAAACGCCAAGTCACCAGTGGCATTGGCCGCGTTGTCGGCCCTGGCAGCAGACCCGGAATGGTTCGTTCGCCTGCGCGCGGTGGTAGCCCTCGGCACATTGGAGCATCCGGGAAAGCTCAAGCCGCTGCTGCGGGCCTTGTGCGATTCCAATCGCAATGTGCGCCAGAGGGCGGGCTGGGCGCTCGCTCGCATAGAGCCCGAGCTCGACCACATCCTGGAAAAGGTGATCGAGACCAACGACAAGTACGCGCTGCAGGCTTTTATATCGGAACTGGAGCGCTCGGGAGCGGTGGAAAAAGTGGTCGCGCTTCTGGAATCCCAGCAAGGCAGCGGTCCGGCGAAAGCCCTCCTGCTGGAGGCCCTGAGCGACGGGAAAAAACGGCTGGAGAAGACTGCCTTAGCCAACTCGGCGGCGGCAGGCGGCCACTGATGCTGCGCTTTCTACAAATCGCGAACGGACTACTGTTCGTCTACTACTTGATATCAAACCTGATTTATCTCCTGCTGTTGGGAACTGCGATCTTCAAGAACACCTGGCACAGGTTTCGCCTGGGGAGCTTGCGATTGGAGCGGCTGAAAAGCTCGCCCTTCACACCTCCCATCACGCTGCTGGTTCCAGCCCACAACGAGGAGAAATTCATTGTTGAGAGCGTCAAATCACTGCTGAGCCTCGACTACCCCAGCCTGGAAGTGATCGTGATCAACGATGGCTCACGCGATCAAACACTGGGAGAGCTCAAACGGTTGTATGAACTGGAACCGGCACGCGTGCTCTACATCCAGGAAATTCACACCGCGCCGCTGCACGGCATTTATCGCAGTGCGGTGGAGCCCCGCCTGCTGGTGCTGGACAAGGATTCGGCAGGAAGCAAGGCGGATGCGGTCAACGCCGGACTGAATGCCGCGACCAGTCCTTACGTTTGCATCGTGGATGCCGACTCGATCCTGGAAAAGGACGCCTTGCTGCGCATCATGTCGGGAGTCCTTTCCGATCCCGGGCGGGTGGTGGCCGTGGGAGGAATCGTGCGCGTGCTGAATGGCTGCCAAGTCAGCGGCGGAGAACTCGCCGCGGTCAGCCTGCCCAAGCATGCGATCGAGGTCTTCCAGGTGATCGAGTACCTGCGAGCTTTTCTGATCGGTCGCGAGGGATGGGCGCAGTTCAATGCTCTGCCCATCATTTCGGGGGCCTTCGGAGTGTTTCGCACCGACCTGGTGCGGCAGGTAGGCGGGTATCGCGCCAAAGCCATCGGCGAGGACTTCGACCTGGTGGTGCGACTGCACCGGCTCTTGCAGGACCAAGGCAGGGACTATCAGATCTCTTTTATTCCCGACCCGACCTGCTGGACGGAGGTGCCGGCCGACTTCCGCTCGCTGGCTCGGCAACGCGCCCGCTGGCAGAAAGGCCTGCTTGACACGTTGTGGCCGCAACGAGACGTTCTGTTCCGCCGCCGTTATGGCCGGTTTGGCTCGCTGATGCTGCCTTACATGTGGTTCTTCGAACTTCTCGCTCCGGTCGTGGAGCTGACTGGTTATGCCACCATCATCCTGGCCGCAGTGCTGGGAATGCTCAGCATGCAGTATTTTCTGCTGTTTCTGCTGTTCGGATACGCGTTCGCGACCATGATCTCGATTGGTTCGGTGCTGCTGGAAGAGATGACTTACCGGCGCTATAGCAAGTCCAGCGAAGTGGTGCGCCTGGTGCTCTACTGCCTGTTCGAGCATTTCCCCTACCGGCAGATCACCTTGATCTGGCGGCTGCAAGGTTTGTGGCAATATCTTCGCGGGGACCTGCAGTGGCGGGAGATGAAGCGGACGGGAATTTCGACGACGGCTGCACGAGGAAGTTGAGGAGCGGGAAAGCAAGCGCGCGACGCTCAGACCGGCAGCTCGTCCTGGGCCCAGCCTCGCACCTCGGGTTTGGGTTCCGCGGTCAGGTCAAGGATCAACTTCTCGAGTACCAGGCGCTTGCTGGGAGGATTGGAACGCAGAGCCAAGTCCGTCTTGGCAACCAGGCGAATCGCCCGCGTCAGTTCCCTCTTGGACTTATAGCGCCGGGCCTGCTTGATGATGTCATCGGCGGCAAAGGGAGGCACGCGGAAGCCTTGCCACAAGGCGGCCCACAGCATTCGCTGATCGCGGACGTTGCGCTCCAGGATCACGAGCATCTGACGGAAGGTTTTGGCGAGCATGTAAAGGTGACCGATCGCGGCCTCATCGCCTTCGCCCGTGGTCAGGATTGCATCCAGCATCTCAAGAGCGCGCACGCGATCCTTGGCGGAGATGGCGTCGGTCAACTCGTAAAGCGAGCGCTGCTTGGCCGCCAGCACCATGGTCTCAACATCGCCGAGGGTGATCCGCTTCTTCTCCGAGACATAAAGCATGAGCTTCTCTAGCTCATTGGAGATCATCATCATGTCTCCGCCGAGTGCGTCCACCAGTTCACGGGCGGCGTCGGGGTCCATCTTCATCTCGCGGCTAGCGCAATATTCACCGATCCAGCGGACCGCTTCACTTTCCTCGACGCGAGAGAGTTCCACGATCGCGCAGTACTCGCCCAGGGTGTCGCGGATACGCTCGTACCGGTCCTTGTCCTGCATGTCCATGCGGCGAGCGTCGGCGGGAATGCTGATGTGATCCGCAACGAAGATCAGGACAGCATCGGGATTGGGGTCTTTGCAGTATGCTTCGATGGCCGCGAGTTTCTCGTCATTGGAGCCACGCCCGAAAAGGTTCTTGACGCCGCGCACAAAAAACACCTGGAAGGGAGCCATCAACGACGGGGTGCGAGCGCGGTCCAGAATCTCGGCCAGGTCGGTTTCGCCCAGATCGAATTCAAACAAGCTGAAGTCGCGCAGATCGGCCGGGACAAGGTGGCTGACGATAGCTTCGCGGCAACGCTTCCGGAAAAAAGTCTCGTCTCCGACAAAAACATATGCCGGGCGCAGTTTGCGCTCGCGTACGTCGGAAACAAAGCGGTCAGACTGCGCGAAACCGCGCATCAAAAGCCCTCCAGGATGTTGGACACCAGGGTGCGGCCGAACTCGTCGGACAGGCGGCGCAAGGCAGGCGAGTCTTCCTCAAAAAAGCTCTGCACCTCGCGCGAAACCTGGTACTGCTCGCGAAACACGTAAGAAGGGTTCTCGAACAATACTTTCCCCTGGCGATCAATCAAGGCAACCTTCATGCTTACGACGACCAGGACACTGGCGGCGCGCCCGGTTCGCGAATCATAGGTGGCTGGCGAAGCGTAGCTGGAAAGAACCGTCCCACGCAAGGTGGCATCGGCGGTGTTGCTCTGTTCGTTAACCACGCGGTAGTGCGTGCGCGTAGTCCATTCCCGCACTACGGATGCTGTTAACAGTTGTTCGATCTTGAAGGTCGAGGTCTGATTGGTAAACGAGGGGATGGCAATGGTCTTCACCTCGTCGGGCAACACGCTGGTATGGCCGAGCGTGTGATAACCGCATCCGCAATGAAGTAAGCAAGCGAGCGTGAGGGCCACGCCGGCAGTACGCCTCATTGGATCTTGCCCCGAGGACGAGTCGCGGCGATGGTTTCGGCACACTCCACGGCGGTGGCGGCCGCCACCCGGAGGTTGTCCGAGGCCGCCCACATCCAGAAGCTGTTGCTATCGTTTACGTCGGGGGTCACCGAAACCATGATGTCGCCCTGCCCGGCAGCATTCACGTTGCTGGGAGCATCGTCAGCCTGGCGCGTGGCCGTGACATGCTCACCGGCCAGGGCTTCCAGGATGACCGAAATATCCGCGACCTGTTCCAGGTGCACGTGAATCGAGAAGGCATGGCCGTGGAAGATGGGCGCTTGCACCAGCGTCAGCGACGGAATTGGAGTGTGGTCCGGGACAATTCTCCGATAGTGCTTCAGGATGCGGCTTTCGATACTGGCCAGCGAAGGGCTGGCGTGGGGCCCGTAGCGCGACACCAGGTTGAAGGCGACCTGGGTATCAAAAATATTCTTGGGGAGCTGTTGAAAGGAGAGCAGGTTCACCGTCTGCTCGTGCAACTCGTCCATGCCCTTCTGCCCATGCTCACTGGCAGGCTCCAATACGGTGCAGACAACGCGGTGAATCGGCGCGGCCTTCCGCACTCGAAGCAGCAGCAGCGCCAGAACGACCGCAGCCGGGTGGGCGATGACCGCGGGGGCGGGCTGCAACTCAGGCCGCAATCCCTGTCCCAGTTGACGCTCCACCCAGGGAGAACGCACGCCCGCTTCGGGCTCGTCTTCAAGAGCAAACGAAAGATCTACAATCGCGCTCCCCGCCCTGCGAGCAGTGTTCCAGGTTTTGCGGGTGGACTCGGGGTCGGAAGCGAAAAAGGCGAAATCGATGTTCTCGAACTGCTCGTTGCGGACATTTTGCACAAAGGTGACTTCGTCGCGCAGAGCCTCCAGTTGCCCGATGGCCTCGTCATCATCCAACAGCTTGACATCCACTGCAGGAAAATTCCGATCGCCCAAGACTTCGGCAACTTCTTTCCCTTTCAGCGATCCTGCGCCAACGATGGCGACGCGATAAAGGGCGCGATCGGCTTCGTTATGGGAAATCGCCGGTGTTTTAATGTTCGAACTCATGAAACTTGCGATGCCTCTTTGTACGACGGGGGCGGGTTACCGCGGCGCCGGAAAATCCACTGCAGACGCCACACGATCCCTGAGAACATGTAGAGCAGCGCGATTGCAAACAGGAGGGGGCCCGAGAAATACCAGATCCCGGCGAATAGCAAGCCAAATAACACGATCAGGCGGAACGGCTGCCGCGTACGGAAATCGATGTCTTTGAAACTATAGAATCGCCAGGTGCTTACCATGAGGTAAGCGACCAGCACCATGCAGAGTGTCCAGAGCACGGTGGTGTACCAGGAAACGATCGGTTCGCCACCGGTGAAGTGCACCACGGCGGCGATGACGCCAGCTCCAGCGGGAATCGGCATACCAACAAAATATTTCTTCCCTGGACGGCCGGGGTTGGATGGCTGCGGGTTTGACGTGATGTTGAAACGAGCCAAACGGCTGGCCCCGGCAATCAAGAACAGGAAGCTGGCAATGGCTCCCAGTTGGATCAGTTTGCCGGTGAGTTGGGTGGAGGGGTTCACGATGGAAAGCTGGCGGAAGCCCCACATCCAGCCCAGGAGGGCGGGCGCAACGCCGAACGTGATCACATCGGCAAGGGAGTCTAATTCCCGTCCGAAGGCGCTGCTGGTCTTGGTCATGCGGGCGATGCGGCCGTCCAGGCCGTCGAACAAAACCGCAAAGCCGATCGCCTTGGCGGCAAAATCGAAATGCCAGGGCTCCGCCGCGGTCGCGTGCGTGACTTGCAGGATGGCGTAGTACCCGAATGCGATGTTGGCGGTTGTGAACAGCGAGGGCAGGATGTACATGCCCTTACGAAGGCGCCGGGGCGGTTGGTCTTCTTTGCGCCGCTTCGGAATTTCCGGGACCTCTGGTTCCATCAGAGAACTCCTGTCAGAGTCTGTTCCGCACGCACCCCGGCCGTTAAGTTCCTGTTCGCATGAAAATAGGCCAGGACGGTTGAACCGCCCTTAACGCGATCTCCAACTTTAATCTGCACATCGGCAGACACATCCAGCAACACATCGGTGCGCGAGCCGAACTTGATCAGCCCCACACGCTCCCCCCGGCTCACGGGATCGCCGACATTCTTGTTGAAGACAATGCGGCGAGCCAGCAACCCGGCGATCTGTTTGAAAATCAGGATCTGGCCTTCTCCTTCGACGGTCACCGCATTCTGTTCGTTATCTTCTGCGCAGGCCGGGTTCATGGCATTCATGAACTTGCCGCGACGGTAGCGAACATCGCGAATCACGCCTGAAATGGGAGAACGATTTACGTGCACATCAAAGACGTTGAGAAATATGCTGATCCGGGTCCAACGAACGCCACTGACGGTCACCGGCGACACGTCGGTCACCTTGCCATCCGCGGGCGAAACGACCGCACCCGGGGCGGGGGAAATCGCCCGTTCCGGGTCTCGGAAAAACCAGAGAAAGAACGCAGCCAGCAATAAGGGAACAATTGCCCAGGGCCAACTCGCCAGCCATCCCAGGAGAATAGCGGCGATTAGCAGACCGGAAGCGTAATAGAAGCCATCACGGACCATGGGAGGTTCTTTTCATTATATCCGGACATCAACCTTCCCACCCGGAGCCGATAACCCAAATAAAAAAAGGCGCTTAGGAGCGCCTTCGATAAGGACAAATCAATCCTCGTGCGGCGTAGGCCGCGCCACGCAGGGCGGGGTTTACGCTACCTGATGTTGAGCTTGAGTACGGAACTGGCGCTCGATGGACTCCATTTGGTCCTTCAGGCGCAATTTGAGCTTCTTCAAACGCACTTCTTCCAGCTTTTCTTCCTCCGTAAGAAATCGCTTTTGGGTGAGAGAATCCAGACGTTGTGCGTGTTGTGTGTGCTCCTGGGCGAGACGGCGAAATTCGTCGTGATTAGCCAGGAGCGCATCCCGAGAAGTAAGCATCCAGCCAACCTCCTAACCGGGTGTTTTCGAGCTAAACGTACCACACGACCTACCCTGCTTCAATGCCAAATTGGTTGCTTTTTGACAGTTCATTGCACCAGATTGGATGCAATTACTTGATCTCAAAACGATAAACGATTGCATTCTCTTCAGGATGCGAGTAGTACCGCGGTCTGTGTGAAATCTGGACAAAACCCAGGCCCTGGTAAAGGCGGCGTGCCCCGACATTGGACTCCCGCACTTCCAGAAAAACTGAAGTTGCCTTGGCTTTGCGGGCCCGCTCAAGCAGATCCAGAACCAGCGCACGCCCGAACCCGCGGCGGTGAAACTCACCGCGCACCACGACATTTTCGATCTCCCATTCAAGGTCCACTGCGCTGGCAATGAGGAAACCGGCAACGCCATCGGCCTCCATCACGAGTGCGAATCGCCGTGGGCTGGTCGGGTTAAAGAGGGCATGATATCGCTCCTCGTTCCAGTGGGCCGCGCTGCCGGCAGAGCGCTCCATTCGGATCATTTCAGCGATGTCAGCGGGAGTGGCAGTGCGGATTTTCAAAGCTAGGAGTTAGGCTTGGAGAATATCTCCGCATCGGAGCGGCGTATGTAGTTGGCGTCCAGACTTTCGGGTGCAACGGTAGTGCCAGCGAGCAGCTTTTTCCAGCCGATTCGCGCAATCGAATCGGCGCGCGGTGCGGCGATCATTTCCACCGACACGCCGTTCGCCGCCGCGGCATCCGCGATTTTCTGGTCGGATGTTGTGATCGTGCCGAGTGCAGAATGCAGTTCCGATTGCCTGATCAACTTCTCCTCAATGGTCTCCGCGGCGGAGTCACTGATTCGGAAGCGGCCCACGTAGGCTTCATTGCGCCCGGCATCCAGCACGGCGGTCCTGGTTCCAGGTGAACTTCCCAACCATGCAACTGCTTCTAAGAGCGAGACGGTGACGATCGGCCTGCCGAGCACCTCAGCCAGGGCCTTCACCGCGGCCAGGCCGACACGCAGTCCGGTGAATGAACCGGGCCCGGAGACCACTGCGAACGCACCAAGATCAGCTTTCTTAACCTGGTGGGCGCTCAACAGGGACATCATTTGCGGGATCAATTGGGCTGAAAACGTGCCCCCCTGCAGGGGCACGACCTCCAGGACATCGCAAGTGCCGTCGCGGTTGCCGCGGGCCAGGGCAATGCTGCCGTTTTTTCCAGACGTGTCAGCCGCGAACAGGAACATGGTCAGTGCCTGGCCTCGACCAACTCCAGCAACACCCCGCCGCTGCTGGAAGGGTGGACGAAGATGTAGCGATGTCCACCAGCGCCGATTTTGATCTCTTCAGAGACCAGGCGCACGCCGTCTTGCTTCAGGCGCTGGACAGCTTCAGCGAGGTCAGGAACGCGCAGGCAAACATGGTGCAATCCTTCTCCCCGCTTGGCGATGAACTTCGCAATCGTGGAATCTTCGGAGGTCGCTTCCAACAACTCGATCCGGCTCTCGCCTGCCGGGACCATCACGACCCGGACCTTTTCCTGTTCCACCGTTTCTTCCGGCGAGATCGACATCCCGAGTTTCTCGTACAGGCCCTTGGCCGCGGAAAGCGATTTCACCGCGATTCCGAGATGATCAATCGTAAGCATAGACTTCTAGTCCGCCTCACTTCCCTATGGTGCTGATGATCTCTTCGACCAGCGTATAGGGGTCTCTCTTGTGCTCCGCGACCTGCTCGGCATAACGGTTGAGGTCGCCGTCCTTCATTTGTGTGCGCGCCCGGTCCATCAGGGAATCGCGAAGCATTTCCATCAAACGCTGCTCCCAGTTTTGCACGCTGCGTTTGAACCCGAGATTTCCCTTCTTGAGATACGTTTCGTAATCGGTGATGGCTTTCGCCAGGTCCGCAACCCCGCTGCCGTCACTGGCGACCGTCTTCACAATCGGCGGAGTCCAGTTGTCATGACGGGTAGACAAGGATTGCATTGCGCGGATTTCGCGTTCCACGCGTTCGGCTCCTTCGCGATCGCTTTTGTTGATCACGAAGATGTCGGCAATTTCCATAATGCCGGCCTTGATGGTCTGTACATCGTCGCCCATGCCGGGGACCAGGATGACAATGGTGATATCGGCGAGGCGAACGATGTCAACCTCGTCCTGACCGACGCCGACGGTCTCAATCATGACCAGGTCGCGCCCGGAAGCATCGAGGACGGTGGTCACGTCGGCAGTGGCCCTGGCCAGGCCACCCAGTGAGCCGCGTGTTGCCATGCTGCGGATATAAATCCCAGGATCGGCGAAATGGTCCTGCATGCGAATACGATCGCCGAGAATGGCGCCGCCGCTGTAAGGGCTGGTGGGATCCACGGCAATGATGCCGACCGTCTGATCCTGCTTGCGGTAGTGCTTGGCGAGCTGATCGACCAGGGTGCTCTTTCCGGCGCCAGGCGCGCCGGTCAGACCCAGAATCTTTGCATGCCCGGTGTAGGTGAACAGAGATTTCAGCAGAGCAGACCAGTTCGGAGAGCGATTTTCGACTGTGCTGACGGCACGGGCGATCGCTCGGGCATCGCCGGCGCGCACTCGTTCAATCAGCGCGTTGAGATCGGAGTTCAAACTTCGAGTGTAAAGCAGCGACCGACACAATTGGAATATCCGCGGCGAAACGCTATGCTGACCGCCATCTACGATGCCTCCTTTAACCCGCAACATTCCGGCGATGTTCGTCGAGCTTGGCGTCGCCATTCTCGGGCTCGCGATCGTCGCTCGTGTGGCCAAGCGCTTCGGCATCTCCGCTATTCCTCTGTACCTGCTGGCGGGATTGGCGTTTGGTGAGGGCGGCTTGGCGCCTCTCGATCTGAGTGAGGGCTTCATCCACACTGGAGCAGAAATCGGAGTCCTTCTCCTCCTGTTCATGCTGGGCCTGGAATACACAGGGGAAGAACTGAAACACAATCTACAGAAGGGCCTGCCGTCCGGCATTCTGGACTTCATACTCAACTTTCCGCCTGGGGTAGTTGCCGGCCTTTTTCTGGGATGGCATGTGCTGGCGGCAATCCTGCTGGGCGGTGTCACTTATATTTCGTCATCCGGCGTGATTGCGCGCACGCTGGAAGAACTCAGACGGCTCAACAACCCTGAGACTCCCCCGCTGCTTTCGGTCCTGGTGCTGGAAGACTTGGCCATGGCGGTCTATTTGCCGCTCGTCGGGATCCTGCTGGCCGGAGGAGGACCTACAAAGATTCTGGTCTCAGTCGCGATTGCGGTTGCGGCGGTCCTGCTGGTTCTGTTCGTCGCTGTCAGGTACGGCCATGCCATCAGCCATCTATTGGCCAGTGACTCGGACGAGATCGTTTTGCTGTCCACGATCGGGGCGGTGCTCCTGGTGGGCGGCTTGGCACAGCACTTCGGGGTCTCGGCTGCGATCGGGGCCTTCCTGGTTGGAATTGCATTCTCCACGCCGATTGCCGAGCAGTCGGAACGGATGGTCCGGCCCCTGCGAGACTTGTTTGCGGCAATCTTCTTCTTCTTTTTTGGATTGGAGATCGATCCCCACAGCTTGCCGAAGGTGCTTCCCATCGCGCTCGCGCTTGGGATCGTCACCGCGCTGACCAAAATCGCAACCGGATACTGGGCAGCGCACAAAACCGGGGTCGACCGGCGCGGCTGTTTGCGGGCGGGAATGACTCTGGTAGCGCGCGGCGAATTTTCGATCGTGATCGCCGGACTCGGAGCGGGCGTGGAACCGCAACTCGGGCCGATTGCCGGAGCCTACGTGCTACTGCTTGCGATCGCCGGTCCAATCCTGACTCGTGCCTTCCGCTAGCACGATCAGGGTACTGCCTTGAAATCGCAGAGCCCATTCATATTCTGCGCAGGAGGACTGGGCGGGGTGATCCAGGGCGGATTGGCAAAGTCGAAGAACTCGGTCATGTCCATCTGGGCTGCGTCGCGCTTGGTAAGGCTTGGCAAATTGAAGCGAGTCTCGATGAGCTTCAGGATTGCGGTGGAATCGGCCGTCGTGTGAGAGACGTAGTTCTTCTTCGTGAATGGGGAAACCACGATCAGCGGAATCCGGAATCCGGTGTGATTAAAGTCGCAATTTGGGCCGGTGGTGGTGGTGCAAATATCGCCGGGGTTCAAGTCCATGGGCGGAATCCCGTCGGGACTCACCGCCGTCTGGGGCGGAACATGATCATAGAAGCCGCCGCCTTCGTCGAAGGTGAGAATGAAAACGGAGTCCTTCCAGGCCGGACTCGCCATGAGCGCGTTGATGATGGATGCTACATGCGCTGCTCCAGGCTGAACATTGTCCCCTGGGTGCTCATCCAAATCGGAGAGATAGCCGGGCTCAATTTCCGCCACGGCAGGAAGCGTTCCATTCTGCAGATCGGTGAAGAATTGAGAGAGCGGAACGATGTTGGCGACGTGCTGTTGCTCAAACGGCTGAAAATTTCCCAGGAATGCGGTGCCGGGGTCAGTTTCGTAGATTTTCCAGGAGATTCCAGCCGACTCCAGGAGGCCGAAGATGGTGTTGTTCGAGAGTGGCTGTGCGGGAGGGTTGGCATGTCCGGCCGAGGTCGCGGCCAATAAATAAAGGCGGTTCGGTTGGGTGCGGCTCATCAGCGGCGAAAACCAGCGGTCCGAGGTGGCAAAGTTCGACGCCATGAAGTAGTAGTAATTGAGATCGCTATCGTCGTAATAGCCCATGGTCCGATAGCCTTGAATATCGAATATCGGCGCATCCGGAGGCCCGGCATTCAGGGCAAAAGCGGCAGCGCTGGTCACGAAACCGTCCATGAGTCCGGTAGCCGACGTAGGGTCCGTACGGTTCCAATCCACGTGACTCTCATTCCAGCCGGGGCTCATGTTCTGGACACAAACGGTGCGGAGATGAAAGCTGCTGATGGTACCGGTGCCAGTCTGCGCCGGGTTTGAGGCGTTGGCCGGCAGTCCGTCGAAAGACTGGCTGGGAAAGCCGTTCGCCGCCCAGTAGGCAGGGAGTTTGCCGAAGTAATGATCAAAGCCGCGGTTCTCCTGCACCATGAAGATGATGTGATTCACGGATTGGTTCAGCGACGCGTTCGGGGGTGGCGGGGTGGTTTCAGGAGAACTGCTGGTCGAGGACCCGCCGCCGCAGCCGGTCAATGTAAATGCGAGACCTAAAATGAATACCACAACAGACACACGCCGGCCTTGCCGGGCGCCATCACGCAACACCATAGTTCGGGCTCCGCGCGCTAAGGAACGCGTCAGGACTCCTATGATGGAACTTCGAAGGAGCAAGTTGGCCCAAAGACTACGGAAAGTCGTAGGGCAAGGTATGTCATAGGTTGGGCTTGGGAGGCCGAATCTAATCTTTCAGCAATTGCCGGGCGATGACCAGGCGCTGAATTTCGCTGGTGCCTTCGCCAATGGTGCACAGCTTCACATCGCGATAGAACTTCTCGGCCGGGTAGTCCTTGATGAAGCCATAACCTCCGTGAATCTGGACGCCTTCGTTGGCGCAACGTACGGCAACCTCGCTGGCATAAAGCTTGGCCATGGAGGATTCGAGGGTGGTCTTCATGCCGGCGTCTTTCATCGCGGCAGAACGCAAGGTGAGCAGCTTGGCGGCTTCGATTTCAGTGGCCATATCAGCCAGCTTCCACTGGATCGCCTGGAAATCGCTGATCGGCTTGCCAAACTGCTGGCGTTGCTTGGAATACTTGAGAGCGGCTTCGTAAGCTCCTTCGGCCATTCCAAGGGAGAGCGCGGCAATCGAAATGCGCCCGCCATCGAGCACGCGCATGGCGTCAATGAAGCCGTTGCCTTCTGCGCCGAGCAGGTTCTCGGACGGGATCACGCAATCTTCGAAGATGAGTTCGGCGGTGTCGCTGGCGCGAAGCCCGAGCTTGTTCTCTTTTTTCCCGGGACGGAAACCCTTGGTGTCCTTCTCGATCACGAATGCCGAAAGACCGTGGGTGTGAGCAGCGCGATCGGTCACCGCGATTACTACCACCACATCGGCGTAATGGCCGTTGGTGATGAAGGTTTTATTTCCGTTCAGCACCCAACTGTTCCCTTTTCGCACCGCGGTCATGCGGGCGCTGCCTGCGTCCGAACCGGAGGAGGGCTCGGTCAGGCCCCAGGCGCCAATGAACTCGCCTCTGGCCAGGGGGGTCACATATTTCTTTTTCTGTGCTTCGGTTCCGGCAAGAAAGATATGGTTTGAGCAGAGCGAGGTATGGGCAGCGACGATAATGCCCACCGATCCGTCTACACGGGACAATTCTTCGATCGCGGTCACGTACTCCACGTAACCCATCCCGGCGCCCCCGTATTCAGCAGGAAATATCGTCCCCATGAGGCCGAGCTTTCCCAGGTCCTTGATGGTGGACAGCGGGAATTCGCCGGCCTCGTCCCATTTCATGACGTTGGGCGCGATCTCGTGCTCGGCAAATTCGCGGACACTTTTCTTGAGCTGCAGCTGTTCGTCGTTGAGCTGAAAATCCAAACCATCCTCCGGTCAGCAGATACAGAGACTGGGCCTCAGCGATCGGGCTGAGAGCGATCCGTTTTCGATTAGATCACAGCGGGAAAAAACCTTCAGACCGACCGGTTGGTCTGAGAGCGGCTAGTGACGCAACAAGCAGCGCAGTCCCCAACTCGAGGCAAACCAGAATGTAGGCAGCAGGTAGAGAGCGATGACAATCGCGCCCACAATGATCAGCAAGGTGCGCGCGCGGCTGACCGAATTCCTTTGAACCTCAAGTGCCTTCTCCTGGTTCTGGAGAGCGATCTTGTACTTCTCCAGGTGCTGCTTCTGGAGATCGCGAATCTCGGTCAATAGTGCGAGGATCTGTTCGTCTGCCATTTCTTCCAGGACTATGAGAAACGATCGGGCGTGGCTGGAAAAGAGTGCGAAAGAGCTAGACCTCAGGTGCGCACACAACAGCAGCAAATGGCGATCAGGATGGTTGACGGACTTCCTGGGCTTGCAGAAAACGTTCGAAGACCTCGTTGGAGAGCAGCCGGCCGCGATCGGTCAGGCGCACAACGTCTCCTTCCCAATGAATCAATTCGAGCCTCGCAAGTTCTGATAGCACCGCTTCCAGTTGGGCGATCGCCGAGGTTCCGAACTGGCTTCGCAGTTCGTCCAGACTCACGCCCCTGTTCAGGCGTAATCCAAGGAAGAAGCACTCCTCGAGAGCGGCTTGGCTGGCGACGACGGTCCTGGTGCCGGGCTTCGCAGCCATAAAATCTTCGAGCAAGTCGGGAGTCGAGAAACGAATGGCCTCGTATTCAGGTACGCACGAGCGCAGCATGGAATGGGCATCAACGCCGAAGCCGAAATAGGGCTGTCGCGTCCAGTACTTCAGGTTATGCCGCGACTGGAAGCCTCGTCCCGCAAAATTCGATATCTCGTACTGCTCGACTCTCGCAGCCTGTAGGCGCTCGCAGGCGATCGCGTAGAGATCGGCGGTCAAATTGTCGTCAGGGACAAAGTGCGCGTGGTACCGGGTGCCGCCCGCGATCAACTCGCGTCCCAGTCGCGAATCTTCATCCACCTCGAGCATGTAGACGCTCACGTGCGGCACACCCGAAGCAATGACTTCGTCAACCGAAAAGCGCCAGGTATCCAGCGTCTGATGAGGAAGGCCGGCGATCAGGTCAAGGTTGATGTTGAAAATTCCAGCGCTCCGCAGGTAAGCGATGTCTGCAATCACGGTTTCGCGCTTGTGAAGGCGACCGACCGAAGCCGCTTCGCGGTCCACAAAAGATTGCAGGCCAAGACTGACACGATTGACGCCGCAGCTTGCGAGACTTTCGATGACGGCTGGAGTCAGAGTCCCGGGGGCGCACTCGACCGTAATTTCCGCCTCGGGATGAACCGCGAACTGGTTCCTTACGGTTGCAAACATGCGCTGCAGTTCGGAGGGGTCCAATACAGTGGGCGTTCCTCCCCCCAGGTAAACCGAATCGACCGCGAGATCGAACACTCCGCCCACGGCACGCGCGGTCAGGTTGGCATTTTCGATCGCGGAGCAAACCCGGTCCACGTACCGGCCGAAGACTGCCCTGGAAAATACGTCCGAGGCAAAGTTGCAGTAAGTACACTTAGTACGACAAAAAGGAACGGAGATGTAGAGACCGAGCGGCACAGGGTATTATCGCCTGCCGCCGTGTATGTTGTAATGTCGCCATGCGTCGGGTCTTGGGTCGCATCCTAACGTTAGCTGTGCTGGCTTTGTCTGTCTCTAACGGACAAACCGCTCCGCCCATTTCCGAGTCGGTGACTTTAGCGCGGATGGAGCGTAGCCAACCCGGTGAGGACGTTTGCGTGCTGGTCTCGCAAACTGGAAACTACCGGCTGGAGCAGCAAGTCCGGACCGAAACCCGGGTTTTCGTCGGACAGTTGGCGGCCTCAGAACTTCAGAGCCTGCAACTGCTCTTAAACGACAAAAACCTGAGAGCGATTACGCCGGACCAAGTGAAGTACAAGCCAACACCGTTCACCTTCGATTTTGTTACCTTCGACATTTTTCGGGAACACGAAAGCCAACATCTCGTCTTCAAGAGTCCTGACAGCCGAAAACCTTTCCACGACTCAGTCGAACCGCTTCTGAAGTGGATGAGCGCCATCCAGAAAGCACCGCATCAACGCGTCGCTGAAAGCAACGCGAGCCGTTGCAGGCCCGGCACTGACAATCCCGCCGACTCGGACGCTGCACGCGCCGCAACCTATCTGCTTGTGTTTAAGACTTCGCACGCTGGAAACTCTCAGCTCAAACGCACATGCGAGGTCATCTACAGCGACGGACGCTATCACCGCGAGGAGGGTAGCCAAAAGGCTGGTCAGCCTTTGACAGCCCGGGTATCTGAGTCCTCGGTTACTCCTGAGAAGCTGGCAGAGTTGCGCGAATTGCTGGACTCCGCGGACTTGAAGAACTCGACGCATGAGGCTCCGTCAGATGAGTGGGCGGCGGAAATTGAAATCATCAAGGCCAGCATCCCAAGAGGGTATTTCGTCCAGAACCTGGTGTTCGCCAACTATTTCGGGGCTCCGCAGAATCCAGGGCACGTGGGCGGATTAAAAAACGATTTACGGGGCGTGGACAAAGAGATCAAAGTCATTAAACCTTTGCAGATGTGGCTGAAGGCAAACGTCGAAGCAACGGCTTCGACGCCCGTGGACACCGCCGCCAATGACTGCCGACCTTGATGCGCATGAAAATTCATCCTTTGCGCCTCCACTTCCATCAAATTACGGTACTCTTTAGCTAACAGATGGCCGCTCACCAGGAAGAAGAAGTATTAGGAAAAGCGTACGACAGCCGCCTGATGAGGCGGCTGCTCACGTATTTGAAACCCTACAAGTGGCAGACTACGATCGCCCTGGTTGCGATCGTATTAAAGGCTGGGGCCGACGTCCTCGGGCCCTACCTCACCAAGATTGCCATTGACCGATACCTGGTGAAGGTGCCCGGGCTGCGCACTCCCTTTGATTTCTTCCTCAGCGACAAGCCCCTGGCAGGAATCGCTCAGGTATCGGCTCTGTTCATGGGCGCGATCTCCATCAGCTTCCTGCTGGAATATCTTCAGACATACTTCATGCAGTGGACCGGGCAGAAGGTGATGTTTGACCTGCGCAGCCAGATCTTCCGTCACCTGCAGCGGATGCACATTGGCTTCTATGACAAGAACCCGGTCGGACGCCTCGTCACCCGAGTCACCACCGACGTGGACGCGCTGAACGAGATGTTCACAGCCGGAGTGGTCTCCATCTTCGAAGACGTATTCGTGCTGGCGGGAATCGTCGGCATCATGCTGAAGATGAACTGGAAGCTGGCGCTGATCACATTCGCCGTGCTGCCGGTCATCGGGATTGCGACCAATATTTTTCGGCACAAGGTCCGGGACTCGTACCGCCGCATTCGGGTGGCGATTGCCCGCATCAATGCCTACCTCCAGGAGCACGTCAGCGGCATGGTGGTGCTGCAGCTGTTCAATCGCGAGCAGCGTGCCTTTGACGAATTTTCCAAGGTCAACGAGCTCCACATGGACGCGTTCAAAGACGCGATCATGGCGCACGCGGTCTATTACCCGGTGGTCGAGGTCCTGTCCGCGATCGCGATTGCGTGCGTGATCTGGTTCGGCGGCAACAACGTCCTCCACGGAATCGCCACCCTTGGCGTGCTGGTGGCATTCATGCAGTACGCGCAGCGCTTCTTCCGGCCGATCCAGGATTTAAGCGAGAAGTACAACATCCTGCAGTCGGCGATGGCCTCAGCAGAGCGGGTTTTCAAATTGATTGATACCCCGGTGGAGGTTACGTCTCCTTCGGTCACCAAGGAAGCTGAAGGACCAGGCCGGATCGAATTCGATCACGTGTGGTTTGCCTACCGTGCTGTATCGGCGAAAAAAGACGAGCCGGGTATTCCCGGGAACGGCGTACCCAAAGCGGGCACGCCCGCCGAGATGGATTGGGTCCTGCGCGATGTCTCATTCGTGATCGAACCTGGGGAGACCGCGGCCATCGTGGGTCATACCGGGGCAGGTAAGACCACAATCATTTCGTTGCTCATGCGCTTCTACGATGTACAGAAGGGCGCGATCCGAATCGACGGAGTGGACGTGCGGGACATGGACCTTGCCGGCCTGCGTCGCCGCTTCGGCATCGTATTGCAGGATCCTTTCCTGTTCACCGGGACCGTCGAGGGCAATATTCGTCTGGGAAGCGAGTGGATTACCGACGAAGAGGTCAGGAAAGCCGCGGAAGATGTCAACGTAGCCGAATTTATCCAGAGTCTGCCGACCGGATACAAAGAAGAAGTTCGAGAGCGCGGCAGCACGCTTTCCACGGGTCAAAAGCAGTTGATTTCATTTGCTCGCGCGCTGGCCCACAATCCCAGGATCCTTATCCTGGATGAAGCAACGTCGAGCGTGGATACGGAGACCGAGTTCCGGGTCCGCGACGCCCTCAGCCGCATGGTAGAAGGCCGGACGTCGGTGATCATTGCGCACCGGTTGTCCACGGTGCAGCGCGCAGACAAGATCATTGTCATGCACAAAGGCTGCGTTCGCGAGATGGGCACGCACCAGCAATTGCTGGCCAAGCACGGGATCTACTACAAACTTTATCAACTGCAATACAAGGACCAGGAGATGCCGACCATCGCGGGATCGCAAGTTACTGCGAACGGGGACGACTAGCTCCTCCTGCTCCTCACGCTACAATAATTCGTGCGCATCCTGATCTCAGCGGGCGAAGCTTCCGGCGAAATGTATGGTGCACAGCTGATCCAGGCGTTGCGCCGGCAGGACGCTTCCCTGGAGGTCTTCGGGGTTGGCGGCGAGCGCATGCGGCAAGCGGGCTGCGACAATGTCGTTGACACCAGGGATCTCGCCGTTGTCGGCATTTCGGAAATCCTCAGCCACTTACCCAAGATCTATAGCTCGTTCCGCAAGCTCATCGCCGAAGCGGATCACCGCAAACCGGATCTCGCCGTGGTGATCGATTCCCCCGCATTCAATTGGCGTGTCGCCCGCCAGATGTACAAGCGAGGAGTCCCGGTCGTGTACTACGTGTGTCCACAATTCTGGGCGTGGCGGCAGGGCCGGGTAAGGCTGCTCCGGAAGTACGTGAAGAAGGCACTGGTAATCTTTCCCTTCGAAGAGCGCTTCTACAGCGATCGAGGGGTTGACGCCACTTTTGTTGGACATCCGTTGGCCAACCTTCCCTTCCCGGTGATTCAGCGGGCCGAGTATGCAGCGCAGTACAAGCTTGATGCCAACAAGCAATGGATCACCCTCATGCCTGGCAGTAGGGTAAAAGAAGTGAGGATGAACCTGCCGACGATCCTGGAAGCAGCCAAGCACGTAGGCTGGAGCCACGAATTCTTGTTACCGGTAGCGCCTACTCTTGAACGCGAGTTCGTACAATCGCTGATCGCGCGGCCCCTGCCGATCCACCTGGTTCCCGAGTCCCTGCCGGCCTTAGCGCATTCCCGGGCCGGGATCATCGCCAGCGGTACGGCGACTATCGAGGCAGCCATGATGGGCACACCATTCGTTATGGTTTACCGGGTTTCCCCGGTGACTTACCTGTTAGGCAAGCCGCGGGTCAAGGTCTCGCATTTCGCCATGGTGAACCTGATTGCCGGGGAGGAAGTAGTTCCCGAACTGGTCCAGCAGAACTTCACCGTTGAAAAAGTGGTGGGACGGCTGAACGAAATCCTGCCCTTTGGACCCGCGCGCGACAAAATGATAGAAGGATTGGCGCTGGTCCAGAACCTGCTTCGGGGGCCTTCGCAGAGCCTTGTAGCGCCAGCCGATCGGGCAGCGGACGAAATCTTGACTCTGTTGCATGGAACAGCGGCAAGCGTCACGCAGATATCTCCAAATTGCTAAGCCTTGTGGTAACAGCATCTTTTAGTTCAGAATCTTCATCATAGAGATTAGCCGGAAATCCAGGAGATCGCCCTTAATGGTTTTTCACACTCGGCGTCTGCGTCGGGCTCTGATTGTCTGCTTTGCCTTCGCGTTAGTTTTGGCAGCTTTGCCGGGATGGGCCGCCGACAAACTGCGCCTTCGTGTCGACGATTACCAGATCGAGGCCGAACTGAGTCCGCACACTCACCGCATCGCGGCGCGCGCCAAGGTCAAGTTCACGGCCCTGGAGGACCTGAACGTTGCAACCTTCGAATTGCATAACGCCCTCCGCGTGAACAAAGTTATCGATGCCGCGAATAAGCCTCTCACCGCGGAACGCGTAACCCAGGACTCCACGGTGCGGGTGCAGTTGCCGAGCACCCTGGCCAAGGATTCCTCGACCACGCTCACCTTTGACTATGAAGGCGTCCTCGATTCTGCGGACGACAGCCCAGTGCCAGGATTGAAGCTGGCATCGATCGGAGACGATACCAGCTATCTTCTCTACGCCGGGCGTTGGTTTCCGGTGAATGCCTACGGCATTAACCGCTTCACCGCCACCATGAGCATCAGCGTTCCGGCGCACATGGTGGCGATTGGGAGCGGTACCTCGACGACGTCCACACCTGCAGCAAAGAAAGGCACTGCGGGCGGGCTTCCCTTGAAGACCTTCGCGTTCGTTTGGGACAAGCCCAGCTTCCCTGGAACCATCATCGCAGGGCAGTTCCAGGAATTTAAGAGCGACGAAGCCGGGATGGACCTGCATGTGTTCTTCAAGCCTACCCACCAGAACCTGGGAGCCGAATACGCCGATACGGCGATCAAGGAGGCGACGTACTACATCACTCTGTTTGGGCCCGGGCCGACGAATAAGTTGAACGTAGTTGAGATTCCCGACGACACGGTTCCTTCGGCGTACGCTCCGGAAATTGCGGCGCTGGCAAGCCGCAACATTACGGACAAAATCAACTACCGTCTGCTGGCCAACACCATCGCCCATCAATGGTGGGGAGGCCTGGTCAGTCCCGCGTCGAAGGACGACTGGTGGATCAGTGACGGCTTCGCGCGTTATTCCGAAGCTCTCTACGTGGAAAATGCGGCCGGGCAAGCCGGACTGGAAGAAGCGGTCAAAGACATGTCCGTCGGCGCCCTCGCCTACGACACGGTGCCTCTTTCCAGCGTAGGAAAGATGGACCAGTTTTCTCCCGAGTTCCAGTCGTTAGTGACTGACAAGGGCGCGATGATTCTGCACATGCTGCGCTGGGTGATGGGCGATCAGAAATTCAACCAGGCGATGCGCACATTCGCTTCAAAGTACGCGGGAAAAAGCGCATCGGTGGACGATTTCAAAGCGGTCACCGAGCAGATCTATGGCGACAAACTGACTTGGTTTTTCTCGCAATGGCTCGACTCGACCGGGGCTCCCGAGTTCAAGACCAAGTACACAATTTATCGGCTGGGAAACGGCAAAGGTTTCCGCGTGGTCGGCCAGATCAATCAGGACCTCGACCTGTTCCGGATGCCCGTCGATCTGAAGATTGACACCGATGGCAAGACAGAAAACAAGCGGATTGAGGTGGTGGGAACCGACTCGGCCTTCACGGTGGAGACGTTCGGTAAGCCGCGCAGAATCGTGGTGGATCCCAACAACCACGTGTTGAAGAATTCCACCGACGTTCGCCTGCGCGCTTCCATCATGCGCGGCCAGGCGATGGTACAGCAGGGGGACATGGCCGGGGCGCTGACCGAGTTCAATAAGGCGCTCGAAGTAAACAAGAACAGTTCCCTGGCTCACTACCGGGTCGCCGAAGTGTTTTTCTTGCAGAAGAATTACCAGGCCGCAGCCAATGCTTATCGCGAGTCCTTAAACGGCGACGGCGAACCGCGCTGGACCGAGGTCTGGAGTCACATCCAGCTGGGCAAGATCTTCGATATCACCGGGCAGCGAGAGCGAGCTACCAACGAGTACCGCCAGGCGCTGCAAACCAACGACAACACGCAAGGGGCACTCGAAGAAGCGAGGAAATACTTGCAGAAAGCGTTCGATCAGCCGAAGTCGAACGGGATGTAGGCGCCTAAATCTCGCGTACGGCAAGCGTCACCGTAGCTTTGGATACCAGCTTCTCTTGGCCTTCTTTGGCGGCGAAGATTTCTGACTCAGCCACAACAATCGTCTTCCCGCCACGAAGCACTCGGGCATAACAGCGCAGGCGATCGGCAATCGCGGGACGCAGGAAGTTAATCTTGAATTCAATGCTCAGGACGTCCCCCTTCCCGCCCAAAATGCTGCCCGCTGCACCGCCCGCCGTGTGATCCGCCATGGTGGCGAGAACTCCAGCGTGAATCAGGCCATGCTGCTGCAAATGGCGTTCCGAGGGGACCAAGATCGTCTCGCAGATTCCATCCTCAACTCGCACCAGTTCGATGCCGAGATCACGAATGAAATTCGCGCGATTGAAGATTTCGCGGACGCGGTTTTCGCTGGTGGGATCCATTTCGCCTGTTTGACCAGAGATTGATTACTTGCGACCGCTCCGAAGGATTTTCGGGATCTTGAACAATGCAAAGCGAAATAGAAAAGTGAATACGATTACGCTCGCCAGCATCGCGACCCAGAATGTAACTTCATTCCAAAAAAACAAAACCGCCAAAATAGCTGGCCCGCTGAAAACAACTGCGCAGAGTACCGAGATTATCCAGTCCCGAGTATTCCGAAACGAGATTGCCTTGTTCGCACTCACCAATTTCTCGGCTCTTCGAAACTTAGATTGCCCATCGCAGCAACGCTGCAGCAATGGTGAAGCCCGCACCAACCGACGCTAACAGCACCAGGTCGCCCTTCTTTAACTTGCCTTCCTTGCGGGCGGTGTCCATGGCGAGGGGAATGGTTCCGGCAGTCGTATTGCCGTAGCGATCGATATTGACGATCACGCTCTCTGGCCGCAGACCGAGCCGGTCCGCGGTGGCCTTGATGATCCGCAGATTGGCCTGGTGGGGAATGAAAGCAGCGATGTCGGGCCCCTTCAAACCGTTCCGCTGGAGCAATTTCTCACAAAGCTCCGCCTGCTTGCGTACCGCAAATTTGAAGACCGTCTGTCCGTCCTGGTGCACGTAGTGCATTTTCTTGTCCACGGTTTCATGGGTGGAAGGATTCGCGCTTCCGCCGCCGGGCATATAGAGCGCGCAACCGCCCGAACCGTCGATCTCGTGCAGGTAATCTATCAATCCCACTGAATCATCTTCCGCGGGCTCGAGAATCACAGCGCCGGCGCCGTCGCCAAAGATCACGCAGGTCGCCCGATCGGTGTAATCAATGATGGAGGACATGACATCGGCGCCAATGACCATGACTTTCTTATGCGCGCCGGTGGCAATGAACTGCGCGCCGGTCTGCAATCCGTAGACGAAGGCTGAACATGCCGCTGACAAATCGAAACCCCACACTCCCTTGGCCCCCAACTTATGCTGCACCAGACACGCGGTCGAAGGAAAAAACATGTCCGGAGTAACGGTGGACACGATAATGGCTTCGATGTCGCTGGGGACAAGACCACGCTCCTGCAGCGCCTTCCGTGCGGCTTCAGTCGCCAGGTCACTGGTGGCAACGCCCTTGTCTACGATATGGCGCTCGCGAATTCCAGTCCGTTCAAGAATCCACTGGTCGGTGGTCTCGACCATTTTTTCCAGGTCGTTGTTGGTCAAAAGGCGTGGCGGGACATAGGTGCCGAGGGCGCTGATTTTTGCGCGCATGAGCTTGCTCAATGATGTCTCCTGGATAAAACCAAGTATTCTGAAGGAAGCGCAGCAGAATGTCTAACGCATATCGCTAATGAGAAGTTTATCGAAATTAATCTGAGGCGGCGAGGCGCTGGACCGAGAAAAAGCCAGACACCGGCAACCCACTGCACACGCAAGAGCCCGTTACCGTTGCTTCCTTCCGGACCTGGCGGGGTTGGCGGGAACGCGTCGCGCGGGACCGATGTCTGACCCGAACCATTTTAACATCCGCGCCGCGGGCTCCAGGTGGGCGGCAAGAAATCAAAATCACCCCGGTGACCTTCGATTTGAGGTTTTCAGCGCCGGGTCTTCCCTTTCTGCTCGGATTCGCGAAAAATGAAGGGACCCATGGTTCCCTCCGGCGGAACACAATCCGGAACCATCACCTTGCCGATGGCCATACAGCGCTACCTGGAGGTGGCGCTCTATCTGCTGGTGCTGACGGGATTCGGGACCCTGGCCTCCACCGGCGGCCTGGACCTGCCGACCGTGATGGTGGTAGGAGGCGCGCTGCTGCTGCGCGGCTACCAACTCGCGAACCGCCGAAGCTGGCTGATCCCGGAACGCTGGACCACGATTCTGACTTTGCTCTACGTGGCTTTTTATGTCACGGACTACTTTCTGATCTCGCGCGCTTTCCTCAACTCGACGGTCCATCTCGTACTGTTCGTGATGGTCGTGCGCATGTTCTCAGCGCACCGGGACCGCGACCGGTATTTTCTGGCCGTCCTCGCATTTCTGATGGTCCTGGCCGCCGCGGTACTCACCGTGGACAGCGTCTTCCTATTTGCGTTTGCCGCGTTCATCCTGGTTGCGGTGTTGACCTTTGTGTTGATGGAAATGCGGCACGCCTCCAGCAAGGCTACTGTACAGTCGCGTGAATCGGGCGACACCCTCGCTTACCGGCATATGGCCTTCGCTTTGTCAGGAGTCGCTCCGATCCTGCTTGTGCTTATCGTCCTGGGAGCAGGCGGGATCTTCTTCGTACTGCCCCGCGCATCGGCGGGATACTTGAGCGCCTACGCTCCAGGACGCGAACTGAGCACCGGGTTCAGCGACCGCGTCCAACTGGGCAAGATCGGACAGATTCAGCAATCCAGTTCGGTCGTGATGCACATTCAGATTGATGGCCAGCAAGGCGGAAACTACAACCTTAAGTGGCGCGGGATCACCCTGAACAATTTCGACGGCTTTAACTGGTCGAACACGCACGAGAAATTCATCCTGCCGCATCAGCCCGATGGCAGCTATGCGTTGCCTCAGTTCGGGGCGGAAGATTATCGCCGGCAGATCGTGAGGCCGATTCATTACCGCGTGTTGATGGAACCGGTAGGCACGAATGTCTTTTTCCTGGCAGCGACACCACGAATCCTGGAAGGCAACTACCGGGAAATCTCCGTTGATCGCGGCGGTGGAGTGTTTGATCTCGACATTCAGCACCCGGTCATCGCCTACCAGGCCTCGTCCATCCTGCGGGAAGCAGGGACGGCAAATCTGCGCGAGGCGTCCGGCGCAACTCCTGCGGAAATTCTGCTGAACTATTTGCAGCTACCCGCGATCGACCCGAGAATTCCACAACTGGCCGAGCAAATCACGAGTTCGCGAAACAACAACTACGACAAAGCGGTCGCCATTGAGACCTATCTGCGCTCCCGCTTCGGCTACACGCTCCAGTTGCCGCGAGCACTGCCCCGCGATCCGCTGGCGAATTTCCTGTTCGAACGAAAGCAGGGCCATTGCGAATACTTCGCCTCCGCCATGGCGGTCATGCTGCGGACTCTGCACATCCCGGCGCGGATCGTGAATGGCTTTCAGACCGGGGAATATAACGATCTCACTTCGCAATATGTAATTCGGGCCAGCAACGCGCATTCCTGGGTCGAAGCCTACTTTCCGGGATATGGCTGGGTCGCGTTCGACCCGACTCCCGCGGCGTTGCCGGAAATTCGTACTGGCTGGAGCCGCGCCCTGCTCTATCTCGATGCCATGTCATCGTTCTGGCGAGAGTGGGTGGTCAACTACGACAGCGGTCACCAGCAGCAACTTGGACAGACCGCGACGCAGGGCAGTCGCAGGCTGCTCGAAAGCATGCGGAATTGGGTCACGGCCCATTATCTTTCCATGCTGAACGCAGCGCGGCGGGTGCAGGGGACGGTGTCTGAGGCTCCCGGCAAGTGGACCATCGGAGCAGTCCTCGCCACGCTGTTGCTACTGGCTGCCGCGAATGCTCGCCGGCTATGGAATCTCTATCGCATGCGCCGCGTCGCAACTCATCCTGAAACCGCTCCGCAAATGGCGGCAACGATCTGGTATCGGCGCACGATCAAAGTACTGGCAGGGCGGGGCTGGAAGAAGTCCGACGTCCAAACTCCGGAGGAATTCCTGGGATGCATCAACGACCTGGGAATGCACGACCGCGTTGCCCGATTCACACGGCATTACGAGCACGCTCGCTTTGGAAATTCAGTGGAGGATGCCCGGCGTCTTCCGGAATTGTTCGAAGAGATCTGCGCGGCTGGCCGCCGGGACTAGAATTCGAAGACGATGCCCGCCCCGACGTAGAGATTGTGCTGCCGGGTCTTGCCGGTGTCGACATTGAGTTGCGGTACGCCGGAGTCAAAGTCGCGAACCTCACCCCGCAGACGGAACGCACTCCAGATCTTCACATCCAGGCCGCCGCCGAATTGAATTACCCCGGTGGTCGTACCGGTCTTTCCCGGGTTGGTCCCGCCGAACAACAGTTCCGAACTCTCCGAGAAATGTCCGAAGCCCCCGCCAAAGCTGAACCAGGGTGCGACCGCAGTATCGGCAAACAATTTCAGGCGCGCGCTCGGAGTAATGAACAACGAACTGTACTGCTTGGGGATGACATTGATGCCGTAATTCAGGTCCTCATCAGGATTGAAAGCGGCCGGCACTTCAAAGCTGAGAGTGGCAAATCCTCCATTGCCCAGCAAGTGCCGCGCGTAAGTGACTTCAAAGGTGAGTCCCTTGCCCGAATGGATGGTGTTGTCGAAGAAATTCGTATTCGGCACCGTGTGATCGGAGATAAAGGTGCGCCCCAGGCTTCCCGCCAGTTCGTTCTTGGCCTGAGCGGCTGCGCTTCCGGCCAGGATCGTGACACCCATCAACAGGGCTACAGCCACGCGAGGGACCGGCATCTTTCCTCCTGAAACACGTTGTAGGTTGATCTGAGTTAGCCTAGCACGCGGAATTCAGCGCGCCAGCTAAGCCCGTTATCTGACTTGGTGCATTCGGACAAGTGTTAACGGGAGTATCTTGGAAAGGAAGGGGTCCCGCCGGCGCGGAACCCCGAATGGAAAAAAGCTAGAAATGCACCACAAAGCCGCCAGAGACAACGATGTTGTGCTGGCGATCATTCTGGGTCAGGACATTGAATTGCGGGCGCCCGCTGTAGAAATCCCGGACCTCGCCGCGCAGGCTGAGCAACGAGATCACGTGGATGTCAATTCCGCCGCCATATTCGAAGACGCCAGTATTGGTTCCTTTCGGACCAAAATTGGCCGCGCCGCTCTGCAACTTGCTGCCTTCATCGAACCTGCCATATCCGCCCCCGACGCTGACCCAGGGCGAAATGCCCGCATTGGGAAACAACTTGACGCGCAGCGCCGGGGTAATGAACAACGATGCCAAAGCGGTCGGCGTGTTCAGATCATTGGAGCTGATGTCGGCATTCGGCGTGCCCAGAAACGGCAGTTCGAAATCAACACCGGCGATTCCCGCATTCAGAAGCCGGCGCGCATAGGTCGCCTGGTAGGTCACTCCCTTACTGAACTTGAGCTTTCCATTCAGTACGGTGCTGGAATTGATGGTCTGATCCGGCACCACCGTGGCCCCGATCAGCAGCCCCAGTTCATTCTTGGATTCGGCCGAAGCCATAAGGCTGGCGATGAGTGTGAACAGCAATAAAATCGGAAGTTTTCGCAAGTTAGTCATATTCCTCCGCTCAGATGAATGTGATGCTGGTTGCACTGAATGATGCCATTACCTTTGTTGTTCGATGCTAAAATAACAAGATTGCATGCAGGAAAAAACCCTTACTGTAGCCCCTCCGGATTCGTCCGAGAAACAATCTTCCAACGGTACCAAGGTGGGATTCGTGAGTCTGGGCTGCCCGAAAAATCTGGTCGACAGCGAAGTCATGATGGGCATGTTGTCCCAAGCCGGGGCGCAACTCATCTCCCGCGCCGAGGATGCCGACGTAATCGTCGTCAACACCTGCTCTTTCATCGAAAGCGCGCAGCAGGAGTCGGTCAATGCCATCCTCGAAATGGCCCGCCACAAAACCTCGGGTAAGGCCCGGAAGTTAGTGGTTGCAGGATGCCTGGTGGAGCGTTTTCGCGACGAGATCCAAAAAAACATCCCCGAGGTGGATGCGGTGGTCGGAACGGGTGAACTGGAGAAAGTCCTTTCCGCTTCCGGCCTCGCACAAGCTTCCAATTCTCCGTTCCGGATTTTGCAGTCGCGTCCGGAGGCCGTTGCGCGCGCGGCGCAGGGCCGCTTCTCTCGCGAGAGCTGGGACGGTGCCATTTCCGATTTGCCCAACTATTTGTACGACGAAGCCACGCCGCGAGTACTCGCGACGCCAGGTTACACGGCATACATCAAGATCGCCGAGGGGTGCGATCATCCCTGCAGCTTCTGCATCATTCCGCAGCTCCGTGGAAAGTTTCGTTCCCGCCGCTTCGAGTCAGTGGTTGCGGAAGCGGAGCGACTGGCCAGGTCGGGGGTCAAGGAAATCACGCTGATCGGCCAGGACACAACCTGTTACGGCGAGGACTTCGGCTTGAAAGATGGCCTGGCTCTGTTGCTGGAGAAACTCGCCGGCATCGAGGGGCTGCGCTGGGTGAGATTTCTGTATGCCTACCCGAACAAGATCACCGGCAAGCTGCTGGAGACGATTGCCGCACACGAGAAGATCTGTTCCTACATTGACGTTCCCTTACAACACGCCTCCCCGGCTGCCCTGAAGCGGATGAAACGCGGTGGCGGGTCGGACTTGTTTCTTCGCAACATCGAAAATATGCGAAGCACGATCCCCGATGTCACACTCCGCTCCTCATTTATCGTGGGTTTTCCGGGAGAAACCGAGGCGGAATTTCTGGAGCTTTGCGACTTCGTGACACAGGCGGAATTGGACTGGATGGGCGCCTTTAGTTATTCCGATCAGGAGGGAGCAGCCGCCTTTGCCCTGGAGCAAAAGGTGCCGGCCCGGGAAATCGAGCGCCGTCGCAAGCACCTGATGCAAATCCAAAGAAAGATCAGCCTGCGGAAAAAGAAGTTGCTGGTGGGCAAACAATTTGACCTGCTGCTCGAGGGTCCTTCCGATGAAAGTGAACTGCTCCTGGAAGGCCGTACCGTAATGCATGCGCCGGAAATCGACGGCAAGGTGTTTGTGAACGAAATTCCTGAGGGGTTGGCGCCCGAGTCGGGGCAGTTTTATCGTTGTGAGATCGTCGAATCCCACGACTATGACCTCGTCGCGAGGATTGTCTGAACGATAAAGTTGAGCCCCGGCGCTTGCTCAGCCATCTAAAATAGGGATTATGGCCCGCAAGCGCTCGGTCAAACTCGGCTGCCCAATATGCAAGAAGTCGGTCAAAAGCACCGACCCCGAGTTTCCGTTCTGCAGCGAGCGCTGCCGATTGCTTGATTTGGGAAAGTGGGCAAGCGGTCAGTACGTAATTTCCTCCCCCGTTCGAGATATCTCCGACAACGCGCCCGCTCCGAATCCGAATCAGCTCGATGAAGACTAAAGCCAGCAACGGGGGACAATCTAGTTGTGCAATCGCCACCGAGGGCAGGCGGCGCACCTGCTCGCATGCTCCTCTTTGGGCAAAGCTGGCGGCAACGTTCTTCTGTACTGGCTTGATCAAGCCGGGTCCGGGAACCTGGGCGTCAGCCGCTACCGCGCTGCTTTGGTTCGGAATCATGCGGCTGGTTCCACTCAACTTGCAGTTGGCGCTCACCGTGTTGCTGGCAGGACTCGCCGTAGCGATCGGTATCCCCGCGGCCACCAGGATCTCCAGGGCTTCCGGGCTCAAGGACCCGGGTTTCGTGGTCATTGACGAAGTTGCCGGTCAGCTGATCAGCTTCATTGCCGTTGCGGTCTCATGGCAATCTCTTCTGCTGGGCTTTATACTTTTTCGTGGCTTTGACATCGTGAAGCCGCCACCCCTTCGAATGCTGGAGAGGCTGCCGGACGGTGTGGGCATCGTGGTAGACGATATGGGGGCTGGAATTTACGCCTTGATAGTGATGCAGGTCGCGTTACATCTCGGTTGGTTGCCGCGCTAGAAATGCACGGCAAGGAAGTTGGATGGGAATTTCCGACAAACTTCTGGGGAAAAAGAACGTTAACGGTAAGCCGCACATTGAGGCGGTCTACCCGAACGCCGCTTTGCCCGGCGGAGAGGTGCGGATCACCGGCAGCGGGCTGCGTCCGCTGGAGCTGCGGCGTCCGCGAGTTCTTTTCGGCGACGTCCCCGGGGCCGTGGTGGTCAGTTCGGACGATTTTTGCGTGGCGCGTGTGCCCCAGGGAGCGTCATCGGGCCCGGTCACGGTCGCGACCGATGGCCATGCCAGCAATCCTCACCAACTTTACGTCGCGGTCCCCATCACTGAGACTTTGCATCCGGTGACCAATCCCGCTCTCGATCCGGAGGGGAATATCTACGCAACTTTCTCGGGGAACCGGGGACAGAAAGTTCCGGTGTCGATTTATCGAATTGACACCAATTACAACGTCAAGCCATTCCTTTCGGAAATGATGAACCCCACCGCCATCGCGTTCGACCGGGACGGACAGATGTATGTTTCGTCCCGCTTCGATGGCACGGTGTACCGGGTTGCCGGCAACGGTACGGTCACTTCCTACGCAGAGGGCATGGGGATCGCCACTGGAATCGCATTCGACAAGAACGAGAACCTGTATGTGGGGGACCGCAGCGGTACGATTTTCAAAATCGCGCGCGATCGCCAGATCTTCGTATTCGCAACCCTGGAGCCGAGCGTGTCGGCCTATCACCTGGCATTCGGACCCGAGGGAGACCTGTTTGTCACCGGCCCCACGACCTCCAGCTTTGATTGCGTGCACAAGATTGATCCGCAGGGCAACGTCTCCACCTTTTATCGCGGATTAGGACGTCCGCAAGGCTTGGCCTTCGACATTAGCGGAAACCTCTACGTTGCTGCTTCTTTGTCAGGCAAGCGGGGCATCGTTCGCATCACGCCCGACGGCAAGGCCGTCCTGGTAGTTGCGGGTTCGGGCCTGGTAGGAATTGCATTTGCGCCGGGACGCTCGGCCGTGTTGGCGACGACCAACGGCATCCACCATCTGTCCTGGGATGTGCAGGGCTGTTCGTTGCTTTCCGAGTAGCCGCCTCATTTACACTTTCAGTGTGAATGCTGAGATCATCGCCATCGGTTCTGAACTTCTTACGCCCTTTCGCCAGGACACGAACTCCCTTTACTTGACCGAGAAGCTCAATCAACTTGGGGTCGAAGTTACATTCAAAACTGTGGTGGGAGATAGTCAAAAGAACCTCACCGATACCGCACGGATTGCGGTTTCGCGCTCCGACATCGTGATCTTCATGGGCGGGTTGGGTCCGACCGAGGACGACTTGACCCGGGAGGCGGTCGCCGAAGCGCTGGAAGTTCCTTTGCGCCGCGACCCCGAGATCGTGTCCTGGCTGGAGCAGCGTTTCGCTTCTCGCGGCTGGAAGATGGCTGCGAACAACGCCAAGCAGGCCGATGTGATTACCGGGGCGGTAGTACTTCCCAACCCGAATGGCACCGCGCCCGGGCAGTGGATCAGCGGAAAGTATGATGGCCAAGAAAAGATCATTCTCTTGTTGCCGGGGCCTCCACACGAATTGAAGGCCCTTTTCGATCAACAATGCATGGAGCGGCTGCGGTCCAAGCTGCCGGCGCAGTTCATTGCCACGCGCGTTTTGAAGATCGCCATGATGGGCGAATCCCTGTGTGACTCTCGGGTGGCCCCCATCTATAAGACCTACACTGATATTGAGACTACGATCCTTGCCGGGGCTGGAGAAATCCAGCTTCACCTCAGGAGCCGCAAAAACACGCTGGAAGAGGCGCAGGCGCGCGTGGACGAACTGGTGGACAAAATCGAGGCTGAACTCGGGGACTTCGTGTTCTCAGATAATGGCGATTCGCTGGAGCAGATTGTCAGCAACTATCTGCAGATGAGGAGCGCGACCCTGGCGGTGGCGGAGTCCTGCACCGGCGGGCTGCTCGCGGAACGCCTCACTTCCGTTGGCGGGAGCTCACGTTATTTCCTCGGCGGAGCGGTGGTTTACTCGAACCATCTGAAAACGACCTTCACCGATGTTCCCAAAGAAATGCTCGAGGCCCATGGCGCCGTGAGTAGCGAGGTGGCCAAAGCCCTGGCGGAAGGAATTCGCAAGCGTACCCAGGCAACCTTCGGGATCGGAATCACCGGTGTCGCCGGCCCCAGCGGAGGAACACCCCAGAAACCGGTAGGCTTGGTGTTTATCGGATTCAGTTCTGACCTGGGGACGGAAGTTGTGGAAAAGAATTTTGCCGGGGATCGCAAGCGAGTCCGCTGGTTCGCGACCCAGCAAGCCCTCGACATGGTAAGGCGAAAGCTCATGTAGCTTTCTTCCGAGATGACGATGCGAATCTTTGTGGCCATCGATATTGAAGACTCGATCCGGGCGCGCATTGCCAATTTCATGCAGGGCATGGAGGGTTTTGCGCCAGATGCGCGCTGGGTGCGTCCGGAATCGCTTCATGTCACGCTGAAATTCATCGGAGAAAAATCAGAGTGGGAAGTGGAAGCGATCCAACGTGCCCTTGGCCAGGTCCGCGGCGACAGCATGGATATTGCCCTGCGCGGGCATGGTTTCTTTCCCACCAGGACATCGGCGCGAGTATTCTGGATCGGAATCGAAGCGGGCCCTGCGCTTGGCGCTCTGGCAAAGGCGGTGGACGATGTCACATCTTCTTTGGGTATCCCTAAAGAGGATCGCGCATTCAGCCCGCATCTGACACTGGCACGCGGAGGCAGCGGGTCCGGAAATCCACGAAAACAGAAGGGCGACAAACCGAATCGCGGGTTCCAGCGCCTGCAGGAGAAATTAGCGGCAATGCCCGCTCCTGACTTTGGTACGATGACAGCCCGCGAATTCTCGCTTTATCTCAGCCACCTCGGACGCGGGGGATCGAGATACGAGAAGCTGGCAAGCTTTGCGCTAGGGTAACATTCGGCCAGTGGCGATCATTCCATGAGCCTGCTAATCACTGCCGGGTTGAGCTACCTGCTGGGATCGATCCCTTTCGGCTATCTTCTGGTCCGGATTTTTCGCGGCGAGGATGTGCGGCAAACCGGCAGTGGCAATATTGGCGCGACCAATGTCTCCAGAACCTCACCGGTTCTTGGCCTGGCAACCTTGCTGCTGGACGCTCTGAAAGGCGCCGCTGCCGTGATTTTAGCGCTGGCCTTGAGCGGAGACGGCAACTGGATGCAGCCCTCTTCCGTGTCCGGGTTACGAGCCGCCACTGCAGCCTTCTTCGTCGTAATCGGCCATGTATTTCCGGTATGGCTCAAATTTCGCGGGGGGAAAGGCGTGGCTACCGGCCTGGGGTCGTTCATCATCCTTGCGCCCAAAGCTCTGCTGTTCGTGGTCGGCATCTTCATCGCGGTTGTGCTTCTATTCCGCTACGTCTCGCTGGGCTCGATTCTTGCAGTGGCACTGTTTCCGCTTGCGGCATGGTCGCTGCACGACTACGGCGGCCACCCCGCAAACCTCGCGCTCATGGCGGCAACGGCGCTACTGATCATCCTCAAGCACCACGAAAATATCCGGAGACTCGTCGGGGGGACGGAACCCCGCTTCGGCTCGAGGCGCGGATGAGCCGCGTTGCCGTGATTGGGGCGGGTGCCTGGGGTACGGCGCTGGCCATCGTTCTGGGGCGGAAGGGCGCACATCAGGTGAAGCTCTGGGCCCATGAAGTTGAAGTGTGCGAGTCGGTGAATTCGCGACACGTCAACGAGATGTTTCTCCCCGGGCACCAAATCCCGGAGCCTGTGACTGCAACCCAGAGCCTCGAAGAAGCTGTATCATGCGCCGAAATCGTGCTCAGCGTAATGCCGTCCCAGCACTGCCGGCGACTGTTTGCGCAAATGCGCCCGCATCTGCGACCGGACATGCTGTTTGTCAGCGCCAGCAAAGGCCTTGAAGAGTCCACGCTGCAACGCATGACCGAAGTGATCGCTTCCGTCCTGGGCCCGCAGCACGCCTGGCGGATTGCTGCGTTGAGTGGACCGAGTTTTGCCAAGGAAGTGGCACGCGGAGATCCCACGGCCGTGGCGGTGGCATCCAGCGATCCAGTTGCGTGTGAAGTTGTGCAGCGTGAACTGAGCGACCCCGGCCTGCGGGTCTATACCAATGACGACGTGGTGGGGGTGGAACTGGGCGGGGCATTGAAGAACACCATCGCGATCGCGGCGGGCATCTGCGACGGACTGGGGCTGGGGCACAATTCCGTTGCTGCGCTGATCACGCGCGGCTTGGCCGAGATCACGCGCCTGGTTGCGGCGTGTGGTGGGAAGCAGGAAACCATGTCGGGACTTGCAGGCCTTGGAGACCTGGTCCTCACCTGCACGGGAGGGCTGTCGCGCAACCGCAGCGTGGGAGTAGAACTCGGACGGGGACGCCGCCTTCCGGAAATCATCGCTGCTATGCACGGCATGGTGGCGGAGGGAGTGTTCACGACACAGGCAGCGGTTGGATTGGCGCACGCCCGCGGCGTCGAAATGCCCATCACCGAACAGATGCATGCCATCCTAAGCCAGGGCAAATCGCCACAGGAGGCAATCCGCGACCTGATGACCCGGAGTGCCAAAAGCGAAACCCACCTGTATACGAAGGCCCGCTAGCCGCCGCTCTCGCCTGGGCGAACAAATCTTCCAACTTCTCTCTCACTATCGGTCATTGCCTCGCAATGTTGATCGATGGATTTGTATTCCGCCGCGTGCTGCTGCCGGAAGCTTTCATAGGCTTGGCGAGAGGTCCAAAAGTCGAGAGTCAGGAATCGCAGAGGGTCTTGGAAGTCGCATACCAGGTCAGTTCGCAGGAAATCGTTACTCTGCGAAAAAAGCGCAGCCCAGGCTCCCTGAGGGCCGTAAGCAGCCTCAAATCGCTCTTTCTGCTGCGCCGAAACGCGGAATTCCCATATCACAACAAATTCCCCTTTGTCAGTCATTCCATTCCTACCTCAAGCTCTACTTTCGTTTGCCAAACCGCGAACCAGGAACGAGCGGAAATACCCGTCATCCGCGGTACTTTGGTAATGGCATTGTCCGTCCGTGTCAAGGGTTTCTCGCCGCGACAAGAAGTAAAATTTTATGGAGTGCAGGAGCGCGGCCGCGATTGAAAGGGCGGCCCTAGAGCCCACTTTGTCTTTCAAACTGCCCATTCCATCGCGCATTCCGATTCTGTACGCGATCATCAGCGTTCTTGTGCTGATCAGCGTCGTCCCCATGTACTTCTACTCGGCACAGGTGGAAGCCATCAATCGGGACCGCCTGATCACCAACGAACGGCTTCTGCAAAATACAGTCACACGTTCGCTGGCTGACGATATTGCCCAGCATCAGGAGTCGTTGCGTATCATGCTGGCGAACTTGTCTTCCGCGCTCCAGGTCACCAGCGGTGGCGATATCACCACCGAGCACGTGGAAGCTCCGGAACTTCGGGCTCTGCTTGAGAATTTCGTTTCTTCGTCGGAAGATCTGGCCTACGCAACGCTGTTGAATTCCGAGGCCAAGGGAATCTCGGCTGGGCGCATTGCCCCCGACGCCTTTCTTCAGCGTGAACTGGAACGTGCCTACAACGCGGGGCGCGAAGGACGCGCTTACAACGGACAGCCCCTGGTGGTGGGCAGCGGCAAGTCGGCGCGGACGGTCATGCTGGTCAGCACTCCGGTCATGTATGGAGGGCGTTTCCTGGGCATGATTGGCGCGGTCGAAGATATGCAGTTCCTGATTCGGCGACTGCAGGAAGTCAACCGCGGAGGTCTCACACCGTACGTCGTGGACAGCCAGGGACGCCTCGTGGCCGGCGCCACGCCGGACTATGCCACGGGCCAGGACATGACCAATCTCGAGATCGTGCACAACTTCGTGGAACAAGGCAGCAAGGCGCAATTAGTGGCGGCTACCCGCGAATTCAACGTGCATCTCGGAAAGAGTTCCACGAAAATGCTGGGCACCTACAGCCCGGTGACCAATCTGGACTGGGCGGTTGTGGTGCAGAAACCGCGGGACGAGGCGTACCGGGGCGTGTTCGAGATGCAACGCACGGCGCGCCTGCTCGCCAGCCTGGCCGTATTTCTTAGCATCGGCATCAGCATCTACGCGGCACGCCGCATCACCAACCCACTGGAAGTGCTGACAGAATCGAGCCGTGCGATCGCGCGCGGCGACTTCTCACAGCGCGTGAAGATCAATACCAGGACGGAAATCGGGGAGTTAGCCCAGACTTTCAATACCATGTCGGAGGAACTCGAGCAGTTCGTGCTCGACTTGAAGCGGGCTGCGACCGAGAATCGTGAGCTGTTCATGGCCTCGATCCAGATGCTGGCCGGGGCGGTTGACGAAAAGGACCCGTACACGCGCGGCCACTCCGATCGCGTCACCCGATATTCGGTACTGATCGCACGAGAGATGGGTCTGGACGAGAACTTCATCGAAATCCTGCGCGTCTCGGCCCAGCTTCATGACGTGGGAAAAATCGGAATCGAAGATCGAATTCTCAAAAAACCAGGCGCTCTGACCGCGGAAGAATTCGAGATTATGAAGACGCATACCACCAAGGGGGCGAACATCCTGCGCCCGGTGGCGCAACTCAAAGACATGATTCCGGGTATCGAACTGCATCATGAATCGCTGGATGGGCGCGGCTATCCCCATGGGCTCAAGGGAGACGACATTCCCCTGCTGCCCCGGGTCATTGCAGTGGCCGACACTTTCGATGCCCTCACCACCAATCGTCCCTACCAGCAGGCCCACGAAGTTCACGACGCGCTGCGCATCATCCACTCACTTTCGGGAAAGCGCCTCGACCCCACAGCTGTCTTTGCGCTTGACGCCCTGTACCATCGCGGAGAGGTGCGGGTTCAGCGCGCAGGCATGGCCGCCCCACCCCCGGCCCAGGTTCCGACAGTGGCCATCGCGCCGACGCTGCAAAAGGCTGCATCGGCCGCGGCCAGCGCGGAAACTTCCAACGGTTGATCCGAGTACAGAACCCCACCGATCCTCAAACGCATGAACCGCGCAACGACGCCCGCCTGGCTCTGACCGCTATAATTGAGTCGGACTCTTATGATTCAAACCCTTTTTGGCAGTCTTGACGAAAAACAGAAGCCGGGCCTGTTCGAGCGCATGAAGGAGGCAGTCTCCCGCACACGGGAGAACCTTAGCGAGCGCATTGAGGAAGTCGTCGCGTTTACCAAGGAGATCGACCGCTCCACCCTTGATGACCTGGAAGCTACATTGATTGGCGCCGACCTGGGCACCACCACCACGCATGAAGTGCTGGAAAAATTGCGTCAGAAAGCGGACCGCAAGCAGATCAAGGACGGCAATGAGTTAAAGAAGTTGTTAAAAGAAGAGCTGCTAAACATTCTAACTGCCTCGAATACGCAACCTGTGAAAGCGGTAGATGGCTCCCCTGAAGTTATTGTGGTGGTTGGGGTGAACGGAACCGGCAAGACCACTACCATCGGTAAGCTGTCCCAGGTGTTTCGTTCGAGTGGCAAGACGGTCCTGTTATGCGCTGCCGATACTTTTCGTGCGGCCGCGATTGAACAGCTCGATATCTGGGGCCAGCGCACGGGAACCGAGGTCATCAAGACCAAAGCTGGCGGAGATCCATCGGCGGTGCTGTTCGACGCATTGCAAGCGGCGGCAGCCCGCAAAACGGATTACGTGATCGTAGATACGGCGGGGCGCCTGCATACAAAGTCAAACTTGATGGCGGAACTGGAAAAGATGCGCCGCACCGCGCAACGGATCATTCCCGGTGCGCCGCACGAAACCCTGCTGGTGATGGACGCTACCACAGGTCAGAACGGGCTGCAGCAAGCTCGACTGTTCACCCAGAGTGCGGGAGTGACTGGAATCGTGCTCACCAAGCTCGACGGCACAGCCAAGGGCGGAGTCGTGGTCGCCATCTCCCGCGAACTGGGAGTTCCCGTCCGCTATGTCGGCGTTGGCGAGAAAGTTGGGGACCTTCTACCATTCAATCCCCAGGACTTTGTAGAGTCTCTCTTTTCGTGAATGCTCAAGTATTACTTGAACCCTTGGAGTGGCGTTAGTGCCCGCTTCGAATGAAGAGTTCTTCCTTCGTTACGCACTGGACCTTGCCCGCCAAGGCGTCGGGCTTACCTCGCCCAACCCAAACGTGGGTGCCGCCTTGGTGGACGACGAGGGAAATGTAGTCGGTGCCGGGTCTCACACCTACGAGGGCCGCAAACACGCCGAAGTACTCGCCATCGAGCAGGCCGGCGAAAAAGCACGCGGCAGCACTCTGTATATCAATCTGGAACCGTGCTCGCACCAGGGCCGCACGCCACCCTGCGCAAACGCGGTGATCGGCGCCGGCATCCGGCGCGTGGTCGCATGCATGCCGGACCCGAACCCTGCGGTGAGCGGAAACGGGTTCAAGTTGTTGCGCGCTGCCGGGGTTACTGTCGCCACCGGAATCCTGGAAGAGGAAGCCCGTAAGCTCAACGAGGCTTTCGCAAAGTACATCACCACCGGGACTCCGCTGATTATCTTGAAAGCGGCGATGACGCTCGACGGCAAGATCGCGCCACCGCCCGCCGATCCCGGTCTGCCGAAGCCGCCAGGTGCGGGAGGCAGCACCGGCGGATGGATCACCAGTGAGGCAGCCCGGACTCACGTACAGCAACTCCGTCATGAAAACGACGCGATCATGGTCGGGGTGGGGACTGTCACCACCGACGATCCCTTGCTGACGGACCGCAGCGGACTGCCGCGGCGCCGCCCGCTGCTGCGTGTTGTCGTGGACTCGCATCTGCGCTTGCCTCTGGAGTCGCGCCTGGTGCAAACGGCCCAAAACGATGTACTCGTGCTTTGTTCTTTTGCCGAGGAGAGTAAGAAGAAAAAATTGCGGGACCATGGCATTCGCGTGGAGCAGGTGCCATACGCGTCAACCGACGGACGCCCGGACATGCGCGGCGTGGCCAAGCTTCTCGGTGAACTTGAGATCACCAGTGTCGTCGTGGAAGGGGGTGCGATGATCAACTGGGCTGCGCTTGCTTCCGACGTTGTGGACAAGGTGTTCCTCTACTATGCACCGAAGATCCTCGCAGGCACCGGATCCGTTCCCTTCGCCGCCGGTCCGGGATTCAAACGCGTCAGCGATGCCGCATACGTCAAATCGTTCCAGATTCATCGCTTCGGAGAGGACTTTGCGGTGGAAGGATACCTTCGGGATCCCTACGGCAATCACTGAATCTTCGAGGTGAGCTCGGTCACAGTCCCGGGTCGACCGGGTGTTTATCATAGAAAGTTCTTATCGTGGAGGTCTCATGTTTACAGGCATTGTGGAAGAAGTGGGGCGTGTCACCAGCATCGCGCAAAAGGGTGAAAATCGCCGCATCACCATAGAAGCGAAGAATGCCCCGAAGGAACTGGGCACGGGCCACAGTATCGCGGTCAGTGGAGTTTGTTTGACCGCGCTCGATATTAAGCCGCACTCGTTCTGCGCCGATCTCGCACCCGAAACCTGGGCCCGCACATCTTTTTCGCGCATCAAGAAGGGCGCGCTGGTGAATCTCGAGCTACCGATGAAAGCGGACGGCCGCTTCGGGGGCCACATTGTCCAGGGTCACGTGGACGGCGTAGGCAAGCTCATCGCACTGGAACGCATCGAAGATTCGGGGAACTGGTGGCTGCACATCGAAATTCCGCAGGAGATTGAAAAGTACACGGTCTACAAAGGGTCGATTTCCATTGAAGGAATCAGCCTGACCGTCGCCAAGCTCGAAGGCAACCGTTGCACGATTGCCATCATTCCTCACACGGTCGAGATGACGAACCTCAACTCACTGAAGCCGGGCGATCCCGTTAATCTGGAAGCGGATCTGATTGCGAAGTATGTCGAGAAGATGATGCATCCGGAAGGGGCGCCGAGCGCAGTCACGCTGGAGAAACTGGTGGCGCAGGGATTCTGAGCGCTCCACCGCTTTGAGGCGTGTCTGAGTTCGTCTTCGGCGAATTTTGTGTTTTCTCAGCGTTTTCTGGGTTTTAAGATTCGCTACTCAGCCGCTTGCATGCCTTCGCAATCGCCCAATCCTCCTGCGCCCGGATGATCAATACCTTGACTCGAGACGCTGCGGTTGAGATCGCATGATCCGCAGGTGACTGAGCATTCACATCAGGGTCCAGCTCGATTCCGAGGAAGCGAAGCTGCTCACATGAAGCGGCTCGCACTTCAGGAGAGTGCTCGCCGATTCCAGCAGTGAACACCAATACATCCATTCCACCCAGCGACGCCGCCATGGATGCCATCCCACTTTGCAGCCGGTGCACAAAAATGTCGAAGGCAAGCTTTGCGCGGTCATTCCCTTCCCGCGCCGCGGCCAGGATCTCGCGCATGTCGCTTGCGATTCCAGAGATACCTAAGAGGCCGGAGTTCTTGTTCAACACGTCATCCAGGTCTTGGCCGCTCATCGTGCCCTGGCGCATCAGGTAAGTCAGAATGCTGGGGTCGACCGAACCTGAGCGTGTCCCCATCATCAAACCATCGAGCGGAGTGAATCCCATTGTTGTATCAACGCTGCGGCCGCCATCAATGGCCGCCAGCGAACATCCGTTTCCTAAGTGACAGCTCACCAGTTTCATTGAGCCGCGGTCCCGATCCAGCAACTGCGCCGCCCGGTCACAGCAGTATTGATGATTGATGCCATGAAACCCGTAGCGCCGGATCCCCTGCTCGAACCACTCATACGGCCCGGGGTAGACGGCCGCCGGCAACGGCAAGGTGCGGTGAAAACCCGTGTCAAAAACCGCCACTTGCTTCACCGGTCCAATGATCCGTTCCACTATCTCGATGCCCTCGAGTTCTGCGCGATTGTGCAACGGCGCGAACGCGGCGACGCGTGCGATGATGCCCTTAACCTCCGGGGTGACGACGGTTGCAGCGTCCAGCTTGTGCCCGCCGTGAACAATCCGATGGCCAACGATGTCGACGCTCCCGGCATTCTGAATCACTGCTGTCGGGCCGTTCCAGAGCGTCTCGAGCATGCGCGCAATCGCGTTTTGCCGGTCACCTACCGGAACGGACTGCTCGACCCTGCCCCCATTCGAAGTCTGCACCCGAAGCTTTGCGTCATGGACAGACCACTCGATGTCCGCTCGCCATAACGCCGGCGGAGGATCCCCGGTCAGATCCTCCCCGAGTTCATAGAGCGCGCTCTTCTGGCTGCTGGAACCGGAGTTCAGGACCAGGACTCGCATCAATAGTTCCACGTCCAGTTGCTGATTTCCGGCATATCCTCGCCGCGCTCGCGGATGTATTGCTTGTGTTCCACCAGTTTGTTGCGAAGTGCCTGCTTGAAGTGTGCTCCGGTGCGCTGCAAGCGGGGGACGCGGTCCACGACGTCTCCTGCCAGGTGAAACCGGTCTACGTCATTCAGCACCGTCATATCGAACGGCGTAGTCGTGGTTCCCTCTTCCTTGTACCCGCGCACGTGCAGGTTGTCGTGGTTGTGACGCCGGTAAGTCAGGCGATGAATCAGCCAGGGATACCCGTGGTAAGCAAAGATGATCGGCTTATCCACGGTAAACAGCGAATCGAAGTCCTGGTCGGAGAGCCCGTGTGGATGCTCCGCATTGGGCTGAATGGTCATAAGGTCGACAACATTGATGACCCGAATCTTGATATCCGGGAAATTCTGGCGCAGCAAATCAACCGCAGCCAGGGTTTCCAGGGTCGGAATGTCCCCTGCGCATGCCATCACCACGTCGGGCTCGGCATTTTTGTCGCTGCTTGCCCAGTCCCAAATGCCGATGCCGTTGGTGCAATGCTGGATCGCCGAATCCATGTCGAGATACTGCAACGCAGGCTGTTTGCCGGCAACGATCACGTTCACGTAATGGCGGCTTCGCAAACAATGATCGGCCACCGAGAGAAGGCAATTGGCATCCGGCGGCAAGTAGACTCGAACCACGTCCGCTTTCTTGTTGACCACGTGGTCAATGAAGCCGGGGTCCTGGTGGCTGAAACCGTTGTGGTCCTGCCGCCATACGTGCGAGGTCAATAAGTAATTCAGCGAAGCGATCCGTCGCCGCCACTCGATATGGCGCGTCACCTTCAGCCACTTGGCATGCTGGTTGAACATCGAGTCAATGATGTGGATGAAAGCTTCATAACAGGAGAAGAAACCGTGCCGACCCGTAAGCAGGTAGCCTTCGAGCCAGCCCTGGCACATGTGTTCACTCAGCATTTCGAGGACCCGCCCGTTGCGGCTCAGGTGCTCGTCTACGGGCAGCATATTCTCCATCCACAGCTTGTCGGTGACCTGGTAAAGGGGGTCCAGGCGATTCGAGGAGGTTTCATCCGGCCCGAAAACGCGGAAATTTCTGGAGTCAAGGTTGAGCTTCATCACGTCGCGCAAGAATTCGCCCATCACGCGAGTGGCCTCGGCCAACTGTGAGCCCGGGCGCTTGACCGCTACGGCATAATCGCGAAAGTCGGGCATGACCAGGTCGCGCAACAGCAGACCGCCATTGGCATGCGGATTGGCACCCATCCTGCGATCTCCCGTGGGCGCCAATTCGGCCAATTCTGGCAGTAACCTGCCATTCTTATCGAACAACTCCTCGGGCCGGTAACTCCGCATCCAGTCTTCGAGGACTTTCACGTGCTCCGGCTTGAGTTGCAGATCGGCAACCGGCACCTGGTGCGCCCGCCATGTTCCTTCGACCGGCTTGCCGTCCACGATCTTGGGACCGGTCCATCCCTTGGGAGTGCGCAGGATGATCATCGGCCGGTCCGGAAATTGATCGCCGTCATTTTGCATGGCGCGAATCTCTTCCACGATCCGGTCGAGAGTTCCGGCCATCAGTTGATGCATAGCGTCGGGATCGTCTCCCTCGACAAAATAGGGTTTCCAACCACAACCGCTGAAGAATTGAGTCAGTTTCTCGTCGCTCATCCGGCCCAGAACCGTGGGATTTGCGATTTTGTATCCGTTGAGATGAAGGATCGGCAGCACGGCGCCGTCGCGAGCCGGATTCAGAAACTTGTTGATGTGCCAACCAGTGGCCAACGGGCCAGTCTCGGCTTCGCCATCTCCGACGACACAGCAAACCAGCAGGTCAGGATTGTCGAAGGCCGCTCCACAGGCATGAGATAAGGCATAGCCAAGTTCGCCGCCCTCGTGAATGGACCCTGGGGTCTCCGGCGCAGCGTGGCTCGGAATCCCTCCTGGAAACGAGAACTGCTTGAACAGCTTCTGCATTCCCTCTTCGTTCTGCTGAACGTTGGGATACAGCTCGGAGTAGGTCCCTTCAAGATAAGTATTGGCAACCATGCCGGGGCCGCCGTGGCCGGGCCCGCAGACGTAAATCGCGTTGAGGTCATACTTTTTGATGATGCGGTTGAAGTGCACGTAAATGAAGTTGAGTCCTGGCGTAGTTCCCCAGTGTCCGAGCAGCCGCGGCTTGATGTGTTCCAGTTTGAGCGGCTCGCGCAACAGCGCATTCCGGTAAAGATAGATCTGTCCGACCGAAAGATAGTTGGCCGCCCGCCAGTACGCGTGGATCTTCTGCAATTCATCGGGGTTCAGAGGGGAATGGGCTGCGGCGACGCCGTGTAGCGTATCGGTATGCAGTTGCGTCATGATGAACTCCGTTTATTTGAGTAATCTGGCTATTATCCGCCAAAAGTGACGGCTGGTTGTTTCAGTGGAAGCGGTTGCGAGTTGTGCGATCCAGTGTTCCCCTCGCCCTCGGTGATGGATTTGCTATTCAGCCAGCGTCAGCTGATCGAGTTGCAGGAATTCCTGCACGATGGGTTCTCCGCACTTTTCCATCTGCGCATACGGACCGAAAAACAAGACCTGCCCCTGGTGCAGAAAGATGACACGGTCCGCCAGCTTCTTGGCGAGACGCATGTCGTGCGTCACGACAATGCTGGTGAGGTGGAGTTGGATCTTCAGGCGCTTGATCAGATCTCCCAGCAATTGGGCCATGAGCGGGTCCACCATGGTGGTGGGCTCGTCGTACAGAATGCATTCGGGCTGCGCCGAGAGAGCGCGAGCAATCGCGACTGATCGTTTCATGCCAGTGGAAAGGTCGGAGGGTAGAAGGTCTCGCATCTCCTTGACTCCCACCATATCGAGCAACCCGTCAATGATCTGAAAGATCTGTTCCTCGGTAAGGTCACGGCGTTCGCGGAGTGGGAAAGCCACATTCTCACCGACGGTCAATGAATCGAACAGGGCCCCATTCTGAAATACCATGGTGACTTTCTTGCGAATGCGCTCCATCTCGATTTCGGAGTAGTCGGTGATGTCTTCGCCCGCTACGAAGACACGTCCCGCGTCGGGTTTCAAGAAACCCATGATGTGGTGCAGCGACACCGACTTTCCGACTCCGCTGCGGCCCAGAATACAGACGGTCTCGCCCGGCATGACGTCGAAGCTGACATGGTCTAAGACGTGGTTATCGCCGAAGGATTTGCTTACGTCCTTGAATTCAACGTAGGGGCTCGAATTGGGCAGGGCAGACACGAAGCGCGGCCTCAGGCCTATGATACATGCGGCGTGGATCCACGCTTTCGCGGATCCATCCCCTGCACATCCCGCCAGTCCTGCGGAGTATTCACGTTGCGAAACAACCACGGCGCAAATCCGTGCTGCCGGAGCTCGTCCTCTTCGATGACACGGGTCTCCACCTGATCAAACAGCGCGTCAATTCGATTGCGGTCCGACTCAAGTGAGCGTTTTGCGATTTCGGCAAAACTTTTGCGATAGGTTGCGCAAAGCGGGTGCAGGCGTCCACCAGCTCGAGGCACGGTCACCACCGCCGAGCCCGCCGCCGCTTTCTGGATAAGAAATTCCAGAAAGGCCCGATCCAGAAAAGGCATATCAACCGGCAAGACGAGATTCAGGTCCGTCCGGGTTCCAGTCAGCGCTGCATGAATTCCCCCCAGAGGCCCGTGCTCAGGGTAGATGTCCTCCACCACATCCCCCCAAGGCGCAAACCTTTTGGCATCCCCGATAATTCGAACCTGCGGGGCCACCAACCTTGCCAGCTTTAGAACGCGAACCAGCAGCGTCTCGCCGTCGAGTTCCAGTAGTGCTTTGTCCTGTCCCATGCGAGTGCTTTTCCCGCCCGCCAGAACAAATGCAGTCAGTTCATTCATGGGCGCCTGATTTCCTGGAGCATCTCGACTCTCATCGGGACTGGGCCGTTCACCTTGATTGCTGCGCTTCGACATCATTGGGATGATTTTACAGGCCGCTGCGCTGCTCGCCCCCGTCGCCATCCCGGGTTGCTTATAATCCACGCCAATGGGGGCGAGATTGTTCATCTCCAAGTTAAAACCAGGGCCTGACGGATCGGCTCATCCCCCGCTGGCTGTTCCTGCGCGCACTCGGATGGATCTACTTCTCTGCTTTCTATTCCCTTATCTTCCAGATCCAGGGCCTGATCGGGCCGGACGGAATTCTTCCCGCGGATGGCTATTTGCAGGCGGTCGCGCGATCCGCGGGCTCATGGAAGTTCTGGTTGGTGCCGAGCCTGCTCTGGATTGCCAGCGGGCCACGCATGCTGTCGGCAGTTTGCATCGCGGGAATGATCGCTTCCCTGCTCTTGGTGTTCAATATCTGGCCACGCGGAATGTTGCTGATCTGCTGGGTGTGTTTTCTCTCGTTCGTAAGCGCGGCACAGGATTTTTCCGGGTACCAGTCCGACGGCATGCTGCTCGAGGCCGGATTGATCTCCCTGTTCTTTGCCCCGTCGGGATTTCGGCCGCGCTGGGGCGAACACTCGCCGCCGTCGCAGCTAAGCCTTTTCCTCCTGCAATGGGAATGGTTTCGCATCTACTTCGAGTCCGGACTGGTGAAGCTTCTCAGCGGCGATCCTCAATGGCGTACCCTCACCGCGATGGATGAGTATTACCAGAATGGGCCCTTGCCCACCTGGATCGGCTGGTATCTGCAGCATCTCCCGCATGCATTTCATTGGCTCACTGCGTTGGGAACCTTAGTGATGGAATTGCTGCTGGTGTGGATGATGTTTCTGCCACGCCGCTTCCGCGTGATCTGTTGCTTCCTGGTTACGGCATGGCAAGTCGGCGTGATCGTCAGCGCGAACTACACGTTCCTGAATTACCTGGTGCTGGCGCTAGGCGTCCTGCTCCTGGACGACAAATTCCTGGCCCCAATCTTCGGCAGCAAGTTCCAACCTCAAGCGGTAGAGTGCGTGCCGCATCACGGGGAAACTCACAGTGTTGTGGAGGGAGCACGCGCCTTGACCGTTGCGCTGCGCGCCATGGTACTGCTATGGATGTTTTACGCTACGACAGCGCAGCTTCTCTGGATGCTTCAGCCGCGACTTCCGCTTCCGAGAGTTCCAGTCAACGCTCTCGAGCCGTTTCGCATCGCCAATAGCTACGGACTGTTTGCGGTGATGACGCGCGGCAGATACGAGATCGAATTCCAGGGCTCGAACGATGGTCAAAACTGGACTGCCTACCCGTTCCGGTACAAGCCCCAGGCGCTCGACAAAGCGCCAGGGATCTACGCGCCCTACCAGCCGCGATTCGATTGGAACCTCTGGTTCGCGTCGCTGGGATCCTGGCGCAACAACATGTTCGTGGTCAGCACCGAAGAACGGCTCTTATCCAACAACCAGGACGTGCTGAGCCTTTTCCGCGCGAATCCATTCCCGAACGCGGCACCGAAGCAGGTGCGCGCCGTTCTATGGCAGTATTGGTTCACCTCGATGGCGGAGAAGCGCGCAACCGGCAACTGGTGGAAGCGAGAGTACCTGGGCACCTACGCCCCGGTGCTCACGAAAGACGAGAATGGGGAACTCAAGGTCGTCGAGTGGCCCACGAGCATGGGATCGCGCGAATGAAGGGTCGCGCAAACGTGATCGGAGCCGGCCCGAACGGCCTCGCAGCTGCGATCGTTCTGGCACAAGCTGGCCTGCAAGTCGAGGTCTTCGAAGCCGAGCCGCAGCCTGGCGGAGCCGCTCGCACACTTCCACTCACGCTGCCCGGATTTCTGCATGACTTCGGCTCCGCCGTCTTTCCAATGGCGGTTGGGTCGCCGTTCTTCAATTCCCTTCCACTTGCTGATCATGGCTTGCAATGGATTCATCCCAGTGCGCCTCTAGCTCATCCTCTTGACGATGGCTCCGCCGTGATTCTCGAACGAAATCTCGAGGAAACGGAGCGGCGCCTTGGAGAAGATGGAAAAGCGTGGCGAAGATTATTCGCTCCGTTGGTGGAGCATTGGTCTGCGCTGGCGCCGGGGCTGCTCGGTCCGATTTCCGCGCTGCCGAAGCACCCTTTCCTGATGGCGAGGTTCGGCCTTCGAGGATTTCAGCCGGCAACATGGCTGATGGAGCACAACTTTCGAAACCAGCGCACTAAGGCGTTGTTTGCAGGATTGGCTGCCCATTCTTTCCTCCGCTTGGGTGAGCCTCTCAGTGCCGCGTTTGGCATCATTCTCGCCGCCACTGCGCACGCTGTGGGATGGCCGATACCACGCGGCGGAGCACAATCGCTCACAGATGCGCTGTGCAGCCACCTCAGCCGGCTTGGAGGAGGAATCAAGACCGGGAGCCGCGTGGAACGCTTGGCCGATCTCCACCAGTCAGATCTCACGATGTGTGACGTGACTCCGCGACAACTGCTGCAAATGGCCGGAGAGCGACTCAGCGAAAGCTACCGGCGTCAGCTGCAACAATGGAATTACGGTCCCGGCGTGTTCAAAGTGGATTACGCGCTAAGTGGGCCCATTCCCTGGAGAGCTACAGAATGTAGCCGTGCCGCCACCGTACATCTTGGAGGCACAGCGACTGAGATTGCCGAATCGGAGAAAGCCGCACGCACCCGCCGGCACGCGGAACGTCCGTTCGTACTGCTGGCGCAACCGTCTCTGTTCGACTCCTCGCGCGCTCCCGAAGGCAAGCACACCGCTTGGGCCTATTGCCATGTCCCGAATGGGTCAACGGTAGACATGCTGCCGCGCCTGGAAGCGCAGATCGAGCGCTTCGCTCCGGGATTTCGGGAGTGCGTCCTCGCCACAAAAGTGTTCTCCCCCACAGCGCTGCAAGCCATGGATGCGAACCTGGTTGGTGGAGATATCAACGGAGGCTCTGCGATTCTGTTCCAAACCGTGTTTCGCCCCACCTGGCGTCATTACGCGACCAGCGCCCACGACATCTATCTCTGCTCGGCCTCGACTCCTCCGGGCGGAGGCGTTCACGGGATGTGTGGCTTCCATGCCGCAACACGCGCCGTCAACACGTTGCACAAGTAACCGTGCGCTTGCGATGCGGGATGGTCTAAAACGAAAGTAACCTACCAAAGTCCTAGCCTTGGGTACATCATGGTTGCACCGGACTTGCCGGCTCGTACTTCAATGGCTCAGAAAATATTGGACGTCCTTATGCTAGGCCGCTGCTCGCACGAGTTTTCATGGCCCCGTCGCGCTGCTGACGGCGACTATTACCAGGTTTGTCTGCTTTGCGCCGCCGAATACCGGTATGACTGGCAAACCATGCGTCGCACCGAGCGCGTGGACCGCAGCAGCACTGACAGCGCTACTACGACCCGCCGCCGGAGCAGCCACAAGAAGCCCACCTGGGTGCCTCGCGCCCGGCGTCTGAAGTTGAACGCGCCCTTGCGCTACCGGGTGAAGAACCTGGGATCGTGGGTAGAGGGTGTCATTGAAAATCTCAGCCAATCCGGGGTCCTGCTGCTTGGGCCGAGCCAGCTCCCGGAGAACACTCTGATCGAAATGGTTTTCGAGATGCCCGAAGAAATTTCCGGACAGAAGAACAGCTCTGTGCTCTGCCAGGGCAGGGTCATCCGGTCAAAAGATGTGCCAAAAAGCGACGGCAGTTTTTCCCTGGCAGTGTCGATCCTCGACTACAAGTTCTTGCACCAGAGCTGAGGCGTGCTCACGTGTGGCTTTGCATCCGGTTATGACCGTTTGCTCTGTAAAGCCTTTGTAAAGAATCTTTCCCGGCAAGGTACAAACACCGGTTCCGGTCAAATTTTGGTCCGAAATTCAGCCACCATTCAGCATCTAAGGTATTAGAATCGGGTTTACTCACATCAGGAGTGATTCCATGAAGACGAGAGTATCTCTCTACGTCATTGGGTTTGTGTTTCTGCTGAGCTTAGCCGTGGGATGCAGCAAAGCTCCTAACGACGCACAGATCAGCAAGGACATTCAAACCAAAATTGGGGCAGATTCAGGTCTGGCTGGAAAACAGATCAACGTCCAGGCAGAAAACGGCACTGTGACCCTTGCGGGTACGGTGGACAACGATACGCAGCGCGACGCCGCAGCGCGTTACGCCTCGTCAGAAGAGGGCGTTAAGCAGGTTGTGAATAACCTGCAAGTGGCCCCGCCGGCGCCAGTCGCGCCGCAGGAAACGGCACAGGCCACTCCGCCACCGCCACCAGTGGAGCAGCCCAAGCCGTCCAAGCCGCGCGCCAGCCGTCCTCGCCATACCCAGTCCGCTGCCAGCGACAATACTCCGGTGAATACGACACCGGCTCCGGCAGTAGCGACCAATACCGCCCCTCCTGCGCCCGTAACTCCGCCACCACCACCGCCACCACAGAAGGTGACGATTCCTTCCGGAACGACGATGGCGGTGCGCCTGTCAGACACGATCGACTCGGAAACGAGTCAGCAGGGACAGACATTCCATGCCACGCTTGACTCGCCGCTTGCGGTGGAGGGCGAGGTTGCCATCCCCGCCGGATACGACGTGGAGGGCCACATTGTTGAGTTGAAGAGCGCAGGCAAATTTGCCGGCCAATCCGTCGTCGCGCTGCAACTGGACCGTATCTCGGCTGGCGGCAAGTACTACAACATTCAAACCGATCAGTACCGCAAGCAAGGCAGCTCACGCGGCAAGAACACTGCCGAGAAAGTCGGGGCAGGCGCAGGCATCGGAGCCATCATCGGTGCGATTGCCGGAGGCGGTAAGGGCGCAGCCATCGGTGCTGCTGCCGGGGGAGGTTTGGGCGGCGGCGTACAGGCGGCGACCAAAGGTCAACAGATCAAATTGCCGGCCGAAACTGTCTTGAACTTCACCTTGCAGGGCCCAGTCACGGTAGTACAGACCAAGGGGCCGAACGAGGGTCGGCATAAGCTCGACGTCAACGATAATAACCAGTAACCGATCCGGTCGGTTCAGGCGCGGCGCGATCAGCCGCGCTTTTTTTTGGCAATATCGACTTATCACTCCAAATTGTGACATTGGTCACCGTCAACCGTTCGATCTCCCCCTACACTGGTGTGTTCAAGACAATGCCAGCAATCTTTCTGTAAAGAAAAAGGAGAAAAGTATGTCCCCAAGGAGCATTTTCTGGATTTTCATCGCTCTGGTGGCATTTGCGGTGGGCTCATCTGCGCAAGAACAGCAAAAGGTGATCAAGCACGTTCCCGTGAAGGAAACCTCGCCTGCATCCGGGCACGACATGTACACCAACTACTGTGCGGTATGCCATGGCAAGGATGGCAAAGGCGGAGGACCCGCGGCGGAAGCCCTGAAAGTCCCTCCCACCGACCTGACGATGCTGGCCAAGAACAACGGCGGCAAGTATCCGGACATGAAAGTTTCCAGTTCGATTCGCGGCGATGCCAACCTGCCCGCGCACGGCTCCAAAGATATGCCAGTCTGGGGCAAGCTGTTCTGGAGCATGAGCCACGGTCACGAAGCCGAGGTGCAACAGCGGGTCGCGAACTTGAACCAGTACATCGAGAGCCTGCAGGCGAAGTAACCGACTGGATAACCGGGCCCGGGGGGAGGCGTACCCGGGCCAACCGGCCATTCGTACTGCGGAAGTCCTGCCGGTGCAGGGGCCGCCAAAGCCCGTGACCACGTCCACCAGTACAGTACCTTTGGTGCTGCTATCGCCCACCGCAATCCCCGTATAATCGAGAAAATTCCGCAGAAAACTGCAGATTAGGCGAAGGCACGGTGGACCCTGCGTTGGCAACGGCGATTTTTGTGACCGGGCTGGCATTCGGCAGCTTCCTGAATGTCTGCGTCCATCGCCTGCCGAGAGGGGTCTCGGTCATCCACCCCCGCTCCGCCTGCCCCAGGTGCGGAAGCCGGATTGCCTTTTACGACAACTTGCCCGTGATCAGCTGGCTGCTTTTGATGGGGCGCTGTCGCCACTGCAAGGCGCGCATCGCATTTCGTTACGTCCTGGTGGAATTGCTGACGGGATGCGTTTTTCTGGCCTGCTATGCCTTTTTCGGCTGGAGCCTGGCTACCCTGAAGTTCTGCGCATTTGGTTTTCTGATTGTCGGTCTGGTCTTTACCGACGCCGAGACGCACCTGCTTCCCGACGCCATGACCTTGCCGGGCTTGGCCCTGGGACTCGTCTTGAGCCTTTTTGTCCCGGTCAACGATCTTGCTTCGCAACTCCTGCCCGGGATGGTTGCGATGCCAGTGAATTCGGAACTCTCGGGCCGACTGTTGTCCTTCGGAGACAGTTTGCTGGGAGCGGCGGTGGGAGCAGCTTTCATCTACGGCGCGGGCGCGATCTACCTGCGCGCACGCGGAGTTGAGGGCATGGGCTTTGGCGACGTGAAGCTTATGGCGATGATTGGGGCGTTCCTGGGGATGAAATTGACGATCCTGACAATCTTTGCGGCTTCGATTGCAGGTTCGTTGTTTGGACTTTGGACCGTCCTCGTGGTCTGGATCAAGCGCACGCGCCGGCGCATCGCGCGACATCATGAATCGCCCCGCGAAGCCCGCCAGCACGCGTGGGACTCTGCCCGCATCGCCCTTCGCCGTCACCAGATGCCATTTGGAGTATTCCTGGGCGGCATGGCCATGATCGCCGCGTTCTACGGAGATCGCCTGCTGCATTGGTACTGGGGGCTGCTGTGAAAATCCTGGCCAATCCAATTGTGATCCGGATGGGCTTGGTGCTTCTCGCCGCCGCGTTCGCGTTCTTTATGGGGCTGGCGATCATCCGCAAGATACGGCGAAGTTTGGTGGAGGAGCAGACGGATTCGGTCGAAATCCTGCCGCAGGGAAATTTGCCCTTGCACACATATCACGCGGTCATCCAGCAATTGAAGCAGCAGAAGCACGAATTGCTCACCGCTCAACAGGCGGAACGGCGCCGGGCCAGGACTTCGGAAAACGTGAGTGGGGCAGTGCTGAACCACCTCTCCAGCGGAGTTCTGTTTATCAATCCCAATGGCTTGGTACGGCAGGCAAACAACGCTGCGCGGGCGATCCTCGGATTTGCGTCGCCCCTGGGGCTGAACGTTACCGAAATCTTCCGCTCCGCAACCGTGGTCTCGCCTGCGGGCGTCGGACAAGAAATTGCCTCGCTTGCGCAGGCCTGCGTACGCGGACGATCGCCTCTGGAAAGGGTGGGAGTCGAGTACCGCACTCCGTCAGGCGAGGAACGTACGTTGGAGATCACGCTTACGCCCATACCCGCGGCAGATGGAGAGATGCTCGGAACTGCTTGCCTGGTAAATGACCAGACACCGATGGCACAGATTCGCAAACAATTGGAGTTGCGTGGCGAGATGTCGGCGGAGATGGCGCTGGAGTTGAGGAATTCGCTGGCCACCATTTCCGGCTACGCACAGCAGCTTGCCGCCAGCCGTGACCAGGAATTAGCGCGGCAATTGGCGTCCGATATTGCGGCAGAAGCGGCTCACCTGGACCGCACGATCGGGGGATTCCTGACCGGCGCGCAGAACGCGAGAGCCGCGTCGCAAGTTTGACTTTGTCCGGCCTTCCGCATCACCGGAGGCCAGACTGGAGAACTAGGAGCACTTATGAAGCACAAAATCTGTTTCGGTTTCGCGATGCTGGTTTTCGTCCTGATCTTCGGATCGCTGGCCGTGTCACAGTCTGATTCACTTGCCGATTACGCCCGGGTTGCGCGCAAGGAAAAGAAGGCCACCGCAAAGCAGTATGACAATGACAATCTTCCTCGTCAGGACAAGCTGAGTGTTGTAGGCAATGCTTCGCCGGACACAGCCCAAGCGGCGGACTCAGGACAAGCCGCGAGCGCAGCAAATAACAGCGAGGCCCAGAACCCGGAAGGCGCGAAGAAATCCGAGGCGAATAGCGACGCCGAAGCTCGCCAGAAACAAGCGGAAGAGTGGAAGAAAAAAATCGACGCCCAGAAAGACCAGGTCGCCCTGTTGAGCCGCGAGTTGGACGTCATGCAGCGCGAGTACAAGCTTCGAGCCGCCGCTTTCTATGCGGATGCCGGCAACCGCCTGCGCAATGCGGGATCGTGGGACAAGGAAGACGCGCAATACAAACAGCAGATCGCCGATAAACAAAAAGCCCTGGACCAAGCCAAGCAGGGACTCGACGATCTGCAGGAGAAAGCGCGCAAGGCGGGAGTTCCCGCGAAAAGCCGGGAATAGTTCAAGCGCACGGCGCCCAGCCCTCGGCCGCATGCCGGGGGCTTTCTATTGCGGTAATCATTTCGTGCAACGCGCAAATGGGGATTCCATCCTGAGTCTGCGAGTCGATTTAGTAGAATGAATCGCGAAGGCCCGTGCTCTAACAATTCGCGGCATCGAGGATGACGAATGAAAAGATTGCTGCTGGCATTGTTCTGCCTGGCGTGGATGGCGGGATGCAGTTCCGAGCCCGCGAAGCCGCCAGAGAAACCGCAGCCCAAAGCTCCGGAGTACCTGACCGGGCGCAGCGCTTTTCAGAAAATGTTCATTTCTGCTCGGGGCTGGGCGCGGGACGCTCAACCGTTCCGCTTGGAGTCCCAGCCCACTTCGGATGCCAAGGGCCAAGACGGAAAGTCCGCTGTTTGGCGCGCCTCGTTTGCCTCGCCTGCCCAACACGGTGCCAAGCCCTGGACCTGGTCGGGCACGGATGCGCCGGACGCCCCGCCCCGCGGAGTCAATCCCGGTAGCGAGGACAATTACAATCCCAACAATGCATCCACCAGTGTATTCGACATGCAATTCTTGAAGGTGGATTCGGACAAGGCCTTCGAAACCGCTCAAAAGCACGGCGGCGAAAAGATTCTGCAGAAAGATCCTGATACCCCGATCATCTACATTCTGGACTGGAGCCGGCCAACCAACGAATTGGTTTGGCACGTTTACTACGGTCCCAGCCGCGACCAGGCTAAGCTCCGCGCGCAGGTGAACGCTACCACGGGCGAGTTCATCAGGCTGGAAAAGTAAGCGTTATTTTCTGGAGCTCTGTTTGGGTTCCCCGTTCAGGCGCGCCAAGGCCTTTTGTGCTTCGTCGGCGAACGGGCCCTGCGGCAGGATCTTCAGATACTCCTCGTAGTGCGTCCGGGCGTCTTCGGGCTGGTTGAGCTTTTCCAGGCATTGCGCCATGCGGAAGGTGGCCATGGCATCGTTGTTCTTGTAGTAGAGCGCTTCCTTGTAGCGGTCGAGCGCCGCCCGGTAATTTTTCTTCTTGAAGTAAAAATCTCCGACCTCGACGTCCTTCATAGCGCGGTGCGGGTCCCAGGGCTTGAACTCCTGCACATCGCTGCCATTGTCGGCCTCGTCATCATTGCCTGTGGTCGTGCTAAAGGGGTGATTTTTGGCGTCATCCTTGGGAGGTCGAATATCAATGCGGGTGTCGCGGCTGGAACTCTCCTCGTTGCCGCGCGGCGTGTCCGATCGCGGAGGCGCTTCGGTCTGGCCTGGTCCTTTGTCGGAGGGCCGAACGGTCTCTACCTGAGCAGAGCTCCAAGCCACGCAGGCGAGAACCAGGGTCCCGAGTACAACAGCAGTTCGCATGTGCCTCTATTCTAGCTCGGATGCAAATACCGGCTCAACGAATGGGCCAAATGGCATGGCACCAGTAACCAGCAAGGAACGAAAGCACAAGCGCGCCGAGCCACGCATACAGGAGCCACTTTTTCTCTGGCGGAGAATTGGCCGTGCCAGCGATCACTTGGACCTTTGCCCGGAAGCGATATCCGCGCTTAGGAACAGTCTCGACATAGCGCGGCGCGTTGGCATCGTCCCGCAACGCGACGCGAATTTTCTTCACCGCTGTGTTTAAGGCGCAGTCAAATTCCACAAACGTATTTTCTGGCCAGATTGATTGCCGCAGCTGCTCGCGGGTGATCAACTCCCCGGGCTCATGCAACATGATCAACAAGACGTCGAACGGTTGTTGCTGAAGAGGAACTCGTCTTCCATGCATACGCAATTCGCCAGCGCGGGCATCTGCTTCGAACGGACCGAAACGGTAAGCAGTGATCTGACCTTGAGATTTCATGGCAGCACACAAAGTCATTGGACGAAGAGCGGAAGATCTGGTGAGAATCCTGTGACAACCGGGCCTGCGAAAACTGCGGCCTGCCGTTCGAATTCACGCGAAATACATTAGAAATCGAGAGACGGATTCCCGGGCGACTCGTCCTTCGCTGCAATGATGCGAGGTGAGTGATGAGGCGCAAACCGGTTGTCGCGGCCCTGCTGTTCGGCTCCCTACAAACGATCGCTTTGGCTCAACAAAACCGAGTAACACAATCCTGGGAAATTCCTTTCACGTTGTACAAGCAGTTTATGGTTGTGGTCCAGGGCGCCATCGGTGAGGTGGATGGCCTCAACTTCCTGGTTGATACGGGAACCAATCCCAGCGTGGTGGATAAGCGAATTACGCGCAAACTCCATCTCGCGGGATGGAAGTCCAGCTTGCCGGTCGTGAGCGGCGAGGTCGCGACAGGGGAGGTCCTCGTCCCCAGCGTCAACATTGGACCGGTCTCGCGCTCCCAGGTGCGAATGGCGATCCAGGACATGACGATGCTGGAACGAGACTTGGGAATTAGAATTGACGCGATGATCGGCCTGGATGTGCTCGGCGGCCAGAACTTCCGGATCGACTACGAGACCCGCAGCATCACCTTCGGCCCCACCCGTTCTGTGCCGGCCGGCGCCGCGGAATTCCAGAGTCAGCCGCCCTTTGTCACCGTGGAGATGAAGATGAACCGACAACCGCTGCATTTGCTGGTGGACACTGGATCACCGGAACTCGTGCTGTTCGAGAGCCGGATCGGCCCGCTCAGCAGGTTGCCGGGCGTGAATCGAATTTCGCAAAATCTGAACGGAGAGGTCGCTCTCCGCGAAGTCCAATTATCGGAAACTCAACTGGGAGCTACGAGCTTCGGGGCAAAGCGCGCTTACGTGGCTTCCGACCGCAATCGCGCTGCGCCCTTCGATGGGCTGCTCGGGGTTTCGGCATTGCACGTCCGCCAGATTTCCTTTGACTTCGAGCGCCGTCTATTTACATGGCAGGGGCAGGATTCCTGGATACCCACCATGACGGGAGCGGAACCTGGCAACTGCACTGTCGCGGAGGCTCGGGCAGCCATGTCTCAGGGCCTCTCGCGAATCCGTCCGGGGTGTATCGAAAGCCATCCGCAGCGCCTCTCGCCGCAATAAAAAACAGGCCACCTCTTGGGGGAGAGGCGGCCTGAGTTGGCGAAGTCCTCCGGGGAGGAGGGGAAAACCTGTTACATCGAGGGCGGAGTCGTTCCCGACGGGGGAGCGGTCTGCTGTTGCGGCTGGGCATTGTTGTTGCCCTGCACGTTCGTCATCAGCCGCACATCAACGCGGCGGTTCTTCGCACGCCCTTCGGATGTTTTGTTGGACTCGACCGGCTTGTCCTTGCCGAGACCGATCAAGTAGATCTTGTGCGCCGGAATGTTGTGCTGCGAAGCCAGGTACTGGATTACGGCGTCGGCGCGGCGTTCGCTGAGGTTGTAGTTGTAATCGGCGTTTCCGACCGAATCCGTACCACCTTCAACGGTGATGATGTAGCCCTTGGTATTCGGAACGTCGGTCGCGAGCTGATCCAGCGCTTCCTTGGCGTTCTTGGTCAGATTGTCTTTATTGAAACCGAAATGCACAGAGGTTTCGGTGACCACGCGATAGTTGTCCAGATTGGCGACCGTGTTGGTGAGAGTATCAACTCGATGTACGGCGTTATCCGCCAACGTCTGCGCCTGCGAGGCCTGCTGTCCGGCAGCCTGGGCCTTCTGCTCGACTTCCGAGGTCTTCTGGTTTACCTGCTGGAGTCCGGCCTGCGTGCGGGCGTCCACATCCTTAATGTCTTTGGAATTCTTGGCAGTGAGGTCATCCAGCTCATTGGTCTTGTTGATCAGCGGCGTGGTTTCTTGACGTACGTAGTTCTTGCTGGCGCAACCAACCGTCGCCGCCATGCACCCTGCCAGCAGAACAATTAACGAAGTGCGATTCATCGTGGTAAGGGCTCCTTCCCTCAATTGCAGATTCCTGAGTCCCAAGTTTGAGTTCGGGGCTGCTACTTCGGCAGCCGCATTGTACCTAAGCACGAGTGCTGCCAATCGTACCTTCGTGCGGCTGTCTCTAAATTGCTTAAAACAAGCCAGTTATACTGGATGAGAATGCAATGAGGAGCAAGGTGCTTGCGAAAAGGGACACGAACTAAGGAATTTTTATATGGTGAAAAACCGTGGTTCCGAATTGCCCGCGCCGGTGATGCGACGCGTTTGCGTCCTGAACAGGTCCGCTCGCGTCTACTAGAATAGAAGAACCTTCCTTGGACCTCCAAGCCAAAATCCGCAGCTTACCCGCCTCGCCGGGCGTGTATCTCTACAAGAACGCCGAAGGCGAGGTCATCTATGTGGGCAAAGCCAAGAGCCTGCGGCATAGGGTCAGTTCCTATTTTCACTCAGGACGCGCGGAAGACGCGAAAACCGGCAGCCTGGTGCGAGAGGCCACCGACGTTGACTACATCGTGGTCGGGAACAACAAAGAGGCGCTGGCGCTGGAAAATCACCTGATCAAACAGCGCCAGCCGCGTTTCAACATCCTTCTGCGTGATGACAAAACTTATCCGTACATCAAGCTGACTCTGGGAGAGCGCTTTCCGCGTGTGTACGTGACCCGCCGCCTGCGCAAGGATGGTAGCTGCTACTACGGGCCGTACTTCCCTGCCAACCTGGCTTACCGGATTGTCGACCTCATTCACCGGCACTTTCTGATTCCTTCCTGCAAAGTCGACTTGAACCGGTTCCATCCCCGGCCTTGTTTGCAGTACTACATCGGGCGATGCCTGGGTCCCTGCGTTGAAGGCCTGACGACGCCGGAGGCGTATCAGGAGGCGGTCCGCGATGTGAAGCTCTTCCTGGAAGGTCGTCCCACCGATTTATCGCGCTCGCTTCGCGAACGCATGGCCAAAGCGGCGGAAGCGGAAGAATACGAGCGCGCGGCCAAGTACCGCGACCTGATCTCAACCGTCGAACAGCTGCAGGAAAAACAGCGAATCGCCTCGGTGGAGGGCGACGACGCCGACGTGTTCGGCTATCACTATGAGAACGGAATGCTGGCGGTGAATCTGTTCCACATGCGCGGGGGCCGGGTTCTGGACCGCCGCGAATTTTTTTGGGAGGACCTGCCGGAGTTTGCCGCCGAACCGGCGGAGAACGAGACAGAAAGAACTGGCGAAGCATTCAAACCCAGCGGATTCTTTTCCGCGTTCCTTAACCAGCTTTATATCGGACAGCCGTATGTGCCGCGGAACATTTACGTTCCCATTGATTTTGAAGATCGCGAAGAACTGGAAGAGCTACTTTCCGATCAGGTCGCGGACTCGCGAGGCGCACGCGTACACATCCTGGTTCCGCAACGCGGCGACAAGCGCTCTCTGCTCGACCTTGCCGGCAACAACGCCAAGCAATCGTACGACCAGCGCTTCCGGGTCATGAAGCCGAACGCCAAGGCCATCCAGGAAGCCCTGCAGGATGCGCTTGGCATGCCGGACATGCCGCGCCGCATCGAGTGCTTCGACATCTCCCACATTCAAGGTGCTGAGACTGTCGCCTCCATGGTGGTTTGGGAAGACGGTGCCATGAAGAAGTCCGACTACCGGAAGTTCATCATTCGGTCGGTGGATGGAGTCGACGATTTCGCCTCCATGCGCGAGGTGGTGGGCCGACGCTACAAGCGCCTTCAAGAAGAGAACAAGAACATGCCCAGCCTGGTGCTGATTGACGGCGGACTCGGACAGCTGCACGCGGCCGCCGAAGCGCTCGAACAATTGCAGATCATCAATCAGCCGCTTGCGGCCATTGCGAAGCGCGAAGAGATCATCTACGTTTTTGGCCAGGAAGATGAACCGGTGGTGTTGGACCATCACTCGCCGGTGCTGCACCTGGTGCAGTGGATCCGCGATGAGGCCCACCGCTTCGCCGTGACATTTCATCGCAAGCGCCGTCAGATGCGCGATCGCGCCAGCGAACTGCTGGAGATCCCCGGAGTCGGGGAACGTACCCGGCGACGCCTGCTCGAGCACTTCGGCAGCGTGCAAGCGGTAAGACAAGCGGACCCGGCAGCTCTTGCCGCGGTGGTGCCTCGCACCCAGGCTGAAGCCATCCTGAATCACTTTCGCAAATGATAAGCGGGCCCACTGTGAGTATTGTCATTCCGAGCCGCAGGCGAGGAATCTGCTACCGCTTGCGGAATTGGTACTGCCGGCGAAGAGCAGATTCCTCCCTTCGGTCGGAATGACAAGAGTGAGCCGAAAGGGCAAAGTAAAACTCGAAATGACAACCGCGAAAGGTTAAGCTCTGGAAACGATCGTCCAACCCAACGCGGCAGTGAAGCAATCGTTCGACACTGATTCCCTGCTCCCTTGGCCGCTGATTACGGTCCTCGCGGTCGCTCTTGCGGTTACGATTCCATTCTTGTTCTACGGCATCCCTTCCGGTCACGACTTCGAATTCCATCTGAACTCGTGGATGGAAGTTGTGAACCAGTGGCATCAAGGCGTGCCGTATCCGCACTGGGCCGCACTCGCCCATTACGGCTATGGAGAGGCGAGATTCCTCTTCTACCCGCCCGGTTCGTGGCTCTTGGGAGCGATCCTGGGCGCGGCTTTGCCGTGGAGCCTGGTGCCCGCTGCATACACTGTCCTGGTTCTGACTCTGTGCGGGTCTTCGATGTTCCTGCTCGCCCGGCGTTGGATGCCCCCGCGCCACGCCATCTTTGCAGCCGCCTTCTATGCCGCCAATCCTTACCACCTCGTGATCGTATTTTGGCGGAGCGCCTATGCAGAACTGCTCGCGGGGGCGCTCTTGCCCTTGCTTCTGCTATACGCGCTAAAAGCCGACGAAGAGGGATATAGGGCGCTCCGTCCGCTCAGCCTCGTGGTCGCCGCGGTCTGGCTAACCAATGCTCCGGCGGCCGTGATGCTGAATTACTCTCTGGTCCTCATCGCGCTGGTGCTCTCGATTTACCGGCGTAAGTGGAGAACCCTTGCCATTGCCGGGATTGCCATCGTCCTTGGAGCCGCACTCGCCGCCTTTTATATCTTCCCTGCCGCCTACGAACAGAAATGGGTCAATATCGCCGAGGTTCTCGCGCCTGGGGTTCGACCGGCAGACAACTTCCTTTTCACCACGATTAGCGACCCGGATCACAATCGCTTCAACCTGCTTGTTTCAATCGTTGCCCTCGTAGAGATGGGAGTTCTGCTGGTTGTGTCGGTTTTTTCGCGAAAGCAATTCGGCTCAAATCGAAATCGTTGGTGGACATTGGTGGCGTGGAGCGCGGCTGCTTCGGTGATGATGCTCTCTGTCACGATTCCCGGCTGGAACTATCTCCCGAAGCTCAGGTTCATTCAATTGCCGTGGCGCTGGCTGTTGTGTCTGAACGTCGCACTGGCTCTGCAGTTGACGACGGCATGGCCCAAGTGGATCGCGCGTGCTGGAGTATCTGTCCTGATGTTGCTGGTGCTGATCTTCGTCGGCCACCGCGTCCAGCCTCCGTGGTGGGACTCCTCCGATGACGTCCATCAACTCGAGCAAAGTGTGGCGAGTGGCAACGGATACGAAGGGACGGACGAATACGTCCCCCAAGGCGCCGATGCTTACGACGTCGATCCCCAGGCGCGCAAGGCGACCTACGAAAGCCCGGGACAGGCGCGAATCCACATCTACCAATGGGATGCACAATCGAAGCTTCTGAGCGCGAATGTGACCGCACCGGGAAAACTGGTGATGAAGCTGTTCAACTTTCCTGCGTGGAAGGTTCAGGTCAATTCCGCCACAATCGTCGCTGAAACCAGGGAAGACACCGGGCAAATGATCATCCCTCTGCAACCCGGACAAAACATCATCCAGATCACGTTTACAAGAACCTGGGATCGCACAGCGGGCGGAATTGTGTCCCTTGCGGCGCTAGCGCTCACTTTCTTCCTGTGGTGGAGGCAGAATCGTTCGCGAGCATCGATCCTCGCATCTCAACCATGAAAAAAGTTCTGATCGCCACATCCAATCCCGGAAAGATCCGGGATTTCGCGGGAGTCGCCAGCCATCACGGAATCGAGGTCGCTTCGCTTCCGAATTTCGCGTCCTTGCCCACTCCAGTGGAAGACGGCCAGACCTTCGAGCAGAACGCTCGCAAGAAAGCCGAGGAGTACAGCCGCTACGCTCCCGGCGAACTCGTGCTCGCCGACGACTCCGGCTTGGAAATTGACGCGCTGGGCGGCGCTCCCGGAGTGCACTCCGCACGCTATGCCGCCGACGAACCGCACCTCGCCGACGCCAACACGGACGACGATCTGAACAATGCGCGGGTACTCCGGGAAATGAAAGACGTTCCGCCCGAAAGGCGTACCGCCAGGTTTGTGTGCGTGATCGCGGCCGCCCGTGACGGCAAGACGGTTGCCGTATTTGAAGGCAAAGCGGAGGGACTGATCCTCGACCACCTCCGCGGATCGCACGGCTTCGGCTACGATCCGATGTTCTATTTCCCCGCCATCAATAAGACCTTTGCGGAACTCACTGCAGAAGAAAAAGCTCACTACAGCCATCGCGGCGCCGCATTTGGCAAGTTCCTGGCATGGTGCGACACGCTGGGTTCAGTCAGTACCTTACGCTAATATCATTTCTAGTAGATTAGCTACTATATAACCTACTTCAATTGACGCGCTAATTATTATTATGATTTCTATGATATGATCTGTTCTTTAGCTCTATGACCACCGCGACCCGCACGACCAAAACTTTCTCGTTGGAAAAAGAGGTACTGGAGGAAGTGGAGCGCACCAAAGGCGCATCCTCCACAAGCGAAAGAGTCAACAAACTCATTAAGATCGGGCTGGAAATCGAACGGCAGCAGTCCTTGTATGCCGAAGCGGCCGCTTTTTTCCAGGCCGATTCCGGAGAGGAACGCACTTCGCGTCAAGCCTTTCTTCGAGCCTCGATGAAATCAATTGCGAGAAAGTAAAGGATGCCTTGGAAGAGGAGTACAAAGCCCGCCGGTTGGTATCCTCGACGCGGAGATGTTTGCCTCTTCGACCTCGATAAAGAGCGCCCTGCAGTGGTCGTTTCCACGGATGCACTGAATCGGTTTTCCCGCGACATTTGTGTTGCTCCCATTTCCAAGGTTGAACACAAACGATTTTCCCTGCGTCCAAAATTAAGCGCGGGGGAGGCTGGCCTTCACCATGATTCGTGGGTGAAATGCGATCAGGTCACAACCCTTGAAAAAACTTCGGCTGTCTATCCCGTTCTTGGATCTTTGACTCCGGAATCTTTGACTGCGGTTGAAAAAGCAATTCGCATCGCTCTTGATTTGCCCGAAAAGCGCTAACTCCATAAATCGGCCATTACGCTTCCCCCTCATTCTTGACTCTTAACTCCAGCAACGCCGATAATAAAAAGTTCGCCTTACAGATCTGAACTCATAAGGAGTAGCTGCGTGGCTTCAACAGCCAGTTCTACAGCCTCGAGCGGGTTACCACCCGGCGTGGCTCCTCTACGTGCCGGTCAGGGACATTCCTTCCTGTGGAGGCGCCTGCATTCGTTAAGCGGGATCGTGCCCATCGGCGCATTCCTGGTCGAGCACTTCATTTCCAACACCGAGGCTATGAAAGGCCCCGCCGCCTACAATGGCACGGTACGGTTTCTGAACAGCCTTCCTTTTGTGCTTTTCCTCGAATGGGGCCTGATCTTCATCCCGATCCTGTATCACTCGTTGTACGGGTTCTACATATGGTTTCGCGGCGACTCCAACGTAAGCGAGTACCCATGGACCAGCAACTGGATGTACACCATGCAGCGCTGGACCGGAGCTGTGGCCTTCGCCTACATGCTCTATCACACCTGGACTTTGCGTTTTACGGGCGAGCATCTTGCGGCCAATCCCGATGCCGGTTTCGACAAGGTCTACAACCAGTTTCAGGGACATCCCTGGATCGTGCTCTTCTATTTTGTGGGTGTGATTGCCGCTTCCTGGCACTTTGCTTACGGGATTTATCTTTTCTGCGCCAAGTGGGGAATCACCACCGGTGACAACGCCCGTCGCAAACTCGGCTACGTCTGTGTGGCGATCGGACTCGCGATGGTCGGGTTGGGCGTCTACTCGATGATCGGGTTCCTGGGGTATCGAGCCGGAATGTCCGGCGACACCTTAACAAAAATTTTCCATTAATGGTTTTCCGGCGGTGACTGCCGCCCGGAGCTGATATCACAAATGGCCTCAAATCCTAGAATCATCGTAATCGGTGGCGGTCTCGCCGGCCTGGCGGCGACCATCAAAATCGCCGAAATGGGTGGACAGGTGGACCTGTTCTCCATTGTGCCGGTCAAGCGCTCGCACTCAGTCTGTGCGCAGGGTGGTATCAATGCCGCCAAGAACCTGAAGGGCGAGGGCGACTCCACCTGGCAGCACTTCGACGACACCATTTACGGCGGAGACTTCCTCGCCAACCAGCCGCCGGTAAAGGGCATGTGCGACGCCGCGCCCGGCATCATCGACCTGCTCGATCGCATGGGCGTTCCCTTCAACCGCACTCCCGAAGGACTGCTTGACTTCCGCCGCTTCGGCGGGACGCTGTTCAACCGCACGGCATTTGCCGGAGCCACTACGGGCCAGCAACTTCTGTATGCGCTCGACGAGCAGGTGCGCCGCTACGAGTCGGAAGGAAAAGTCACCAAGTACGAGGCCTGGGAATTCCTCGCCGCCGTGCTCGACGGCAACCGCGTCTGCCGCGGCATCTGCGCCATGAACCTGCGCAGCATGGAAATCACGACCTTTCCTGCTGACGCCATCATCGTCGCTACCGGCGGCATCGGTGCGATTTTTGGAAAATCCACCAACTCTGTCGTCTGTACCGGATCCGCACAATCCGCGCTTTACCAGCAGGGATGCTTTTATGCGAACGGCGAGTTCATTCAGGTCCATCCCACCTCGATTCCCGGCGAAGACAAGCTTCGCCTGATGTCGGAGTCGGCCCGCGGCGAAGGCGGGCGAGTCTGGGTGCCTAAGACTCCCGGCGACAAGCGCGACCCGTTGTCGATCCCGCAAGGCGAGCGCTGGTATTTTCTGGAAGAGTGGTACCCGAAATACGGCAACCTGGTTCCGCGTGACGTAGCCACTCGCGCTATTCACAAGGTCGTCTACGAGCACGGTCTCGGCATTGACGGCAAGCCGATGGTCTATCTTGACCTGACCCACATCGACCGCAAAATTCTCGACCGCAAGCTGGAAGGCATCCTCGAAATCTACGAGAAGTTTGTGGGCGACGACCCTCGCGAAGTCCCCATGAAGATCTTCCCCGGCATGCACTACACCATGGGTGGGCTCTGGGTGGACTTCAATCAAGCCACGAACCTCCCGGGGATCTACGCTGCGGGCGAGGCCGAGTATTCTTACCACGGTGCCAATCGCCTCGGCGCCAACTCCCTGGTCTCCTGTATCTATGGCGGGTTCATTGCCGGACCGGAGGCGGTCCGATATGCAAGGAATCAGAAGTCAGCTGAAAGCAATGGACACTTCGAGGCAGAACGCAAGCGCCAGGAAGAGATCAACGCGCGGTTGATGCGGGCGGACGGCACGGAGAACCCATTCCTGCTGTGGCGCGAGTTGGGAGACGTGATGACGGAGAACTGCACGGTCATCCGCTACAACAAGAATCTGCAAGCCACAGACGCCAAACTGTGCGAGTTACTGGAGCGCTTCCAGAAGATCAACCTGAGCGATCGCTCACAGTGGGCCAATACCACGGTCGCATTTGCGCGCCAGCTCTATAACATGCTGCAGTTGGCACGCGTGGTGGCCCAGGGAGCGGCCATGCGCGATGAGTCGCGCGGCGCTCATTACAAGCCGGACTTCCCCGAGCGCGATGACAAGAACTGGCTGAAGACAACCAAGGCTACCTTCGCCCCGGATGCGGACGAGCCGAAGTTCGAGTTCGAACCGGTGGATATTTCGTTGATTCCGCCGCGCCCGAGGCGGTATGACGCGGCGAAGTAGATTCAGCTACGGCGCGCTTCAGGAACGCGCCTGGAACTTAACGATGCATATTGATCAGCGGCTTCCCCACTTCGAGCAGATACAGACTGGAGATTACGCTGTAGGTGAAGAACACGATCATCGCGACAAGCAGCGCCACCTGGGCGGTCTCCAGGCGCGTCTTCTTTTTTCTTTGCGAAGGGATGATGTCGGAAGTGGTATCGAGACCAAGGCCAGCCATTGTGACTCCTTTGTCGAACGCGACGTGAGACATTGTGGTTTCTTGGAGCACCCTGTGTCAAGCTGAAGTATTTTGCGCATTCGTAAGTAAATATTTACCGTTCAACAGTTTAGAAGTGGATTCATAGAGGGATAGCATTTAAAAACGCCATGGTCGAACCTAAAACCGTCGTATTCAAGATCAAACGCCAGGCCACTCCCACCGGCTCCGCACATTGGGAAGAATTCGAACTCACCTGGAAGCCGGGCATGAACGTGATCTCCGCGCTCATGGAGATTGCCGCTCATCCCAAGACGAAAGACGGCAAGGTGACCACTCCCATCACTTACGATTCAAACTGCCTGGAGGAGGTCTGCGGCTCCTGCGCCATGCTCATCAATGGGCGCGCCCGGATGGCTTGCTCCGCCCTGGTGGATAAGCTTGACCATCCCATCAAGCTCGAGCCCTTTTCCAAGTTCCCGGTGGTCCGTGATCTGGCGGTGGACCGCGCCGTCCTCTTCGAAAACCTGAAGGCCGTCAAAGCCTGGGTGCCGATTGACGGCACCTACGACCTGGGTTCTGGCCCGAGGATGTCAGCGCAAGACCAGGAAATCGCGTACCCGCTCTCCCGTTGTATTTCCTGTTGCTGTTGCATGGAGGCGTGCCCTCAGTTCAACGACAAAACCGGCTTCGTCGGAGCCGCCACGATTGCGCAAGTCCGACTCTTCAACACCCATCCCACCGGCGCAGCCTTGAAGAGCGAACGCCTCGCAGCGCTGATGGGAGACGGCGGAATCCAGGAGTGCGGATATGCGCAGAACTGCGTCGAAGTTTGCCCGAAGGAGTTGCCCCTCACCCGCTCGATTTCGGAAGTAGGCGGGGACGTGATGAAACAAGCGCTGGGCGATCTGTTTAGGAAATAACCGCCGCCGGTCGAAAACCGCTGTCAAAATTGTGCGGTTTCTCTTGCCGAATTTTGTCAACTCCCGCGATTTGAACCGCTAAATCGCCTATTCAGAGAAGCTATCGTTCGTTGCCTTCCGGCATCTTACGTGCAGCCCAGAGAGCAGGAAATGCGGGCTGCAAAACGGCACTAAGGTAACCTCGGGTAACTCGCCGGGGCTACTGAATGGTTAACTGGTTCGGTAAATTGAAGTCTGGCTGATGTATGCGGCTGCATTACAATAGCCGCTCAATTTTCATCCGTGGAGTCCGCTTCGTTGCAGAAGACGTCTAAAATCCTGCTGGCCGTGGCAGTTCTGGTCCTGCTCCCCTGTGGGCAGGCTTTTGCCAAGCGCCATTCTGTCTCCAAGCATGTACACCGTACTACGCGACGCGCTCATCTGCGACGTTTACGCTGGAATCCTTTGTTCCGCCCCTCTCATGAATCTCTGCTCCTCCAGAACAGCGAGATTGACCGCCTGGAATTGCCGCGCATTCAGGACGACAACGAACTGGAAGCGCTGAAAGCCAGCCAGGACCTGGTGGCCATTACGCCGAGCCAGAGCCTGCGCATCGATCCCCGGCTGGATCCCGATCGGCGCTATTGCCGGCCCTGGACCCGCGACTTCCTGGACGACCTCAGCGAAGACTATTACAAGCGTTTTCGGTCCCAGATCCAGGTGAACTCGGCGGTCCGCACAGTGCAGGTGCAGCGCAAGCTGCGGCGGCACAACCGCAACGCCGCTCCCGAGGTTGGAGAAACGGCATCGTCTCATCTGGCCGGCATCACCGTTGACATTCAGCGTCGTGGCATGACTCGCGAACAGGTCAAGTGGATTGAACAGTACATGCTCCCCTTGAAGAACATGGGACTGGTCGAACCCGAAGAAGAACGGCGCCAATGGGTCTTCCACGTGATGGTTTCGGACCGTTACAGCGAGTGGCGCGAGTCGCGCATGCTTGCCGGCGAAAACCGTGATGAGGATGACGAACCGTCCGAAGTGAAAACTGTCTTGGCCAACGAACAGTAATCACTCCCAATACACTCGATGATCATCCTTCTCGCCGGCCTCCCCGGTACCGGAAAGACTACGCTCGCAAGAAATCTCGCTTCCCGAACCGGCGGCGTGGTCCTGAACAAAGACGAAATGCGAGCGGCGCTCTTTGCTCCGAAAGCCATTGCATACACGACCGAACAGGACGACCTCGTGATGACCAGGGTTCTCGAGACCGCCACGTCCCTGCTGCACGAACAGCCAGATCGCATGATTTTTCTGGATGGACGGCCGTTCGCGAGACGCTATCAGATCGACCAGGTACTCCAGGCGGCCGCGGCAATGAAGCAGCCTTGGCGCATTCTGCTGCTGACCTGCTCGGAGGAGACGGCACGAAAGAGGCTCCAAGAGCCGGCCGGGCACCTCGCAGCGAATCGCAGCTTCGAGCTTTATCAACGCGTGAAGGCCGGCTTTGAGGCGATTACCCAGCCTCACACGGTGATCGATACGGAGCGGGCAGAAGAAGCCTGCCTGCAGCAGGCTATCGCCGCCCTGCAGGCCAAGCAGTAAGCGACCGCTTGTACATACAACAATATCTTTACGCAAATTAGGCGTTTACCGCCCGCTGGGATACTTCCGGCTTTTCGGGCAACCTGCGAGTCCTTCCCACAGGCGAACGCTCACGTACGGGCCTGCTAACGCCAGGAAATGGCATGTCAAGCGACCATCCAGGGCTCTAATTGGTTTCCCGAACTGCCTCGCGCGAATTTTCAATCCTTTAGCTAAAAGTGAATCATTTTGAGACAGCTTTGTCGTCTTCCAACGGCAAGCGTTCACGGCACAAATTTGAATATCGTGCCGCATCCGACCGAGAGTCCGGGAGGGCAATCGCCGCTCCCGCCAATCGCAGCGGTCCCGTAGAGCGTGCCAGACGCATTGAACGTCGGGGCGGCGTCCGGTTCAGCCCCATCGTTCGGGGCTCCGGCAAAATTGTGGAGAACTGTGAACGACCCGCTCGAGTCCAGGCTGTAGAGAGTGCCAAATCCGCCGGGCCCGGAGGTGGAGGTAGTTCCGTAAAGAGTTCCTTGACTGCCAATCGCCAAACCACCGGTTGGATATTGCCCGTCCGTCGGTCCGGAAAAACTGTGCAATAGAGTCAGGTTTCCATTCGTATCGAGCTTGAAAACCGTCCCGGCATTGTTCACGCCGCAGAATGTCGTAGTGCCATAGAGGTTTCCTGCTGCATCGCGCGACAAGGGAGCCGATGGCTCGCCTCCATCCGAGGCGCCACACTTGAACGGATGCAACAGAGTAAAGGTTCCCGAGGCTGAGAGTTTAAAGACCACTCCGTAAATCGTAGTTCCGCCAGACAGAGCCGTTCCATAGAGGTTCCCCGTGGAATCGCGGATCAAGGCTGCCACCGGACCGCCACCATCCTTGCCGCCAGTAAAGGTGTAAAGGAGTTTAAATTGCCCGCTCGCGCTGATCTGGAAGATGGTGCCGCATCCCTCGCCTGAGCACTTGCTCATATCGCCGCCGAATTCAGTGGTTCCGTATAGATTTCCCGCCGGATCCAGAAGAAGGCCTCCTTTTGGATTGGCGCCATCGGTTTGACCATTGAATGTGTGCAGGATGGTCTCTTTACCTGTACCGTCGAGCTTGAAAACCGTGCCAAGATTCTTCGCACCGCCATAAAAAGTTGTTCCGTACAGGTTCCCCGCTGCATCCAGCACGACCCCGGCATAGGGAGTCTGGCCGTCCGATGCCGTCAACCCAAAGTTGTGCAGGGTGGTGCGTTTCGCGCCAGGGGCGATCTTGAATACGATTCCGCATCCGCCGTAGAAGCTGCAGTTCACTCCATACGAACTCCCACCCGAGAAGGAGGTCCCGTAGGCGTTTCCGGCGGTATCGAACACCAAGGGTGACGTGATATCGTCGCCGCTCATTTCGTTTGGGAAGGTGTAAACGGTTTGGTACGTCTGTCCAACCGTGAACGTGCTGAGGCATAGGATCACGGCCATGAACAAGAGAATCTGCTTCATACTCACTCCACTGGACGTAGGGGCAGTCTTAACGACTTCCCGGGGTTAAAGAGACGGCGGACACCACTTTGTTGCCCAATTTTCGGAATAGGTTTGTTCCAGAGTTTGTGCGGATGTGTTGAATTGCATTAGAAATGTCCCCTTCTGGTTGCATTAGAAATGTCTCCTAATCTAGGCCTTCGATGGAGGAGGCTGGATTGGGGAGAACGGCATTGAGTGCGAGAGAGGTGGAACGAGCTGGAGTACTGCGTCGAGTC
>DASREM010000012.1:0-9513 GCA_035652095.1 Terriglobales bacterium | reverse complement strand
GAGAAGATTTCGGTGGACATGGCTGAGGGGGGAAGGATCAGCGGCGGGCGCAAGGACTTGCAGTATCACAGGTCATTGCTGCTGCGCCGAGCCGATCGGACGAAGCTGCAAAAGGTGTTGAAGCGATTTTCCGCCGAGTGGGAAGGGAAGCGTCAGATCGAGTGCACAGGGCCGTGGCCGCCATATTCGTTTGTGTCCAGGTTGTCTGAGTAGGTGGGCTGCGCCTCAGGAACTTAAAACCAGGTCCCTCGGCTATCCAGTCAAGATCGTTAGACCGTCGGTCGGAATGACAAGCATTTTTTGGGAATCGGAGAGTTGATTTTTGATGTCTGAATCGTCGGCCAATATCGTGTTTGCGGGGAATGACGCGTCCGACGATCTCAGTATCCTGGATGTCCTCGATCACGTGCTCAATGCTGGAGTGGTGATCCGCGGCACGGTGATCATCTCCCTTGCTGGCGTGGATCTTATCTACCTTGGATTGGACGTTATCCTCACTTCGGTCGAGACCGCTTTGCGCCACATGCAACAGGCACAGGGAGCCGCACTGCCGAAGCCGGGAACGGCGGTGTGATGGCGGTACTCGCGTATTGCATCACGGACGCAGAAGCACAGATCGACGTTCCTAAGCAAGGGCTCCAGGGCAAAAAGATAGAGGGCATCGTAGAGTCGGGTCTGCGATGTTATATATCGAATTACACTGCGGACGATCCGGCGTCCAAGCAACCGGTGCGCGAAGCAGCTCTGGCGTTCAACCGCATCCTGCAAACGTTTCTGCGGCAAACCGCGATCATTCCGCTTCGTTACCCCACCGTGCTGGCGGACGCGAATGAAGTGTCTTCGTTTCTGCGTGACCATGCTGGCGAATACCGGGACGGCTTGTCACGGATTCGCGACGGGGTCCAAATGGAGATACGACTGAGTTCGCCGGCCTGGAGCGGTTCCGGCGTAGAAAACTCCGGCGCACAATATTTGAGGGCCCGCCAGGCGCACTACCGGCGCGTGAATCAAATAGCAGAGGAGCTGTACAAAGCAGTGGGTCTGGCAGCAAAGAGTCACAAGATCAGGCAGGTGGCGGAAGGGGCGAGGTGTTTTTTCCTCGTTGATCGTGCCGCCGTCGACCAGTTCGTAGGCAATGTGCGATCGGCAAAACTTCCGGCAGACGTCGGCGTAAGAGTCAGCGGTCCTTGGCCGGCGACCGAGTTCCTAAAGGAAGATTGATGGCAGGGGGCAAACACGACGAAGAGAATGAACTCGCCAGGCTCTCCGAAGCCGCATCTGGCGCGTCCGGGCGCATCGATTGTACGCCGGAGAACATTGAGCAAGGCTTGGCTAAACTCGTCCTCAGCATTCTCGAACTGCTGCATCAATTGCTCGAAAGGCAAGCTATTCGCCGCATGGAGGGGGGCACGTTGACTGACCAGCAGGTTGAAGAGATGGGGGCAGCGCTGATGAAGCTGGAGGCGAAAATCCACGAACTATCGTCTCATTTTGGTCTGAGTCCGGCGGACTTGAACCTTGATTTGGGGCCGCTGGGAAAGTTGCTGGAGTGAGGTCGCCACGGGACCCGCAGGCCAACTGCGGAGCTTCGCTCCACCGGCGGGACGGGGGGCCGCGCCGCAGCAATCCCGGTAATTCTTGAGCGGCAGCAAGCAACCCCGATCAGCAGTCCTGAATCTACCTACGACCGCAGTCCCTCCCCAAAAGAAAGTCGGCAACAATTGACATATCGAGACGTCAGCCAGTAGCATCGGTTTCGTCTCCGGCGGAGGACTGGTTTCTCGCATCCGCTCTCCTGCGTTAGGGAAGACCCAGATATGGAAAGAGTGCCGACGGTCTCGGGAACAACTAACCTTGTCGATATTCTCGACCGGGTTCTCGATAAAGGATTGGTGATCGCGGGCGATGTGCGGATTTCACTGGCCAACGTGGAACTGCTCACCATCCGCATACGGCTGTTGGTTTGTTCGGTAGACAAGGCGGAGCAGATTGGATTGAACTGGTGGAAATATGACCCGCATCTCACCATGCAGGCGCCGGCTCCCCCGGCTGCGCTTCCGCAAAGGCGAGGTGTGGTGCCGCGTCCCAGAGCCGCGAGGCAGGGCAACAGCAGGCGTAAAGCCTAGCTGATCACGAGGAGGAGGAAGGTTCATGGCTGTCGAACGCATATCGGGTGGGTCGAGTTTAATTGACGTTCTCGATCGCGTCCTGGACAAAGGCATTGTGATCGACGCCTGGGTGCGTATTTCCCTGGTCGGCATTGACCTGATCACGGTTGAAGCTCGCGTCGTGGTAGCGTCCATCGACACGTACCTCAAGTACGCGGATGCGGTGGGCTTGACCGGACTGGTATCGCGGCCGCAACTGGGGCCGGGGGAAGAATCCGAGGTTGCGGTGGAGACTACTCGCCGGACGACCCGGGTTCCTGCACGTCGTGCTGCGCGCCGGGTGTAAGGAGCGGTGGCAAAGAACACAGGTGCAATGGCAACCCCACGAGTACAACCCAAAGTGCCGGCAGCGCCGAAGTCGAAAACCGCTCCGGGCCTGCCGCAGCGCCCGCAAGTCCTCGTGCCCACGGGAGCCGCGCGCGAAGCAGCCTTGCGGCTGCTGGCGGCGGAGCGTTCGGAAGAAATCTTTCCCATCTTATTGGAAGAGATTGTCAACCTGGGTTTCTCTCGGGCGCTCATCCTGGAAGTGGATTTCGAGAGCGGCGAAATTAAAGCCACTGCCTCTCTGAACTGCGACAAGGAATTTCTCGACCGCTTTCAGACGTCGCTTTGGGCCAGTGAAAATCCAATCGTTTCCGTTCTGCAGAATGTGAGTCCCGGAATTCTGCCCGCCAGCGGCGGCCGGGAATCGCTGTACGCCTACCCCATGATTTATCGCAGCCGCACCCGCTGCTGGGAGGCGGAGCGGGAGCGGCGGCGCGACTGCCTGGCGATGCAGAATTACCACCTCACAAAAAAGCTCCCACTGGAAGAACAGGTGTGCTCGGCCTGCGGCATGCGGGCCTACGCCAATGTGATTGTGGGTCAGTTGAGCCGGAGCACGGGCGAGGAGCAACTGCGCGAATTCCGTAGTCTGGTAGAACGCGCCAATGGCTACCTGGCACGGTTGTTTAAGGTTGAACACTACTACAACCGCATGCGCGATATGGAAGTAACCATCTCGCGTTTGCGGGCTGTCATGCAGAGCATGGCAGACCCGGTCATCCTCACCGATAGCCAGCACCGCGTGGTAATCCAGAATAAAGCCGCAGAGCGCTTCTTCCGCGTTCCGGAGGGAATCAGCGAAGGCGGAAAGCGGGCAGTGGAATTCAATAACCTCCTGTTCTCCGCGGCCCTGTCATCGATGGCAGTGAGTGCAACCGACACCTCGCGCGACCTCACACTGGTCGACGTTATGGAAGGCGAAGAAGTTCTTTTCGAAGCGGTTTGCGCCCCCACCTACAGCAAAGAGGGTGTTCGCACCGGAATGGTGACGGTGATGCGCGACGTCACCGATTTGCGGCGCGCTGACGAGGAGGTGCGTGCCAACCTGGAGAAGTTGCGCAATGCAGAAGAGATCGTGCGGCAAGACCGTGACCGGCTGAACCTCGTTATCGAGAACGTCGGCGATCCTATCGTGGTGGCCGACAACTCCGCGAAGATCGTTCTGCTCGATCCACTGGCGAAAGATCTGTTTGGCTCAGCGGAAGGAAGCAAAAATCCGCAGATCGTGAAGAACCAGGCGAAACTCGACGCGTACTTGACTTCGTTCACATTCTCCTTTGCGGACAAGGAAAACAAGTCCATCCATCTGCACAACCCTCGCAGCGGCAGCGACATTGAGTATGCCGCGCGTTCGGGAAAGATCTACGATGCCCGCGGCCAGGTGGCATACACGGTCACGGTGCTGCGCGATTTCTCCACCTGGAAGAAACTCGAGCAGTTACAGATGGAGCGCCGCATGCTCGAGATGGAGAAGTTTGCGGCTACGGGGCGCCTTGCAGGAACCATTGCGCATGAAATCAACAATCCTCTCGAGTCCATCAAGAATGCCATTCATCTGCTCGGCGGAAGGGTAGACGACCAATCCAAGCCCTTGTACGAAGTGTTGAAGAACGAGACCGAACGGGTGACGCGGATTGTGCGGCAGATGCTCGGTCTTTATCGCAATGTAACCCAGTTAAACAATTTCGACCTGAACGCGGTAGTGGAAGACACCATGACGCTGTTCTCGCGTCCGCTGGCGAAGAGTAACGTCAAAGTAGAAAAGCGTCTCGGGAATCTGCCACCGGTGAAGGGTTCGGCAGACCAGTTCCGCCAACTGCTTTCGAACCTGGTAGTGAACGCCCGGGACAGTATGGCATCCGGTGGTACGTTGGTCATACGTACGAGAGAAATCCGCTCCCGCGACGGGCAGCGTGGTTGGATCACCATCACCGTCGCAGATACCGGCAGCGGTATCAGCAAGGACCTGCGATCGTCCATGTTCGAACCCTTTGTCAGCACCAAGGGCGAGAAGGGAACCGGACTGGGGTTGTGGATCGTCAAAGGCATTGTGGAGAACCACAATGGGCGGATTAAAGTCCGCAGTACAGTGGGTAAGGGCACAATCATGCGGTTAGCGTTTCCCATGTCGCGGTAATTTTGTAGCCCGCGGCACGGTCAATCGAAAACTTGAAGAAGAGGCGAGTTATGGCAACTGCGACGACTCGTAACACAAAAAAGACCTCGACGAGAGCGAAAGAAGATCTTCACGTGAAAATCGCCGAGCGCCCGGACACTCCCGAGACTAGTCCGGGAGAAGGGGGAAGGTATGTTTACGGCATCGTTCAGGCCAAAGACCACATGAGTTTCGGGAAAATCGGCATTGGCGGCGCGGGAGAGATGGTTTACACCGTCAATTATCAGGACATCGCCGCAGTGGTGAGCAAGACGGCAGTCCCGATTTTCGATCCGACACGCGAGAACGCGCTCGCGCACGAGCACGTGATCGAAACCGTGATGAAGAATTACACCATCATTCCCATGAGTTTCGGCACCGTGTTCCGCACCGATAATGATATTCGCGAGGTGCTCAAGAGCATCTATTCCTCCCTGAAAGACGTGTTGAATCAGATGGCCGGCAAGCTGGAGTTTGGTCTGAAAGTGAATTGGGACCGCGACCAGATCATCGAAGAACTCAAGCAGCAGGATGAAGAAATCCGGCAGTTCCATCGCGAGATCATCCGCAAGCAACTGCAATCTACTTATTTCGCACGTATGCAGCTGGGCCGCATGATCGATAAAGCGCTGGCCGAGCGCTCCACCGCGTACGTACGCGAGATTTATGAGGCGTTGCGCGGAGTGTGCGTCGCCTCGCGCGATAACCAGCCGATTGGTGACAAGATGATTATGAATGCCGCGTTCCTGGTGGACCGCGCACGCGAGTCTGAGTTTGACAATGTGGTCAATAAAATCGCGAAGAAATACGGCAAGCGGCTGAAGTTCAAGTACACGGGGCCGTGGCCGCCGTACAACTTCGTCAACATACGATTGAAGTTGGAGCGAGTTTCGGCATCCTAGGACGGCGGGGCAACCGAATGCTATTCCTTGACGACATCCTGATGCTTCCGATTAGTGGGTTCAAGTTCGTTCTGAACACGCTGCGACAGGTAGCCGAGGAGCAATACACCGATAGTGCTCCCATCAAGCAGCGATTACTCGAACTGCAGGTTGAACTGGAATCGGGCGAGATCACGGAGCAGGAATACACCGTTCAGGAAGCGGAAATCTTCCGCGAGCTGCGCGAGATCGAAAAACGTAAACGCGAGCTGGCTGGGCCCACGGCGGAACAGGACGAGCAACAGGGATCGTATGTAAGGTTTGAAGGAAAGTAAGCCGATGCAGGCCCGCAGAAGCACAAAGCGGATGGGCAAGAGCAAGCAACTAAGTGGCGCCGGGCGGGTAGAACGGCTGCCTCCAAGCGCCGATGCCGCGCGGGATGAAGGACCGCGTTTGCTGCCGTTAGGGGATCGAGTCAGTGAGCCGTCACGGCTGGAACACTACCTCGATTTAGCTGACGCGGCATTGGGTTTGAAAATCGAGACGATTCCATCCAGCCATCGGCGACGCGACCACAAGAAGGAACGCCACGAAACTTCCGCCGCAACCAGTGGTGAGTAATGGGGCTCCGTACCTTTCTATGCTGCTCTTTTCTTTCGGCGCGCAGTTCGACCTGACGATTGCTTGATCCGCTGCCTCCGCCGACGACTTGGTGTACCGCGCACGACAGTCTCCTCGATCAATTCTTCGGTTTCGGGCTCAGCGAACAGCTTCTCCATGTAGTCGTCCTTGCATTCTTCTGAACAGAAGTGAATTGCAAGGGGATGCAGCGCGTTATCACGAGTCCAGCCCGACAGGATTGTCACTTCCCGGCGCGCCGCAGTCACACCGACCGCCTCGGCAGCCAGGCCAAGTATCCAAAGCTCGTTGGGAGCTTTTGTCCGTGCGCAGGAATCGCACACAAATTGAATCATAGACATTCCTCTCTGCCCGGGAATGTCTCGCCCGAGCAGCGGGGTAGAGACGTAGCACGCTACGTCTCTACGAAGCTGATGTTACGCGGACCGCTCGCGCTCTTCCCGATCGTCTTCGGACTTGTCGGCTGATTTCTTCAGAGCGTCTTTGGCTTGCCCGAAGGCATTCTGCACTTTGCCTTCAGCTTGCTTCGCGGCGCCTTTGACCTGCGCCTCTTCGTCACCCGTCAGTTCGCCAGCCTTTCGTTCTACTCGCCCGACGATGTCCTTTGCTTTGCCCTTAATTTCGTCTTTGTCCATAAATGCCTCCGTTTGCGCCAAACTGCGGCGGCCTGAATGAGTTGGGATGGCCAGAGCCATCCTTCACTGATTAAGACCCTAACGAAAGCGGAGCCAAACGACCATCGGCAAGACGGGGTAGCAGTAATCCAAAAGAACCGTAGGTTCAGCAACAACTCAGGCGGACGGTGTAGCTCAATCTGACACCGTTCCGCTTCGATTGAGCTCAAGGCGGGGAAACGGTGAAAACCTCGTCGCCACCATCCGCCTACCCCCGTCAAGATGCCTCTGTATTGCCGCAGGTTGCTGAAATGGAAGTTGCTGGACGAACAAGGGCTTGCGTACAGGTTCTAGTGGATTTGTGGAAACTCTTGGTGACGGTAAATTTGGTACAACAACCTAAACACAGAGGGCACAGTTCATGGATCAGCAATTCATGCAGCAGTTAAAGAAACGGCTGGAAGCTGCACGCCAGCAACTTAGTCGTGAGGCTAACCGCAAGGCAGAGGAGGGAAGGGACTTGGGCCCCGAAGGTGCGCAAGATCCCGCAGATCGCGCCGAAGCCACCTATGAGAGAGAGATTCTGTTCAGCCAAAGCGAGAATGAGACGCAGTTGCTTCAGATGGTCAACGGCGCACTGGACCGCATGAACGATGGCACATACGGGATGTGTCTCAATTGCGGCCGCGACATTGAAGCCAAGCGTTTGGAAGCGGTGCCATGGGCGCATTTCTGTATCAACTGCCAGAAGCAGAAAGAGGCCGAGGACGCGGGAAGGGCCGCCTAGATCCAGCAGGGCCTTGACCGTGCGGAGCTTCGCTCCACGAGCAGGACGAGAGCTCGGGGCCCGCGTGACTATGCAAGGTGATAAAGAGAGCCCAAGATGGCGCCGAAACCGGCGTGGGCGATGAAGACTGACAGTGGCGTCTGATACCCATAGTGCAATGCCAGAAAGCCTGGAGGTTCTAGTTGGCGGTGCGCACTGGGACCGTGCTGCTCGCTGGCCATTCTGGGATGTAGTCCCGGCATCAGCGACATTCCCACCGTAAGAACCAGAAGGGCATGAGCGAGTCCCACTAGCAGACCGAACCACCAACTTACAAAATGACGGGCCTGAAAGATAAGAATGTAAAGGATGGAGAAAGCCCATCCGTTTAGCAGGTGCAGGCCAAATCCGTAAAGTTTGGCTTTGTCGCGATCCTCGGTGACAATCGTTCCCAGCAAGTACGGGATATTCATGCGAGTGAGTCCGAGCGCCTGGGTGAGGCTCAACAGTGTGGAGAGCGCAAGCGTGGCTAAGAATGCGGACAGCAACCAGCTGGGCCAGTTCACGCCGCCACTCCGTCCGAGGATTGGCTTGTGGCTTGCACTGGTCGATGCGGTAGTTGCTCCTCGCCTTTCTCTCTCTGTGAAATGGAAAGGGCGGCGCCGATGAGGCCTATATGCGTGAATGCCTGCGGAAAGTTGCCCAATGCGGTGCCAGATGCGGGGTCAATCTCTTCTGCGTACAACCCGAGATCGTTGCGATAGCCCAGCAGGCCTTGGAATAAAGCGAAAGCCTCAGCCAGCGAACCACCACCGAGGGCAAGATATTCTGCTGCCCAGAAGCCGCACATGGCGAAGGCGCCCTCCGCAGGATCTCGGTGGTATCTGTAGAGAAGGCCATCGCTGGTGCCAAGTTTTTCCAGCACTGCCCGATAAGTACTCCGCATGCGTGGAGAATCGGCCTTCTCGAAGCCGTACCATGCGAGCAGAAGCAGGCTGGCATCGAGGTCCTGTCCATCGACGGTGCTGACGTAACTTTGCATCGCCTCGTTCCAACACCGCTCATGAAGTTGGTGGCAGATGGCCTCAGCATTCGTTTTGTAGCGTTCGACCGGTGCTTTCCGGAGCAGGCCTTTCTCATACAAGGAGATCAGCCGGTCAAGCGCCGTCCAGCACAGAAGGCGGGAGTGAGTGTGGTGCCGGCGTCCACCCCGGGGCTCCCAGATACCCTCATCGGGAAGACGCCAGTGGTCGACCACGTAGTTGCCGAAACCGATCAGCACTTTCTGCATTTCGCGTTCGAGACGGCCGCGATGAAACGCGTACTGCGCGGCCGCGTCAATCACCTCGCCGTACACATCGAGCTGAAGTTGATCGCGCGCGCCATTGCCGATGCGAACTGGCTTGGATCCACAGTAACCGGAGAGCTGCTTGAGTTCCTGTTCGCGCGGCGGTTTCTCGCCGTACAGCGTATACATGACGCGAAGTTCAGGCTGGGTGAGACGGGTCGCTTGCAGCAACCAGGTAATGAAGGCCTCGGCCTCGTCATCGTAGCCGAGTTCCAGCATGGCGCGCACGGTCAGAGAGGCGTCTCGCAACCAGCAGAAGCGATAGTCCCAATTAAGGCTGTCGCCAATGCGCTCGGGCAGCGAGGTGGTGGGCGCGGCAATGATCGCACCCGAAGGCGCGTAGTTCATCAATTTCAGCACCAAGGCGCTTCGTACCACCTCGTCTCGATACGGGCCGTCGTACTGCGCACGGCGTGCCCATTGTTCCCACCAGCGGACCGAAAGCTCGATTCGGCGAACGATGGTGGCGTCATCAATTGGCGGCAGTACTGCGGGCGCTTCCTCGGAGTAACTCAACGAGAAGCAAATCGTATCGCCAGCGCGCATGGTCAGCCGAGCGAAGCATGCAGAACCGTCGCAAATCGTGACCGGGATACTGCTGCGGAGCCAGTACACGCC
>DASREM010000011.1:0-195923 GCA_035652095.1 Terriglobales bacterium | reverse complement strand
GAGAAATATTCCTGCTCTGCCTTGCCACTGCGGTGCTAACCTTCTTCATTGCCGGTCTCCTTTTTATCTGTGCCTTGAGCACGTCGATAACTTGGGAGCGTACAGCATCCCATCCGGAGACCGGCCTTCTCATCCCATCTGATAGCTTCAACTGATGTGAACGACGGCATCATCGCAAGACATGAGGCAAGAACCTAAAGGCAATGATGATCGACAGAAGGATGCCTGTCGCGACGACCCACACCTGAAGCACTTGTTCCCAATAGAGAGGAAGTCTTCTCAGAATTGTCACTCGCCTAGAAAACAGCGAACGCTTTTTTTCCACGAGAAAGGTTCCCGTCGGTATCAGCGGGAACCAAATCAACACAACAAACACCGTAGTTTTGAATCGCTCTATACGTGTTGTCGGGTCGTAGATGCGGTCAGCCTTTCCGAAACGGTCACGACCTATGCCGTAAGGGTGAAGAACGAAGAGCCTCCCGGCTTCTTTACGCTCCTCTTCCTTTCGTTGCTCTTCCTCCTCCCGAAAGACTGTTAATCGTTCTGCGCTGTTAATTCCTCGCCGAGAAAGTTCATTGTTGAGCACGACACTAGCTTCGGGAATTAGGTCCGCAGAATCGAGAGCCAGTCGCAACAATTCTTCATCAGTCTTGCTCTGATATTCGTCGGCTAGGTCCTGTATTTCCACGCGCGAATGTTAACCTGCTTGCCTGCTCGGCACAAGCAGCCCTCGGGAAGTTGGCATTAAATCGCCATATCACCAGCAATCCAGAAAAAAGGCGAAGAACGGGCGAATGCTTGCTTTATCGCTGATTTTCGTCGATGACTCTGAGGACAACAACACACGGCGCTACAGGTCTGCGAACTCATGCGCCATCAGCAGCAAAATCAAGATCATATTGCGAACCCCGAACTTGCGGTTCGTCCACGGCGATGTCGATCTCAGAGTTGTCGTAAACCACGTTATAGAGAGCGAAAACATCGCGGTTCCGAGGGCGAGCCTGAACGGCTGCGAAAAACCATGCCTTCGCAGACCCAGAACTACGAAAACCAGACCTCCCACGGCATAGGTGCCGTACATCAAAAGCGGCCATCGACGGGCGATCAGTTGCTCAGAAGGTTCTAGAGTGTCGAACATATTGCCACGAATCTTAGACTCTCAGTGAAGTTGCATCCGTGACGGCGATCACGCAGCCTTTTGACCGTTGACGTAACATCGCGATTTCACTCACAATCTGTTGTGGGCGGGAACGACTGATTTGAGTGTTATTTTGTTTGAGCACACCTTTCCAACGTCAAGCGAGTTTCATGGGCCCATCTCACAAGCGGGTGTTCGTCGTCCCAGATAATCAGATTCATTGTTCCGTCGGGCGCTTCGAGACGAAATTCGTGATTCATGGGGTGGAGAATTATTCGGTGTGTTTCCAGCTTGAAAGGCGTGTATTTGACGTCTTGAAACCTATCAATCTGTTCTCTTATCAGTGGGCAGCTGGCGTCATCTACCCGCCAATCTTTGACTCTGATCTTCTTCACCATTGAACTAGCGTCCTCTTTTGGATCGCTCCGATGCATACGCATCAACTGGTCGTAAATCGAAGATGTATCCGCGAGGCGTACATGGGCCGACAGCCTCCCACTTCCGAAGTCGTATCCGATCGTGAACCAGTATTCCGGAACGTCGGTCCGATAGTCGCGGTGAGCACGGTACACCACGTGAAGGCCTGATTGCTGGAGTGGCATCAGGTTGTCGAGTACCCCTCCGAAGTTGTCGCTTACCCACTCCCAGTCTGCATCCGTTTGCGATGAGCAAATGGGAGTAACGCTCAAGGCGATTGCCAGAACGAACCAAATTGATCTTTGCCGCTTAATCATGGTGGAATTATTGCACCTTGGTGCATGTCGCCGAAGGCGTTTGTAGGAGCGGCTGCCATCTCGACTCCACACATAGAATAAGTGCCTTCACGATTGGCGAAAAATCGCCATTTCACTCATGACCACTGAGCGACGTTCTGGAGTCCAATCGCCTGACCTCGGAGTGTCGCCAGTTTTTCGTATTTCCCTGAGCCTCCAAACGACCAGCACGTACAAGAACCTCGATGTGCTCAGAAATCACTTCGCACCCTTCATCTCCGGTTGGTAACTCTGTACCGATCGCATGAACAACCCTGCCCATCACCATCGCAACCTTGGTCCAATGTTCCCCAACAGCCGAAAGAATAGCTTCGTCGATTCGTGAAGTATTCATAGGAGAATTGTGCCCTAGACTGACAGTTGCCGAAAAATCGCGATTGCACTCATTAACCGGACGACGGGCTCGCTTTCACACCAGGCAGCCATCGGGCCGCATGATGAAATCGCCCGTCAGTGGCTTGAAAGCCCTCCAACCACCGTCATCAGCGGAGACAATCAACCGAACACCTGAGCCTTTTTTGCTGTCCCAAAACGCTTGGATTTCGAGTTGATACGTTTTGCCATCTTCGCCGACAAGTTCCTTCGTTTCTACCTTGCCAACCAGAGCGGAGAGGTCTGAGTACGACAGTTCCTGAAGGCGGCGCAGTTCAGCATTAATCAGCGCATACGCGACCTGTTCATTCATGCAATCATTCTCGCCCGTGGGCGTAACTGTTGCAACATCGCCATTTCACTCACGATCCGCCGATGCGAGGCGCACTGGCGCGCACAGGACGACTTTTCTCGTTTTCATATCCGCCTCGAAGCCGGGCCGCTGACCGGGCACCCGGCGATCAGTTGCGACGCTGGCGCATCTTACTGACCTGCCATTAGAATAGGGAATTCTCTCAGCTGGAAAAGCAGGGCAAGTCTTCGCATGGGGTAGGAATGATTTTTTCGCGTTTGAACAAGCTTGCGGCAACCCTGGTGCTGATCGCGGCCTGGTCTGGCTGCGGAGACACTTTTCGTCCGGTTGCCATTCCCATCACTCCGAATCCACCGAATCCGGCGGCTTTTCATTACATGCTGGTGCTTACGCAGAACGGCACGGGCGATCCCGGGGCCGGCTCGCGCATTGATGTTTCGGGGGACACGAACGTCGGCAATGCAAAGCTTGGCCTGGGGCCGGTGCATGCCACGCTGCTTCCCAACGGGACCAGGATTTACGCCACCAACATGCTCGAGGACACGGTGTCGTCCTACGCGCCTGGTACTCCGACCACGGTGACCACGATCGCGCTTCCGCAAGGATCGGTCCCGGTATTCGCGGCCACGACGCAGAACGATTTTGTGTTCGTGGCCAATTCCGGCAGCAACACCGTGTCAGCGATCTCAACCGCTTCCAACGTGGTTGTTACCAATCCGGCCATCCCGGTCGGGGTGAGCCCGATCGCCCTGGTGGAACTCCCGAACGCCTCGAAACTCTATTCCGTAAACCAGGGCAGCGGCGACGTTACGGCGATCAATGCCGTTGACCGCACCGCTGGGGTCACGATCGCGACGGGCTCGGCTCCGGTATGGGCGATCGCCCGTTCGGACAGCGCCAGAGTTTATGTGCTCAATTCGGGCAGCGGAACGGTTTCCACGATTGACACCACGACCGACACGAACCTGAACGTGGACGTCAGCGTCGGGGCCGGCGCCAACTACATGGCCTATGACCGCACCTTCAACCGGCTCTATGTGACCAACCCGGCCGCGGGAACCGTGTCTGCATTCGACGTCTCCTCGGACCCGCCCAAGGCTCTGTCCTGGTCGGGCCTCGCCATAAAAGACTCGCTTGGCGCGGCAGCGGTCCCAGCGTCGATTGCGGTGCTGCCGAATGGGACGCGCGCCTACATTGCCAGCGCTACGGTATCTGGAACTCCGCTGGTGACGATCATCAACACGTCGGACGGAAGCCAGCGTTCGGTGATCTCCCTCTCGCGAGCAACCATGTCCTGCACAGGGGTGCGGTTCAGCTTGTTTGCCGCCGCTGATCCTGGCGGGACCCGGGTGTACGTAGGGAACTGCAGCGCGGGGAACACTTCGATCATCAACACGCTCAGCGACAGCCTGGTTCTGAACCTTCCCGCTCCGCCGAGTGCGGCTCCTCCGCCGGTGCCGGGCGCAGGACCACCTCCGCAGAACCCGGTTTTCATCATGACGGGAAGCTAGACCGATTTCATTCGAGCAGGATGTGCCTGCACACGCTGGCGAGCGGAGAGACTCAATTTCCCGAGGCCGCTGCGCGCTCTCCCTGGCGCCGGCGGTTGTAGCGCAGCGCGATATTCATGAAGATGCTGCCCGAGGCGGTCTCAAAACAAATCACCAGAGCTTCGGTATCTTCGCTGCTTTTATCGCCATGATCCGCGGTGTGCATGACGGGAGGATGGACGCGGAAGTGGAAGCCTTCATCGTTCAGTGCGGTAATCGCGTTGCCGATGGTTTGATTGGCAAGTTCGCTGACCGTCTCACGGACGAGTTCGTCGGACTGAGCGAGTTCAGTGCCGGCAAAGCGGCTGGCCACACGGACGGCGGTGGCAGGGTCGACGTCAAGGATGATCCTGCCTTCGATGTCGCCCGAGAGGCGCACCAGCGCTGCCACGCCTTTGCGGCGGTAAGCCTCCTCTTCCATGGTCAGATTCCCGATGGACATAGGAGATTGCAGGCCCTGTGCCAGCACGGCGTCAGCCGCATTGATAAAGGGCTGGATCAAATCCATCTTCATGACTAGGCTCCTGCGCCCGCCGCGTGGGCCACGCTGCCATCTTCTCCGAGCACGTACTTGATCACTTCATACAGAACCTCCGGCTTCACCGGCTTCTGCACGAAGTGCCGAGCGCCCCGCTGAAGGGCGGCCACGATGTTCTCCTGGTAACCAACCGAGGACACCATGACAATGCGCGCGTCGGGATGCTGCCCAACGATTTTTTCGGCGGCTTCGATTCCTTCCATCTGCGGCATCGTGATATCCATCAGCACGATGTCGGGATTGGTGCGATCGTATTCGGTGATGGCGGTCATCCCATCTCCGGCTTCTCCCGCGACCTGCCCCCCGAAGGTTTCCACCATCCGGGCCAGGTTCTTGCGGGCGAAAACGGAGTCGTCCACGATCAGATAGCGGACAGGCTGCCCGTCTTTGCTGCGTTTTACTGGCGAAAACTGCTCCATAACGTCCTCCCTCTCAGGTGCGTCTCATATCTTCCCAACTGCATAAATCAATGCGATCCAGTTTTTGCGGCTCTTCCAAATTCTCCGAACTCGCCTTTCCGATCCGGCGCGCATTGCGCCTGTAAAGTGCTGGCGAGCGAATCAAGCGAAATCACGCGCGTCACGTATCCGCGATCGATGGCGGCCTTGGGCATCCCGAAGACCACGCAGGAGTCTTCGCTCTGCGCGATCGTCATGCCCCCGGCAGCCTTCACCATGCCCATTCCATGGGCGCCGTCCTCGCCCATGCCCGTCATCAGGACCGCGATACTTGCGGCGCCGAACTCGTCGGCAACGCTTTTGAAGAGAACATCCGCGGACGGACGATGTCCGTTGACACGGGGTTCGTCGCTCAACACCGCCACGTCGCCCAGCGGAAGGCGCTTGGCTTTCAAATGCCGGCTGCCCGGACAGATCAAAGCCCGGCCCGCCAGCAGCAAATCTCCGGACTGGGCCTCTTTCACGCTGATCGCACAGACTTCGTCCAGTCGCCGCGCGAACATGTCAGTGAAGCCTTCGGGCATGTGCTGCACAATCAAGATCGTTCCCGGGAAGTCTCCGGGCAGCTGCGAAAGCATGAATTGCAAGGCGTTGGGTCCCCCGGTGGACACTCCGATGGAGACGATGCGCGTCGGTTTCTTCTTCGCGTCCGGTACGCCTTTGGCCGATCGCGTTGCAGCGCCCGGTTCCGGGATCATCTTCACGGCACGGCTTTGGACCGCAGCCTTGATCTTGGCAATCAACTCGCTCGCGATTTCCGGCATTCTGGCGGAAACGTCGCTGGGCTTGGCGACGAAGTCGAAGGCGCCCAGCGAGAGTGCCTTCAGCGTGACCGACGCGCCTTCGGTACTGTGGGAACTGACCACAATGACGGGCACGCGGTGCCGCCGCATGATCTCCTTCAGCATGTCGAGTCCACCCATGCCCGGCATTTCGAGATCGAGGGTGACGACCTGGGGCTTCAGATCCTCGATTTTCTTCAGGCCGAAATTGCCATCCATGGCTGTACCTACAACCTGGATGGAACTGTCGGTCTGCAGGATTTGCGGAATCAGTTTCCGCATGAGCGCGGAATCGTCCACGACGAGGACACGCACGGGTTCGCTCATTGGCTCACCGTCCCCGCATCCTGGATTTCGCTTTGCCCGGGCGAAAGCAGGCCAAGCAGCCCGATATCGCGATGCGATCGCGACTTCGAATATCGTTCGACAATGGCGGCAATGTTCAGAATCAGCACCACGCGACCGTCTCCGAGAATGGAAGCGCCACTCACCAGATCAGTTGAAACCGTCTGGTCGTCCAATGCCTTAATCACCAACTCTTCCTCGCCTTCCAGGCCATCCACAATCAGCCCCAGTTTGCGCTCGCCTACTTGAATGACCAGGACGAAAATCTTCGCCTCAGCCGACCGCTCCGCAACCCGCCCTAAACGAACCAGAGGCAGCACCTGCCCGCGCATTTGGAGAACTTCGAAGTTGTCCACCTGGTGGAGATCGGATTCGTGAGCCCGGGAAATTTCAGCCACACTGTTCAGCGGGATGGCATAGAGTCGCTGTTCAACCCGGAACAGGATGGCCTTGATGATTGCCAGTGTGAGCGGCAATTTCAGTCGGAAGGTCGTCCCTTCGCCCGGCCGCGTCTCAATACTGACGGTTCCTTTCAGGCGATGGAGAACGCTCTGCACCACGTCCAGGCCGACCCCGCGGCCCGCAATCTCAGTAATCTCGTCGGCTGTGCTGAAGCCGGGCCGAAACACGAAATTGAGGGTATCGGTCTCGCCCAGGTGAGCGGCTTCTTCGGGGCTGATCAGGCCTTTCTCGATCGCCTTTGCTCGAATGCGGGCCAGGTCGATGCCCCGTCCGTCGTCGCTGACTTCGATGATGACCTGATTTCCCTGGTGGTAGGCAGCCAGTTTCAGGGTTCCCTGCGCAGCTTTGCCGGTGCGGGCGCGATCTTCATCGGCCTCAATTCCATGCCAGATGGCATTGCGCACGAGATGAGTCAGAGGCTCGGCGATTGCGTCCAGAATGCTCTTGTCCAGATCGGTATCCTGGCCGGTGACCACCAGTTCGACGTTCTTGCCGCACTGCTTGGAAACGTCGCGCACCATGCGGGGGAAGCGCCGAAACAGCTGTTCGACGGGCACCATGCGGATCTTCATGACCGAGCGCTGCAGGTCATTCAGCACCCGCGCCTGAAATGCCATCGCGTCGGCGAAGCGGCCGCGGATGGCGTCCCGCGGGTTCAGTTTGGTCAGTTCGTGCAGCGCTTGCTGCAACATGGACTTTCCGATGATCAGCTCTCCGACGAGATTTAGAACGTTGTCAATCCGTTCCGCATCCACGCGAAGCACGTTTTCTATGCTGGAAATGCCCGCAGGTGCCGGGCTTTCGGCTTCCTGCTCCATCGGAGTTGTTGGCGTCATCGCTGCCGATGGCTGTCCCTCGCTGGGCACCCATGGTGGAGGAGCTTTCTTTGCCGATCCTTTGATCAGGACCGCCGTGACCTGGCCAATGACGGTAGGAATCCGGCATTTCAGCAACAACTGTTCCGCTGTTTTTTCCGAGGCAAAAGCGAATTCGAGACGCTTGGAACTTTCAGCGCTCCCAGGTTCGGGCTTGGCAGCCAGCACCTCACCCATGCCGCTAAGGCCATTCAGTACAAGCTGGCGCGCTGCAATCGGCATCGCGCAGTTGGGATCAATGATTGCAACAATGTGGAATACTTTCTTGCCCCGGCGTTGTGCATCCTCAATGGCCAGCTTTTCGTATTCGGTCCAGGCTGCGTGAATTCGGGACGTCGAAACCTTCTTTTTGCGCGTCCGTCCTGCCGGGGCGGTTGCCAACTCGCGAATTTGCTCGCGCAGGCTGTCGGTTGCCGGCAGCTTGCGTTTTTTGCGATATGCGACCAGCATGGCGGCGAAGGTATCGGCCGCGGAGAAGGCGATCTCCGCCAGGCCGGCATGAGAAGCGGGCATGTCGATGGCCAGCGCGTCTTCCAATTCGTGCGCGAGTTCGCTGAGTTCGCGGAACCCGCAGGCCGCGGCGTCGCCCTTAAGGGTGTGGACCGCGCGCCGGATGCTGCGAACCGCTTCGCGGTCTTGCGGATTCTTCTCCAGCTTAAGAGCTTCGTCATTGACCGTCTGTAACAGTTCCTGGGAGCTCTCGAAGAAAAGCTCCCGCAGTTCGGCCCCGCGCTCGTCGGAAAAGTGGGTCATCGCGGGACCTCGATCTTCTGGTATGCGGTGCCGCTGTTGCGATGAACCATGGCGAACTTGTCGGTGAGGCCGAGCAGGCTCTCAGCATGGCCCACGAAGAGGTAGCCTCCGGGATTCAGGCAGCGTGAGAACTTTTCAATCAAGCGCCGTTGCTCGGCTTCGTCAAAGTACATCATGACGTTCCGGCAAAAAATGATGTCGTTGCGCTGGGGCAGGTACTCGGTCTTGAGGTTGTGAAAATCGAAGTGCACCACTTCTTTCAACGCCTTCTTCACTGCGTAGCGTTCGCCAATCTTGTCGAAGTAACGCAGGCGGTAGCTGTAGTCCACCGAGGACATCTGGGTTTCGTTGTACGCGCCTTCCTGCCCGGCGCGCAGCACGGAGTAGCTGATATCGCTGGCCAGGATCTCGACCCGCCAGGGTGGGGGAATCAGCGGCTTCGGCGAAGGCATATCAAACGGAAGCGGGTTGCGCAGGTAGTAGTAAGCCAACCCGTCCGCGACCAGCATGGCCAGCGTGTACGGTTCCTGTCCGGTGGAACAGCCGGCGCTCCAGATGCGCAACGAATAGTCGCGGCGCTCCTGCTTGTGGTGCAGCAAGTCTTCGAGAACGTACTTGTGAAACAGTTCGAGCTGGGCCTTGTTGCGGAAGAAACTGGTTTCGTTGACGGTGAGATTCTCAAGCAGGCACGACAATTCCTGGCGCCCGTTGGCGCTGATCAGAAGGCGGTAGTAACTGTAAAAGGAGTCAACCTGGCATTCCCGCAAACGGCGCTGGAGACGGTCCTGCAGAAAGTGGGTGCGCCGCTCGTCGAAGTGCATGCCGCACTCCTGGTAAACGAGCGCTTGCAACAGCTTCAACTCGGCTTCCGTCAACGGGCTGGGAACGCTGCTTGTGCTCATGAGAATTGAATGTGCCAGGGGCGAGCGTTCGCGCTACTTTCCTGTGGCGGCGGCGCGCGCCTCGGTTCCCGAAATTGCCTTGCCTCCACTCTCCGCAGCCTCCGGCTTCTGACGCAGGCCGCTGAATTCCAGGAGCTTCGCCATGTCGAGCAATACGATCAGCCGGCCATGGTATTTGCCCAAACCGGTGACGCAGGTCAAACTTCCCTCCTGGAACATGCTGGGGGAAGGCTCAACATCGCTTACCGGAATCTTCAGTACTTCGGTTGCCGAATCCACGATCAGGCCGGCGAGCCGTCCGTTGTGCTCGACCACCAAAATGCGGTTGCGCTTGCCCGAAGCAATCTGCTTTTCGGCAAAGCGCTTGCGCAGATCGATGACCGTAACTATCTTGCCGCGAAGATTAATCACGCCTTCCATATAGTCGGGTGCGTCGGGTACAGCGGTAATGTCGGGAACGCGCACGATCTCGTGCAGGGAAGTGATGGGAACGCCGTAGGTTTCGCGTCCGACCTGGAACCCGACAATGTGGAATTCGCGGCTCATGACCGATTCCGCTCAGCTGCGCCCGGCGGTCGCATGGCGGGCGCTTTCCCGCATGCGCTCTTCGCGGCGCGAAACTGGCCGTTCCACGGATTCCAGCATGAAGCGGCCCATGGATTCGATCAGGTCTCGCGACATTTTGGACATCTGCTCGGCCGAAGCCGCCAGCTCGGTCGAGCCGGAAGTAGTCTGCTGCACCAGTTCGCGCATTCGCTCCATCGCCTTGACTACGGCTTGCGCGCCGGACGCCTGCTCCTCCACTGCCGAATTGATCTCGTGAGTGATTTCATTCAAGCGGGTGGTAGCGCGGGCAATCTGCGACGAGCCGTGAGACTGTTCGTTGGTGGCGGCGCCGATTTCCTGGGCGAACTTGTAGACCTCGGTGACCACGTTGGAAATCTTTCGCAACGCGGCATTGAGTTCCTGGCCCAGGGTCAACCCTTCGTTGACGATGCCCGTGCTGCGATCCATGTTCTCGACCGCCTTGCGGGCTTCCTTCTGGATACTCTGGATCAGTTCGGAAATTTCCTTGGTGGATTGCGCCGACTTTTCCGCCAGCTTGCGGACTTCGTCGGCGACGACCGCGAACCCGAGCCCGTGCTCGCCGGCCCGTGCCGCTTCAATGGCTGCATTCAGGGCCAGCAGGTTGGTCTGTTCGGCCAGATCGTCAATCACCTCGATGATCTTGCCGATGTCATCGGCGCGCTGCCCGAGCACATCGATGATTTCTCCCGAGGCGCGGATGGTGGTGTTAATGCGGTTCAGGCCATCGGTGGCCTTGTCCATCGTGCCAATTCCACTATGGACCTCTTCCCGCGAGCGGTTGGAAATGTCGAGCAGAACCTTCGCGGTATCGGCGACCCGCTGAATGGAGGCGACCATCTGATCAATGGACGCCGAAGTCTCGCTGACGCTGGAGGCCTGGGTCTGCGTGCTCTTCACCATGTTCTGCACATTGACGCTCATCTCGTGCATGGTGCTGGTCACTTCATCGATGGCAGAGGAGGTCTGCAGACTGATCTTGGCCGACTCGTCCGAGGCCCCCGCAACCTGCGTAGAAGCGCTGGCCACCTGCGAGGAAGCGTCGCGCACATTGCGGACCAGGGCACGCAGGCCCTCGACCATGCGGGCGAACGCGTTGCCCAGGGTATCGCTCTTGGAGCGGGGCTGGACTTCCACCGTCAGGTCGCCCCCCGCGATGGACTCGGAAACGGCAGCCATCTCCTTGAGGTAAATGACCATGTTGCTGAAGGTGCGGGCCAGTTGTCCGATTTCGTCGTCGCGCTTGATGGCGATTTCGTGGTCGAGGTCCCCGGCGTTCCCGATTTGCTCGGCGACGCCGATCAGGCTGGTGAGCGCGCTGGTGATGGACTTCGCCGTGGTGTAGGCAATCACGACACCAAGTCCTAACGCCAGCAGGGTGCTGACGAGGGCAATGGCGATAGTAGCGGTGGCGGCGGTCTCATCCGACTTGCGGCGATCTTCGAGTATCTTCTTGTTCTCCTGGTCGGCCTCGTCCAGGTACTCGGTCGCATTCTTCACCCACGAAGTCGCATCCTTTTGGAGGTAGAAGATCTGCAGTTCGGCGACCGTCGCATTTCCTCCGTCCACATCTTTCCGCTTCTCCACCAGCGGGACGGCAAACTCTTTTGACCAGTTCGTTTCGTTTTCCTGCAATTTCTGGAGGGCTCCCCGTTGCTGGGCCGAGTTGGTGAGAGACTGCGCGTTCTGCAGCTTCTCGTTCAACGATCGCATGCCTTCGTTCATGCGATCGACTTCGCGGGTATCGCCGCTTAGCAGATAGTTGCTCAGGTAAAGGCGGTTCTGCATCATCTGGAACTTGATGCTGTCGGTGGCTTCTGCCAGGTGCAGGGCCTGCGATGCGGCCGCCTTGGCACTGTGTTCGCGCTGTACTGCGAAGTAGTTGACCAGGAACAGCACAACGACCATCGCAAGGACGGCTCCGAAGTTCATGTAGAGTTTCTTGCCAATCGTCATTGCGCTTCCTCCACTGCCAACTGCATGCGGATTTCGCCGAATTTCAAGGGATTATTCCTGTGGCGAGAACTTGAATTCGACCGTTCCCGTGGTCTCGTCGGAGGCGGGCTCGAATCTCCACTTCTTGAGTGCGTCAACCGCCGCAGTCACAAGCAGGGGATGACCGCCCATCACCTTGGTGTTCTTAATGCTTCCATTGGGAGCTACTACAACGATGACTTTGACGGTTCCGGTGATATTCATCCGCCGCGCGATGTCGGGATAGCTGGGCGCGACCTTGGATTTCACTTTGCGCGCGAGCTCTTCTTGCGCGTTTGCCGCCGGCGGACAAGACAATGCGGTAACAGCAAGCAAGGCGGTGACTCCCAACAGGCAAGTCCCGGTGAACCGCCTAAATAGTGCAAGAGACACAGTTCCTCCTACGGGATGGTTGTCACTTACAAAGCAATGTGCGTGCCACGGCTGAGAAGTAATCTTCGGGAGAGTCCAGACCTTGGCATCTCTGAGATTAATAAAGGGTTAGGCTACGACGGAAGGTAACCATGGGCGTCGGCCTAAAGATTACCCCAAGTCTCAGACAAGGCTGGCGTTCTCGCCTTGAGACAAACTCCCTCGGCTTGTATTCGAACTAAGTACTCGGGGCCGGAATTCCCTTGACTCAAATTGAGATGGGGCGCTATTTTCTCTGTATTCAATTACTTACTAGAAATTGAGGAGTTGTTCCAGAGGCGGTGCTGGTCTGATCCAGAAAACCCGAATCCCTGAACCGGCAAGTGTGGACGCCCCGTCCGATGCTGCTTTTCAGCAGCTCCTGCTGCAGCTGTCTGCCGCAGCCGCCGAAGGGACCGACCGCGACTCTCTCATCCAGCTCTTTTGCCGTGCGACGCGTGCGTTTTTCAAGGCGGACGGCGCGTACTTTTGGCAAGCCGGCCCGGACGGCGAGTTGATTGGAGCGCAGGCCGAAGGCTTACTCGAGGATCGTTTTCGCGGAATCCGTATGAAAACGGATGAGAGTGCAGTGGCCTCGGACGCGTTTCGTCACCGCAGAACTTTCTACGTGAATCATGTAGACCCGGATCGTTATCCGCTGGCCGCTCAGTTCCGCGCCAAGGCAATGCTGGCGGCGCCGCTCATTGTCTCCAATGAGGTGATCGGGGCGGCAGTATTTCTGCATGCCTCGGACGCAATTTTCACGGATGACCTCGCCGCGAAGGCGACCATCCTCGCAGGACAGCTGGGAAGTCTTTTGGAAGCGAGCCGCCTGAACGAAGTTTCCCGTGAGGAACATCGGCGGGCCGTCATGCTTGCCGAGGTTGCGCGGGTATTGCACGCTGTCCCTGATGCTTCGGCGGTCACTGAGGCATTGGCCGACCGGCTCAGAATGATGCTCGGGACCAGGCTGGTGAGCGTTCTTCTGCGCGATGCCTCCAGCTTCCAGGTGCGGGCGATCTCCGCGGACAGCCCCCAGTTGGCGAAAGCAGTCCAGATGCGTATCGCGCAAGGCGGCCTGCAATTCGCGCCAGAGGTCGCGGCCAAAGCTGCCAACTCCGGCGAGGTGCTTTCCATCGTGATAAGCCCGGAGGGTGAGGGCTTGGGCGATTGGTTGCCGGCGGGAACGTTGCTTGCAGCGCCCTTCCGAACCTCGCGTACGCAGGGGGCGGTGCTGGTCTATCCACGCGGTGAGGAGCCGTTTACCTCCGACGAGCGGACGTTGCTGGCATCGGTGGCCGGTTTCGGCGCAGTGGCGATTGCCAATGCCGAACTCTACAGCATGGCGAGCGGCCAGGCCCATGAACTCCACCAGTTACTGGAAATCGCCTCCGAACTAGGATCTCTCAGCAATCTGGATAAGTTTCTGCAGCAGTTTTCGCTGCGTGCCGCCGATTTCCTGGGTTTTGGGCGGGCGTTCATCGGGCTGCTGCAAGATGATGTGTTTCATGTCCGCTGGGGCGCCGACCACGGCCGCACGGTGCAGGTTGATTTGCAGTTTCCCGAAGGTGTGGCCAGCGCAGCATTGCTGGCAAAGGAAGTCTTCTGGACTGACGATCCCTCGACCGTACCAGGCGCCAACCTGGAAATCATCCATCGCTTTGAGGTGCGGCAATTGCTCGCCGTTCCCTTGCTGGGCAGCGATGGCCGAGTGCTCGGCATGTTTGGAGTGCTCGACCGGCTCGACCAAGTCGGCATCTCGCAGGAAGACATCCGCCGAGCCAAGGCACTGGCGGCGCAGGTAGCGGTTGCCCTCGAAGTCACACGTAGCCTGCATGAATCGGAGCAGCACCGGCGTCGCGCCGAGTCCCTGATGGGTCTGGCTTTGGAATTAAACAAGCTGGTCTGCCTTCCGGAGTTCGCCAAGGGTTTCGCGCAGCGAGTTGCCGACATGATGGGAGCCGGCGCGGCTGCCATTGCCCTCAACGTGGGTACTACACTTGATGTGCTCGCAGTCCACGCGCGTTCCGGTGACCTGATGTCGGACCGGGGCAGACGGAACCGCTTAGCGTCTGTGCTGCAGGACGTGCTCTCAGAGCAGACCCAGCCAATCATTTCCGGAAGCACCGATGACGTCTTCGGTCCCGCCGCGGCATCTGTTTTCGAATGGGCCGATTGCACCCTGGTTCGCCTGTCGAGTGCTTCGTCGGAGTTGCTGGGTGTTCTGTGTCTGGCCGACCGCGAAGATCCCCTGACACCGGAAGACAAGCAGCTACTTTGCGCGGTTGCGAACCATGCCTCGGTGGCGCTGGAGAACGCGCGCCTGTTTACCCGCATGGATCAGGCAAACCGGCATTGGATGGAGATTTTTGATGCCATCACCGATTTCATCGTGGTCCATGACTATGCCGGAAACGTAATGCGAGTGAATCGCTCCCTGGCAGCCTTCATCGGAGTGCCCCCCCAGGATTTGATCGGGGTGAACATGAGCGCGCTGCTGGCGATTGGCGAGGAGGTTCCTCTGCGGGTCTGTCCGTTCTGCCGGAGCAGCGGGGATTCCGATGAATATGTTCATCCCACGCTGCAGAGAACCTACCTGGTTTCAACTTCGAAGGTCCATGGCGACAGCAATGGGGGACTGCAGACGATCCATGTGCTGAAGGACATCACCGACCGTCGCGAGGCCGAACGCCGCTATCGCGAGTTGTTCGACAATATCCAGGAAGGCATTTACTTTTCGACCCGGGATGGGCGCTTCATCGAAGTGAATGACGCGATGGTGCGCATGCTCGGCTACGACAGCCGCGAAGAGTTGCTGCAAGTGGATATCCCCCACCAGCTTTATTTCGATCCGGAGGCGCGCACACGCTCGATGCTGGCGATGGAAGAGCGCGGACTGGTCCGCAATCACGAAGAAATCCTGCGGCGGAAAGACGGATCGCCGGTCCACGTGTTGATCAATGCGTTCGCGGTGAGAGATGCCGGCGGCCGCATCCTTCAGTACCGCGGCCTCATGCTCGACATCAGCGGGATCAAATCCTTCCAGGCAGAACTGCAGCGCGAGCGGGATTTCTCGGGCAAGATTTTGAACAATACCCAGAGCCTAATCCTGGTCGCGGACACGGCTGGCCTGATCAGCTACGCGAACCGCCGCTGGTACGACATGGGATACGCGCAGAACCAGGTTCTGGGTCGGCCCATGGAAGAATTGGTAGCGCCGGCGCGACGCGAAGTTTTCAACGAAGCACTGGCGGCGACGTTGTCAGGCCAGCTCGTCGACAATCTCGAACTCCAGATCTTGCGTGGGGATGGCCGAGTCGGCCAGTTTTCCGTCAACCTCAGCCCAATGCGCGATGAGGCGGGTAACCCGAACAGCATCGTCGTAGTGATGACCGACATCACCGACGCGGCGACATTGCAATCCAAGTTGATGCACGCCGAGAAACTCGCCGCCGTGGGCCAGTTAGTTTCAGGGGTGGCCCACGAGGTGAACAATCCGCTTACAGCGATCCTCGGTTTTGCCGATCTGTTGATGGAAAATCCCGAAGTTCCCGATAGTGCGCGCAAGGATTTGCGGGTGATTTTGCAGGAAGCCCAGCGTACAAAACAGATCGTGCAGAATCTGTTGAGCTTTGCCCGCCAGATGCCACCCCAAAGAAAGCCGGTGCAACTTAACGGCATCCTTCGCCGCACGGTGCAGCTGCGTGCCTACGACTTTCAGAGCCACGGGGTGGAGGTCATCGAACAGCTGGATCAGGACCTGCCCCACGTCACCGGGGACGCGCATCAATTGCAGCAGGTTTTTCTGAATATCCTGAACAACGCTCATGACGCCGTTCGCGAGACGGGGAGAATTGCGCGAATCGAAATCACAAGCCGTCGCGGCGACAGTTACGTGGAAGTCTCGTTCCGCGACAACGGAACCGGGATTTCACATCCGGATAGAATTTTTGATCCATTCTTTACCACCAAGGAAGTAGGAAAGGGGACGGGATTAGGGCTGAGCATCTGCTATGGAATCGTGCACGAGCATGGGGGCGAGATCCTGTGCCACAACAATGAAGGCGGCGAAGGCGCCACCTTCATCGTGCGTCTGCCGACTCTGCCGGAAGCGGCCACGCTCGGTATGGCCGCGGGAGTAGTTCGTCAATGACGCTGCCCGCTTCCCAGCCCGCGGCTTTGCCCGTCCTGCTGATCGAGGATGAGCCCGCGGTCATGGCCTACGTGCGGACTGCGCTGGAACGCAGTGGTTATTCGGTCGTGACCACCGAGTCAGCTGCCGATGGATTGCAGCTTCTCATGTCGGGCGAGTTTTTGGGGGTGGTGTCGGACATGCGCACTCCGGGAGGCGTGGATGGCGCCGATGTGTACGCCTGGCTGGTAAAGAACCGTCCGGAATTGTCGCGCCGGATCGTTTTCATCACCGGCGACGTTGCCAACGACGAAACCCTGGCCACCTTGCGGCAGACCGGGGCGCCCTGCGTGGAAAAGCCATTCCGGGTGCAACAGTTCATCTCTGTGGTGCAGAACACGATGGGAAAAGGGCTGTGAACGACGATTTGCGAATCCGCCTCTTGGTGGTCGACGACGAGCAGAGCATTCGAAAACTTTGCATGACCGTGGGCGAAGGGCTTGGTTACGCCTGCTCGGAGGCGGACAGCGGCGAGAGCGCATTGGCATTGCTGGAAGAACAACCGGCCCACATCATTTTGACTGACCTGGTCATGCCGAAGATGTCGGGCCTGGAATTCCTGGAAAAGGTAAAAAAGCTGCTGCCCCGTTCTGAGGTAGCGGTGATGACCGGCCACGGTTCCGTTGAGACCGCCGTCCAGGCCATGAAGTTGGGCGCTTACGACTACATCAGCAAGCCCTTCTCTCCGCTGGAGGAATTGCGGCTATTCCTGCGGCGCATGGTGGAAAAGGTACGCCTGGTCGAAGAAAACGCTTTTCTGCGCGAGCGGGTTGATACCGAAGCCGAGCTGCACGGAATTGTGGGAGTCTCGCCGAAAATCCAGGACGTGCTGCGCATGATTTCGCGCCTGAAGGATACGCGCACACCCGTGTTGATTACGGGCGAGAGCGGCACGGGCAAAGAGTTGGTCGCCCGCGCCATTCACTTTCGAGGGTCCTACGCCAACCGCCCGTTTGTCGCGGTAGATTGTGGTTCGCTGGTTCCTACCCTGATCGAGAGTGAACTGTTCGGCTACGAGCGAGGCGCCTTCACAGGGGCCATCCGGTCGAAGACCGGGCTGTTTCAGGCTGCCAATGGGGGAACGATCTTTCTGGACGAGATCGGCGAACTTCCGCTTGAGTTGCAGGCGAAACTGTTGCGTGTGCTGCAGGAAAAAGAGGTTCGCCCGGTCGGAAGCAATCAGAAGGTGAAGGTGGATGTGCGCGTCATCGCTGCCACCAATCGCGATCTGGAACGTGAGTACAAGACCGGAGCCTTTCGCAAGGACCTGTTTTTCCGTCTCAATGTAGTGACAATCCACCTGCCTTCGCTGCGAGAGCGGCGCTCCGATATTCCCATGCTGGTCCACTGGTTCCTGGAAAGAATGGCTCCGGGAGAGTCGATCCAGGTCACCAATGCAGCCATGAAGAACCTGATGCAGTACGATTGGCCGGGCAATGTGCGCGAATTGGAAAACTGCATGGAGAGGGCAGTGGCCCTGGGAGACCGCAAGGTCGTAGATATCGCAGACTTGCCTCCATCCGTCAGTTCCGAAGTAACCCACACTGAACTCGCGAATTCCAGCGCGCCTTCTCCAAATTCTACGGACCTGGAAGACATTGAGCGCGCGACCATCGAGCGTGTATTCGAGCAGGTCAAGGGAGACAAGGCCCTGGCCGGAAAGATGCTGGGCATCAGCCGGGCTACGCTTTATCGCAAACTCAAGCGCTATAACATCGGCGGACGGACGCCGATGAGTCCTGGCAGCCAGGCGCTGCAGTAGGTCCAGCGAAGATCTACCTGAGACAGAGTTTCACTTTGAGACCCAGGTTTTTCCCGGATAGGGCATCTCTCTCCGTTCTCGATAATTTCTCCTCTGTAATCAGCAGCTTACGGTTGCTTCCAACCGTTGGGGATTTGGCTGGAGTCGTGCACTCTGTTTTCAGGATGCGGTCTGGGAATGGAGGTCGTGCTAACCGGCATACTCGCCCTGGACCGCATCAATTCCGCCACACGAGGACGGATTGTGTCGAAGCCGGCAGTTGGAAGCGCACGCTCCAGCTCTGAAACATCTATTACGAAACTAGCGCGATTTTTTCGCGATGCGACCCCGGTGCGAATCCCGGTACGCCTGACTCGAGAGATCGCCGACGGCCCGACCACCGAAACCACGGTGATCGAATTCGGGACCCCGCGCGAAGTCTTGTTTACCTCGAACCTGCCTTTGCAATTTGCGGACCGGCTGCGGGTGCAGAATTCTGACGGCACTCTTAATGTGGAAGCCTCGGTGGTGGCTCTGCAGCATCATCGGGGGCGAACGGCGGTAGCTGCCCGCTTTACACATGATGTTGGCAATTGGATCGTGAAACCATGAATCCCGAAACCTCTCTGAGCGAATTATCTGCCGAATGGAAGGCCGCGCGCCTGCTTTACCCGTTGTATGCGGCACTGGCGCACGAATTTGTGATTGATCTGCCGCACTGTCCGGACCTGGAGGCCGGCGTTGACGCTCCCCCTCAAGAGTCGGTGGAGCAAGCCCGACAATGGTTCCTGGAAGTAGACCAGCGCATACAGGTGCACCAACTGCGTCAATTTCTGCAAACCACGACCTTAACCAGCGATGAAGCCTTGCGGGAGCTTCTGCATCATCATTTGCACAAAGCCGAGAGAGCCGACAGCGATCGCGACAAAGTCGATTTTCTGCTGGTGCAGTATTTCTCGCATTGCACTCCGTCCCGGCTGGAGGACGCCGACGTGGATATGGAATACGTCGCGCAGGTCCTGGAGCCGGTGCTGGGAAAGGTGGATCTCACCATTCCTGCCGAGCTTGCGCCGCTCGAGCAATACATTCAGGCCGCCAATCACTCAGCGAGTTTGAACGACCTGCTGAGCGGCGGGATCCTCGATCGCGGGCGCAAGCTGAAGGTAGCCGTCGGGAAAGCCTACTTCATTCCGGCTGCGATGATTGCCTTCACCCGGTTCAGCTTCCTCATGAGACGCGTGTTTTTCCGGCTCATGCACCAGGACCTGAACGCAATCGCGGATGGCTTGCGCGAATTGGAATCGTTGGGCGTAAGCAGCCTTGACTGCCGGCGTGCGCAATTCGGGGCGGATGAGCCCACGGTGCGTTTGCGAATGATCTGCCAGTCCTGGAAGGTCATGTTCCATGCCGAATACTCGTCGGGGCAGCCGCTACGAATGCTGGTGGACCTGCGCAGCGTAGTGGACTCGGCCTTAAAGCGAAACCGTTCCACCAGCATAAAACAAAATCCGTCGACGCCGCAGAAAGCCAAAGCCGCGGCTGCGGCAGCCGGGTTTAGCGTCAATGCTACGGCCGTGCCGGAGTTTGAGGTTTCGGCCGGCTCACCCGCGATGGACCAGGATTTCTCTGATGTCCAGCGTTCAAAGGACGATGACAACGCCTGAAGGCGAAGGAACTGGCTACCGTGAATCTGGGAATGGTCCTGATCGTCTCCGATGATGCCGATTTCGCGCGGCAAGTGACCACGAGTTGGGACAGCGATGCGGAGCGTCCGGCCTTGACGTTGATGAGTGGAGACGTGTGCCGGCATCCCGCGTCAGAAGATTTCGACGTCGCGATCGTCGGGAATGTGGCGCGAGACTGTCTCGACTCTGTGCTGCGGTTCCTGCTCAGCACCGGCAAGCCCGTACTCCTGGTTGGCGATGGCGGACTGCAATTGAATGCCGATGCGGCGGCGTTACGAGTGCCGCAACGCGAAGGCTGGCCCCAGACCGTGAAGCTGCTTACGGCCCAGGCGTTACGTCAAGCCCATGCAGAAGCTCGGGTTCGGCGCACCGAGGAGGCGCTGGCGCATCTGGACAGCCAGGCGGCGCTTGGTCGTTACATGCTCGAGATGCGCCATCTGCTGAACAACGCCCTCACCTCGGTTCTGGGTAACTCCGAGTTGCTGTTGCTGGAGGGCGCGCTATCGGAAACTGCTACCGGCCAGATTGAAACGATCAGGACCATGGCAGTCCGCATCCACGAAATCCTGCAACGCTTTACCTCTCTGGAAAAGGAGCTGAACGCCGTGGCGAGGCAGGAAAGGCGGAAGGGCTCGGCCAAAGCCCAGGCGGCTGGCGCCTAGCCATTCGAGCGTAAAGGACTCCCCCGGAAGAGCCGATGCACACCGCATCGGCATGGCAGTTCAATCTGCCGTTGTCCCGTATGCATAAACTTCCGGCAAACGCGACCATTCTCGAGCATGAGCTATCGCAAGTGCGACTCTCGCTGGAACGGGAGACTGGAGTTCTGCTGGACATTTCCGATGCCCAACTCTCCGACCTTCTGACCGAACGGGTACCAACGCGCGCCGCAAAATCGACAGACGACTACATTCACGCGCTGTGTAACACCGAGTCAGAACGTGAACGGCTGGCCGAATTGCTGATCTCGGGCGAGACCCGTTTCTTCCGTTACCCGGCTGCGTTCCAGGCATTCACCAAGCTGGCCCTTCCGGAACTGGAAGAACGCTGGTCCCACGATAATCAAAGAAATCTCAGGATATGGAGTGCAGGCAGTTCGTCCGGACAGGAACCCTACTCGATCGCGATTTCTCTTTGTGAGGCGTTGAAGTGCAGCAAGGAAGCATGGAATATCCAGATTATTGCTACCGATATTCGCGCTACCGCCCTTCAGGCTGCGGAGCGCGGCCTCTACTGCGACAGTGAACTGCAAAATATGCCGCTGGAGATGCTGCAAACCTACTTTGCCAGGATCGGTCAGCATTACCTGGTAAAGCCGCGCATCCGCAACCTCGTGACATTCACGCGCGCCAACCTGACCAAGCCGAATTACATTGGGCGGTTCGACTGCATTTTTTGCATGGATGTGCTGCCGCATTTCTCAGCAGCCCAGCGCTCGGCTGTGATTGAAAAAATGCACATGTACCTGCAACCGGGCGGATTCTTATTTCTCGGTCAGGGAGAGAAGTTGCCGGCGACCAATGTGACACTGCGATGGCGTCAGTGCTCGGATTACATGATGTATCAACGGCCGCTCGCTGCGGGCGCTGCATCGAGCCAGTGATCACGCAAACAGGAATTCCTTGGTGCGAAGTTCCTTGATAGAGTCGCGCAGCTTGGCCGCTTTCTCAAATTCAAAACGCTTCGCTGACTCGCGCATTTCGGTCTCAAGTTTGGCAATGTAGCCATCCAACTCTTCCTGGGATTTGAATTCCGGGATCCCGTCGATCTCCGCAGCCGTGAAATCTGCGTAATCGGCCTCGACAATACTTGCCAGCGACATCTCGAGCGGGCGAATGATGGACTCGGGAGTGATTCCGTTCGCCTGGTTGTAAGCCTCCTGGATGGCGCGGCGGCGATTGGTTTCTTCAATGGCCTTCTTCATCGAATCGGTCATCACATCGGCATACAGGAAGGCTCTGCCATTCAGATTGCGGGCGCAACGGCCTATAGTCTGAATTAACGACCCGCTGGAGCGCAGGAATCCTTCTTTGTCGGCGTCGAGGATCGCCACCAGTGAGACCTCCGGAAGGTCGAGACCTTCGCGAAGCAGGTTAATTCCGATCAGCACATCGAATTCGCCCTTACGCAGGTCGCGGAGAATCTTCACTCGCTCGAGGGTTTCAATCTCGGAGTGCATGTAGCGGCATTTGACGCCGACTTCGCTGTAATACTCCGCCAAATCCTCTGCCATCCGCTTGGTCAGCGTTGTGACCAGCACGCGTTCGCCTCGCGCCACCCGTTCCCTGATTTCATGCAGCAGATCGTCAATCTGCCCCTTCACGGGCCGAATCTCGACCGGAGGGTCAACCAGGCCGGTGGGACGAATGATCTGTTCGATCACGACGCCGGCAGATTTGGTGAGTTCGTAGGGCCCGGGAGTCGCCGACACATACACCATCTGATTCATCCGATGCTCGAATTCTTCGAACGTGAGAGGGCGGTTGTCGAGCGCCGAGGGCAGGCGGAAGCCGTAGGAGACCAGCGTCTCCTTGCGAGAACGATCTCCGTGATACATGCCGTGAAGCTGCGGGACGGTTTGGTGCGACTCATCAATGAACAACAGGTAGTCACGAGGGAAGTAGTCGAGCAACGTGGGGGGCGGTTCTCCTGGAAGCCGGCCGGTGAAGTGCCGTGAGTAGTTTTCGATGCCGTGGCAGAATCCCATGGTCTTGATCATTTCAAGGTCGAACATGGTGCGCTGGTGCACACGCTGCGATTCAACCAAACGCCCTTGCTTTTCGAGTTCGACTTCCCACCAGGCCAGTTCCTCACGGATGGATTGAACCGCCTTGTCCCGCGTCTCCTGCTTCATCACGTAGTGTGTTTTCGGATAAATCGGAAGCCGCACATATTTCTGCTTCACGGTGCCGAAGAGAGGGTCGATCTGGGAGAGAGATTCCACCTCATCACCGAAGAGCTCAATCCGATAGGCCATGTCGTCGTAGGTGGGGAAGACCTCGATAACATCACCGCGTACGCGGAAGGTGCCGCGCCGGAAGTCGCCGTTAGTGCGCTCGTAGAGGATCTCTACCAACTTGCGGGTGATGTCCTCGCGCTTGATTTTCTGGCCCTTTTCGAGGAACAGCAGCATGCCGTAATAAGCTTCCGGCGATCCCAGGCCGTATATGCAGCTCACCGAGGCAACGATCAGCACATCTCTGCGCTCGAACAGCGATCGGGTTGCGGAAAGCCGCAGCTTGTCGAGTTCATCGTTAATGGTGGCTTCTTTTTCGATGTAGAGGTCGGCCGCGGGCACGTACGCTTCCGGCTGGTAATAGTCGTAATACGAGACGAAATATTCCACCGCATTGTGCGGAAAGAAGCTTTTGAATTCGTGGTAGAGTTGGGCGGCCAGGGTCTTATTGTGGGCCATTACCAGCGCCGGGCGGTTCGCCTGCTCGATGACCTTGGCCATGGTGTAAGTCTTGCCGGAGCCCGTGACCCCTAGAAGCACCTGGTGTTGCTCGCGATCGAATACACCTCGGGTAAGGGAATCAATGGCCCTTCCCTGATCGCCCCGGGGCTTGTAGTCGCTCACTAACTTGAAGTCCATGAAGAATACTGCCCCTACAGAATGGAATTTCGGCAGGCAGGCATCCGACTATTATAGCCAAAGTAGAGTGGCAGGGAATTCAGCGCAAAAAGGGAAAAGGCGCGGAATGAGTCCCCGCGCCTCTGGAATATTCTGAAAACTTAAGGAAGCTTGAAATTGACCGTCACCTCGGTCTGGACACCGACCGGTTCGCCGTTCAAGAAGTAGGGCTTGTACTTCCATTGCTTGACTGCGGCTACAGCAGCGCGCGCCAGGATGGAATCGCCCTTTATGACTTTCACATTGGTGATACTTCCATCCTTGCCGATGCTCGCTTCCATCTGTACTGAACCCTGCAGGCGCATCTGAAGAGCTTGCGACGGGTAGACGGGTTGAACTCGTTTCGTGATCAGTCCCTGCGACACGCCTTGAGAGACTCTGACGGTCTGCGGCGCAGCCTTGGGAACGACCGGTGTGCTGGCGACGATACCCGCGATGGCACTCTGGTCCCCTGTTCCATTCAGCCCCAGCACTCCGGGCGCCTGCGGCGCTTCCGGCTCAGTGTTCCTGGCCACAGTGGTGCGCGGCTGATCTTTCTTTACGATGATCGGCGCGGGCTGTTCGGTTTCACTCTCCGGGCTGGCCTTGGTGACCTCAGCAGCGCCAGGTTCTGCAGGAGACGGCTTCGCGGGTTTGGCATTGCCGATCTGCGACGCTGTTGTTGCTGGAACTTCGGAAGGCGACGCGGGCAATGGAGAAGCGGTCACAGTGGCCGATGGTTGAATCGCCGTGGGCGCAGGGACCGGGGTTTGCGCAACCGGAGCCGGGGTAATTGCACGCGAAGCGGAGCTGTGCATCTTGGTCCAGCCAAAGTAGCCGCCCACGATTACGATTGCAGCAATCACAACCCATATTAGCGGGCTCTTCTTTCCTTCGCTTCCTGCTTCTTGCTCGTGGTCCTTAACCGCCAGCGTACCAAAGCTAGGGGCATCAAACTGCGGAGTCACAGGCGCGCCGATGGTGTCATGCCGGGCTGGAACCGGGGCTGCCTTGGGAGCTTTGAATTCGATTGTCTTCGCCGCTTGGGTGGTTTCTCTTGCAGGCGCCGCGGCCGCACCTTGGCTGCTCACTCCCCAGGACGGCGCGGTTGAAGGTGTCGTCTGGGACGGTGCTTCAACTTCCGGAGCCGCCACCTCGGGCTCTGCCTGCGAGGGCTTTGATGTACCCGCAACCTCCGCAGCGCGTTTCAACGCGGAAGCCATGGGCTCAGAGAGCTTGCTGCTGGATTGCCAGGGGTATTCTTTCGAAGCCAAACTGGGCCCGCCCGATTTGCTGACGGGATTGGGATCCGGCATAGATTCCAGCAAGGCGGCTTCGGTTGGTTCGGGCGCGGGCGTCGCTTCGGGTTCGAGCTCAAACGTCGAATTGCTGGCCATGGGAGCCGGCGGTGCCGGCGACACTTTTGGTGCGGTGAAGATCGGCTGCTCGGTTTGGTAAGCCGCCGGTTTTGGCGCAGCGCTAATGGGTTGCGCAGCGGGCGTCCGGGAAACAGATTCAGCAGCGGGCTTCCCTGCTTCGCCCTTGCGCAGCAGGCCTCGCGCGACCCGCAGCGTGCCCTTCGATTGCTCCACATTGATCGGTTTGGTGAGAACCAGGTTGGCGCCGATACGAAAGGCTTTGGCAACTCCCGCCTGGCCCTCCACAACCGCCACGGAGAGCGAGGACTGGTTGGTCCCCGAATTCCGCGCGCTCTTGAACAACAGTGTGGCGTTCTGGTCGTTATCGCAATCCACCACAACGGCGTCATAATGCTGCGCCATGAGTTTTTTTACTGCTGCAAACGGCTCGTTGCAGGGTTCGACAGTGAAGTCGAGTTCGGTCAAAACTTGCGTGACGACACGAGCAGTCTTCTCATCGGGGCAGAACAATAACGCTTGGTAACTCATAAGCGCATCGTAGGTACAGTCGTGACGGCCTTCAAGTTACGGAGGTAATTGTTCTGACGCGTAAACCCTTATGGACACTGCCTTTCGCGAGATATCGGACTAGCGGGTAAGCTTCTGCGGGGCTTCGAACCGGACCGTCACTTTGGTTTGAAAACCGACGGGGACCCCGTCGTGGATGTAGGTCTCATACTTCCACTGCTTAACTGCATCCATCGCTCTTGCGGCCAGTGTTGGATTGCCGCTGAGCACGCTGACAGAATCGACGCTGCCGTCTTTTGCGACTACGGCTTGCAAGACGACTTCGCCGCGCACGCCTTTGAGCCGGAGCGCCTCAGGATAAAGGGGCTCGACGCGAGTGGCCACGTGTTGCTCGGCAAGATCATCCGCGACCGTGATCGGGGCCGGCTCTTCCAAGGTTGACGTCGTTGCCGTAGTGGCAAGCAAAACCGGCTTCTTCGCAGCAGAGGCTGTCTCCGGTGTAGCAGGATCCTCATAGGCGGCAACGAAGCCATCCGGCGGAATCACGGGCACAGGCGCTGGCTTTACCGCTGCTTGTACCGGCGCTGCCGGTTTCGGGGCTGCTACCGGGGGCGCTGAGCGTCCAGGCAAATGGGACCGGATGAGCCGAATATCTGTATTCACCACCGCCTGGAAGGACGGGACTGTGGTATAGGCTGCGTACCCTCCCGCTGCAAGCAGCACAAGCACAAGCGCTCCCAACAATGCCGGACTGGTCGTGCGCTTGACTGGGGTTTGCGCGCCGGCCTCGACAGCCGGCGGATGTCCTGACCTGGTTGCGGTTCCGCCGCTTCTCTCTTTCCCGTGCGCTCCCAGGTTTGCACTCGCTTTGCTGGAATTCCCGGCGTGAATTGCTTCTGGAGTGATTGAAATCGGCGAGGACTGTTTCGCCGGTACGGAAACTTTGTCCTGGCGATTCTCATGAGCGCCGCTGGACGATATGGCCGAGCCGCTGGGCTGCTGTACAGCAGCATGATCTTTCGCTGGAGACTGTGAAGATAAGATGAGCGCTTTGGCTTTGGCAGCAGCCTGTTCAGATCTAGCTGGAATAATGACCGGAGAGGGCTTTGCCTCTGGGTGAGATTTCTTGCGCATTGCAACCGCAGTGCGGATTGTGCCACGCGCCTGCTCGAGCGAGACTGGCTTGCTGATGACCAGCTCTGCCCCGAGGCGGAATGCGGTCGGAACGCCTGCCTTGCCATTCACGACGGCCACAGTCATGGCTCCGCGATTCAGTTCCGAATCGCGCATGCTCGCCAGCAGTTCAGCCGCGTCGTCTTGGCGATCGCAGTCAACTACGACGAGGTCGAAGGCCTGTGCGGCCAGGCGTTTCGAGGCAAAGTCTATGTCGTGGAACTGTTCGAATTGTATTTCCAGCTCGCCGAGAATCTGGCTGACCGCGTCCAGTGCTTTCTCATCGCTGCACAGAACAAACGCACGGGTGAGCATAATGCATGCTAGAAGGCATGCTTCCAAGAAGACAAGTTACCGCGGTACTTGGCCCGGACAGCTTGTTGCAGCGTGGATTCCTGTCATCCCACTGACTGCAATCCTGAAGTGGATCCTCGGCCGGCGAAGGAGCGGATTACTTTACGGCCTGCTTCAAGGCGCGTTCCGTGGCCTCGAGCAGTGCTTCCGCTCCGACCGGACGTCCTGTGGCATTGATCATCCACAGATCCGGCGTCACGTCTCCCATCTTCGCCATGCGTTCGAACTCGGGCCCGACATTGCCGGCTTTCTTCATCTGTTCTTCGATCTGAAATGCAATGAGGTGCCCGATCGGGTAATCCGGCAGGTAAAGGAAAGAATCAATCACGTGCGAATAAATGCCGAGCAACACTACATCCTGCTTGTGAAAGACTGGAGCGTAGTAGCGGTTCCATACATCTTTCGCGATCTGTATGACCGCGTCGCGCATCTCAGCCGGAGTTGCATCAGGGTGATCGTAGGCCCAATGCCAGGCGGCGGTGTCCACCAAAGCTACGCCGGAAATTTCGAAGGTCGCCCAGAAATCGTTCAAGGTTTTTTCTGCAAGGCTCCTCTCGTCCGGTGCAGGTAATCCCAGAAGCTCGAGGTCGTGTCCTTGAAACACGAACGCCAGGGCTTCGGTGAATGCGGTATTGGGCACACCTTTCAACAGCGTGTGATCAACGTCGTTGAGGGAGAAGGTCTGCTCGACGTTGTGTCCCATCTCGTGTACCGCGATGTTGAAGCCCTTGTAATTCATTCCGGATTTTCCAACGCGAGTTCGCAGGTGCGCCTTCTCGGCACGCATCTCCGCGCCCATGGCGTGACCTGAGCCGCGGGCGGGATCGACCACGATGTTGGCGGCCACCTGCTGCGCTCGATCGCGAGAGAAGCCCAGTTTCATCAGCAGGTTTGGAATGTCTTTCTGGTAAGCCTCGGGCGTTGGATACTTCGCCGCCACCATCCTGTCGAGTTCGGCTTCGCTGTATTTGCTTCCTGGTCGAAAACCGCTGTACCAAACGTCGAAAGGCTCCAGGGGGCGTCCCAGACGAGCCTCGATCACACTGGCAGTTTGTGCTACCAAAGGGGACGTCAATACCTGCTCCAGCATTTGCTTGACGCGAGCCTCGGGAATCTCGCGATCTTCATCGAAGCGCCTGGCAATGTGCGTAGGTGCGGTCGGCGAGTAGGGATCCGCGCGCCTGGACGCGTGATAAGTTTTCAGGAACATCGCATAGCGTGTGTTCGGTTCAGGAGTGCTGGAGACGTTCTTTGCCGGCGGCATATCGGAATCGCTTGCCGCTGCCGGCTTCACCTCGTTGCTGAACGGGTTCCAGTCGACCGCGGGATTATTCACCGCAACCTGCGGAATACTCTGGCTCACAATCCGCTCCATCACCTTCTGAATAGTGCGCTGCTTCGCAAGTCCGTTCTCTTTGTCGGCGTAGTCCGCCTTGATCTCGTCTCGCAGGTTCCAGTGACTCAGAAGCCGCATTTTGGCGGGGAAGAGGCGTTGCCCGTTCTCGTCCACGAGGTGATACATCCAGATGTTGTATTCGGCAACGTACTGGCCGGCGGCGGCTTCGGCCTGCGCAATACCGAGATTGACGTCGGCGGGCACACGCTTATCGAAGCGCTGCGCCAGGCGAACTTCAGCCCACTGCCGTCGCGTCCAGTTGGGACCATCTTTCAACCGCTGCTCCAGGGTGGTGAGCGGGAAATTCAGGAGCACCGTAAAGGCGAGCTTGTTCTTGAAGAAATCGTCCAGAACGTGTGCGGAAGGATCGTATCCGCCGAAGGCTTCGTCGAAGGGAAGGACGGGGCCGAGGTCAAGGTCCATCTGCTGGCGGAACTCGCGGTTGATCTCGTGCATGTGCCCGTCGAGTTGCTCAAGCAGACGCTCGTAGCGGTTGAACATGGCATCGAGCGTTGCCTGGTCACCTGCAAAGTTGCTGCGCACGAAATCTTCATAGGATGCGGCGTCGCCATCGTCCTCGCGCCAGAACTGGCCGACCTGGGCCAGTCCGCGTTGCAGGCGAGTGCGCTGCGCTTCGCCATACTTGGCAACCAGTTCGGTCTCCAGCTTAGCGCTGGAGGATCTCATCCACGGCGGTGAACCCGCCGGCTTTTCTGTCTGTGGGGACAATGAGTTCTCCGAGGCGACAGATGAATTACAGATGACCAACAAGAATAAAAATACGCAAATCCAGCGCACAGGCCACCTCCCGGCAAGCTTCAGGACTGGCCAGTATAGCTGGGTCACGCCGGAATCCTTGTGACACAACGCACGCCCCGCCGGGTTGTTCTCATTCAGCGTCTGGGCCGGTAAACATGCGTGGATGTTCCGAAGAACACTTCGGCACTCTCCATGACAGTCTCGGAAAGCGTGGGATGGGGATGGACGCTCAAGGCAATATCGCTCACCAGGGTGGACATTTCGATGGCAACGACCCCTTCTGCGATCAGTTCTCCGGCGCCTACACCCACGATCCCCATTCCCAGCACCCGCTCCGACTTAGGATCGATCAGCAGCTTGGTCATCCCTTCAGTGCGGTCCAAAGTCATGGCTCGGCCAGAAGCGCCCCAGGGAAACTTGGCGACCTTGATCTCGCGCCCCTGGCTTTCCGCTTGCGTCTGTGTCAGGCCACACCACGCAATCTCGGGATCGGTGAACACAACTGCGGGAATGGCATTGGGTTCGAATGCGACCTTATGTCCGGCAATCGCCTCGATTGCGGTGCGTCCTTCATGCGAGGCCTTGTGCGCCAGCATGGGCTCGCCGACAACATCGCCAATGGCATAAATCGCCGGGTCGTCGGTTTGCAACTGCTTGTTGACCTGGATGAAGCCACGTTGTCCAAGCTGCACCTTGGTCTTCTCGAGACCGGGAATCTCAGAATTCGGTTTCCTGCCAACTGAGACCAGGACTTTGTCGAACAACTGTTCGCGCTGTTTAACCTCGGCTCCTTCAAAATTCACGCGGACCCCGTCACCTTGTTCTTTCAAGCTGGAAACGGTCGTATTGAGCAGGATCCCATCGAAAGTCTTCTCCAGGCGCTTGTGCAACGGTAAGACCAGGTCGCGATCCGCACCGGGTAGCAGTCCGCCTGTCATTTCCACGACCGTGACCCTGGAACCGAGCGCGGCATAGACGGTGCCCAATTCCAGACCGATGTAGCCGCCTCCAATCACGAGAAGGTTCTTCGGAACGTCGTTTAAATCCAGGGCGCCAGTCGAATCCACGACTCGCGGGCTCTCAAGGTTGAGGCTGGGAATGATCGCCGGACGCGATCCGGTGGCCAGCACGATGCGGTCGAACGAAAGCTGATCCTCCGATCCATCCTCTTTTTTGATCTGTAGTGTATTGGAATCTAAGAACGCGGCCTTTCCGCGTTCATACTGCACTGAGCGCTGTTTAGAGAGCTGCCCCAATCCACCGGTCAGCTTCTTGACCACGTTCTCTTTCCAGCTTCGCAGTCGCTTGACGTCAATCCTGGGCTCGCCAAACTCGATGCCCCAGTTCTTCGCTTCCTGCGATTCGTTGATCAACCGCGCCGCATGCAGAAGCGCCTTGGACGGAATGCATCCGCGATAAAGGCAAACCCCGCCGGGATTGGCTTCGGGGTCGATGAGGGTCACTTTCATGCCCAGATCGGCGGCAAGGAACGCGGCGGCGTAACCGCCCGGGCCGGCGCCCACAACAGCAATGTTCAAGTTCGAGGTTTCGGGCATTCGGAGGTCTATCCCTGAACCGACAACAGGAATGGTTGTTCAAAGGCTTCCGCGATCCAGCGTAGGAATCGCGCAGCATCGGCGCCATCGATCAGGCGATGATCATAAGATAGCGACAACGGCAGCACCAGGCGCGGCTCGAACTTGCCATTCATCCAGACCGGCTCGGTGCTCGAGCGGGACAGGCCGAGAATGGCAACCTCGGGATAGTTCACGATGGGAGAGAAACCGGTGCCCCCGATTCCGCCAAGGTTGGTGATGGTGAAGGTGCCGCCTTCCATCTCCTCCGGCGTCAGTTTCTTATCGCGCGCTTTCTTTGAAAGCTGGGTCATCTCGGCGGCGAGTTCGACGATGTTCTTCTTGTCCACGTCGCGAATCACCGGAACCAGAAGCCCACGGTCGGTATCTACCGCGACGCCGATGTGGATGTACTGCTTATAAACGATTTCTTCTTTCGGCAGGTCAATGCTGGCATTGAATTGCGGAAACACCTTCAGCGCCGAGGCGCATACCTTCAGCGCGATCGCGGTCACCGTCATCTTGCCGCCCGCCTCTTCGGCGCGGGGCGCAAACCGCGCCCGGAGCTGTTCCAGTTCCGTAATGTCCGCCTTGTCATGCTGCGTGACATGAGGAATGGTGTTCCAGGCTTCGGAGAGATGTTCCGCGGTCTTGCGCCGGACGCCGCGCATGGAAACGCGTTCGGTCTTGCCCCACCTGGTGAAGTCGGGAAGAGCGGGTTGCACGAAATGCCCGGCACGCGGGGCCTGGGCTGTGCTCGCAGCCGCCACCGCCGCCTTGGTGAAGGCCTTCACATCGTCTTCGCTGATGCGGCCACCCGGCCCCGAGCCTTTGACCTGGTGAATATCCACTCCGAGTTCACGCGCCAGGCGGCGTACATGCGGAGCGGCGGGAATGGGTTCGCCATGTTCTCGTCCAGCGACCTTGTCGAGTTGCGCGGGCATGGTCCAGGCCGGCACACCTACCGGCGGCTGATCTGGCGGGAGCGCCTGTTCCTCTGTCTTTCCTTCTGCGCGCATTGCGGCCTGAAACGCGAGCCGCGCTGCTTGCTGTCCGGAGATGTGCTCGACCGGCGTTGCCTTGGGACGAGGCGACTGCCTGCTTGCCCCGCCTTCCAGGGTGAACAGAAGTTCGCCCACCTTGAGCTTATCTCCTTCTTTGACCAGAATCTCTTTGACTACGCCGTTTACCGACGAAGGTACTTCCACCACGGCTTTGTCGGTTTCCAACTCCATCACCGGCTGGCCTTCGGAGACTTTCGATCCGGGAGTGATCATCAATCGCACCAAATCTCCGCTCTCGATGTTCTCGCCGAGTTCAGGAAGTCGAAATTCGGAGGCGGCGGGAGCGGAAGCAGCCTGAGCAGGCGCTGGCTCCTGGATTGGCTTCTCGATAACAGGAGAAGGCGCTGGAGTGCTCGGCGCCTTTTGCTGCGCCGGTTTCGCTTTCGGGGCGGCGCCATTTTCCACCGTGAAGATTACCTGTCCGACTTTGACCTTCTCGCCTTCCTTCACCCGAATCTCTTTTACCGTGCCGGCCATTGAAGATGGGACTTCAACCACTGCCTTGTCGGTCTCCAACTCCATCACGGGTTGGCCTTCGGAAATTTTCTCGCCGGGGGAAACCATCAAGCGGACCAGATCGCCCTGATCGATGTTCTCGCCAAGTTCCGGTAACTTGAATTCAGTCACGTACCTGCTCTCCCTTATCGAATAGCCGGATTCGGCCTGTTTGCGTCTACGCCGAGGTCCTGGATCGCTTTCTGAACCACCTCGGGCTTGATCTGCTTCTGGCGCGCCAACGCATGCAGCGTGGCCACGACGATATGTTTGGCATCAACCTCGAAGAAATCCCGCAATGCGGCGCGGTTCTCGCTGCGCCCGAACCCGTCGGTGCCTAAGGAAACCAACGGCCGCGGCATCCATTGCGAAATGGATTCGGGCAAGACTTTCATGTAATCCGATGCGGCAACCAGCACGCCCGGCGCATCTTTCAAGGCTCGCGTCACGTATGGCAGGCGTGGAGTCTCGCCAGGGTGCAGCATGTTCCAGCGATCGCAGTCGTTGGCTTCGCGATAGAGCTCCTTGTAGCTGGTGATGCTCCACACGTCGGCTGCGACGCCATACTTTTCTTCAAGGATCTGCTGCGCCTTCAGCACCTCGAACATGATGGTGCCGCTGCCGAACAGTTGCGCCCTCAGCTTGGCGTCTTTCTTCTCGGACTGCCTGAAGCGGTAGATGCCCTTCAGGATGCCCTCTCGAACCTCCTTCCCGTCCGGCATCTCCGGCATGGGCAATGGCTCGTTGGTGACCGTCATGTAGTAGAAGACGGATTCCTGGTCTACGTACATGCGCTTGATGCCATCCTGAATGATGACTGCAATCTCGTAGGCGAATGCTGGATCGTAGGCGAGGAGGTTGGGAACACTGAGCGCCAGGACGTGGCTGTGACCATCCTGATGCTGCAAGCCCTCGCCGGCGAGGGTGGTACGGCCCGAGGTGCCGCCAATCAGGAAACCGCGGCAACGCATGTCGGCGGCCGCCCATACCAGGTCTCCGATTCTCTGGAACCCGAACATCGAGTAATAAATGAAGAACGGAATGGTGTTGATTCCGTGGTTTGCATACGCGGTGCCGGCGGCAATCAGCGAACTGATCGAGCCGGCCTCGGTGATGCCTTCTTCGAGAATCTGCCCGTTCTTGGCTTCCTTGTAATAAAGAAGCGTGTCCATATCCACCGGTTCGTAAAGCTGCCCGACGCTGGAGTAGATGCCAACCTGACGGAACAGCGCTTCCATGCCGAAAGTGCGGGCTTCGTCGGGAATGATCGGCACGATCAACTGGCCGATTTCTGGATCGCGCAGTAACTTCGACAGCAATCGCACGAACACCATCGTGGTCGAGACTTCCCGGCCTTCGGTGCCTTTGTAGAACTCCTCGAAGTGCGCTTCCGCCACCGGCGTGAGCGGTTTGGAGCGCACCTTGCGCTCGGGCAGATACCCGCCCAGCTGTTTGCGGCGCTCCTGCATGTAGGTGATCTCTGGCCCATCATCGGCCGGACGGTAGAACGGGGCATTGTGGAGTTCGTCGTCCGGAATCGGAATGCCGAACCGCGAACGGAACATGCTCAACTCTTCGTCGTTCAGCTTCTTCTGCTGGTGGGTGATGTTTTTGCCCTCACCGGCTTCACCTAATCCGTAGCCCTTGATGGTTTTTGCCAGGATGATAGTCGGGGCGCCCTGATGATTGACCGCGGCGCGATACGCAGCGTGAACTTTGAGGGGATCATGTCCGCCCAGTCGCAAGCGCGCCAGTTGCTCATCGGATAAGTGCTCGACCATTTTCAGCAGGCGCGGATCGGTGCCGAAGAAGTTGTGCCGGAAATACGCGCCGCTCTCGACAAAGAATTTCTGGTATTGCCCGTCGGTGATCTCGCCCATGCGGCGAACCAGCAACCCGTCGCGGTCGTTCTGGATCAGGGTATCCCAATCGCTGCCCCAGATCACCTTGATCACGTTCCAGCCTGCGCCGCGGAAGATCGCTTCCAGTTCCTGGATGATCTTGCCGTTGCCACGAACCGGGCCATCCAGCCGCTGCAGATTGCAGTTCACGACGAAGATCAGGTTGTCCAATCTCTCGCGCGACGCCAGTGTGATAGAACCGAGCGATTCCGGTTCGTCCATCTCGCCATCCCCGAGAAACGCCCAGACCTTTCCGCCGGTTGTTTTTTTCAGGCCGCGATTCTCGAGGTACTTGATAAAGCGCGCGTGATAGATCGCCTGCAGCGGCCCCAGGCCCATGGAGACCGTGGGGAATTCCCAGAAATCGGGCATCAGCCAGGGATGCGGGTAGGATGACAACCCACCTTCCGGCTTCAATTCACGCCGGAAGTTTTCCAGCTTCTGGACCGGTATACGCCCTTCCAGATAAGCACGGGCATAAATTCCAGGCGCAGCGTGGCCCTGGAAATAAACGATGTCGCGATCGCCGGTGTCCGTCTTGGCGCGCAGGAAATGGTTGAACGCCACCTCGTACAAGGTTGCGGCCGAGGCGTAGGTAGAGATGTGGCCGCCGATGCCTTCCTGTATTTTGTTGGCGCGCACGACCATGGCCAGTGCGTTCCAGCGCACCAGGCTCTTGATGCGGCGCTCCATTTCCTGGCTTCCAGGAAAGGGTGGCTGTTGCCGGACGGAGATTGTGTTTTGATACGGCGTCGTCGCGCTGAAAGGAAGGTTTACACCTGCGGCCCGGCGCGCGTGCAACGAAAGTTGCTGCAGCAACCGGCCGGCCCGCTCCGGACCTCCGCGCGACAGGACGTAATCGAGGGAATCCATCCATTCCCGGGTTTCAAGGACTTCCACTCCGTCAGTTTGGATTTCTGGCAATTCAGACTTCTCCATGGGTTGTGTGGTGAACCTTCCATCATAGCCAATTGTCAGCATTTCTGCTCAGGATGCAGCCACCGGTGGCGGTGCGGTTTGATCCGTAAGGCGACCCAGATCGAAATGGCCGGCTGAGGGTCGCTAAACATTCCTATGGCTTCGAATGCACTTGCCATAAATCGGGATCCCTCCCTCCGCCCGAATGACCGTTCACTCAAAGTGAGCCACTACCGATCGGAACCGGGCAAGCCCTCGTGCTGCTGCCTGGAACGACTGCTCTCGATAAATCTAGTAAGCTAACGCGAGAATCCAGGATGCCGATGCCACCCAGTCGTACCCAGGAGCCACACGCGCCGGTCGCATGAACGACACCGACCACAACACTGCGAGGGATCGCGAATTCACGCCGCTCTATGCCAGAGTACTTGCTCCACTGATCCGTCCATTTCCGGACTTCGACTTGTTCTTCATCAAAGCGCTGCGCAAAGCGGCGGTTCGGAGTCTACAGCTTCAACCCGGCGACCGTGTCTTAGATGTTGGGTGCGGTCCGGGCGGCAGTTTCGCGTATCTGGTTGCGGCAGTCGCACAGTCGGGAGAGGTGACTGGGGTGGAGATCAGTCCAGAACTGGCTATGAACGCAAGGAGAAGAGTGGAAAAGAATGGCTGGACAAATGTGCAGGTAATCGTGGGCGATGCGAAAGCAGTGAAACTGCAAGGAAGCTTCGATGCCGTGCTCATGTTTGGAGCTCCCGATATCTACGCTTCCGAGTCTGTTCTCGCCAACCTTGTTCCTCACCTGAAGAACGGTGCCCGGGTTTTCGCGTTTGGAGCTAAACTATCGCGTAATCCACTCGCCAGAGTATTCAATTCCGCATGGCGTTGGATATTTTCGAAGCTTACCTTCGCGTCAACTCCGAAGCTGGACTTTGAACCTTGGAAAGCGCTTGAGGCATGTGGCGTCAGGCTTAAAGTCGAAGAGCATCTCCTGGGGTGGATGTTCTTTGCATCGGGTTCTCTAAAACGACAGCCAGAGTAGCTCGTCGAGCTCTGGGTTTGTGACGACGGCTCTCTCTCAAGCCACAAAAAAGACCCAGAGGCTCAGGTCTCTGGGTCCGGACGATGGTGCGCGTACTGCTTACTTTTACTGCTGGGTAATGCTTCCGTCGTTGTCTGGATTCACGCCCATGAGGAATGCATTCTTGGCGTCACGCAGGTAGAACACAAAATCATTGCTGCCCAGTTCGGGGGGCATATGGATGATGCCGCGTCCCAGGACGGGATCTGGATTGGGGCTGGTGCCCAGGTACGCGGGCACAACGGCGGTGCACGAGACCACCTTATTGGTCGAGAGGTCGGCAATGCCGCTGATATTGCCCGCGCCATCGAATCCCAGTTGCAACAACGCTTCGCTGTACTCCTCAGAGACCTCGGATGCGTCGACCGCGTAGCTCCCGTTCAAGGTGGATTGGCTGAAAGGATTGCCGCTCTGCGCCTCGGCCACTCCGACCGGAGCGTTCGCCGCACCAATCGTGGCCCCGAGGAAAGTTTCCATCACATACATCTTGCTGTTGGAAAGCATGTAGAGAACGTAGCTACGATTTCCAGCACTGGTCGTGTTGGTGATGGTGCCGCGGCCTTTGACGCTCAACGCGCCCACCGCGTAGGAGCCCACAATCCCGGTGATGGGATTGCCCATGTTGCTGTCTTCATCCTGCGTGCCATCCACGTGGCTGATCCCGTCGAAGGCCCACTGACCGACCTGGTTGAACTCGCCACGATCCTGGCTCAGGGTTGGGCCGACGACGACCGGCTGATCGAGCAGGAAGACGTAGCCGCCGTTCAGATTTGCGGCGGTGAAGGTCTGGTTCGCTTGCAATTCAGCGACACCGCCCAGCGCGGTGGTGGCACCGGTGTCGGTCTGAATGAGATTGATTTTGTTGGCATTCACGATATAAAACGCAAAGGTCGCGCCCGAAGTGGACGTATTGAGCTGCAGTGTGCCGCGCCCATGGGTCGTGTCGCTCACCGTGTAAGTAGTCGCGATCAGCAACACCGCCGGCGGAGAGATCGTGCCGAAATCGTTCGTGTCAATGTTGCCGCTTAGAATATGGCCCGCGCCGTCGGCGCTGAAGATGCCGAGCTGCCCCATCGGGTTCGTGAGAGCATCTACGCCGCTGGTGCGAAATACGTAGTTACCGCTCACCCCCGCATTTTTGAATGCGGAAGCATCCTGCAGTTCCAGGCTTCCGCGCAGAGTTCCTTTCCCGTCAAACTCCATCATCTTTCCCAACGTCCATGTCGAACCCCCGTTTCTGGACAAGATGAAGCGCAAAGTCACTCCGGTGGAGTGGATTGCGTTTGAATTGAAAGTGATTTGCCCGCGTGCATCGGGATAGACAACATACGTGCCAGTCAAGGCTACATTTGTGTGAACCCCGCCCGAGGTGTTCGAATCCTCCACCCCGGAGATGTTTCCGTTTCCGTCAGCAACGAAGCTGCCGGCATAAAGCTGAGAGCCACGCGTATCTGCGCCGAGGAGTGTGAAGGCGTAAGTGCCACTCAGGTTAGGAGCTACGGCGAACGCGCTCACCACATTCAAGGCGGTCGCGCCGGTGACTACCGTTCCATCAGCCGCGGTCGAAGACGCGGTAATCGTAGCGACTCCTGCGGCAACTCCGTTGGCCAAACCGGCAGAGTTGACGGTCGCCCTGGTGTTGTCCGAAGAACTCCAGGAAGCTGAGGAAGTGAGGTCCTGGACAGTCCCGTCATTAAACGAGCCGGTAGCCGTCAACTGCTGAGACTTAGTGACTTGAATGCCGGGACAAAGCGGCGTTACTGCAAGAGACTTGAGCAAAGCTTTGACGGTCAGGTTGGCGGTTCCCTGGATGGAGCCCTGAGTCGCGGTGATGGTGGTCGTCCCGCCTGCCTTGCCCACGGCCAGCCCTGCATTTGGGGTGATCGTGGCCTTAGTGGGATCCGACGAAGTCCAAGCCACCGAGTTGCTGATGTCCTGCGAGGATCCGTCGCTATATTGCGCAGTGGCAGTCATTTGTTGGCTGGATCCTACGAAGACCGTTGCCGGGTTCGGGCCCACGGTAATCGAGACCAGGGTGGTGTTTACGGTTACCGTAGCCGTACCGAACACGCCGCCCGAAGCAGCCTTAATGTTCGCGGTTCCCTTGCTGACTCCAGTCACAAGTCCGCCGGGACTGCTTACGGCGGCAATGGTGGGAATGGAAGAAGTCCAGTTCGCAGTGCTCGTGATGTCCTGCGTAGATCCGTCGCTGAGAGTCGCAATCGCGAGCATCTGCAGACTCGTATTTACGGAGACGGTTCCCGGATTCGGAGTCACCATGATTGAGGTGATCGAGGGCGTGATGGTGACCGAAGCCATTCCTGTCACACCATTCAGCGTTGCCGTAATCACTGCCGCCCCGGCGGCGACACCGGTGACCTTACCCATGGCATCCACGGTTGCGACGCTGGGAGCGGAAGACGTCCAGGACACGCTGGAGCCGAGAGTTCGGGAACTTCCGTCGCTGTAAGTGCCGGTCGCGGTGAACTGTCCGGTTGAGCCCGCGACCATGCTGGAAGGCCCTGAAACGGCAATGGAGCTTATCGTAGGATTCGTGGAGCCTCCGCCGCTGCTGGAGCCTCCTCCGCAAGCGACCAACAACGACATTAAGACAAGCGCAATGAACAACGGCGCGAGGTTTGCCCGCATTAACAGCTCCTGGCCATGGAATCGGAGTGGTGTGGTGACTTCTGGGGGAAGAAAGTCAGGAGAATTTATGCACCTGGCCTGCCAAAGTGAGTAGATGCATTCCCATACTTTTCAGAGGCTTAAGGCGCATTCTGAGTGTGATGTGCAAAGATTTTATACTTCAAGCAGGACTTGAGGGTCAAAGCCATTCCGTCGTTTCAAATCGGAATCGCCGCTGCCTGAAATCGATTGTGGTGCGAATCCAGGCCCGGATTTTAATCATCCAACCCAACATCTTTAATTGACTGAGAGCCCTGTCGGTCCCTGGCCAGTTTCCTGGCGTCCGGGTTTTCGCAAAGAACTCACCTGAGGAGTTATCCATGGCAAAGAAAAGCGTCGTTGAAAATAATCATCACACCACGGCTCAACCACGGTTTCATCAGAAGGCTCGTGAGATCCAGGAATATGGCACAGTCACTCATGCCTTGCCGTTAGAACTGGAAGAACCGGTTCGCCTGGAAATGACGGAGCAACTAAATCAGCTGCTGGCGGACACGATCACGTTGCGTGATCTTTACAAGAAGTCTCACTGGCAGGTCGCCGGCCCTACGTTTTACCAGTTGCATCTCCTCTTCGACAAGCATTACGGGGAGCAGGCAGAGCTGGTAGATACTATCGCAGAACGCATTCAGATCCTCGGCGGTGTCAGTATTGCAATGTCGGCCGACGTCGCCGAAACCACACAGATTGAGCGGCCTCCGCGTGGGCGCGAAGAGGTACCGGTGCAGCTCTCCCGCCTGCTGGATGCTCATCAGATCATTATCCGGAAATGCCGGACCATGGCTCGTAGAGCCTCACAACTGGGGGATGACGGCACAAACGATATGGTCGTGAGCGACGTCCTGCGCACGAACGAGATGCAGGTTTGGTTCGTCAGTGAACATTTGGTGAATGTACCCTTAGTCGAAGCCAGCGAATAAACGGGTGGGGCTGCCCAATGGCGCGGGCAGCCCCAAACCTTCCAGAATCATTCCACCCCTGAGTTTTCTGGGCTAACAGCAATTCCCTTACTGCCATCCAAGCCCAATGACTAATGTGTAAGGTGGGTACCTGATATGGCAGAACCTCTCAAAAAAGAAGGGCTCAGCCGCGAACCAGAGACTCCGCAACCTTTTCGTAATCAGGAAATCCGCCAGGAGAGCAATGGTTTGGACTCGCTCCCGCCGGCGGGTGAGTTCCGGGTCGATACTCCCGCTTCGAACGTCGTACCTTGGAGGTCCGCGCAAACTGCAGCCGATCCCGCGATGGAGACCCTCGCTCAGACCTATCAAGACATCGAGAGTTCAATCGCCGACTTGGCGAACCGCAGCCGAGAGGCGGGCAGGGAAGTACTGGATCGGGCACGATTTCGCTTTCGATACTGGGCGGAGGAATACCCCCTCCAGTTGTTCGGCGCCATTGCAGCCGTTGGTTTTGTAGCCGGAGCTCTGCTCCGGGTTTGGAGGTCGAATCGTTATGAGCAGTAAGACAACGCAATATCCAGAGCGCTCCGTCGCCGACGTGCTGAGCGAAATTAAGGTCGAACTGCAGGATTTTATTGAAACGCGATACAAACTGTTTCGCGCGGAGATGAACGAGGGACTCAGGACTGTGAAGTCGGCGGCGCCCCTGGCCGCAATGAGCGTGGTGTTCCTGGTCACCGGCTACCTCCTGCTGACCCTGGCGCTGGTGTCGCTTGTCGCCGTTGCCTTCTGGAACAGTCCATACCACTGGTTTTTTGCATTCCTGATCGTAGGGGTGGGTTGGATGGTGATCGCGGCGATGCTGGGGCTGTTGGTCCGTAACAGCTTGCGCAAACAGGGCCTTCTTCCGAAGAAAACCATCGAGGTGTTGAAGCGCGACAAGGTCTGGATACAAAACGAAGCCAAAGGACATCCGATCGTATGAACTCCATTCCATCCAGCTATGAACTGGAAACCAGGGCGGCTGACGAACGACGAAGGCTTGACTCTTCGTTTCATGAGCTCAAGAATCGCATGAAAGAAAAGCTGGACCTCAGGCGAAATGCCGAGGATTTTGCACGACAGCATACTGCGGAAGCTTCCACAGTCGCAGCCGTGCTAGGGTTGATCCTGGGTTACAACGCGGCAGGTATGTTTACCAGGCACTAACGAAATTCTTGAGCACAGCGAGGGAATATGGCAGTGGCGATCTCTGCAGCGGATGCGCTTACCCGGCGGCTTCCGAAGTTTCTTACCCCCAAAGCCCATGCCGCGGGCGATTATCTGGCCGCAGGAATGTTCTTTGCCGCCAGCGCTTTGTTCTGGAGAAGGAACAGGCGAGCGGCATTGGGATCGGCTGCGTGCGGCGGACTGAAGCTGGTTTCAAGTTCTTTGACCGATTACGACGAAAGTCGCTCTAACCTCATAAGTCTGCCGTTTCATAAGAAGGCTGACTTGGGTATCGCTGCAATGAGTGCGGCCATTCCCGAATTCCTCGGAATACAGGAGCCGGGGCCAAAACGGTTCTTCCTGGCGCAGGCGGTGCTGATGACCGTAATGGCGAACCTGACTGACTTCAGCCCGGCCACCACCCGCCGCCGGCAATTCAAGGTCCGAGTCCGAGAGCGGGCCTAAGCGGACAAGGGAAAATAGGTGTGTCCTCTCAAGAGAGCTTCCACCCCTTCGACCAATTGGCCGCTACTCAGTTTGGATACCGCACCCCTTAAGCCTGCATTCTTGGCTTCTTCGGCTAGTCCGGGAGAAATGTAGAGAGTAAATAGGAGCACCGGGATCCGGGGCTCCCGCTCATTAAGCTTCCTTGCCGCCGCGAGACCGTTCATTTCGGGCATGAGAAAATCCATTACGACGACATCGGGATTCAGCTCTTCGGTCAGGCGAATTGCTTCTTCTCCATTGTGGGCCTCTCCGCAAACCTCCCAATCGGGATGTTTCTGCAGGAGTTGGCGAATTCGCAAGCGCATGAAGGAATTATCTTCCACGATCAGGATTTTTGTCGGCACGGGTGAAGCTCCAATCTTGGAGTCCGATAAGCCGTTCCATTGCTGGTCGAAGTCCAACGCGCAACTGCCAATGCTCATGTCAAAAGAATTAGGTTTCATCAGTAAAGTCCTGTGACGAATTCAATCTAACCCTCCGCTACCGGAAAACAAATACGGGGAGTTCGGTAGGCGACCCTCTTCATTCCCCGTGTATTGACGATCAGACTGCGCAAATCTCAGGAGAGTCCCCATCCCGCATACAAGAACCCGTGTATTGCTTAGTACGATTTGCTGTTTTTAATGGACTGGTAAGGAGCGACACGATGAAAGTCTTTTTGGTCCCGCTACTCGGCGCTATGCTCGCCGGTACACCTGGCTTTGCCCAAAACCCATCTCCCACTGTCCCTGCGGTTCAAGCCCCGCCGCCCAGTGCAGGCAGCAACACTGGCGCGCTGAGTCAGAAAGGCTACGACCGCCTGGTGAAGGAAGTTCGGCACGAACTGGTAATGCTCTCCCGCTACGGCGTTTTCGATGATTTGAGCTACCAGGTAATGCCGGACGGGACTGTGGTCTTAAAAGGCGCCGTTTCGAATCCCACTCTAAAGTCCGATGCCGAAAACGCGGTCAAGCGTATTGAGGGTGTGGAAAGAGTCGACAACCAGGTCGAAGTTCTCCCAACTTCTCCCATGGGCGACCGCATAAGGCGAGCCACCTACCGCGCGATTTATGGAAATGAAGTGCTCAGCCAATATGCGTTGCGAGCTGTTCCGCCTATCCACATCATCGTGAAAAACGGGCACGTCACCTTGACCGGGGTGGTTTCTTCCCCAATGGACAAACAAATTGCGGAAACTCAGGCCAAGAGTGTCCCCGGCGTATTCTCAGTGACCAATAGTCTTCAGGTTGAAAACAGCAATGCCGGAGGGAGCTAACTCCTAGCTTTCTGGCTTCGCTGCGGCCCGCTGGGCATCATTCAAGAGCGAGGTCACGATCTCTTCTGCGGGCCTGCCCTGAACATAGATCTGCTGCACTCCGTAGTTGATTGCCGACCGCAGGCCTTCGAGCCGTGGTTCGTGCCGATCGAGAACACAAACGAAGGCTTTTGGAAATGCCAGGCGTAAGACGCCTGCGAGGGGCCATCCGTCACCCGGTTCACCCAAGTCCGCTCCCACTATGGCGAAATGAAATTGATGTTGGGTGATGGCCAGAAGCGCAGAAGCAAGGTCGCGAGCAACGATCGCAATGCAGCCCTCTCGGGTCAGGGCAGTTTGCAAGTTGGTGAGAATTCCGATGTCGGAATGCACCAGCAGGGCCCGTTTCTCAGCGCTTCTCTGCGTCATTGCGAAATGGATTCCCGACGTCTGCTTACCAGACGGTTCAGAGCCGGAAGCAGATCGTTCAATTCCACCGGTTTGTGCGCCATGTAATCGATTCCCATGGCCAGAGCCTGTCGCGAATTGACGATGCTGGCGAACCCGGTCAGCACCACAATCACTGGCCTTTTCTCAAATTGCAGGGCGGCGCGCGCTACTTCCAGGCCTATATCTTCTTTCTCCATATTCAAGTCCGTGATTATGCCGTCGAAGGAATCCGCCTGCAACAAAGCCATGGCCTGAGCGCAACTCTCGGCGGTTGCAACCCGGTAGCCCTCGTTTTCCAGCACCATCTTGAGGGTTTGCAAAACGCTGATCTCGTCATCAACCAGCAACAGATGGAACGGATTTTCTTCGGCTGGGCTCAAAGGGAGAAACTCTGGGTTGATTTTAACACTCCCTCGAATCAGCCCGCTTTGAGACACACCTCTAACAGAGGCGCCGGCAGTGAAAGGAAATAGGGAAATAGTCGGCCCGCATTTTCTTCTGTTAAATGGGTATACATCTGTCCCACCCAGGTGTATACAATTGTTTCTCAAATTGGATTTGGTTCTTCGAAGCTGTCGCTAGTGCCGTGGGCCTTCTCTGGTTCAGGAAGTCTGTGCGGAGTAGCGGATGCCGTCCCCCAGTAGAGCCGTATCACGTTGCAGATTCGGAGTGGCTGCTCTGGTTTGGCGCTTGCCGGGCGTTTGCCAGATGCCAGTCTCGCGGCCGATTTGTCTTGCCTCGCTGACAGCGGCAGTGCATAACTGCGTACCACCCTCGCTTACTACTCAATTGCTCGCCAGCGTTCACGCTTGCGAGGGTCCATCTTCGTACCAAAACCTGATTTACTCCGGCAATTGCGAGAACCTGGAAGGCCCGCTTTCGTCCATTTACTGGTCCTGCGCTGCCCGATCACAAAGTTGGTCAGATCAGCAGCAGTGTCACTTGTTGGAAATGGGGCCAAAGTTAAGTTCACAGTCGGGACTTAAGGAGGAGGACATGATGCCCAGGAATTTGGCAACGGCGATTCTCAAAACAGTTGTGGTGTGTCTGATAGGAACTGTGATACTTGCTCTCAGCCTGGAGAGTACGGCGCCTGCACAAGTCGCCATCACCGGAAAAATCACAGGCGTAGTTGAGGACGCCTCGGGCGCGGCGGTGCCCGGAGCGACAATTACGTTGACGAGTCCTGCGTTGATGGCGGAGCGCACTACGCAATCGGGTTCCGACGGCAGTTACCTCTTCGACTTTCTGCCGCTCGGCAGTTATGAGGTCACCATCACGGCCAAGGGATTTAAGAGCTATGTCCAAAAAGATGTGATCATCAGTTCGGGCTTTGTGGCGACGGTCAGCCCTCACCTGCAAGTCGGCGTCTCGGGCGAGACCGTGGAGGTCAGTGGTGAAGCGCCAATCGTTGACGTCAAAAGCGTCACCACCCTGGCCACTTTCGACGACAACTTGCTGCAGAACATTCCCAGCGGACGGGACCCGTGGTCAACCGTAGCGCAAGCCCCTGGTACTCAGATCAGTAATTTCGACGTAGGCGGAAACCAAAGCTTTCAGCAGGCCACCATGGAGGTGCATGGCAGCAAGCCTGGCGAACAGGTTTACAGTTTCAATGGACTTCGCATGAACTGGCCGGGATTTACCGGTGGGTTCACAGCTTTCTACATCGACCATGACTCGCTCCAGGAGTTTCAGGTCGTGACCGATTCCGCCCCAGCGGAAGTGAGCGTTGGAGGCGTATACATGAACATGGTCACCAAGTCCGGATCGAACCAAATTCACGGCACGGCGACCACTTACTACACATCAGCCGCCTTTCGTAAGGATGTAACTCAGCCGTCCAACAGCCCGGGGCCTGTGGGCAGTCCGATCACGATGCTGCGGGACTCGACTGTAAATCTGGGGGCTCCCATCATTAAAGACCGGTGGTGGATCTTCGGAGGCTATCGCCGCTACGACATCAAAGAGAGCATTCTGGCAATCCACAAGCCAGCTTCTGACGGCGGCGGTCCCATAGCGGATCCCAATCACCAAACCAACACGATTTTGCGCAGCGACTGGCAGCTCAACAACCGGAACCGCGTAAATTTCCAGTGGATGTACAACAACCAGAATCGATTTTTCCGGAGAGACACGGCTTTCCAATTCGTGGACGAGCAAGCGAGTTGGCGGCAGATCGAACCCGCCTATATCGTGCAGGGCCAATGGACGGGGCAACTCACCAACAACCTAGTGGTGGACGCGCGAGCCGGCTACTTGCACTTGCTGTTTCCGCTCGGGTACCAGGCCACAGTTACGCCTTCGGACATCAACCTGCAAGATTTCGGATTTTCAACTGAGAAAGGAGCCGCCCCGTATAACTATCTGAATCCCGCAACGACGACGCGATTTGCGATCAGCGCCTCTTATTACAAAGGAGCATTCCTCAGCGGGAGCCACAATTTCAAGTTCGGTTATGACGTCGGCACCAGCAAGAATGGAAATTTCTTCGACATTAACTCCGACATTAACGCACAGTTCAACAGCGGATCTCCCCTGGACGTGATCATTTACAACACGCCCATCCGGGAACAGGCGATCTTCCACGATTCCGCCTTCTTCGTCCAGGACTCGTGGACCCTCAAGCAGCGGCTGACCTTGAATCTTGGCGTGCGGTTCGATCACTTCCGAACCTTTAACCCCAGCCAGAGCAGTCCAGCAACCGGCACCTACGTCAGCTTGTTCCCGACCCGATCCTTTCCGCAATCTCCTGACATCGCAAGTTGGAACAATTGGGCTCCGCGGCTCGGAGTGGCGTATGACCTGACTGGAAAGGGCAGGTCGGTGCTGCGCGCTGCTTACAGCAGGTTCTATCGTATTGAGGGGACAGAACTGGCGGAAGCCGTGAATGCTAATGGACTCGGCGGTCAGGGTTATAACTGGAGCGACACGAACGGGGACGGCATCCCTCAGCAGAGTGAGTTCCTCAACCCGGCAAATTTGATTTTTTCCTTCGGAGGGATCGTCACCAGGGTCGATCCGGACCTCAAGCGGCCTTATTCGACACAGGTCAACGTAGGCTGGGACCAGCAAGTCTATAAAGATCTCCACGTTGGTGTAACCTACTACTACCGCACCAATAAACGTCTGCTCGCAGCCAGGAACCAGGCGATTCTTCCCTCCGACTACTCCCCCATCACGGTTCTGAACGGACAACCAATCACCAATCCACTGACGGGCCAACCTCTCACCTTGTATTCGGTAACCGATCCAGCCAAGGTCGGTTCAGCGGACTTCCTGATCAGCAACATTCCTGAACTCGACGACAACGCATACCACGGAATCGAGTTCACTGCAGTCAAGCGCCTCACGAGCCGCTGGCAGATTCTTGGAGGCTTCACCATCCAACGGACCAAAGGCGTCTTTTCCACCGCGTTTAATGGCGGTTCGGGGGCGGATGACTTTAACAATCCCAACAAGAACATCAATCGCGCCAACAGCTACCTGGATCTCGATGCCACCTATGTATTCAAGTTGGCGGGCACCTACGAATTTCCCTATGGATTCACCAGCAGCGTGAACTTCCAGCACGTAACGGGCTATCCATTTCAGCCGGAGAACGTCTTCAGCGGCCCCGAACTGAATCAGGGCAACGAGACGGTGATCCTGCAGCCAGCTGGAGTCAGTCGGCTGCCCAGCGTGAACCTGCTTAGCATCCGAGTTTCGCGGCCTACCAAAGTATGGGAGCGGCTGAACATTGAACCTATCATTGACCTGTTCAACCTGACGAATGCCAACACCGTGGTGAGCGAGAGTAATTTCGTTGGAAGTCTTCACCAACCGTCCGATGTGTTGCATCCGTTCATGGCGAAGTTCGGATTGCGCGTGACGTTCTAAAGTTCAGGCTTCCGGAAGGCAGTCGCGATCGCCTTCCGGAGTCCAGGCATTTCATTTTCACGACATCAATTCCGGAGACCTGGAGGCTATGATGAAGCGCTGTATTCTCGCCGTTCTCATTGCCATATTGGCAGTTGCCGCGTGGGGGCAGTCGGTTTTACATCCCAAGAAAGTTTCGACTTTTTCGATTGTGGCCCGCGATCCCGCGACCGGTCAGATGGGAATCGCGGTGGCGTCGAGGTATTTCTCTGTCGGATCAGTGGTTCCCTGGGCGATGGCTGACGTGGGAGCCGTGGCCACCCAAGCTGACGTCAATGTTGGCTATGGCCCGAAAGCCATTGACCTGCTGCGACAGGGCTTGACCGCCCAGCAGGTTGCCGATCGCTTGCTGGCGGAAGACACGCTGCGCGGGAAAGATGGCCGCCAGTTTGCCATTGTGGACGCCAAGGGCAATGTGGTCACCTATACCGCACCGAATGCCCCGAACTGGGCCGGAGGTAAAAAGGGCGCCACATGGGCTGCGCAGGGCAACATACTGGTAGGCCCGCAGGTACCGGAAGCGATGGGTAAGGCTTTCGACGACACGCAGGGCGAATTGGCCGAAAAGCTCTTCGCCGCCCTGAAAGCCGGCGATGCGGCCGGAGGAGACAAACGGGGCCGGCAGTCGGCATCCATGCTTATTGTCTGCGCCCAATGTGGACGCAATACCAACAACGATCGCTATCTGTACATCAACGTGGATGACAACCCGAATCCATTTGCAGAATTGCGCAGGCTGCTTGACCAGGCTCTTGCATACAACTACGGCGATAGCGGTTTCAAGAAACTTGAGGCCAAAAATCTGGCTGGCGCTCGAGCTGACGCACAAAAAGCCGTTAAGTATTCGCCCCACAATTCGGATAGCCACATGGGGCTTGCGTTCCTGGACTATATCGCGGGGGATAAGCCGGCGGCGCTTGCGGAGTTCGAAGAAGCTCGCAAGTTGGATCCCAACTTCCGCAAGCAGTGGGAGTCGGACGCGAGTTTCTTCAAGGATCTAGCGCCCATCCATCAGGATAAGGAATTTCTGAAGAAACTTTTCCCCGACGACAAGTAGTATTGCAGTGTCTTGGGCTGGCATTGACCATGTCTGTGGAAACGGAGAACTCTTGAGCAAATCATTGTGGGCTGTCCTGAGGTTTGTATTCGCGGCTTTATTGATGCTCTCGGTACCACTCGGCACTCGGGCGCAAAGTAATACCACGGAGGCGAAGCCTGACTCCGACATTATGGAGAAAGCTCCACCGCGATCCGAGGGGGAAGGACCTTTTCCGCACCTTATTCTTCGCGGTGCGACTCTCATCAATGGAACCGGCGCGCCCGCGGTGGGCCCGGTCGACATTGTGATCGAGAAGAACCGGATTGTGAGAATCGTGAACGTCGGTTTTCCGGGTCTGCCGCTCACCGACAAAATCCCCGCATCGAAACGTTATCGCCCGAAGGCAGTGCCCGGGGACAAAGAACTCGACGTGACCGGCATGTATGTATTGCCGGGCTTCATCAATGCCCATACGCATATCGGCCCGATCCATAGCACGGGCGCCGAGTATCTCTACAAGCTTTGGCTCGGCCACGGCATCACTACCATTCGCGAGGTCTGGGGTGAAAACGGGGTTGATTGGATGCTGGACGAACGCGACAAGAGTGCGCGCAACGAGATCACGGCCCCTCGGATCAAGGCATACATTGCATTCGGCATGGACCTGAGGACCGGAGAAATGAATCCGCCAACCACACCGGAGGCAGCACGCAGGTGGGTGGATAGCCTGGCCGATCGCGGAGCTGACGGCATCAAATTCGTTGGCGCGCCGCCCGAGGTATTTCAAGCGGCGTTAGACGAGGCGAAGAAGCGCCATCTCGGTACGGCTGCTCACCTGGCCCAGGACTTCGTGGCACGCGCCAACACACTCGATGCGGCGAGATGGGGGCTGAATTCCATGGAGCACTGGTACGGCCTGCCAGAGTCCCTGTTCGATGACCGGACGGTGCAGAATTTTCCGCTCAGCTACAACTACGCCAACGAGCAAGATCGGTTCGGCAATGCCGGACGCCTCTGGTTGCAGGCCGCCGAGCCCGGCAGCAAGAAGTGGGATGCGGTTCGCGACGAATTGATCAAGCTGAATTTCACGATTGATCCGACCTTCACCATCTACGAAGCCAACCGCGACCTGATGCGGGCGCGCAGGGCGGAATGGCATGAACAGTACACACTCCCGGCGATGTGGCGGCACTATACCCCTAGCCGCACCGACCACGGTTCATACTGGTTCTACTGGACGACCGAAGATGAAGTCGCCTGGAGACACAATTACCAGCGCTGGATGGAGTTCATCAACGACTTCAAAAATCACGGTGGCCGCGTTACCACGGGGGAGGACGCCGGCTTCATCTATAGTCTGTACGGCTTCGGTTACATTCGCGAACTGGAGTTGTTCCGCGAAGCCGGGTTCCATCCCCTCGAAGTATTTCGCGCAGCCACGCTGAATGGCGCCGAGTTGCTGGGCGTTGCAAATCAACTGGGGACGGTTGAGGAGGGAAAACTCGCGGACTTGATCGTCGTGCCGGTCAATCCTATGGAAAACATTGCCGCCTTATATGGAACGGGCGTTCCGAAGTTGAATGATAAGAACGAAGTCGTTCGCGTCGGTGGTGTGCGCTACACAATCAAGGATGGCATCGTCTACGACGCGCCGAAGCTGTTGGCCGATGTTCGTGCCATGGTCCAGAAGGCGAAAGAAAAAGAAAATTTCAAGATTACGCAGCCCGGCGAACCATAACTTCGACTTCTTCGAGGCTCATCAAGGTGAACCCGGCAGCCTTGAGCCCTGCGATTGCGGGACGAAGTTGGTCCGCGAAACTCATAGCCGGCCGGTGACGGTTCCGCGACCGAGAGCGTAATTTCGTACGTTGCCAAGATGGCATAGACAGTTCCTGCGAACTTACCTGTCTCCTCCAGGTTCTTGAGCTCTAATCCTGCGAGCCGATTAAGGTTTCGTGATTAGGAAACCCGACGCCCATCACGCAATTGCGCGAGTTGGGTCGTGTTCTGCTTTCTGGACCTTGACCTCCAGTCCTTCCATAAACCCGTCCCGCCATGTTGGCCACCTGAGTTTCCAGGAGAGCAGGGCCTTAGCCTTGTGGTTGGAGGCCCCTCGAAGCTCAGTCATGACCGCCACGCCATATTCTCCGACTGCCATACGAGCAAACCACTTGGGAAGATGTCGTGGGGCCTTTGCTCCCAGGACCGCGGCAAGAAATGGCAGCCACAGCGAAACTGGTGCGGGTTCATCGTCGGTAATGTTGTAGAGTCCTGGTGTAGCCGAGTGGATAGCGGAAAGCGTTGCTGCTGCTTCGTCAACATGAATGAACGACCAAAACCCTGTGCCGCCACCCACAATGGGTACACGCCTTTGCCGGACGGCCTCGAAAAACCAAGCCCCCGGTCTGAGCGAGGTGGCGGGTCCATAGAAAGATCCGTAACGTAGTACGAACGCCTCCACAGCCTTCTCCTGTAAAACTGCGCACTCCAGATGAATGGTCGCGTCGAGCGTACGACGGCCAACTGAAATGCCGTCCGACATTAACGGATCGTTCTCCGACTTAATCCAACTTCCGTTTCTCGCATACCATCCGGCATAACTCTGCGCGATGAACCTGCGTACGCCGACTGCCCGTGCGGCGGTCAACAAATGGTCGGTCCCTTCGGTACGGAGCCGGTTCGTCATCTCGAATCCTTCGTCAAAACGACGTAAGTTCAGATTGGCGGGTATGGCAGTCAACTGGTGAATGATGATTTCGGGCTGGGATTGCTGTACGGCAGCAACTACTTCTTTCTCATTCAGAGCGTTCACCAGCACGGGTGTGGCACCGGCAAACTGGATGGACGTCATCCTGTCCGGGCGGTGCGTTGTACCTGTCACCGTGTGGCCCGCTGCCACTAACATCGGAACTAGGCGCCTTCCAATTGCCCCGGTCGCTCCTGCCAGGAAGACCTTCATGGCATCCTCCTTTACCCTTTAGCCTGAGGGCACAGTTCAAAGTGTGAACTCAAGCGTTCATTTCATTGGATTCTTCAAACGAAACTAGCTTAAGAGAATCTTCCGATACTCGGTCTATTTCTCCAGTCAAGATGTCTGGGAGACGCGTTGCTGGATCGCAAGGATGGAATGGCGCATCCTTCCTCGTGGTATTCTTTCGGCGCAACGGCGGTAGACACTACATTCACAGAATAGCTCGATATTTCGTCGGGGTAACACCAACCATGCGGCGGAAGAGTTTCGTAAAGTGACTCTGGTCGGAGAAGCCGCTCCGAACCGCAGCCTCTAACACGCTGACACTGGGATTGTGAAGAAGCTTCTTCCCGCAATCGATTCTCCTTCGCAGCACGTATTGGTGGGGGGAAATCCCGAGAGACTGCTTGAACAATTCAGAAAAGTAGTGTGGCCCCATCCCCGCTACCTCAGCCAACGCCGCCAGCGTGATCTCCTTGTCGAGGTGAGATTCAACAAACTCAAGCACTCGATTGACGCGTGCTCTGGGAAGACCATTCCGAGCCTTAGCGTCTTGAATCGGCTTCACACCATAACGGCGGAGAAGATGAATGGCGAGAGCGTTCAGCAGGCATTCTCCAAAGAGCCCACCTGCAGGGGTCCCAGCTTCGACGTCTGCTTCCAGTGCGCGAAGTACGTATTCGATCTTTCGGTCCTCGATCCCCCACTGGTCGACAAGCTCAACGTCTTCACCCGGGTTCCCCTCCGGCAAAGCGCGCTGAAAGATGTATGGTTCTAGGCTCAGAAATATCCGTCTTGCGCCTTGCGGAAACCACGCCGAGTCTTCTGCGCCGCGGGAGGCCAAGCTGATTGCCCCTGGTGCAATCGTTTTACTTCCAGTTTTGCCGTTCGACCGCCATGTGAGAGGACTGGGCCCGTTGAGATGCAGGCACAGAAAGTGACTCAGATGCTGATGGGTGTCCACGTTATGCGGACCGTGCGTGTGGCGTTCCAACAGAGCGCCTTGCCAGGGAGAAAGGGCACTGGAGAGTATCGGTGCTCCTGGCGAGAGGGGGACGCACTCGCGGTCTCGCCAAACACAAATTCTTGGTACAGGACCCCTGCTTTCCACTGGAATGGGCATATCTAAACCTTTTTAGCCCTTATTGCCTTCGATGCCGCCCACTTGCTTCCGTCACATTAATTCTATTTTATTTTTATTGCGAGTCTGTCCGGGACGGCATAGCACCCCTTTCATGTTCTCGGAAGAACCGACCAACCCACGGAAGACCAGCCAATTGAGGAACTTCTCTCCAGCATCTCTATGCCCAAAGCTTCTGGTGCACCGGGCAGGCTGGGACGGCCCGGCGGAGCAAGACTCAGAGCTGAACGAAGGCAGCGGTCATGAACCTATACAGGACGCTTCGAAGTGCATTCGTCTTTGGCGCACTGGCGTCGACCGCAGCCCCGCAATCATCGCTGGGTCCCGCCTCATCCCTGAATCCACCGCAGAACGACTATCTCGGGAGCGTTTCGAGCGACGCGTCCTGGAACTCAACATGCAGCAGGCGCTTGACCGCGGACTCAGGGTGAACCTGGGCTTGTTCCTCAGAAGCACTGCATCTGACAAATCACGCGCAGCGCGATGGAAAGTTATGAGCGAGTTGCTGCCGCATGTGGAAGTCTCTCTTCGAGAGTCGGCACAGCGCATAAACCTGCGAGCTCTCGGCATTTCGCTCTCCTCGGTGCCACGAACGGCGGACCTAAGCGATTCCGATGCGCGGGTGGAACTCAGCCAATCGCTGCTCGATCTGACAGCCATCTCCCGCACCCGCGCAGCGAGTTCATCTGAAAACGCGGCACACAGTGACTACCGAGACGCTCGCGAGACCGTGGCAGTCGCGGTAAGCAGTGCCTATCTTGCGGTACTGACAGCCCAAGCCCGATTAGATCTTGCGCAAGCAGACCTGAAAACAGCGAACGCACTCTATCAGCTTGCCAGAGATCGGCAATACAGCGGCCTCAGCCCTGAAGTTGACACGCTGCGGGCACAGGTGGAGCAGCAGTCCCGTCAGGAAAGCGTCATTGAAGCCGGGAATGCTCTCGAAAAGCAGCGAATTGTGCTCTTGAGACTCTTAGGCCTCGACGTCCATCAGCCGATTCACCTGACTAGCGCCCTTAATGACCAACCATCCTCGTCCCCCACGAGCGAAGGCGCATACCAGCAGGCTCTTGAATCGCGGCAGGATTATCGCTCCGCCCGAGAGCAATTGAGATCCGCAGAACTGACAAAACAGGCGGCTGAATTCGAGCGAGCTCCGAAGGTCGGAGTGGCGGCCAACTACGGCGCGCTAGGTACAGCTCCGGGAGACGCCATTTCTACCTGGAATGTCGGAGTTGCGTTCCGGATTCCTGTGTTCGAAGGAGGGCGGATCAAGGCTGATGTTTCTGATGCTGATGCCACACTCCGTCAAAAAGAGGCGGAGCTCGCAGACATTCGCGCGCGCATTGCCCAGGAAGTAGAAAACGCGATTCTCGATCTTGACGCCGCCAAGAAGCAAGTCGAAGTGTCGCGAGCAGGTTTGGGTTACGCGAACCGTGCGCTCACGCAGTCGACAGACAGATTCTCCGTCTGCACTGCTTTCCTATGTGGACATCTTCATGTCGGCGGCCTTGCTCGGAGTGTTTTGTGCCCTCTTTACTTTTGCCCTGAAGAAGGCAAGGGCGAGGGGGCCAGTAATGATGCATTAGAGAGGAGCACTGATGTACCCAGCGATTGAAGATCACGGCATCATCGGAAATCTGCGAACCGCTGCGCTGGTTTCCAACGATGGGGTCATAGACTTCTTCTGCCCCCTGCGATTCGATGGCCCCACGCTGTTCGCGTCGCTGCTGGACGATGAGAAGGGCGGCTACTGTTCAATCAGGCCCGTTGCCGCGCACTATCGCCGCAAGCAGCTATACCTGCCCGATACGAATGTCTTAACGACGCGGTTTCTTGCCCCGGATGGTATTGCAGAGGTCACCGATTTCATGCCTCTCGGCGGCGACTTGGAGGAGACCGTGATTGTTCGGCGAGTAGCGGTAACGAAGGGCCAGGTCGCATTACGATTCGAATGCGTGCCCGCTTTCGCCTATGCGTCCACAACTCATGAGGCAACCTCGACGGCAGACGGAGTTGTGTTCTGCGGCAAACAGTCGGGCGTCTTGTTCATTCAATCCGAAAGTTGCCTAACGCTCAGAGACGGTGGCGCGTGCTCAGACCTGCACCTTGCGGCCGGAGAACATGTTACTTTCATTCTGACCTATGCACGGAAAGAGTCGCGAAAGCCGTCACTGATGTCAGGCGCCTGGGAAACTCTCATGCATCACACGATCCGATTCTGGCGTGCTTGGATCGCAGAAGGCACCTACCACGGCCGCTGGCGCGAGACCGTAATTCGCTCGGCGCTGCTCTTGAAACTCCTCACCTATGAACCAACCGGTGCTATCGTGGCGGCGCCGACCTTCGCTCTACCTGAAGCGATTGGCGGCGTGAGGAACTGGGACTACCGCTATACATGGCTTCGGGACGCAGCAATGACCCTGAATGCATTCTTGTGGCTCGGATACCAGAATGAAGCGCTGCAATTCATGCTCTGGTTGAAGAACATTGCGTCCAGCGAGGAGTTCGCTGGTGAGCTACAGATCATGTATGGAATCGACGGACGGCGGGACCTGATGGAGCAGGAACTATCGTCCCGGAGCGGATACCGGGGCTCCCGCCCGGTCCGGGTTGGGAACGCCGCCCATTTGCAGCTTCAGTTGGATGTATATGGTGGCCTCGGTTCAGCCGCACTCTTCGAAGTCAGTGCAGGCATGATGATTGAGTATGACCGCTGGAACAAAATTCGCTCAGTTCTGGCCGCACTTTCCAACTCATGGACGAAGCCGGATCAGGGGCTGTGGGAAATTAGGGGAGAGCCGCGACATTTCCTGCATTCCAGGTTGATGTGTTGGGTCGCCTTCGACCGGGCCTTGAAAATCGCACAATTGCGCTCGCTTCCCGCGCCGCTTGAGAAATGGCGGCAGACACGCGACACAATCTACGAAAGCATTCACGCCGACTTTTGGAACGATGGCCTGAAATCCTTTGTCCAAAGTCAGGGCGGAACAGAACTGGACGCCTCAGTCCTGCTCATGCCACAACTGGATTTCATCAGCCCAGCGGACCCACGTTGGATAAGCACATTAGAGGCGATCAAAAAGGGCCTGGTGCAAGATGCGTCCGTGATGCGGTACGACACGGCCACCGGAATTGATGGCCTTCCGGGCACAGAGGGAGCCTTCACTCCGTGTTCCTTCTGGTATATCCAGGCGCTCACGTTAACTGGAGAAATTGACCACGCCCGCGTGTTATTCGAGAAGATGCTTGGCTACTCGAACCACCTGGGTCTCTACGCCGAGGAACTTGGTCTGGGCGGCGAACATCTAGGGAACTTTCCGCAGGCTCTTACCCACCTTGCGCTCATCCAGGCGGCATTGACTCTGAATGACGCACTCGAAGGCAGAGGTGCCGTCAAGAACAGGGCCGCTTGAATGCGGTTTCCACCGATGAAGTGAGGTGTTACATGAAAATAGCGATTATTGGCGGTGGTATTGGAGGTCTAAGCACGGCTGTTGCTCTGCGCTCCCATGGAATCGAAGCTCACGTTTACGAACAGGCTCGCCAATGGGCGCCAATGGGAGCGGGCATTCTGCTTCCATGCAATGCGATGCAAGTACTCGAACGACTGGGAATCGGCGCGGCCATTAGGAAGGCTGGCAATCAGATTAACCGGATGGAGATTCGCGATCAGCAATCGAGGCCATTACAAGTCACTGATCTGTCCCGGTTCGCAGACCAGTTTGGAGCCGTGACGGTGGCGATAGCGAGGGCTCGGCTACACGAAATCATGCTGGCTGCGATTCCGCCGGAGCAAATCCACTTGGACAAACGCTGCCAGCATATAGAAAACGAGGGTGACCGGGTATGCGTGTCTTTTGCGGATCGCAGCAGCGCCGAGGCAGACCTTTATTATTGGTGCCGACGGTATGCACTCGATAGTGCGGCAGCGCGTCGCTAACAGCTTCGGGGAAAGATACTCGGGGCAGAGTTGCTACCGAGCTTTGACAGAGTACGAACTTCCTTCGGGCGTGTCTGATGGCGGGGTAGAGTATTGGGGATCCGGCCGGCGCTTCGGCTTTGCTGCGGTCGGAAATGGCAAGGTCTATTGGTATGCCACCTTTGAGGCGCCCCGCGGAGAGAAAGACAGTCCGCAGGGGTTGAAAGCAAAATTAGCCCAGTTTGGTGCGGAGTTTCCGTCGCCAGTTCCCGACCTGATTGCACATACGCGCGAAGATATTGTATTGCGGAGCGACATCAATGATCTGATTCCCCTCGATACTTGGCACAACAAACGTGTCGTGCTTATCGGCGATGCAGCACATGGATCGACGCCAAACTTGGGGCAAGGCGGTGCACAAGCCATGGAAGATGCTTTTGTATTAGGTCGGAAACTCGCGCTTCAGCGTTTGCTGGATGTGCTTAGCCAGGGATGTTCAACCCATCTACTGCTGGAGCAAGCCTTGGCTGGTTTCGAGAATGTCCGCGTTGCTAAGACATTGATGGTTACCAGGCGTTCATGGTCAGTCGGCAAGCTCGCTCACATATCCAATCCTGTTGGCCGGTGGGCCCGGAATCTTCTTTTGCACAGGATCGCGGCACGGAGGGCTCAAAAGGAGATGGAAGCTCTTTTCTCCCTTAATTATTGAATGTACTCAAGCATGAGCCAACATTCTGCAGGAATCTTCCTGTTCATCTACGACGAGGGGGCGGATCGCTGACGAGCGCATGAGCCGCGTCGGATTGAGGGCGCAGAAGCAAATAGAATGCGCCGAGGTGCGTAATCATGAGCAGAGGCACGTAAATGACCGGGATCACGTAGGTCGCTCCCAACTGCCCGGCCAAAGCTGGGAGTCCGACTTTGGTAGCGTGGTAGTAGTCGAGGACGAGGTCGAGCGTCCCTACAAGATTGAAGGCCACAACGAACAGCCAAAAGAGTGGCTTTATTCTCACCGTCAGCAGCGCCAGCAAGGCTAGAATGCCGGTTGCGAAGTCCCAGTAGGCAGCAAACGTGGCAAAGCTAGCCGGCAAATTGGGGCCGACGACGCCCGGAAGAACAAAGACCAGACCAAAAAAGCGAAAGCTGTGCAGTGTGGCGATGACGCGTTCCGCTTGCACCTGGTCCATTAACTTGAGCCTTGGCCAGAAGTAGGTACGGAAACAAACTAGCCATGCGACATAACCAAGAACGAGCTGTAGTTGGAAGATGATTTGCGGCGACATTTGCCCTCCTTTAGCTTGCCACTTTGTTCGAACCGTCCAATGACCTCACTGAGCCGGTGGTGATGAATTCAGCGTTTGACCGGAAGAACTCTTCCAACGTCTGTGGATCGCGTCCGGTGACCACACGGATGGCATCGGTGGCATAAAATCGTTCCTCACCCTTCCGGAAGTATTGCCAGAGGTGTGTCAAGTGATCGAGTGCGTGGGGATTGATCCGCTCCTTCACTGCGTTGGCCCACTGCTCGTCCGTGATTGCGACATAGCGAACCCGCCGTCCAATGGCTCTGCCCAATTTTTCGATCATCTCCCTCACCGTTGGAGTTTCGCCGATGAGAGGGTAAGCATTTTGAGAGGGCCTACCAGGATTGGCCAGCAGGGTGGCGGCTACATGGGATACGTCTTCCGCGCCGACCAGGGGAAGGACGGTCGTGTCCTCTCCCCAAGGCAGAAATACGGTGCTTTGCTGAGCAATGCTCGCGCTGACAAGAGCGCGTACGTTCTCGTAGTAGGGCGGCGCTTGGAGATGAACAGCTCCCACGTTTGCCCAGTCGAAAATGCGGTCGGCCAGCCGGTGCTGCAAATTGCGGAAGCTGGGAGCGTATCGTGGATCGCGAAAAGCGAGATCTTCAGGCGTGCCCTGAAACTGTGAATTGTTCACCACCAATTCCACGCCTGCATCGCGAGCCGCGTCGGCGAAAATTGTGGCTGCCTCGAGTAGTCCGTCGGCGACTGGGTATGTAAAGTACGTGCGCTTGATCCCTCGCATTGCGGCTTGAACTGAGGCCGGGTTCAGGAGGTCGCCCTTGACTACCTCCGCCCCTTGCATGCGTAGGCCATCCGACCTCGCGTCGAATTTATGAACTAAAGCACGAACCGGAATGCCTTTTTCCATCAAAAGGCTTGCAATCTGCCGTCCGGTCGATCCTTGCGTCCCACCCGCTGCGCCCGTGACCAGAATTGGATGAGTCATTAAGAATCCTTTCGGAGCATAGGATGATAGCTATAATCCTATGGATTCCATTTTCTTTGTCCCCTGGCTGTGGAAATCGCCAACTTGCGTCTTGAGATGATTCGCAGCATCCTATTTGGGTATGCGTTACCAACCAGGTCACAAAGCCGAAGTCCATCAAAAGATCGTAAAAGATGCTTCGCGGCGGGTCCGCTCCAACGGGCTAAACGGGGCGGCAGTCGCAACTGTGATGGCGGACACCGGCCTGACCCACGGAGGCTTTTACAAGCATTTCGGGAGCAAGGACGACCTGCTTGTGGAATCCCTTAGGGAGGGCTTTCGGGAAATCGTGGATCGCTTGATCCAAGCCGCTGAGCAGTCGTCGCCCGGGGAGGGGTGGAAGGCGATTGTAAGGACCTACCTGCGTCCGGAACACTGCGAACATCCCGACCACGGCTGCCCGTTGGCGACACTCGGACCTGAATTGGCACGGGTCGGTAAGAGGATCAAGCCTCAAATCGTTGCGGAGCTCGTGAGCTACAAAAGTCGAATGGTGCCGTTTATGCCTGGCCGACGGATCGCGGACAAAGAACGCGCTTTCTTTGCGATCTTTTCAACGATGATCGGGGCGATTGAAATCGCTCGCCTACTGCCAGATCGCACGATGCAAGAGAAAGTACTAGCGCATGCACGGGAGTTTCTCTTGCGGAGCTTCTGACTACTCCAAGCGCTACATCGTTCCTCGAACTGCCGGACGTCCGGATGCAGCTGGCAGCCCTGGTCGCTGTCTTTTCACGAGGGGCTAGCCGGCATCAACCACCGTTGGACGGCCTCCGCTGAGTCCGCAGGTGTTGTGTTAAAGCATATCTTTGCTTTTGGAGCGCGGGTGTGGACCACGCTGATAGGCTTTTAAAAAGGAGGAGTTGTCCGGGCGCGCGAAGACCTGCACCAATCATCACGCAGTCGTATGCCCGTTTGCTCGGATTTTCCTTCAGGACCTCTTCGGCGGTATTGCCCAAGGCGACCAAGCAACTGTCGACTTGATAGCCCAAAGCGCGAATGCGAGTCAGTTGAGAATCGATATAGGCCCGAACGAGTTCAGTCGTGAGGCCGGGCATCGACTTGAAATCCGCGAAATCTGGATCGAGGCCTAAGGCGAGTACGGTTACCAATTTTTCCCTCCAAGGATCTGGAGACCAACTTTAAGAGCTCTCATTCATCGAGTATGGCAAGATCAAGTTCGCGTACACGAGCTGGATCGGCGATGATCTCGGCCCTTGCGATTCTCCCATTCACGAAGGAGCAGCGAAGCACACGAAATACATGTCCGCCGGGACTCCAAACCAATCCCACTTCTCCGTTGACCAACATGGGCTGTACTGCTCCCGGGAGTTGTCGCGAGAATGCGATGGCTCCCTTTGCCCAGTTGCGTGCTCCGCGAATCTCCCTGGGCGCGCCCGGACGTGCGGCGGCTTCATCGACCGTGACCACGATATCGGGATCAAGCACCGCGATCAGGCCTTCCAAATCACCGCGGCGTACAGCGTCCAGGAAGACGTCAACCACCCGTCGCTGCTCCACGAGGCTAGTCTTGGGAACCGCTGGCGCACCCTGAATGCGCCGCCGCGCCCGGCTCGCCAGTTGTCGGGCAGCTTCCGGCGAGCGCCCAACTATTGAGGCGATTTCGTCAAAAGGAACGGCAAACATGTCGTGCAGAACAAACGCCAGCCGCTCGGCCGGATCTAACCGATCAAGGATGATCAACAGTGCCGCGCCGATGGAGTCTGCCATGAGGGTCTCGTGTTCAGGATCTTTGGGTCGTTCGCTGTCGACAGGTGGGGACGCTACTTGGGTGTCAAGTGCCTCCTCTTTCCGCGAACTGCGCGAGCGCAACATATCCAGGCAAACCCGTGAAACGACGGTAGTCAGCCATCCTCCGAGGTTCTCGATTGTGCCTGCGTCCGAGCGGCTCAGACGCAGCCAGGCTTCCTGCACAGCATCGTCGGCCTCGTTGACCGAACCGAGCATGCGGTAAGCTACCGCCCGCAAATGGCCGCGGTTTGCCTCGAACTTCTCAGCTAGCCATTCCTGTTCATGCATAACGTCAAATTTCTTTGCTTAGCTCCTTTATCCATATGGATGACGCGGGAACGTTATGCAACCGAGCCGTGAGGCTGTTTGAACCTCAGGCCTTTGCGGTACAGCCCGTCGCTTCCCACGTCGAACACACGGTTATATCGTGCACGGAAATTCTCCAGTGCCGCGGTGGCCGCTAACTCGATGAGTTGCTGTTCCGAAAAGTGCCGGCGCAGCACTTGATAGAGCTCATCACAGATATTCGACGGGGTATCAGCCATGGCGTCGGCCATGTGCAACAAAGCAACCTCCGCCGGTGCAAACGCCGCGAACTGTCCTTCGCGGATCGCCGCAATTTCGTCATCGCTCAGACCGTACATTCTGCCTCCGGCAGAATTGGCGTCGATTCAAAACGGACATCCGACCCGTACCGCGGTGCGCAGCGTCAGAAGCATCCGCTGCCGCTGCGAGACCGCCGCTTTCTGTCCGAGCAGCCACTCTGCGACAGCACCCAGCCAGAACACGCGCGGAACGCGGGCTGCGATCTTTTGTGGAGTCAGATCGCGGCCCAACATCTTGCGGACCTTCTTGAAGACCTGCCGCATCAGGAACGAAGTCTGTTGCGGGTCAACTCCCTCGACTCTTGCCATGGAACGCTCCTTGTTCAATTTGATGTCGGCGTTTTGGCAATGACTCGCCATAGTGATGACGAATCGAAATATTGTGACAGAAGAACTCGAACAGTTGGTTACGCAAAAGGGGGGTAGCGCGGATCTCTTGTGGTTGAGGGTCTCCCGACTCGAGGGACAAAGCAAGCCTTTCAAAACGCTTGCGTTAGTGCCGCGCGCGGCTTTGCGGTCACACTCTGGCGTTGTCCATCGTCATGGTAAGGAAGGCAAAAACACAAGTTCTCAAGAAGGAGACTGAGTCATGGAAGCACGAATAAAGAACCCGGCCATGGTTGTTCCCGGCGCAGTAGAGTTACTGCGAAGCCTGGCAAAGACTTCAGAACAAGGCGGCGTACCCAAGAAGACCCTGGATCTGGTTCACCTGCGGGCCAGTCAGATCAATGGTTGTAGCGTGTGCGTTGACCTGAGTTTCCGCTTGAAACAGGCGGACGAAACCATGGAGCGCCTGTTCGCGGTGGCGGCGTGGAAGGACGCGCCTTACTTTACGGATGCCGAACGCGCCGCGCTCGCGCTCACCGAAGCCGTCACTCGGCTGAGCGACCGCTCCGACCCGGTTCCAGATGAAATCTGGTCAGAAGCGGCGCGACACTACGACGAAAGGGCCCTTGGGTCTCTCGTTCTCTGGATCGCGACGACCAATGTCTGGAATCGCCTCAACGTCGCGACGAGGCAGGTGGCCGGTGAATGGGCAAAATCGGACGAAGCCAGGGAGTGGAGGAAGAACCAGGTCGCGGCAGACTGAGCCAGGGTTGCGCGGCCGCTCTGCGGTCGCGCTGCCACACCGAGTTATGGTCATGAAACTTCTTCATATTGATTCAAGTATCCTCGGCAGCCACTCGAAGGGCCGCCAGCTCACGGGTGCCATCGTCGCCAGGTTTAAGCAGGAGCATCCGCAGATCGAGGTCGTTTATCGGGACTTGGCAGCCACACCTCCGCCTCACATGACTCTGGCTACGCTGCCAGGAGACCATCCCTCGTCGGTGCAGGCGGGACCGCTGGATGCGATTGCTCAGCGTGTCCGGGATGAGAGCCAGCGGCTCCTGGATGAGTTCATGGCCGCCGACATCGTGGTATTAGGTGCTCCCATGTACAACTGGAGCATCCCCACGCAGCTGAAAGCTTGGATTGACATCATTGTTGTGCCGGGCAAGACCTTCCGGTACGGGCCACAGGGGCCGGTGGGAGGGCTGGTCGGCAACAAGCGGGTTATCGTCGCAATCACGCGCGGTGTATTTTACGCATCTCGCACCACCGCGATGTCTGCCGAACATGCAGAAACCTACATGCGCACGGTGCTGTCCTTTCTGGGAGTGACCAATCCTGAGTTCGTCGTGGCCGAGGGCATAACAGTTGATGAGGAGGCGAAGACCAGAGCATTGACATGCGCTTTGCGTGAGGTACAACAACTCGTCGCTTGACCGGACACCATACATGGGCGCCGCGTCAACTCGTCAACTCAAGGGTGAGCGAGCAGCAACTGGAGCGCCCGTTAGGCACTTGTTGATATTTGTGTGGAGAGTCCTGCGGACGCGGTTTCGACGTGCGGCGCTGAGCGCGATTATGGCTGCGCAGGAGACAAGATACGGCAGGTCGATGACGCGCATGTTTTTTCGAGGCCAATGACCGACGTTGCAGGAGGAAATCGTGGATGAGCGACCCGAGACATAGGTAACAGATCGTACCGGACACATAGGTTACACTTTGTCCCCTTTTTAGGGGGGAGGAAGTGGATGCCGTGGAAGGAGTGTTCGGTGATGGATGAGAGAGTTAAATTCGTAGCTCGCCGACTGGCGGGCGAGCCCATGGCGGATTTGTGCCGCGAGTTCGGGATCTCGCGCAAGACCGGCTACAAGATCTTCGATCGCTATCAGGAATGCGGCATTCACGGGCTCACCGACCGAAGCCGACGTCCCTATCGCTATGCCAATCAACTGCCCTTTCAGGTGGAGAACTACATCCTGAACGTGAAGCGTGAGCACCCCAGTTGGGGCGCTCGGAAAATCCGCGAGCGACTGCTGCGCCGCTTCGCCGACATCCGACTTCCCGCCAAAAGCACCATCCATGCCGTGCTCGATCGTCACGGCTTGGTGGAGCGGCGCAGCAGTCGTTCGCGGCGACGCGCACAGGGCACGGCTCTCTCTTTAGGACAGCTCCCGAATGAACTGTGGTGCACCGACTACAAAGGCGAGTTCTTGCTGGGCAATCGCCAGTACTGTTATCCCCTTACCGTCACCGATCACGCCAGTCGTTTTCTGCTCGCTTGCGAAGCACTTTCTTCCACCCGAGAAGACTACGCTTTCACCGTGTTTGAGCGGCTCTTTCAAGAGCGCGGCCTGCCCGCCAACATCCGCAGCGATAACGGCGTGCCCTTCGCTTCCGCTCACGCCTTATTTAACCTCAGCAAGCTCGCCGTCTGGTGGCTGCGCCTCGGCATTGGCATCGAGCGCATCAAGCCTGGCCATCCGCAGCAAAATGGACGTCATGAACGCATGCATCTCACCTTGAAGAAAGAAGCCACCAAACCGGCCGCCGTCAACTTTCTCCAGCAGCAGGCCCGCTTTGACAAGTTCATGGAGATCTTCAACGAACAGCGGCCGCATGAAGCTCTCCATATGCAATGTCCGGCCCAGGTCTATCCACCTTCCCCGCGCCCTTATACCGGCCTGCCCGATATCGATTATCCCTTCCACGACAAAACCGTCGTGGTCACCCGCTGCGGCCGCATTTGCCTGGGCAACAAAAAAATCAATTTCAGCCAAGTCTTCGCCGGCCAAGCTGTCGGCATCAAGGAAGTGCACGACGACATCTGGCTGGTCAGTTTTATGGAGTATGATCTCGGTTACTTCGACTTGGAGACTAGAGTTTTGGAACCGCTCGAAAATCCCTTCGGCCCAAAAGTGTTACCCATCTGACCGGTACATTCTGTTACCCATGTCTCCGGGCCGGACCTAGGCACGATGAAAATGTTCCACTCTCACGCAGCCGCATCCAGCTGGTTGCCTCGAATACCCAGTTGAGCTGAAGCTGTACTTCTTCCGTTGCGTAACTCGGCAAGCAGGAAGTTAATCTCTGCCCCAAGCAGAACAGAAAAACCCGAAAGATAGAACCAGAGGTATAGGCCGATGGCAGCTCCCAGAGGACCATACGTCTTGTCCAGCGACTCGAAGTGGCGAAAATAAAGTCCTAGCAAATATGACAAAGCTATCCAAGCACCGACGGCAACAATTGCTCCAGGCAGGCTTTCCCGGAAGCGTCGCTTCAGATCCGGACCGAAGTGATAGAGAAGTTGGATGGCGAGTGCGCTAACCATCAGTGCGATGCCCCATCGCAGGTAGCGCCAAGTGCCGAGGAGCCCAGGATCGAGACCGAATCTACGAGTTAGCCAGATCCCAATGGTCGTTCCCTCCACCATCAATACTGTAGCCATGAGCAAAAGCGACCCCGCGATCAATGTGAGTACCATCGCGATGGGACGAGTCTTCCAGATCGGCCGTGTCTCGCGGACTCGATATACGACGTGTAGACCGTCGATCAACGCGGCGAATCCACTGGAGGCTGTCCAGATCGTGAACGCTAAACCGAATGTCAGGAAGTGCCTGTGTTTGAGACTCACATCAGAGACAATGTTGCGCACAAGGCTCATTCCATCTCCGGGAACAAGCCTGGCCATGATGCTGAGAACCCCCTCAAACAGGTGAGGTATGGGTATGAAGGCGAGCAGTGCCGCCATTGACACTAACAGCGGAAACAGCGAGAGAACGAAGTAGTATGACAGTCCGGCGGCAAACACGAATAGGTGCTCATCGTAAACATCATTGTAGATGGTTATTAGCGACCATTTAAGTTGTCGCGAGGCGGTTGTGTGACCCGACATTAGCACGTATCACCTTCGTCATTGTTGGAGCGTGTGAGCCTCGTGCTCGTAATAATGGGGAACTCGGATCATGGCTCGTAACTCTTCTGCGCTCGCGGATGGAGTATTTGGAAGCGGCAGTGTCATTTGTCATGTCAGAAAAGTCGGTGGCGACATCATTATGTAAGTCGTGCAGCGAGAGTAAGGGTTACGAAGTTCCCTCAGACCAGGAACGGCCCGTATATTCATGCCGCGAGAGACGGTTCTTGCACTGAGTTGACACGATTCAAAGCGTTCCTCACTGACGCAGCTGCCGACACACATTCTTCTGGCGTGGGCGCTGAGATTTGGAGCAGTCCCAGCCGTCCGAGATCCGTAGGACGCGAAAATGCGTTCTGGTGCTGCATCACAGCGGCAAGAATGTGACTCAGACCTTCCGACGCGTATCCATTATGGAACTGGATGCCGACCCCGTGAAGCTTGCCGTCTGACATCCAGTACTCACAAGCCAGAAACCAGTGACCTCGGGATGTGGACGACCACACCTTCAAACAATCCAAAGTGCCACCGGGGGTGGGTTGGCACTCAATGTGAATCAAACCTGCTTCGGTGCCAGGTACCAGATCTTTCCAGGACACAACTATTGCGGATTCAAGAACTCGCTCAAGGCTTTGATTTTCTTGAAGCGTCACAGATCCTCCAATGAAGTCTGGCGGGCGTTGATCACGTTCTTGTCAGTGCACCCACGATGACCAGCACCACTGAAATCAATATCAGCGCACCACTGCCGAGCAGCACGATCTCGCTCAGACGATCAGGTTTCATCAGATCTTGGCAGCGCATTTCATTCTTCCTCATCCGGAGTGAAGGCGAGTGCTGGCCCGGACCAAGTGCCGTCCGTTCTGATGGCGATCCGGTCCGGGATATCGGCTCGATAAGTATGACCGCAATTCCCCGCAGACCATACTTGTCCGGCCCAGTCTGGCTCAAGAATCGCCGCAGACGCCTGGTTTGACGAGTGAACGGCTTCCTTGAGACATCGATAGTTTGACCGGTCTCTCTTCGAAATACTGTGCAAAACCGCTCATGAGCACGGGCAAACATTCGTCGGGGAAACCACAGCCTTCCTCGGCAACTGGAGGATTTATCGCAAAGGGCTATTTCGGTGTGGCGGATAGGGCTTCGGAGGATCGGATGGTTAGGCCAGCAAGCGTGTACTGCCCCAACAAGCGGACGGTCGCGATGGCGTCGAAGGTGACGGGCACCCACATGCCGCCCAGTTGCGTGAATTGCAGAGTGATATGAATATTTTTTAGCCAAAAGGAGGGGCTCTTGGCGGGTACTCCTTCAATTCGACGAATACGGAAAGTCTTGGCATCTACCCAGATCTGCCCGCGCAGAAGATTTTTGTCCTTCCTCTTCGGGAGGATCGCCAAAACGTATTCAAGAACGTCGCCGAGGTTCTCTCGCCTGAGAAAAACGAAGTCATAGTTCCTCAGGATAATCTCGCTGCTTTGTCCCGACCTCGCCGACTGCGTCTCGCGATCTAAAAGTTCGCGAACCATTTTCTCTCCGCGTGACTGGCCGCTCGCCTGAATAATCTTGTATGTCTTTTTGTCTGGAGGCACGAAATTGATCTGGGCCACGACGTCAGAGGTGGATTGCTTATCAGAGCCTCGAAACACTTTGTATTCTCGGGTCAACTCATAGGGTTGCGCTGGAGCGCGGTCCTGGTGCTGCACGTCCTCGATGCCCTGCAAAATCAGGTTTAGATCGGGAGACTTGATTTCCGCGGTGAACGGAACTACCTGTGATGACGAGGTGATCGTTACCAAGGCAACGAGACCTGACAGCCAGAAGCGTCGCGTAGCTGTATTAGTGTGTCTCAACGAGAAAAAGTCCGCAAGGAATTAACCTTAGCCGAGAACCGCGATTAACCTCAAATGCGAGCGGCAGGCGCGCCATGACTTTCGCCTTTTCGGGATCCCCGTTGCACCGGCTATATAGCCACAGAACTATAGAACTCATGATTCGCTGCACACTCAATGGCATGGATCAAGCAGGTCGTCACCTGCGCTTTCGTGACGTAACCCTGCGCTCCCATCCGGCGCGCTTCAGAGCCAAAGTGGCGGGAAGCGTATTGGGTGAGAAAGATGATGCTGGTATTGGGCGCGACGTCGAGAATCTCGCGGACTGCCCCGATTCCATTCATGTTCGGCATCTGAACATCAAGTAGCACAATATCGGGTTGCAATTCTGCAGCCCGGGCCACCGCTTCATTCCCATCTGCTGCTTCGCCAACAACCTGAACATCGGATGCCAATTTAAGTAACTCACACACCCTCCGACGCACGATCTCACTGTCATCCGCGATCAGTATTCGCATCATCTAGAGACTCCTGACTTGGCATTTGATGCAAAAGCGGTGAACGCGAACACATCTGGGATGGAAATCCCTTCAAGCCAGAGTGGGCCCAGCAACATGCCTGAAATGTGCAGTTTTGACCATACGCTCGATGCGTCACTGGGTATTCTGAAACGGTGTGGTTGCGCGCTACCTCAACCCCTCGTTTTGCTCATACCTGCCGGGAGGACAAAATGAAAAACAACAAAGGGAATATGGAATCCCGGAAACCGGTCCCGCAGAGCGGAACGAACCTGAGAAATTCCCGCCTCCACGTGAGACGAGGCGACATGGAGGCGGGCCTCGTGCACTACTTTCGAGTAGTGAACGAACTTGTTTCCACTAACGCTGCATCTCGCAGCTCCCTTTCATGGTCTCTCCCTTTTGCATTGCTCGCGCGAAGATGAGACCCGGCTCTCAGGGAACGAGGTCCGCAAAAGCGGCAACAAGCCTTCGTCGGAGTTAGCAGCAAGCAGCCAAATCAGGGCCCAAACGAGCAATCTTCTAGAGTTCAGGAATGCGCGTGAAGCACACGCGCAGATTCGAGGTGGAGGTCAGCAGGAAGGTGGAGGTCGGTTAGAGAGGCTTTCATCAAACAGGACTGCCGGGAGCGGCGGGCCTGCTGGAGCAAATCGAGGATAGAACGTCGGCGCTTCCAGCATCGAGAAGGAAACAGCCGGTCTACCCCATGTAGCAGCGTCGCAATCCAGGTGTTGCCGAACCGCTTCTGGCGAACTGGACCGAACCGAAACATTCGCGCCATGCGAGGAGTATTGGAAAACCCTCGTCGCCAGGCTCGTCGATAACGCCAGAGCCGCCAAAAGGATTACCAGCTGGCGGCGCCAGGAAGCGATCCTGCTTGCGGTCATTGATTGTCCAAGAAATGTCATGAATGACTTTCGGATTGCGTGGTCTCTGGATTATATCTTACCCGACAGTTGCGTCTGCAATTGCCTTGAGATATTCGTCACCGAAGTGATACGACGCTGATGGCGTAGCGGCGGTTGCTCGGGATTCGACTTCTACACCTCCCCCAGTGTGCGTTTACCTTGATTATTGATATCTTAACCATCATGCACATCTGGGAGTTTACGGCCCTGGTTGCTGCCGGTTCATTTCTAGCCGGACTACTCGGGGCACTGACGGGACTGGGGGGCGGGGTGGTTCTGGTTCCTTTTCTCACCCTGCTCTTCAAAGTCGATATCCGCTACGCGATCGGTGCCTCGCTGGTTTCCGTGATCGCAACCTCTTCTGGCGCTGCTGCCGCATACGTCAAGGAAGGATTTTCCAACATCCGCATCGGAATGTTTCTCGAGATCGCTACCACCATCGGCGCATTGCTCGGTGCTTTTCTCGCGTCGAAGTTGCCTACAAACATGATTGCGATTGTTTTCGGAACGGTGCTGCTCATCTCGGCGTATTCCGCGCGCAAGCCCCGCCCCTTAGCCGATCGTGAACTTCCTCCCGACCCACTGGCCACAAAACTGAAGCTTAACGGAAGTTTTCCTGAGGCCGGGACTATGCGCCATTACCACGTGCAACGCGTTCCGGCCGGGTTCAGCTTGATGTTCGGCCGCGGGCGCGCTCTCAGGGCTGCTTGGCATCGGCTCCGGCGCGGTAAAAGTCCTGGCCATGGATCAGGCAATGGAAATTCCCTTCAAAGTTTCCACCACTACGAGCAACTTCATGATCGGGGTAACTGCTGCAGCCAGTGCAGGTGTGTATCTGAACCGCGGCTACATTGACCCCGGTCTCGCCATGCCAGTGATGCTGGGCGTGCTTGGAGGTTCGCTTTTAGGCACGCGTGTGCTGGTCCGCGCCCAGACAAAGTGGTTGCGGCTGGTCTTCAGCCTGGTCATTGTTGTCCTGGGACTGCAAATGCTGATCCAGGGACTGCGAGGCCAAGTTTGATCTCCGACTTCCGACAAGCCTGGAACGATCAGAAGATCGAAATCCTGATCGGCAATTTGCTCCGCATCGGCGTGATAATTTCTGCGGCGTTGGTGTTCTGCGGTGCGGTCATTTACCTGGGGCGCCATGGCATGGAACTCACCAACTACAACGCTTTTCGGGGAGAACCTTCCGGCTACCGCACCTTCTCGGGAATTATCGGGCAGGTCCTTCATTCCCGAGGCAGAGGAATTATCCAACTTGGTTTGGTATTGCTGATCGCAACGCCGGTGGTACGCGTCGCTTTTTCGATTTGGGGATTTCTGGCCGAACGCGATCGGATGTACGCAGCATTCACCACACTTGTGCTGATCATCCTGCTCTATAGCCTGGTGGGCTCAAGCTAAGAGGCGGAACCGCGTCTCCGCCTTAGGGTCCCGATCTTGCCGAGCCAGCCCACGGGATTTGAACCCGTGTTAACCGCCGTGAAAGATGCATTGCTGCTCGGAATCAACAGATGTTCAACAGGTCCGAATCGAAATCAACAGCAGTTTTTCGGAACCGAGGAGAAAATGTAGCAACGCGATAGCTTTATCTGGGTGACCCGAGCTCTCCGGAACGGGGTCGTCCACTTTTTGGCCAAATCTTGAGTGCAGAAAGTTCGCGGCAGCTTCAATTTGCTCTGAAGCTTGAATATCGTGAATGTGGCTTGTTGGCCTTCGTGCGAAAAAAAAGGACTGACAACCGGGCCGCGATCAGATACTCACAGGAGACCATATATTATGCCGATGCTACGTACTAGTATCAAAACCTTTGAGATAATGGCACTGCTAGTTCTCCCTTCTATCGTGAGTTCCCAGGCTTCTCGTTCCGCAGAAGTATCTGTGTTGTACGCAGGGTCCCTCGCTGCGGTAATGGAGAACGGGATAGGACCGGACTTCGCCAAAGCCACTGGCGATCAGTACCGAGGAGAAGCTCAGGGCTCGATGGGAGCCGCACGCATGATCCGGGACGGCCTGCGGCAGCCCGACATCTTCATCAGCGCCGACCCACTGGTCAACCAAACAATCCTCATGGGAACGGCCAATGGCAACCATGTGAAATGGTTCATGACACTGGCATCCTCACAATTGGTACTAGCCTATAACCCAAGGAGCAGATTCGCCTCGAAGTTTCAGGATGCCCAAGGGGGCAAAATTCCGTGGTATCAGGCGTTGGCAACGCAGGGCGTGCGCTTCGGCCGTGGCGATCCCAGCATTGACCCAAAGGGATACCGAACGTTGTTCATGTTCCGCTTGGCGGCTGACTTCTACCATCGTCCCGAGCTCGTCAAATTGATCGGTGATCCGATGAATCCGGACCAGGTGCTGCCTGAGATCGTGTTGCTTGCTCGGCTCGAGTCTGGGCAGTTTGACGCCGCCATTTTCTATAAACACGAAGCAGTGGCGCATCGTTTGCCGTTTATCTCGCTGCCTAGCGAGATCAATCTGGGAGATCCACATCTGGCGAGTCTATACGCCAAAGAAAGCTATGTAACTCCTAAGGGAGAAGAGGTTCATGGTGCCCCCATCATCTTTACCATAACAATTCCCGACACGGTGAAGAACGTTGAGGCAGCGCTGGCGTTTGCGAGTTTTGTGCTCTCCTCGAATCAATTGTGGGAGCAGTATGGATTCGGAAATGTTCCTCATCAAGTTGGAGGCGAGAGAGCGGAGGTTCCATCCAGCCTTCGGAAGTACGATGAAGGGAGCTTCAGGCCTTAGCCGAATAGAGGGTTTACGTTATCCTTCGAAATCATTCGGAGCCACGTTTTAAAGGCAGCGTCTGCATGTCGCTACTGTGCCAAAACAGGGTGGGGCGAACTGGGAGAAATGTCCGCAGCTAAGGGTTGAACACGCCCTTAGTGAAGGGTCGCAGTTCGGTAGGGACTTTGCCGGCCTCGCCGCCAATCCGATGATCGAGCATTCCGAAACCGAGTTGCTTCCAGAGGTCGTTTGAGGTGATTACGAACTTTACGAAGCTAATTGCCGCATCTTTCCGAATCACAGTATCAGGAATGGTCACAGTAAAAATGATAGGTGCTCCGTGGAGGTGCTCGCCCCAGGATGTCACATAGGTCTCGTGTGAATACACTGAGGCGAAATCAGGGTCGCCCAGATTGATCTGCTTGGGTAGAGCGATAAATGGCAACTTCTCGGCTACAGCTTCGTGCCGATAGAACACGGCAGCGTCGAGTTGGCCTGATCGCAACCTTTGCACCAGAGTGACCTCTGGAAACGCCTGCTTGGGATTCATCGGATCGCCCAGAAAAGTCCAAAGTTCGGGCCGATGGTAGTACTGAGCAGCCAAGTGGAACAAGAATAGTGTGCGGTATCCCTTGGGATCAATTGTCGGGTCGGCCCGGCCGAACCGGACTCCAATCGTGGCAAGCGCTTCGTACCAGGGGATCGTTCCGATCTCCGCTTGCCGGAACTTCGCCGCGAACTTGCTGGATGGGTTGTAACCCAAAACCAGCTCTGCAGAACCGATTGTGACGAACCACTGGACGTGGTTTCCGTTATCAGGACCGCTCAAGGCTGCCGGATAGACCAAAGGATCGGCGCTGATAAAAACATCAGGTTGTCGCGTCCGTGCGCGAATCATTCGTGCCGCATCAAGCGAGCCACGCGCCTCCCCGTTGAATTGGTATCCGGTTGCGCTGGTGAACGCGGGGCCCACGACTCTATTCATAGCTTCAGTTAGGGATGCAGCGTAAAGGACAGACACCGATCTGTCACCGCCGGAGGCCCTCGCCGACAGGACAGGAGAAACTATAGCCAAAAGGAAGATGATCAAATACACTCGCCACTGAACTGCATTCAAGCTGACTCCCATCTCTGACATGATCCCGTCAACATAACGAACGTGGAAAGAAAGTACAAGGTGCCAAAGCGCCAGGTGCCGGATAGTTTCGGCCGACATCTCTTGCGTGTGCTCATCGTGGTTCTTTGCCTCCACACGCCGTGGGGGTAGAGTGGCGGACACGGTATGATGTCTGAGGTCTTAGCTTCGATTCAATGTTTGGATTCAAGAAGAATCGCCTCGTTTTACCAGTGATTGTCCTCACCGCGATCCTCGTTCTGATCGCAGTGGCGACGCTGCAATATCATTGGGCTTCGGAGTTGAGCCATGCCGAGGACACGCAGATTGGGACGATCCTTGAGTCTTTGATGCTGGCGTGGCACTTGGATTTTTACCACGAGTTCAGAGCGGTAGCCGACGCATTTCAGGATCGAGGCATGGCGTCCCCGGAGAATTTGAGATCCTATCGAGATGACTTTGCCGAGTGGAGGCGGACCGCCGCTCACCCAACCCTAGTCTCTGAAGTCCTGATCACGCACACTGACGGCGCCGCTCCCATCATGCGGGTAGGTGTGCGAGGTGGCGCAGCGGAGTCCACTCAAAGGCAACATTCGGTCGAGAGATTGCTTGCTCGACTGCGCGAGGATTCGGCCAAACTGGAACGCGGCGACGGCAACGGCGCGCAACTCGATTTAGCCCCAGCCGAGAAGGTTGAGCCTCCCACACAAACACTAGACTCCCAGGAGGCCGGGTGGATCTTTGATCAAGACATACCAGCATTGCTGCATACAATGTCGTCTCCGACCCGCGCTGAAGGCATTCAGCGTGCGCCCGCTTGGATAATACTCGTTCTGGACCGCCAAACGATTCAGGATCTCGTGGTCCCCGCGTTGTCTGAGCGCTACTTCGGCACAGGGATAGGGAAGAAGTACAAGGTGCTGTTCCGAGCGGCCAATACAGTTCCATCGGTCATCTATTACTCTGACTCCCAACATCAGTCCGACAAAGATCCCGACCTGTCCATGAACATCTTTGGACCGCCGGCGGGAAGTACAGAAGGTCAATTCTGGCAAGTAGCACGAATCGCAGAACCGCCGTCTGGGGCAGAACATCGGCAGTTCACGGCTCCTGTATGGTTTCCGGTGGTACGGTACACGCCATTTGACGGAGATTGGAACCTGATTCTGCAGCCTCGTGATGCGTCATCGACCTCAATTCTGCAAAGTGCCCGGAGGCGCAACATCGCTCTAAGCTCCGGAGTTCTAGCTTTGTTGGCGTTGAGCATGGCCTTGATTGTGGTCGCCAGTAAACGTGCCGAGCAGTTGGCTGAAATGCAGATGAATTTTGTGACCTCCGTTTCCCACGATTTGCGGACACCACTTGCCGTGATTCGGACCGCAAGCGACAACCTCGGCGCCGACGTGGTAACCGATGGACAACATTTGAAGATTTACGCCACTGCGATTCGCAATCAAACGCTGCAGTTGACCAATCTCGTAGAGCAGGTCCTGCTGTTTGCTTCGACTCGTCAGCGCAATTTCCATCTGCTATTAAGGTCGACCCCACCGCTCGAGGCAATCACTAATGCGCTGCATGGTACTTCTGCGCTCGTAGAAGCGTCTGGGTGCCAAATCGATACTCAACTCGATCCGCAACTGCCTGAAGTACTAGCAGACTGCTCAGCTCTTTCCCGCGCAATACAAAATCTTTTGAGCAATGCGGTCAACTATGGGCGAGAGTCGGGTAAGATCGCGGTTCGAGCGTGCCTTAACGAAACCGTCAACCCGGAGGTCGTACAAATCACCGTCACCGATCAAGGACCTGGTATCCCGCAAGCGAAGCTTAGCAGGATCTTCGAACCGTTCTATCGCAGCCCACTAGCAGTGAAGGCTGGCGTTCATGGTACAGGTCTTGGGTTGTTCCTTGCGAAAACGCTTGTGGAGTCAATGGGAGGAAGGCTCACCGTCAAGAGCGCCGTGGGGCAAGGCAGCTCCTTCACAATTCACCTTCCGGTCGTAGCGGCAGGGGCAATCCCACGGGCTGCGCAGTCGGAATCAGTTCAGCAAATTTGATGAAGCCACGAATCCTTTTGGTCGAGGATGAACAGGACCTGCGCAGGATGATCGCAGACCGCCTCAAAGCGGAAAAGTTTGTGGTTGAGACTGCCGTGGACGGCGAGCAGGGACTACAAAAGGTTACGGATATCCCTTTTGACTTCATTATTCTCGACATAATGCTCCCCGGTCGGAGCGGATTTGATATCTGTAGAGACATTCGGCAGCTTGGCATTTTGACGCCGATACTGTTTCTGACGGCGAGAAGCCAGGTGGTCGATAAGGTAGTGGGGTTGAAGCTCGGCGCCGATGACTACTTGACGAAACCTTTCGATATCTTGGAACTCCTTGCCCGCATCGAAGCAGTACTCCGCCGTGCTTCGAAAGCGATTGGAACGTCGAGAGGTTTGCACCGGTTTGGGACGATCACGATCGATTTGGATGGCACTGAGGTGATGCGCAATGGAGAACTGGTAAACCTCTCGGCCCGCGAGTTTCAATTGTTGCGCTATCTATTGGAGCGTCGCGGATGCACCGTTTCGCGGGAGCAAATTCTCAAGGAAGTCTGGGGTTACGACGAAGAGATATTTACTCGCACCGTGGACGTGCATGTTTTTGGCTTGCGGCAAAAGCTGGAAGATAACCCCAAGAAGCCTGACCTGATAGTTACGGTTCCGGGGCTAGGATACAAATTCGCCCGGTAACCGGCCTCCGTGATGGCGTGTAGCCCAAAGAGCTGAACCACCATCCGACGAGATCATAACCACCTCTTAACCCAGACTTAACTCACATTTAACAACGGCCAGACTGACTTATGGATACACTCACGTCGCAAGTAGTCGATTTCTACACCGAGGCCCAGCGACTCCACGGAATCTCAAAACGCTGTCATCGCTTTGGCTCTCCTCTCAAGCCGTTATTAGTCCGCTAAAATATATCGTGATACGAGATATAATCTTTTTATCTGCAATTTTCTTTCGTCTTGTTGCACGATTGTTCTCTCTTCCTGCGTTAACCTCTTGCTCGAATGAACAGCTCCGGTCGGCATCGATGCAAAAGACGCAATTCAAATCAGCAGCTTGCTTTTGTTAGGTCTAAAGCGACCGTCTTGTCATGAGGTTGGAACTGGAAGTGCATACATTGGGGGCTAGACGTTTGCTGCAGTAAATCCCGGAACACCCAAAGGAGCGCAAGATGAAGCGGACCCCCCAAGAAGTCCAAGTCGTACCTGCGTCTGAACAAACCCAAAAAAAATTAGCCCAGATCACCTCGCAAAGCCGCCGCAAGTTCATTGGCAAGGTCGGTGGATTGGCCGCTGCCGCCTATTCCGCAAGTGCCATCGGTTTGTCGCCTCTCCTAGGATCTAATTCGCAAAAAGCTTTCGCAAACCCCGTCAACAACTACCGCGTTACCCAAGCCTATCAACTGCGAACGGCGTTGGCCACGAAGTGGCTGAACAAGGGCGCCGTGACTCAGGTGAACAACGGTGACGAACTGCTCTACAAGAATTCCTTTATCGGCCAGTACAGCAAGGCTCTGCAACACAGCAGCATCGGTGATCCCGACGTTAACTCGTACAAGTTGTTCCTGAATGCCGCCCGCAGTGGCAGACAGACGGATTGGGAAAAATGTAGCCTCGGTGGGACTGTACCTCTCACGTGCCCCCAAGGTGGACTCGCTTTCGCGCTGATCGGAGCGGATGAAGTTCAAATGACAATCCCACCTGCTCCAACACTCGCGAGCGCCGAGCGTGCAGGCGAAATGGTGGAGAATTACTGGCAAGCTCTCTGCCGCGACGTTCCTGCTTCGCAATATGGCCAAGAGCCACTCTCGCAGGCTGCCATAGCGGACCTCAACAAGCTGTCTGATTTCCGTGGTCCGAAAGTGAATGGTCAAGTGACGGGCCAAACCTTGTTCCGCGGCATCACCGCCGGTGAACTAGTGGGCCCCTATGTCTCTCAGTTCCTGATGATGCCGGTCAATGGACTGGGCGACTTTTCAATGCGCAATGTCAGCGATCTGCCAGCGCAGCTCTATCTGAGCTACCTTCCGGGATTGGACTACATGACTGACACTGCTTCCTGGCTCGCAGTCCAAAACGGACAAGCAACCGATCCGGCGAAGGCACGCACAATCTTCTTCGCATTTGGTCCGAATACTTACCAGAGCACGCCTGGCTACCTTACGACCGGCCGAGATATGGCTGGAGTGGTTCATACCGACGAGCTCTTCCAGCACCCATTCTGGGCCGCCTGCGAAATGCTTGGAGATGGTATCCCTGTAAACCCGGGCAATCCGTACAGCGCCACGAAGACACCGAATGAAATAGGCTTCTCGGCATGGGGCGGACCGATGTTCACTGGCCTGCTGGGCCATGTCGCCTTACAGGCGATTCAGGCTGTCTGGTATCAAAAGTACTACGTGCATCGTCCGCTGCGTCCAGAAGAATACAGCGGCCGCGTACAGAACCAGCTCACAGGCAAGAACACCTATCCCCTACATCACGACGTGCTGAACGCAGCCGGTACGGCCGCCGTATTCAGCAAGTATGGCACGTACTACTTGCCGATGGCGTATCCGGAAGGTTGCCCGACGCACCCGTCCTACGGCTCCGGCCATACCACGGTTGCGGCGGCGTGTGTCACCGTTCTCAAGGCCCTGTTCGATGGTTCTCAAACCTTCACCGGTCTTGGATTGACCCCGGTGTACTCGCCGGACGGACAGACCCTGCAAAACTACACTGGCTCCGATGTCAACCAGATCACGATCGGCGGCGAACTGGACAAGTTGGCATCGAACATCGGTCTGGCTCGTAACATCGCCGGTGTTCACTGGCGCTCCGATTACGCGCAATCGATGTTCCTGGGCGAAGCGGTCGCAATCAACTTCCTCCAGGACCTGGTCGAAACCTTCAACGAGATCGGGGGTTCTTTTACGTTCACGAAGTTCGACGGAACCTCGATCACGATAGGTAAGTAAATCGGGATAGTTGGTATTCCGAAGATCCAGTAGAGGTGCAGGCATCCTCTTTGCGGGGGGTCCGGCCTGCGCTCTCTGGTGTGAAAACCGGCCCGGGCGAGAGCTTGGGCCGGTCTCCTTTTTTGCGTTTGATGAACGCCTGGCTTTTGTGTAATCCCTCCCCAAGTTGTTACACTGGCCTTCAATCCACTTTATGGTGCGGCGACTCACTACGATTCACCTTCTGTTCGCAGCCTTGGGCCTGGTATTGCTGGCGGATCTTATTCTGCCGATTGCAAACTTATTCGTTCAGGCAACCTGGCATGATTGGATCGTGGCCATTTCGCGGCCCGACGCACGAGACGCTATCAGGGTTTCCGTTGTTTCCAGTTCCATCGCAATTGCGCTCATGACCCTGTTCGGAGTTCCCCTAGGTTATTTGCTGGCTCGGGGTGGCCTGCCAATAAAGCGCCTTTGGGTGGTTCTTGTTTTCCTGCCAATGGTGGTGCCGGACCTTGCCGGGGGCATTCTTCTTTTGCAGATGTTTGGGCCCTACGGTCTAATCGGCCAACCGCTGGATGCGCGCAATATCGAACTCACCAACAACCTCGCTGGTATCGTTCTGGCGCAGATGTTCGTTGCAGCGCCATTTGTGATTGTCTCTGCCATGGCGGGTTTCGCCGCGGTTGATCCAGAACTCGAGCAGGCCGCCGCAACACTCGGCGACTCGCAATCGCAGGTGTTTTGGCGTGTATCACTCCCGCTCGCACGGTCGAGCGTGGTGGCAGGCATCATGTTGGCTTGGATTCGTGCAATTGGTGAGTTTGGCGCGACCCTCATCGTTGCTTACAACCCACATTCGCTACCCGTCTACATGTGGGTGCGGTTTGAAGCTGATGGACTTACCGGTGCCTTGCCGACCGCATTCTGCTTGGTTGTGCTCGCTGCCGCGGCGCTCGCCGTGGCGATGCTCATTGGCCGACTCGGTCGCACTGACCTCATTACCGCGTTACCCGACATCGGGGGACGCAGCCAGTGAGAGGCCCCTTGCTCTCTCAAAATGAACTTCCTGATGCAAGCGAGACGCGGCCGATCCTCGACATTGAAGTCTCGAAGGTGTACATGGGGCGCGGTAATAGCCCCTTCCTGCTGAAGGCAAACTTTCAAGTTGAAGCAGGGTTCACTGTCTTTGTAGGTCCCTCAGGTGCAGGTAAGAGCACGCTACTGCGCTGTATCGCCGGTCTGATCGACCCTGACGAAGGTCGGATCAGGCTGGCTGACAAGACGTTGTTTGACTCGCAGCAAAAGATCAGCATTGCCGCATGTGAACGTAACGTAGCTTTCGTCTTTCAGAGCCTCGCTCTTTTTCCTCACTTGACAGTCGAGGAAAACATTGGTTACGGACTGCGCCGTCTACCCTCAGGAGAACGGCAGGAGCAGGTTCAGCAGATCATGGAGTCTTTCCGCATTTCACACTTGCGAAGGAATTTTCCTCGCGAGATTTCGGGCGGAGAGCGCCAGCGCGTTGCCGTCGCACGCGCTCTGGTGGTGCAACCGGCTCTGCTGCTACTTGACGAACCCCTTTCATCTCTGGATGTGATCACCAAGAACGGCATCATAGGAGACTTGAAAAAGTGGAATGAGGAACACGAGGTTCCTATTCTCTACGTTACGCACGACCAAAATGAATTATTTGCGCTCGGAGAACAGATTATTGTCTTCGATCCTAATGGTCAGATGTCGGACGGACTCGATGTCGTCGAACCCGAAAGGGCCCATCCGAATGTTGAGCATGACCCGCAGCAGAGAAACGTGTTTGATGCAACCGTAGTGGATGTCCAACCTGAAGCGAATCTCATTACCTGTCGGATTGCGCACGGGTTTGACGTAAACGTGCCATTTCCCCCCCTTCCCTCGGGTGCCGAGGTGGAAATTGCGCTGGATTCTGGGGGGATTTTGCTTTCCCAGAATGAGCCCGTATTGATCAACAACGCCAAGGCCGTTCGCGGGATGATCTCCGGGGCATCTGCCATTGAAGGCAGCAGAGAGACTCTCACCGTGTTGGCACTTGGAGATCGCGCGCTGCAACTTGACTGCTACGGTTCAGTTCCCAGGCGAGGCCCGGTCTGGTTGTTGATACCTCCATCCGCCATACATTCTATAAGACTGAAACGGCTGCGGCCCTTGCAGCGGCTGGTCCTGTTCGTGGGCGCCTCGAACACAAGCCTCTCAGTCATGGCTGAAATCATCTTCAACGCAGGAATTGCCGAACGGCTGCGAATGCCCCACCAAGCGCTCGCCAGCTCTCCGGTCAGGGCTATAAGCGCTGGGCTTCATGCCACTCCGGGCATACCACTCAACGAGGAAGCAGCGGATGCGTTAAGAAAAAGCGGCATGGACGATCTTGAACACAAAGCTCGTGCGGTAACTCCCGAGTTGGTGATGAGCTCCACCATGATCTTCTGCATGACAGAGAGGCAGTGCGAGGACTTAGTGCGCCAACATCCTTACGCCGTCGGCAAGACGTTTCGCCTCTGTCCTGAAGAGGATTTAGAGTTGCCCGACAGTGGGAGCGGCCTTGAACAGCTCAGCAAGCGAATGGAACAGCTGGTGCAGGATCGGCTCACAATGTTGGGTTTTTAGTCGCGAGTTCATTGCCAGTTCACATACGGAAGGGAATGCCCTGTAACAACGCCAGGCGAGGGAGGATTGCGTTCTGTGGCAATTCGACTCGAACTTCCGCATGATGAGATTTCGCCTGAGAGTAACGACGGACAATTTTGCGCTTTGGACCGGAGAAGGCGCGCCAACACGCCCTAGAGGCGAATAGCCCGTCTGACCAGAAATGATACAGTGAGCGGGATGCGTTCTGACCTGGAACGTGCGATCAGTCTTCTGGGGCGGGGCGATGGTGAGGCCTTGGAAGAAGCTCTTTCTCTACTACAAAACACGGTGTTTTCTTTCAGCATGCGGGTCTGCGGGCAACGCGAAGATGCTGAAGACACAATGCAGGAAGTGTTGGTTCGATCGTTGCCCTACTTGCCGAAGTTCGATAGCCCGAAGGCACTGGTAGTGTGGCTGTATACAGTTCGGGTTCGTTTGCACCGGGCGCGGCTATTTGTCCGCAAGGAAATAATGAAAATGCGGACACAGGCGGAAGGGAAGGCTGCCAAGAAAATCCTCTCGCGGCATCCGTCGGTCCAATCGCACCAGCCACTTGGCTGTAAAGCGTTGTTCGCGGAACTTTCTAATTACCTTGATGAACAGCTCGACGATTCTCTGTGTTCCGAATTAGAGAAGCACTTCACGGGATGCGAACCGTGCAAAGCGTTCCTGGCGAGTCTTGAAGCCACGGTTCAGCAATGCTGTGCCTTCCCAACGGAGACACCTGAACGAAAACAACCGGAGAGATCTTTGAGAAGGCTGCTAAGCGATTACAAGCGCCTTATTCCAAACAGCAACCATTCGCCGCCTTCCACGATATGAATTTGCTGGCTGAACACAGTCATTTGCAATCGATCCGCAGATCGCGAGACACCGCCTTTCAGTTTTGCCCGCTGCGCGCGCCTCCGGCCCACTTCGGGACGCCACTCGCATCACGCAGAACCAATGTCTTTCCCCCTTCCTTGATCTCGCGTGCCAACAGAACAGCGGTACCCTGCATTTGGACCTTTGAACCTGTGACTTCGATCTGATCTCCCTTCGCGAATGAGAATTGTTGTTTCTGAATATAGTCAGACGGTCCCACATGCACCTCGAGTATTCTGCCATCGGATTTCGCCATGAGGTGAGTTCCGTTCCAGCCATGCTTGCCTTGAGTCTGGCTGACGGAATCGACCGTTAAAGTGAGCGTTACCTCGGTCTTTGGATTGTAGTTACGCGATCCTTCAAGACCCCATTTGCGAGAGCGCGGCCGAGGTCAGCCCAACGATGAGCCACGCAGCTACCACTGCACATATCAATTTCCTAGACATTGCGAATGCCCCTTCCTGGGTCTGATGGATCAGAGGATTCGACGAAATCAATGGCATCCATCGTCTAAGTCGAATATCGACTCAGTCTAATGTCGATTCGCCGGCCGCGGGCTCGATTCCTGTCGTCCCAGCCAGTCTTCTCCTGTTGCGCTCGTCATTTTTTGGTGTTTTTTGCGCACTGCGCGTCTCTAATTCTGGCTGCGACCTCGGGCCCGCTCTAGAATGCCTTGAGCATTCCGCAAAACAAGAGTCTTTCCCCGGTTTCGTGATTTCACGCGCCAGCAGTTTTGCCTTCCGTCAATGGTGACTCGAGCCTAAGACCTCGATTTCGTCATCCTTGGCGAAGGAGAACTCCTTCTTGGCAATGTAGTTAGATAGTCGAGAGACAGGCCTGAGCGGAGCGAAGGCAGATCCTGTGTCGTGCACTTAAATAACCCGTTAAACGATGTGATTTCTGAACCTGGCGTCGGCCCGTGACCAAGACGCGCGGCTATTGCGGAGCAGTCCAATGTCAGAATGCCTCCGGGATCATTTTTGGGGCAGCTTTGCGCGGCGCGATATACCGTGCCGGTGCCAACTCCTAGCTCTCGGGCTATGGCGCGCCAGGACAGACCGGCTTGACGAAGTTCCTGAATGCGAACTTCACTAACGAACTGCCTCGGGCGACCCAGGCGCTTGCCTCTGGCGCGAGCACTCCGCAGGCCCGCTCGAACTCTCTCCCGGACAAGGCAAAGCTCAAATTCGGCCATTGCGCCCAGAATCTGGCTCAGCAGACGGCCTGCCGGAGTGCTGAGATCAAGGTTGTCGCGCAGGCTGATGAACGCGATCCCGAGCGCCTCAAATTCTGCTAACGCATTGACCAGATGCCGAAGAGAGCGGCAACCAGGACAGCATCGAATCGTCGCCGACATGCGTCTGCTGTGAGTCGATTGAGTGCCGGGCGAGAAGCCTTCGCACCGGACACGCCTTTGTCGACGTATTCCTCCATGATCCGCCAACCGCGTCGATCGGCATAGTCCCGCAGTTCTTCCAAGTGCATCGCTGGGTTCTGATCATGGACGGTGGAAACGCGCGCGTAGAGAGCGACACGAGAAATCTGATCCAGGGGACGGGCTTGAGCGGACAAAGCACGAATGGTACGTTTCTTGATAGCCACTGATGCCTCCTTTGTAGGCGCCTTTGGTTAGCGCCGTGCCGGTGTTTGCCGCACCGGCGCGGCGCGCTTAACGATCGAAGTCTCGACTGGAACGTGGTCTCCGAGACTTCCGGACATTGAATCGGTTGCGACATTTGGGATCGCAATAAATCTGTTCAGATCGTTCCGGCATAAACCATCTCCCACAACCTGAACACGTTTTCGCACGTTTCATGCTCTCCGCTGTGATCGAGATCGCTAATGCTTCTCTGAGCGTTTGGTGATGGGCAGTGAGAAGAAGGTCGCAGTCTCGATCAGTTTGGAGCCTGAGTTTGACGCCCTTTAACCATTCATTCACTCTCCTCGAGGCACTTTGAAGAGCGAGCCAGGAATCTGTGATTTCAATCTGGTTTCGGTGGAATACCCGGAGCCCTGTTCAGACCTACCCGAGTTGAGGATTTGGATATGACAGGGGTGTCTCCCCAAACCGTACCGCCGAGCGCAGGACGTGATCTGAATGCGTACCGGGAGTGGCTCTCCAGAGTTCCCTAGCAGTTGTTCTGCACATTCACTTTTGCTTGGCCCGTTTCAGACGGCCACGCAGTCTCAGTCTTCAAGGGTTTCATGAACCAGTTAGAAAAATCACTGCATTCACCTGTCGCATACGTTCGAGGAAATGAGAAGCGCTTTTCAGGTTGCAGCAAACCGGGAGCCCCACGCCACTACCATGTCCTCCTCGCAGCTATCATCTCGTTGGACTCAGGACACATCAAGGAACACTGGTACGCTCTCGCCGGACGCCGCTCGAGGGGTGCCGGCGCAGACGTCCGCAGATATGATCCCTCGGGCAATGCGCTCGCCTACTGCTTGAAGTTCATCAACCAGCGCGGAATGGCGATTGGGACTTTAAGAATCTGGATTTGTTTCTACGAGAACAGGATGAGCTTTTGACCTGCAGGAGGCGCCGACGACTACGTCGGCACCCCACAGTCGTCGTACTCAGCTGACGATTGCTGTCAGGAAAGCGGAAAGGAGGTGGCACAAGAGGGATCTGCTCGAGGAAACAAGTAAATGTCAATGGGTCAGCAACCACATCTTGACCGCTGTGCTATGTTCCTTGCGGCGAACGACGGCGCTCCGCAGAGAGGAGAACTCGAGCGGATGGCGGCGCCGCCGTTTTCAAAGAGGAAGTGTTTTTTTACGTGGTAAGCGAAGTCCGGTTTGGGTGGGCGCTGGCGGGAAGATGTCATCCAACCTGACGGATCCATCACACGAGTCAACCGAAAGGAGGTCATTGGAACCAAGAAAGATCTGCCGACGAAGAAGCTGGCTCTGCGTGAACTCGAACGCAAGCTGGCCCCTATCAACAGCACTGGCTAAAGGGCGACGAGGATGGCAACGTTTTCCGAGTTCGCAGCCATCTGGGAGAAGGATGCCCTCAGCCAACACAAACTTTCAAAGCAGCTTGCCGTGCGTAGCCATTTGAAGAAGTGGCTGTTTCCATACTTCGGAGAAATGCAACTCCGGAGCATCGGAGGAGAGACCATTCAGGCCTTCATCAACAGCACGAAACTCTCGGCCAAGACACGCCGTAACATGGTGCTGACGTTGCGGATGATTTGGAAGAGTGCCAAGGGCTGGGGATTTGTTGCCCATGATCCTTTTGAAGGAGTGGTGCTTCCTAAGGTCCAGAACCAGTCGCGAATCTTCTTCACCCTCGAACAACTCCAGCGCATTATCGGGGAAGCTGACGAGCCTTGCAGGACGTTGTATTGGCTGGCTGGTGAAACCGGGATGCGTGCTGGCGAGCTCTGCGGCCTCACACTCGACAACGTTAATCTCGACACGTGCGTGATCAACGTGAAGCAGAGCGTGTGGCGAGGCAAACTGCAGGCACCGAAAACCACGAACTCGATCCGCTCGTTTGCCATCTCAAACGGGTTGGCAGCGCATCTGCGGATTTTCCTGGAATCATGGCGAGCCAATGCTCTCAGGCTGTTGTTCGCCACGAGCAAGGGAACGCCGTGGGATCAAAACCTGGTCGTCAAACGCAAACTCCACCCTCTCCTTGACCGGCTCGGCATTCAGCGATGCGGACTCCATGCCTTCCGTCACACTAGCAGTAGTTTGATGGACTGGTTGAACGCACCGCTGAGGTTGCGCCAGGAGAGACTTGGCCACGTTCCCGGATCCGATCTGACGCTCGGGGTTTATACGCATGTCGTCGGCAACGACGATCACGTGATTGCCAACAAACTCGGCGACATTTTGCGCCCAGTTGTGTCCAAATCGGAACCAGAGCGGTTTTCGCAAGAAGCAGAAGTGAGTACGGTAGAAGAGGATAGATTGGTTGCGGGGGGTGGATTTGAACCACCGACCTTTGGGTTATGAGCCCAACGAGCTACCAGACTGCTCCACCCCGCGAAGTCATCATAACAACCTCACCCTTCAGCGTCAAACTTGTCACAGCGCGCAGTGATAACTAAACTCTCTCCCGCAAACGTTGAGGTATCGAACTCTGGCCGTCAGCGCTCTTCGCTTCTCTTGGTACGGTTCCTTCAACCGGTAGTATTGGGCATCACGGCCTTCGTCGTCACGAATCTTCGTTATTTCATTCCTTCATCTTGTGTCGTTCGCACACGGCTACGAGCTTTGTCGGGTCAATGGCTTCTTTGTCGATTTGTTCCTCGAGGATTTTTCCGTCTTTGCCGATCAGAAAATTCACTCGACGCGCAGCTTTGTATTTATCTACGTACACGCCATATTGACGCGTTGTGTCTCCTCCCCAGTCGCTTAGAAGGGGGAAAGTGACGCCGATGGAATCGGCAAAGGCTTTGTTCGCGAACGGGCTGTCCATGCTCACACCCAGGACCTGGGTGTCGGAAGCTTCCAGCTTTTTCAAGTTCTGCTGGAAGTTTTTCATTTGCTCGGTTCAACCGCCGGTGAAGGCAAAGACGTAGAACGCCAAAACCACGTTTTTCTTTCCGCGGTAGTCGCTGAGGCTGACGTTTTTCAGGTCGTTGCCGTCGAAATACTGCAGTTTGAACTCCGGAGCCGTGTCCCCGACCTTCAACGACGGGGGAGCCTTCGCGCCCTGGGCGACAGAAATCTGCGTGGCCAGGACCATCCCGGCAGCGAGCAGGCTCAATCCAAGTTTTCGCATCGGTTCTACTCCCTTTCCTTAAGACCTCGAACTATTCTCTTCGACAACGGGCGGGAAGGCAAACCTGGCCGCATGTCCTTGCATATGTGTGCGGAAACGATCTAAATTCAGAGTAGAGGAACCCGTCCCTGGTTTCTCTACGATGACCCCGCGTACCCTGAACGACATCTTCTTCGCGATCGTCTCTCGAAATCAGCCTCGGGTAATTCTGTCTCGCCAGAGCATGGGATGGGTCCCGGTCTCTGCCGGCGAATATAGGCGGCAGGTGCTGGGCGTAGCCAGGGCGTTGCGGAGTTGGAACATCAGACGAGGCGATCGAGTCGCCATACTGAGTGAAAACCGGCCGGAATGGACCATCGCCGATTTTGCCTGTTTGCTTTCAGGGGCAGTCACGGTTCCTGTCTATGCGACGTTGACCGATCTGCAGACCGCCTACCTGCTGCGAGATGCAGGTTGCAAGGCGGTGTTTGTCTCAACCGAACATCAGTTGCAAAAGGTCCAGGCGATTCGCGACCAGACTGCGCTCGAGCACGTGGTTGTGATGGATAGGGTCGAGACCGCACATGCTCATCACATGTATCGCCTGATGCAGGATGGGCCCGAAAACGGCGATGCGGAAATCGAAACCAACGCCGGCAGCGTGGGTCCTGACGAGCTCGCGACTATTATCTATACGTCCGGGACAACCGGCACGCCCAAAGGAGCCATGCTGACTCATGGAAATATGGCTTCCAATATCAGTTGTTCCCTGGTTGATTTCGGCGTGCACGAGGGAGAAATAAGCCTTTCTTTTTTACCGCTTTCGCATGTGACCGCCCGCCACGTGGACATGGGAATGCTTTTCCACGGCATCACGCTTGCCTATGTGGGATCGGTCGAGCACCTTCCCGCGGCGCTTCTGGAAGTGCGTCCCACGATTTTCGTAGGTGTTCCGCGGGTTTACCAGAAAGTTCATACCAAAGTGGACCTGCAGGCAAATTCATTTCCCAAGAAACATATTTACCGCTGGGCGCTTGCTACCGGGCGCAAGCATCAGGCCGAGATTCTGGCGGGTGTGATCCCCACGGCGGTAAGCTGGAGAATTGCAAACCGGTTGCTGTATTCCAAGGTGCGGCAGGGTTTCGGGGGCAAGGTCCAATTGTTCATTTCCGGCGGTGCGCCCCTGGGACGAGAGCTGGCAGATTGGTATGCAGACATTGGTATTCGTATCCATGAGGGGTATGGGTTGACCGAGACGTCGCCCGTGATTGCGGTGAATACGCCCAAGGCCCACAAGATCGGAACTGTAGGGAAGCCGTTGCCCAATGTCGAGGTCCGAATTGCGGACGACGGGGAAATCCTGGTACGCGGACCCTCGGTATTCAAGGGATATTGGAACCGTCCGGACGAAACCCAGAATGCTTTCGTTGAGGGATGGTTCAAAACCGGAGATATAGGCAAGATAGACGAGGATGGATTTCTGGCCATCACCGATCGCAAAAAGGACCTGATCAAGACCTCGGGCGGGAAGTTCATTGCCCCACAGCCGATTGAGAATTCACTCAAGCACAACGCCCTGATCGCCGAGGCAGTGGTGCTTGGGGAGAAGCAGAAATTTCCCGCAGTGCTGATCTGTCCGTATTTTCCATTGCTCGAAGACTGGGCGCGCGCCAACAACGTGGCGTTTAGCTCGCGGGAAGAATTGATCGCCGACTCACGCGTGCGTGCTCTCTATGAGGGTATCGTCTCTGACCTGAACCAGGGACTGGCACGATTCGAGAAGCTCAAAAAAGTGTTGCTGGTCGCTGACGAATTTTCTGTCGAGAGCGGGACTCTAACGGCGAGCATGAAGCTGCGACGTCGGGTTGTGACGGAACGTTACCAGAGCCAGATTGAGGAACTCTATGAGAAGGCAGAAGGAGTGGTCGTCTCGCCGTCGTAGCTGTCTTCAACCTACTTCAAGAACTAACTTCTTTTCCTGCGCCTTCTAGAACCGCCTGCGAGGCGGGCGCGCCTCCGAATTCGCCTTCCCACTTCGCGATTACCACGGTTGCCAGGCAGTTGCCAATGACGTTGACGGCGGTGCGTCCCATGTCGAGCAACTGATCCACGCCCAGCAAGATGAAGATGGGCTCCGTAGGAAGTCCTACCGTTCCCGCCGTGGCCAGCAGGATGACCAGCGACGCGCGCGAGACACCGGCTACGCCTTTGCTGGTCAGCATCAGCACCAGCATGATGTAAAGCTGATGGCCGAAGCTCAGGTGCAGTCCCGCAGCCTGGGCCACGAAGATCGAAGCGAGAGATAGGTAAAGAGTGGACCCATCAAGGTTGAAGCTGTAACCCATGGGCATGATGAAAGACACGATCTCTCGCGGCGCCCCGAGCGCTTCCATCGACTCCATGGCCCGCGGAAGAGCCGCCTCGGAGTTGGCGGTGCCGAATGCGATGCTGGCGGGCTCGGCTACGGCACGCAAAAAGCGCCGCAGTGGCACCTTGAATGCCAGTGCAATCGGCAGCAGCACCAGAGTCACGAATGCAGCAAGTGCCACATAGAGGGTCAACAGCAATTTCGCAAGATTGCCCAGGATGCCCACGCCTGTGCTCGCCACGGTGTAAGCGATTGCCCCCAGCACTCCGAGCGGGGCAAACAACATGACGATGTTGGTGAATTTGAACATGACTTCGCTCAAACTCTCTGTGAAGGCCAGCATGGGACGGCGCTTCTCTTCCTTCTTCACCAGAGACAGCGCGATACCGAAAAGCAAGCTGAAGACCACGACCTGCAATACCTGGTTCTCGGCAATGGACTTGGCGATGTTCTCCGGGAAGACGTGCAGGATCGTGTCGCCGGCGGAAAGCTTTTCCGCCGCCACCGTTTCGGTTTTGGCGGTCGGAATCTGTGCGCCTACGCCGGCTTGGCTCAGGTTGATTGCAGCCAAACCGATAAACAGCGCGAGCGTAGTGACAATCTCGAAGTAGACGAGCGCCTTGATCCCCATTCTGCCGACTTTCTTGAGGTCGGAATGGGAGGCGATCCCGCTGACAAGAGTTGCGAACAGCAGAGGCGCGATGATGACCTTGATCAGACGAAGGAAGATTTGGGCCAATAATCGGAGGTTTACACCGAGCCCAGGAAAGTCGTAACCGATGGCAGCGCCCAACACCATGCCTGCCAAGATCCAGGTTGTAAGTGTGCGACGGTAGAAGGCATAGGCGCCGAGGGCCAGCACCGCGAGCCAGCGCACGGGGAAGAGGAATGTGACTGCAAGGAACGGGATTGAGCCGGGCAGAGTCACGCGACAGGGTAACACGTGGGATGATGTGACAGTCCCGTTTTGGGTGCCCGAGTAGAGGGCCATGGCGGAGAGTTTCCGCGGTCCCACGGATTTCATTACAATGGCAGGATCATGGATCCTCTGATTATTGCGGGCCGGCAATTTCGCTCGCGCCTGATCGTGGGCACGGGAAAGTACAAATCATTTCAGGAGACGGCGCGCGCGCTGGAAGCGAGTGGGGCCGACATGGTCACGGTTGCGGTGCGACGCGTGAACCTGGATCGCAGCAAAGAGTCTCTGCTTGACTATATCGATCCGAAGCAGTACTTTCTGCTGCCGAATACGGCGGGATGTTACACCGCAGATGAGGCGATTCGAACTGCCAGGCTGGGGCGCGAAGTGGGAATCTCGGACTGGGTGAAGCTTGAAGTCATTGGCGATCAGGCCACACTTTATCCTGACGTGCAGGCGACGCTGGAAGCTACCCGCGTGCTGGTGAAAGAGGGATTCACCGTACTCCCATACACCTCCGATGACATTGTTTATGCCAAGCGTCTGCTGGATGCTGGAGCGTCCGCCATCATGCCGTTGGGGGCGCCGATCGGGAGCGGGCTGGGAATTCAGAATGCCGCGAACATACGAATTTTGCGCGAGATGATCACCGGCGTACCGCTAATCGTGGATGCGGGAGTGGGAACGGCGTCCGATGCGACGATTGCCATGGAACTCGGGGCCGATGCGGTGTTGATGAATACCGGCATTGCGGGGGCCCAGGAACCTGTGGTCATGGCAGAAGCTATGAAGAATGCGGTGCTCGCAGGACGCCAGGCGTACCTGGCGGGAAGAATGCAGAAGAAGCTTTATGCCACGGCTAGCTCGCCTGCGGAAGGCGTGGTGCGGTAACCGCGAGTGATGGCCCGCTGCACACGAGATTTGCGATTCGGGTTGCGGCATGCCCGTCCCACAATGGGGGAACCGCGCCTTTTTTAGGGTGCCCATCGAGAATCTTTTTCAGTTCAGCATTCAATTTGTCACCATCATTTCCGACCAGAACGTTGGTGCCCATTGTGACCGTGATGGGCCGCTCGGTATTTTCACGGAGGGTCAAGCAGGGAATCCCAAGATACGTGGTTTCTTCCTGAATACCTCCGGAATCGGTAAGCACCACGGTCGCGCGTGCCTGGACGGCAAGAAACTCAAGATAGGACAGCGGATCACATAGGTGTAAACGCTGGTCTCCGAGACCGCATTCGGACATGCGTTGGCGCGTGCGCGGGTGAACCGGAAAGACCACCGGAATCTTTTCACTCACAACCAAGAGCGAAGTCATCAGTGCACGAAACGTTCGCGGGTCGTCCACGTTGCTCGGCCGATGCAGAGTCACCAACGCGTAGCGGGCAGGGAACCCGTTTCTTGGAAGTGCTGTTGCTTGTGGAAGAAGTCGAACCAGGCTGTCAATCATCACGTTTCCGACGAGATGAATTTTCTCGCGCGGAATACCTTCGTGCAGCAGATTCACGTCGCCGTCCGCCGACGGGGTGAACAGCATTTCGGATAATTGGTCGGTGATGACCCGGTTAATCTCTTCCGGCATGGAGCGATCGAAGGATCGTAACCCGGCTTCGACATGCGCCACCGGCAGGCCGAGTTTCGCCGAGACCAGGGCTGCGGCAACCGTAGAATTCACGTCTCCGTAAACCATCAGCAAGTCGGGTTGCCGTTCGAGCAGGACGGCTTCCATTCTTGCCATGATTTGTGCGGTCTGTTGTGCGTGACTACCAGAGCCCACCCCAAGATTGAAGTCAGGCTCAGGAAGCTGCAGTTGACGGAAGAAGTCGTCCGACATATTCGCATCATAGTGCTGGCCGGTATGCACCAGAGTCTGCCGGCAGCCTTTCTGCCTCAAAGCCCGGAAGACAGGCTCCAGCTTCATGAAATTCGGTCTCGCACCGACGACGTGAAGGATGTGCACGTTGAAAAGGGAAAAGGAACAGCACAGTGTATCCCGCAATTGCGGTTGTCGTTGCCTGGAGGAATACGAGTGGTACAGACTTAAGCAGCGGAAGCTTGCCCCTCTTTTACATTGACATGCGACAGCGGTTTCTCATGAAGGAGGAGTTCCGTAGCTTGGACCCTGGGTTCGGCGTGGAACCATCGCTGAATCACGTCATAGTGAACGAAATTGGCAATGGATAACAAGCTCATCCCCTGGTGATGGGCCATCCAGCAGCGGACTAGCTCGTAGTTGCGACCCCAGCGCCGCCGCCGCAGCGACGTAAAGTCGGCTGCCTCGTAAAATCCGTAAGGTCCGAACCAACCATCACCCGCCATCCGGTTCAGGTTCTTCAGAGCGGGGCCGGGATCCACCCCGAGCGCCAGAAAGGTGGAGTAGGGTGAGATGACCAGGGCATCCAGGTCGGGCTTGCGCAGCGCCAGTTCCGGCAGGCCGAATGCGTGGTACTGGTAATTCCCGGCGTCATCGGTCCGGGAATACGCCGATTCGGAAATGCCCCAGGGAATTCTCCTGGCCGCCCCGTAGGCTTGCTGCGACTGCACGGCCGTGAGGCGCGAGCGTTCGAGGAGAGTGTTCGGGTGGCTGCGCATCCACAGCGAAGGCATCAGGTACTCGAACATGGTGCCCGTCCAGGACACAAGGACGGGGCGGCCGTTGTCGAGCACGTGCGCGCGCCCCAGCCGGAACCAGCTTTCCTGTGGGATATCGTCTTTGGCAATGGCCACAAATACGGCGGTGCGGGATTCGGTGGCGAGCAGGTCGTAACATGCCGGCTGCAATTGTTGCGCGGTGACATCGTATCCGACCGAGAGCAGTTTGCGACGCCGGTTGAGAAGCATGGCAAAATCCATCTCATCGGCGAGCCTGAGCGCGTCGGCCGCGATCGCTTCCAGGTCCGCAATCAAAGCCAAAGCATTGGATCGGGCCTGGGTCAGCAGCGTCTCGAGTTGTCGAATCGCAAATTCCTGTTTTTCCCAACCCTCAGAAGCAGTGCGTGGAAGCCGTGCCGCCAAGCGCTCGATGAAAGCCGGAATCTGCTGCAACGGTACCTGGTCCGAAACTAGTGAGGTCTCGGGAAAACCAAGCTTCTGGAGAATCGGTGCAAACTCCGGCAGCAACCACGGCGTATAGCCGCGAAGACCCATGCTGAGCTGATTCAGGCGGGTGCGCGCTTCCCGCAAAAACCACTGGGCATGCCCTCCGGGACGCGCCTTGGGAGAAAGGGACAGCCGCCCCAGCGCATCTTCCACCGTCTCACTGCTGGCCGCCAGATCATCTTCTCGAAGCTGGCGCGCCAGGGTGGAGAACTCCTTGCGCGAGAGAGCGCGGAATTCAAACGCAGCCCGCAGGCAGTCCATAATGCCTGCGTGAATGTCGGAATCCCAGAGCGGCCGCTTCAAACGGTCAACGATTCCCTGGTTCAGGGTCCACAGAGACGCCAACAAGTTTCCATTGTCCACCGAAGATATGAACGCCGGCGGCAAGGGTGCCAGGGTTCGCGTGTCATACCAGTTGAGCAGGTGCCCGTGATAGCGCGGGAGCTTCTCCACTGTCGCCAGCGTCCGCTTGGTTTGGTGAGCCAACTCGGGGATGCTCAGGTACCCGAATTCACACGCAACTTGCCGCGCGTTGAACAGGAAACCGAGATTAGTGGGAGAAATTCGTGCCGCAATCGAGAGCGGCGCTTCCTGCACGTTGTCGGGAATGAGCCAGTTGTGTTCTTCGGTGCAAAATTCCGAGAAATATCTCCAGGTTCGAAGAGCGGCCTGGCGCAAAAACAATTCATCACGTTTCCCGGTCTGGCTGCGGCGCGGAATCGGCGGCCGGTTCAACCACAGCGACACCCACTTGCTGCAAGCCCAGAGCACCAGAATCGGGATGGCGGAGCCGAGGGCTTCGCGGCGAGACAACGCGACCAGAACCCCGACCAGCAGGGCCAGCGCGGGAGTCCAATCCAGGTAGCGATCCACGGGCGTACGCTTTTGACCGCCCAGCTCGGCTTCCGCAGCAGTCTCCCATTCCAGAAGTCGTTGACCGGTCCACAACCGCCGGACCGAAGCTCTGACCACCGCGTCGAGCGAGAGCAAGGTCTGATGGGCAATGAAGGTGAGCGTCAGAAAGACGTTGATGTTGGAGTCGAAAAGCGCAATCGCCGAATCGCGGGCCAGCCGCCATTTGTTGGTCACGGCGGCTCGGACCAAGCTGAAGACAAATTGCCCCCAGGCGGGCACGAAAAGTATGGCAATGATGGCCAGCGTCCAGTACTTGGGCGATCCCGGCAGCGCAAGCCAACCTAATACAAAGAGCAGGAACGTCGCGGGCTCAACCAGGCTGCGGCGCAGGTTATCAAAGATTTTCCACTGCGAGACCAGCGAAATAGGATTGCGAACGTCACGCCCTGACTCATCGGGCACGTGAGGGAAGAGCCACTCGATGATCTGCCAGTCTCCTCGCAGCCAGCGGTGTTTGCGCCGGTTGTACGCACTGTAGTGCGAGGGATAGTCTTCGATGACCTCGACATCGGTTGCAAGGCCGGCGCGCGCGTACGCGCCCTCGATCAGATCATGGCTGAGCAGCGCATTGCGCGGAAAACGCCGGTCCAGCACTCGGTGCACGGTCTCAACCTCGTAAATCCCTTTGCCGGTGAAGCTGCCTTCCGCATAGAGGTCTTGATAAACGTCAGACACAGCCCGGGTGTAAATATCGAAGCCCGTCTCGCCGGAGTAGATGCTGGCCAGACGCGAGCGGCTGGCGCTTTGAACGCTCACACCCACTCGCGGCTGCAAGATCCCATATCCCGCAACCACGATGTTCAATTCGGGATCCACAATCGCCTGGTTCAAGGGATGCGCAAGGCAGCCCACCATGCGGTGAGCGGATTCCCGCGGCAACTCGGTGTCGGCATCCAAAGTAATTACAAAGCGAACTTGCGGCAGAATAGAAAGATCGCCGACCTTGATAGGGAAACTGTCGAATTCGCCGCGAAGCAGCTTGTTAAGGTCCAGGAGCTTTCCACGCTTGCGCTCCCACCCCATCCAGACCTTCTCGCGCGGGTTATAGACACGATGACGGTGCAGCAGGAGGAATGAACCCATCGCCTGCGCTGCATATTTCTTGTTCAATTCCTCAATCAGTTCAGCGCAGAGGTCCACGCGAGGGTCCTTTTCTTCCGAGGGCTCGCGAGAATCGGGCAAATCCGTCAGCAGCGCGAAATGAAGGTTGGGATCGTGGTTTCCAAGAAAGCGTACTTCTAAGTCTTCTACCAGCCGATGCACCTGCCCTTCATTCAGCAAAAGGCTGGGCACAGCCACCAGGGTCACGCAATCTGCGGCGATCTGCTGGGAAAAATCAAGCTTGGGCAGGATCTGCGGGCGTAGCAGGGCGGTGATCAGATAATTCACAAGTTGCACCGCGCTCTGGGAACTTGGCAACAACAGGGCGATGGTAGACAGGAAAATCAACCACGGAGAACTGTAGGCTGGCGTCAAAACCAGCAGAATCGTAGAGACAATGGCGAGGGTCAAGACCTCGACGGCTGGTAAGTAGGTTTCATCGGGATGCTTGCGAAGAAACGAACTGATCCGCTCTGCTGCCGGGGGACGGTAGCCGATCTTCTGGTGGAGAGCATCTTTCCCTTCGGCGACCAGGTAGTAACCAATATGCGAGCGCCTCAGGGCCGCGCGGGGATCGCTGTGGCCTTCGCGCTGCGCCTCTTGGGCAAGTTTCAAAACTTCGCTGGCGATCTCGGTTTCCGAACAGTCGGCGCGATCAGAAAGCTGGACGATGCGGTTGCGATAGAGATCCCGGCTCTCAAAATCCATGTTGACATAAGCGCCGGCGGGGTCCCGTCGCAGCATCGGATCGAAGGCGATCAACGGCTCCAAAACATCCTTCCAGCTGGTTTCAGAGAGTTCGCGCAAACTGCGAACACAAACTCCGGCGCCAACCAGGGCGTCATGGTTTTGCAACAATTGCGGCGCGCGGGCCGCAATCTGCTCCAGCAAATTCAGCTTCAGCGCGGGGACCAGCGCCCAGAGTTCGCGCATTCGCAGCGGGGTGGTTTTCTGGAAGGCCTCCAGATACGCCGCGAAGAGTTCCTCGCTGAAGCGGTTTTCGCACGCTTCCAGGAAACCTTGTGCGACCGCCGCAACCCTCGGGATGATCTCTCCGCTCCGCGTGCGCACATCAGGCATCTTTTTGAGCTGCCGGAATGCTTCTGACGTACTTTCCGATTCGGACGAGATCAGCCGGGTATTGTCGTGGACCCATCGGAAGTCGTCAGAAACCAAACCCTGGTTCTTCACCTTTTCAAACTTGCTCAGGAGAGAATAGATCGTCTTGTGCAGTGCGGAAAAACGATCGACAAAATACGTCGAAGGCTCGGTGTTCGGCAACCATGGCAGGTTCTGTGCCAACTTTGCCGCATGCACACGCACTGCTTCGGAATCCGATCCGGTCACAACGATCGGCTCGGGAAGGCGCTCGGCCTCGGAAGTCACGAGTTCCAGGTGGGTGTTCTGGGGCATTGAATTCTGCTAATTAACGATAACTCGCGGCCTGCAATTCAAACATCTCTGCATATCGGCCGCCGCGGCTTGCCAACTGATCGTGGTTGCCTTCTTCTGCGATGTTGCCGTTCTCGAGTACTACGATGCGGTCGGCCATGCGCACGGTTGAGAAACGGTGAGAAATAAAGAGCGCCATCTTTCCGGTCGTGAGTTCAGCGAAACGCTGAAATACCTCGTACTCGCTGCGGGCGTCGAGCGCAGCCGTCGGCTCATCGAGAATCAGCAACTGTGCCTCACGAAGGTAAGCCCGGGCCAAGGCAACTTTCTGCCACTCTCCTCCCGAGAGATCCACCCCGCCATCAAATCTCCGGCCGAGCATTTGATCGTAATGATGCGGCAATTTCCGGATCACCTGGTCCGCCAGGCTCTTTTGAGCTGCGAGCTGGAGCAAGTTCATATTGTTGATCTCTTCTACTTTGCCTACTGCGATGTTGTCGCGAGCTTTCATCTCGTAACGCATGAAGTCCTGGAAGATGACGCCAATTTCCCGGTAGAGATCTTCCAGACTGTACTCCCGCAAATCAACCCCATCCAGCAGCACCTGACCTGCGGTGGGATCGTAGAGCCGCGTGATCAGCTTCACGATCGTGGTCTTACCCTGACCGTTCTCGCCAATCAATGCCACGCGCTCACCGGGGCGCAAATGAAAATTGAGACCTTGCAGGATTAATCGCGGGCTGCCGGGGTAGGCGAACGAGACGTTGCGGAATTCGAAACCGCGAACGATGGGGCGCGGCGCAGGCGGCGCGTTGGGCTTGGAACGAATGGTCGGCTGCATTTCGAAAAACGCCAGCAGATCGGTCAGGAACAACGCCTGGTCGGCGATACTCGAAACCGTGGAAAAGATCTGTTGGATGTTCGTACTGGCCTGCATGATCGCGCCCGCGAGGAAGGTCAGCGTTCCGATACTCAACGCTCCTGCGATGGTTCGCCAGATGACGTAGACGTAGGCGGAGTAATACCCGACGGTCCCGATAAATGAGAATAGCGAACCGGCAATGAGCCTGCGCCGCGCCAACCCCACATTCTCGTCATAAATGTCGTTCGAAAGGCGAGTGAAGCGGTCGGTGAGAAACTTGCTGAGCCCGAAGAGCTTCAGTTCCTTGGCTGCTTCGCGGCTTCCGCCCAGAACGCGAAGATAATCCAGTTCGCGGCGCACCGGAGTCTGGCGAAAGTTCTTGGCGTAACCGAGAAATGCGAAATGACTCTCGCCCAGGAATGCCGGAATCACTCCCGCGATCAGCAGCAATAGCAGCCACGGCGAGAACAGCATGATCGAAATGGACAAAGACACAGTGGTGATGACCTGTTGCACAAGCCGTCCGATGGACTGGATCATGCCAAGACGGTCGGTGGCTTGCACGCGCGCTCTTTCCAGGCGGTCGTAGAACACGGGATCTTCGTAGGCGAGAAGGTCGAGTTCCGAAGCGTGCTTCATGACCTCGATGCTCACGTGCCGTGTGTACTTGTCGGCGAGCAGTGAATCCAGATAGTCGATCACCCGAACCAGAAGGCTCGAGGTCACCGCGAGCGCGAACTCCGCCGCTACTAACCACCAGAATTTGGAGGGGACCGCCTGATGCGTAGTCAGCGCATGAACGATCGAGTCAATAATGAGCTTGGTGATCCACAGCAGGGCAATCGGCAGCAGGGAGACAAAAAGGCGAAACAGTAAGCCGAGAGCGACCACCCTGCGGCCGGAGTCCCACACGATTCTCAACACAGGCGGCACGTTGCGCAGCGCCGCCAGTCGTTCGTGCCACCCGCTCCAGAAACTTTCCCGTTCAGCCATGGTGAATGAAGAACTTGTGTTTCTTGTGGTCCCAACGCCGCCCGGCGGCTATTTTTCTGCCCTTCGAGAGATGCCGAAAACCGCAGGTAAGGTTTGTTGGGACATGAACTTATGCAGATCCAGAGCGTGGTTCTACCAGGCTCCAGTCACGCTCCGAAATATAGAGCGTGTCAGGGGCCGAACACGACTTGCCGCGCGTTCTCCGGATGGTGTTGGCCTGTGACCTCTGGAGTCCCAATTGTATTCAGGTATTTACCCTATCAGCTACACAAATCACAAATCTCGGCCATGGCCTCGAGAGAAGTCCGCTCAAGCCTACGGCCGTGGATTTTTTGCCCCGTCAGAGCAGAAATTTCTTTCAGGAGGTTACTTGATCTCGATCAATGCTAAGCCATTTACCGGAAGGCTCACAATCAACTCTCCGTCCTTCAAGTCCTGTTTTTCGGGAGGGGGCAGTTCGCTAGCCTGCCTCAATTGCCCAAGCTGAGCTTGGGTCGGATATCGCGGCGAGCCCATCTTTACGTATGCCGAATGAACGTCCCCGTGCTCGGCGTCCGCGCGAGAGATGTAGGCGTGCCGCGCTTTGCCGAGATGCTCGAACTTCAAGACCAGGTTCCTGGCTGTGCCGGAATCGCCCGGATTGACCAGGTCCCAGACCGCCAAAACCAAGCTCCCGCCCTTGCCGCGCGTCGCGACGGCCGTATCGGAATTGACCGTGATCCGCTCCTCGCCAAGGCGATGAAGCAGGCGGAAAGCGTTGTAAGAAGGCTTAGGAATGCTTCCGGCCGCGATTAAGCCGAAGCCCCCATAGAAAGGTTCTTTTACCACCCCCTGCTCCTCGAACACGTCGGAAAAGGTCCAATACGACATCTCGTTTACCAGGCCATCGCATTGACGGATGGTGTCGGCGAGCCATGGGCCCATGTAGGCGGAGTCGGTTACCTCCGGCTCGTTCTTGTAGCTGGCGTTGAATTCGGTCCACAGCAGCGGAATATTGGGAAGAGGGGAAGCCTTGATCTGGTCGTGGACCTTGCTCACTGCCCGGCACACCATCCGATTGCGCGGAACATTGTCTTTTGTGCCCAGCACCGGTTCGGGAGGATCGTTCCCATAGACGTGGGTAGATACAAAGTCCACGGGCACGTGGTGTTCCACACAGTGCCGGATAAACGCGTCTACCCAAGCCGCCTGGGCGGTCGCCGGCCCACCCACGCGCAGATGCGAATTGACCCGCTTGATGTCTGCCGCCGTGTGGTCGTAGAGTTCCCAGTAAGTAGGCTGTTTCGGTTCACCCGCCCAGAAGTCCAGGTTCGGTTCGTTCCAAACTTCGAAATACCACTTGGCCACTTCATCGCTTCCATATCGTTCCACGAGGTGGCGGGTGAAGGCGGTGATCAAATCGTCCCACTTCCTGAAGTCCTTAGGCGGCGCGACGTTTGGCTTGTACCAGAAGGATTGCAACAGCTCTTGCGCCGCTAATTTCGTGGGCATGAAACTCAGCTCAACGAAAGGACGAACGCCGTTCTGCAACAGACCGTCGTAGACCTGATCGACGTAGGAGAAGTTGTAAACGGGATTGCCGTGCGAATCCTCGTCATACACGCCCATCTCGTCGAGGAAGACGCCGTGAAAGCGGATGTACTCGACATCCGTGATTTGCTTTACGGACTTCAAGTCGTTCCGGTAGCTCTCGCGCAACGACAAGACTGCGCGGCCCGATCCGAACATGTGTTCCCAGAAATGGGGAAATGGGTGCGTGGGAGCGGCCGCGTCAATGATGATCGTCTGCGGCTGACTGGGGGCGGCCTGAGTATGGCCGGTGACGGTACATAACAGGATGGCAAGCAGGTAAGAAGAAAGAGTGGGGCAGCAGCGCAGGTTCACCAGAATGAGCCTCCGAACAGACATTCTAAACTCGCGAAGTGTCTGGACCGCAAGGCAGGAGATCGAGAAACGTTCTGACATGGATTGCTTGACTTTGCTTTGCGCTCCATGCACACTTTTGCCGCCCAGTTGCGATGAGCGGTTAGCCACGCGCTGCGTCTTCCCTGAACCCCGATTTGATGATGAGGTACATTGCTTTGCGGCTGCGGCTCTGGGGTCTCTTCTTCGTGCTGCTGCTTGCCTCCCGCCGTTCCAACGGGCAGGCGGTGTACGGTAGCATCTGGGGAACCATTACCGATTCCTCCGGTTCTCCGATTCAGAACGCCCGGGTCACGGTCACCTCGCTGGGAAAAAACCTGGTGCAGGTTGCGGAGACCGATTCGGTTGGGGGATACACCATCAGCCACCTCGTCCCCGACACCTACAATGTGCGAGTGGAAGCGCCAGGCTTCAAGATCGGCGCTGCGGACTTTATTCAGGTCTATGCCGATCAGGACGAAAAAGTGGATGTAAACCTCGTCATCGGACAGAGCTCTGAGACCGCACTCGCACAAAAAGGCGCATCCCTGGTGAATTCTTTCCGGGCCAATGTTGCCATCGGCTACACCACTCAGGAATTGCAGAGCCTCCCAGTCTTCAACCGCGCTTTCACCAATTTTCTTTTGTTTGTTCCTGGAGCGACACGTGGATCGGTGCTTGGGCAACCGCGCGAGAACCTGCAATTGAAGGGACTTCCCGTGCGCCTGAACGGTTTTCCGCTTAGCGCCAGCTCCTTTGAGCTGGATGGAACCGAGATTCCGATGACGATCCAGGGGGGCCTCGTGGTGAACCCGCCGCTCGAATCGTTGCGCGAGATGAAGGTCACCACTCAGAACCCGGACATCGAATTCGGGCAAAGCGCGGCCGTGATAAACCTGCAGACGGCGTCGGGCACGAATCAATGGCATGGGAGCGCCTTTGAATACCGGCAAACGGGATTCGGCCAGGCCAGCGCTCCCGACATTCAGAACCTGCCCGAACCGGCGCTGGATGAACGAATCAATTTTTTCGGCGGGACCATCGGCGGTCCCCTCGTTCGCAATCGCCTGTTCATCTTCGGCGACTACCAGGGCGACCGGCGCACGAGCCGCGAGAGCAGGGCCGTGGATGTGCCCACCCAGAAGGTTCGCGATACCTGCCTGAACCCTGCCAGTCCGGTTTGCGATCTGAGCGAATACGGCCGCCAGATCTATGACACGAAGAACCAGCAGTTGTTTGCCTTCGGCATGATCCCTACCAGCGAACTGTCGCAGTCCGCGGTTTCCATCTTGAGCCTGTTTCCGGCGCCCAACGTTGCTGGCACTCTTGGCTACCTCAATAATTTCACCGGCTCCGGAGTCGAAACCTTCGACGACGATGTCTTCGATACCCGCCTCGACTACGGGGTTAATTCCAGGTTCAAGATGTTCGGACGCTACAGCTTTGGCGATTTTCGCCAGGTCTCTCCCGCAGCGCTGGGCAACGAACTAGGCGGAATCGCATTCAACGGCGCAGGTTCGGCAGGGAAAAGTAACGTGCGCAGCCATACTTTGGCCGCCGGCTTCGATTACCAGGCCGCTCCAACGCTGGTGGTGGATTTTCGATTCGGGTTCGGACGATTTCACTCCAATGAACTGCCATTCGGTTACGGAACCAGTCCCGCTTCGCAGTTCGGCATACCGGGCCTGAATTTCGGGGATCTTTTCACATCGCTCTTGCCGGACTTTGAAATTCCCGGCCCGCCGCAACCCAGTCCCACGACACCGGATTTTTCTCGCTTCGGGTACTCCATCCTCGCCAACGGCTGCAACTGCCCGCTGTTCGCTTCAGAACAGCAGTTCCAGTGGGTCAACAACTGGACGAAAGTTCACGGACGCCACATCGTGAAGTGGGGAACTGACCTCCGCTATGTCGAGGGTATGCGCTTGGCCAATACGATCCCAAGCCTGCGGCAAGTGAACGGAATACCCGACTTCAATCTAGCCGCGCAGTTCAGCGCCGTGTCGCCGGCAGGGCGACTCATTTTCGGCCCGGCATTTACCGCGGTGCCGGGGACGCAAAACTCCACCGGCCTCGGCCTGGCTACTTTCCTGTTAGGGTTTGCGACAGGTTTCGATAGATCCGTGAATTTGACGTCTCTGAATTCGACTCCGATCCCGGAAGTCCGCCAGCGGCGCTGGTTTTTTTATGGGCAGGACACATTTCGGGTCACGCGCAGGCTGACGTTCACCTACGGCCTGCGCTGGGAGATCTACTTCCCGCAAACTGTTACCGGAACGGCGGAAGCCGCGTGGCTGAACATCAACACTGGAATCCTGGGGGTTGCCGGTTATCAGAACACGAACTTGCATGGAAACGTAAAGAACAGCCTGACCAATTTCGGCCCACAACTGGGCCTGGCCTACGCCATGAACCAGAAGACGGCGATCCGGGCTGGTTATCGCCGAAGCTTTGACATCGGATTGGGTGCCTTGATTTTTGGTGACAACGTGACCGACAACCCGCCCGTCGTTCGCGATCAGCTAGTCGGGACCGTGCCCCCCAATCCGGTGGGGCCGGGCTTCTACCTTACAGACGTTCCCCCGCTGCCGAACATCAACCTGCCGTCCAGCGGGGAGATTCCCCTGGCGCCCGGCGTTCCAGCCAACCTGGTTCCCGGCCGCGTTCGGCTGCCTACGTGGGATTCCTGGAACTTTTCTTTTGAGCACCAGCTGACCAGCAGCACGGTGATGAGCCTGGCTTACGTTGGAAACAAAGGGACCCATGTTTCGTTCGATACGGGCGCCAGTTACGATCTGAACCAGGCCGTGGTGGGCCTACCAAAGAGCGCCACAGCGCCATCTCCGCCCTTTTTCAAGCGCTTTGGTTGGACGCAGAACATTAACTACTTCGGTGCCAACGCCTCTTCTAATTTCCACTCGCTGCAGGCCAAGTTCGAAAAGAGGTTTGGAAACGATTTCACGGTGCTTGCCGACTATACCTGGTCCAAATTGCTCGACTTCAGCCCGGTGTACTTCGCCGTTGACCCGCAACTCGGTTATGGCCCCGGTGATTTTGACCGAAGGCACCGCATTGCCGGAACCAGCGTGGCGGAACTCCCGCTGGGCAATCGAAAGCTGCTCCTGGGAAATGCCCCGGGGCTCCTCAACCGGATTGTGAGCCACTGGTCGCTGGCCAACACCGCATTCTGGACTTCCGGACCGCCGTTCTCGCCGACCTATGCCGCAGGAAGCGTGCGAGAATGCCAGGCCGATCGCGACACGGGACCGTGCCAGCCGAATATTGTAGGGCCGGTACACATCACGGGAGATCGCAACGCATACTTCACCACGACCAACGGCGTTTCTTTGCTGGCCGGAGTAGGGAACAGCCCCGGGGCAGCGATCGGGCCATGGCAGCGTCCCGCTCCCGGCACTCTCGGCAACGCGGGGAGGAACACCCTCCGCGGACCCTCTTATGTGCAATGGGACGTCTCGCTGGCCAAACGTTTTCTGATTACCGAGACCGTGGCGGTTCAGTTTCGCTGGGACGTTTACAACGTTCTCAACAAAGTAAACCTGGGAGAGCCCAACCCCTGCGTGGATTGCATTGCAAGTCCCACCCAGGTGGGGGCTGGCCAGATAACCTCGCTGTCACCTGGGGCCAATCAGCGACAGATGCAATTTGCGTTACGCGTGGTGTTCTAGCCCGGCTAAGTGACTGCCGAGACTTAAGACTGAATGACGCGAGGCCCTGGGATATGGCATAATCGCCAACCGCGGCGTGCGGACCGCAGCCCGCCCAAGGTCTTTTCCCCGATCTAAGAAATCGAACCTCTCCGAACTGATCCTGATGGCAACGAGCCTCCGCCATTTCGAAGGTCCCGATCGCATGATCGGTCAAGTCATCGGCTCCTACGTAATCATTCGTAAACTGGGGGGCGGCGGGATGGGCGTCGTTTACGAGGCCCAGGATACCCGTCTGGGACGCCATGTTGCGGTCAAGTTTCTACCCGAGGACGTTTCGGGCATCCGCCACGCGATTGACCGTTTTCAACTGGAAGCCCGCGCCGCTTCCTCCTTGAACCACCCCAACATCTGCACCATTCACGATGTCGGCACTGAGAACGGCCAATATTTCATTGTCATGGAATTGCTGGAGGGCCGAACTCTCAGGCGCCTGATTCAGACCAAGTCCCTCAGCACCGCGCGCGTAATCCAATTGGCTGGAGAGATCGCGGACGCCCTCGAGGCAGCCCACTCCAAAGGTGTGATTCACCGAGACATAAAGCCAGCCAATATTTTCGTAACCGACCGGGGCCATGCGAAGATACTCGATTTCGGCTTGGCCAAGCTGACCGGGGCGGATCGCCACATCAGCGGAGATTCCGAGGCGGACGAGTTCGACACCACTCGCGATCAGCTTACGCGTGCGGGCCTGGTCGGCACCGTCGCCTACATGTCGCCGGAACAGGCGCGCGGCGAAAAGCTGGACGTCCGTACGGACCTTTTTTCGTTTGGAGTGGTTCTGTATGAGATGACAACCGGCATCCTGCCTTTTCGAGGAGACACCTCGGCGGTTATCTTCGACGCCATCCTCAACCGCCAGCCAGAGCCTTGCCTGAGTCTCGATGCGCAGTTGCCGCCTGGGCTGGAACGAGTCATCCGGAAGAGTCTGCAAAAAGATCGCGAGCACCGGTATTTATCCGCAACCGAGTTGAAAGAGGACCTGGAACGCGTAAGCCTCGAGATCGCAGGCGGCCCCGCCCTTGCTCCGCTTACGACTCCTTCGACAAAGCCCGAGGTCCTAAGCGTTGTGCTTCTCTACAAGCGCAAGGCGGAAATGGACGAGCGACTGCTGCAGGTAGTCGAGAAGTCGTTATTGGAAAACGGCTGCAAAGTATTTGTGGATCGGCATCTGCTGGTGGGAATGGAATGGGCGCGCGAGATTGAGGATCGAATTGCGAATGCGGATGTCGTGATCCCGTTGCTGTCCGAGGCTTCGGTGCAGAGCGAGATGTTCGCTTATGAAATCGAAATCGCGCATGGATATTCGCAAAAACGCAAAGGCAAGCCGCGCATATTACCCGTCCGGGTGGGCTTTGATGGTGCACTGCCGGATTCCATTGCCGGCATCCTTGGAGGTGTCCAACACGCTGCGTGGCATGCCGCAGAGGACGATAGCCGCGTGGTCAACGAACTGTTGCTGGCTTTGCGTTCTCCCGCTGGAATTTCCCGCGGGCAGGTGAAATTGGAGGCGGTGGGAGGCGCGGTGCCGCTGGAGTCCCAGTTTTATATTGAGCGCTCCAGCGATGCTGAGTTTCTGTCCGCGATCGCTCGCCATGACAGCATCGTGCTGGTCAAGGGCGCCCGGCAGATGGGCAAGACTTCGTTAATGGCTCGGGGGCTGCAACAGGCGCGGCGCAGTGGAGATCGGGTGATCCTTACCGATTTGCAAAAGCTTAACACCGGTGACCTGGAGTCGGTAGAGAGTTTGTTCCGCGCCCTGGCGGAGTCGATTGCCGACCAGCTCGATATTGGTAGCGACATCGATCAGTTCTGGAATGCGAAGCGGGGTCCGAGCGTAAATTTCGAGCGTTTCTTGCGGCGTGAAGTCCTGGCAAAATTTCCCACCCGCCTGGTCTGGGGAATGGACGAAGTCGATCGCCTGTTTTCCTGCAGCTTCGGAAGCGAAGTTTTCGGACTGTTTCGCTCCTGGCACAACGAACGCTCGCTCGATCCCAGCGGCCCCTGGGAAAAACTGACCATGGTGATCGCATATGCGACCGAGGCGCATATGTTCATCACCGACATCAACCAGTCGCCATTCAATGTCGGGACCCGCATCAGCCTGGAAGATTTCAGCCGGGAGGAGTTTCAGACCTTAAACGAGCGATACGGGTCGCCGCTGGTCAACTCGGGGGAATTGTCCGATTGTTTTCGCCTGCTGGGCGGGCAACCGTACCTGACCCGGCGCGCCCTGAACGAGATGGCATCGCACAACTACGGTTTTCGGACTTTCGAAGCGCAAGCTTGCCGCGATGAAGGGCCATTGGGCGATCATTTGAAGCGATTGCTGTTCTCCCTGGCGCAGGACCCGGCTTTGCTGCAAACCGTGCGCGAGGTCTTGAAGGGCGACGGAGCGGCCAAAACAGAAGATTTCTACCGTCTTCGCAGTGCGGGTGTCATGTCGGGTGAATTCGCCCGGGACATGAAACCGCGTTGCCAGCTTTATCGAATTTACTTGAGTCGTCATTTATTGTGAGTGTGACCCAGCTCATTTCGCGTCCGGGATTCTATGTCGTCGGAGGCACCCTTCGCCGCGACGCTCCGTCGTACGTGGTGCGCGACGCTGACCGGCGCCTCTATACCGCTTTGCGCCAAGGCGAGGTGTGCTATGCGCTGACGCCACGGCAAATGGGAAAGTCGTCGCTCATGGTGCGCACCGCGGCGAAGTTCCGCGACGACGGCGCCAGCGTGGCAGTCCTGGATCTTACTGGCTTCGGACAGAACCTGAATCCTAATCAGTGGTACAACGGCCTGCTGGAACGGGTAGGCCAGCAGATGTTGCTGGAAGATGAACTGGAACAATACTGGAACAACCATCAGCAGCTGGGGCCCTTGCATCGGTGGACCGGAGCAATTCGGGAGGTGGTTCTTGCCGCGCGTTCGACGCAAGTGATCATCTTTATTGACGAGATCGACGCGGTTCGAAGCCTGCCATTTTCCACCGACGAATTTTTCGCCGGAATACGCGAGTTCTACAATCGCCGCACGCAGGATCCCGAGCTCGGCCGGCTCACATTCTGCCTGTTAGGCGTGGCCACCCCCTCGGACCTCATCCGAGACACGCGCACCACGCCGTTCAACATTGGGCGGCGTATTGAGCTCGCCGATTTCACACCCGAGGAGGCGGCCCCCCTGGCGGAGGGCTTGGGGCGAATCCCCAAGCAGAGGGAACAACTGATTGCGCGCGTCCTGTACTGGACGGGCGGTCACCCGTATCTGACACAGCGCTTGTGCCAGGCGGTGGTGGAAGAAGGCGCGACTAGTCCCGGCGCCGTGGATCAGGTTTGCCGTGAGCTGTTTTTGTCCAACCGGGCCCGCGAGCGCGATGACAATCTGCTTTTCGTCCGTGAACGCCTGTTGCGCAACGAGGCTGATCTGGCCGGACTTCTCGCACTCTATGCGAGAGTTCGAAGCGGGAAACGAGTTCGCGATGATGAAACAAGTTCGCTCAACACGATCCTGCGTCTTTCCGGGATCACAAAAGTAGAAGATGGTTACCTGCGGGTCCGCAATCGCATCTATGCCGAGGTCTTCAACCAGGACTGGATCACTTCGCATCTGCCTGGCGCAGAACTGCGGCGGCAAAGGGCTGCCTATCTCCGAGGGTTCAAAATCGCCAGTGCGGTCTCGCTGCCGCTGATCCTGCTGAGCCTGCTCGTGCCGCTGCTTCGAGAAAATACAGCTGGCACTCCAGTCCTTCCGTTTTCTCCGCCCGCTCCTCCCGCTTTCTGGGCCTCGTTCAATCCGCAGGCGTTCCCGGCGGCGAAGATTGGGGCGCTGTTGGTGAAAGCGGGTGAAAAGGGAATTACTGTGTTCGTAAACAACACTCAATACGGGAAGACCGGAAGACGCGGAGTGTTGCAGATTCCGGTGCTGCAATCCGGAAGCTATGAAATACGGCTAGAGAAAGAGGGCTTTCAATCGGTTTCCCAGCGCGCGGAGATTGCCGGTCAGCGCGAGACTCAGCTTGTCTTTACCCTGCAGCCCAAGACCCAGGTCTTGCTCGACGACGTGATGCTGGTCCAGAACGCGCCCGCGGGAACGCGCGTCAGTGTGGATGGCAAGCTGGTTGGCAGTGCGAAAGCCGACGGCAGTTCGACCTTCAAAGTCACTCCCGGCCAGCACGAAATTCTTCTGGAGAAAGACGGCTACCTCTCCCGCCGGTTTCAGCAGGAGTTTCGCCCAGGCACTACCGTCATCGACGGAAAATTACCGGTTGATTCAGAAGCCCGCGACTGGGAATTGCTGGCCAGTATGGGTGATGTCACGGCAATACAGAATTATCTGGCTCTTTATCCGGATGGGCGATTTGCTCAGCAGGCGCGGACGAGAGCGGAGGAGTTGGAATGGGCCACGGTTAAGGATTCCAGCGACCTGACCGCGCTGGACGGGTTTCTGAAAAAGTATCCTCGGGGCCGTTTCGCAAAGGATGCGGCAGTGGATATCGAGCAGTTGCAGGAGGAGGACCTCGACTGGAGAACAGCGGAACGCAGCAAGGATCCGCTGGCCGTGCAAAAGTTCCTCGATCAACATCCGCGTAGTCGCTATCTCGAGCGGGCGCAGACTGCGATCCTGATATTTAAAGACCAGAAGGCGATTCTGCAGCTCCTGAAACAGTATGAAAGCTCCTATAACCGCCAGGACCTCCGGCAGGTGCTGGAGTTGTGGCCATTCTGCCCGTCGAGTGTGCAGAGTATCCTGCGTTCCCAGTTTCGGTCCTCGCAATCCGGAACCTTGAAGCTTTCCGCGGTCGGAGACCCGAGCATCACCGGGGATCTCGCGTCTCTCCTGGTGCTGCGAGTGCGGCAGACGGAAGCGGCCACGACTAGCGGCAACGTGCCGTTCAAATTTCGCAAGCAGAATCAGCGCTGGGTGATTGAGAGCGGCGTCTTTTAGAGAAACCTAATCGAGGCGGGGAACGTCGCCTTGAAACGCTAAAACTGCGGCAGACTCTACCGGCACTGGCGGCACCGTTTCCACCTTCCACAAGCGTCTGGTCCAGAATGCCCACAGTACTCCCAAGCCGTATACCGCCAGTGCGGCCCCCAACTGAAGGGCTAACTCGAAGTACCGACGTGGCACGAACCAATAATGCAAGCCAACCAGAACGGCTACGAGCGGCGCGCATAAAAAGATGGGCAGCAAGTACGTCTGTAGCAGAAAGCTGCTCACTCGCATGCCGAGCAGGCGGCACATGTGTCGCGGATAGAAAAACAGCGCAGTGCAACTGAGAGGGATCGCGGTACCCAGGGCGTCTCCAACGATTCCCAACGGACGAATCAGGATGATGCTGAGAGCCAGGTTGGCAATCGCTTCCATGAACACGATCCAGGAAAGCGTTCTATGCCGGGCCATTCCGAACAGAATTCGCGACGACGCGCCCTGGGCCAAGGATGCCGTCATGGGGAACAGCAGGACCAGCATGACGGGGTAGCTCATGGGCACATATTTTTCGCCGACCCACACTGCGATCACCGATTTGCCAAGAATCACCAGGATTGCGGCGATCGGGAAAATGATCATGGCGCAAGCGCGGTTTCCGGCAATGAAGATTTTTTGCAGCCGGGCCGTGTCGCCCACCGCATCCGACTGGCTCGACATTGGGACAAAGATTTGAGCAAGGCTGCTCACCACCTCGGACGCATAGTCGAGCAGCCGGTCTGCGATCGAAAAGTAGGTGATGGCGGCGGAAGAGAGCAGAGTTCCGATCACCAGTTCATCGGTCTTGAACCGCAACTTGAATGAGATCATGATCAGAAATGTCGTGCCGCTGTAGCCCGCCATTTCGCGTAGAGAGGCGCGGTCCACGTAGCGCCAACCAAAGTTCAGCGGTAGAATCCGCACCACAATCGCAGCACGCAGGATGGACACCAGCAGAGGCAGGATGACTGTGATCGCCGCGACCATGAGAAGCCCGTACCCGTAGTTCAGGGCGACGACGATGAAGACGGCGCGCAAAAGCGTCGAACCCACGTTGGTGAGGTTCAGAAGATAGAACCGTTGCAGGCCTTCCAGAATGCCGCTATAGACTCCCAAAGGAAATCCCAGCGCCACCGATGTGCCAACCATCAAAAAGAGGACCTGCGAGGTCCGTGCGAATTCCGGTGGGATTCGAAACCAGGAGTTCACGTACGACATTCCAGCCAGGGTGAACGCCATGGTTACGCCGCCGATGACGGTGTAGCTGAACAGGCTGGTGTTCACCAGTTTCGACAGGCTTTGTCGGTCGTTGATCGCGGTGAATCTGGAAACGTAGCGCACTACCGAAGAACGGATGCCCAGGTCGAACAGACCGTAGTAGCCGGTCACCGAGAAGATCAGCACCCAAATGCCGTAGGCGGCGTCCCCGAGGCGATGCAGAATAAATGGGGAGAGAAAAATGCCCACCAGGATGTTGAATCCGAGACTGAACCAGCTCGAACCCACATTCTTGATGATGTGGATTTTTTCCCAGCGCAGCATAAGGCAGTGTACCTATAGAACGTTTGGCGATAGCTGAAAAGAAAAAACGATGACGAAGCACGCAGCGGGCGGTCAGCAAGCGGTGCGAGAAACTTCTTCGATCAGGCGGAACGGGCCAGCGAACCCAAGGCTACCCACGTTTCTTGAGTTCGGCCATGCGGTGTCGCACATACCCGTCTTCTGTGAGATGCGCCGCGGCGGATTCTTCCAGTTTTCCTTCTATCAAACGATCCACGGGCTGGCGGTTGGAAAATTCCGGATCATAGCTTTTGCAGAAGATACACTCGCGTCCGATATGAGTGTCGTGTTGCTGAGGCCTACGATGGAACCTGTCCATGCCTATGACTCCCTTTTACCGTGAGGCCACATTTTACCCGATTGGTGTGAGGCTATGTCGGCCTGATTTCCACCGTTTCAAAATTATTCCATGTCTTCACCGTCCGCCCCATTTTCAGAAACGGCATCTGCCTGGACCTGAGGTAGATGTGCGGCTTGCAGCTGCTGATTCAGCTTTGCGAGAACATTCTGCTTGAAGTCGCTCCATGATTTCAGCGCCGCAGGCAGATCACGACCCAGGGTGTCCGTGGTCTCCACTTGGACCGTGGTGGGTTGCGCGTCCGATTGGCCGATAGCGAAGTAGAGCGCTGATGCGTTGCCGTTCAGACGCTTTAGAGTATTTGCCGGAGCGGCGCCGGGTTTCCCGGTTTGATCATAGATCGCAGTGAGTTCTTCCCCCGCAGTCTTCACCGCGTCTGCAACCGAGCCACTGGCTTGGGACTTCAGCTTGTCCAGTTGCGAACGGACCGCCTGCGCCTGCAGCACGGCGGTGGAACTGTCGCTGAGCATGGAACTGAGCCTCGACTCCAGGCTGAACAGTTGCGACAATGCTGCCGGCGTGATCTTGACGCGTGGGTCCATTTTCACGGTCAACGGAGCAGTGTAGGTTTTGCCATTCACGGAAAGACGCACCGTGTATTGTCCCGGCAGGGCCAGCGGTCCCTGCGGAAGACGCGGTGTATCGTGCGGCACTGCCGAGATGGGGTACTCATGCTCGGTGGAAACCGGCTCCGCATATCGCAGGTCCCAGACCCAGCGATGATGGCCGGCGTCGGTGCCCAACGCGCGGGGCATGCGGATCCAGTACAGCGGAATGAGCTGCTTTTTTAGACTTTCTTCCGTTGCGGCCGGCGGGTCCGTGCTTGCGTAGCTGCGCACCGCCTTGCCGGCGGCGTCCAGGATCTCCAGACGGAGCGCGCCCTCGGCGGGCTTTGCGAGATAGTAGTCAATCACTGCACCATCGGGGGGATTCTGCGCGGCGGGCTCATCAGGCGGAACCGGGGTATCGGTGTAAGTATCGCGGCGAACGCGATAGGCCATCCCGGGCTTGAACAAAGTTGCGTCCGCGGTTGCAAAGGATGCGTTCACCTGTCGCAGGAGCGTAATGGCGTCGAGGATCCAGAAACCTCGTCCGTGAGTGGCGACGATCAGGTCATTTTCATGAATCCACAAGTCGCGCATCGACGTGTGCGGCAGGTTCAATTGCAGGCTCTGCCAATTCTCGCCGTCGTCGAATGAAACCCACACCCCGGTTTCAGTTCCGGCAAACAGGAGCCCTTTTCTTTCCGGATCTTCCCGAACCACGTCCACCGGAGAATCCGGTAAGCCATGGGTAATCAGCTGCCAGGATTTGCCAGCATCGTGTGTGCGATAGATGTAAGGGTGCAAGTCATCAATGCGAAACCCGCTGGCCGAAACGTACGCTGAATTGTCGTCGAAATGCGAAGCCTGGATTTGCGTAACTTTGCGCCACGGCGTCATGTCGTTCGGTGTCAGGTTGCTCCAATTCTTGCCCCCATCGCGTGTGCTCCAAAGCTGTCCGTCGTCAGTGCCTGCCCAGATGGTATGAATGTTTTTGAAAGAAGGGGCGAGCGAATAAATGACTCCACGCTGCTTGGCGGCGTCAGGATTCTTCGAGATGAAATCGCCCACGCTCGCGGGCGTTCCCGGATCGGTCCGCGTCAGGTCTGGACTGATCGTTTCCCAGTGCTGACCACCGTCGGTCGTCTTGAAAAGATAGTTGCTCGCGTAGTACAGGGTGTGCGGGTCAATCGGCGAGAACATGATCGGCTCGGTGCGATCGGCGCGATACTTGGGATCTCGCACTGGAATGGGAGTGATGTTCTGCACCTGGCCCGTCGACCAGTGGAATTTTGAGACCTCGGTCCTGCCGGCTCCATAAATGATGTCGGGATCGAGCGGATCGGGGGCCGCATATCCATATTCGATGACCCCGACGGGGTGCCACTCGCGATAGGTGATGGCTCCGTCATTGCCGCGGCTCGAAATACAAACCGAACCACTCTCCTGTTGTCCGCTGCACAGCTTGTAAGGAAAGGTATTGGTGACCGCGACGTGGTAAAGCTGCGCCGTCGGCTGGTTGTACCATGAGCTCCAGCTTTCTCCCCCGTTCACCGAAACAACAGCTCCCTGGTCGCTGACGAGGAGAATGATTTTCGGGTTGTTGGGATTGATCCATATATTTTGGTAGTCATCGCCGCCGGGAGCACCACGAATACCGGTCCAGGTCTTTCCCGCATCGTTGGAACGGAAGGTCACGATGCTGGTGCTGTAAACCACATCCGGGTTTTGCGGATCAACCCGCGGAATCGGCAGGTCGCCGCCTCCGATTTTGAATGAGGCTCGCGGATCTTCCCCCGGACGGTTCCAGGTTTCGCCACCGTCATCGGAGCGATAGAACCCTAACCCAGCGCCGGAACCGTATTCCGCTTTGGCTGTAGTAGAAAACGCCGCATAAAGACGATTGGGCTGACTGGGCGCAATCGCCACATTGATTTGCGAAAGATTGTCGGGAAGGCCACCCTTCAATTGCCGCCAGGTAGTACCGCCATCGGTGCTCTTGAACAAGCCTCCACCGCTGCCCTGGAACTGGTTGTTGTCCTCCCATGGCCCCTCACGAATCTCCCAGAGGCTCGCGTAAATGATGTTGGGATTCGAAGGATCGATCTCGACGTCGGAGCCGCCTGTATTGGCGTCCTTGTGCAGCACGTTTTGCCAGCTCTGACCGCCGTCGGCAGACCGATAGATGCCGCGTTCTTCGCTGGGTCCATAGGGTCGTCCGAGCACGGCCGCGAAGAGCTTGTTGGGGTCATGAGGATCGACCGCCAGGGCGGGAATCTGCATTCCGTTTTGCAGGCCAAGATGCGTCCATGTCTTTCCTGCATCAGTGGACTTGTAGATCCCATTTCCAACCGAAAGGTCAGGGCGGTGCAAACCCTCGCCGCTGCCTACGTACACGATATTGGGATCGGAGGGAGCGACTGCGATGGCCCCAATCGACTGGGTCGGCTGATCGTCAAAGATCGGATTCCAGGTTCGTCCATAGTCGTTGGACTTCCACACTCCCCCGTTGACTGCGCCGACATAAAAAACGTTGGGTTGCGAAGGGACCCCGCTCACGGCGCGGGTACGGCCACCGCGGAACGGCCCGATCATTCGCCAGCGCAATTCCTGGTAAGTGTTCTCCGGAATCACTTGAGAGGTTGAGAGAGTGGAGAGAAATGGAACAAAGCAGGCCAGAAAAATCGCAAGAATGCGGTGGACTCGGATCACGCTTGATCCTCCGATGAGATGCCGGGCCTCAAAGCATAAATGAAATGGGCCCAGTCTCCAAATATCGCGGCTGGGTACAATCAAAATGTGGCAGGGAACCAGACACCAGGTGGATACCGAGGGCGCTTGGCTCCCTCTCCCACGGGCTTTCTCCACGTGGGACACGCGCGCACTTTCTGGACCGCGTTTGAACGAGCGCACGCCGCAAACGGCGCCTTGATTCTGCGCAACGAAGACCTCGATCGCCAGAGAAGTCGTCCAGAGTTTGAAGACGCAATGCTCGAGGATTTGCGCTGGCTCGGGATCCGCTGGTCAGAAGGACCTGACATTGAAGGCGGCTTCGGGCCCTATGCCCAGAGCGCACGAAGGAAGTTTTACCTGCAAGCATGGCGCAAACTGCGGGATGAGGGCCGGATCTATCCGTGTAGTTGCTCCAGGAAAGATGTAGCCCAATCGGTGACTGCGCCCAACGATATGGACGACGAGCCCCTTTACTCCGGACGGTGCCGCGAGCGCAAAGACGGCCGGAATTTCGCCGAGCCTGCCGGAGTCAACTGGCGGTTCCGGGTTCCCGATGGCGAACTGGTTCGTTTTGGCGATCAACACCGGGGTTCACAACAGTGGGTGGCAGGACGAGACTTTGGAGATTTTATCGTTTGGCGGCGGGATGATGTTCCGGCTTATCAACTGGCTGTCGTTGTGGATGATGCGGCCATGCAAATTACGGAAGTGGTTCGTGGCTCCGATCTGCTGAAATCCACCGCGCGTCAGCTTCTTCTGTATCGCGCTCTCGAGTTTGCGCAGCCGCTGTTCTATCACTGCGACCTGGTGCGCGATGCTCAGGGAGTTCGCCTCGCCAAGCGAAACGACGCGCTCAGCATTCGTTCTCTCCGCAGCGCGGGATACTCGCCCGAACAGGTGCTGCATTCGCCCCTACCAGAACTTCTGGGCTTGCCATAATTTCAAGGGTGGGAACACCCTCACCAGTCTTCGCCGCTAATCTTCGTCCCGGTAGGAGCGTATCTTCCAGGTGTCTTCCGCGTATTCACGAATGGTGCGGTCGCTGGAAAAATATCCCATCCCCGCAATATTCCTGATCGCTTTTGCCGCCCAAAGCGCCTGGTCCTGGTAGTCAATGGCGATCTGATTCTGGATGTGGAGATACGATTCCAGATCGGCGAGATGGAAGTAAGGGTCGCCGCCTTCCAGCAACGCGCTCTGAATGGGGGCGAAGATTCCCGGCTCCGAAGGCGACAAGTCCGAGCTGCCAATGAATTCAACCACGCGTCGGATCCGCGGCTTCTCGAGATAGAGTTCCAGGGACTTGTAAGTTCCGTTGCGCCGGTGTGCGGCGACCTTCTCCGCAGTGAGTCCAAAGGTGTAGATGTTTTCTGCGCCGACCGCTTCGCGAATCTCGATGTTGGCTCCATCCAGCGTTCCCACCGTCAGGGCGCCATTCATGGAAAGCTTCATATTGCCGGTCCCGGATGCTTCCATACCGGCAGTCGAAATTTGCTCGCTCACATCCGCGGCAGGGATGATCTTCTCCGCGAGCGAAACCTTGTAGTCTGGCACGAACACCACCGCAAGCAGCCCCTCGGTCCTCTTGTCGGAAGAAAGCAACCGGCTGACGCTGTTCACCAGCTTGATGATCGTCTTCGCCATGAAATATCCCGGCGCGGCCTTTCCCCCGAAGATCCAGGTTCGCGGCGTCACCGGGAGCACTCCATCACGAGTCAGAGCTAAGTAGTGATCAATGATCGCCAGGATGTTCAGCAACTGCCGCTTGTATTCGTGAATGCGCTTGACCTGAACGTCGAACATGGTCTCGGTATTCAGCGCCACTCCGGTCATTTCCCGGATGACCCTTGCCAGCGCAACCTTGGCTTCCCGTTTCGCCAGGAAGAAATCTTCCTGCAGTTCTTCGGACCAGCAATGTTCCCGCAGATCTCCCAGGCGGGACGGTTCCGTCATCCAGGTGTCGCCGATCCGCTCATTGATCAGGCTGGTCAATGATGGATTGCTTTCAATCAGCCAGCGGCGGTGATTCACGCCGTTGGTCTTATTGTGGAAGCGCTCCGGCCATAGCGTGGCGAACTCCGGAACCAGGCTCTCCGTGACCAGGCGGGAATGAAGTTTGGAGACCCCGTTGATGGCATGGCTGCCGATTATCGCCAAGTGCGCCATGCGCACGTGCTTCTCTCCACCTTCCTGGATCAGCGACACGCGGCTTACCCGGTCTTCATCATTCGGCCAGCGCTGGCGCACCTCGCGCAGAAAACGATGGTTGATTTCCAGGATGATCTGCAGGTGCCGGGGGATTACGTATTCCAGCAACGATACCGGCCATTTCTCCAGCGCCTCCGCCATGAGTGTGTGGTTGGTATAGCCGCAAACGGATTTTGTCCATTCCCACGCCTGGTCCCACGGAATTTCCTGCTCGTCCACCAGCATCCGCATGACTTCAACGACCGTCAACGCAGGATGAGTGTCGTTGAGTTGAATGGCAACTTTGTCAGGCAATTCCTCCAGTCGGTAGCCGTCGCGGTTGAAGCGGTTCATGATGTCGCGAACCGAGCAGGCCACCAGGAAATACTCCTGCAGCAACCGCAGTTCACGCCCCGAGGGAACCGAATCGGAGGGATAGAGCACCTTGGAAATGTTTTCCGATGAGATCTTCTGCTCCATGGCGCGCACGTAGTCGCCGGAGTTGAAGATGCTCATGTCAAACTCTTTCGAGGAGCGCGCCGAGTACAGCCGCAGGAAGTTCACGGTCTTACCGTCCTGGCCCACGATCGGCATGTCGTATGGAATTCCGATGATCAGGCGCCAGTCCATCCACATCGGGTTGTATTCGCCGCTGCGGTCGGCGCTACTTTCGATCCGTCCATAGACGGGGATGAGGCACGCCTGGTTCGTGCGCTCCACCATCCAGGGAGAGGACTGGGGGAACCACTGGTCGGGAACCTCGAACTGGTAGCCGTTGCGGATTTCCTGCTTGAAAAGGCCGAATTCGTAATTGATGCCGTATCCATATCCCGGCATATTCAGGCTGGCCAGCGAGTCGAGGAAGCATGCCGCTAACCGCCCCAGGCCGCCATTGCCGAGCGCCGGATCCGGTTCCGACTCCAGCACGTCTGAAATGGAGACGTCGCGACTTGCCAACCATTCGCGACAGGTTTCCAGCAGGCCAAGATTCCAGAGATTGCTCCTCAAACAGCGCCCGATCAGAAACTCGAGCGACAGATAATACATCCGCTTTGCGGAATTGGCGTTGTAGCGGTCCTCGGTTTGCCAGAGACCGTTGAGAATATAGGGGCGGAGCGCCCATGCTATGGCTTGAAAATAGTCCTTGGGAGTTGCTTCGTTCGCGCGCTTTCCTAAAGTAAACCTTAAGTGGTAATCGATCTGTTCGCCGAACTCAGTGGATAAAAAAGTCTCTTTGGTCAACGCCTTACTTCCGACTGGATTCATTCCTACTCCATGGCCCCGAGAAGCCTGCTGCCCGATCCGTGTGCCTTTGCCCTGGCTCGAGCAACGACTTTAGTGCCTGATCGGGTTTCACAGATGGTGAACAGGCGGTTGATTCGGCCATCCTCCAGGAGCGTCCTTACGGGCCCGCAAGCCGCACAAACCTCAGCTCACCCCGGTTTGATTGTACCTGTCAAGGGCCGGGTTGCAGTACTCCAAAACCCGTACTGTCTACAGATCCACGGAGATCACATCATAACGTGCTTACCGCTCATAAATGGATGTGCCCCGCTCGTAGAACTTCAGGATTGCTTAAGTCCTGACGGATGCGGGAAGGCCCGGGTGGTGAAATCTCCGACAAACACCGGTTCAGGCTCCAGGCGAATGCCCCACTGGCTCTCTACCTGTTGTTGAATTTCTTTCATAAGAACAATGACCTCGGCGGCAGTAGCGCCGCCTCGATTCACGATCGCCAGCGCATGTTTATTTGAAATGCCCACCGCCCCGCGGGCCAAGCCTCTGCTGAATCCGGAGTGTTCGACTAGCCAGGCTGCTGAGATCTTGTGCTGGAACTCGAGCGCCGGATAGCTCGGAATCTGCAAGCCTCGCGCAGTCGCTCGTCGCGAGAGTTCCTGATGAACCTCGGCTGAAACCACAGGGTTTTTGAAAAACGACCCGGCGCTGCGCGAGTCTTGGTCGGTTCCAGTGCTCAACATGCCTTTGGACGCCCGAATCTGGAGCACCGCCTCCCTGGTTTGCAGCAGATTGGGTGCCACCGTCCAGCCGGCAAAATAACTCTTGAGGTCGGCGTACTCCAGGTGCGGCGTGGCGCCATGCTGCAAGGCAAAGCTGACCTGCAGAATCACATAGCGGCCTCGCTGGGTCGTGTTGAAGATGCTGCTGCGGTAACGGAAGCCGCAGTCCTCCTTGCTCAATTCCACGAGTTCGCCGTTTTCTAGATCGAGCACTTGCACGGACTCGATCACATCGGCCGCCTCTTGCCCGTAGGCTCCGACATTCTGTACCGGGGTTCCACCGACGCTGCCGGGAATACCGCTAAGACATTCGATCCCGCCCATGCCATGGGCGACCGTGGCGGCAACAAAGCCGTCCCAGTCTTCTCCGGCGCCCGCCTCGAAAAGAACCCGGTTGTGCCCGTGGACATGATTGATGCCAAGAATACCCACCTTGAGCACCAGTCCGGGCCAGCCGGCGTCGGAAACCAGCAGGTTGCTGCCGCCCCCTAAAACAAACAGCGGCAAATTGCGGGAGCGCGCGAATGCCGCGGATGCCTTTACCTCTTCGGGCGTTCTTGCTTCACTGAAGTAACGCGCCGGTCCACCGATCTGAAATGTCGTCAGCGGAGCCAGCGGGACATTCTCTTGAATGAGCATTCGTCGACATCATACGACGGCCATTCAGATTTGCGCGGGAACGTTCCCGCGGAATCCTGCGCAGCCTCCGTGACCGAAACCTCTCATTCAGTTTAAAATCAGAAGCAATTCATTCCAGAGGAGAGAAATGTACCCTGAAATCATGGTTGTTCCGATGCGCGAAGAGTTGACCCGGCTTGGCATTCAGGAACTGCGCACCGCGTCCGAAGTCGACGAAGTAATTACTAAGAAACCAGGGACCACGATGGTGGTGGTGAACTCAATTTGCGGGTGTGCAGCCGGCCGCATGCGGCCCGCCGTGCGCATGGCTCTGGAGCATTCCGCCAAGCCCGACCAGATCGTTTCCGTGTTCGCGGGCCAGGATGCCGAAGCCACCGATCGCGCGCGCTCCTACTTCACCGGCTATGCGCCGTCCTCGCCCTCGATCGGCATTCTGCGAGACGGAAAGCTCGTCTACATGATGCAGCGCAGCGATATCGAACATCGCGAAGCCATCGACATTGCCGCGGAGTTGAAGAAGTCGTTCGAGAAGTTCTGCGCCAAATCGACCGTATAGCTTCGGATCCTTAGCTTGCTCGTTGCCGGGAGTGCCGCAACGCGCTTCTGCCCGCGGCGCTTCTGCCCGCGGATCGCGGGGTGCGTGCACGAGTCGGAAGGACGGACTTCTGGCTCCGCGCTTTCGTGGATCCGAGCGTTTTCCGTACCATCTGGAGGAACGATCCCACAATCGGGGATTCATCGTTCACCTTCCATCCCACCGCGAGATCAACGGTGGGCACCGTCTCGGGTAAGGGTAGAAAAGTCACTCCACTTCCGATCACCTTCACGGAGCTTGGCACGAGCCCGAACCCGAAACCGGCGCTGATGAGCGTTAGCTGGGATTGGATTCCGTTGACCTCGTGGATGACTTCGGGGCGAAATCCCGCCCTCCGGCACAGCTCCATCCCCATCTCATAGGCCCGCGTCGAGGTCGATCTGGCAATGACGACGAATTGTTCTCCAGCACAATCCCGAAGATCTACACGAGAAAGGCGGCTTAGAGCGTGACCCTTGGGCACCGCCACCGTGAGTCTGTCGCGATAAACGATTTCCGATTGCACGCCTTCGCTCTCGAAGGGCGCCAATCCAAACACCACATCCACGGAACCCCTCAGCAAGGCATCGAGGGCGGGATCGGTCAGCATGTCATGCACTTGCAAGTCGACTTGCGGATGAGATTGGCGAAAACGCGCAAGCACCGGCGGCAGAACCGCCAGCGAGGCAATGGGTCCGCACGCCACCTGGATACATCCTGCTTGCCCCTGCGCGACGCGGCGAGCCAGGTATTTCGCGCGGTCTGCCTGGGCCAGGATCTGTTGTGCTTCTCCCAGGAAGTGCTTCCCTGCGGCGGTAAGTTCCACCCCCCGGCTGTTGCGAAGCAGCAATTGCACTCCCAAATCGTGCTCGAGGCTGCGGATTTGCTGGCTCAGCGGCGGCTGGGCTATGTGAAGTTTGAGCGCCGCGCGACTGAAGTTGCGTTCTTCCGCGACGGCCACGAAATAACGCAGATGCCGGAGTTCCATGGAGGCTCGCCTCTATTGATTTCGTTCTTCTTGCCTCAGCGTCTGCGGCGCGCACTCTACCCGCTTTTGCGGGCGCCGGTACCGGCTGGTCTTGCAATGATGTGGAAGCAGTTCTCAATAATCTACACGTTGCCTGTCGTCATAGCCAAAACGTTTCGTCGCGCTACGAACAATGTATTGGACGCAACCGGTTCGGTCACGCCAAACTAAGCACCATCACCTCGCGAAATTCTTTGGGGGAATTTTGATTTGCCGCACTGGCTTCGCCGCCGGGGACTGCTTCAAAAGAACTACTTAAATTATTATTGCTCTATTCCCGACCGGTGTCTGGTGATACAAGTCTCAACCTTCCGCCGTCCTTAACGATGTCTTAGCAGCCGTCGCGCAAAAAGGGCTGGAAATGCACAGAAGCATCGTGTGGAAGACCGATCAGGGATGGACCTGCTCCGGCTGTGACTGGGGTTATCCCATCTCCATTGCCGTGACCGACTCCGCCGTTCGCCGCGCCTATGACAACCTGGCGCTATCAGAGTTTGGAAAGCATCGGTGTCCCGAAAAGATCGCGACTCAGCCCACTCCCACCCGCCGGAATGAATTCCTCGAGAAAATGCGCGTTCTGGTCATGCGGGGTCTGAAACCGGCCGCCGCTGTAGAGCAGGTTTTGCGAGAAGCGTCGGTCGATCATCGGGACAATCCAGGAATGCTGGAGAAAGCTCGCGCCGAGGGGGATGAGTTTCTCCGTCGCGTCGAAGAAGGTTACCTCTAACCCGATGCCAACCACCAACTCCGGAGCCAAGGCACAACGTCGATGGAAGCGTTTTGAAGTGGAAATTCCTATTCGACTTGAAGCCCTGATCAACGGAGCCCGGTGCTCCTTCCATTCCACTGGCAGCGACATCAGCCAGGGTGGCCTGAGCGCATTCATGCCCAGGGATGTTGAACTGGGGGTCACCGTGACCCTGGTGTTATGCCTTCCCTATGCACGGGAGAATCTCACCCTTCGTGGGATTATCAGGAATCGCTCAGGCTTCCACTATGGAATCGAATTTGTCGATTGCAGCGCGTTTCATACGCAGATCATCAGCCAGAACTGTCGCGCCCTCGAGATTCCCCAGTAATAAGCCACCTTCGTAATTCGCTCTCTGGTCAAAACACTCTGCCCGGCCTGCGCTTCCCCTGTGATTTAATGATCACCCGAGGAACCATGATCCGATCGCTTTTAGTTGTATTCGCCTTGAGTGCCGCCGTGGTTGCGCAAAGCTGGGAGTCTCCCTCAAAAGCCCAAATGGACAACATCTATCCCGGGATTGAGTCCCTGTACATGGACCTGCATCGCAACCCTGAGCTCTCGCTTCACGAAGTGAAAACCGCGGCCACCATGGCGGACAATTTGCGCAAGCTCGGCTTCGATGTCACTACAGGAGTGGGCGGCACCGGAGTAGTGGGCGTTCTCAAGAATGGAAATGGGCCAACGGTGATGATCCGCGCGGAACTCGATGCGCTGCCGGTCCCCGAAAAAACTGGTTTGCCCTATGCGAGTCACGTGATGACCAAAGACGATCTGGGTGCCGACGTTCCCGTCATGCACGCTTGCGGGCACGACCTGCACATGGCGGTCGGCATCGGCACTGCAACTCTGCTGTCTCAGAACAAAGACCGCTGGCATGGGACGTTTATCTTTGTCGGGCAGCCCGCCGAAGAGCGCATCCGCGGCGCCGCTGCCATGTTGAAAGATGGACTGTTCACGCGCTTTCCTCGCCCTGACTTCGCGATCTCCCTTCACGACACTGCGGACCTTCCGGCAGGGAAGTTGGGTTACACCCCTGGTTACGCGCTCGCCAACTCCGATTCCGTGGATGTCACCATCTACGGCAAAGGCGGCCATGGCTCCGCGCCGCAGGTAGCGGTTGATCCTATTGTCATCGCCGCCCGTACGATTCTCGCCTGGCAGACGATTGTCTCTCGCGAAATTAATCCCCAGGACCCGGCAGTGATCACGGTGGGCTCCATCCACGGTGGAACCAAGCACAACATCATCCCCGACGAAGTCCATTTGCAGCTTACCGTACGCTCTTACAAGGACGAGGTCCGTCAACACCTGCTCGATTCCATTGAACGGATTGCCAAAGGAGAAGCGACTGCCGCTGGAGCACCCAAGGCGCCGCTCGTCCAAGTCACCGAGAGCGTGAAAGCCGTGTACAACGATCCGGCCCTCACCCAGAAAACAGCGGACGCCCTGAAGCAAATCTTCGGTGCAGACAACGTGGTGCAGGAACCCCCGGCCATGGCAAGCGATGATTTCGCCGAGTATGGCCGTGCCGGTGTTCCCGCATTACAGTTCTCGCTCGGCGCAGTCAATCCCGAGGAGTTCAGGAAAGCCAAGGCGTCCGGCGGGAAGTTGCCGGGGCCGCATTCCCCCTTCTTCGCTCCCGACCGCGAGCCCAGTCTTCGCACCGGCATCGAAGCCGAGACCGCCGCCGTGCTGGAATTGTTGCGGAAGTGAGCTGTCGAACTTCGCAAGACACTGCTCTTGCGTGCAAGCGGCCGTCTAGAACCGGAACAAGTAAGAGGCCTTCACAAACAAAGTCCGCCCGTCGTTCTTAAACCGGTTTCCGAAGAGAAGATTTCCGTTGAGATCCGCCTGCAATGGATCCAGTACCGTCTCCAGGTTGCTGTTATAGCCGATATAAAACGCCGTGCTTGGATGCACGAGGTACGTGACCAGGAAATCTGCGTTGAAATCTTTCTGCTGGTAGATGGAAGTGAACGAAGGGTTGGTTAGCACCGCGTTGTATTGTCCGATAAAACGCAGCGATAGTTTCCTGGTGAACTGGTAGTTCCACTTGGTACGGAAAATGTCATTGTTCAATGAGCCCGCGCAACCCTTGCGATCGTGCAGCCGAAACAGGATGAAATCATTGTCCACGCGCAGCGACCGGTTGGGTCGAATCGTAAGCGTAGCCGTCGTGCTGGTGCGTCCGGCGAGAAATGGGATTTCAATCCCGGGAGGATCGTAGTTCACGCGTGTGCCGAAACGATAATCCAGGTGCAGCGAAACCGGCCGGTAGTATCCGGTATCGAACGAGATCTCTGTGGTATGCCGCACGTATTTATGGTTGCTGGTCAGAACCGAGAAATCCTTGGGCCGCAGCACCTCGGCCTCCTTGGCATACAGCAACGTAATGAAGGTTTGTCCCACAAATTCCGCGCGGATCGAAGGCGTGTACCCCGACATCAAGTAGTTTCCTTCGTGGTCCCAGGTGTTATAGACCTCCATCTGCGGCGTCCAGGAGATCAGGCGCTTGCCCTCGGGCCGGAAGCTGTACTGCACGCGGTGATACAGGTTGTGAATATCGGGCTGCGGATCAAACCCTGCAATCGTGCGGAAATCGTTGCTGCGGTCGCTGTAATCGAAAAAATAGTTGAACTTGCGCCCCTGGCGCTGCAGAACAAATTCGGCGGCCGGACCAGCCTGATAATTGCCCGTGGTCAGGAATTTCGGATCCACTGGATTGATCGTTGAACTGACGACGCCTTGAAAACTGGTTACCCAGTGATCGTTCAGCGTGAACCGGCCATCGATTCCTCCGACGCGGTTAAAGTATGGCCCGAATTCGCGATCGGCGAAGAGCACGCCAATCGTAGACTGCGAGCCAATGTCGCGGCTGATGCGCGCGATCGAGAAGTACGCGTGTTGGTTGTTCAGAGGATCGCTGACCGGCACTTCGCGTCCGGGACCCACATCATCGGCGGCCAGCAGTCCCACCGCCCATGGTCCGTCTTTCCCGGTCAGGCGGACTCCCCATTTTGGCTGTTCGATCCGGCGCGTGAACACCAGGTTGATGGGAGTTTGAAAGTAATTCGAATTCTCCAGGAAGAATGGACGCTTTTCCGGAAAGAAGACCTCAAATCGCTGGTTTACGGTCACCTGCGGCTGGTCCGACTCGATCTGACTGAAGTCGGGATTGGCGGTTGCGTCGAGCACGAACTTGTCTTTCAGCACAACCTTCCCATCCAGTCCGACCTGACCGAAGACGTCTCGCTGGGTATAGGTCGGACGGAAGGGGTCCCTTAAATCCAGTTGCTTGAACGATCGCATGATCCCATACGGGATGAGTTGAATATTGCGCCCGGGAGAAATCTGTTCCAGGCCTGTGGCTTGTCCCTCCTGATTGAGCCGCCCCTGAATCCGGCTTGAATACGGAGGCCAGAATGTGTCCTCGTTATTGCGCGGAATGCCGCGGTTCAGCAAAATGCCCCAGGTCTGCGGATCGGTAGAAGCGAAGCGCAAACTGCGGAACGGGATCGCCATCCATACCACGTATCCCCGGTCGGTCGGCCGGGCCTCGGAGTCCCAAACCGTATCAAACGAGAAATCAAAATCCTGCCCCTCCGTCCACAACGCGTCGGACTGCACTCCCAGCGGATTCGCCAGGAACGCATAAGCGCGGCGGTGGTCATTGAAAGTGTCCAGCATGATTTCGACGGAATCGTCGTCAATGATATCTTCGCGGCGGGAAAGGCGGGCACGCAGCTTGGCGTGTTCGGTATCGAAGCATACAAAAACCGCGTACAGGTTCTTGTCGTTATATCCGAGGTAGACATCGGTGGCTTGGCTCGAGGGCTGCCCGTCGCTGGGAACGCGCTGGGTGAATCCGGACACCTTCGCCATCTTCCCGCGCCATGCCGGACCGGGTTCCATCCCGAGAAAATCTTCCAGTTTGGGAGGCGCGCTGACGCGGGGAATTTTCACGTGGCCGAATTCTGGCTCGGAGGAAGCCAGCGACGGACTGGGCACCGCCAGCAGCATGCCGAGCAATAACGACGCCGTAACCCGCCAAGCCGCCACGAGCAGTCCTCCCACAATTCTTGGAAATACTATGTTAGACGGACAGGGCCTCTCGATGTTAGTTACGTTTGTGACTCAACAGCGGTCATGAGTTGATTCGGGAATCGAATTTACTGCAGGCGGGAGTCTGTGAACGCCTTTACTACGATGTTGTTCGGTTGCAATCCCACCTGGACCATCAACAGAAGAGAGTATTCACCTGGGTCTTTTCGGGTAGGCGTCTTTCTTTGCAAGACCGCCATGTCCCCGGAATCCGAGTTCAGCACCAAAACATAGTTCTCGCTCTGGGATAAGGCGATTGCGTCGGGATGACTGCCGACTGAAAACGAAGACACCACCTTGCCCAGATCAATGTCGTACACCGCCACGTTGTTCGACCCGAAGTTGGTGACATAAAGGCGAGAGTTGTCGCTGGTGACCACCCCGCGGGAGGGATGGGTCCCGACCAAATAGCTGCCGCCGACCTCATTGGTCGCAGTCTCGATAATGGAAATATTGTCGGAATCGAAGTTGGTGACGATCAACTCCCCGCCGTCGGGTTTGAGGGTGAGGTGGACGGGAGTCTTGCCGACGTCGAGCAGGGCCAGCAGACGGTCATTCTTGAGATCAAGGGCAGCGACTTGCCCGGACGCGGAGCAGGCCACGAACGCCTTGCGGCTGTCGCGCTGGATAGCGATGTCGCTCGGCTGCGAGCACGTCTGAATCGTGCTGCGAACCTTCAACTGCTCCGCATCCATGATTGATACCGTCCCGTCGCCGCGATTCGCCGCCAGCACGGTCTTGCCATCGTCAGAGACTCGGACTGCTTCCGGAGAAGCGCCCACCTTCAGGGTGGCGATGACAGTTCTCTTGTCGAGGTCCAGAACCGACAGGTTCGCAGAGCCCGAATTCGCCACGTACCCGCGCTTGCCATCTTGTGAGACCGCGATGAAATATGGAGTGCCGTGAACGCCGACGGTTGCGACCAGCACGTTGCGCTCGGCGTCGATTACGCTCACGTTATTCGACGACGTATTAACCACGTAAATTTCAGGCTTCTTCGGGTTGGCCGCGATGCCGGTCGGATTGTTTCCCACGGCAATACTCTTGATCACGGTGAAGCTTGGAATCGGCCGCGGCGTCAGGTCGACCACGCTGACGGTATTGCTCTTGCCATTGGTGACGTAGGCGTATTCGCGGTAACTCGGACCGTAATTCGGCAGCGAACGCTGGTGGAAGTACCACCATCCGAGCCCGATCAAGATGGGCAATAGCACGACAATGACGAGAAATTTTCTCAAGGATGCCGGGGGCGTCGAGGCCTTACAGATCTGTTTCCCAGGGTCTCACAGCGATACCGCCGCTGGACGGCGTTCAATCTCCGGAACGGTTCTCCCCACGACCGGTGCGATCTGTCTCACTTGCGCCATCAGTTCTTCGAACTGTTCGGGATAAAGTGACTGAATGCCATCCGACAGAGCCTTGTCGGGATTGTTGTGAACCTCGATGATCAGGCCGTCGGCCCCCACAGCGACCGCCGCTCGAGACAGAGGCGTTACTTTGTTCCTTTTTCCGGTGCCGTGGCTGGGATCCACCACGATGGGCAAATGACTCAGCCTCTGCACAGCGGGAACCAGGCTCAGGTCGAGGGTATTCCGGGTGTGATCGGCAAAGGTGCGCACGCCGCGTTCGCACAATACCACGTTGTAATTGCCCTCGCTCATCACGTATTCGGCCGCCATCAGGAATTCTTCCAGCGTCGCCGACATGCCTCGTTTGAGCAGCACCGGCTTGCGCGCGCGCCCCGCTCTCTTGAGCAGGGAAAAATTCTGCATGTTGCGCGCGCCAATCTGGATGACATCGGCATACTCCTCCACCAGGTCCAGGGATTCGTTATCGATCGCTTCGGTCACGATTCTCATGCCGAAGGCGTCGCGGACCTCGGCCATGATACGCAGGCCTTCTTCGCCCAAACCCTGAAACGAATACGGAGAAGTGCGCGGTTTATAAGCGCCGCCGCGGAAGAACTGGGCTCCGGCGCGGCTCACTTTCTCGGCTACGGCGAATGCCTGTTCTCGACTCTCGATCGCGCATGGGCCCGCGATGATTGCAAGCGAGCGCCCGCCGATGGTTGCTTCTGAACCGGGAAAGCGAATGACGGTGTTCTCGTCTTTGACTTCGCGACTGACCAGCTTGTACGGTTTGGTGACGCGGATGAGTTCCTGCACGCCTGGCATTTCTTCCAGCGTGCCGGGTTCAACCTCAGTGCGGTTTCCAGTAACGCCGATAGCGGTGCGTTGCGCGCCTGGCATGGCGTGAGCGCGGTAACCAAGTGATTCGATTTTCTCGCAGACCGCGCGCACCTGCTCTTCGCTGGCGTGCGCCTGCATGACGACTAGCATGGAGAACTCCGGAAACCATCAATTTTATCTTTACTGGGGTCGTGCGACAACCAGCATACGTTGCATGCCCGGGACGCATTTATACTGGATCCATGGCTGGGGAACGGGACATTCTCAAGTTACCTGCTCCCAAGCGTCCACCGAAACTGACCTCGCGCCGCGTCGGTATCCACACTTCCAGCGCCGGCGGCGTGCACAACGCCGCTGAGCGGGCCTATCGTCTGGGCTGTAATACCTTCCAGATGTTTTCTTCCAGCCCGCGGCAATGGGCTCCCTACGAACTCTCGAGCAATCTCTGCGACGAAATGAGCCGCCTGCGCGAGATGTACAAGCTCCGGCCCCTGGTGATTCATACTAACTATTTGATTAACCTGGCCAGCACCACTCCGCTGTTCTTGCAGAAGTCGATTGAAGCCTTTCGTGGAGAAATCGAGCGCGCCCTCGCTCTCTGTGCGGAGTACCTGGTGCTGCATCCCGGCTCCTTTCGTGGAAACGATCGTGAACTGGGACTGCTGCGAACCGCGGCCGCGATTCATGCGGCAACCCATGGACTGGACCTTGTGAAGGGAAAACTCACCATCCTGATCGAAAATACCGCAGGGGCGGAATATTCTCTGGGGGCAACCTTCGAACAGGTGGCGGAAGTGCTCGACCGTCTAAAGGGCCTGGTACCGGTTGCGGCCTGCATTGACACTTGCCATACCCATGTCGCGGGCTACGACATCGTCAGCGAGGCTGGCATGCGAGACACGCTGGCGCATCTGGATAACACCGTTGGCCTGAAAAACGTCCGCGTTGTGCATTGCAATGATGCCAAGGCCGCGCGCGGATCGAAACTCGATCGCCACCAGCACATCGGGCAGGGAACCATCGGTGCAGAACCATTTCGCCGCCTGCTCAACGATCCGCGGCTGGCGCACGCCGCATTCATCGCCGAGACCCCGGTGGATGCACCCGGTGACGACCAACGGAACCTGGACGTCTTGAAAAGTCTGGTGAACAGATGAGCCGGACGGGAGAGGCGCATTCAGCTACCCCCCGCCGGCGTTAGCAACCATCCCGTACGATCTGGACACAGCGAAGCTGTGTCTCTACATGTAAAATATTGCTTCACCTGAATCTCCACTTATGCCCCAGGAAGAAAAAACCATCGCCCGGGACGAACGTTATGACGCCCAGCGCATTGAGACTAAGTGGTCCGCGCGCTGGCAACAGGACCCTTCCCTGTACGCCGCGGAGCCCAATTCCACCAAGCCCAAATACTATGTGCTCGAAATGCTGCCCTATCCATCCGGCGCCTTGCATATGGGACACGTGCGCAATTATGCGATCGGCGATGCGCTCGCGCGTTACATGTGGATGAACGGCTATAACGTCCTGCATCCTATGGGTTGGGACTCGTTCGGTTTGCCCGCCGAGAATGCCGCGATCTCGAACAACACTCCGCCGCGCGAGTGGACGCTGAGAAATATCGCAAACATGAAGGCGCAGATGAAGCGCCTCGGTTTCGCCTACGACTGGTCGCGCGAGGTTACAACTTGCCTGCCGGACTACTACCGCTGGAACCAGTGGTTCTTCATCAAGCTCTACGAAAAAGGTCTTGCTTACCGCAAGAAGAGCAAGGTGAATTGGTGTCCGAAGTGTGCCACGGTACTTGCCAACGAACAGGTGGTGGGCGGCCGCTGCTGGCGCCATGAAGACACAATTGTCGAGCAGCGCGAACTGGAGCAGTGGTTCCTGCGCATTACGCAGTACGCGGACGAACTATTGCGCGACCTGGACAAGCTCTCCGGATGGCCCGAGAAAGTCCGCACCATGCAGCGCAATTGGATTGGCCGCAGCGAAGGTGCGCTGATTGAATTCAGCCTGGACGGACCTGCGGGCCCAGCCGGGTCGAAGATTCCGGTCTTCACCACTCGCGTGGACACCATTTACGGCGCCACTTCGGTGCAGCTTGCGCCCGAGCACGCCATCGTCGCCGATATCACCGCGAAAAATCCTGATCTGCGCGCCAAGGTAGACCAGCTGATGGCCGAGCAGCGCAAGGCCAGGGAAGCTGGCGACATCGGTGCGATCGAGAAACATGGAGTGAACACCGGCCGGTACGCGATCAACCCCTTCAATGGAGAGAAAGTCCCGATCTGGGTGGCCAACTACATCGTCACCGATTACGGGACGGGCGCCATCATGAGTGTTCCGGCGCATGATGAGCGGGATTACGAATTTGCGGCCAAATACGGCATCGAAATTCGCCTGGTAATCCTCCCCAAACCCGAAGACCCCGAAGAAACCATGGTTGAGCCGCCGCTTCCGTTCACCACGTTGGACGGGTTCCTGGTGAACTCGGGACCATTCAGCGGACTGAGTTGCAGGGAGGCGCTCCAGGCCATGGCGGCGCACGCGGAAACGAACCATTTCGGCAAACCAACCGTCACCTTCCGCCTGAAAGACTGGGGCATCTCGCGGCAGCGTTACTGGGGAACTCCGATCCCGATGCTCTACTGCGAGAAGGACGGCATCGTGCCGGTTCCGGAGCAGGACCTGCCTGTCATCCTTCCTGACAATGTGGACATCACGTTGACAGGGGGTTCGCCGCTCGGCCGGGTTCCGGAATTCGTGAACGCGGTCTGTCCCAGGTGTGGAGGTCCGGCGCGGCGCGAAACCGACACCATGGACACTTTTGTGGATTCCTCCTGGTATTTCTATCGCTATACCGACGCCAGGAATGACACCGCCCCCTTCGACAGCAAGACCGTGGACTACTGGTTCCCCATTGACCAGTACATTGGCGGCGTCGAACACGCAATCCTGCACCTGATTTACTCCCGCTTCTGGACGAAATTCATGCGCGACATGGGACTGGTTCGCACCGGCGAGCCTACCGAGCGTCTGTTCACACAGGGCATGATCATTAAAGACGGCGCGAAAATGTCGAAGAGCCTGGGCAACGTGGTTGCACCCGACGAAATGGTGGAGCGCTACGGCGCCGACAGCGCCCGCATGTACACGCTATTCGCCACGTCTCCGGAGAGCGAACTCGATTGGCAGGACAGCGGCATTGAAGGCATACAGCGCTTTCTGGGACGGGTGTACCGCTACGTTTCGCGCAACGCCGGAGTGGAGCGCACCCGATCTGCAACGCTGTCCCCCGAGGCCCGGCAGATTCAGCGCAAGCTCCACCAGACGATCAAGCGGGTCAGCGACGATTTTCAGGGCCGCTGGCATTTCAATACCTCGATCGCTGCCATCATGGAGTTGGTCAACGAACTCTACGCCGCGGAAGACAAAGCGGGCTCGATCCCGGGCGCCCTGCTCGCAGACGTGCAGCGCGATCTGGTGCTCTTGCTGGCGCCGTTTGCGCCTTACTTAGCCAATGAACTTTGGGAGATGCTCGGCCAGAGAGGAAATCTCTTGCGTGCACCCTGGCCGAACTATGACCCTGCCCTGGCCAAGGAGGATGAGATCGAAATTCCCGTGCAGGTCAACGGCAAGTTGCGGGGGCTGATCCGGGTTCCGGCTGAGGCGTCAAAAGACACGATTCGCGACCGCGCCCTGTCCGATGAAAAGGTACAGACCTTCATCGCCGGAAAAGAAGTGAAGAACATCATCATTGTTCCCGGCAGGCTGGTAAACATTGTTGTGAAGTAAATCTACGCCGGCAACAAAAAGGGGACCTGGGCAGGTCCCCTTACGCAGCGTTTCAATCTTGGAAAGCTATTGACCAGCTCCCATTTGCCCATCGGAAAGCACCAGGGCTTCCTTACGCTTTCCGAAGTCGATCTCGCTGATTGCCTTTCCTCCGCCGGTCGCATCATTCAGGATCACTGCATTGTAGGGCGCCGGCGTGTCGTGGTTCACGAGCTTGCCCGACGTGGTTGCCACCGTGTTCTTTCCCTGCATGATCTTCACCTGGACCGAATCACCGCTGCCATCCCACTCCACTTTGTAGTCACCCGGCTTTAGTTCGGTGGAACCGACTTTTACCTTCTCTGAAACGGTGAACTTACCTGAATTGGAATTGTCCTTCGCCATCGCGGTCAGCGGCAGCAGCAAGGCCATCGCAGCAAATAGAAACAAGTGCTTTGCAGATTTCATGACTCTCCTCGAAGTAGTAATTTGCCTGACCGCCGACGCGGTCCCGGGTGCCATCCCCGTGAAAAAACCTCAACCACCAATCAAGATGACTCGGCGCCGTGCGAGGATGCAGAGTTTCATTTGCATCAACATTGACAATTTACAGACGTGAATCTGAATTCTCCGGTCTTGCGGTATCCTGAGTAGAGATGAAGCGGATTTCACCAACCATGGAAGGCTTCCGGGTGATGTTTCAGCGCCCAATCGTTGGAATCGCGGAAATTGCCTGGCGTTGGAGCTTCGGTTTTGCTGTCGCGTTCCTGGTTGCAATCTCATTCCTGGAATTTCTGGATACTCTTCCGGTCAGCAATGCGGAGATTCTGCTGTTCAGAAGTCGTCAGCCCTTTCTGATTGCACAGGCGATCTCGCACATCCTTCGTGGGACCGCCCTTCGCGTGGTTCTTGCCGGCGTCGCCCTGAGCATGGCCGCGGCTCTCGCCTGGGTGGTTCTCGGAACCTTCGGCCGCGCCGCGACCCTCAATGCCGTCGTGTATAGGGTGCGTTCCGCACGCGCGAGTGGCTGGGTCGAACTCCCGCGAACACGGCTGCGTACGCTGTTCGGCCTGAACCTGTTGCGAGTTGGCACGATTTTCGCCGCGACCATCGGTTGCGTCGGAGCCATGCTACTGGCCCGCACAGCCTCTTCAGGCGAGAGTCCTTCACCGGGCGCTGCCGTTGCAATCTTCACGCTGGTCCTGATGTTGGTTGTGACTGCATCGCTCATGCTGAACTGGTTTCTTTCCCTGGCCTCGGTGTTCGCATGCTCGTCCCGGACCGATACCTTTACTTCGCTGGAACGCGCAGTCGGGGTATGCCGCGACCGTTTCGGCGCAGTCCTTGCGGCCTCCTCCTGGTTTGGATTGGCGCACTTCATCGCATTTTTTGTTGCCAGCTCGGCGGTGGGAGTACCTTTGGGATTTGCCGGATTGTTGCCGTCGGGCGTGGTGATAGGGGGCGTCTTACTGGTCACGCTTCTTTATTTTGCCATCGTCGACTTCCTCTACATCGGACGCTTGGCTGCCTACGTGACCATCGTCGAGATGCCCGAGATGCCGGAATCAGTAGACTTACCCCCGGCGCCACCACAGGGCCCTTCGCGCGTGGATCAGGACGAACTAATCCTCAGCGACGTGCCCATGGTGTCGCCGACGCCTGTCCTGGGCTGAAAGCATGGCCGTGCGAGCGCCGGCTTTTCCCAGATATATAGCCATCATCTAGACTCCCACGAGGCTCCTCTTTACACTGAGGCTCGACTTTGAGAGACTCGTCCGTGGAAACCGAATCCATCGTTGTCCTCGATTTTGGCGCGCAGTATTCCCAACTCATCGCGCGCCGCATCCGTGAACAGAATGTGTTTTCTGTAGTGCTTCCGTGCACTGCCGGGCTGGATGAGATTCGCAGCTACTCGCCCATCGGCGTCGTGCTCTCGGGCGGACCCTGCTCCGTCTATGACGCGGACGCCCCGCAGGCGGACCGCGACGTCTTTAAACTTGGCGTGCCTGTGCTGGGCATCTGCTACGGGCTGCAGTTCATGGTGCACGCGCTCGGGGGCAAGGTGCGCGCCGCGGAGAAACGCGAATATGGACACGCCCACATCGAGATAACGCAACCGTCGCGCCTGTTCGCCGCTGTTCCAGAAAAGCTTTCTGTCTGGATGTCGCACGGAGACGAGGCAGTCAACCTTCCTCCCGGATTCAGGCTGACCGCCAGTTCTCCCAACGCGGTTGCCGCGATTGAAAATGCCGAAGCCGGGATGTGGGCGGTCCAGTTCCACCCTGAAGTCCACCATACCAGGATGGGCACGCAAATCCTGCGCAACTTTGCGCTGGATATCTGCGGGGCGAAGCCCAGCTGGACGCCGCAGCATTTTATTGATGCCACGGTCGAAAGCGTTCGCAAAACCGTGGGCAGCGGTCGGGCAATTTGCGCTCTGTCGGGAGGTGTGGATTCCTCAGTGGCGGCCACCTTGGTGGATCGCGCTATGCGCGACGGGAAAAACGCGCCCCGCCTGACCTGCGTCTTCGTGAACAACGGCGTGTTGCGCAAAAACGAGTTTGAGAAAGTTCAACAAAACCTGCGCGACAAGCTTGGCCTCCACCTGATCGGCGTTGACGCAACCGATCGCTTCCTGAAGAAGCTTGCCGGGGTCACCGACCCTGAGAAGAAACGCAAGATCATCGGAAACGAATTCATCGCGGTGTTCGACGAAGAGGCTCACCGCATCGAGCAGAAGGAAGGCAAGGTCGATTGGCTTGTACAGGGAACCCTCTACCCCGACGTCATCGAATCGCGTTCCGTTCGTGGACCCTCCCAGACCATCAAAACTCACCACAACGTCGGCGGCCTTCCTGAGAAGATGAAGCTGAAGCTCATCGAACCGCTCAAAGACCTGTTCAAAGACGAGGTACGCAAGATCGGCCGCGATCTCGGCATGCCCGAAGAAATCCTGCAACGGCAGCCCTTTCCTGGTCCCGGTCTTGCGGTACGTATCCTGGGCGAGGTCACTCCCGAGCGCCTGGCAATCCTGCGAGAATGCGACGACATCGTGGTCACAGAAGTCAAGAACGCCGGCCTGTACAAGAAAATCTGGCAGTCCTTTGCCGTACTCCTCCCGGTGATGTCGGTCGGTGTAATGGGAGATCAACGCACGTATGCCTACACCTGCGCCATTCGCGCCGTGCATTCGGAAGATGGCATGACTGCGGACTGGGTACCGCTGCCCCACGAAGTTCTGCAGACCATCTCCAACCGAATTGTGAATGAAGTGAAGGGCGTGAACCGCGTCGTCTACGACATCACGTCAAAGCCCCCCGGCACCATCGAATGGGAATAAATCATGTAGCAACGGCCGCCTCGGTTGTCCTGGAAAAACGCGGCCGAATTATTCAACGCGGTCCAGAAGCTTGCGCGAAATCGCTGTGACCATCTTCCGGGGCGCAAATCGGACGGATTCAGCCACCAACCAGTTGCGAAATCCGGAGACCACCAGCGTTCTTCCCGCCATCAGCCCGCGATAGCCATCGAGCGCGACCGCTTGCGCGCTCATCGGCCGCAGTTTCTTAAAGAGCACCGTGTTCTCCGTCCCCGCACGCCCTTGAAATCCGGTGTCCGTGGCACCCGGACAAAAGCAGGTAACGGTTACCCCGCTCCCCTCCAGTTCATTCGCCAGGGCTTCGGAAAAGGAAATCACGTAGGCCTTGGTTGCGTAATACACAGCCATCAACGGCCCCGGCTGAAAGCCGGCGGTGGAAGCCACATTGAGGATCTTTCCCGAATGCCGTTCCGCCATCGGTGTAAGAAACAGTCGCGTCAGGTGGGTCAGGGCAGTAATGTTGAGCTGAATCTGGCCCAACGCGTCTTGGACCGAAGTCTTGTGGAATTCTCCAAATGTCCCATAGCCCGCATTGTTCACCAGGATGTCCACCGTGATCCTCTCACTCGCAAGCTGCTGGAAAAGGCTCTGGGGTGCGGCAGGGTCGGTCAGGTCCAACGCCACGCTCCTTACCGAAATTCCGAATTGCGATTGCAATTCCACTGCGAAATGCGTGAGTTTGTCGGCGCTGCGCGCGACCAGGATCAGATTGTGATGATCTTTAGCGAAGAGCTTCGCCAGTTCGTTCCCGATGCCACCGGATGCTCCCGTAATCAGAGCGGTAGCCATAAAGACCCTTTGCTGGTTCGTGCTGGTTAGGAAGCGCCGAAAGCCCGCTGCGCTGAGGCTTTCAGTTCGGCCCAGAATTGCGCCAGGCGGTTGGCAAACGTATCTGCTTTGGTCATGTCAAACCCGCCCTGCGGAGTGCGCAAGGCCGGACTGTATCCTGGAGGGATCTCAAACAGCTTCGCATCTACTGGCGCTTCGGAGAATTCCAAAAGCTCGATCTTGCCCACCATGGTGCGGCCGTCCTCGGTTCTCTTGATCACCTGCTCGAGCGCGTAGCCGTGCGGCGCGGTCCCCAGGTGCGTGATGTTGATGCGGTCGTGCCGAGCCGGAGCATTTCCCAGCCGGCTGCTCGACCAGACGAATCCTATGCCATTCTGCGATTCCTGGCAGCCCAGTCCGGGAAGGTCGATGTACCATCCATCTGTCTCCTCGGTGCTGGCGGGCAAGGACGCGCCCGGACCCGGTTCCACTTCCGTAGTGGTTTTCACATGGCGGGCGGTAAAAGAGCCAAATGATTTCCGTTCTCCCGTGTCCACGGAATCGATGGTGACATGGACTTCCGCACCGCTGACCTCATTCTGCTCGACGTGAGGCGCGCGCTTGATCCGCTCTGCCCAATCCTGAATGGGAAAGCGTGCATAAACTCTGGCCGATGGATTTAATGCGATGCTCTGCTTCTGATCGCATTGGCTGATCCCGATATGGATCGAATTATTCGACGCCGCTGGCTTCTCCACGCGGGTCTCGCTGCGCTCGCGCGGGCCCTTGAGGTAAAGCGTGTCAATACTGGAGCTGAGTTCCCCTACTTCGCGGTGCGTGCGAATGGTGAGATCTTTGTAGTTGGGCACGACCACGCTGGTCAGCGCGGCCGAAGCCAGCAACAGCAGCGAAAGCAGGGCGATGATGGAGGGCATTCAATTCCCCCGGCTCAGAATCCGGAAACCATGTCCAGGCCTAAAAATCGAGACGGGCTAGGCCCGTCTCGATCGGGATTCTGAGCATTCAGTTTGTACCACAGAAACGCTTATACGCCTACCATGGCCGGTTCGGCCGCGTAAATCGAGTGCCACGACGACGCGGCTTTGAGCCGGTCGTTGACATTTTCGATGTTCTTCACGCCTTCGGTCTCCAGCCACTTGCGGAACGCATCCGCCCCCTGCTTGGCATAGATCGGAATACCGTCTTTCCAGGTTGCACGCCCGCACAGCACCCCGTTGAATTTCACGCCGGACTCCGCCGCCAGTTCCAGCGCCTCGGTGAACTCTGCATTGCTCACCCCGGCAGAAAGATAGATGAACGGCTTGGTGGCAACGCTTGCCGCCTTGCGGAACAGATCCATGGCTTCTTTCTTGGTATACGCGGCAGGACCTTTGAACGACTTGGCGCCTTCCACGAACTTCATGTTGACCGGCACTTCGACTTTCATCACATCCACGCCGTAGCGGTCCTTGGTGAACTCCTTCATGCTGCCAATGACGGCTTCTGGCTTCTTCTTGGCGAACTCGGGGCCTTTTTCATCCACCCCCTCTTCGTAGGTAACGAACTCCAGGAAGAAAGGAATGTCATTGGCCCGGCACTCATCTCCTAGGCGCTCCACCCAGGCGTGCTTGATGTCATTGATAGGCTGAGGATCAGGCGGGGTGTAATAGAGCAGGATCTTCAAACAATCGGCCCCAGCTTCTTTCAGGCGGCGAACCGACCAATGGTCGAGCAAGTCGGGCAACCGGCCCGGGCCGGTCTTGTCGTAGCCCGTCTTCTCGTAGGCGAGAAGCAGTCCCGCATTCTTGGCTCGACGCTTGGAGGCCGGCAGTCCCCACTCAGGATCCAGCAGAATTGCGCTCGCATGGGGTGTCAGCACCTCCGTGACCAGGCTCTTGAACTCTTCCATCATGGCGTCGTTCACTTCCGAGCCCTTTTCCTTGGCCAATGATTTCTGTAACGAGCCGCGCTGGTCCATCGCAGCTGCGGCAATGATCCCCTGGGATGTCGATACTCGTTTCAGTCCCGCTAGTTTTCCGGGCGTAAGTTTCATAAATCCCTCCTATGATTGCGTCGTACCAGGATTGAGCAAAACCCGCTCGACCGGGAGACGAGCGGAACGGCAAATCATTGTAACCCTTATGACTGGAGCGGGCCAGAACAACGGTCACAAGAAGCCTGCCCGCCACCCTGCTTCACTGCCGCAAGGTCAAGGATCCCAGGGTGGCCTGCTGTTTCGCGATCAGTTGCTGAACCCCCTGCTTTGCCAGGCTCAGCATCCGTCCAAGCTGTGCTTCATCAAACACCTGGTGCTCAGCGGTGGCTTGCACCTCGACCAGTTTGTAGGCGGCCGTCATTACAAAGTTCATGTCTACGTCAGCTCGCGAGTCCTCTTCGTACGCCAGATCGAGCAGGACTTCGCCATCGACGATGCCAATGCTGACCGCGGCGATGAAGTCTTTGAGTGGAACAGAGGTGAGCGTTCCCGCCTCCACCATTTTTTCCAGCGCCAGGCCCAGCGCGACGAAAGCGCCGGTAATCGAAGCTGTCCGGGTCCCGCCGTCGGCCTGGATCACATCGCAATCAATCCAGATCGTGCGTTCCCCAAGCCGGTCCAGGTCCGCCACCGCACGCAACGATCTTCCAATCAGCCGCTGAATTTCATGGGTACGCCCGCTGGCCCGGCCCTTGCTCACTTCACGCGGAGTGCGGGTCAGGGTGGAACGGGGCAGCATGCTGTACTCTGCGCTGATCCAGCCTTTGCCAGTGTTGCGCATAAAGGCGGGCACCGTTTCCTCTACCGATGCGGTGCAGATCACGCGCGTGTTGCCGACCTCGATCAACACCGAGCCTTCGGCGGTGTGAATGAAATCGGGAATGATATTCACCGGCCGAAGCTGGTCGGGCGCCCGGTTATCGCTGCGGTAGATCATTCCTGGGATTCTAACAGCCGCTTGGGAACTCAGGCTGTGACTTCAAGGCCCTTGCATCTGCTGCACGACTTGATTGACTTGCCCAACGTCGTAGGAGACGGAAAGGTCCGCGTGCCCGGCCAGCGAATCGCGCGTTTTCCCGTCTACAAGAATCCTGACCCGGTTGATGCCGGGAATATTCGAAGCCAGCGTTTGCACCACAGAGGCTACGGTGAGTTCCTCGACCAGCACTCCGGAGCGATGGCCATCGGCGAAGGCGGCATTGGTATCAATCACCGCCAGACCAGGATCGACAAGGTAGACCTCGCGAATCTCTGATCCTGCCCCCAGCGGGTGCGAAGAATCCTTCTTCAGGTAGAGCCCGATCAGTGCACGCAGCAGTTCCTGGGCCCGTTCCTGCCGTCCCGATGGAAGTGGAATGCGGGCACCCTGGGGCCGGACGTTGCCCGGAACGTCGTAGGCGACCCATAACGTGACCTGCTCGGAGGGACCGGAGACCGGGGCTGGCACCGGGCGAGCATCCACTGCCGCGGGCGTACTGTACGTGGCCGTACTTCGCATGTGCCACACATAAAGACTCATGCCCAGGGCTGCGGCCAGCATGAGTGCGACACCAATGATCAGATGTCGCGGGATCATCGGATCGCCTCCAGTTTGTCGCGCACCAGCACGATTCCCGCCGCTACCGATGATGCTACCTGTTGCTGATATTGGGCCGAAGTGAGTTCCGAGGTATCGCTGCCCCGAGGAGACAGTTCTACCCCTACGGCGGCGGCAATGATGTTATTCAGCGGACGTAACGGCGCCATCAATCCGTGTACCGGAATCTGTTTACGTTGCAGCTCCGAGGTAATGCTGTTTTCCGCCGTTTCGCTCGCGATCCGGAACGCCGACTGTGCGTTGTCCCACGCCAGAAACGGACCGTGGCTTTCGCCCACGTTCGGGACCATCGCTGTATAGAGCCGCACCCCATTTCCTTGTGAGGCGGCATGAATGCACACGTAAATTGCCGGATGGGTCACATTGGCCAGGGAAGCTCGTTGGTCGAGTGCGATGCTCGAGTCGGTGTCGCGCACCATTAGGACCGACAGGCCCCGGCTCTCCAGTTCCTGGCGCAAACGGCGTGCGAAAGCCAGCGTCACATCTTTCTCAACCAATTGTTCGCCCAGCGCCGCGCCCCGCTCGTCGCCTCCGTGGCCGGCGTCCACCACGGCAAAATATTTCCTGAGTTGCGGCGGCACGCTCGTCGCTGGCGTGATGCCTGGAGCTGACGATGTCGTACCGGTCTCGCTGGAGGGCGCCGTGTTAGCCGCTTCCACTGCGGCAATCACCGTGATGGTGCGCCCATCGTTACTGAATTTCGCAAACAGGGGAGCGCTTCCATTGATCAACAATTCCACCGCCCCGTTATTTTCCTGATAACTGGCCGAAGGAATGATCCTGTTATCAAAGGTCAGGTTTTGTGTTCCCGGAGGGACGAGCGGTTCGTGCGTGAATACCATTCGCAACTTGCCCGGTTCGGTTGCGATGCTTGGATTTACAGGAGAAGTGAAATTCAGCACCAGCGAGGGCGGCGCGGTTCTCACCATTTGCGCGGTGAAGTGAACTGCCACATCGCCGACAAATAGCCGTCGTGCCTCCTGATGAAAGGTGACCGGCCCTCCCAGAAAACGCGGCAACAGGGTCACCAGGGAGGAAATCGGAACCAGTCCTCGCCCGTTCTCGAGAAGGAAATTGGCCGGCAGATCAAAGCTCTGTCCGCGAACCTTGGCACGAGTCTTGCCCGCCGAGAATTCACCGTCCACATCCTTGTAGCGAAGTTTCCATTTGCTACTGTCCCCCTTTGCGTAAACCGTCCCCAGGGGCTCCAGGATTTCCAGTAACCCTACGTAGTCCTGCCCATTTCGGCTGACCAGGTTGAGTGTGTAGTTCGCTACATTAGAGTAGATTGCGATCCGTTTCTCTTCCGGAGCGGCAGAAAGGATCAAGCTCAAAGTTGCCGCGAGTACCATAAAGCCAATCCCGACCGCTGCGCGGCGTCCAGTGGCGTTAGGCGAGCGCATAAATGGTGAGTCCGCTCAGCAGCTTAGGGTAGAAATCGGTGGACTTCTGCGGCAATACCTCGCCCGCAAACGCGATATCCCGCACCTGCTCGATCCGCACCGGGTTCATCAGCAGGGAAATGTCTGCCTCTCCATTGCGAACCTCGCGCAGGGCCTGGGTTGTGTCCCGCAAGTAACGCACATTCTGCTGGTTTCGAATCGCTTCTTCGGAAATTCCGAGCACATGCTCCAGCACCACTTTGTGCAATTGCACGACGTCGAGTTGTTGCTGGCGGAACGACAATCCGGCGAACAGCTTCGGATCGGGCACGCGCGGCCGATCCAGTAGAAACACGCGGTCCCGGCTGACCGCAAGAAAGGCCGTCCCAACCTGCCCCGCCTGGCGCAGGATGACGTTCGCCCGCGAGCCATCGATCTCGGGATCCACTTCCTCTACGCTGAAGAACTCGCTGGCCTTTTGACGAAATCTTTGGCTTGAGAAGTTCTCCAACCCATGCACCACGCGGTGTGTCGGAAGAATCAGCAAGCCAGGGCTGTCCATGTTCACGAACGTCATCATCACGAATTCGTAAGATGCCTTGTCGCAGGGTTCTCCGGCGCGCCGCTCGTTCCTGTAGTTCAAAGCAGTTTCATAGCGGTGATGGCCGTCGGCGATAATCAACTTTTTGTCCAGCATCTGGTTGTGCACGAACGCAATCGTACCCGGGTCAGAAATCGGCCAGACCTGGTGCTGAACCCGGTATTCGTCCTTCACATCAATCTCGGGAGGCGCGTCGCGTGCCAGAACTCCCTCAATCTCGCGCTTGGGATCGCTGTACAGCATGAAAATCTGGCCGAAATGCGCGCGCGTGGCTCGCAACAGGTTCAGCCGGTCAGCTTTGGGCTTGGAGAGTGTCTGTTCGTGGCGAAATACGATGCCGGCGGAGTAGTCCTCAACTTTCCCCAAGGCGATGAAACCGCGGCGCTCGACCGAAGTTCCGCCGTCCGGAGGCGCAAAGCGCTGGACATAGTAGTACAAAGAGGGTTTGTTGTCCTGCCGCAGAATATGCGTTTGGCGCCACTGCTGAAAATGTTCGGCGGCGCGGGTATAAACGTTACTATGGTCACCATCCCCGGGCTCCGGTCTTCCCAGGATGATGCGAACCAGGTTATAAGGGCTCGCGTCATGGTACTGCTGTTGCATCTCAGGAGTGATCTTGTCGTAGGGCTGGGTAACAACCTCAGACACGGGTACCCTGGCCGGGTCGTAACGGAGCGCCCGAAATGGTTGAATGTAGGCCAAGATGGGGTCGAGGAATTGTAGCAAGGCTGCAGGCCGCGACAAGTCCGAGTGCGAAAACGAGGGCGAACTTGGGCAAACTTTTGCGCAGGGCTGGACATCGAAACCCGCCAGGAAAAAGGCTCGCGCCCCTTTCCCAATGTGATACTATCGCCGCAATCGAGGTCATCATGGCCCGCCAGTTTGGGAGCGGGTCTCCCGTCCGAACCCGAGCACGAACCCTCCACTCGGCCCCGTCCCGGCCCCAGGAAGCTACCATGCTGTGCACTCGAGATCAGGCTGTCATGATCGGACTTGTCCTTTCCGTCGCGATCCTGTTTTGTTCCGGCTTCACCCCAGCCCTGTGGGCGCAGAACCAGGCTGACGATGTCCACATCCGGCCGCGCCTTGAGCCCGCGCAGCCTCAGGACCAGATTGATCCCGCCCTGAAGACGCATACCAAGCCGCTGAAGGTGGATGTCGACCTGGTGCTGGTTCCGGTGACGATCACCGATCCGATGAACCGACTGGTGACGGGCCTCGATAAGGACAATTTTGCCCTGTTCGAGGGGAAAGATGCCCAGGAAATACGCCACTTTTCCAGTGAAGACGCGCCTGTTTCGCTGGGCGTGATCTTCGACATGAGCGGCAGCATGAGCAGCAAGATCGAGCGTGCCCGCGAGGCCGTGGTCGAGTTTTTCAAGACCGCCAACCCGCAGGACGAGTTCTTCATGATCACCTTTGCCGACAAGCCGGATGAGATTTCTGACTTCACGCAATCGGTGGAAGAAATCCAGGGAAAACTGATTTACACCATCCCCAAAGGACGCACCGCGCTGCTGGACGCCATCTACCTTGGTGTCAGCAAAATGCGGCAGGCAAAATTCCCCAAAAAGGCGATGCTCGTCATCTCCGATGGCGGAGACAATCACAGCCGATACACCGAAGGCGAGATCAAGTCGCTGGTGAAAGAAGCCGACGTCTTGATGTACGCCATCGGCATCTACGATCATTATTTCCCCACCGAGGAAGAGCGCCTGGGCCCGCAACTTCTCAGCGAGTTAACGGAACTGACTGGCGGACGGAGCTTTACCATCGACAATCCCAATGACTTGGCAGATGTGGCTACAAAAATTGGTATCGAGCTACGCAACCAATATGTACTCGGATACCGTCCAAAGAACCCGGCACACGACGGCAAATGGCGTAAGATAAAAGTAAAGCTGATCCCCCCAAAGGGATTGCCGCCGCTCCGGGTCTATGCCAAGACGGGATACTATGCGCCTTCAGAATGACCGCGCCCTACCCCTGCTCCTAGCAGTCATTTTCTTGCTGAGTTCAGGAGTTTGGGCACAGAGCACAGCTCCAACCACCAATCCACCGACTGCCGCTCCGTCCAACGCTGGTTCCCAGAATGAAGGGCCAGCGAGCCCGCCACCGCCGTTGTTCCACGGATCCGACGCACCTGCGAATGCGCCCGCGGGGCAGGCCGCTCCATCGCAGGCTCCTGCGAACGCGCCTGGCGAGCAAGCTGCTCCACCATCGGAGCAAGATCAAAGTCAGGCTCCCGATAAAGACAGCGGGACCTTCGTGTTCAAGGCGGAAGTCCAGGAAGTGGTGCTGCACGCCACTGTCGTGGACGAGAAACAACGCCTGGTCACCAACCTGGACCGCAATTCCTTCACCGTCTTTGAAAACGGCCAGCCGCAGGCCATCAAGGATTTCCGCCTCGAAGACGTGCCGGTCGCCATGGGCATCGTGGTGGACAACTCCGGCTCCATGCGTGAAAAAAGAGACAAGGTAAATAAAGCGGCGCTGAACCTGGTGCGTTCCAGCAATCCCCAGGACCAGGTGTTTGTCGTCAATTTCAATGACGAGTATTACCTCGACCAGGATTTCACCGGCGATGTGAAAAAACTTGGGGAGGCCCTGGAAAAACTGGAATCGCGCGGCGGCACGGCGTTATATGACGCGGTCGTCGCCTCCGCCGATCACCTGGCAAAAAACGCAAAGTTGTCCAAGAAAGTTCTGTTCGTCGTTACCGACGGCGAAGACAACGCCAGCCGTGAGTCTCTGGAACAGGCGGTTCGCCGCCTGCAGGAAGAGAATGGGCCGACGGTGTATGCCATCGGATTGTTAGGGGACGAGAAAGCGCGTCGCGCCCGCCGTGCACTCCAGACCCTCGCCGAGCGCACCGGTGGAATTGCCTTCCTGCCACGCAGCGTCAATGAAGTGGACGAGATCAGTCGCACCATCGCCCACGACATCCGTAACCAATACACCATCGGTTACGCCCCCACCACTCCCAAGAGTGTCGGCGGCTATCGCACGATCCGTGTCGACGCTCACGCCAAGGGTTACAACAAGCTGGTTGTTCGCACCCGCACGGGTTACTATCCCGGACAAGAAAAGGGCGGAGAATAAGCAACTGCGGCTCGCTAGTCCCTCGCTCTCTCAGTAGCTGAAAGCCTGCAACTGGCTCACATCCGCGGCAGGACCATCCACGTACCCGGTTCGGATTGCGGGATTCAAGCCGATGTGCGTGGGGACGACGTTGAATGAATTGGAGAAATTGAAACCATTCAGCGACTCCACCAGGTTCCCTTGAATGTCGTACACGTGAATGCTGCTTCCTGAACCGGTGCTGGACACCGATTGAGCTACCAGAAACAACTTGTTCACAGCGTCGTACGCGACGTCGGAACCGCTCTGCAGTTGCCCGGTGGCCCCGGGTAGAACGACGGAGAACCCGTTGTGCGTCGTCAAGTCGTAGAACTCGACGCGGAAGTCAATTTCGGTGGTGGTCACGGCAATTTGGTCGTCAGCATCGACCGCCAGGCCGTTGATGAATCCCTGATGGAAAGGTGCCGGACCCAGAATGCCGTTGAACACAGTCACTTGACCAGTTGCGAGGTTAGCTAGCGCAATCTTTGGCGCTGGTCCACCGACTGTACCGTCGGAGGCAGCAACCACGGCGGTATTTTGAATAGCGTCGTACGCGATTTGCGGGTTGCTGGCAAATGTCGGGTCCTGAAGGTTAATCTGCGGGCTGAAGGTATTGGCTCCCACATCGGTCCCAAACACGAACCTCTGCCCGGCTCCTACATTGTGGTAAGCAAGAACTGCCGATCGAGAGACTCCCTGGTTCCGGCTGACGGAGATGATGAGGTCATTCTTTTGCAGCGGTGGCGTCCAGGAACCGGTGAACCGGTTTGAACTCAGGGGATTGAGCGTCTTGAAGCTGCGCGTAATGTTCAAAAAGCCCTGAACGTGTTCGCGTTCCACCAAGCCGACCTGATTACCGACGACGCCCAGTGTCAGAAAGTCGTCCATCGTCGTTGTCTTGGTGACCACTTTCATGATTTTGCCGGTCGCCTGATCGAATGTCTCGACCGCGGCAAGCACCCTTCCACCGGAGAGCGTAGTCGCCTCAGTAAGCAAGCCTTCGCTTCCGTTTTGATCGATATCAAATCCAAAAATCTGGCCGCCAAACTGGCTGTGCACGATCACTCCCGTAGGACCGGTCTGAAAGGGAAATACTCGTCCCTGCGCAAACGCAGGAGCGCCTTCAAGAGACAACAGCAGCAGACAAATGACTGCAGGTCTCAAACGGAGGGTGGTCACGGCGAAAAGCCTTCGGCTGGCAGAGTTGTGCATAGGCGAACCTCCTGGATTTGAAGCAAATGCTGACTACGAGGTCGAGGGCTTCGAGGTTACAACATTCTGCGGATCGTATGTCATCCACCTGTCATCAGTTCGTAAAGATTGTCAACTGGCCACCTTGCGCCCCGCGTGCGCGTGCACAGTTCTACGTTTGACGCTACCGCCCGGCTTTCCGTACCCTGTACAGTGCGGATGAAAACCATCGAGGGATCCAGGCTCCGTGTGTCCGACGACATTACGCAACTCGTCGGCGAAACTCCCATCCTCCAACTTAAGAAACTTGTTCCCGCGAATTCTGCGGACGTTTTTGCCAAGCTCGAATACCTGAACCCCGGCGGCAGCGTGAAAGACCGCGCCGCCATCGGCATCATTCAGCGCGCCGAGAAGGAAGGGAAGCTTAAGCCCGGCGGCACCATCGTCGAAGCCACTGCCGGCAACACCGGCATCGGCCTGGCGCTGATTGGGGTCAATCGCGGCTACAAAGTGGTTCTTTTCGTGCCGGAAAAATTTTCCGAAGAAAAAGTCATGATCATGCGGGCCCTCGGCGCCCAGGTGACCCGCACACCGGACGACGAGGGCATGCAGGGCGCAATCAAGCGGGCCAAGGAACTCACCGCCAGCGATCCCAACGCATTCATGGCCGGGCAATTCGAAAATCCCGCCAATCCCGATTATCACTACGAAACCACCGCTCGAGAAATCTTTGATCAGATGGAAGGCCGCATTGATGCGGTGGTCGTGGGCTCAGGCACCGCCGGAACTTTCACTGGCATCGCCCGCTTCTTGAAAGAGCAACTTCCGAATGTGTTGGCATATGCCGTTGAAACCCAGGGTTCGGTACTCGGCGGAGGTCCTCCTGGCCAGCACAAGGTGGAAGGCATTGGCTCCAGCTTCATCCCGAAAAATTTCGACGCCTCGGTCTGCGACCAGGTCCTCATGGTGAAAGATCCCGAGGCCTTCGGCATGGTGAAAGAACTCGCCGCGAAAGAAGGCGTGCTGGCCGGATCCAGCGGCGGAGCCAATGTGTACGCCTCTCTGCAAGTCGCCGCCCGCCTGGGAAGAGGCAAACGCGTAGTCACGCTCATCCCCGATTCCGCCGAGCGCTACTTGTCGAAGAAGATCTTCGAAGGCGGAATCTGAAAAGCAGCATTCAGCAGTCAGCATTCAGCACTCAGCCAAACCAGATTCGGGTTAACGGAAAACTCCGCTGGCTGAATTCTGAGTGCTGAGAAAGAAATCATCATGACCAAAAAATCATCCCCCCACGGCTTCTCCACCCGCGCCATCCACGATGGCCAGGAACCCGACCCCCTGACCGGGGCCGTCACCGTTCCGATTTATCCCACCTCGACCTATGTGCAGCAGGGAATTGGCGAACACAAGGGATACGAATACTCTCGTGTCTCCAATCCCACCCGCACGCGGCTCGAAGCAAATCTCGCGTCTCTTGAAGGCGGCATCGCCTCGCGCGTCTTCGCCAGCGGCATGGCCGCAATCAATGCCATTACTACGATGTACAAATCCGGCGATCACATCGTCTGCGGCAACGATCTGTACGGGGGAGTGCCGCGCCTGTTCAACCAGGTGCTCGCCGACTTCGGCATGGAATTTACTTACGTCGATACCTCCGACGCCAAGAACGTGGAGCGCGCCATCCGCAAAAACACGCGCATGGTCTACATCGAGACGCCGACGAATCCGCTGATGACCCTGACCGACATCAGCGCCGTGAGCCGAATCTGCCGCCGCTGCAAAGTGGAGTTAGTGGTCGATAATACCTTCATGTCGCCGTACTTCCAGCAACCGATTGCACTCGGCGCCGACATGGTCGTCCACTCCACCACGAAATTCCTGAATGGTCACAGCGACGGACTCGGCGGCGTTGTCGTATGCACCAAACCCGAACACGCGGAAAAGCTTGCCTTCATCCAGAAGGCCGCTGGCGCGATCCTCTCACCTTTCGAGTGCTGGCTGATTCTGCGCGGGGTGAAAACGCTCGCCGTTCGCATGAAGGAACATGACCAGAACGGCAGGATTGTCGCCGATTTCCTGGCGAAGCATAAACGGGTGAAGAAGGTATTTTATCCGGGACTGTCCGACCATCCTCAGCACGAACTCGCCCGCAAGCAGATGAGCGGCTTTGGTTCCATGATTACCTTTGAAACCGGATCGCTGGCCAATGCCAAGCGCATGCTGAAAAAAGTTCGAATTTGCTCGCTCGCCGAATCGCTGGGGGGAGTGGAAACTCTGATTTCCCATCCTGCAACCATGACTCACGCCGCCTTGGGAGAAAAGGGGCGCAAGGCGATCGGAATTACGGATGGAATGGTCCGAATTTCTGTCGGGATCGAGGATGTCAAGGACATTCTCTCCGACCTCGACGAGGCGCTCGCCGCCATCTAAACGTACGCCAGCCAATCTCCATGCCCCTGCACCGCCGAGGCTTGCGGTCGTTGTCACCGGGTCTGCTTGCGCGTTCTCCCTATGCACCTCAGCAAACGTGCGCAGCCCGTCAGGATTTGCAAATCATGGCCGGCAGCGAGTATTCTCTGTTCTCATTCTGAACTTCGAACCTGATGCCACGCGCCCTTGCGGTTAGTGTCTCGGCGGCACTTCTTTTTGGGATCGCCGTAGGTCTTGGCGCCTACACTTTCGTCTACGCCAAGGGATATTCCTATCTCACCAATGACCCTGCCGCCTGCACGAATTGTCATGTTATGCAGGCGCAATACGATGCCTGGATGAAGTCCAGCCATCATTCTGTCGCAACCTGTAACGATTGCCATACCCCTCATAACCCTATCGGAAAATATGCCGTGAAGGCGAACAACGGGTTCTGGCACTCCTTCTACTTCACCAGCGGCCATTATCCTGACACCATTGAAATTACGAAGTTCGACCACCAGATCGCTGAAAACGCGTGCCGCCGCTGTCATGAATCGATCACTGCGGCCATCGATGGCAACGTGGTCCACGGGAAAGCCGCCGGCCTGCAGTGTACCCGCTGCCACAATTCGGTCGGTCATTCTGAGTCGGCGTCAGCCAGACTGAACCAACTCCATATCCGGAGTTTTCATGAATCCTCCAGCACTCAACCCTGATCGCTCCCGCCGCCTCTTAGTAGCCGTGGTTATTCTGGCGGCGGTCAGCACCTTGGCGGTTACCGCTTTGCTCATCAACATCTTCGAGCGAAAACAGGAAGCGAAAAACCCTTTTTACCGTGTCGTGGAACTCAACGACACCATTGATGATCCTGCCATTTGGGCCAAGAACTTCCCCATGCAGTACGACTCTTACCAGCGTACCGTGGACATGCAGCGCACCAAGTATGGCGGGAGCGAAGGCATGCCGCACTCTCCTACCCAGGCCGACCCGCGGTCCGTGGTGGCGCGATCGAAGTTGGAGCAGGATCCGCGATTGAAGACCATCTGGGCTGGATACTCGTTTTCCGCGGACTATCGCGAACGCCGCGGCCATGCCTTCATGCTCGACGATCAGACCTTTACCGAACGCCAGAAATTCGCTCCCCCCGCGATGTGCATCAACTGCCATGCCTCAATGGTCACCACCTTTCTGAAACTGGGGGATGGTGACATCACGAAGGGATTCAACAAAATCAGTGACACCCACATGTCCTACCAGCAGGTCCGGGAGCAGGTGAAACACCCGGTGGCCTGCATCGATTGTCACGATTCCAAAACCATGCAGTTGCGCATCACGCGCCCCGCCTTTATCGAAGGCATTCGTGCTTTGAAGGCTTCTCAGGGTGTGCAGAACTACGACGTAAACACCATGGCGACGCGTCAGGAAATGCGCTCGTTTGTTTGCGGGCAATGTCACGTCACCTACTACTTCCAGCCCCCGAACAAACGGCTGACGTTTCCCTGGGCCAAAGGCCTCAAGGTAGAGAACATCATTGCGGTCGAGGACGAACAGAAAATCAAGGAGTGGGTCCACCCCGACAGTGGCGCGGGACTCATCAAGGCCCGGCATCCTGAGTTCGAGATGTGGAACCAGGGAGTGCACGCGCGTTCGGGAGTGGCCTGCGCCGACTGCCACATGCCTTACATGCGGCAGGGAGGACTCAAGATCAGCGATCATCACGTCAACAGCCCGCTGCTGAAAGTGAACCGCTCCTGCCAGACCTGCCATCACTTTCCCGAAGAAGAGCTGAAAGCTCGCGTGGAAGACCTGCAGGATACCTTCTTCAACCTGCGCAACACGGCCCTCGACGCTCTGGTGGACCTGATCAATGACATCAAGGCTGAAAAAGCGAAAGGAACTCCCGACGCCCAATTGAGTCAGGCGCGCGACTACCAGCGCAAGGGCCAGTTCATGATCGACTTCGTCATGTCAGAAAATTCCATGGGGTTCCATGCCCCGCAGGAAGCAACCAGGATCCTCGGGGACGCCATTAACTTGTGCCGCCTCGGCCAACTCAGCCTGCATGGCGCACCACCGCCCAGCCACAATCCTCCAAGTATCGAGAACGTTGCCTCGAGCTCCAGCGTGGCTGGAGGTAATTCGAGCCACTAGTCGTCGCGACAAAAGGGATGATGCTTAAAGGGGGTGGTGCGAGCGCGCCTTGCGGCACACCACCTTCACTGTGCGACCAGTTTGAGCACCGTTCCGCTGAGGTCCAGCAGGTAGAGTTCTCCTGCAGCATCCTGTCCAAATGAGCTGACACTGCGGCCAGTGGAAAGCAAGGTCTGCCGTGTCCAGGTGCCTGGCGGCCCTTCGGTCAAGTTCCACAACGTGCCGCTCCCAAAGTCGCTGAACAGATACGTGCCTGCCAGGCTGGGGATTGCGCTGCCGTGATACACATAGCCGCCGATCACCGCGATCCCTTCACTGTGACTGTACTCGAATATCGGGAGAGTCAACCCCGTCATCGAGCAGTTGCTTGGCGGATTGAAACAATGGGCGCCCTCCATCGTGTTCCATCCGAAATTGGCGCCGTTGGCAAGAATGTCGATTTCCTCAAAACTATTCTGTCCCACGTCGGCCACGAAAAAACGCTGGCCGGGACGGTCGAGCGAGAACCGCCATGGGTTGCGGAAGCCATACGCGAATATCTCAGGTAATCCGCCTCCATTCGCAAATGGATTGTCGGGCGGGATCGCATAGGGTTTCCCCGGACTTGTATGATCGACATCAATCCGCAGCATCTTCCCCAGCAATGTGTTCAGGTTTTGTCCGTTGTTGTTGGGATCGCCAGAGCCGCCGCCATCGCCCAGTCCGAAGTAAAGAAACCCGTCCAGCCCAAATGCCAGTTGCCCGGCCTTATGATTGCTGAAGGGTTGGCTCTGGATCAGGAGGATGCGCTCGCTGGCTGGATCAATCTGATTCGAACCTGCGCTGGGCGCGGAGAATTCCGAAATCACGGTCTCCTGTCCTCCAGCAACAGCCCGGTCATAGTTGACGTAAATCTTTGGTGAATTGGCGTACCCGGGATGGAATGCGACTCCCAGAAGCCCCTGTTCCGCGCCAAAGTTCACGATACTCGTGATATCGAGAAATGCTGTGGGCAGCACTGTGCCGTTGCTGATGATCTTGATCCGGCCTGGTTGCTCCACCACGAACATTCTTCCGCTGTTGTCGTCCGGAGTCTCAAGGTCTACTGGCGAGCTCAGCCCGGTTACTACCATGGTAAGCGCCAGTGTGGTCGAGCCAGGAGGTGGCGGAGCCGAGGTTGGACTGCTCCCACATGCTGTCAGGAGCAACTCAAACAGCACTAAGACCAGTGCTGGGTAGCGAAGGACTGTAGGTGAATCCATGGTGAGCCGCCCGCGAAGGAAAATTACGTCCCTTATGCATAGCTGACTCAAATCCACCTCATGGAGTTGTTTACTTCTCCGCAAATTTACTTAGAAATTACATTTTCGATCCAGCTTAAGTATTCCTTACTTCCATCCTCAACCGCCAAACACACGCATTCCGGCAGGTCATAAGAGTGCAGTTCCCGGATCGCATCCCGGACGCCTGCAAACCTCGCGCTCGACGTTTTGATGATGAGCAGCACTTCGTCGGCCTGCTCCACCTTGCCTTCCCAGCGATAGATCGACCGCACCTGAGGCACGATGTTAACGCAGGCCGCCAGGCGTCTCTCGACCAACGCATTCCCGATTTTTTCTGCTTCCTCTCTCGATCCGGCGGTGCTCAGGACGATTCTCGCATCAGTCATATAAAATCAGCCTTCGGCAACGAGGCGGCCATTAACGCGCCCCTGTGCCCATCATTCTAAGACAGCGTGAAATCCTATATGGCAACGCAAATAAAGTTCGGCACCTCCGGATGGCGCGCGATCATGGCCGAGGAGTTCACCTTTGCCAACGTTCGCCGCGCTGTGAGCGGCATCGCTCGTTACGTGGTGTCTGAAAAACCTTCGGACGCGCAAGTCATCGTCGGCCGCGACCCGCGCTTCCTGGGCGAGACCTTCTGCGCCATGGCGGCGGATATCCTGTCCGCTCACGGTATCACTCCGCTTCTGATCTCCGATCCCGCCCCGACCCCGGCCATTTCGTACGCCGTAATAAAAGAAGGCGCCGATGGAGCCATCAACTTCACCGCCTCGCACAATCCGCCTGAGTACAATGGAATCAAGTTCTCCACGCCCGATGGCGCTCCGGCCTTGCCCGAGGTCACCAAGCGCATCGAGGCCGAAATCTCCGCCCACGATGACAGTGGGTTCAGCCCCTCCGCCAAAGGCGCGGCCATTACCGAAAACCTGAACCCCAGGACCATGTACCTGGAGCGCCTTGCGGAAATTGTTGACCTCAAGGCCATCCAGAAGGCCGGACTGCGGGTTGTCTACGATCCGCTCTGGGGCGCGGCGCGGGGCTATCCAGACTCTTTGCTTCGGGAGGCCGGCATTCAGGTCGAATCGGTCCACGACTACCGCGATGTCCTGTTCGGCGGCCATGCTCCGGAGCCTGACGATCACCTGCTGGGCGACCTTCGCAACAAGATGACAGCCACCCGTGCTCACATCGGTATCGCAACTGACGGCGACGCGGACCGTTTCGGCATCGTTGACCAGGATGGCACGTTCTTCCAACCCAACTACATCATCGCTTTGCTGTTCGACTACCTCGTCGAGAGCCGGGGATGGAAAAACGGGGTAGGGAAGTCGGTCTCCACCACGAACCTGATCAATGCCCTCGCCCGGCATCACAAGATTGAACTGCATGAGACCCCGGTCGGCTTCAAATTCATCGGCGAGCTCATCAAGCAGGACAAAATCGTGATTGGCGGTGAAGAGAGCGCCGGACTCTCGATTCGTCACCATGTCCCGGAAAAAGACGGCGTGCTCGCCGGATTGCTCTGTTGCGAGATGGTCGCGCGGCGCGGCAAAACCCTGGGCCAACAACTTAAAGATCTATTTGCCAAAGTTGGTTCCTTCTATCCGAAAAGAGAGAACTTCCGCTTGACGCCGGAAGTGAAACAGAAGTTCACTGGGAAGTTGCAGTCCGATCCGCGCGAGTTCTCCGGCCGCACCGTTGCCGAAGTGGTTCGCACCGACGGGCTCAAGCTGGTTCTGCAAGATGGTTCATGGGTGTGCTACAGGCTCTCGGGGACCGAACCGGTGGTACGAGTTTATTCCGAGGCTGGAAGCGAAGCGGAACTGGCGAAGTTGAGCGCGGCGGCCAAACAATGGATTTTCGAGTAAAAAAAGTTCCCCGGGTGAAAGATCTGGTTCAGCCCCAGCAACGCCTGCGGGCGCTCGTGGATCGCGCACCGCAGGCCGAGGATGCGTGTCGGCGCATGGCCGATCGCGTCCGGCCTGTCTTTGATCGGGTGTATGGCGAGCGTCGCCGTATTGCCACCGGGGGAGTTGCCTTGCTTGCTGTCTGGCTCTTTATTCACGTCATGTTCGGCGCCAATGGCATGGTCGTGTACCGGCAAAAACGCGCGGAATACGACGATCTGCAAAACCAAATCAAGGTGTTACAGGACCAGAACGAGCAATACGGCGGCCGTATCAAAGCCTTGCAGGATGACCCGCAAGCCATCGAGAAAGAAGCTCGGGACCAGTTTCACTACGCGCGACCCGGGGAGGTTGTATATGTAAACCCAGCTTCGGCCCCGCCTCCGCCGCCTCCGCCTAAGACCGCCAAGCGCTAGCTGTAAGTATCTCGCCTTGTGATATAGTCTTCTGCACTATTTCGCCACGGGGTAGCTTTCTAAAGTTTGTTATGCCAGCGCTTACAGCGGGAGTGCAGGCGATCGGAAGTACCGATTCAAATCTGCGGCTCAGCCGCCAAATTCCAGGAGACGTTTGTCATGAAGAAGATTTCGCTGGTTCTGGTTTCACTGTTCTTCCTTGCCGCCCTCGCAAGCGCGGCTGATACGCAGACGATCAAGGGTTACGTGAGCGACTCCAAGTGCGGCGCAAAGGGCGCCAACGAGAAGCATGCCGCCTGCACCAAAAAGTGCGTCTCTGCCGGCGAGAAGCTTGTGGTCGTTACCGATGGTGACAATAAAGTCCTCGCGGTTGACAACCCCGATGCGCTGACCGGTCACGAAGGCCATCATGTGACCGTTACCGGCGCTGTAACCGGCGACTCAATCCATGTAGACAGCGTCAAGATGTGACGTGGTTCGTTTCCCAAGGGCGGCTCGCGAGCCGCCCTTTTTCTATGCCCGCATGAACGAATCGTTCGACAACGGGGTGGGAGCGCACGCCGCTGGTATCGTCACGATCGTTCGCAGCAATTCCCCATCGCGTTGCCACCAACCGTCAATGCTCTCACCAGCCTTGCTCTCTATTAGGAATGGACGCCAATCCCCGGTGCAGGGTGAATCGTGCAGCAGAAGTACGTTGAGGGATTGCGTGCTCGACCGCAGCCCTGTGCGTGTGGCTTTCAGCGCACTCTCCTTGGCGCTCCAAAACAGGTTGGCCAACAACGGCTGCTGCGATAATCCGGCGTCGCGGATCGTAGCCTGTTCCTGAACGGTGAAATAGTCATGAATGAAAGCATCGCTACGTGCCTCAACCACTTCCAGGTCGCAACCGATTGCCATGCCTGCGAGCGTTACGGCACACATGGCAATGCCGGCCCGATGACTCAGCGAGATTGTGACCTCACGGCCCGAAGGAGTCAGAACCTCGGGAGCGCCATCCTCCGCTGCACAAATCTGTAGAGCTCGCAAACTCTGTTGGCTGATGTCTCGCCCGAGGTAAGCGCTCACGGCAAGCTTTGCCGTCCATCGTCCGAGTCGCCACTCGGCGCGGCGTTTTGCAAAGCGCAGCCGGCTGAGGGTGGCTAGTTCTCGCTCCCCCAGCCAGAGGTCGTCCTGTGGTACGTCCCGCTCGTTCTGTTCCAGCCAGAAGACCTCACGAAGCCTTGGCCGCCTCTTCGTGCTCTCGAATTGTGTACACGTTGTCGTCGGCATCCCTGGCCTTTGCGGAGTTAATCGCACACCGCTCGAACCCGCGTTCGATGGACTGGATCAGGTACGGCCGCAGGCTTGCAGGAGGGATCACTTCATTCAGCGCCCCCACCTTCCGCGCCCGTTCCACGCTGTGGATCGTGTCGAACTCTTCCGCTACTTGCCCGAGCTTTTCGGAGTGAAGGATTTTGAAAAGCTCGTTGCGCTGCGCCCGCAGACGGCCCTTATCCTTGCCGTCAGCCTCATTGATTTCCTGGTCGAGTTTCTGAATTCGGGGATCCTTACGGGTGCGATTCTCCACTTCGCCGGCGAAAACTACCGCCGCCGCCGGGGCCCCGCCAATGACCGAGGCATAGGTGCCTTCCAGCGCGAACACTTCGAGGTTCTCATTCAGCGCCCGGGAGAACACGACGTAAGCGCCGCCATGGTAGCGATTGATCACGCAGAACGCCATCGGTCCTTTGAAATTCACGACCGCTCGCCCAATTTCCGCCCCGTACTCGAGTTGCAGCCTGCGCATGGATTCAGGAGAACCATCGAACCCGGAAAGGTTCGCGAGCAGCACCACCGGCCGGTTGTTGCTCGCCGCATTAATGGCTCGCGCCACTTTCTTGGAGGACATCGGAAACAACGTTCCCGCCGTCCATTGCTCGGGGCCGTCGGCCGGAACGAACCCGATGCGCGGAATCTGCCGCGATTCGATCCCGATCAGGCAGACCGGGTATCCGCCCAAATGCGCGTCCCATATCACCGTAGTCTCGGCGCCGCGCATCCCGGGCCAGCGCTCCAGCGGAGCATGGTCCTGATCGGCGACCGCCATCATCACCTTACGGATGTCAAAAGACTTCTTCCGCCCGGGATTGGTCTCATCGGAAAAAATGTCGCCCACACACGTGAAGGCATTTTCGTGCCCATTGGTGTGCGGGTAATCCCGGACATCGCGATCCATGGGGTCAGTGGTTTGCGCGCGCCGCGGGAACTGCTCTCCGGGAGCAATGTAGGTGTGCTCGTAGTGACGCAACAGGATGTGGCAACCTTCCTCCAGATCGCGTGCCCAGTACTGGCCCTGGCCATTGACGCCCATGATCCGCCCATAGCCGCCAATTCCCAGGTTATCTTCCGCCGAGATGCTGCCCGAAAAATCGAGTGCGCGTTTCCCGGTCAGCACCATGGCCGCCTTCGGCGTCATGATGAGAATGCCGCGCGTGTGCATGAGCATGGTGGCTTCCGCATTCCAATAGGGCTGTGCTCCCACATTGATTCCATTCACCACCAGGTTGACTTCGCCGCCCGCCTGCGTGAATTCCACCAGCCGCCGCAGGACGCGCGCAATCCAGTCCATGTTCTCGACGCCGCTTTCCATCGAGATCTTCGCGCCCGCCGAAATCGGGAACCACTCCAGCGGTACCTGTTCTTTCATCGCCAGGTCCAGCGCCGCCATGATGCGCCTGCATTCCGGTTCCGCCAGTGCGCCCAGGTCCTTGCTCGGATCTCCCAACAGCACGACCCGCTTCATGCCCTCCGGATACCGTGAGGTGAAGTTGCGCACCACGCCGACGATGATATTGGCTTTGTTCTGGCCGTAGGGCCGGGTCACCGGTACCAGGCGGCCATCTGCATCGAGGTCATGTTCGACGAAGTCTCCCGGAGGAAACTCGGCCTTGGTGTCCTGCTGTGAAGGGGTAAGCATCTTGATGATTTCGTACGGATAAATCATCCCCCGCTGCCGCATGCGTACGACCTTCTGCTCATAGTCGCTGAGCGGTCGTAAGGCTTCAAACCTGGCGGCGGGACGGAAGGTGATCAGCAATCCGGAACCACCTGGGCTGGAGAGCCGCACCACCATGTCGCGCAACTCTCCCGTCTCCGGATTCGGAATCCGCGCGCGCACGACCACCTGCTCGAGTCCCGCGCCTTCGGCTTCCGGGACCAGCTTCTGCACGATGTCGTGCAGTTCGTCGGGCTTCATCTCCAGAGGTGGCCAGACATAAAGGAGGATGCGATTCCAATACAGCCGTTCATGTGGCGAGCGGCGCGACTGGTAAGTCCGGATGGCCGCGATGGCCTCGCTCAACATTCTTTCCAGATACGGAAGCTGCACAATGCGTCCTGAGCTGTCCCGGACTGGCGTCACATCTCGCACTTCCGCGCACGCAAACAGGCGTTCGTCCTTGGGGTTGTCCCGCGCCACCCCGCGCAGCAGGTAAACTTCGTCCACCGATGGCAGCCGCTCGATTTCGAAGTTGTTGAGCCGCCACAGATGCAACCGCTTCCCGATCATCGGATGCAGTCCGCGGTAGAGCTTTTCCTCTTCGTAGCTTCCCTCACGCGGACGATAGGTGAAGTGCTGCATCTCGCTCACGTTTTTCCCTGGCCCGCCCACCGCGACCACGATGCGGCGTATGGCGCGTGGGAAGGCGGCTTGGTTCAGCAGGGCGGCCACTTTCTGCTGCATCTCTTCTGGCGCCCCCAAGGCCTCGCCGTTCCAGAGATAGAAATCCAGAACGATATCGTGGTCCGCAGGCACCTTTTGCAGTTGCGGGAAGATCATCTGCGCCGTGGCCGCGAGCTGCGCGAATTCAGCGTGCGTGGTGAACACGTGAATGCGCTTGCCTTCGTGGTCGTATTCGCCCTTCATGAAGCGATGCTCGCCGACCATCAGGGGCCCGAATTCGGCCAGGTTGCGAATCCGGTAGTAACGCCAGGTAAGCACCTCCAGCATGAGTTCGCACATGGCAGGCGTGGCATTGGCAAAGCGCGGGGCAAACAGGCTTACCAGCGGTTGCGGGCATTCCATCAGGTCCCTGACTCTTTCCCGCCGGATAGCAGGGTTGGTTTCCGCGGTCATACTGGAAAGTTGTCCCTCGACCTGCTCAAAAGTCTGTTGCCGGATGCTTTCAAACAGCGGCTGGTCGAAATAGCGATACCGCACTTCCCGGGCAAGTTGGCTCACCAGGGGAAAAGATTCGCGTGTGACCGAAATCAGCCGGTCGAGAAGCGCGTGGAACGATGCCTCGGCACGCGCCGCAACCGCCTCATCACTGAGTATCCGGTCCAGAATCTGCAGAACCGGCCCCACCTGTTGCTCCGAGCGCTGGTGCGACTTGTAAATCCAGAACAGGCTCTCTTCCAGGGCTGGCGCACGATTCAGGGAATACACCCCGTAGTAGCAAAGCACCTTTCTCAATGCGGTAATCACCGCGGGGGGCAGTTCTTCATGGCGGGTGTCCTCATTACTGCGGAGGTACGACAGGAACGTAAACAGGGACATTTCGGCGCTCGGTACTTCGGCGCTGGCGCTGCTCTCCGGCTCCGGATGCCGGCAGAACAAGGACTGAATGTCTACGAAGATGCTGAGTATCTCGTTTTCGAACTGCCTCAGTTCCACGCTGTCAATCGGTGGATTCTCCTTCCACTGCACGAACCGCTTGGCCGTCAGTCCAGGATCCACATCGAATCCAAGCATCAGCCGCTTCAACTCTCTTAGATCCTCGTTCCAGCGCGTACCGGTGTTGGCATTCCCGCCCGAAGCAAGTTGGGTAAGAAGGGACAACTCGGGAAGGCGTTCCGTGGGCGGGTGCTTTGCCTCAATCTGCAGCAGCGGCGCTCCCGCCTCGACCTGCACGTTGGGAATGATCATGACCTGGCGGACCCACCCGGAAAATTCCGCCTTTACGTCCATTTCCAGTTTCATCGCCTCCAGCACGGCCAGGCGGTCCCCCCCGGCGACCTGGTCCCCCGGCTTCACCGCAACACTGACCACGACCGCCGGCGCCGGAGAGCGCACAATTCCGCGATCGCCGCGCTCGACTTCATACATGATTCCGTTCACTTCAACCCGGTACTGATGTCCCCCCGGCACCGCGATGATGTGAAAACGCTGGTCAGCTACGGTGAGCCAGAATTCAAAGCGATCTATGCGCTCGATGCTCGCCTCGATGGTGGTTTCCCGTATTTTTGTTCGGTATTGACGAGGCCCCGTGCGGAAGACGGTCAGCAAGCATCGCTGGCCTTGGAACAACAACTCGACCTTCCGGCCTACCTCGGTGCTGACGTGCGGACGTCCACGCCCCGCAGAAGCGTAGAACTGCGTTACTTCGTTCGAAAGCTCCGCCTCGTGGATTTCAATCGCAGCCGCTAGCATGGCTACGTCACGGGATTGGGCGGCCGCCGGGTCCGGGTCCCGTTTCTGTGCAACGATGGCATTCAGGTGGTCCAGCAGAAGCGACTTGTTCGTATTGCGGCCTTCCACAATCAGCACGCTTTCGCGCACGGCTCTCGCTACACGGGCCAGCGCTTCCTTGCGGTTCTCTCCCATGGCGGTGATGCTGGCGAGAGCGCTGTCAAACCCACCTGGAAGGGATTCACCTTCAATGACGCCGCAATCCACCCGAAGTCCCGGTCCAGTCGCGACTCGCAGGCGTTGCATACGCGCCGGCTTGTCGTCGCAGTCCTGGATCCGCAATTGTGCTTGAATGGCGTAGCCGTTCTGGCTGGGCAGTCGCTGGGGAAGCCGTCCACCCAGCGCGATTTGAATTTGCATCTTCACCAGATCGCTGCCCGTGATGCATTCGCTCACCGCGTGGTCTTCCCCAAGTGAGGTCTTCATCTCCAGGAACGCGAACCCCGGCTTCTCCGGTTGCTGCAGAAACCAGATGCTGCCCACACTCGAAAAGCCCACGGCCCGGCTCATCCGTACTGCGGCTTCGCGCATCTCCAGTTCCAGTTCCGGGGACAAACCGGAAGGCGGCGCTTCGAACAAGCTGCGTGATTGACCTCCGACCAACGAGCATTCCCGCGCTCCCGTTGCCCAGGTAGTGCCGTATTCATCGGCAACAATCTGCACTCGAATCTGCCGTGCGTCCTCGAGCAGTCGCTCCATGAAGATGGTGGGATTCCCGTATGACTGAAATGCCCGTGCCCGCGCCCTTTCGAACGCCTCCGGTAGCTCTCCCGGCTGTGACACCAGGACCGCTCTCTCTCCATTGCGCGTCGAAGGCTTCAGCAGCACCGGGTATCCCAGGCGCTGCGCGTGATGTTGCGCGTCATTCGGCGTTTCCACCGGTCCATCGCTCCATGGCGGCACCGGAACCTGTAGTTGCTCTGCCAGGCGTTTGACGCGGATGCGATCACTCAGATTTCGCATCACCTCGGAATTCGGTCCGATAAATACAATCCCGAGTTCTTCACAAAGGCTGGCCAGCTCCGCATGTTCAGCGACAAATCCCCAACCCGCCCAGACCGCATCGGCGCGGGCGCTGATCAGTCCCTGTTCGAGCAGGCCGTAGTCGAAATACCCTGCGCTCTCCCGGGAGCTTCCTGTCTGCGCCAGTCGGACGGACTCGTCGGCCTCCCGCACGAACAGGGAGCGGCCATCGGCTTCATGGAACAGCGCAATGGTGCGAAGGGAAGTTCCGTGCTCTTGATTGAATTCGCGCGCCGCATGGATGAAACGCAGAGCAGCCGCGCCCCGGTTGACAATGGCTACGCGTTGGAACTCGCGGATCATAAGCCCCCCGATCAGTACCGCGTCACATCAGGCAATTCGCAGTGCTCAGGCCACCGCGGCTTGCAATGACATGACGGTTTGTAGCGCTTTCAGCGCTTCCGCATCAACGCTGTCGGCAAGCGTGACGGTTCGGTAACCGGTTAACTGGAGATATTTCCTTCCTGCCGTGTCCACGACTTCGGCGTCGAACGTTCCGCTGTTGGGATGCGGCATGACGACTGCATACAGTGGACCTGCCCCCGGGTCGGGTGTGCCGAAGAAGGAAACCCTGTCGATATGCTGCGGCAGTCCCATGCGTCCTTGCACTCCCATTTCCCACATCCCGGCGGTCTGGAAGCAGAGCTCGATCAGCCGTGGGCACGCTGCCAGCGGACGTTCCGCCGGCTGATGATTCACCGGGAGAGCATGGTTGAACAGTCCGACGACTCGCTCTCCATCCCACCATGTCCGTTCCAGAACCTGGTACGCCGGCCCGTGGAAATAGAGTTTGTAAATGAGACTTGCCTCAACCACTGCTCCGGAAGGCGTCTTGAAAGACACGGTACTAGCCACCTGCGGAGCGCGCTCCAGTCGTACCCGTCCTTCAAAGTGCCTGGTCAGTTGCGGTTCAGCCTGGTTCGGCAAGGTGCGGGCGCCGATCAGTTCGCAGTCAGCGCTGACCGCATCTCCCTCGTCATGAAATAACGACTTGATGGTCAGGGTGCGTGACTCGCCACGATAGAACTTGACTGGCGCGAGGAAATTGACATCTTCCATTGCCGTAAGGTGCCAATCGGGGAGCATCGTCCGGGCCGCTTCTGCGAAGGCTTCAACTCCCATGACTCCTGGCAGCACCGGCGTGCCGTCAATCTTGTGATCGCGCAGGAAAGGCTGTACTGCCGGATCGAGCGCGGTCTCGACGCTCACCCCCTGCTGCAAACCAATGCCAGTCACCTTGCCCAGCATTGGGCCCAGGTGTGGATCACTGGATGACTGCAGCGGCGCTGTTTCCAGTCCGCCGGTGTCGTCCAATTCCGCGAGCATGCTGCCCAGCCGCTGCCCGACAACGATTTCCCCGCGCGTTCCGCCGGTCGTCAGTTCGCGACGTATCAGCGGCACTCCTGCATCGGGTGGAAGCATGTCAATTCCAGCAGCCTCCATCATCTTCGGGATCGAGCCTCGAGTTGCCATTCCGATGCCGCCCCAGGCCGTCCAGTCAATGACAATTCCGCGGGTTCCGGGTTTTGCACTGCGGAAGCTCGATGTGATTTTGCAAAGCAGATCGTTGGCGGAACTGTAGTCGGTCTGCCCGCCATTGCCAAAGCGCCCCGCGATCGAACTGAATGCAACCGTCGCCCGCAGGGGCATCTCGCCGATCGCGTGCAGCAGGTTGAACCACCCATCGGCTTTAACGTCGAACACCAGGTCAAACTCCCGGGCATCCTTATCAGGCAGGAAATGGCTCCGTTCCATTCCCGCGGCATGTAACAACACATCGATCCGGCCGCTCTTCTGGCGCACTTGCTCGATCACCTGCGCCACCGCATTGGCGTCTGTGAGATTGACGCTGAAATAGTGCGCCGTGCCACCAGCAGCTTTCACCGCATCAATCGCATTCTTCGCCGCAACTGCGCGTTCCAGTCCTGCCAGCTCTTTCTCGACCATTGCCGGCGTTGCCCGCTCACCCCGCGCCTGTATGCGCCGGAACAGGTCCAGCTTCAGGTTTTCCCGGTCGTTGCCGAAGCGCGCCAGGTCCGGGTTTCCCGCATCCGGCTCGGGAACCAGGTCCAGCAGGTAGAACGTTCCTCCCGATGCGGCAGCCAGGTCAGAGGTAATGGCCGAAACGATGCTGCCCGCCGCTCCCGTGACCAGGAACACAGAGTCTTTGCCTAATTCCATTCCAGGCTGGCCGTCTACAGCGGGCTTCTCCTGCAGCCCTACCGTCCACCGCAAGTCAGCCTTGCGCCCAATCTCGATCGCGCCAGGATCGTGCAGGGTCTCCGCGATGAGCAACTCTGCGATCTCTTCGGGTTTGCGGCCGGCTTCAAAATCTACCGCCTTCACCAGCGCGTCCATGCGTTCCCGCTTGTAGGCCTTGGTGAATCCAGTGACTGCTCCGCCCAGCGGATTCAGCGCCCCCGTCTCATCGTAGCCATGCTGTCCTCCCAGGCGCACGGCCGAAACCAGGAACGTCCCCCTCGGGGCAATCTGCTCATAGAGGATGCGCATCGTCGTATACAGCGACTTCACGCGTACCCGGAGCTTTTCTCTCCAAGCCGTCGGGCTCATCTGGAGAATGTTCTCGTCGGGATCCAGAGCCGGCAGCCAGTACACTCCATGCACTGCGCCCGCAGCCAGCCATGTCTTTAACGTCTTGGTCAGGTTTTCAGAGTCGGGAGCGCCGTCAATTCGGAGGGCCTCCACCCCTTTCTCTTTTAATCGCGTGATGAGCGCGTTGCCCACGCCGCCCTGATCGGACATGACGACAACTCTTTGCCCGGCTGCCAGTGTCACTCCCGTGGGCTTGGACATGTACAGCGGAGGCCGCAGTACCGCCACCGGCACTCTTCGAGGAATACGATTTGCTGCCTCGAAGCTTGCCAAAGGAACTTGCGCCGTATTCAGTTTTATGGCAGCAGCTTGCTCAACTTTTTCTGGGACTTTCGCTTGCTCGACCGCGCGGCCGGCCCGGTCGCGGGCGAACTTGATCACGTGCGCCAGGGTAGGGAAGTCGCGCAGCTTCAAATCGGCATCGCGCGGAATGTTGTAGGCTGCCCGAACGGAAGCAAACATCTCGGCCTGCTTGACGGTGTCCACGCCGAGGTCCGCTTCCAGGTCGAGGTCGAGATCCAGCATGTCTTTCGGATAGCCGGTCTTGTCGGCAACAATCTCCAGCACTTTTTCTTTGATTGCATCGTCAGACGGCAGTGGAGTTTCCGCCTGCGCCGCAACCGTCGTCGGTTCCGCTTTGCTTTCCGCCGCAACCGTTGTCCCGGCCAGGTCGGGTCGCTTCTCGTACACAAATCGGATCACATGCGCCAGCGTTGGATACTCCCGCAACTTGCGATTCTCATCCCGCGGAATGTTGTAGAGTTCGCGGACCGCGGCAAACATCTCCGCTTGCTTCACGGTGTCCACCCCGAGGTCGGCTTCGAGATCGAGATCCAGGTCCAGCATGTCTTTCGGATACCCGGTTTTCTGGGCCACAATCTCCAGGACTTTGTCTTTCACGTCGTCCGCTGCCGGCGGCTTAGCTGTTTCCGGCGCAACGGTTGGCGCCGTTGGCTCAGGTATCGCCGGCTTAGAAACAGCCGACGCAGCTTTCAAATCCGGCCGCTTCTCATACACAAATCGAATCACGTGAGCCATCGTGGGATAGTCCCGCAGCTTGCGATTTTCATCGCGCGGAATGTTGTAGGCTTCCCGAACCGCCGCAAACATCTCCGCCTGCTTGACCGTGTCCACACCAAGGTCGGCTTCGAGATCGAGATCCAGGTCCAGCATGTCTTTCGGATACCCGGTTTTCTGGGCCACAATCTCCAGAACTTTGTCTTTCACGTCGTCCGTTGCCGGTGCTTTCATAGATTCCGGGGTTGTGGTCGCGGCGCTTGCTTTCTCCTCTGTCATCGACGGCGCAATCTTCACTGCCGGGATGGCAACGCCCTCCAGGTCAGGCCGCTTCTCGTACACGAACCGAATCACATGCGCCAACGTTGGATAGTCCCGGAGTTTGCGGTTCTCGTCTCGCGGAATGTTGTAGATCTCACGCACCGCCGCGAACATCTCCGCCTGCTTCACCGTATCCACGCCGAGGTCCGCTTCCAGGTCCAGATCCAGGTCCAGCATGTCGGTCGGGTAACCAGTCTTTTCCGCCACTAACGCCAACACCCTTTCTTTGACGGCATCGCTTGCTGCTGCTTTCGCGACAGGTGCTGGCGTCACCACCGCTTTCTCAACCACCGTAGCGACCGCTTTAGTCGCGGTGAGAGCTGATTTTTCCGGGATCATGGCCGGGGGCGGCACGTTACGTGGCGCCGTCTTCATCGGCATCTCCAGAACCTTCTGCTCGGAGCGGCTGGCTCGTGCGTCATCGTGGAGGCGCAACGTGCGCGACACCACTTCCAGTTCCGTTGTGCCGCGTCCGCTCATTTTCTTCAGCCACTCGCTCCACGCCTGCTGATCCACAATTCGGTAGCTGTACCCGAGGTTCGCCGGGCTGCGCCGGATCCCATCTTTCGTCTTCACCCACCGCATCAGCGTCATGCTGATCTGCGAACCGAAGCCCGCCCCCAACCGCAACGCGTATTCCACGGGATAGGCTCCGCCCTTGGACAGGTTCAGTGCCCCGAGTTCGGGATCAATCTCCTTGAAATTGGCCACCGGCGGGACCACGCCAGTTTCCAGCGCCTTCACTGCAACCACGTCCTCGATGCCGGCGGCCATGGCGTGGCCGGTAAAGCCCTTCGTGTTCGCGATCACGATCTTGTCCGCCACATCGCCGAACACTCGCCTCAGCGCAAAGATTTCCGCGGATGCGCTTCCGCCGCGCGCCGGCGTGTAAGTTTCGTGCGACACGAACACCAGTTGCGGCGCGATCTCGCGGCGCGAGATTCCGTGGCGTTTCTCCGCTTGCGATACCAGGTCTTCCATCACCTGGCCGATGTGGTGCACATCGAGGCGCGTACCGTGAAACGCGCTGTTTGCGGTGACCGCCGCCAACACCTCGCAGATCGGTTGAATCCCGCGCTCTTTCGCCCCCTGCTCGCTTTCCACGATCAACCCGGCCGCGCCCATCCCGACCAGCATTCCGTGACGCCGCCGATCGAAGGGCAGGGCGGCTTCTTCCAGCGCTTCATCGGTGGCCGCTGCGCCGGTGGCCAGAAATCCCGCCCCAATCCACTCCAGCATGTGGTCCGACGTTACATCGTCCGCCGAGACCACGATGACGCGTTTGCAGCGTCCGGCATTGATCCAATCCTCAGCCAGCGAAACCGCCTGTGCCGTCGTGGCGCAGGCTGCATTGATCGCCGTGTTCGGACCGCGCGCCCCGATGTATTCGGCGAACTGCGAATGCCCCATGGAGAGAATCCGGAATAGGAATCTGCGGTCGAAAACGTAAGGCGATTTCTCCACCATCGCCTTCAGTTCTTCGATCCGACGATCGATCTCCGTCAACACACCGGAATGGCCATTGGCCTCGGCGGTTCGCGCCCGGATGCTTTCGAGAGTTGCGATTTGCTCACGACGCGCGTGGTCGGCCCAGTACCGAGTCATTTCGTCGGCGAACGAGTCGTACCCTGGAAACGCCGACGCGAAGATCACGCCTGTATCGTCGCGCAATGGTTCTGGCAGCAACCACCGATCCGGCAGTTGCGTGCCTTTACTGGTGGTCTTGTAACGCATCACCAGCGGAATTCCGGCGTCTCGCAGGGCGTCAATGCCAACGGCGATCGCCAGCCGTGTGGCCCGATCCAGCGCCGGAATCCGCTCGGCGGGAATGCCAAACTCCAGGCCCAGGTCGAATTCCTTGCCGCGCCCCGCCAGCTTGATCGCATCGGCCAGACTGTTGATGCTCTCAAATGTCGCGGCCCCGTTGTCGCTCTTGACCAGCCGCGTGATGTTCTTGTCCACCATCGCCCGCCGGAAGCGTGTTGGAATCGCATCAATGAATTGCTCGCCGCGTAATATCCGGCCCACGTTGTCGTCATCAAAAATGTGCTCGGTGCCGGGAAGCCCCAATGCTGCCCCCGTAATCACCACGTTCGATCTGGTGGTGGAGGGGCGGCCACCGTGCAACACTTCCCAGCCGCGCTCCACGATGTCGGCAAAAAGATGACCCAGTTCGGAGTAGTGATCGCCATTCGTGCCTGGAGTGGAACCGGAAGACGGGCTGCTCTGCTGCCGGGGGCTGGCCGGAATGGCAGCGGCCTTTGTCTCTGCGGCCTCATTTACCGCCGTTTCCACACCCTGTCCCAATCCCGCCGCATAAAGTCCGCATAACGCCTGATTGAATGCCACAACGTCCCCCACCTTCGGATGATTGGTAAAAATCGAGACCACTTCGTTGTCGCCGCCCAGAACATCTTCGGCGAATCCCTGCAGCGCTTTCTTGGGACCCACTTCCACGAAGATGCGCGCTCCCGCGCTGTACAGTGTCTTCAGCCCCTTTACGAACTGCACTGGCGAGGCTACCTGCTTGGTCAGGATGTCCAGCATTTTCGGCAGCGCGTCCGGTCCCATGGGGTAAAACTCGCCATCCACATTGGCGACCACTGGAATGCGAGGCGATTGCAATCGCAGTCGCTCCAATTCACGCCGCAGCGGAACTCCCGCTCCAGCCACGATCGAAGTGTGGAAGGCGTGGCTAACCGGCAACTCGACCGGCTCGTAGCCGGCCTTCTGAAAAGCTTCCATCGCCTGTTCGACCGCTTTGCTTGCTCCACCGATCACCCCCTGGCGTCCGCTGTTGATGTTGGCAATGACCACGTAGCCGTCAATCGTCTTCAGCGTTCGCTCAATTTCTTCCAGCGGCGCAAACACAGCCGCCATTTTCCCGTTGTCGTTCATTGCCACGGCGGTCATGCCGCGGCCGCGTGCGCTCACCGCTTCCAAAGCATCTTCGAAGGGAAGTGCGCCCGCGCCCACCAACGCTCCGTACTCACCCAGGCTGTGCCCCATCGTCATATCCGGCTCGATGCCATAGGCCGCGAGCAACCGCGTCAGCGCCAGGTCGGTCGCCAGCACCGCGGGTTGAGTGATTTCGGTCTGCCTGAGGTCGTCCTCCGCTTTGGCGACCGCTTTCGGATCGGCGGAGTCGACGAAGATGAATTCGCTGAGCGGTTTGCCCAGCAGCGGCTTCATGATCCGGTCGGCTTCGATGAACGTGTCCCTCACAATCGCTTCCGAGTCGCGCAGCGGCCGCAGCATGTTCACGTATTGCGAGCCCTGCCCGGTATAGAGGAATGCCACCTTGGCGGCGGGCCCGCGGCCGCGGAAGATTCCTTGCGCCCGCAGCGCCTTCCACATTGCAGGTTGGTTGGCTGCCAAAGCTTTGACGGCGGAAGAGGCTTTCGTTGCGAGCTCTGCCGCATTCGCGTAATCGATAACCACGCGCTCGGCCGCACGCAGGTCGGAGGCCGCAGGCGCTGCCGGCGCCGGCGCTTGGCCCGCAGCCGCCGTTTTTTGGATAGCGCGCAGGCGCTCCGCAAGCGTCGCTTCGTTTTCGGCGCCGATCACCAGCGCTCCCCGCAAGGGAGCCTTGCAGGAAGGCGAACTCGCCGCCGTGGGCTTTGCCGTCGCTGTGGATTGTAGAAGGTTCGCCGCGGGAACCTCGCCGACGGCGATGGACCGCTTGCCGTTTCCAGTGAGCCGGTGCGGAATGTGCTCTTCCATCACCACATGGAAGTTGGTGCCGCCGAATCCGAACGCGCTCACGCCGGCGCGCCGCACGGTGTCGGCGGGTACATCCCAGGGTTTCAATTCACGGTTCACGTACAGCGGTGAGTTGGTGAAGTCGATATTAGGGTTGAGGTGGTCGCAATTCACGCTTGGCGGCAGCACCTTGTCGCGAAGCGCTAACGCTGCTTTCAACATTCCGGCCGCGCCCGCTGCGCCTTTCAAGTGCCCGATGTTGGATTTGACCGAGCCCAGCGCCACCGATCCCTTGGGCAGCGAGTATCCGCGCAGCACGTCCGCCATACTGTCTGCTTCCACCACGTCCCCAACCGTGGTTGAAGTTCCGTGCCCTTCCATCAAGGTCCCCCGGTCGGGCGCGATCCCGGCGTTTTTCCATCCCCGCTCGATGGCGAGTTTTTGTCCCACGGGATTGGGGGCGGTGATGCCTTTTCCTTTACCGTCGCTGGCGCCGCCGATCCCGCGAATCACCGCATAGATCCTGTCCTGGTCTCGTTCCGCATCCGCCAGGCGTTTCAGCAGGAAGATCGCCGCGCCCTCGCCCATGACGAAGCCATCCGCACCCTCGGCATACGGACGCGTGCCAGTCGCCGACAGCGCGCCGATCTTGCAGAACTTCACATATGTGGAGGCGCCCATATTGCGGTCAATGCCGCCCGTGACCGCTACATCGAAATCGTGCTCCACCAAGCCGTCCACGGCCGCGCTGAACGCCGCCATCGCGGACGCGCACGCCGCGTCCACCACGTAGTTTGGGCCGTGGAAGTTGAATGTGTTGGCGATTCGCCCGGCTATGCAGTTCGACAACTCGCCGGGCATGGTGTCTTCGGTTACATCGGGGATCCGGCTTGCCATGCGGTCGTGCAACTCGCGCGTGATTGTCTCGCGCGCTTTTGCCGGCAGCGCCGCGAAGCTCGCGCTGGCCGCCAGTTCTTGCGCGTACTCCGGGAAGTACAGTCGCAAGGCGGTGAAATAATGTTTCTCCCCGGCCATGGCGTTGCCCAGGATCACCGCGGTGCGATCGTTATCCAGCGGCCGGTTGGGATATCCATAGTCGTCGAGCGCCGCCCGGGTGCAGGCAATGGCCCAGCGCTGCGATTCGTCCATCGCATCCACGACTCTAGGCGGGATTGCCAGCTTCCACTTCAGCGGCTCCCATGCGGCCTCGCGCACCCACCCGCCGATGGTCGAGTAGGTTTTGTCGGGCGCGCTGCGATCGGCGTCGTAATACAGCTTTGGATCCCACCGTTCCGGGCTGACCTCGGTGATGCTGTAGCGGCCGTCCTTCACGTTCTTCCAGAACGCCTCTACGCTCTTCGCGTCGGGCAATATCGCACCCGCGCCCACAATTGCGATCGCTCGCGAACCATTGTTTTCCATGGTGATATCCCTGCCTCGGAATGTCAGCCGGGCCAACATGGCCCGGCGCTGGTGTTGTTGATCGTCAGGCGGACAGGCGCACAGCATGCGCTGCGCGCCCGTAGAGCACGTCGGCGATCAGGTCCATGTCTGAAATCAGGTTTGCCTGTGCCTGGTGGATTGCAGCTACTCCCAGCGCTGCCTCAAACGCGGGCAACTCGGAATCGCTTACGCCGCCGGCCCCCACGATCCACCGCAATCCTTCGCTCCCGACTTTGAGCGCTGCTTCCCGCGCGAAGACCCTGCTTATCGCTGCCAGGGCCGTTGCATCGAAGCGTCGGCTGGCCTTCTCGTTCAGCTTGTTATCGGCTAGCGACACCGCGCGCTTGGCCAGGCTCGCGGCGCACTCGGCGTAGGCGATCCACTCCCCGAGCCGCAGCAGGATGTGCTGGTATCGGGTCAAACGCGCGACCCGCGCCTTCTCCATGACTTCTGCCAGCGCGTGGAAGGCGAGGGCGGCAATGTTGGCGCCCACGTTTCCATTCTTTGCATTCAGTGCTTCCATCGCCCGGGCCTGCTCGTGGTAGTACTGCCCGCGGGTCTTGAGGTGCAACTGCCAGCGGTCACGGCTGATCGTCATCTCCATGATTTCCGAAGTTCCTTCATAAATCGTGGTGATGCGAACGTCGCGGCTGATCTTCTCCACGATGTACTCGTGCGTGTAGCCATATCCACCGAGAGCCTGGATACTCGCATCGGCCGCGCCGTTGCCGGCTTCCGTCGCCATGTATTTCGCGATCGCGCCCTCGGTATTAAGGCTGCCTTCGTGGCCGGCATCAATGCGCTCCGCGGTTTCTTCGATATAGGCTCGTCCGGCTTCCAGGCGGGCCACATGCGGCACGATCAACTTGTGCGTGTATCCCTGCTTCTCAGACAGCGGAGCTCCCGCCTGGATGCGTTTGGTGGAATAGGGAATCGCCCGATCCAGCGCGGCCCACCCGGCGCCCAATCCGAACGCGGCCACCATCAGCCGCGTGTAACCGAAGACCGCCTGCGCCTGGATGAGCCCCTGGCCTTCGACTCCGCCGATCAGGTTTTCGGCGGGAACAAAGACATCATTAAATGCCAGCGCCGCCGTGTTGCTCAGCCGGATTCCATGCTTGTCTTCCGGCTTGTCGTGCGCGAACCCTTTCGCACCTTTCTCCATCACAAACCAACTGGGTCCCGCGGGAGTGTTGGCCAGGACCGTGTACACATCGGCCACGCCGCCGTTACTGATCCACTGCTTGTTCCCGTTGATCTTGTATCCGACGATCTTCCCGTTCTCCATTACGCGGTCCGCGGTCGTGCGCAACGCTCCCAGATCGCTGCCCGCCTCGGGTTCGGTCGCGCCATAGGCGAACAGCACGCCCTCCTCGGCAATCTTTGTGAGCCAGATCTTCTTCTGCTCCGGGGTCGCGCCCACCGTGATCGGATCGCTTCCCAGAAACGTTGCCAGCACCGAAGTGGCGACGCCGAGGTCGATCCTCGCCATCTCCTCGCAAATGCAATACACGTCGAATGCGCCGCCGCCCATTCCCCCGAACTCCTCGGGAATGAAAAGCAGTTGAATGCCCAGCTTGTCAGGGCTGCACATGTGGCGCACGATCTCCATCGGGCACTCGTCGCGCGCGTCCAGGGCGATCACTTCTTCATCGGGCAAACGTTTCTTTCCGAAATCGCGCAGCGATTTCAGGCTGAGTTTCAAGGTCTTTGGCGAAATCATCGTTGTCCTCTCAATGAGCAACCATGTGCTGCTCGCGAACTTTGTTGGTGAATTCGGGCAGGAACTCCAGCAGATCGTCGACCACGCCTACATCCGCGATTTGGAAAATCGGCGCCTTCGGGTTCTTGTTGATGGCGACGATGAAGGGGCTGCCTTTGATCCCGGCGAGATGTTGGAACGCCCCGCTGATCCCGCAGGCCAGGTACACCTTGGGCTTAACCGTTTTGCCCGAGCTGCCTACCTGCCGCGATTTCTCCAGCCACTTCGCATCCACCACCGGCCGCGAGCAACTGACGGCGGCGCCCAGCGCCTCGGCCAGTTCGTTCGCCAGCGAAATGTTGTCCTGCTCCTGGATTCCGCGACCCACGGAGACCAGAATGGCGTGCTTGGTGATGTCCACATCGCCGGCCTCGGCAAGCACCGTTTCGCAGTAGCGGCGTCCGGATTTCAGCGCGCTCACCTCCGCCGATTTGTCTACGACACGCCCGTTCACCGGCGCTTCCTGCGTGGGCTTGAAGGCTCCTGGCCGCACATTGATCACGACACCGTTCGAGATGTCACATCGCACATGCGTGCTGACCTGTCCGCCGAACTCCTGGCGCACCGCTTCCAAGGCCGTTCCACCCAGCGGTTTAAGATCCAGCGCATCCGGGACGAAGGCCGCTTTCAGCTTGATCGAAAGTCCCGGCGACAAGTCGATTCCAAAGTGATCGTGCGCAACCAGCACGATGCTGCCTTGCGGTACCACCTGGACCAGCGCCTGCCGCACCAGTTCGGCATTGGGATAAGCCAGCGCCGGGTTTGCGATCTTCCATACCTCGCCGTAAATCGCGCTGAGCGCGGCGCAGGTTGCGTCCAGCGTTTCGCCAGATCCGGTCACGATGGCCGTCACCGATGCTGCGGGATCGATTTTCCTGGCTGCCGCAGCCAGTTCGAACGCCGAATCGTCGAGCCCGCTGTTCTTGTGCTGAACATAAGCAAAAATTCGTTGCGTCATCGCAGACCTCCTTTAGTCCTGACCAGCTCAACCAACTGCTCGACCACTTCCTTTCGGCTTCCTTCGAGCATGCGCGCGCCCTTTCCAGCCGGAGGCACGAAGTAATCCACGCGTGTCAGTCTTGCAGCCGCTGTGCCGACCAGTTCCGGGGCGAGAGCCAGGTCGGAAACCCCGTATGCGGGAATTGGGACCGAGGCGACTTGACGAATGCCTCGCATGCCGACGTATCGCGGCTCGTTGATCCCGGTCTGAATCGACAGCACGCAGGGCAGATCAATCTCGTTGATCTCCTTGTTGCCCCCTTCAATCTCACGGGTGATTTTCAACTTCCCGCCATCCAGCACCTGGATTGAATTCACCAGCGATGCGAACGGATAATCCAGCATCGCGGCCAGCATGCCTCCCACCTGGGCTCCGCCGTCTTCGGCCTGTACGCCGGTCAGGATCAGGTCGTAGTGGCCCTTCGCGACATGCGCTTTCAGGATTGTGGCGATACCGTGCGCATCAGATCCCGCGAAGCTGTCATCTGCCAGCAGCACGCCATGATTAGCGCCCATTGCCATCTGCCGCCGCAGCACTTCCTCGTCCTCTTCACCGCCCACGGTCACCACGGTGACGTTGCCTCCCACCCGGCCGACGATCTGAATGGCTTCCTCGACCGCGTAGTTGTCCCACTCGTTGATCGAGTACACGAGGTCATCGCGCTCGATGTCATTGCCTGCCGCATTCAGTTGAATTTCGTTTTCCGAAGTGTCAGGCACTCTTCGTATGCAAACCAGAATTTCCACGATGAACCTCCGCCAGTTGTGCTAAACCCAAACCCTTGTCATGCCGCGAGGAGCAACGCGACGAGGAGTCTGCTCTCGCCAGCGCCATTACCCCATCTGTCGTTCCACCAGTTCCGCGAGATCAAGGGCGGCCATCTTTCCTTCCATTCCGGAAACCTTGATCGCGTCCTCCACGTTCATCAGGCAGAAGGGGCACGCAGTCACGATCACGTTTGCCCCGGCCGCGGCCGCCATCTCGACCCGCTTCACGCCCATTCTTTGTTCTTCCTGCGGCTCGTAGAAAGTCATCAACCCGCCGCCCCCACAGCAGAATGAGCGGTCGCGGGACCGGTTCATCTCAACCCGCTTCAACCCCGGGATTGCGTCGAGCACAGTGCGCGGGTCTTCATACACTCCGTTGTGTCGTCCCAGGTAGCAGGGGTCGTGATAGGTGAACACGCTTTTCCTGTCCGTGATTTCGCTCAGCTTCAGCTTCCCGCCCGCCACTTCGCGTGCGATCACCTGGCTGATGTGTTCAACCGGAGCAATCCCGTCATAGTCATGTTTCAGCGAGTTGTAGGCGTGGGGATCCGAGGTGACGATCCGCTTCACTCCAGACGCCCTGATCTCCTCCGTGTTGTGATCGCGCAGCGCCCGGAACAGGGTCTCTTCTCCAAACCTCCTGACCTCGTGCCCGCTGTCTTTTTCTGCGCTCCCCAGGATCCCGAAGTTCTCTCCGATACGGTCCAGGATTCGGGCGGTCGCCCGCCCAATCGCCTGCATGCGATCGTCATAGGACGTCACGCTGTCGACGAAATACAACGTGTCCGCCTGTGCCTCTCCGTCCAGCACCTTGACCTCGCATGTCTTGCGGAAGGTCTCCGCCTTGATCCATTCGGCCTTCTTCTTTTCCATTTTTCCGTACGGATTTCCGCGGCTCTCCAAGGCCCGCAGCGGCTTTTGCAGCGATTGCGGTACCTTCCCGTCGTCCACCATGCCTCGCCGCAAATCGACAATCTTGTCGATGTACTCAACCAACAGCGGGCACTCCTCCTCGCAAGCGCCGCAGGTGGTGCAGGACCAGATTTCATCCTCGGAATAAATCGTTCCGACCAATGGAGTTCCGTTGTTCGCCTTGCCCACGACCGGATAGTGCTCGAAGCAGTAGTCCCGCGCCTTCACGCTCAGGAAGCGCGGCGACAATGGCCGCCCAACCGCGTTTGCTGGACAGTTGTCCGAGCAGCGCCCGCAATCGGCGCAGGAGTAGAAATCCAGCATGTGTTTCCAGGTGAAGTCTTCGAATGTCTTCACTCCGAACGACTGCACCTTGTCCAGTTGCTCGTCGGACAATCCCCAGCGCACCGGCTTGATGGTTCCTTTGTCCAGCTTGGCGAAGAACACGCTGAACAGCGATGTCTCTACGTGGAACTGAATTCCGAACGGCCGGTAACAGAGGAGGAAGAAGAAGGTCAGATCGTGCAGCAGGTACCCGCCAAGATGCAAACTCTGTAGTGCGGCGGGAGAAGCGTAGCTGAGAACGTTTGCTACCAGCCAGGGAAGCGACAACCACGCAAGCGATTCCGAGGTACCTCCGCGCTGTACCTCGAACGCAACCTTGCTGCCCTCAAACAGGCTATCGCCTGCCATGAGCAGGGCGATCAGCCCTAATAAGAAGACCGCGTCCCCGGTGTGCGCCTTGCCGTACTTTGCAGGCACTGCGTATCGGGCAGGCTTGAACAAAAGACGCCGGACGGCGGCCACGATCATGCAGACGAACACAATGGTTGTTGCATAATCCCGCACCGCGTCGTACACACGGCCGATGGTTCCGGAGAAAAGTGCATGCTCCTGGAAGCCGAGAATAAGCGAGAAGGCGCGAGTCGCCAGAATGAGAAACCCTGCAAACACCAGGATGTGCATCAGGCCCGCGCCCGGATAGCGCGGATGTTTCCATTGCCCCAGCCAGAACTGAAACACTCGCCCCAGACGCAGCCAAGGCCGGTCCCAACGCAAGTCGGACTGCGCCCGCAGCAGTGGCCTTAATCGCTGCACCACGATGAACGCGAAACAGGCCATGCCCAGGGTGTGAATGATCAGGAACAGGAAATGCCCCGGGATCAGCCAGTACGTTGCTTCTGCGGGGGATTGCATGGCTTCTGGCATAACGCTCGATTCGCTTATCGAACTTCGCTGCGGGTTGATTGGTTACGGTTTACCGAGCAGAGTCGCCCACATGCCCACTGAAATTGCAGGAACGGCCCTGGGTTGCACCTAAGCGCTGGTCGGTCAACGTGCCGGGCGCGGAGTTTCTTACTGACTCCCACGCCGCGAATTCTGCCCACAGAACTGCCTCCCGACCAGAGAAACAGCCCCTCAGGTGCTGCGACAAACTTCACTTGAATCAGCGACCTGGAACGCACGAAGCAGCCTGACGGGGCTGACGCTTCTGGAAGGCATTATCGGGGGCTGCCGAAATAACGTCTGTGAGGCGGGACTCCGCCAACTGTGAGGCAAGTCACAGTGCACTGTATCAAGGTCGTGCAGGGGCCTCAGTTGTTGGTCAAACCTTTGCTGGAACTCACAAACACGTGGGTTTCGCCACCTGCTTGTCACGTGGCAGGGTGTGCTAGGTCACAGACGATTGGCTCTTAATTGTCCGGGGGGGTGTGGAACGCTGCCCCCACTTGTTCGATGAGGGCCATCCTGCAAATCGGAAAGCTCCCCGGTTCTAGCCTGCGCTCGCGGCCTTGGTCCGCGCTTCTGCCCGGTGCAGTTCGCTCCACATCCCAAACACCCGGCTGCGCAGTTCGGCCGTCAATTGCTCGTATGCGCGCTCCGACGCGTGTTCCTCGGCAGGCGGGTAGATCGGTTCTCCGAATGAGATCTTCAGCTCGGCAAACTTCTGAAAGGGCTTGCCGCGAGGCCACGCTTCGTGGAACCCGTCAATGGCCACGGGCACGATTGGTACCTGCTGGTGCATTGAGAGAATCGCGGCGCCTTTCTTGAACGTCTTCGGAGGACCATCAATCGAGCGTTCGCCCTCCGGATACAGCATCAACACCCTGCCATGACGCAATCCGAACGCGCCCGCACGCATGGCCGGCATCAGGTTGGCATCCGGATCCACCACTACCACTCGCAGTAGCCGTGCCAGCCTGCGCATGAAACCGGACCCGAAAATCTCGCTGGTTCCCACCGAAAACAGCACTCGAAACACCGGCCACGGCAGTAAACTACTCATCACCACCGCATCCAGGAAACTCTGATGATTTGAGCACAGCAGATAAGGACCCTGCTGCGGCACTTTCTCCAGTCCCATTACCTTCAATTGAAACCGGTCGCGGCTGACGATCTGCACCAATCGAGACGCCACAAACAGCATTGCCTCCGACCAGGGCCGCGTGTTCGCCAAGGCCAGCACTTCGGGGTCGCCAGGAGTTTCTCGCAGGACTTCCCGCCAACCTACAAATTGAGTGCGAGTCCGGCCGCTACCCGCGCTACTCAATATCTCGTCCACCAGTTCGCCGACCGTGTAGATTTCAGACATTCGCGATTCTTCCACGTCGCCGCCGAGTTCCTGCTCGAGCGCGACCAGAAGTTCCACCCGCTGCATCGAATCGAATCCAAGATCCAGTTCCAGGTTGTGCGACGGTCGCAGGGAAGGCGGAGCGTACCGCGCTGCTTCTCGAATTACTTTGAGCGCGCGCTGCACCTCGGATCTCTCCAGCCACGCCGACTCCTCAGGCGAGACCGGCTTCTCGGTCGCAATCTCCCCGTCTTTCGCCTTCGTGCCTCGGTTCGCTGTCACCCGCTTCTGAATTTCAAACCGCTTCAGCTTTCTCGTGGTGGTGCGGGGCAGGTCGTCCTGCCAGATTTCGTAACTCCCAATGCGCTTCGTCGAAGGCAATTGCGCCGACAGCCCTTCGATATCGAAACGAATCACTTCTTTTGCGTTCACGATCCTGCGTTGCTTCAGCACGTCAAAGTTCGGAACCACCACCGCGTACAGCCGCTCCGAACTCGGATCGCCCGGCCGCGCCTCCAACCCCATCACGCAAATCTCCTTGATGTAGGGGGATTTCAGGTAATGCGCCTCTACCTCCTCCGGATAGATATTCTTTCCGTTGGCCAGCACGATCAGCTCTTTTTGGCGTCCGGTGATGAACAGGTTCCCGTGAGCATCGAAATAGCCCAGGTCTCCGGTGTGCAACCATCCATCTTTCAGCACCGCAGCCGTGGCGTCGGGACGGTTCCAGTAACCTTTCATTACGATGGGCCCGGCTATGGCAATCTCTCCGACCCAATGGCCCTCGCCGTCGAGGGCCGCATTCATGATCTGCCCTCGCACTCCTCGCAAAGGCCTGCCAACCGAGCCGATCACGCAATCTCCTACCGCATTGACGAATGCCCCGCCGGTGGTTTCTGTGAGCCCGTAGGCTTGCAACACGTCAATCCCAAGATCGTGAAAATCCTGCGCAATCTGCGGATCGAATCGCGAACCCCCCGTGACCAGGTAACGCATCCGCCGTCCGAAAATGGCGTGAATCTTGCCAAACAGGATCTTCCCTGCATTGATGCCCACTCTGCGCAGCATCCGGTTGGCCGTCATCAGCGTCCGCACCAGTTTCTGGGCGATCGCTCCGCGCTTTGCCAGTTCCTTGAAGATGCGTTCGTGAATCAGGTAGAAGAACTGCGGCACCACGGCAAACGCCGTGATGCTCCGCTCCTGGAGCGCGCGCAGCAGTTCCGTCGTATTCAGAGTTTCGAGATAGACGACCCGCGCCCCATTCACCAGCGGCAGCAGCAGATTCGCCATCCCCGCCAGCACGTGAAACATCGGCAAGATGCCGAGTACCGCATCGTCCGGCCCCAATTTCGCCCATCCACTTACCGCCTCTGCTTCGCCCATGAGATTGGCATTGGTGAGCATCACGCCCTTTGGGTCCGCGGTCGTTCCCGAGGTATACAGCAGGGCCGCGACGTCCTCGGGTGAACGCGGCCGGACCGCAAACTTTCCCGGGCCCAAAGCCAGAATCGAATCCAGATCGCCGAGCGACGGCAGGGAAATTGGCGACGGCTCTTTCAGTTCTGCGGTGTTGGTCAGGACGAGCCCGATCGTCCCGCCGGCAACCGCGGCTCGAGCGGTCTCGGAATGCCGGGCATCGCAGAACACAACCGCAGTTTCGCTGTCCTTTAATAGCTTGGCCACTTGGTCAGCATGAAGCGCGGTATCAAGCGGGACCACGGTGCACCCGGCCGCAATGGCCGCCAGGTACACTGCCACCCAGCGCGGATGGTTATCGGCCAGAATCGCCACTCGGGCGCCATTCTGGAATCCTGCTTCTACCAGCCAGCGCCCGATCGACTCCGTCATACGTCTCAGCTGAACGTAGGTACAACTCTCGACGTGGTCGCCTCGTTGGATTTCAAGTGCGGTGTTGTTTGGCCAGCGCTCGGCGCATTCGCAGAAACGATCGTAGAAGGTCGCCATGGGGTTCCGGAATCTTACACGATGCTGGAAGTTGGGCCTGAGAAGTCGTCTTTAAAGTCAAGCAACCATGCCGGATGGCCAAAGCCGGCCACGCAAACACCATGCCCGCCTGCCCGCGACTTACCCGCCCGGGCAGCATCTAATATGCTAGGCTCTTATCAGCCCCAAACGCGTCGGCTGCAGGTTTGTCCACCGAAGGATTATAGATTTGATCAACAGTCTCTTAGGCAAGATTTTCGGGACCAAAAACGAGCGCGAACTCAAGCGCCTGCTACCCCGTGTCGAAGCCATCTCGGCCCTTGAGCCGCAGATGAAAGCGCTGACCGACGATCAACTCCGCGCCAAGACCGACGAGTTCCGCGCCATCATCCAGGAACGCGTCCGCAAGATCGCTGATGAGCCCGATGCCGACTCGGACCGGCGCGCCCAGATTGAGGAAGAGCGCCACAAACTCCTTGCCGAAGTTCTGGATGAAATCCTTGAGCCTGCTTTCGCGGTCGTCCGCGAGGCCGGCCGGCGCGTGCTCAACATGCGCCACTTCGATGTCCAGCTCATCGGCGGCATGGTCCTGCACCAGGGCAAGATCTCGGAAATGAAGACCGGTGAAGGTAAGACCCTGGTCGCTACTCTCCCGGTCTATTTGAACGCGCTGAGCGGACGTGGTGTCCACGTCGTGACCGTCAATGATTACCTTGCCAAGCGCGACTCGGAGTGGATGGGGCAGCTCTACCGCTTCCTCGGCCTCAGCGTCGGTGTCATCGTTCACGAGCTTGACGACCAGGAACGTCACGAGGCCTACGCCGCCGATGTCACCTACGGTACCAACAACGAGTTCGGCTTCGACTACCTCCGTGACAACATGAAGTTCGACCTCCGCGACTGTGTCCAGCGCGGTCACAACTTTGCCATCGTTGATGAAGTGGATTCCATCCTGATTGACGAAGCCCGTACCCCGCTTATCATCAGCGGCGCCAGCGAGGAATCCACCGACAAATACGAACGCGTCAACCGCATCATCCCCAAGCTCGAAAGGGGCGAAGAAATCGATGTTGCCCCCGGCGAGCCCAAACAGCTTACCGGCGATTACGTGGTGGACGAGAAGCACAAGAACATCACCGTCTCCGATGAGGGCTGGGAAAAAGTCGAGAAGCTGCTCGGTATCGGCAATATCGCCGACCCGGAGAACTGGGACCTCAAGCACCACGTCGAGACCGCCATCAAGGCTCACGCCCTGTATCGCCGCGACGTCGAATACGTCGTGAAAGTGAAAGACGACAATCCGCGCGAAAAAGAGATCGTCATCGTGGACGAGTTCACCGGCCGCATGATGCCGGGACGCCGGTGGTCCGACGGCTTGCACCAGGCGATCGAAGCCAAAGAAAACGTCAAAATCGAGCGCGAGAACCAGACCCTGGCCACCATTACTTTCCAGAATTACTTCCGCATGTACAAGAAGCTTGCCGGAATGACTGGAACCGCGGAAACCGAGGCCCCGGAATTCGAAAAGATTTACCGCCTTGAAGTGATGGTGATTCCCACCAACAAACCCTTGCTGCGGAAAGAAAATCCTGACGTCGTCTACCGCACCGAAAAAGAAAAATATTACGCAGCCGCCGACGAGATCCAGAAACTCTATGCCTCCGGACAGCCCGTGCTGGTCGGTACCACGTCTATTGAAAAGTCTGAACGCCTTTCCGAACTTCTGAAGAAAAAAGGCATCAAGCACGTGGTGCTGAACGCCAAGTACCACGAGCGCGAGGCGGAGATCGTCGCCCAGGCCGGACGCAAAGGCATGGTCACCATCGCCACCAACATGGCCGGCCGCGGTACCGACATCCTGCTGGGCGGCAACCCCGAATTCATGGCCAAGCAAGAGGCCGTGAAGAAGGGAATCGCTCAACCTTTACGCGCGGCCCAGGGAAAAATTCGCGTTGATGTGGACGAGACCAAGAGCACCGTCTGGTACTACGCGGGCAACGAATTCGTTGTCCCCACCGACCAGTGGAACGAACTTTTCCAGCGCTATAAAGCCCAGACCGACCAGGAGCACGCCGAAGTCATCGCCGCCGGCGGCCTGCACATCTTTGGCACTGAACGTCACGAAGCTCGCCGCATTGATAACCAGCTTCGCGGACGCGCCGGGCGCCAGGGTGATCCCGGTTCCTCCCGCTTTTATCTCTCGCTCGAAGACGACCTCATGCGCATCTTCGCCAAAGAGTGGGTTTCGACCCTTCTTCAAAAGCTGGGCATGGAAGAAGGCGTTCCCATCGAATCGCGCATGATCACGCGCCGTATCGAGAAAGCGCAGGAAGCCGTCGAAGCCCAGAACTTCGAAGCCCGCAAACACCTGCTCGAATACGACGACGTGATGAACAAGCAGCGCGAGGCGGTCTACGGCCTGCGTCACCAGCTGCTTGAGGGCGTAGACCAAAAAGACCTGATCCTCGAAGATTATGTCGCCGGTATTCTCTCGACCCTGATGGACCAGTATTGCCCGGTGAAAACTCACCCCGAAGATTGGGACATCAAAGGTCTGAAGGACGCAATCTTCACCCGCTTCGGTGTGGACGTGCTCGCCGAAGGCGTGAAGCCGGAGACCCTGAACCGCCAGGAACTCGGCGACGCTATCTTCGACAAACTGAAGCAGCGCTACGACGCCAAAGAACAGCTCATCGGCCCCGATGCCATGCGCTATCACGAGCGCATGATCATGTTGAGCGTGCTCGACTCGCAGTGGAAAGACCACCTGCTCAACATGGACCACCTTAAGGAGGGAATCGGCCTCCGCGGCTACGGCCAGCACGATCCTCTCGTCGAGTACAAGCGCGAGTCTTTCGACATGTTCGAAGAGATGATGGTGCGCTTCCAGGAAGAGACGGTCCGCTATCTCTACCTGATGCAGATTCTGGAACGCCCGCAGGAACCCGCCCCAGCCGCGCAGCCCATGGGAGAGCCCTCCGGCAACGGGCGGCGTCCGCGGCAGGTCGCAACCTCGGTGGACGAAATCGAAGAAGCCTTCCAGCGCCGCAAGAAGCGCGAACTGGAGCAGGCCCGCATGGCCGGATCCGGCGAGACTCAGACCGTGCAGCAAGTCGTGCGGGGCTCTGCCAAGATCGGCCGCAACGATCCATGCCACTGCGGCTCCGGCAAGAAATACAAAAAATGCCACGGCGCGGGTGCGTAAGCCAGTCTTCCTTCGTGTGACTTAATGTCCTTGGTGGTCTATATCGTGTTCTCTAGAAGTGCACCTTGGAACTCGAACCCCTAATCAACGGTATTTCCCGCGGTGATTTAGGTTTTGACCACTCTCCCGATATAAAATTCCTAATCCGCTCCAGGAGTGCTCTATGCCGTTACGAATCGTCTTAGCCTGCCTGCTGCTCACGACGTTCGCCCCCGCCCAGGAAATGCACCACCACATGCCTGGAGACGGCGACGTAGGCGAGGTCCGGTTCGACACCTCCTGCTCCCCGCACGTGGCCGACAGGTTCAACCACTCCGTCGCTCTACTGCACTCGTTTCAATACGAAGCCGCCCGCGCCGCCTTCGCCGAGGTCTCCAGCCACGATCCCGGCTGCGCCATGGCGCAGTGGGGCATCGCCATGTCGCACTACCACGGCCTCTGGAACAACGGCGACATGAACGCTGGACGATCGGCCTGGCAAAAGGCGGAAGAAACCGCCACGGCGAACAAGCAGACTACTGCGCGCGAAAAAGCCTACATTGACGCCATCGGCGAAATCTATCGCGAGGACAGCAAAGACAAGTACGCGCACGCGCAGGCTTTCGAAAAGAAAATGGCTGAACTGCAAGCGGCCTATCCGAACGACACCGAAGCCGCCATCTTCCACGCTCTGACTCTCGACATCACCGCGCCCAAAACCGACAAGACGTACGCCAACCAGCAGAAGTGCGCCGAGATCCTCGAGCCCATCTTCGCCAAGCTACCCATGCATCCCGGAGTCGCGCATTACCTGATCCACTGCTACGACAACCCTGCTCTTGCCGAGAAGGGGCTGAACGCCGCCCGCGCGTATGCCACCATCGCTCCCGCCTCGGCGCATGCCAATCACATGCCCTCCCACATTTTTACCCGGGTGGGATCGTGGGAAGAATCCATCAACTCCAACAAGGAATCCGCCCAGCGCGCCGCGGACGACGAAGCCAGGTCGCACACCGGCGAAGCCCGCGACCAGCGCCTGCATGCGCTTGACTACCTCGAGTACGCGTACCTTCAAAGCGGACAGGTGGGCCGCGCCAAATCGGTCCTGGAGCAGATGAATTCTTTACCCCCCGTCCATGGGCTTACTTTGACCGGCGACTATGCCATGGCGGCCATTCCCGCGCGCTACGCGATCGAGCTCGGCAAATGGGATGAGGCCAGCGCACTTCAAGTCAGAACCGACGCAGTTCCGTGGGCGCAGGCCATTACCTGGATGGCGATCGGCATCGGCAGCGCCCGTTCCGGCAACCTCGTGCGCGCCTCCGAAGCTGAGCGGGTTCTCGCCAGCTTGCGCGACAAAGCCAGGCCCATGAACGAATACTGGTCAAAGCAGATTGAAGTGCAGCGCCGCGAAGTTGCCGCCTGGATCCAGGAGAAAAATGGCAAGCCCACAGATGCAATCGCCAATATGCGCGATGTCGCAGCTCTCGAGGAGAGCATGGACAAGGATTCGGTGACTCCTGGCGCGATCACACCCGCCCGCGAGATGCTGGCCGAGTTGTTTGCGCTGGAAAAGCAGCCTCAGGAAGCGCAGGCCGAGTACGAAGCGGTGCTGAAAGTAGCGCCCAATCGCTTTAACGCCCTCTATGGGGCCGCCACTTCGGCGGAGGCCGCGGGCATTGGCTCGGCGGCAGGACAGTACTTCAAGCAACTCACCGAGGTGGCCCTCGGCAACGAGCGGCCCGAGTTGGTGACGGCCCGGAAAAAACTCAGCCCCCAGGCGCAAACCGGCGGGCGGCCCTAAGCCCGATGCCCGGCCGTCCGCTTCACCGTGTTATAATGTCGTATTACGATATAAGCGGCAGGTTATCCTCTCCCGCCTGTCGCTCTCTTTTTCCGGCATCCTGCAAAGAACTGGATGCATCCGATCTAGTGTGGAGATGGCGAAATATGATTGCTCTTCGTTTAGTCCGCTTGATTGAATTTCATTCCGATGAGCTGGCCCAGGGCCTGATTGCAAAACTTGAAACTTCCGGCCGTACCTCGGACCTGAGAAAAGTTCCCCCCGACGAGCTGCGCGCCCGGGTTTACGAAATTTTCCACCACCTCAGCGATTGGTTGCTTACCCGTCCTGAAATCGACATCGAGAGCCGCTACATGACGATCGGCGCCCGCCGCGCCTCGCAAGGGGTCTCGTTCGCCGACTTCAGCTGGGCCCTGGTCATGACCAAGGAATATTTGTGGGATTTCCTGCAACGCCAGGGATTTCTGCAAAGCCCGATCGAACTCTACGGCGAGATGGAACTGCTGCGGCTACTTGACCAGTTTTTTGATCACGCCCTCTGTTACGCCAGCGAAGGTTTCGAGCAATACGCGAATTCCAACCCAACAATGGAAACGCACGCCTGAGAAACAATTGTGCAGGGGCGGTCGCCCCTGCACGCGTTGAACCACAAGCGGCCGCCACCAATCCGTTCGGGGTCCCGTCAATTCCAATGCTTCTGGTCCTCAAAGATTTCCGCTAACGGCTTCTTCAACCCGCGGCAAAAATAGATCTCATGGTTCTCCTCCGCCATCCCCCACGGGTTCGAATGGAACATCACCGGTCCCACCGCCTTGCAAATCTCGCCCAGGTAATGCGGCCCGTACTGGATCGTGATGAAATTGTCGCCGTTGAAGCCCATCAGCCCCCAATAGTAGTGGTTCTGGTGTCCACTGATCGCAGTCGGCAACCCGTATTGCGCGCCGAACAAATCGACCGCGCCCGCTTCGCCATAGTTCCCGGCCAGGATCGCCGTCTTTTCCCGCACCTCCACAGGCAGCGACTGGTAGAAAGTCCCCACTTCGGCTACCAGCTCCGGCCATCCAAACTGATCGCCGAACATCTGCGGCAAAGGCCCTTCGTGATGGACTTCGGTTTTCTTATCTTCGATATGAAGCCGTTGCCGGTAAGCCAGCTGATCCCCCGGGGATAGCACTGGCAACACAGCCGGCGCCACCAGCACAGTAAGCCCGAAGATCGCTCCAGCGATCGCCGCCTTCGGCCACAACTTCGCGCGCGTCCATGAAGATGTCTCGAGCCAGCCCTCGATTGCCAGCGCGCCTCCGGCGAATAACATCGCGTATGCCGGAGCCAGGTAATAATCTTTGCCATGCAGCACGATGAAAGTCGCCAGCAACACCAGGTAGATCCATCCCAACGCACGGTACTTCGTGCCTTTGCCGAACAGGAAGTACCACAACCCCGCCAGCCATACCGGGAACAGGATCGGGTGCACCATCATGATCTGCTGCTTCACAAAAGCCCCGGGAGGTAGAACGACGTTCTTGCCGCTGACCTCGACGTTGTGGAGGTCTTCGAGGGTGGGGAAGTGATGGCGTACCTGCCAGATCAGATTAGGCAAAAAGATCGCAACAGCAATTGCGCCTCCGACCCAGATCCACGGCTTCATCAGCTCGCGGCGCAACGGCGTAAGCAGCACTCCCACGAGCACCGCGAACCCGAAGAACAAAGTGGAGTGCTTGTTCATCAGCCCCAGTCCTGCCAGTACGCCGAACCAAATCCATAACCGGGAATTCTCCGTCTGAACGATGCGCACGACCACGTACACGCACGCGGTCCAGTAGCAGACTTCAAAGACATTCATCGTAAATAGGCTGGCGGTCGCCAGATATGCGGGGGCCATGGCGGCGCACAATCCCGCCAGGCCTTGCGCGAACTTGCCTCCGCCGAGCCGCCACGCGATCAATATCGTGAGGGCCACTATCGTTGCGCCTGCCAGGCCGGCCATCGTCCGCAGCACGTGCAACGATCCGCCGAGCGCGAGCGCAACGCGGGCGAACAACGCGATCATAGGAGCCATATCCACATAGCCCCAATCCAGGTGTCGCGCGCAATCCAGGAAGTACAACTCGTCGCGGAAATATCCGTAGCGCCCGCTTAGCAGCACATGCGTAAGCAGCACGATTCCCGGCAGACCGTACAACAGGCCTCGCGCCAGTCCTTGCTGCTTACCCGAAAGCGTAGCCGGCGAATTTGCCGCCAGGGTTTCCACTTCCACCTTTCGCAGTTCTCCCAGGCCCGGGACCTACCGTCGTGTGCGGCCCAAACTCTCCTCCACGGCGGCGAACGTCATCTCATTGGCCGAACTCCTGGTCCGCCGCTTCCAATCGAAAAACACTTCTGCGTAACTCTTGGTGTTGTAATCCGCCGGGGAAATCCCAAGCAGCTTGGCAGTCTTATCAATCCAGCGCGCCGGCCCTTCGATCTCCCCGAAATCTCCCACCGGGGTCTGATCCAGCAGGACATGCCCAGTCCCGTCCGCCCACTCCGCGCGCTGTTTTTCATAAAGGAAACTGGGCCGGAATCCCAGCGCGTGCAGGATCGCATCCATCTTCGCCCCGTCTTCGACCGAAGTCTCGGTTTCCACCCGGGACTTGTGCCGTCCCGCGATCCCTTTCGCTTTGTGGGTGATGACCCATTTGGGCCCGTATTTTCGCAGCCGAAGCAACGCTCCCTGCCGGCGCAGGGGATGCCCTGGCAGATCGTAAAGCGTATTCATCTCATGAGTGAAAGGGGTGATCCGCCGAAATCCCGCCTGCCCCAGCTTGCGCTCAAGCTGCCGCAGATCGTGAATGGCGAACTTGATCTCGACTTCTTTCGGCAAGAAAACCTCAATTGAATGTGGGCAGCTTCACCAGATCATTGCCCGGGACCGACTCCAGCGGCTGCCCCGCTTTCTTCCAGGCCGCCAGTCCGCCCACGATCACAAATGCGTTGAATCCCTGCTCCCGCAGCATGTGCGCCACCCGGGCGCTCGTGGCTTCGCGTGCTCAAGTACAGTACAGATAAATGTCCTTGTCTTTAGGGAAGTTCTTCAGCTCTTCCGCAAGATTGTTGGGCTCCAGCCGCACCGATCCCTTGATGCGCGCCGCCCCGGGGTCGTAATAGCCGTGGCTCCGCACGTCCGCGATCAGCACATTCGACTCGTTTTCCGAAGCCAGCCGTCGCGCCAACTCCTCGACCTGGATCCGCGGAACTACCCGGTACACGGAATTCTTCCGATACAGCCAGATCCTGTAGACTGCGTACCCGATGATTGCCAGCAGCAGCACTTCCTCCATGGCTCGCCCGGCGGTTTGCAGTCCGTGCGTGATGGTAGCCAGGAAATCGCGAAATACGTACCCCACCCCGAAGTAAGCCAGGATGTACAGGGACGCTCCCAGGAAGTCCAGCCGCACGAACTGCCACGGCCGCATCCTCATGCTGCCAGCCAGTGGCGGCGCCATCGTGTTTATGCCGGGAATAAACTTGGCAATGATCAGCGTCGCCTTCCCGCGCTTGTAAAACGACTCCGCCGAGCGCAGGATGCAGGTCTCCGGGTTCACCGACACCCGGCAGAGCACGCCCAGCAACGCCCAGCCGGTGTAACGGCCCAGCACAAACAAAAGCGCATCCCCTGCCATCATCGAGAGAAGCACGGACAGCAGCATGAGCCCGGGATGCAGGATGCCGGAAGCCGCCGCCGCTCCGGCCCCCACCAACCCGATCGCGGCCGGTACGGGAAGCCCAACCGCCTCGGCGAACACGATCGACGAGACCAGCAGGTACCCGTGACGCTCGATCAGCGCCATGAAATCATGCATGACTGAGGTGCCTCACCCGAATGTCAGTATAAACAATAATGCGTCGCCACATGCCGGAAGCCCGGTCCCGTGCCGTATGCCTTGATATATGCTTGAGCGGCGCCGGACCATGCAATTATGCGCGCCAAATTCGAGGACCGGAGAATGCTCATGAAAAAAGTTTTGCTCTGTGCGATGGCAATCCTGATCGTGGCCGGTGCGAGCGGGTTCGCGCAGCCGACGGCGAAAACCGCGCCAAAACCGGCTTCAACTTCAGGAAAGGATTCTTCTATGTCATCAGGACGACGCTATATCAACCTGCCCGGACGTCCGGCAAACCTGCCGTTCAGTGATGGGGTGCTGGTCGGAGATACGCTCTATCTTTCGGGCCGCATTGGAATCGATCCCGCGACCGGGCAAGCGGCGAAGGACATCAATGAGGAATTGCGGCTGTTGTTTGACGGCTTCGAAGCAGTGCTCGCCCAGGCGGGGATGAGCATGGACGACCTGGTGTACGTACAAGTCTATTCGCCTGACGTGTCACTCTGGGGGAAATTCAACGAGGCCTACGTGAAACGCTTCGCGAAAGAATTCCCGGCGAGAGCGTTCCTGGGATCCGGCCCGCTGCTTCTCGGTGGCCGCTTTGAGATGGTGGGCGTGGCTGTGAAAAGATAAATCTTGTACCGCATCGGACTCTGCGGTTTTAGATTCTCTGGGCTATGGCGAAGACACTCACTTCTCTCGCGCTACTACGAACTCGGGAGCCCACAACAGGGCCCGCTTGAATTCGCTGTCAGGAAATGTGCAGATCGCCTTCTGCGCGCGGGTCGCATACTCGGAGGCTCGTTCGTGGGCGGCTTCGATCGATCCGTGCCGGTTCAGAATCTCAAGAATCTCTTCATGCGTCACGCCATCGAACGCGCGGTCCGCCAGAATCTTCTCAATGGATTTCCGCTCCGCCGGCGTACACCGCTCGAGCGCATGGATCACCGCCATGGTGACTTTCCCTTCGCGCAGATCGCTGGCCACCGGTTTTCCCAGCACTGACTCAGAGGCCGTCAGATCCAGAACGTCGTCCACAATCTGAAATGCCATCCCCAGATCGCGCCCGTATTGCGACAGGCTCGCTTCCTGTTCCGCGGTCGCCCCGCCGAGGATTCCACCCAGCCGCATGCAAACCGAAAACAGGCACGCCGTTTTGCGGAAGATCAAATCAAAATACTCGTCCAGCGCAATCAACTTCCCGAGTTTTTCCATCTGCAGCAGTTCGCCTTCGACCATCTGCTGCGTCAACTCGATCAGCGTATCCAAAACGCGGAAATTCCTCTCCTGCACCGCGACCTTGAACGCCTGCATGTAAAGCCAGTCCCCGGCCAATACGCATTTCGAGTTCCCCCACTGCGTATTCGCCGCCGGACGCCCGCGCCGGGTCTGCGCCTCATCAATGATGTCGTCATGCACCAGGGTCGCCGTGTGAATGATCTCCACCACCGCGCCCAATTTCACCGCCCCACGTCCCTGGTAGTTGAACAGCTTGGAAGAGAGCAGCAGCAGCGCCGGACGGATGCGCTTGCCACCGCCTTCGCGCAGGTATTCGCCGATCTCGGTGATGGCTTCGACGTTCGAGACCGTGTCCCGCCCGAACTCGCGCTCGATCGCTACGAGGTCGTCGTGCAACATCTCGAATATCTCTTTACCGTTAATGGCTGCCGGAGTGCTCAAGTGAATTTTCAATGGTTGATTGCCGACTGTCAGTCTGAAACCAATTGGCAATCGGCCATCGTCAATTGCTCCTGTAATTCGTAAACTGCATATCAATCCCGAAATCCTGCGACTTCAGCAACGCGATGATCTCCTGCAGCGCATCGCGATCTTTGCCGCTCACCCGCACCAGGTCTCCCTGGATCGACGCCTGCACTTTCTTCTTCGAATTCTTCACGACTTTCACGATCTCGCGCGCCTTCTCAATCGGGATCCCTTGCTGCATCGTGATCTTCTGCTTGACTGTGCCGCCCGCCGCGGGTTCCACCGCCGCGTAGGTCAGGCCCTTCAGAGAAATGCCGCGCTTCACCAGCTTCTGCTGAAAGATTTCGTTTACCGCTTTCAGCTTGTAATCGTCAATTGAGTGCAGCACGATCGCGTCCTTGCCTTCCATTTCGATGGCTGACTTGGAGTCCTTCAAGTCGAATCGCGTATGGATTTCCTTCAACGCCTGCTGCATCGCGTTCGACACTTCCTGCAGGTCAATCTTGCTCACAATGTCAAAAGTGTTCTCTGGCATATGTCAATTCAATTGAATAGATTAGCGCGCCCCGGCAGAAGATGCACATACCAAGCTAAATGGAGTTGGCCTTTTCGTGAAGGGAAAAGAATCGGTAAAAGTTTTGCGTTGTCAGACGGCCGATGTCGTCTCGGCTCATTCCTCGCAATTCGCCTAGTTGGCGCGCGGTTTCGACCACAAACGCAGGCTCATTGCGCTTTCCGCGATACGGAACCGGAGCCAGGTACGGCGAATCGGTCTCAATCAGCATGCGGTCGAGCGGCACTTCTTTTGCAGCATCTCGGATTTGCTGTGCCTTGGGAAACGTAATGTTCCCGGCAAACGAGATCATGAACCCCATATCGAGCGCGCGCTTCGCATGGTCCCACGTTCCCGTGAAGCAGTGCAGAATTCCTCCAAGGCCCGATGACGACCAGTGCCGCTCGATCAGTCCCAGGCAGTCCTGCCATGCATCGTCCGAGTTGTCCGAAGGCCGGCAGTGAATCACGATCGGCAGTTTTGCTGCCCGGGCCAATTCCATTTGCTTGATGAACACCTGCTGCTGCACATCGCGCGGCGAGTGGTGATAGAAGTAGTCCAAGCCGATCTCTCCCCAGGCGATGACTTTGGGAGTTTTGGCCAACTGCTGCATCTTCTCGAACGCCGCATCGTTGGCCAGCGACGCTTCATGCGGATGGATTCCCAGCGTGGCGTACATGAAATCGTATTTCTCGGCAAGCCGGATTCCGCAGTCCACATGGTCCGGGCCATCACCGTTCCCAATCGCCACGATAGCCTGAACCCCAGCCTCTCCCGCGCGAGCAATCACCTGCTCGCGATCGCTCGCGAACTGCTTTCCATCGAGATGACAATGAGAATCTACGAACATGGTCTTTGGTCGTTGGTCTTTGGTTGTTGGCTTCGGTCATTGGCCTGCCACTTGAGTGACGCGATGAACTCGAGTGACGCTATCCACTCAAGTGACGCCACACTCGAATAAAACTCTCCCCTTGAATGACGCCATACTCTTGAATGAAACCGTCCCGGTGAATGACGTCATCCTGAGGAGCGCTTCAGCGCGACGAAGGATCTCGCGTGCAGCGGCAAGAACCTTAGCCGGCCAACGGCCAACGACCAACGACCAACGACGATTTATTTCAGCCTCGTTCCCACCGCCACATCTTCCAGGAACCCGGCCAGCACTGCCTTGCCACCCTCAGGCGATGCCGCGACGATCATCCCGTTCGATTCCAACCCGCGCAGCTTCCGCGGAGCGAGATTTGCGACGATCACAACTTTCCGCCCAATCAATGTCTCCGGCGCGTACGACTCGGCAATTCCCGCCACGATCTGGCGCACTTCATTCCCCAGATCCACCTCCAGCCGCAACAGCTTGTCAGCCTTCGGAACACGCTCGGCCGTTTTCACCTGGGCCACCCGTAACTCAACCTTGGCGAAATCATCAATGCTGATCTTTCCATCCGGCACCGCTGCCGGAGCTTTCGGGGTCGCTGCCGAAGGCACGGCCTGCGTCGCAATCTGACCTTCCGGCGCGGGCCTCTGTTCAGGTTGTGCCTCGGTCGCACCGGATACTACGGGGCGTCCTTGCTCTTCCATCTTCTGCATCCTTTCAATCGCCGACTTATCGGCGCGCGGAAACACCGGCTCAACTTTGCCCAGCCTGGTTCCCAGCTTCAGCTGTCCCCACTTCAGGTCAGACAAAGCGAACTTGGTGTTGTCCCCCAGCCCAAGTTGTGCCCAGATCTTTGCCGCCGCCTGCGGAATCACTGGAGACACCAGCGCGGTCACAATGCGCAACGCCTCCGCACTCGTGTATAACACCGTTCCCAATCGCGCGCGGCTCTCGGGATCCTGCTTCTCGCCCAGGGCCCAGGGCTCGTTCTCGACAATGTACTTATCCACTGCCGACACCAAACCCCACGCAGATTCCAGCGCTCGAGAGAACTGGTAGTCGTCGAACAGGGTGTTGAATTCGGAAATCGTCCTGCGTGCCGTCTCCGCGACAGCATCGTCGCCGGGGTTGCGCGACGCACCCGACGGAGACGGCACTTCACCGTGGAAGTAGCGCGTGATCATGGTCAGGGTACGGCTGGCGAGGTTTCCCAGCCCGTTCGCCAGGTCAGCGTTATACCGTTGCACCAGCGCGTCGAAGGAAAACGAGCCGTCCTGTCCGAAAACGATTTCGCGCAGCAGGAAATATCGCAATGCATCCGCGCCCAGCACATCCAAAATTGTCTCCGAGCGCACAATGTTTCCCCGCGACTTCGACATCTTGTTCTCTTCGAACAACAGCCAGCCGTGCGCCATGATGCCTTTCGGCAAAGGCAGCCCTGCCGCCATCAGGAACGCCGGCCAGTACACGCAGTGGAAGCGGACAATCTCTTTGCCGATCATCTGCACATCGGCGGGCCAGAACTTGTCATAGAGCTTGGTATCGGAAGACCCGTAACCGAGCGCAGTGATGTAATTCGCCAGAGCATCGAGCCAGACATAGATCACGTGCCTGGGATCGTCAGGCACCGGAATGCCCCACGAAAACGTGCTGCGGCTGATGGAGAGATCGCGCAGGCCCGAGCGTACAAACGACATCACCTCGTTTCGTCGCGTCTCCGGACGAATGAAGTTGGGCTGGGCGGTATAAAGCTGCATCAGCTTGTCGGCAAACGCCGAGAGCTTGAAGAAATAGTTCTCTTCATGCACCGTCTCGGTCGGACGCCCGCACTCCGGACAAGGCGCGCCCGGTTCTGTCGCATCCACGTAAAGTTCGTCTGAGACGCAGTACTGCCCGGTGTAGGTCCCTTTGTAGATGTAGCCGTTGTCGCGAATCTTACGGAATAGTTCCTGCACTCCTTGCTTGTGACGATCGGAAGTGGTGCGGATGTAGTCGTCGTAGGTCAGGCCCATCTTGTCCCACAAGGCCTTGAACTCGGCCGAGATCTCGTCCGCATATGTCTGCGGGGTCTTGCCCGCGGCCTGTGCCGCGCGCTCAATCTTCTGCCCATGCTCGTCGGTGCCGGTCAGGAAATACGTGTCGGCCCCCAGCATGCGTTGGCGCCGTGCAATGGTGTCGCAGGCGACGGTGGTATAGGTGTGCCCAATGTGCGGCCGGGCGTTTACGTAATAAATGGGAGTTGTGATGTAGAACTTCATTTCTCTTATGCTTGCGAGTGCCGACGCCCTTTAGACTGTCAATTACCAGCGATTGTGAATCGCCTTCCTTCGTGAGACTTTGTGTCCTTTGTGGTCAGGCCTTTTTCCCGTCCTTCGTGAAACTTTGTGTCCTTTGTGGTCAGGCCTTTTGTTTTTGGATCGGCACAATGGAAAACTTTTCTTCAACATGATCAATCAACATCGTGGAGTACTTTTCCATCGCCGCCTGCATCACGCTCTTCAACGGCACACGATGTTCGGACGCGAGCTTTCTGCAATCTTCATATTCCGGAGCGTAGTTGGTCACGGTCCCATTCATGCTCGCGATCTTCATCCGCACATCGCCCCACTCGGTGGATACGTTGACCCACTTGCGGGAGAGTGCCTGGCGCAGTTCATCGCGACGCCGTACTCCCAGAGTTGTGGTTTCCATAAAGAGCAGTTGCGTCAGCTTTGCCGCGTCCTCCGGCTTGCACAGCACCGTCAGCAGCATCCCGGGACGGTTCTTCTTCATCTGCACAGGCACGCCGAAAGCATCGAGTGCGCCCTCTTCAAGCAGTCGGTCCATTACGTAGCCGAACACCTGCGGATTCAAATCGTCGAGATTGGCTCCGAGCACGCTAATGATCTCCTGTGAATCCTTGGCCGCCATCGCGGGCTGAGCTTCGCCAATGGTCAAGCGCACCACGTTCGCGTGGCCGGGAAAGTCGCGAGTGCCGGCGCCGTATCCGATCGTGCTCACCTTCATCTCCGGAAATGCCGAGAAGCGCGTCGCGAGCGTGCTCACGATCGCAGCGCCAGTCGGCGTTACCAGTTCGAACTCCAATCCGGACGAGTACACCGGGGCGCCCTTCAGCAACTCTAAAGTCGCCGGCGCAGGCACTGGAAATGTGCCGTGCGAACACTTCACCGTCCCGCTGCCAACATTTAACGGCGACGAGATGATTTCGTCTACGTCCAGCGCTTCGGCTCCCACCGCAGAGCAGATGATGTCGACCATCGCATCCACCGCCCCGACTTCATGAAAATGAACTTTCTCGAGCGGCGTGTTGTGAATCTTGGCTTCGGCCGCCCCGAGTTTTTCGAAAATCCGGATCGCAGTGTGTTTCGCCCGCTCACCGATCCCAGCCTTCTGAATGATCTCGCGAATTTCGGTCAGACCGCGGCCATGAATGTGATTGTGGTCGTGGTCATGATTGTGTGGGGCGGCCGTGCCGACTCCTGACTCCTGACTCCTGACTGTCGGCTCGTGATGATGCGCATGATCATGCCCATGCGCATGCTTCTTCGCCCAAAACTCCTCTCGGGGCAACTCCTTTTCATCTCCGACGAATACATCCACCTTGGTTGCGGTAATTCCGCTGCGGTTGACCTTTGAGATCTCCAGCCGCGCCCCGATATCGAGCGCCCTGACCGTTTCCTCGAGCAGCGCCGGGGACACGCCGGCATCGACCAGCGCACCGAGAAACATGTCGCCACTCATGCCGGAAAAACACTCAAGGTAAGCAATCCGCATAAATTCTTAAAACCACAAAGGACACCAAGTCTCACGAAGGATCCAGGCCGAAGTTCCTTCGTGAACCTTCGTGTCCTTTGTAGTGGAAGCTTTAAAGCAGGCCCGACAATCATGATAGGTAAGCGTTCCGTCTCCGTCAAACCTCGCGCTCGCAACCCGTCTGCTACAATTTTTGTTTCTTCAACAGCTTAGAGGGAATCTTGTATCGCCACCTGGAACGTCTTTTAGCCCAACGCGTGCGTGAGTGTCTGCAGCGCAGGCATCCCGACGCTCCACTTCCCAAGGTCGTGCTCGAACAGCCGCCCAACGTCGAGATGGGAGACTTCGCGCTTCCGGTATTTCCATTCGCCAAGCCGCTGCGCACGGCCCCGCTGAAAATCGCTGAGGAGATTCGCGGAGAAATCGGTTCTATCGAAGGTGTGGCCGGGATGAAAGTCGCCGGCCCCGGATACCTGAACATCTTTCTCGACCGGGCAGCAATGGCCGCGGCGCTGATCGACGATGAAACTCCTGCTGCGGAAGTCCCGTCCGGCAAAATTCTGGTCGAGCACTCCAGCATCAACCCCAACAAGGCGGCACACGTCGGGCATTTGCGCAACGCGATCCTCGGCGATACGTTCGTCCGCCTGCTGCGCTTTCAGGGCAGGGAAGTGGATGTGCAGAACTATATCGACAACACCGGCGTGCAAGTCGCCGACGTCGTGGTCGGCTTCCTGCACCTCGAAAAGAATTCTTTCGACGAGATTGAAGAACTCAGCCGCCAGCCTCGCTTCGACTACTATTGCTGGGATATTTACGCGCGCGCTTCGCACTGGTACGAAGTTGAGAAAGAAAATCTCAAGGCGCGCTCTGAGACCTTGCATGCCATCGAAAAAGGCGGGAACGAGACCGCCGCGGCAGCCGAGCTGATCTCGACCGCGGTGCTGCGCCGCCATCTTGAAACCATGGAGCGCCTGGGCATCGAGTACGACTTCCTGCCGCGCGAGAGTGAAATCCTGCACCTGCATTTCTGGGACGCGGCTTTCGAGTTGATGAAGCAAAAAGCCGTGCTGGTCTACATCCGTGAGGGCAAGAACAAGGGCTGCTGGGTGATGCGGCGGGGTGGAAAGCCTTCAATCACAGTCGACGCGGAGAACACGGAGGGTATCCCCGAAGACGACCAGAAAGTCATCGTCCGCTCCAACGGCACAGTCGGCTATGTCGGCAAGGACATCGCCTACCACCTTTGGAAGTTCGGCTTGCTGGGGAAAGATTTCGGATACAAGGAGTTTTATCTTTACCCCGATGATCGTGAGTGCTGGATCTCCACCATCGACGGCGAACCCGAGCATCCGCACTTCGGGGGAGTCAGCGAAATCTACAACGTCATCGACGCGCGTCAGGCCGAGGCGCAGAACGCCGTCATTGAAGCCTTGCGGGCACTCGGCTTCGAAGACCAGGCCGATCACTACACGCACTTTTCCTACGAGATGGTTGCGCTCACTCCCCGCTGCGCCTCTGAGCTCGGTTACCAGCTCTCCGACGAGGACAAGGCCCGGCCTTACATCGAGGTGTCCGGACGCAAAGGCTTCGGCGTAAAGGCTGACGACCTGATCGATCGCTTGATCGATTCTGCAAAGAAAGAAGTGGACACGCGACATCCTGAGTTAAGCGAAGACGATCGCTCTTCCATCGCGCGCCAGATCGCGATTGGCGCCCTGCGCTACTTCATGCTCAAGTTCACCAAGCAATCGGTGATTGCATTCGATTTTGAAGAGGCGCTCAGCTTCGAAGGCGAGACCGGGCCGTACGCTCAGTATGCCGTGGTGCGCGCCACCAACATCTTCCGCAAGGGTGGTTTCGATCCGGAACACTTTCAGCAACACGCCGCAAAAATCAGGAAAGACCAATTGGCGGAATATCTGAATGGCGAGACCGGCAATGAGATCTGGCAGTTATGGCTCGCCGCCTCCAAAACCTCGACGGTGGTGGATCAGTGTGTCGCGACCGCGGAGCCGGCCTACCTGGCCAAGCATGCATTCCAGCTGTCGCAGTTGTTCAATTACTTCTACCACCGCCATCCCATTCTCAGCGAAAGCGACGAGGCTCGAAAAACTTTCCTGCTGGCAACGGTTGCCGTGGTGCGTCGCGAATTGATACGGGCGCTTGCCATGATGGGAATCACGGTCCCTCCCGTCATGTGAATTGTACGTACAATCCTCGAAGTTATACAGAATTCCATATTTTGCGTTATAAGGCGTTTTTAGGGGCTTGCATGCTCGGCCCTGCCCGAGAACAGCATCCCGGGCGAGAAACGCGATCCTGCGGCTTTGGAGAGCGCTGGCGAGGCATTCTAGACAACGGTCCGACCTTCGCAGCACGGTTTGATTCGATTTTGTCCATCCATAACTATAAGCTATACAACTAGCGACGTCTGTCGGATTCACGGCAAATTTCTTGGCATCCAAAGCTACATACCTCTCATCCAATCACTTACGGACAGATGGAGGTGTTTGTGAAGAAGCTTTGGGGGATTGTGTCTCTGTTATTGTTCGCGGCAGCTACCGTGTATGCCGCTCCCAGTGTGTCTGCGAAAAGTCCTGATTTTCCCAGGACCCTGATCAACGCCCGTTTTGTTTATGTCACCAGCTATGACGGAGATCAGTTCCGTCCCGAGATTCTCGACCAGGATCGCCAGGCGATCGCGAATGTGCAGGACGCGCTCCAGAAGTGGGGACACTTCACCATCGTCTATAAGCCGAGCGAAGCTGACATGGTGATCGCCGTACAGTCTCGCGGGAGCGAAGACGTTCTTGCGGTCTATGATCCTGCGATCCCGGGCACCTACTTGTGGCGGGTAATGGGAGTCCAGGGCTTGCAGAAGGGCGAGACACCGTTCGTGACCGAGTTGCGGAAGGCGTACCAAAGGGCCAGCAAGTAGCAGGATCAACCAGCCACGGATGTGAGCGGATTCGACGCGGGCATTTTCATTTTCATATCGGTCCCGCGTTGATTCGCCCAGATCCGTGGCTTTCGTGTTTTTGGAAGATTACGCGGCGCGGCGGCCGGCAATCATCATGCCTGCGCCGCCGAGGATCATCACCGCACTGATTATCGGCGGCACTTTCTCGTCATGGCGGGTCTGCACCCCGATGCTGAGATCTCCGGCTTTGACCCCGTGGTTCTCAGTTTTCGGAAACGGTACGAAGAACGACACGACCCCCAGGATCAGCACGACCAGCCCCACAAAAAATAAAGCTTTCATCCGCACCTCCGTGTGGATTCACCCGAGCGGAGTTGAGATGCGAACAGAGCTGAATGCGATGGCTGGAGAAGCCCCACGGAGCTCCACGAATTCAGGGATCAAGTGAAATCGTGCAAATCCGTGGCGGTCGTTCAGCTTCCGAAGTTCTTGGCGAATTCGACCAGGCTTCTCAGCGCAATTCCCGACGGGCCTTTGGCAATCCAGGGCTTGTTGTCTTCCATCCA
>DASREM010000010.1:0-33057 GCA_035652095.1 Terriglobales bacterium | reverse complement strand
GCCCGCGCAGCGACTCCATGTCCTCTGCCTGCGTCTGCAAGGTCACGATGATGTCGGCTCCGGGTACAACGGAAATGTAGCGGCTGTAATAAGGAGCGTGCTCGGTATTATCAGGGCGGGTAACATGCCCACGTTCAACGTCCATAAGGGAAACCCCCTATCGTACCTATGACGCAGTGGATGGCATTCGTGCACGGGTCGGTTCACTTTTGTTAAGGCCTCGTGCCGAAACTTCTCTGCTGTGGGAATTATTACACTTTGGCTGGGTGAATGCTCGTAGGGACGGCCACGCCGAAGTGCGCGAAAAATCAGCATCTACAAAGGATTTCCACAACAACTCTGGACTACTGCGGAGTACAATGCGAATTGGTCACACAAGTGCGGCCAACCAATCACTCCCAATCACAAGGAAAGGATTTTCTTAACAATGTGGAAGCCCACTAATCAGCCTACGACCCCCGCTCGGCCGGGCACTCCGGAGCCGGAGCGTCCTGCCATGTCCACCCCGACGCAATCCAGCGTGAGCGAAGCTCCCGCCCCGCGTCCGGTATCCACCAACACGGCAGAGCAGGCCACGATCGGAAAGTCGCTGGTGATCAAGGGCGAAGTGACTGGTTCGGAGTCGCTCTACATCGATGGCCGCGTCGAGGGCTCCATTAACCTTTCCGGCAACCGCGTGACCGTCGGCCGCAATGGTGTGGTGTCCGCCAATATCAACGCCCGCGAAATCGTGGTCCTCGGCAAGGTGCGTGGCAATCTGACCGCTAGCGACCGGGTTGACATCCGCAGTGACGGATCGCTCACTGGCGATGTGGTCGCGGCGCGCATCTCGATCGAAGACGGTGCCTTTTTCAAGGGCGGCATCGATATTCGCAAGGCTGGCCAGCCTGGACAGCCGCAGAAATCCAACGGCGAGGACGTAAAAGCCAAGGAGACCACTCCTGAGCCCGTTGCCGCTGCCGGCGCCCGAGCCTAGGTTCCGCGCCAAAGATTTCCGGCGGACATCCTGATGCAAGGGTGTCCGCTTTTCTTTTTCAGACAAATACCCCTGGGTGCGCGATAAAGGCCTCTTCCTCTTGTTCCTTTGTGTTCCCTTGGTGTCCTTTGTGGTTGAGCTTCTTTTCACCACACAGGACACAAAGGTCGCACAAAGGGCACGAAGGACAGCGTGTTATCGCGGACACGGCGTGTATCTCGCACCACGCTTCGGTGAGTCCTTCGAAGCGTAACTCTCGTTGAATCAACGTCTCCCGATTGGCACCGGCCCTGCCTTATCGATTACCGACTGCGTAATGCAGCAGGAGGTGATCCCAATGTCAGTAACCACTTTGTTCAATTCGGAAGACAACAACAAGCGTCCGGTCCGCAGCACCTGGTCCGGAATACAGGCCACGGCAGCGGTGAGCGTGGCTCTGTTGATTGCGGCCTTCTTCGTCGCGGTGGGCTGCTCGAAGAAATCGACCAACTCATCCGTAAACTCAGAAAATCAGAACCCCTCAATGCAGGCCTTCAACAGCACGCCTGCCGCGCCGGTTGCAACTCAGGCAGCTTCGGCCCCGGTTGCGCCAACTCCGAAGAAGTCCGCCCGGAAGCGGGCGGTAAACGTCACCTACAGTGACAAGACGAGCGGGATTTCTTTCCGCTATCCGCGCAAGTACTCGCTGAAGTCGGGCGATGAGCTTGGAAAAGACCTGGCCGGTCTTGGCCCGGTTGGAATGAGCTTCGTCCAGCCCGGCGGCCGTCCGCTGGTTGCGGTCGAGATGCCGGAAGGCTCCTACCCTGACACCGATTTTCGCTCAGCGTATTTCGATGTCAGCCTCAATGACAAACTCACGGCAGACGAGTGCTCGCAATTCTCGGTCGCGAACACCACGGAAGGCGACTCGAATAAGATCCAGCCGACTCGCGTAAACATCAACGGCTCGGAGTTCGACGTGGTGGAAGACTTCACCGGCCAGATCATGAAGCAGTCCGACGCGAAGTACTATCACACTTATCAGAACGGCGTGTGCTATGAATTCGCGATGGGGCTGGGTACTTCGGGCGCCGGCATCGACCAGGACCTTACGCCGGTCGATCGCCAGTCCGTCTTCAACAAGCTGGAGAAAATCCTGGCTTCCGTGAAGATCAGCGAAGCGCCGGATGCGGCCCAAGCCGGTGTTGAAATAGGGGCTGAAGAGGCGAAATCTGCCGAAGAGCAGAAGCCAGTCCAAGAGACACCGAGAGCTGCCGAGATGGCCACGGGGCCGGCTGACGCGTCAAGCGCAACCGCACAGACGGCGAAAGCCGACCAGGCGGTCAAGACCGATGGAGCTCCGAAACAGTAGATGTAAAAGGGAAGTCGAGCTGAACAGGCCACGTTCACCGCGAGCGTGGCCTTCTTCTATTTGGAGGAACGGAATGCCGGCTTTGACGGCGACATCTTCCAAAGTGCAGACAGAGCGTCGGCGGCGTTGGTCAGCGCGCGATCGGTTCGCTTGTATTCAGGCTCGTCGGTGACGACGGCTTTGCGCTGGTAAATCGGCTTTTTGCGGTCAACCTGCGTGTCGCCAGACAGTTCATCCAAAGCAGACTCGAACAGCTGCTTCCACTTCGTCGGATCAAGGTTAGTATTGATTGTTCCCGTAGCCATTGATATGCCCCAAAATTGTCGCGTGCATCCTCATTGAAGCCCAAGCGAACGCAGGCGACAATACGGCGAAATCTGGAGGAGTAACGCTGATACACCCTTGCCGCCATGCTTTTCTCTGGTACACGCAGCAGGCCATGGCTGCTGTGAGGGATGTTCCCCGGACGCCCTACAGAATCCCTCGTAAGAAATGGCGGCGGTTGGTACGGTATCTGACAGGCTTGTTGGGCGTGGCAATCAAACCGACTGATTGGCGAGCGACGATGTTATCGATAGAGATGCCGGTTCCGCAGCAGTATCTAGAGTAGTTTCTTCCCACAGACTACGGTCTTTCAGGATCTTGGTGACCAACGCGGTGTGCATGGCGTGGCCGGCGCGATCGGCTACCACGCGTCCCAGAATGCGCCGCCCGATGAGGGCCAGATCGCCAATCAGGTCCAGTACTTTGTGACGTACAAACTCATCGGCAAAGCGCAGCGGCGGATTCTCGACTCCGGTCCTCGACAGTACGATGCAGTTCTCCGGCGACGCTCCCCGGATCAAGCCCATGTTTCGCATCGCCTGCTCATCTTCCCTTGACCCGAAGGTGCGGGCGGGTGCAATTGCCGATGCGTAGTCGCCATTGGACAGGTCTGCCTCGTAGGTCTCATTTCCGATCAGGGGATGGGGGAAATTGATCGAGTACGATACTGAGTACGTATCGGCCGGGTAGACGGCGATGAACTTGTCGCCTTCCCGAAGTTCAATTTCGCGGCGGATACGTAAATACTTCCGTGGACGCCGCTGCTTGCGGATACCTGCCTTAGCAATCATGTTGACGAAGGGGCGCGCGCTTCCATCGAGAATGGGAAGCTCGAGATTGTCCAGTTCGACGATCGCATTATCGACCCCAGCGCCAATAAACGCTGACAGGAGATGCTCAGTCGTGGAGATCAGGACGCCTTTTTTCATCAGGCTGGTCGCGTAACTGACGCGAGCGATGTTTCTGCCGATCGCCTCGACAGGAAAGCCATCGAGATCAACGCGGCGAAAAACAATCCCGCAGCCGGGAGCTGCGGGAATGATCTTCAAGTGGACAGGAGCGCCGCTGTGCAGGCCAAGACCGTTACACTCGACGGCTGTTCGGATTGTCTGTTCTTGAACCAAGGTCCTGGGGGATATCTCTCCTTGCATGACTAGATTACGAGCCACAAACAAATTCTGTCTGTGGCAAATCGACCACAGTTGGTGGTTTCCGGGAGACGCTTGCGGAAGGCCGACCTTTGGTTACAGCAACATAGGAGCCAGCGGTTCAGCGGGGCATCGAGGTTACAGCGAGGGATCGCGTCAGTGCTTTCCGGGCAATTTCTTGGGATCGTAGGTAATGGACGCTTCGAAAAGCGAATCCTTCAAGCCCGTGTTGTAGCTGACCTCGTGCAAGAACCGCTGGTTGGCCATGTCGCCGTTCTCATAGCGAGTAACGCTGAAGGGGGTTCGGATACCTTGCACGTTTCGATAGCCGTCGAAGACTTCTTCCTCGGTGTTGCGTAATTTATCGGTGGGATCACGCCAGGAGAACGTCTTCTTGATGGGCAGGTGAGTGGTCGCATCCAGGTAGAGAGTCACCGAGTCATTTTTTGCATTGAGAATGGTTACTTGTTCGGCCGGCTTGTCCGCGGCGACAGTATTGCCCTCGTAGAACAGGGCAATTCCCGGCTCATTCAGCCACTTGCGTACTACCCATTCCATGGAGTGCTCGCGACGGCGGTTGTATTCGTCGGTCAGCTTCGGGTCTTCCGACGCCGTTCCTTTATAGGTAATTTCATACCCCTTGTCGCCGGTGTGGAGGTACACCACGTCACGCTGTTTGGTGACCTCGACGCGGTCCTTGTCAGGGTATTTGTAGAACCGCCAGAACAGTGTGCCGACGCTATTCGGCTGTCCGTGGAAGAAGCTGTAGGTCCGGCCCTGTTGCGACATATCCTGCATGTTGAGATATGCCGGCCCTCCGAGCGCCTGGATCATCTGAGCAATCAGATCCTTCGCCTTCCGGGAGTTTTCCTGGTCGGCGGACGACTGTCCAGTCTGAGGCTGCGCAGCCGTGGGATTACCACTCGCGGACGGGGGCGCAGTCGTTTGCTCCGCCGGAGTGTTCTGCGCCAGCGCGCTGGATACAAATAGAAAAAGTGCGAGGAAGCCCTTCATTGCCTATAGGTTTAGACGCTGCGTGTTCTATTGTAGCTGCTTGGCTCGATTGCCAGCGCGGATCATACTTTAGGCTTTGAGCCATCCAGGTTCAGCCGACCAGTACAGCCCCGCCGTTCACGTTGAAGATTTCCCCGCTGATGAAGCCGGCGTGTTCCGTACACAGGAACAGAATCGGCGCGGCAATCTCCTCGGGAGTGCCAACCCTGCCCAGCGGGATGGTGGCAAAGATCGCGTCGCGGGTCTTGGGATCGGCCAACGCCGGTCGGGACATGTCCGTGTCCACCCAGCCGGGCGCGACACAGTTCACGTAAATTCCGTCGCGAATCAGTTCCGAGGAGAGGCTCTTTGTCAGGCTGATCAGCGCGCCCTTGGTTGCGGAATAGTCACAGTGGAACGCCTCTCCGCGCTGTCCCGAAGTCGAGCTGACCAGGACAATGTGCCCCGCTGCGGGTCCATTGCGATCCTGCTTTTTCATCTGGGCGACGGAATGCTTCACCAGCCCGAAGACGCCATCCAGGTTGACGGCCAACGTGTTTCGCCACTGCTGGTCAGCCATCTGATCGATTGGTACGTCTTCCGCCGGCCAGACGCCATGGTTGGCAACCACGATATCCACCCGTCCAAACTGCGTGACCACTGCGCTCACCAGTTCGTGGGCACTTTCGGTTCCCGTCAAGTCGCATTGCAGGGGGATACATCTCTGTCGACCGCACTCGTCTGCGAGTCTCTGCGCCGCAGCTTTCGCGGTTTGATAATTGAAAGCGACGCGCGCTCCAGCGCGGACGAACATACGAACGGCAGCGGCCCCAATTCCTCTGGAGCCTCCGGTGATTAACGCGACCTTGTTTTCTATCGATAGCGACACGCTCATAGAAGACACTTACCAGTTTCGGGTTTGCGGATTCAAGTGAGTTGAACAGAAGTGCTTTTGCAGGTCTTGGGAACGGCCACTGACGAACGTTGGCTAGAGACTGGGAGTACGTTCGGTTTTCAGCTGACGAATAAGCAAACGCACGAGCATGCCGTCAAAGCGCACTCCGCTAAGCTTTTCCAGTTCAGCCAATGCCTGATCGCTGGTCTTCGCCGGGGCAAAAGACCGGTCGGTTGTCATGTTGACGTAAGCATCGGCGACGGCCAGTATGCGCGCCCAGAGCGGAATCTGTTCTCCGCGCAAGGCGGCCGGATAACCTGAACCGTCGAGCGCCTCGTGATGGTGCTCCACCGCCTTCGTGATCCGCTCTCCGGCAGGAATGATCGAGACAATTTCCGCGCCCGTCCGGGCATGGCTCTTCACCTTGTGCAGCTCGTCCTCGGTCAGCGGTCCCATCTTGTTGAGAATCCGCTCCGGAACAAAGAGCTTTCCGATATCGTGTACGCGTGCTGCGTACACCAGGTCGGCCAATTCGTCGGGCGGGAGCCCAAGCGCGCGTCCGATCAAGTCAGCGTAGCGAGCCACCATCTCGCTATGCCCGGAAGCCTGGACTTCGCGGCTCTCTGCCGCGCGATTCACGGCCTCAATGCCTTCCCGCAGCATATCTGTATTGCACTCCTCCCCGCCCGCGAGCTTCCGGAGAGTGGAGACCAGCTCCTCCATGTGCTCCGGCCCACTGTGCTCGCGCTGGAGGAATCCCTCGATATATCCCGAAATCAACTGCCGCTGAACCGCCGCCGACTCTCCCTCGGCGTACTCCTCCGCGGTCGATACGCGGTTTCCGCCAGCGTGCTTGGAGACGTACATGCCGGCGTCCGCGACGCGAATGATGTCCTCGACGGAGAATCCGTGTACGGGGAAACTAGCCACACCGAAGCTGCCGGTGATGTGGTGCTCGGCCAGCATGGGGTCGGTTGCAATCCAGAGCCGCAAGCGTTCGGCCAGGATTTGCGCCTGCTCGACGCCGGTCTCAGGCATGAGGATGATGAACTCGTCACCGCCATAGCGCGCCACTACGTTCGATTGCCGGCACTTCTGTTCGAGCAGGCGTCCCACCCGCGCCAGCACGAGGTCACCTTCGAGGTGGCCCAGCGTATCGTTTACTTCCTTGAACTTGTCCAAGTCGATCAGCACGACCGAGAATGGCCGGCCCGAGCGCGAGGCGCGCTTCCATTCCGACGTCAGCGCTTCCCAGAAGAACCGGCGCGTCTTGATGCCGGTCAAACCATCGGTGATCGACTGCTGTTGCAGCTTCTGGAAGACGAAGGAATTGTGCAGAGCGGTAGCAAGCAGGTCGGCGAGCGTGTTGAGGATCAGCACATCCTGCGAGGAGAACGCGTTCTCCCGCTCGCTTTCCACGTTGAGCACGCCGAGCAACGACTCGCCATAGGTGATCGGAATGCACAGGACGGCCTTGGAGGAAGGCAGAACTCCGAGCAGATGTCCCTGGCCGGCGTTCTGCACCAGGGCTGTTTCGCCGGTGCGGGCCACGCGTCCCACAATCCCGACTCCAAGGGGAACGCGCTTGCCGAGCGCCTTGGCAGTACTGCCAGCCTCTGCCTTGATTTCAATGTCCTTGGTCACGTAGTCGAGGATGCCAATGCCGATGTGATCGAAGCGGAAGTTCTTCTGAATCTCCGAGACGATGTCGGCCAGCATCTGCTCGGCATCCTCGCTAGAGATCGCGGTCTTGGAAATGTTATTGAGGAAAGCGAACTGTCTCGCGCGCCGCTGTTCCTCGGCGAAGAGCCGGGCATTCTCCACGGCAACCGCAACCTGGCCCGCCGCGGTCTGCATGACTTCCAAATCGCGCTGCTCGAAGACGAATTCGCGATCGGTGCTCATGGCCACCATGACGCCGGCCGGTTTGCCTGCCAGGAGGATCGGAGCACCACAGAAACACTTTGCCGGCTTCCCAGGCACGAGCGTGACACCCAGCTTTTCCCTGGCCCGCTCCAGGTCGGAGCGAATCAGGAGCGGTTGGCCTGTGCGGAGCATGTACTCCGTCAGGCCATTTCCGGCTTTGCGGGAACGCTTCGGCAGCACCTCTCCGCTCTCCAGTTCCAACTCGAAGCGGATTTCGTCGCCCTCTTGAAAGGCGATATAAAAAGTGCCGGTCTCGAACAGTTGCCCGAGCTCTTTCTGGATGGTCCGCAGGACCTCCTCCTGGTCGAGCCGGGAGCTGATGGCCTGCCCGATTTCGGTCAGCAGCTCGTATTCCTTTGTGCGCCGCTGGGCATCGTGCATGACTACATAGTTTTCGAGCGTGAGTCCCAGCTGCAACGCCAGTCCGATCAGCAACCTCAAGTTCGAGGAGCCAAATACCTTGCTCTGAGCGTGCGGGAACAGAACGACGCCGAAGTTATGCTCACGGGTTTGCAGACTAACGGCGGTGAGCTGGCGAATCGATTCTTCTTTCAGGACGTTCTTAAATTGCTCGAACCGAGCTCCGGGCAAGGCGGGAAGAGGCTCGCTCAGCTCTGCCAGATCGCGAAACGTAAAGAACCCGCCTCGCCGGTAAGCCAATTCGGAAATGTATTCCCCCGCACCCTGGGTCTGCAGCTTTTCGAGCAGCTCAGGGGAAAACCCGCGCTGTACGGACGGCAACACGCTCTTCCAGCGCTCGGAGATGTAGATGATTGCGCGGCGTGTTGGCAGCGGTGCTACTAATCTCTCCAGAATGCTGGTCATGCTGGGTACCAGGTCCCGGGCCCCCAGGATGCGGGTGGGATCAACCCCCAAAGTCGAGAACGCCAGCGCATTTTCCTGAACGGCGTTGCGCTCATTCTCGAACAGCACCATTACCATGGCGATTCCCAGCAACATCTGGGGAATCGGACCCAGAAGGTGGCCACCGACCATGGAAGTCAGGAATGGGTTCTGGAACTGGCCAAGACCCATCAGGACCGCCCAAAGAGCAAGTGCGACAGCGAGCAACTTGAAGGCAAGCGAGCCCTTCTGGTGAGCGTAGCGGTAGAAGTGAAACGACGAGTACAAGAGGACGAGGCCCAGACCCGCTTCGACCGTGAAGTGGGGCTCCGGATTTAAGTCCGGCCGGAAAATGCCTCCGCGAGTGTGGGTGTAGAGAGCCCATCCGGCGAGCCCCATACCCGCCGCGGCGATCGCGAACTCATGCCAGCGCAGTCGGAAACGCTCGCGGATCAGACGAGTCGAAACGAAAATGCAGACGGCCATGGCGACCATCAGGAGCGTGCCCAGGAGAAACACAAGCGCCGAAGGACTGCGGTAATACGTCCAAGCATCGAGTCCATAATGGACGCAATACGCGCCCCAGGCTATCTGCCACGCCCTGAAATAAGATTGCCGACTCTGTTCGTAAAGATAGGTGAACAGCAAGAAGATCAACAGGGCGACAATGCCCGGGATCACGACGACGCTGGTCATCACGCTGTTCATGGAGCGGCGCTAATAGCCCAAGTATCTCCTGCCTGGAGACGAAACAACCCTGTTTTGTTCTGACAATGGTTTCATACAGCGTATCCCAAGACAATACTATTTAGGCCATATCGGATGCCCGGAAGTCATCTCGGCCAGAATCGAAGCGAAAGGCCCCGCAAGGCTAGGACTGTGCTGGCTTGACGAACTTTTTTACTGCCCCGTAACATCGAAAATTGGTTACCTCGGATGCCCAATCCACCTGAAAGCTCACTCCTGCGTAAGCCCGGTTCCGGCGGCAAGCCACGAGTAAGATTCGCTCCCTCGCCCACCGGCTTTTTGCACGTTGGCAGTGCCCGGACATTCATTTTCAATTGGCTCTATGCCCGCCATCATGGGGGGACCGTGGTCCTGCGGCTGGACGATACGGATGTCGAGCGTAACACTGAGGCCTCGGTGAACTCGATTTTTGAGGGGCTGGCCTGGCTCGGACTCGGTTGGGATGAGCAACACAAGCAATCGGAAAGGCTTGCGCTGCATCAACAGACCGCCTGGGCGATCTTCCAACGCGGGCTCGCGTACCGAGACTTCACTCCGGCCCACAGTGGCGAGGCGGAGAAGTCCGGCGCGCAAGGCACGTGGTTGTTTAACCCCGGAATGCGCGAGCTCTCTCGAGAGGAGAGCGATCGGCGTGCCGCGTCGGGTGAGCCGTTTGCCCTCCGGTTCCTGGTGCCCCGGGGGACGGGTTCCACCGTGGGTTTCACCGACGCCGTCTATGGGCGGCAGGAAAAGGCATCGGATGACATCGAGGATTTCGCGCTACTTCGCAGCGACGGGATGCCGACGTACCACCTCGCTTCCTGCGCTGACGACATCGATCTCCGCATTGACCACATCATCCGTGGACAGGACCATCTCTCGAACACGTTCAAACATGTTCTGATCTTCCAGGCAGCAGGGGCCGAGGCGCCGGCGTTCGCTCATCTGCCGCTTTTGGTTGCTCCGGACGGCACAAAGCTCTCCAAGCGTCGCCACGGGCCGGTGGTGAGTGTGACGACGTATCGAGATGCCGGATTTCTTCCGGAAGCCTTCATCAACTTCTTATGCCTCCTAGGATGGTCCCCAAAAAATGACCGCGAGCAGATGAGCACGGCGGAGCTGGTGGACGCCTTTTCTCTCGAAGGCATTAACCGTGCCAATGCTGTGGTGAATTTTAAAGAACCGGCGACCACCCCCGAAGAGACTTTCGACCCCAAGGCGATTTGGCTGAACGCGGAACACATCCGGGCATTACCGGTCGAGGACCTATCGAATCGTCTGCTGCCAATCGTGCGGGAGGCGGGTTTTCAGGTTACTGCTAAGGAGATGCTGCAAATCACGCCGCTGGTGCGGGAAAGGATCAAGTTGCTGCGGGATGTACTTACGGTGGCAGATTTCTTTTTTGTCGACAAACTGCCGCCTTATGATCCGAGTGAACTGGTTCCTCAGAAGGGCGATGCCGCCATGGCGGTGAAAGTGTTGACCAAAGCCAAAGAGGTGCTAAGCCGGACTGAGTTTACTCATGATGCTCTTGATCACGCTTTGCGCGCATCAGCCCAGGAACTGGGGCTAAAGGCTGGGCAGATGTTCCAGCCGATACGTGTGGCGGCTTGTGGCCGGAAGAACGCGCCGCCGCTGTTCGAGACGCTCGCGGTGCTCGGAAGGGAAAAGACGCTGGCAAGGATCGACGAGGCAATTGCGGCTTTGCAGTAGCGGCGCTTCATCGGCCACAGCTGCAGGGCGGCGTACGCCTGGGACCCCTACTCGGTTGAACTGTTTCACATGCTTCTTCGTACCTGAATAGAGGAGCGGTTTATGCGAAATCTTTCGCTGCTTGTATTCATGCCGTTATTGGCGCTAGCCATAATGAACTCCCGGCCGGCATCGGCGCAGGATTCCATTGTGATCGTCCTTAAAGACGGCACACAAAAGACGTTCGCCATGGCCGATGTTGCCCGTATCGAGTTCAACTCGCCGAAAAAGACGGTCGGCACTTCCGGTCAAGGACGCTTTCTCGGGAAATGGAAAGTGGGAGTGGGCGGAGGGGCCCTCGGCACCTTCATGATCACCTTGGATCGGGACGGGGGAGCGAGCAAGACGCTCGGCAGTGTTCACGGTAAGTGGGTAGTTGTGGACGGCGAGGCTCGAATCACGTGGGACGACGGCTGGCACGACGCGATTCGCAGGGCAGGCAGCAAGTACGAAAAAGCTGCCTACGGACCGGGCAAGTCGTTTTCCGATAACCCCGATAACGTCACCTCTGCGGTGCGTACCGAAGCGAGTCCCATTTAGCCATTGGTACCGCATCGCGCATAATGCACGGATCCGCAGACGGGTTTCGTGTCCCCTGCAAGCGCCTTTCGTCGCGCCACGATAAAATAGAGTAAAGATGAACGCCGCAAATCCTAACAGTGATGCGGGTGCAAAGCCTGCCCCCGAAGCGCCGAAGCCGTCCAACTTCATTCGCGACATCATAGTCCGCGACCTTGAGACGAATAAGTATGGCGGCCGTGTGCAAACCAGGTTTCCGCCAGAGCCAAACGGATACCTGCACATCGGGCACGCAAAAGCTATTTGCCTTGATTTCGGCCTGGCTGACGAATTCGGCGGGCACACCAACCTTCGTTTTGACGACACCAATCCGGAGAAAGAAGAGACCGAGTACGTCGAATCGATTCAGGAGGATGTTCGCTGGCTCGGCTTTCACTGGGACGGCCTTTACTACGCCTCCGATTACTTCGATCAGCTTTACCAGTGGGCGTTGCAACTGATTAAGGCTGGGAAGGCCTATGTCGACGACCTTACCGCCGACCAGATTCGCGAGTACCGCGGCACTCTGACCCAGCCCGGAAAGAACAGTCCGTATCGCGGCCGCTCGGTCGAAGAAAACGTGGACCTCTTTCAGCGCATGAAAGCGGGAGAATTCCCGGACGGCTCGCGCGTACTTCGCGCCAAGATCGACATGGGTTCGCCGAACCTGAACATGCGGGACCCGGTGATGTACCGTATCCTGCACGCCGAACACCACCGCACGGGGAACAAGTGGTGCATTTACCCGATGTACGACTACGCCCACGGCCAGTCCGATTCGCTCGAGCAGGTTACCCACTCGATGTGTACGCTGGAGTTCCAGGACCACAGGCCGCTATACAACTGGTTCATCGAGCAGCTCGGGATTTTTCCCTCGCAGCAAATCGAGTTCGACCGCCTGAACTTGACCTACACGCTGCTGAGCAAGCGCAAGCTGCTGCGCCTGGTGCAGGAAGGTCATGTCCGCGGCTGGGACGATCCGCGGATGCCGACGCTGGTCGGGATTCGACGCCGCGGTTACACGCCGGAAGCGATCCGGAATTTCGTGGCGTCGATTGGCGTTTCCAAAACCGACGGTGTGCTTGAACTTGCCATGCTGGAGCACTTCGTCCGTGAAGACCTGAACAGGCGCGCTCCCCGCGTTATGGCCGTGCTGCGTCCTCTGAAAGTGGTCATAGACAATTACCCGGAGAACCAGGTCGAGGAAATGGATGCGGTTAATAATCCGGAGGACCCGGGTGCCGGCTTGCGCAAAGTCCCGTTCTCGCGCGTGCTGTACATCGAACAGGACGACTTCCGCGAGGATCCCCCGAAACAGTATTACCGTCTGTCTCCAGGTCGGGAAGTTCGGCTTCGCTACGGTTACCTCGTGACCTGCACCGGCGTGGTTAAGAACGACAAGGGCGAGGTGATTGAGGTGCACTGCACCTACGATCCCGCAACCCGTGGTGGTAACACGCCGGACGGCCGCAAAGTAAAATCGACCATCCACTGGGTCTCGGCGGCACATGCCATCGAAGCCGAAGTGCGGCTGTACGAAAACCTGTTCTCAAAAGAAAACCCGAACGACGTGCCTGAAGGCCATGAGTTCACGGTCAACCTGAATCCGAATTCTCTCGAGGTTGTTAGCAGCGCGAAAATTGAGCCGTCGCTCGCCGGCGCCAAAGTGGGAGAGCGGTACCAGTTCGAACGGCTGGGTTATTTTTGCGTCGATCCCGATACGACGGCAGGTAAGCCGGTGTTCAACCGCACCGTCGCCCTGAAAGACACGTGGGCCAAGATCGAAAAGAAAAAATCGTAAGGGCGTGCTAGTGGCGAAGCCTGCTTCGAGCCGGGTGTTGTCTGTTCTGTTACCATTCGCGAAATGCGTGCAGCCGCGATTCTCGGCCTGGGCTCTTCAATTGCGGACCTGAAGCCGTTTCAGACCGATGCGCGCGTGCAGTGGACGCTTGGCTTACCTACCTCGCCCGATGCTGCCGATGCAATCCTGATTTTCGGCGGGGACGGCACCATCCATCGTCATCTGGCACAGCTTTCCCGGCTGGGTAAGCCGGTGTTGATTGTGCCGCGAGGCAGCGGCAATGATTTCGCCCGCGCCCTGGGTCTTTTGAAAATCCGTGATTCGCTCGCTGCCTGGCAGCATTTCGTTTCGGATCGCAGCAACGTCTTTGTGGTCGACCTTGGCACAATCACCCCGATCGGCCCCAATCCGCTCGCCAATTCGCGCTATTCGCTCCCGACCGTTCGCTATTTCTGTTGCGCCGGGGGCTGCGGACTGGATTCGGAAGCGGCCCGCCGGGCGAATCAATTGCCCGCATGGCTACGAGCTCACGGTGGATATGCGATCAGCCTGTTGAATTCCTTGCGCCGCTTCCAGCCCATCGGAATGAAAATCGAGAGCCCGGCGAGAAATGGGACTGAACCCCCGAGCGGCCAGTACACTCCCGCGATGCTGATCGCGTTCGCCAACGCTCCTTTTTATGGAGGCGGGATGCGCCTGGCCCCCAAGGCTATGATGGACGATCACCAACTGGACTTCTGCCTCGTCCGCCGCGTGAACAAGGTCCGGCTCTCGTATTTGTTTCCGCGGGTATATTTCGGACGCCATCTACAGATTCCCGAGGTGGATTATTTCCAGGGCGAGCGTCTCCGCCTCGAGACCGACCGGCCGCTTGACGTCTACGCCGACGGCGAATATGTCTGCCATACGCCGATTGAAGTCGGCGTCGCCCCGAATGCTTTGAAGGTCGTGACAGACAAGTTGACGGTTGCTCGGGCATAGACGCCTCCCGAGTCGGGCGGTGAGTTCTTGGCCAGTGCAGGCACGAGCGGATTCTGTATCCGTCAGCCGAGAACAACGCCGAAGTACTTTTTCAAAAGCTCGTCCCACTCCGCAGTTGACGCCACCGGCTGCTCGTCGCGCTCTGCGCCGCGTGTGACGATCAGCCTTCCGTCAGTGAGCGTAATGCGACCATCCGGGGTAGCGAGCGAGCATACGCGCTTTCGAGTGAAGGGCGACTCGAACGAGGTCTGGTGATAGCGGCACATTCCGGCAAATTCCTCGAGTTGCCGCGCTTTCAGCGAAAAGTTGTACTCGGTCTTCCAGGTGTCGCCTTCTCGTCTTTGCACCTCGAGTACCTCGCCCGCTTCTTGAAGGATGCGAAACACGCGCCCGTTCTCGTCCTGCTGCTCGGCGCCCGTATCGAGTTTCAATGGATTGAGGAACGAGTCGCCGAATCCGACATCCGCCAGCCACGGTTGGTCGACATCGACACGCAAGGCAAGGTGATCGAACTCGGGTCCTTCACTCCCGTCCTGCCGGGGAACACGTGCGGAAAGCAAGGTAACCTGAAAGCCTAGGGATCGCAGCAGCCATGAAAACGCGCCGTTCAACTCGTAGCAAAATCCTCCTCGGCGTTGCAGCACTACCTTTGCGACTGAACGCGCTGGGTCAACCACAATTTCGCGTTTGCGGCTGATGTCGAGGTTCTCAAATGGAACCGAGAACAAATGTGCGCGCTGCAATTGGCGGAGCACGTCGGCTGTGGGCTCGACCGATCCGGTATACCCGATACGTTCAAGATAAGCCGCGACGTCCATCAATCTTCCAGATTGCGTGGGTCAGCGCGGGGATGCTGTTTTTGTGAGTCGGCGCGGTCGCACCCGGCAAGAACTGCTGCTAGACTTGCGCGCATGAAAGCGCTCGTGATCACCCGCTTGTCAGGTCCGGACGGGATTGAGTTGAGAGACGTGCCAGAACCAAAGGCCGGTACAAACCAGGTTCTGGTCGATGTCAAGGCTGGCGGAGTGAACTTTGCCGATGTTCTAACCGCGTCCGGCGGGTACCCCGGATTGCCGGATCCACCCTTTATAGCCGGCCGTGAGTTCGCGGGCACCGTGAAGGAAACGGGCGAGCGCGTCATGGGCTACGCGCAATATGGCGCATACGCCGAACGTTTTGCCGTCTCGCGTCAGCTTGTGTGGCCGGTTCCATCGGAATGGTCGGACGAGGAAGCGGCGGCGTTCCCCGTCAACTATTTCACTGCGTATTTCGCCTACTGGAAAGCCGGACTACTCGGAAGCCGGGGCAGGGGCCAGCGTCCCAAGGTTCTGATCCACGCCGTTGCCGGAGGAGTGGGTACCGCCGCAGTTGAAATTGGAAAGGTGCTGGGAGTTGAGATGTATGGAACTTCTTCGTCGAAGGAGAAGTTAGAACGTGTTCAACAGCTGGGCCTGGAATATCCAATCAATTACACAGATCGAGATTACGAGGAAGCCATTCGCGAGTTGACGGAGGGAAAGGGTGTTGATGCCGCGTTCGAGATGCTGGGCGGCGAGCACCTCGCCAAGAGCGTGCGTTGCCTAGGCGACTTTGGACGCGTGATCACTTATGGTGCCGCGACCGGCAAACCTGCTCGCCTTGATCCGCGCATCCTGTACGAAAAAGGCACAAGCGTCCACGGATTATGGCTGACGCAATTGGCGAAGCAGCCAGCTCTCATGGCAGAAGCGTGGCATCAACTGTCAGCCTGGGCAAACGAGGGAAAGCTGCGTCCGATTGTCGGACACACGCTGCCCATGGCACGAATTGCTGACGCTTATAAGTTGTTACTGGATCGAAAAAACTTCGGAAAAGTAGTGCTGCAAATTGGTTAGGTCGGTTGTGGTCTGTTCGGTGACACCATCGTAATTGTCCGCCAACTAACATCTCCAGGTGTGACCCTCACCAACTTAAGACTTATAGCGCGAACTGACTTCCTGACGCGCGGCAGGTGTTATGTAGCGGTTGAACTTCGCATAACCCCGTCGCTAACGAGGCGGCGAACTGTTCGTCAAAGAAAGAAACTGCGGAACTTCGGACGGCGGCAAAACGTATCTCGAAGCGACGTGGAATTCAGCCGAAAGTAATCGGCAGAGAAGAGATCAGGGGTTAAGGGGGACTGTACCCGCTTAAGGTTTGGCGGCCCAGGCGGTGACAGTCCCGGCAAAAAGAGCGGACGCAGCGGCCCGGCCCTTTTCTTAACCCGCGACGTGCATTGTAGGCCATCGGTCGAAAATTACAAGTCCGGTGGGATGTGGGGCCGCCCTCAACTATTCCCAAAGGGAAGAAGGAGCGGTTATGAAGTTCAATTCGAAGCTGGTAGTTCTAGTTGTTTCCTTGCTATTGACGGTCGGCGCATTTGCAGGCGACACGCACAAAGCATCGCTTCAGACGCTGGACACTTTGCAGGTGAACGGAAAATCGCTTCCCGCCGGAGACTACAAAGTGACCTGGGAAGGGAACGGTCCGGCAGTGCAACTCAACATTTTGAAGAATGGGCAAGTCGTTGCGACCAGCAACGCCCAAGTCGTGGAACTCAACAACAAGCCCGCTAATGATGCGGCGGTGACCGTGGTGAATCCCGATGGAACGAAGACTCTCCAGGAGATTCGTTTTGCCGGTAAGAAATTTGCATTCGCGCTGGGACCGAGTGCCCAGGCCCAGATGAAGGGCAGCGACGCAAGCAAGTAGTCAAACGGCAGACTTTCAGGGGGAGCGCATTGCGCTCCCCTTTTCTTTTTCGGCCTTTCTACTTCTGTTCGGTTTGTAGGTCCGCGCTGATATTGACCGTCCCGCCCATGACCTTCACCTTTCTTTCCCAGCGCTGATAGCCTGACTTCACGATCGCCACTACGTGATCACCTGGAGGCACTTCGATGGTGGAAGGAGTATTACCGACAAAGGCGCCATCCAGTTCGATATCAGCCGCTACGGGGTTGGAGGAAACAGACAATCGCGGGCTGTGTCGCGATACTGCTGACGTTGACACGAGAGCCGGCGAACCCTGGTTTGCTGATTGAGCCGCTTGGGCAGCGCGGACCGCAACGCCATGCACTCTCCAGTCATTGACAATCGCGTCGCAAGAATTCTTTACCGCGTTTCCAAGGGATCGTGTCGACGTGCTCAAAATCGAGTCACCGTCATGATTGAAGACAGCCACCTTGTTATCGCGGAGAAAAGCTGCCTTGCCGCCTTCGTGGTCGAGTAACACCACATAGTCGGCGCGTTCCTGTCTGTTGTTGACGACAACATCTGGACAGCGCTGTCCGAAGGTCTTGATGATCTCGGCTGTCTGAGGACGGGCTCCGCCTCCCTCGCTGCCTCCGAAGGCGTCGGAGCTTCCTCCAAAACCACCGGACATTTCCCATGACTTGCTGTCGGTAATGAACACCCGCGCCCGGTAGGCGTTATTGCTGGACGCGGCAGCGGGTTGTTGCGCGAACAGGATGGATGTCGAGCCTAGTGCCACTACTCCCAAGAGAAGCTTGCGCATACGGAAGCACCTCGCATGGATTGGGGGAGAGTATGACTACATTGAACTATGATGCGGCGAATGGGCGGTCGCGCAAGCCGAAGAGAGAGACGAATCGCCGGAGCCGAAGGCAGCCTTCCCAAAACGAAAAAGGGAGCCGCGAGGCTCCCTTCGGTGAGCACTTATTAGCTAGTACTTGGGCATCTTCGGATCGACGCGATCGGCCCAGGCGAGAATGCCTCCGGCAAGGTTAGTGACCTTTTTAAAGCCTGCCTGGCGCAGGAAATTGACAGCTTTGGCACTTCGGACGCCGGATCGGCAATGGGCTACGATCTCCCGGCTGGAATCCAGTTCGTTGACCCGTTTCGGCAGGTCACCGAGCGGGATCAGATAACCATTGATGTTGCAGATCTGGTATTCGTGCGGTTCGCGCACGTCGAGGACGAAGATGTCATCGCCGGCGTCCATGCGCCGCTTGAGCTCTTCCACCTGAATTTCGGGAACAGTGGTTTCCACCGGTTTCTCCTCACCGCGAATTCCGCAGAACTCATTGTAGTCGATGAGCTTGGTGACGGTCGGGTGCTTGCCGCAGGCGGGGCAGTCAGGGTTCTTGCGAAGCTTCAGCTCGCGGAACTTCATGGCGAGGGCATCGACCAGCAAAAGGCGCCCGATAAGCGGCTCGCCTTTGCCGAGGATCAGTTTTATCGTCTCGGTCGCCTGGATGATTCCGACCAGTCCGGGAAGAATTCCCAGCACCCCGCCCTCTGCACAGGAAGGAACCAGCCCCGGAGGTGGTGGTTCAGGATAGAGACAGCGATAGCAAGGACCTTCCTCGGTCGCGAACACGCTGGCTTGGCCTTCGAAGCGGAAAATCGAGCCGTAGACATTCGGCTTGCCACTCAGCACGCAGGCATCATTTACCAAATAGCGGGTTGGGAAGTTATCCGTACCGTCGGCGATGATGTCGAAGTCGCGGAACAGTTCCAGTGCGTTCTCGCTGGAGAGCCGCGTTTCAAACTTCTTGATGTTCAGGAATGGATTGATGGCTTTGAGCTTTTCAGCAGCCGAGTCCAGCTTTTTCCGTCCAACATCCGCGGTGGAGTGGATGATCTGGCGCTGAAGGTTGGTGTAGTCGACCACATCGAAGTCAACGATACCAAGAGTACCCACGCCGGCTGCCGCAAGGTAAAGAGCCAATGGGGAGCCCAGGCCGCCGGCACCGACACACAGCACGCGTGCCGCCTTGAGCTTCTGCTGCCCTTCCATGCCCACCTCCGGCATGATCAGGTGCCGCGAGTAGCGCAAGACTTCGTCATTGTTTAAGGCTACGACTTCGGGTTTGACTTCGGTTGTGGTTGCCATAAGACCTCAAAGGATTGGGATTCGATTCGCGTCGGAACGGTGGACTACCGACAACAAGATTGACGACAACAGCGGCGGGACATTCGAGGACGAGCGGTAGCGCGAATCATGCTGTCAGCGGCCTCCGGCGATCGAAGGCACAATCGAGATATTATCACCGTCTTGAATGGGCGTATCTTCCTTCTGAAGATAGCGGACGTCTTCATCGTTGAGGTAAACGTTAACGAAGGAGCGCAGCTTTCCTTCCTCGGTGTAGAGATGGCGGCGAAGGTCGGGATGCTGGCTGACCAGGCCGTTCAAGGCCTCGCCTATAGTGCTGGCTTTTACGTCCACCGCAGAGTGTTTCCCGGCATACTGCCGAAGCGGCGTGGGAATGTGAACTTTGCTCATGACTGTAAATGATGCCATAGATGTGTCTGGAGATTCAGCCGGGTTTGTTGCCCGGCTTCCGACCTCCAGGAAGGACTGGTGAGTGCCGAGGCTAGCCCCATAGCGGTCTATCGATTTGCTCAGGATGAGACCTGGATAAGCTCGTCAGCGAACTTCTTGTCCGCCTCGTCGGTGCCCTGCAGTTCAAAGGAGTTGGTGACCGCTGCTTTGCCCTTCTCGACGCTGGTAATCACGTAAGAACAACCGATCCAGTGGGCCTCGGCAAAGTCGGTAGCCGACCAGCGGGCGGGGTGGTCGGGATGAGAGTGGTAAAAGCCGACGATGTCCTGGCCTCGTTCGCGGCCCTGCCGCTGTATGCGGACCAGTTCCTTGGGATCGATGTGGTAGCGGTTATGGGGGGAGTCCGCGCGTGTGTTGCCGCACCGCTCGATGGAAGCAACAATTCGTGCGTCGCCGTCCATTGTGCCCAGCAGCACACCACAGCATTCATGAGGATAGGTTTCCTCGCCGTGCTGGCGTAATGCGGCGTATTCCTTTTGACCCATTTTCAACATGAGATCGATTCACATGGCAGACAAAGGCAGCCAGAAAGGCCCTGACTCAGCCCTCGTCCCAGAAGCGCTCGCTTAAGTACTTGTCGCCCGAGTCGCACAGAATGGTCACGATCACAGCGGGCTGATTCTTCTTCAGGGTCTCGGCAACCTGCAAACAGCCCACCACGGCGGCTGCGGCGGAAATACCGACCAGTAGACCTTCCTCTCGCGCGATGCGCTTGACCATCGAGTACGACGCCTCAGTTGAAATGCCGAGGTCTTCGTCGGCGAGGGAGGCATCGTAGATCTTGGGCACAATTGCCGTGGCCATGTGTTTAGCGCCTTCGATCCCGTGAAACGATGAGTCGGGCTGCAGTGAGATACAGCGCACCTGCGGATTCAATTCCTTCAACCGACGGGTGGTGCCGACGAAGGTTCCGCTGGTGCCCAGCATGGAAACGAAGTGCGTGACTCGACCCTGTGTCTGCTCCCAAATCTCCCTGGCGGTGGTCAAGTAGTGTGCACGCCAGTTCGCGTCATTGGAATACTGGTCGGCGTAGAAGTACTTTTCTGGGGAACCGGCGTAGAGTTCACGTGCATAACGGATCGCGCCGTCCGAGCCGTCAGCGGGATCGGTGTAGATGACGTTCGCACCGTAGGCCTGAAGAATGCGCTTGCGCTCGATCGAGACGTTTTCCGGCATGCACAGGGTGACAGGAAAGCCCTGCGCCGCGCCCAGCATCGCGTAAGCGATTCCGGTGTTGCCACTGGTCGAATCGAGGAGTATCTTTCCCGGTCCGAATTTCCCGCTCTGACGAGCTTCGGAAACGATGTTGAAAGCTGCACGGTCTTTTACCGATCCGCCAGGGTTGAACCACTCAGCTTTGCCGAGAATCTCTACCTGCGGCACCTGGCGAGCGATGTTCGCCAGGCGGAGCAACGGGGTGTTGCCGATTCTCGAGAGCGGGTTCTCGCCCAGACTGGGAAGCTGCACTCGTGTTTCGCTGTTCGGGCCAGAGGCAAGCGTTTCCGCTGCTTTGGCTGAAAGTTGCGTCATGTTGGACGGATGCCCCGTGACTATCGTAATGTGCCTACAGGCTTGAAAACGGTTATCTAATACTAGTCCTTAGATTATAAGAAACCGAATTGGGTTCCAAAAGCGACCTGACACAGATTGGGGTCGCGCTGCATCCAACCCAATGTAAGAAGGATTGGCGAGACTAAATGGCGACGAAAGTAGAACAACGCAACTATGATGACGTCGTGAGCTGGCTTCGCGATCACGGATTCGATTTGATCGAAGCTCCAGGGACGCAAAACCGTGTGTTCCTGAAAAAGTACAACGTTTCCGCCGCTATCGAGAAGGCGGACGACGGCACCGTGAAAATCTTTGCTTATCCCGGCAATCTCGTCGGAACCGAGATCGCCAAGCTCGTCAACCGCGGATACCAGCAGTTCCTGAAAACAACTAAGACTGAAATCGCCGCTACTGCCGACCATCTCAAAGCCCTGCATCAGTTCACCGAAGAACTGAAGGAAGCGCTGGGGCTCCCGAGCCTATATAACGAGTCGCTCGGAACCGTCAGCGAATCGTATCAATACGATCGAGTCGTCGATCGCGATAAGCCAGAGCCGGCACGTCCGAAGCGTCCGTGGCAGGTTTCCGGCGCCGGGGGACGCGCCATGAAGAAGAGCCGCGCATAGATCATTCAGCCGGCGCTCAGCATTCGGCAACCAATCTCCCGTGCCCGGACGGCGCGTGCCGCATCTTTTGTGCGACACTGTTCTGCTCGGGAGGACCGCGATGCGCAACACCGCGCTGTTGTTGTCATTTCTTCTGCTGAGCCTGGCTGGTCTTGCCCAAGCTACTTCTCCAAAGAGTGCGATTGAACAGGTACTTCAATCCCAAGTACAAGCCTGGAATCGAGAGGACCTGGCCAGCTTCATGGCTGGATACTGGAACTCGCCCGAGCTGACGTTCTTTTCGGGTGGGGAAAGTGCCCAGGGTTGGCAGCAGGCTTTTGACCGGTACAAAAAGCACTATCAGAACGCCCCGGGACAAATGGGAAAGCTGGAGTTCAGCGATCTTCGAATTGAATCGGCCTCACCCGATGCCGCGTTCGTGCGGGGACGATGGCATCTCACCTTGCCGAGCGGAAAAACCCCGCACGGCCTGTTCACGCTTGTTTTTCGCAAGTTTCCTGAGGGCTGGAAAATCATTCATGACCATACATCCGCGGCAGAGCCGTGATGTGAACGGGATCACCGTCTGGTTCGTACCTGCACGCGGGTTCCATCCGGCAACTCGCCATCGAGCAACTCGATCCGGCCATCACGAACGACGCCGTTGAACTCCTGCGTGGCTGTAGAACTCAGGTCTGGTGTGCGGGTGCTGGCGCTTACGCCTGCGTTCTGGGTTCTTCGGCCCATTCCCTGGTCCATGGCCTGGTTGGCCAATTCGTCCGCTTCACGATTTTGAGCGCGCAAGACGTGCTGGATCGAGAACCAGTCCAGTTTGGTAATCAACTCTTTCGCACGGTGATAAAGATCGATCAGGCTGGGGCTCTTCACCTTGTACTGTCCCTTGAGTTGCTTGACCATCAACTCGGAGTCGCTGATCACCTTGAGGGCTTTGTGTCCGTGCCCCACGGCGTATTCGAGTGCCGCAATCAGCCCCTGGTACTCCGCAAAATTGTTGGTTTGGTGGCCGAGATACTCGTGCAGCGCAGCCAGTTTCTTTCCAGCGTGATCCTTGATGATGACGCCATAACCGGAGGGTCCGGGATTGCCGCGGGCTCCGCCATCAACGTTTGCTGTGATAAAGACTTCCGGTTGGCCCAGGACGCGCCGGGGAAACAATTCGCCCCCGTTCTGCTGGCTGTAAAAAGGCATTGTAGGAGTTTACAAGATCATCGGCCCGCGGCCAGACGCGTTGCCAAACGCTGTGGGAGATTCGCCGCCAGGATGCGGTCCTGCGCTTTTTTCAAATCATAAGGAACACGGTAAAAGGTGATGAGATATTCGTCGGAATCGAAGAGGGCGAATGCGGCACGCCAATCACCGTCGCGCGGCTGCCCAATTGAACCAGGGTTGATCAGGTAGTGGGTTCCACGTTCGAGCTTCCATTCGCTGTGTTCGAGTTTCCCCACGCTCTTGTAAATGGGACGTACCGCGGCTCCGCCATCACGAGGGTTCGAACTGAAGGCACCCTGCACGTGCGAATGTCCGAAGAACGTGAGTGGGGTGTTTGACACCATAAGCGGCTCGAGCGCGTCCCTTGGCGTGACCAGGTATTCGTCTTCATCCAAGGGAGAACCATGGACGAACTGCACATCGGGGAGTTCCGGCATCTGGATCGGACCCTGCGGCAGCGTCCGCAACCAATCGAGGTTTTCGGGGGTGAGGTGTTCGGTTGTCCACATCGCCGCGAGAGCCGCGACAGGATTGAAATCCTTCAACTCCATCAGCCCGGCAGCAGCCTTGTCGTGGTTGCCCCGGACAAAATACTTCCCCAGGCTCCTTGAGCGTGCGATCACCTCATTAGGATTTGCGCCGTACCCCACCACGTCCCCGAGGTTAAACACGAGATCGTAGGCAGGGGCTGCCGCCAGGCAGGCTTCCAGCGCCTCGGCATTGCTGTGAATATCGCTGATCAGGAGTACGCGCACGTTTTCCCAGGCAAATTCGGGATTATAGACCCACGAGCGGTATCACCGTGTACTAAGAATTCCCCATCAGAGTTGATGCCAGCCCAGGCACAAACGGCTATGTCTTATTCAGATTGGATGTTTGTTGTCGCGCCGCTCGAATGTGCGGTAACCGGGCAACGTGCCCAATGACCGGGACCGACTTCGCGCAGAGCGGGCAGCGCCCTCGCACAATCATTGACACGCCATTCACATCGCGGTTCGAACGGACATCCGGAGGGCAAGGCTTGTAAGGGCGGAACGGTTCCTTCGATCGTGTGCAAGGGACGAGCGCGATCGGTTCGCAACGTCGGTACCGCCTGCAGAAGCCCTCTTGTATACGGATGCGCCGCAGCGCTGAAAACGTCATGCTTGGAACCGATTTCGACCAGGTTCCCGGCGTACATCACCGCAACCCGGTGCGCGACCCGCGAGACAACTGCGAGATCGTGGGAGATGAACAGCATGGCAAGCCCGAATCTCGCACGCAAGTCGGCCAACAGGTCGAGTATCTGCGCCTGGATGGTAACGTCGAGTGCGGTAGTCGGTTCGTCGGCGATAAGAAGCTGAGGGCGGTTCACGACCGCCATCGCGATCATCACTCGCTGGCGCATTCCTCCCGAGAGCTGATAAGGGTAATCGCGCACACGTTGCTCGGGCTCGGGAATCGCCACGTCTTTCATCGCTTCAATGGCTCGCTCCCAAGCCTCTCGCCTGCTTTGAACGCGCGAGTGGGCCAGCACAGCCTCGGCGATTTGATCCCCGACCCGCATGACAGGATTCAGTGCTGTCATAGGCTCCTGAAAGATCATCGCCATTACTGATCCGCGGAGTTGGCGAGCTGTGCTGTCAGGTGTGTTCAGCAGGTCAATCGTTGCCGAGGGTTGGCCGGCGCTTGCGAGTCGAACCTCACCCTCGACGCGAGCTTGCGGAGGGAGAAGGCGCATGATCGCCAGCGACGTCACCGACTTGCCCGATCCAGATTCGCCGACAAGCCCGAGAACCTCTCCTTGGCCAATCGTGAAACTCAGATCGCGGACTGCGGTCAAAACCGCGGATGCGCCATTCGGTGCGGCGCGGTTCCCGCTCGTAGGAAACGCTACGTCTAAGCGCCGAATGTCGAGCAAGGGAGGCACGGAGCCATCCTAGCAGGGCACGGCCAAGATCGCTGACAGTCCGAGGACGCGGGCGCGACTCACTGGCCGAGGATCAGCGGCAAACCATTCTTGTTGTTGCCGATCACAACGACTTTGGCATTGCCACTCTTGGCCAGAGTCTCGGTAGCTTCGATACCTTTCCATTCCAACAATGCCGGGCTAATTCCCTGGGCGACAATTTGCTGGAAGTCGCGAATCCCTTGTGCCTCGATGCGTTTGCGTTGTGCCTCCTGCGTCTCTTTTTGCAGGCGGAAGTTCATGGCGAGGGCCTCTTGTTCAGCCTGCTGCTTGGCCTCGATGGAGGCTTTTAATGTTTGCGGAAGCTGAATGTCGCGCAACAGTACGCTTTCCACGGCAATGCCGCGGGATCCGAGCTTGGACGTCAGTTGTTCGAACACTTGCTTGGCGACCATTTCCCGTTCTCCGGTATAGAGCGCATTGGCCGAGTGCGACGCAGTCGCCTCACGAATGGCAGCCCGGAGATTGGGCTCGATCAGAACGTTCATGTAATTCGGTCCGACGCGTTGATAGATTTCCGCCGCCTTCCCGGGATCGACGTGGTAGATCAGCGAAGTGTCCAGGTTCATCACCAAACCTTCACTGGAAGGAACGCTGGCCGACTCCTTGATCTCCTGGGTTCGAATGGATATTTCATTACTTGCCTTTAGAGGGTTGATGACGTGTATCCCCTCCGGCAACGTCTCTCCGGTCACACGGCCAAAAAGCGTGAGCACGCTGACCGCGCCGGTTGGAACCTTGATGACTGAGTTGAACAGGAAAATAATCAGGAGCAGCGCCAGGAGCGCGAAACCGATCACGCGCGCTATCGACCTGCCCCCAACGTCCACCACCCTGCCTTGCCCTGGTCCGTAAATTGGCATAAACCCTCCCTACGCGCGATTGTACGAACGAACCGCAGGGTTGGTAAGTGACACGGATGGGAGCAGCGGAGAAAGGACGTAGCAGAGCAGCGGACTAAAGGCGGGTTATTCGCCCCCTACCGTGAGTCCATCGATGCGGATGGTAGGGGAGGCGACCGCGCCACGGAATTCCAGATCGTTGCCGATCTCGGTAATGTTCAGGAACATATCTTTCAAATTTCCTGCCACGGTGATTTCTTCGACCGGATAAGTAAGCTGGCCGCCGGAGATCCACAAGCCGGAGGCACCGCGTGAGTAGTCACCGGTCACGAGATTGGCGCCGTGGCCGAGAAACTCGGTGACATAAAGTCCCTCGGGAATCCCGGCGATAATTTCTTGGGGAGTTCTGCTCCCTGGCTGGAGGAAATAATTTCCGGGGCCGATGCCCGGAGTACCGGCCAAACCCCGAGAGGCATTGGCTGTAGTTTGCAGTCCCAACTTCTTGGCCGTGTAGGTGTTCAGCAGGTAAGACTTCAGGAAGCCCTTCTCGATGACAACGGTGCGGCGCGTTGGAACGCCTTCGGAGTCGAAAGGACTGCTGCCAAATCCTCCGGGCAAAGTGCCATCGTCAATCACGTTAACGTTATCACTTGCGATTTTCTCGCCCAGTTTGCCTGCCAGAAACGATGCCCCGCGATAGACGGAGTCGCCATTTACTCCTTCGAAGATGTGCTCCAGGATCGAAGTGGCGACCAGCGGGTCGAAAACGACGGGTACCTTGGCAGTTTTTACCTTCCGCGCACCCAACCGACGCAGCGTCCGCTGGGCAGCGATTTTTCCGACCTGCTCGGGCGATTCCAGTTTCTGCAACGTTCGCGCAACCGAAAACCAATAATCGCGCTGCATGTTGCCGTTACTGTCCTGCGCGATGGGAACAGCGGCCAGCGAACAATAGGATCGCCGATATTCGCCGACGAAGCCGTGAGAGTTTGCCAGGACCTTATGTCCGGTGGCAGCGTCGAAAGAGCCACCGTCGGAGTTCTTAATGCGCGGATCAGTGTCCAGGGCCGCCTTTTCGGCGCGGCGCGCATACTCAATGCGCTGCTCGCCCGGCAGTGAATAAACATCTTCGTAGAACAAATCCAAGTCGCCGGAGACCGATCCCAATTGGGATTCATCGGGGATCCCCGAGAACGGGTCTTCCGACGTAATACGGGCCAGTTCCAGGGCCGACTTCAACATTCGATCCAGGCCTTCGCGTGAAAAATCGCTGGAGTAAGTGCTGGCGGCGCGCTTTCCGAAGAAAACACGAACGCCAACAGCTTTTGATCCGGATTCTTTCAACGTCTCGACTTGACCCAAACGCACCAGCGTGGAGAACTCGTCGCCTTCCCGGACGACGCATTCGGCAGCCGTAGCGCCGCCATCCATGGCGCGACGGACGAGATCGACGGCCACCTCTTTCAGATCGGTTTCGAGTTTCTGGTTTCCGGTTTCCAATTGAGTTTCAGGCATAGAGGCTTTCGCGCGAGATGCGGACTAGTGGACTTGCGGGTTACTGCATGAATCCGCCCGGATCGCGCCGAGCGGTCCCGCCGACGGTGAGCCGATCAACCTTGATAGTCGGAATACCGACGCCGACGGGGACGGATTGCCCGTCTTTTCCGCAGGTGCCCACGCCCTCGTCGAGCTTCAAATCATTACCGACCATCGACACACGGGTCAGAACGTCAGGTCCATTTCCGATCAAGGTTGCGCCCCGGATCGGAGCGGTTACTTTGCCGTCCTCGATGAGGTACGCTTCCGACGCGGAAAAGACGAACTTGCCATTCGTGATGTCAACCTGCCCCCCGCCGAAGTTCACGGCATAGATCCCATGCTTCACCGATCGAATGATGTCCTGCGGATCATCCTGGCCGGCGAGCATGTACGTATTGGTCATGCGGGGCATAGGTATGTGCTCGTAGCTTTCGCGGCGACCGTTCCCGGTATCGGCCATTCCCATCAGGCGTGACGAGAGTTTATCGCTGAGGTAGTTCTTAAGAATGCCATTTTCGATCAGGACCGTGTTCTGGGTTGGCTGACCCTCGTCATCGACGTTCAATGAACCGCGCCGCCAAGGCATGGTGCCGTTGTCGACCACGGTGCACTTCTCGCTGGCAACTCGTCTTCCAATCAGACCGGTGAACGCCGACGTCTTCTTGCGGTTAAAGTCCGCTTCCAATCCGTGGCCTACAGCTTCATGCAAGAGCACGCCGGGCCAACCCGGGCCGAGAACAACTTCCATTTCGCCGGCGGGTGCTTCCCGGGCTTCCAGTTGCAGAATAGCTTGGCGAGCCGCCTCGCCTGCGAAGTACTCGGGTGTTTTCTCGCCAAAGAAGAAGTCAAGCGCGACGCGACCTCCGCCGCCGGCGCTCCCTCGGCCTGAGCTGCCGTCCCCCTTCGCAATCGTGGACACATTCAATCGTGCCAAGGGCTGGGAGTCCTCTGCATAGGTTCCATCCGAGCCGACAACGAGAATGTGCCGAAGCTCGTCAGCATAGCTGGCGCGCACTTCTTTGATCCGCGGATCGTACGCGCGGGCCGCTTTGTCGCCGCGCATGACCAGCTCGACTTTTGCCGTTATTTCGGCATCGACCGAAGGGAGAGTCACTGGATAAAGGCTGCGTGCCGGCTTCTCCTGAAATCCGACAACGGGCTCCTTGGCTGGGCCACTCGCGATCAGTGCTGCCGTCCGGGCGGCATGCAGGATGCGAGCTGGCGTGAGGTCATCGGTGTAGGCGTAGCCGGTCCGCTCGCCTGCGACTACTCTGATCCCGCATCCAGCGGAGATCCCCTGAGAGGCCGATTTGACCATGCCCTCATCCACCATGAGGGAGGTTGAAGAAAGGTATTCGAAGTACAGATCGGCGTAATCACCACCGGCCGAAAGCGCGGCAGCCAGATAACGCTCCAGGTCGCGCGGGGTAAGACCGTAGTGCTGGAAGAAAAATGTATTAGACACGGTTGCTAATTGGATGCCCCTAAGTTGGAAACGACTCGATTACCCATCATTATCCCATACACGCGTACTGGCCTCGAACAGGATGCGTTGACTCACGTACTGCACTGGGCCAAACAGTTCGTTGGATACGGTAAAAACAGGAAATAAGCGCCATCCGATTTTTTTAAGAACAGCCAACCGGCATATCCGCGAGTCATCTAACGTGACAAATATGGAGACGGTGATGGACGACGCGAGCAAACATTGGCGCACTCTGTGTATTGCGGCGGCTTTTGAGGAGGATCCACACAAGCTGTCGCAAATCATTGCCGATCTGAATACCGAGTTGCCGGGCCGGCAGCAGGAACTTGCGGACCAGATTTTTGCCCGCCTCGCCGAACAGCCGATCGCACCTTCCGGCAAGTTCTGGGTCCACTAAGTCCAGAGAACGGTTTGTCTCCGCCGAAGTTCTAAGGTTCGCTCATCACAGACATTCAGGGCTCTGCTTGCAAGAATGTCGGCGTGAATCCTGAGACGCTGGCTACGAGCATTCGCTCCTTCGTATCAGAATGCCGGAATGCAATGGTCCTGGAACGAGGCGCCGTTCTATTTGACCTCACCTCGTCGAAGTATTCGGTGTCTTCGGAGCGCGGAAAATGCCTGCTGCAACTCTGGTCGGCAGAACGCAACATCGTGCGACGGGTTGTCGACGCAGAAATAAAGAACGGGACCTTACGCTTGTCAGTTCAGCGTCTGGGGCAGCCTCGCCCCAGCCAGTTGGAGATTTGTCGAGATCAGGACCGTCGAACACCCTCGGCGAAGAGGGCTGTCCGTACGTCATATCAGCACCGGTTGCAACGTCTCCTGGCGCGGCATTTTCCGGGATTCAGCTTGCGACGGCTTAGCTCCTCAATTGACCTGGAGCGTTCTTTCGGCCCCATCTACTCGCGGGGAGTGATCCGCAAGGGGCGATCCGCATTCGCGATTCTGGGTGTCAACGCAGACGAGACGCCTGCATCAATCGATGCCGCTCTCACGTTCGGCATTCTGTGGCTCGACTTTTGCCGTGAGGCCCAGGATGGCAAGTCGGTGGTCGAAGGCCTAAAACTGTTTGTGCCTTCCGGACATGCGATGGCAACTCGGGAGCGCATGGCCCATCTCGATCACGACTTAGCCAAATGGCAGTTATACGAATTCAACGAACGGGAAGATGTGGCGTGTGAACTTGATTGTTCGGATCGCGGAAACATTGCCACTCGGCTTGTGCATTGTCCAGATTTCGCGGCGGCACTCTCGCGGTTCTCTGTGCCGATCGAGCAGGTTCTCAGCTTCATGCCAGAAGCGGAGGTTGCGGTTTTGTCGCCGGCCGAAGTAGCGTTTCGCCTACACGGGCTGGAGTTTGCGCGCGCGCGTGTGGCGCACGATTCGCGCAGTGGCGAGGCCGCCCACGAAATTGTCTTCGGGATCGGTGCGGAGGAACACAAACTGGCCCCTGATACATGGCCGGTATTTCAGCAGCTCATGGCGGAGATCGGCGAGGTGCGTCACCCCGAGGGCCCGCGCGACCACCCTCTTTTTCGGCTGAGCCCGGAACGATGGCTGGAATCACTGGTTATTCAAAACGTGAGCGCGATCGACGAACGGCTGGACCGAAGCTTCGTGTACTCGCAAGTGCCGGCATTCTCGTCGGCGGACCGCGGAATGATCGACGTTTTGACAGCTACTATTTCGGGGCGGCTTGCCGTCGTGGAACTCAAAGCGGACGAAGACATTCACCTGCCGCTGCAAGGCATCGACTATTGGTCGCGGGTAGTGTGGCACCTGAAAGGAGGTGAATTTCAGAGTTTTGGTTACTTTGCCGGCCGGGAATTGTCGACGGAGGACCCGTGGCTCCTGTTCGTCGCGCCCGCATTCCACGTCCACCCGGCGACAGACACGGTGTTGCGGTACATCCGTTCGAGCGTTTGCTGGACCCTGATTGGTGTTGACGAACACTGGCGCGACGGAGTAAAAGTCGTGTTCCGCAAGCGACCGGGAGACCTCCGGTCCGGATGTAATCTTCTCCCTGCAGTAGCCGCGAACTAGCTCTCTTTCCAAATGCCCAGCAATCGCCTGAGATCCACCAATTGGGCAATGTGATAGGCATTGTGATCTGCGGTCAGTAGCGCCTCGCGCAAAATCGTCTGCCCGTCTCCCCATGCAATCTTCGCGAACAGATCGGTCTTGGAATCTTTCACCAAGTCCTGCATTGCTTTGAGGTCGGCCTGAAAGGCCTTGATGCTCTTGTCCCATGCCGTCGGAGAGGGCGGCTCCTCTTTTTTCGGCCAGTACCCGGCCGGCCACTCGGGGGAAACATGTTTTGGGTTGCGACTAAACTCGAGAATGTCCGACTGCGCAATTCGCAAGTGCTCGAGCAGCATCCATGCCGTATGCGGTAGGCCCTTTGCCTTCTTGCCGCGAAACTCGGCAGGGAAGTCCTTGACGGCCTGATCAAACGTCGCGTGAGCGTGGCCGCCATCAAGCACCGCAACCAATTGTTCGCGCAGCAAAGAGTCCTGGTTGTCCTGTTTCATCGCCGGTCTCGCTTTCAGGTCAGGAAGCCGCGCCCGGTTCCGGGGTCGTACCCTGCCCGGAATTCTCGGCGGCAGCATCCGGTTTTTCTCCCCTATAGACGCGAGAGACACCCCGCACGATTCGGCGGAAGGGAAGTACGCCGTTGTCATCGGCGAAGAAAATCTCACCGACACGGCTACTGCGGTAATACCAGCGCTTGAGAATGGCGACGTGGTCCATCACGTCCATCGCAGATTTCGCCGTTGAAGGGGGCAAGTCTGCGATCGCATCCTGAATGCGCGCCTCCATGGATGGAGTTTTGCCACCTGAAACGATCTGCTGTGCGACCGAAAATTCTGCCGGCCCTACGATCAGACCGGCATCGACGCGAAATAACGTTACCGCTTCAGGTTCGTTGGATGGCTGAACCATGATCCCGTTAAGCCTGTCTAAGCGATGCACGACATCCGGCAGCTGGGCGAGCAACGGTTTGAGTTTCTCGATGCGTGCGTGGATCGCGGCAGCGTTCTCGAATTCGAGGTTGGCAGACGCCTGCTCCCGCTGGGCAGATAACTCCCGCTCCAACGACGCGCCGGCCGAATCGAAAAAAGTTTGCACGCGTACTACCTCGGCGCGATATTCCTCGTCGCTACATCCCTTGAAGCAGGGCGCGAGGCACATCTTCATCTCGGAATAGATGCAGCCCGGGAACGCAGGGTCGGGATGAAGGTCGTCGACGCAGCGCCGCATTTTGAAGAAGTCGAGAGAGTCATTGGCGAATTTTTCGGCAGCGGTACGCGAGGGAAATGGCCCGTAATAGAGGTTCGACCCGCCCATGCGGCCCAGGCGCGTGGTGACTGAGGCGCGCGGGTATTCATTTTCCATGTGCATCTTCACCATCGGCGGGAAACGAAGCCGAAGCCGGTCGGAGTAAGTCTTCGGAAAAGCGCCGCGCAGAACCTGATACAGCAGGAAACCGGATTCGAAGTCTGAACCAGTCAGTGTGTAATCGATCCAGCGAACCCGGTCCCGGAGGTTGAGCTTGCGGGTGCGGTCTTCAGGAGCGCCCAGTAACCGCACGAGCCGGCGTCGTAGATTGCTGCTTTTGCTCACGTATGGCTCGGCTTCCGGATCAGCTCCCCTCAGCAGGAACACAGCCGGGGCGGCAGGAACACCAGAGAAGATGTCTGCGTCGCGCTCGGGAAGGAACTCGAGGGAATGGACCAGCACAGGTCAATTCTAAAGGCAATGCAAAAAGACGATTGCGGATTGTTGACTTGGGATTGCAGATTGCAGATGAGTAAAGAACTCAGAATGCGGAAGTAAGCCTCCCCAACTTCTGCATTCTGACTTCTTTCTTCCTCAATTATCTAAAGCTGGCGCTGCGGAATTTCTGGCGGAAGTCCTGCCCGTCCAACTGGACGATGCGGCACATTTCGTGAAGCCGGGAGCGCATCCGATCGCCGATCCGATCGCCTAAAGTCTCTTCGCGGCTGGCGCTTTTCACGGGTGAGAGTGAGCCGGCCATTGCCGATGGCCCATCTTGAAAGTTGGTGGTGATGATGGTGGTGCGATTATCGTTGTAGCGGGTGTTGAGGATCAGACTGACTGTGTCCCAGACCCATTCGGTGGGCTTGACGGCGCCCAGTTCATCCAGCACCAGTACATTCGTTTCAAACACCGGTCGCAGCACGTCCAGTTCGGTCGCCCTGACGGATTCGTTATACGAGTTCTGAATTTCCTTGAGC
>DASREM010000009.1:0-9766 GCA_035652095.1 Terriglobales bacterium | reverse complement strand
GGGGATTTCTTCGAGGTCAAATCCAAAGACATGCAACCAGTCTGTCAATCTGTAATTGGTAATCCGGCTGAGAGCGAATAACTGATGCAAGCTTGGGCTGAAGGTGCCGAGCTTGAGACCGTAATAAAGATTGTGGGGGAGGCTGTAGCGCGAAGCATGTCCATAAGTGGCCTCCAATCTCTGGGAAAGCTGGTATAGAGTGAGGTTTCGGGTCTCCAGAACGGACTTAATCCGCTCCGCAATGTCCACACCCGTTTCTGACTTTGGCAGCAAGCGCACCGATCGGTCTCTCGTTCTGCTTTCCGCGGATACGGTGCGACCGCTGGCAATAGCTCACCAAGCACTTTCGCATGCGCCAAAAACAATTGGCGTTGGGGCCCTTCCCCCTCAAGAGGGCCTTCACAGATCCCTGTTTGCAGATACAACTTTTGTTTACTGCGATGGGCAGACGGAAGTCATAAAAAACTGCAGGCTGGTTGAAGTCCTGACCACCTTTGCCGGTTCGGGAGCTAAAGTCTAGGTCCGCTTAACGATTGCAACAATGGGTCAAATGGTGGGACGTGGTTAGAATTCTAACCACTCAACAGATTTTTCACCGGATACGCACAGAAGATGGTTACTGTAGCTGCCATGGTTTCGTTCGGATTTCATGACAGATGGCGCGTGCCGATGGACAGACAGCCGCTTTCGGCGTACCATTCCGCATCTTACCTTAGGGCCATTCGATGTTGGCCTCAAGACCGAGTCCGGATGCTGGTAAGCGACTCAGAGCAGCGCGGCTCCGCGCCCGTTTGTCTACGCGCCAAGTAGAGCGCCTAAGCCATGAAATTGCAAAGAAAGAGAATAATCGTGACTGTTGCATATCCCATGGATGGCTTACTCAAGTAGAAAACGGCGTATTCCGCCCGGGTAATGTCTACAAACTTTACACCCTGGGCCGCATTTACAAACTCAAGCCGGACGAGATCCTGTCCTTTATCGGACTTGGCTTGCGCGATGTGAATGGAGGATATATGTCCCTGAATCTTCCTCGGACGCACTTGGTTGGGCCGGTACGCGAAGAACCGGGACAAACTGTGGTGGCTCCGCTCGGCCTGCGCGGTGCATTCCGGTTAGAGCAGACCAACTTGTTCTCCAGGATGTTCGACAGGTGGGGAGAAATCCCCGTCGGCTTGCTGCAGGAAATCGACCTGCGGAACTCCGTTTTCGGATATATCGGGCTTGAGGACCGCACGATGTACCCTTGGATTCGCCCCGGCTCTTTGGTGCAGATCGACTCTCGCCAGAAAGCAATAAAGCCGGGTGGCTGGCAACATGAGTCGGAGCGCCCCATCTACTTTGTCGAGCTACGTGATAGCTGCGCCTGCAGTTGGTGCGACCTTGAAGGAAACCAACTGTTCCTGATTCCCAGTTCACAGTCAGGGCAGCAAATACGAAGGGTCCGCTACCCGATGGATGCCGAAGTCGTTGGCCGCGTCACCGCGATCGTCATGCGCATGGCGGAGAAGCTGGGTGCATGACAACGCAACCGCCAGCCCCAACGAAACCGAACTGCGGCCTTTGTCCGCACGCAATTGCGGGTGTTCCTCCTGGTTCGCCTCTTCGTCGTGATCCAACTGAGTCGTTGTTTCGTGAATGGATGAATCGCTAGAGTAGCCATTCCGGGTATCAATTCTCTGTGAGGACCAAACCTGTTTCTTTAGGTCGATGCATTCGTGTGTTTCGATCTGTCGAGGACGGTATCCGCACAGGTTCGATAGTGGGGAAATATACGAAAGCAGTCGCTGTACTTTGACTCTCATGGACAGCAGCGGGCGCTGAATGGGGGGCCCATGGGCAGTCAGGCAGACGATGGCAGTCGTGGGGGCTGCTATGGGACGCACTGGCGATCCGCACCTACTCAGCAAGAAAAGCTCTGCTGCTTGGTTGCCGGAAATAGACTACATTCTGATTGTTGGAATGAGGCATGGGCCCCGAGGGATTCGCGAGGCAACCAACAGGGTAATAGCACTCCGGTCCGGACTGACCCGTGCAGACTGCTGGCAGCGCCTGCGATTCCTCCGAGAGCACAGTAACGGCGATTACCCCGCGCCGCGCAACTGGCCGTTGGAAATCAAAGACCTGCTGCGAGATGGCTACAAAGAGGGCGGTCAAAAGAAACGGCAAGCAATCAAGACCGTCAAAGAACTGTACCCCGGGCTGCCCAGCCACACCCCGTCGAGATTTGCCCGTCGGCAGGGTTGGCTGAAACCCGCCGCTGGCTATCACCAGACTCGCCCTTGGACCAGGCAGGAGGAACAGAAACTGTGGGAGTTGGCAGGGTATGAACCAGCGGCCAAGATCGGGGAACGCCTAGGTCGTTCCGAAGGGGCCGTAAGGTTCCGTCTGAAGATGCTCGGTCTTAGCGTAAAGGTCAAGGATGGGTGGTCCCTTCGGGGTCTCCAGGAGTTGCTGCATGTTGGGCCTTCAAGACTCCGCCGCTTCGTCGCTGACGGCTCGCTGAGAGTGAGGGACCCGCGCATATCGGCGAGCTCTTTGGCAGCACTTTGGGAGAGGCGCATCACAGCAATAACCTCATCACCAGAGGATCAGGGTGTTGAGGCTTTCCGGCAGAAGCTTCGGAAAACCCCGAACGCGCATTCATGGGGGAGTGCAGCGAGACTCTTGCGCGTGAGTCTGGAACAGGTGCGGGTGTGGATTGCCAAAGGAGAACTTAAGATTGTGGACGGATTCGTGACCGAAAGAGCATTCCAGGATTTTTGCCGGAAGTGCGGGCCAATACTGAATCGTCCTTTGCTGGGCGAGGAGGTTCGAGATTGGCTTGTGGACGGTTATGCGCTACGGGTGCCAGGCGAACCGAGCGCAGGTTCAGTGAATCCCTCCGAGAAGCACGCTCTTGTCACAAGACAGTGTCCCCGGTGCCCAAGACGAATACGGGGCAACGGGTTCTTCACGCATCTCAAGAACTGCAAGGGTGCGGTGTCTGAAGGCAAAGTCGCGCTTCCATCGCCTCCACTTGGTCCGGACGTACACTCTACCTCACGAGTTGTCTAGCTCCACGTAGCGATCAGCATCCCGGCGCCAAGCCTCGAAGGATGGGTAGGGCACAGGCAACTCAGTCCAGACGTCGTCGCAGTGATCGGAGTACTCCATGGTGCGAATGGCGCGGGGATGATTGTGCGCGGAAATCAAAATCGCGTCGTACCAGCCCTCCGCCTTGGCGTCCTGGAGGAAGCGTTCGCCAACCCAGAGCATCAAGCGATGCCAGTCATGGGGCAATCGTCCATCCACTACTCGTTCTTTGGCATTGAACTCCAGAAAACCGGGACACCGGGAATCAAGCTCCTGTGCCACCTCACTCGGCAGGGAACCACTGGCTTCAAGAGCTGGTCGAGCCCAATAGGCCAGTGCTTCCCAGTCAATGAACGTTGAAACGGCTTGCGCCAGGCGTTCCGGGTCAATCAGCTTGACGCGCGCTCTCTGTTTGCGAACTGTGGGCAACAGGTGGGCTGCTTCATCGCATCGAGCAGCCTCACGGCGCCAGTCGTCGAATGACGGATATTGGATAGGTCTTGCTCGTTGCCACTTCTGTACAGATTCTGACCAACAGGCCGAGGCTTTTTGATATCGTGGCTCACGGACAGCATGAAACGTTATGGCGGAGAGCCAGCCTCCTTGCTCCGCGAAACCGAAAATGCGCTCGTCGATCCACCGGCCAAGCCGGACTGGCGCCAGCGAAGCTTCTTTCGGACGTTTAGCCACGTACTCCTTCTCGGTTCCCACGAATCCGGGACAGAGTTCGTCCAGCTTCTTGGCCAGCAGGTCTGGAATGCCATCTTCGCTCTCCATGATCGACCGCGCCCAATAGTAGAACTCCTGCCACTCGAGATACTGATTGCGCGCTTCCAACAGAATCTGCCAAGGGATGCGCCGCGCCTCCTCGGCGGCTCGTTCATGCGCGTGCCTTTGAAGTCGTAAGGCTAATTGTCCTCGACGAAGGCGTTTCTTCTTCTGCAATGGTTCTCCCCCTCTCTGGAGCGCGATCGAGCTAGTTCCGCACTTCGCCGTTGCTGGTCAAAAGCTCCCATAGTCTAGCCCAGTCGATGCAGGACGCAAGCGAACATCGCTGACTGACAGTCTTGCGGCTGTCAGTCAGCGTTCTTGGCCCATCAGCAATCTCTGAGTCGAGACGATAGTGCCTGCGGATCAGACTCTAGCAGCCAGAAACAAAGTCAGGTTGCATGTGGCATGCATGAACGCAGGTGCCGTGGTCGTCTGAGAAGTTAAGCGTAGCCATCCATATGCCACACCCGTGGCGCTGAACCAGATCCAATGCGTCACATCAGTCGGACCATGGAACGCGGCGAACAACACAGCTGTGGCGAGGACAGAGAAGGCACTTCCGAGCGTGCGGGCCACAACTGGAAGCAGGCACCCTCGAAACACAGACTCCTCAAGAATGGGGCCGAGAAGCAGACCCAGGATCAGGAAGTCGGTTGCCGGAATAGTCGGCATAACTTGATGGCGGAGGTGGGCAAGGAACGCGATAGAGAGAGCGGACGCTATACCGGCAAGCGATGCGAGAGTGGTGTAGAAGACATTGGGGGCCACCCATCCCAAAGGCGCAATCACCGGCCGGCGATGACGCCACTTGAGAATCAGGTACAGCGAGACGCTCAGGAAAATGATGACGAAGCTCTGCAACCCCAAGCCAGGAGTTACCAGCTGGGATGGGCGCAGGAAATGCGTGCGCACGCCGAGACGAACGACAGCAGCCAGGAACACGAGGACGAAGAAGAAGACTCCAACGTCTTCGTAGCTCCAATACGGCTCCATCGCTGGGCTTCCGTCATTTCTGCTGGATGAGCGTCTGAACAAACCCCGGAACGTTGACGCGAAGCCTATCCAGCAGGTAGTCGAAGGATTTATCAATTGCAGCCGCCTGTTCCTTCAGTGTGCGCAGCACCGCGTCAGAGTCGAGTTCATACAAATTCCTGAGGAACGTACTGGGGCCTAGTGCCGTGATGGAATATGCGGCGAGAGCGGAACGAGGGAAGTCTCTCAGGTTGTATGTCACGATTGTTTCGGCACCGCAGCGGACCGCGGCGGCGAGGACATGGCGGTCTTTCTCATGGTTAGTCATGGATGGAATCAGGTCCTCATAGCCTTCCACCCAGGCTTCCCCAAAGTGTCTGCGAATCTCGCTCTCCCGGTAAGCCGCCTGCTCCGCACTCACGCCGAAGTTCTGCTGGAGATTCCTGCTCACCTCCGCCATGATCTGGTCCGTCCATTTCGGAAGGTAGAGCCGGGGATCACCTGCGAGCCGCAGCAAGGTGTCGGCCAGCGGCATGGGGATCAATACGCAAGCATCCAGAACAACCGGAAAATCTGCTCTCACTCGTCCTGGCCACCCTCTGGAAACTTATTGCGGTCATACAGGCCGGCTTCCACTGCCGCCCGCGACAAACGATCAAGTGCAGCGTGGCGCTCCTCGTCGCGCTTCTGAGCGTACGTCAGAACATCCCGCAAATACACCCGTCGCTGATTCCCGACTCGGTGGTATCCCATCGCTCCGGTTTCGAGCAATTTGACGAAAAAGGGTCGGGACATTCCTAGAATGTCCGCGGCACGCTGAGTGGTGACAGCCTGATTGTCTGGAACTAGGGTGATGGCTTGGCCGTCCGCCATGAGGGTGACTACCTTTCGAAGGATCTCGTAAACCGTGTGTGGCAATTCAATCCGCTCGCCGGCAGAACTCACCAGCGCTGCTTTTCCCCGGCTGAGCATAGCTTCCAAGTCTTGCACTTGCTTGCGCTCGGCTTGAGGCAGGGTGATCGGACGTTGTGCGGTGGCAGCCATATGACTAGACTGTAGCACACACTCGAAATACTCGCAACATGCGAAATATGCGAAACTATCACGGGTTACTCTTGCTAACAGTTAAAGCATTTATTTACTTGTCTTTGCACTGATATGCTAGTTCATCAGGCGAACTCTCTGTCCAAGGGGAAGAAGGCCAGTGCCGCAGGAATTCAAACTCAGGAACAACCTGAAACGGCGTACCTGGAGACCGCACTGCTTCGCCGACCTGATCAATCAGCTTGGCGCAGGAGTTCCCCAAGAACTTGGACGCCTCGTGGATGTGAACGATGCGGCTGGGATCCATGCCCATCAGCCTCGCACAGGTTGCATCGGCAGCGACCAGGTCATCGGCCAGAACAATGCTCCGAAGCCACCGAGGTGTGCCGTTGAGTGGACCATTCCCCTCCATCGCCATGACCGCGTCTGCGATCACAAAATGAACCGGAACCGTGGCGCAGATGTCGAGAATGCTTTGCTGAATGCCGTTCCAGTGGAGAATGTTCTTGGGCCAGCCATACCTGCTTCCCGGGACCACGCCAAACATGTTTTTCATGCTGAGAGTGACGCCAGACCAGTGATGGGTTTTCACTTTGGGCATGGACACAAGAAAATCAGCTTGCATCACTGTCTTCGGCAGCCAAAGGCGCTTCATTCCGGTGTAGCTCGCCCGGAGATCCACCTGGATCAACTCGTCGCGGTTCAGATCTACGAATCGGATTCGATTGTCCCGAAGAATCGGCGCGTAACCGCTCTCGGAGAGCACGAGTTGTGTATCGCGCTGATGCCCTGGTCCTTCCGCCACGATTACCTGTTTGGCTCCAAGTCGGCGAAAGCACTCGGCGGCGGCCACAACCAGGAGTGGATCAGTATTGATGGCGGCGCCGGCGATGTAGTCGACCAGATTGGGTTTGACAATGATGTTCTTGCCGCGGACGTCCAGCGGAAACAGTTGCAGCCCCGCAAAAAGAGTCTCACCGATCCCGTGCGAGTAGCTCTCCTCACGAAGGACAGCTACTCGCGATCGGGCCGGTCGGCGAACGGTATTGTATTGCAGCTTGAAGAAGGGGAGTGAAACAGAAGCCCCTGCGGCAACCGCTGCTGTCCCAATCAGAAGATCTCTTCGATTGATGCTCATGCGGTCACCCCGAAGGCTGCGAGGGAGCGTTGATACTCCAGGGCCAGGCAGGCGACCGCGAGGGTGCTGTTGTCTTCGATTTGCTCCAGGTCAAGAAAACTGGAAAGCAACTGCACAAGGAATTCGACCGGGCGTCCATGAGCCGCAAGCGCAAGGATGGACCAAGCGAGACTCCAAGGTGCGCTCAGCGTTGGCGCGACTCGTTCCAGCCAATCAAGGCTCACTTGCGCGGTCGGTTCTTGTCGGCGCTGGGTAAGAGCCAGTAACGCAATGGCCGAGTCGTCTGGATGGGGAGCCAGAGCGACGCCATAAACGACTCCGTTGCCGGCGTTCCACCCGCCGCCCGGACATGCTCGATCAAGTAGCATTGCAATTCCGAGTTCGACACGGGAGGATCCAGCATCGGGACCGCACGCACACCTTCGGTTAAGAGCCAGAATCGAGAAAGCGGTTGGCACAACCCAACTGTTCGTGTGCGGCACCCATGGCCAGCCGAACTTATCCGGATCAAAGCGGACGTGTCGATCGGTCGTGCGAAATTTCCATTTCCACAACCAATGCGATTCCTCTCCGGCGGAGTCCATGAGCCACGCAAAGCCCTTCAATTGTTCAGGAATAGCTTCAATTCTGTCATGAAGGGCGATGCATGCAAGAGACGTGACCCATGAGCCTTCCTGGTTGTCGCCAAGGAACACGGGCCAGCTTCCATTCGAGTTCTGGATTCTTAAAAGAAACTGCGTTGCACGATCGTGAACGCTTTGGAACTCCGGGCCGAAAGCAATACATGCCAGGGTGGTGGGCTCAAGAGCCGGCTGCGACGATGAAGACAGAGCAGCCCACCCGCCGCCGGGCAATTGTTTCTGTGCCAACAGCACGCGGAGGTCTTGGACTAGCACATCGCTCGTCGTCACGATGGCGTTGTTGTATTGCCGACTGCCAATTCTGTCAAACTGCGTCCGAAGAACCCTTGTAGATTCGTCAACTGGATGTGCCAGCAACGCCAGAAGAGCAGCCCAGCGGTGTCACCACCCAAAGTGCGTATGGCGGAAATTTCCAGCAGCCGTCTTAGGAAACGCTAGAACGGGTAACTTGCTGGCGCGGCCACCACCCAAGATGCGTACGGCAGAGAAATTTCCTGTCCAAACGCCGTGACCCGAAAGGCGGGCAGGGGAAGGGAAGTGTCCCCACCCAATTTGCATACAGCCAAGAATTTTCTGACGCTCGATCCGGCAGCCTGAGCCGGACAGTCTGCTCAAACGGTCCTCACAGGGCCACCACCCAAAATGCGAATGCCCAAAAAATCGACAGACGATCTCTTCGGAGACTGGTCACGCGTTATTCCGGTGTTGTTTGATGATTTTCCGGTGCGGATAACCCTGGCGGGGCGCCGCGGTCTCCGTCCGGCACCGCTCTCGATGGAGGTAGCCGGAATGTTTCAGATGTATTCTTCACAACCGAAGGACAGGCCATCGTGTTCTCATCCGCTGCGGAACTGTCGGAAAAGCTACGGGCCGCACGATACATCATCGACCCTGTAACGCTTTCGGTGGTATATCTCGCCACCCGTATGCAGAAGCCACTCCTGATTGAGGGACCACCCGGATGCGGCAAGACCGAGCTTGCGTATGCTGTGGCGGTCGCTGCGAATGTAGGTGTCGAGCGGCTTCAGTGCTATGTCGGAATCACGGAGGACAAGGCCATTGGAAAATTCGACGAGGCGCTGCAGAAGCTGTTCCTTGAGACGCAGGGTGAACATCTTGAAAAAGACTGGGGCGAAGTCCGCCGGCGATTGCATACGCTCGATTTCTTTGCCGAGGGGCCGCTGCTTCGTGCCCTGCGGTACCAAGATCGCCCTTGCGTGCTTCTCATCGATGAACTCGACAAAGTGGACCAGGAGTTTGAGGCATTGCTGCTCGAAATCCTCAGTGCCTGGCAGGTCACAATCCCGAAACTCGGGACGATCGCTGCAACCACGGTACCGTTCGTCGTGCTTAGTTCTAACGAAGAACGGCGGCTTGGCGATCCGCTGCGACGACGATGTTTCTACCTGCGCTTCGAATACCCCACGGTCGAGCGGGAAACCGAGATCCTGAGTGTCCGCAGTGGAAGCGACAGTCCGCGACTGCGGGGGCAACTCGCCGGGTTGGCACATGCGCTGCGCGGCTGGAACATGGAAAAGCCTCCGTCGATCGCGGAAATGTTGGACTTGGCGCGAGCTCTCGAAATCCTGGGCACGGAAGAAATCTCCCACGAACAGCGGGACTTGCTGCTGCCGCTGTTGGCCAAGACGGAGGCGGATCGCAAACGGTTGCTGTTGCGTTCTGGCTTTGAGGGACTTGTCGCGGACTCGAAGCGATATCGAGATAAGCTAACGCCACGGGTCGGGCCAGTCAAAGTAGGGCCCGGCAGAGTGGAGGTTCCAGCTGCGGAGGCTGTGGCTTGAGACGCGCGGGACTGAGTTGCCTTCTCCTGGCCTTGTTGCAGGCGGCAACCGCACAGACGGCGACTGGGACGAGCAACGTGCGCAGCCTTTCTACACGCTGGGCCGACTATTACGCAAAGGTATATCGAGTTCCCGTGGATCTCGTGGGTGCAATTATCGACGAAGAGTCGGGCTGGAATCCGTATGCGGTCTCCAAGAAGGGCGCCGTGGGCCTGATGCAGCTTATGCCACAGACCGCCGTGCGTTTTGGCGTTCGAAATCGTTTTCGGCTGGACGAAAACATCCGTGGCGGCGTGGCTTACCTGGCTTGGCTGAACCGTGAGTTC
>DASREM010000008.1:0-7277 GCA_035652095.1 Terriglobales bacterium | reverse complement strand
GGCGGCGTACCCGGCCCATGGTGTGCTTTGTGAACGTAAACAGCGTGGACCGAATCATCTACTCCATCTTCCAGCGCTTCAACCTGGAATGGAAAAACCGCACCCTCAAGGTTTTTACACAAGCCGCGTGACATCACCCGTGTCCCTGTCGGGCTCGTGGGGGCGGCCCCGGCCAGTTAGAATGGTATATCGTCCGTTTCCGGCTGTGCCGCGGCAGCTCCCGAGTGGGACTCTGAGATCGACTGCTCCAGCGCCCAAATGAACCGGATGGCGCTGGTGACATGGTTCAAAATCAGCAGGCTCTCGTTGCGGTTCAGGACCTCATTGTCGTGCGCAAGGCTCTTGTTGTTTCGAACATCGTTGAAAGCATCGAGGATTGAGATGGACGACTTCAAGATGCGCTCCGTCATTGGCGACTCGACCAGCTTCAGTTCCTTAAGCTTCTTCACATACTCCCCAAAGAGACTGTGCAGCGGCTTATCGCGCTGTACTGGAATGCCATGCTTTTCGCACAGTGAGCGCGTGAACTTCATCGCAAACGTATGAAGCCGATCCAGGCCGGATTCCGGGTCATTCTTGTTGATTGATTCCAAGACACCCTTCGCCAGCCGCTCGAATTCCTCGCGCTGGGAGAGAACCGAGATGACTTCCGTGTCCTGGACGGGGGCGGATTGCAATAGGCGTTCCGCGATTTCCCGGCACTTCTCCAACAATGCCGAATCCTTTTCGGCGTCGTGGTATTCGACCAAGTCCTTCAGCAGCTTGCCGACGACATGATCCGGCTGGTGCGACCAGAAGTGACGCAGACGATTCGCTTTCGAACCGAGGCCGCCAATGTGCTCGTTGTCAATGTCCAAGCCAGTGCTGCCGAAGACGAACTCCTGAAAGGTGCGGTTCGAGAAGTCCAGCACATAGCCGCTCCCCATCTGCAGGAACTTTTCGAGATTCCGCTTTTCGCCGAAACTGAGGTTCGCCATACGCTCTACCGCAATTTTAAGTGAGACACTGGCGAGCGCTTAGCGGGAAATTGGTCAATTTTTCGGCACCGCCAATAGCATGGCATCCAGCAGGCGCTTCTCTTCGCTCTCTTTCGGGTAGAGGCGCGAGAGGGCGTTCGCGAGCCGCAGGAAGTCGGGGCCGCGCTGCATCTCGTCTTTGAGCAATGCCCGGAGGCCGTTGGTCTGGCCGCTGCGCTGGAGGAGCATGGCCGCGTGCAGGCGGTCCAGGGTGGTTGAGGGCTGCGGGGCGGGCGCGGCGGCTGCCGCTGTGCCTTCAGCCTTTGATCCGCCCTTGCCAGCCGTTTTTCGCCCATGGCCGCGGGCCTTGATCTCCGGAGCAGCGCCGGGGTCTTGCATGAACGAGAATGCCAGGTTGCGGGAGGCCTTGGCGTCCTCTTCGATCCGGCGGGAGATGGCGACAGCATCGGCTTCGCCAAACAGTTGCTCGGCGCGCTCAATCACCGGCAGCAGGCGCACAATGCCTTTCTCGGTTTCGATGATCCGGCCTTCCCACTTCTCCAAATGGATGCCGAGCGGCTGGGCGAAGCGGCGGGCCACGTCGTAGATCAGCGTGTAGCCGCTCTTCTTCTTCTTTGCCTTTGCGCCTTCCTCCTCCTCGTCCTCGGCGTCGGACTCGTTTTCGGCGCTTTCGTCCTCGTTCTTGCCATTTGCGCCGTTGGCATCGCTCTGCGTGCTTTGCAATGTCCAGAGGAAGAGCGCGGTCAGGCGCGAGTCTTCTTCCAGCGCTCCGGCCGCGCCGTTGCGGGCGCGGGCCTCGGCGGTGCCCAGAACCTCCTCGAGCGCCAGCCGGCCCACTGTTTCCCAGACGTAGGCCAGGAATCCGCGCTTGTACGGCTCGGTGTCCAGCAGCTCGGCGAGCCTTCGCTGCGCCCGCCAGACAGCGTTATAGTCGCACTGGTTGGGCAGGCGGTAGTGGCGGCCCTGCTCGCTGGGCTTGAGCGTGACCACGGCGAGCAGCCGCGCCCCGGCGGTGCGCCTGCCCTGGTCGTCGAAGACCACGTCCGCCCCGCCGCGCTGCGCGGCCAGTTGCGCCCGCACTCGGTCGGGCACCAGCACCGTCCGGCAGGCAAGGCATGTGGCCTTGGCGCGGGCGACAGTGCCGCCCGCCACGTCTTGCTCACCCCTGGGCTCGAAAATCTCGAACTCAATCCGCGGCACGCCGTCTTTTGGCCGCACAACTTTGAAGCGCAACGCCCGCTTGCGCTTGGCCTTTTTGCAAAGCCAGAACGAGCGCACCAGCGGGATTTCCGCCCCGCAGCTATCACACTGGACGGTTCGGGCCCACAGATAGGCAATGGGCCTGAATCCGTCCGGATCGGGCGGGTAGAACTCGGCTAATTCCTTTTCCGCCGCGGCCCTGATCTCCGCTCCCACCCGGCGCAGTTCGTCGGCCAGGCCGGGGCCGTGGCGCGGAATGTCTTCCAGCATCACCTTGAGGATCAGACAGGCCACGGGATTCAGGTCGCTGGCGAAGGCATCACAGCCGAGACGCAGAGCTTCGAGCGGAATCGAGCCGCCGCCGGCAAAGGGATCCACCACCAGCGGCGGCTCGTACTCCAATGCTCCGCCGGGCTGCGCCTGGCCGTGCGCCGCCCGCACCAGGCCCCGCGCGGCTTCCAGGAAGACCGGGTTGGCAGAGTTGTCCCAGTTGGCAAAGTCGCCGATGAAGCGCAGCAGCTCCCTGCGCAGGTCCAGGTCCGAAGCCGGCGCAGTATAGCGGGCACGGGGCAGGCTTCTGCGGGCGCGCTCTTTGAACTCTTCCGGGCAGTTGGGATCGGCAGGATCGGGCAGCAGCAGCGCCATCAGCATGGCCCGGCAGGCCGCCAGCGGCCGCCGCGCCCACCACAGGTGCAGCGTCGAGGGATGGCCGTGGCGGATGGACTTCTCCCGCGCCGAATGGCGGCTCACGACCGCAATTGGAAAATCAACTTCGGCGAGGCGCTTGCATTCCTTCGGGATCACAGGTCTGAACTTCGCCTCCGCAGGGTGTTGACCGCGCGTTTACCGGAAACCGCCGGGGAACACTCTACAGGCGATGGCTCGCTCACTTCAATTTCTGAAATTCGTCGAGGGTAACGCCCAGTTGCCGGAGAATTTTGAAAAACAGGGGCGGGCCGATCTCCCGGCCTCCATGCAACGGAATGGTCACGGCGCGCCCGTCGGCATGATTCCAGCGCTCGTGGCTTCCGGTTTGTCTGGTCTTGGTGAAACCCAGGCGCCGCGCGACGGCCTGGAGCTCGCGCGCCGTGGCGCTAGGCATGAACGATTTCCGTGGTGTCCGCCGGGAGCGCGAGCCCCTTTTCCGCGTACTCCTCGGAAATCATTTTAAAAACGCTCGACAATTCCTCAAGGGCCGCCTCGCGGGTGGGCATCAGCGCATAGCAGCCGGAGATAGCCGGTATTTCCGCCACCCAGGAGCCGTCTTCCTGGCGGTACAGAACGGTCTTGTAGTCTTCCAGTCTCATAGGGCCGCTGCCCCTTTTAGCGGCAGTTTAACACGGGTTGCCGCGCCGAGTGCTTGCTCACCATGACGATGGGCAAGTCAATTTTCGGCCAGGCGCTTGCATTCCTTGGGGATCGACAACTTCTTGCCTTCAGGGGACTACCTTCTTTTGCCGAGCGATGGCAGCCCACCGGGAAAAAATGGCCCGCTGCTCTCCCAACTGATTGGGCCGGGAGCATTGGGTGGCGGCTCGAACACGACGAAAAGGTCGAGCCTATATTGGCGTTCTAAGATTTCGATCTCGCTCTGGCGACCATTCCAGGTCATGGTCCCCGGCGTGCCTTGCCCAACGTCGAGATACCAGGAAATGCAAGGCTTTCCGGTCCTACCTGTTCGCCTCCACGGCAATTCGCGATCCGAATGGCCACGGAGCGCGGACGCTGCAGACGTACGCCGATTTCATTCCGCCGGCAGCAGCAGGCGTCTCACGACAAGAAATCTACGAGCGATACCGGAATTCGGTGTCGCGGCAGTTTGCGAGTTGACACATGCTATGGGCCTAAGCATAATGAAGTGCCCTTATGAAGCTCCCCGATGACGTGCGGGCGTTTTTTCAGCGGCAAGGCCGGATCGGCGGGAGAAAGCGCCTGGAGACGATCTCTCCCGAACGGCGAAAAGAAATCGCTCGCACCGCCGCAAAGACAAGGTGGGCAAATGCAAAACGCAAATCTACGAAAACACGAGGCGCGACATGACGAGTGCAGTGTTGTACGCCCGAGTCTCAAGCCGTGAGCAGGAACGCGAGGGCTACTCGATCCCGGCGCAGCGGAAACTGCTATCCGATTACGCCCGAGTGTGCGAATTCCGAGTTTTGAGGGAATTTATCGACGTTGAGTCCGCCAAGAATCCCGGCCGCAAGGAGTTCGGCGAGATGCTGCGACTCTTGCAGTCGCATCCCGAGTGCCGCACAGTGCTGGTAGAGAAGACCGACCGGCTGTACCGTAACCGTAAAGACAGTCTCGCGTTCGAGGAACTAATCGAAAGCCGGGGCGTCGAAATCCATCTCGTAAAAGAGGGCCGCGTCATCGGCAGGGATTCCCGGTCACAGGACAAGTTCATGCACGACATTCACGTCGCTGTCGCACGGAACTATTCCGAGAATCTCCGCGAAGAAGTTAAGAAGGGAATGCGGGAAAAAGCCGAGCAGGGAACTTATCCTGGCCATGCCCCCTTCGGATATCGGAACAATCGAGTAACGCGCTATCGATGTCGATCCCGAAAAAGCTCCGATCCTGAAACGCATATTTGAGATGTATGGATCGGGAAATTACTCGTTGAGCACGCTCCGCAGAGCGGTAATTGCCGAAACGGGAACGAAGCTCAGCCGGGCCTATCTGGAGAAGATTCTCAAGAACAGGTTCTATCTCGGGTATTTCACGTGGCAGTCGGCCGAATACAAGGGCAGTCATCCGCCGCTGATCGATCCTGCGCTCTTCGACCGCGTGCAGCGGGTATTTACGGGACGCAATAGGCCGAGGCACCGGAAACATGATTTCGCCTTTGCGGGGCTTTTGCGATGTGCTCACGACGGCTGCACCGTCACGGCAGAACGGCAGAAGGAAAAGTACGTCTATTTACCGCTGCTCGCACCCACGCGGCAAGTGCGACCTGCCGTACATGAGAGAGGTCGAGGTCTCCGAGCAGCTTGGTGCGCTGCTGGATCAGATTTATGTTCCCGAATCCGTTGCAAGGCAGATTGTAGATTCCCTGCGGTTAGATACGCACCGGGCCGAGGCGGAACGGATCGAGCAGCAGAACACCATCCGGCAGCGACTCGCGGCCTTACGGACGCGCATGGACCAGATGTACGAGGACAAGCTGGACGGCAAAATTGATGAGGTGTTCTGGACGCGAAAGATGACCGAGTATCGCGATCAGGAGCACTCGCTCGAAACCGCGCTATCCGCCCTGAATCGGTCGATCACGTCGGCCAATGTGCTGACGGTCGAAAGGATTTTTGAACTCACGCAGAAGGCGCGTTTTCTTTACGTTACGAGAAATCACGCAGAACGTGGCGAATTGCTGAAATCGGTGCTTTTGAACTGCGCAACCGACGGCGTAAATCTATGGCCCACTTACAGAAAGCCCTTCGACATCATCTTCCGAAGGGCGCAGAATGAAAATTGGTCGGGGAGAGAGGATTTGAACCTCCGACCCCCTGGTCCCGAACCAGGTGCTCTACCAGGCTGAGCCACTCCCCGACAGAAAGATTAGAGGCAGAAACAGCTGCCTGACGCGGCAGAGAGGCAGGAACGGCCGACTGACGCGGCAGAGGTCAACTCGCGACCTCATTATATCAGAAGGACTGAACGCAGCCGGCTGAGTGATTCCGGCTCCCTTGCCGATTGCGTCTCTGCTCGGACCGTCGGCACGAACTCTTGCCATCGTAGGCGGTTGTAACATTTTCGAGAACGCCGACTGGTGAAAGGATTGATATCGGATGCGGGGATCGCCGGACCCAACTCTCAAGCAAGGATCAGAGTGCCGCCGCGTTAGCCGTACGAATGTTATGGTTCATGCAGAAGAAGTTGGTCGGATCGTACTTGGCTTTGACTTGTACTAAACGCTCATAATTCATGCCATAAGCGCTGCGCACCCTGTCTCCGCCTTCATTTTCACTCAAGTAGTTCACGTAAACCCCAGCGCTCAGGAACGGTTGCATAGCGCTCCAGAACTCACGCACCCAGCGCATGCCGGTCTCAGTCTCGGCTGGGGACTCCCAACGGCCCAGCATGAGAAAGTTGTATTGGGCATCGCGGTGAGCAAAGGCAGTTGCATCTGGTGCAATCCTCCGCGCTGCGCCATGGATGAATTCCAGCGCAACCGCAGAGCCAAGCGACGGTTTACGCATGGCAAATTCCGCGATTGTGTGAATGGCGGCATCATTCAGTTCGCGCAGGAAGCCCGATTTCCAGTAATGTTGCTGGCCAGGAATCGCCCACCAGTCGTTCATCTTTTGAACGGCTGTGTAAGGCATCATTTGAAACAGATCGATCGCGGGCGGGCCAAACGAACGCAACGGGTGCAGGACTCGTTCGCCCTTCTCGACCGGGCCGTTGTAGCAGCCTTCCACACCAACAACGGTATTGCCATCAGGAAGTGTGATCAGAGCAGCCATTAAACCGAGCTCATCTGGAGCCGTCGCCGAGTAGTCGAGGTAGAAGCGGAGCACGTCGGCTGCCTGCGAGATGGGAAACGCCACCAATCCAGCGAATAGAGGCCCAACCGGGTGAAGCTGAAACTCCAGGCGCGTCGCTACACCGAAGTTGCCGCTGCCCCCACGCAAGCCCCAGAAGAGGTCAGAATTCTCTTCGGTGTTGGCTCTCAGGAGTTCGCCGTCGGCAGTGACAACATCAACCGAGATCAAATTGTCGCAAGCCAGCCCATGCTTTCCCATAAGCCAGCCCAGGCCACCGCCAAGCGTCAGCCCAGAAATTCCGGTGACGGAGAATGTCCCGAGTGTCGTCGCCATGCCAAAGGCCTGGGTCTCGTGATCGAATTCCGCAAGCAGCAGGCCCGGATCGGCCTGGGCGACGTGATGGGCGGGATCGACGCGAACGGTTTTCATTCGAGACAAGTCAATCACCAACCCGTCCGTCGATCACCCGCGGTCGCCCGGCATGCGCAAGCGCCGCTCCCCGACTTGCGCGGAGGTGGTCCCACCCAGCGCACGTCCCAGTCGCTGGGTAAAGTGTGCCCGTCCCAAGTTCCGGAATCACATACGCCAGCAGGTACTCATCTACAAAAAATCATAG
>DASREM010000007.1:0-6424 GCA_035652095.1 Terriglobales bacterium | reverse complement strand
ATTTTTGTAGGCGGAGGGGCCGGGTACGCGATCCGTCAGGTCGTTGCAGTCGGTGTGCCCATGTCTTTCCTGAAATTCAGCCGCGATGCGGAGCGGGAGGCTGACCTTCTCGGACTCGAGTACGAGTACGCAACAGGTTATGACCCGCTCGCATTCGTGCAGTTTTTCGAGAAGATTCACGCCAGGGAAAAACAGGAAAAGCATCGACTTCTTTCGAAGATGTTCTCGACCCACCCCATGACGGAGGACCGTATCAGGCGAGCGCAGCAAGAGATGGCCACGATGCTGCCCGGGCGGGAGCAGTACGTGGTCACGACGAGCGAGTTTGACGAAGTGAAGAGCCATCTCGCCACGGCCACGATGAGAATGAGGAAGAAGGCGGATGACGGAACTGCCAATCGGCCGACATTGCGCCGGCGCACGCCACAGCGAGACGACTCTGGAGATGCTGAGGGCAGCCGTGGCGAGGCTGATGGGACTGAGCACGGCGATCAGCATCCTACGCTTAAACGGAAATCCGATTGAGTGGGAAACAATTTCTGGTTGGGTTAGGGCACCTCGGTGAGTCAGGTAAGAAGCAGGGACGAAATGAGCAGAGCGGCGATCGCGGCAAACCTGGGAATCTCCGAACGCGCAGTTCGGTTCATTCTGCGTAGCGCGATCGCTAAACTCCGTGCGCATCCGCAGCTCTGCGCACGCTTTCGAACAGCTGTCAAAGAACGGCGCCGGGCACTCGATGCGCGTCCGGGAAACGGTCCCAGGACTACGCGAGACCGATGCAGCTCAGTACTCAAGGAGACTAACCGAAGAGAGTTTTGGTGAGGTGATGCCATGAAATACACGCGAAACCTGATGCTCGCTGTGATTGCCGTGAGCATCCTGGCAGCCAGAGGCTTTGCTTCTGAGGCCGACAAGCTTTTTCCAGGAAGGGTGGAGGGTAGGGCCGAAATTCGGTTGTCGTCAAAGACCAGATTCAGTGGCTTCACCTTGCCTCCCGGACGGTACGTGCTCGAACACCGGATCGACGGTTCGGAGCACACAATGAACTTCATTCAAGTGAGGGCAGGGAACACTTTGCGATCAGCGCCCACGCACAAAGTCGTGCCGGTCAGGGTCAGATGCAGCCTGGAGCCGTTGCCGGGCAAAGCCAAGAAAACCGCCTTCTATTCCGTGGCGGAGGGCGATGCTGATCGCGCGGTGAGGCTGGAGATAAAAGGGGAGAACGTAACGCATATATTCCCTATGACGCTCGTACCTCTTGAGTCCATTCCGTAGTCACGTGGCGGACCTGGGCCGACCCGTGCGCTGTTCGCAGTTTGAGGTCCGGGAAGTGTTTTCAAAATGAGCCGTACAACTTCATCACAAGGAGGAACGTAAGCAATGAGAAATCGTTGGTTGTTATTGAGCATGGCTGTAATGGTCACGGGGATCCTACTACTCAGCGTCACCGTTGCCAGTGCGGCAGACGAACAGGTGATCAAAGTCGGCAAGAAGGGCGAGGTCATGTTGAGTCAAGATACCCAGGTCGGTGATTTGACCCTGAAGGCCGGCCACTACCAAATGCAACACCGTGTCGATGGCTCGGACCATATGGTCCATTTCACAGAGCTCAAGGGAGTCCACCGTAATCCGTCCTACGAGAGCGGGGCAACCGGGACGGCTCACCCTGGGGAAGTGAAGTGCCGCTTGGAGCCGATGAGTGCCAAGGCTAAGCAGACAGCCGTAACAATGAGCACGGAAGGAGGTGTTGTGCATCGGATCACGAGAATCGAAATCGCGGGCGAGAACGTCGCTCACGTCTTCTAAGGCTCCCGCTCTCACTGTCTGTACGCCTGGCTTTGTCCAGGCGCCAGACTCTGGGGGCAACATGGTTCTTACAGACAGTAGATAGTGGATGGCGAAAACTGAATAACCAGACGCAAGTATAGGCATCATTAGGCCGCGCCATTTCGACTCGGCCTGGTGCGCATTGGGTGACCGGGATGTCAAGCCTTGCTTTACATCGCGCGTCGGAGTTGGCTCCGGTATGGTCCGCAACGGAGCCTGTAATCCTGCCTACGCTTTTTGGCGAGGGTTATGGGCTGTACTGCACCCAGAGAAGCAGCTTCGTTCTTTCCTTTTTGGTTCACGTGCTGGGCCTAGCGCTGCTGTTAACCTCCGGCCGGTACCTGGTGGAACATCATCGTGAGATTCGCCAGCAGGTAATTGGCGTTGTCACAGATGTCAGCCCTTACATCTTGCCTCCGTCGGCTTCCAAGGCCGGGGGTGGCGGAGGCGGTGGTGACCGCGACAAGCTGTCGGCTTCGAAAGGAACCTTGCCGCGGCTTTCGCGCCAGCAACTGGCTCCTCCAGCAGTGATCGTCCGCAACGAGAATCCTAAGCTGCCAGTCGAGGCGACGGTAGTCGTTCCGCCGGAAATCCACCTGCCGCAAACAGCTTCTCTCGATCGAGAAGAACTTTCTGGCTATCGAAACGATGCCCTTCGGTGGTTTCTCTGGGGCCATCGACGCGATAGGCATAGTAACGGGCTTGCGAAACGGAGTGTGCCTTCACCCGGCAATGCCAAACGCGCCCTGTTTTGTTAGCGAGAAAATCAAGAACGTATTCGTAAGTCGGAATTGAAAGGTCTGGTTCGGAGTAAAGCAAGAGCGCAACGTGCGTAGCGAACTCCGAATACAAAGCGAAATTGTACGCGGCTTCATCTTCGACCCAAGTTGCGCCCAGCGGTGATGGAGTTCCCTCCACAACGTGCCAGTGTTCCGATGGGAGATCGACCCCGTCACTGGGCGGAACACTGGACAGCGCAGGGAGTTGGTCGGGCAAGCGGCGTTTCATGGCAGATAGGCATTGGTGACGTATTGCTGAACCATGCGATGGGTATTGAAGAAGGAAGCGTTCAAGGCAATGGAGTGGCGCATGATATCGATCCATTTCTCCGTTTCGCCGTAGAATCGGGGGACAATGACATCCTTCAGTTTCCGATATAAATCGTCGGCATCCTGTTCATCTGTTGCTTGAGCCTCAGAGCCAATCGACCACCCGGTGAGTCCTTCGATCTGGCCTTCAATCCACCATCCGTCTGGAGTGCTAAAGCTGGGAACACCGTTATGCGCGGCTTTCATTCCCGATGTTCCGGACGCCTCTAGCGGCCGCTGAGGGGTATTGAGCCACAAGTCCACTCCCGAAACCAGCAGCTTGGCCATCTCCATGTCATAATTCTCTAAGTAAACGATGGGAATCTGGGATGGCACCTGGCGAGCGATGGCGGAGATGTGCTCGATCAATTCCTTGCCTCCGGTATCTTTCGGATGTGCCTTCCCGGCGAAAACAAACTGCAAAGAACCGGTCTGCGCGGAGATTTCGAGCAGTCGCGGCAGGTCTCTGAAAATCAGGTCTGCGCGTTTATAAGCTGTTGCCCTCCTCGCAAAGCCGACAGTAAGAGCGTCTGCCTTTAGAGATCGGCCGGTTTTTTCCTGGATGAATGAAAGCAGCGCCGTCTTAGCTTCCATGTGCGCTTCCCAGATTTTGTTGTCCGGAATGATGAACGCTTTCCGCAGCATGGCTGGATCATTGCGCCAGTCGGGAACGTACTGGTCGTAGAGTCGCTTGAAGCTGTCGCATGTCCAGGTTAAGGAATGGACGCCGTTCGTAATATGCTGTATGGGGTATCCCGGGAACATCTCCCGAGATACTTCTTCATGCCGCTTAGCCACGCCGTTTACATAGTGGCAGAGGTTCAAAGCTAATAGGCTCATGTTCAGCCGTGGCTGCCCCCCGAGCATCTGAAGCACGTCGAAGGGCACTGGGGCACCGAGAATGCGCCGCACGGAGTCGTAGTCAAACTGATCGTGGCCTGCGGATACGGGAGTATGCGTGGTGAAGATTGCTCGGCTTCGGGCGCCTTCGAAGTCCCATTCCGCGGGCTGGGGGCCACCCAGCCAATTGAGCAGTTCGAGGACCAAAAAGCTGGCATGTCCTTCGTTCATGTGGAATCTTTGGATTCCGTTGTAGCCCAGCGCGCGAAGCATTCTGATCCCCGCGATTCCCAGAACAATTTCTTGCGCAAGCCTGTAGTCCTGATCGCCTCCGTACAGAAAATCGGTCAAGCTGCGGTCATATTCGCTGTTGTCGTCCAGATCGGTGTCAAGCAGAATCAAGGGCACGGTAGAGCCGCTCTGTCCAAGAATGTTGTATTGCCAACCGCGCACGGCGACCGTGCGGTCCGCGATCTGGACTTGCACCCTCGCTTCCAGGGGCTGAAGGGCCTGTTCAGGAGCAAACCTTACAGGCCTTTCTTGTTGCCGACCGCGGTCATCCAGAACTTGTTCAAAATAGCCCTTGCGGTAAAGAAGGGTGACGCCGACGGTAGGGACCTTGAGATCAGCGCAGGACCTCAAGGTGTCGCCAGCTAGAATTCCAAGTCCGCCGGAATAGGTTGGAATCCCGGGATCAATGGCAACCTCCATGGAAAAGTACGCAATACGTCTGTTTTCCTTAGCTTCCTCATGAACCGGCGTGACGATGGCTGCCAGATAACGGTTGGGGTGTTCTTGAAATTTGCTCCGGCAATACTCAGAACAAAAATGGATCGGTCGGTTGTCGTAGGAAACGGACAACCCAGTTTCCGCTGAAACGATCATTCCGCAAACAGGATCTTTGTGAACGTTGTTCATGTGAAAATACACCTCGGGAGCAACCCAAAATCTGGAGAGGCCTTTCCCCACCACAAGCTCGGAGCTGGGTCGGCTGCGTGCGGCACGAAAAATCAAACCCGGCCCGGCCATCAGCAGCGTGGTGCTAAGGGTTCCGCAGAGGACACCCAGACGAACCTTTGCTGACTGCTGCCATAACCTTTCGGCTGTTGCACCTCGTGTGCCAAAGGCTCCCCGGCCTAGAAAGACGCCGGCAAGTCAATCACCTTCCTCACACCCGCTCACGGCAATCCTATTTTCCGAGTGAATAGAGCGGAAGGGTAACGCGTCGTGTGGCAGGCCTCCGGGAGGCAAGCAGGCGGCAACGGATTCCTCCGCCCTCAGCAGTAACTATTCTGTCTGATATCAGCCAAGTTGTGTCGCAAATGAGACCAAGGCCTCCAGTCTCGCTCGCTCCCACATCTCGCGTACGGTGGCAAATCCTTTCTCGACCGCAACTTCAGAATCTCTAGGAAATACATGCTTGTGGCTACGTCCGTGCCCAAGAAGGAACAGGAGCGCTTGAATCGGCTCCTCCGAAGGGGGCAAATATGAAGCCGCGCTGGCGAAAGGGGATTTTGAAACTTGTAAGGCTCTTCGTGATGCTTGGTACTGCACTTCTCGTTTCCACAGGCGGCAAGACGTACGCACAGGTGCATGGCTTTTCGTCTGGCAGTTTCGGACACTTGGGCCGGGGATCCGCGGGCTTCTATGGTGCTGCTGGGGGTCACTGGGGTGTGCCGCCGCACGGTTTCGCTTATGGAGGCGGACACCGGCGCAATTGGTCGCCCGCCTGGGGACATGGTCAGTTTGGGTATGCACCGTCCGGCAGCCTGCATTCCTCGGGCGGGTGGTTTTACGCGTACCCACCCGGCCCATATCCGCTCTATGTATATCCACGCGGTCATAGACCGCGCTATTACGTCGGCGGCCATCACCGGCCCCGGTATTACGGGGGATGGCATTCCCACTACTACGGGCATCACTGAGACCTTATGTCGATAGCCACAGAATGCGAACGCGCAGTCTTTCGCCCGCCACGCGTTCCCGGCGAACTCCAATGAGGCCAGCTTGATACTCCCTCTTGGCAGGAGCCAAAAGGAGCTCTATGCCCCGCGGATTGTCCAATCGCATTTTCTGATGAGGACAATAAGAATGCCCCATAAAGGCTGAATGCCGCCCGAAATCAGGCAAGTCCGATTCGCAGCGCGGCTCGTGTCCATCATGTCGCCCATCGTGCAACTGTTTATGGGAGAAGAGGTTGTGATTGGACAGAGGCCGTCGCAGCTCTTGGCACAGAGCGTGCCCATATCAGTGCGCAGACTAGGAAAACGGCAATTTTCATGCGTCACGAAGAAACACACGGAATACGGCGCGATCTGCCACATGAATCCGTGCTCAAAAGGAGAAAAATGAAGACTAAGAAGTTGTTCTTTGCGGCAATGATTTTCGCTGGGGCGTCATCGCTTGCCTTGGCGCAGCATGGAGGTCATGGAGGCGGCGGCTTGGGACATGCCGGGCACGATCCGTCCATGGAGGATCTCCAAAGGAAAATAAAGATCCAGGCTACCGACGAACAGCGCACTCAGCTGCGCACCTGTGTCGGAGTGTCCGAACGTCTTCGTATGCTGGCCGCCGACATGAAGAAGCCTGCACACCCAGCAGAATCTGACTGGGCAAAAGCCCGCCAGCGATGGAATGAAGTGTTGCGTCATGGTATGCAGAGCCACCAC
>DASREM010000006.1:0-106566 GCA_035652095.1 Terriglobales bacterium | reverse complement strand
TGACAGTCGTCCTCACCGATCTCTGGGAGAACGAACGCCGAGTGAGTTCGCCTGCCAAATCGCTTGCAAGGGCGATTTGCCAGGCTCAAAACCGTCGGAAACTAACTCTGGGAGTGTTACAGAATAAGGGGACCGATCAAGCCACCTGAGTCAGCAAGTAGAAGGTGTAGCGAACACCGGGGTCACGAGCAGCCTGGTTCAGACCTGCCCGGGCTGCATCTAGGGTCTGCGCTGCGATTGTGTTGATGTGAGTGGCGGCGGGGGAAACCGCGTAGCCGGTCAACAGTGTTCCGGCGACCTGTTCGACAACTTGGTTCCACTTCTTAGTTTTAGGAAGCAGCCCCAGACGGGTATGGCCCACAGCGGTTCTCCAATCTTATAGAGCTGGCCCGGATACCACGCCGATTCGAATGCCCGGAATCAGATCGCGTTTGGGGCCTGCGGAGCGCCAGTCGTAGGTACGGCGAGGCCAAAGTCCGGCCCACAAAAAGCAAGACATGCTACATCGGAGGCGACGATGAAGGGAAGGCTATTTCTCCCCCGGAACCACTCGCGCAACTCGCGCTGCGCGAGTAAACCTGTCGACCTTTCCTAACCCGCACAAACACTGCACGATTTGGGATTTTCCACTCGCGCACTTCGTTCAGCATGTTGAGTCCCAGATCCAGCCGGGGGAGTATCTCCTCAATATGAAACTTACAACGGGGCGCGACAACTCGGAGCTGCAGCGCCTGAAAGCCGATGCACAACACTCTTTACAGGTCGGTGAGTTAGGAGTGAACGAACGTGTCGGGGAGTTGCCCGACCAATCGTGCAGCAACATGGACCCCCGTCCTGTTAGCGGCAGTGTGCAGCTTCGTCTAGACGAACTACGAGTTCATCCCAGCTACGCTCGTCACCATGTTGCGGTGCCCGCTCCTCAGATGGCAGTACTTGAGGCGCTAGGCGATTTTGCCTTTCGAGAACCCATCGTGATCACTCGAGACCGCATAGTTGTTGACGGCTATGCGCGATGGCAGTTGGCCCGCCACCAAGGTCGAGACACGATTCTCTGCACGGAATACGACCTTAGCGAGGAAGAGTCTCTGCGGTGGCTAGTTCAAAGTCGCCGACCCTACCGCGGTCTGAATGCCTACACCCGAATCATCCTCGCCTTAGATGCTGAACCATATCTCCAGGACAAAGCACGAGCAAACCTACGTCTCGCTGGGAAAGGTTCGTCAAATTTGACGGACCCTAGCCGTGTGGATGTGCGGTCGCAAGTTGCAGCTATCGCCGGGGTGTCGGCTGGCAACGTGACGAAAGTGAAACAATTAAGGAAAACGGTCGCCCCTGCGATCGAGCAAGCTGTTCGAGATGGAGAGATTAGCATCCACCGGGCATGGCTATGGAGCTACGAGAATCCACAGCGCCAAGTGGAAAATCTACGGCTATGGCGACTTGAGAAGGGCATCAAGGCGAAGGCTAAGGCCCTAGTGACGCAACATCAGTCGCAACTCCAGGGATGCTCCCGAGATCCGCGTTTCCTGACACTGCCAGAATTGGAGCAGCTAGTAGCCTGGTTGTCAGCCAACTCCGAAGGTAAACCTATCGCTTTGAAAGGACTCGTCATAGCCACAGTCGATGTCCCCGGCCCGGGTATTTTCATTAGCCGTGACTTCGTAGAGGACGTTAAAGAAAAACACAAAGGACTTCCAAAGTGAGAGAACAGCATCCGATCAAGGAACTCTTGCGGGCTACCCGGCATCTGTGGGATCACCCTGGTACACCGACCAACATTCGGGAGAACTTCTTAAAAGTCCTTGCGTGTGGGACCATCACCTTAGGAGCCGAGGTCTACAGTTCGGGCGCTGAAGTGAAACTTGTGTATCACACCTGTAAATCCAAATTTTGCACGAGCTGTGGACAGCGCTCGACGGAGGCATGGCAGGCCGACTTGGAGGCCATTCTGCCGGATATTGCATATCGAGGGATTACTCTTACCATGCCATGTGAGTTCTGGCCGATTCTCCAACAGAATCGGCATCTTCTCGCTGGAATGTCTGCAATGGCGGCAGAGGCCATACAGCAGTGGGTCAAAGCGCGGTATCGTGCGCGAGTGCTGGTGATTGTCGTGCCGCACACCTTTGGAGGCTTCTTAAATTTCTATCCTCATCTGCACGTTCTGGTCTCAGAGGGTGGCTTGCAAAATTCGCAAGGCGCTTGGCTACCTCGTTTAGATTATGGAAAACAAGCATGTATGGAATTGATGCAGGCTTGGCGCTATGCCGTGATTGCTTATCTTGCGGAGGCTCTGGCAGCTGAGGTCGTCAGATCCGAGCTCTCGAACGAGGATCTCAGAACCCTTTTCGAGCTGCAATACAATCGCAAATGGCATATTCACATTAGTCATGGAATGTCGAAGCGGCATTTTTTGCGCTACGTCGGCAGGTATGTTCGGCGTCCCCCGGTCGCGCAGCATCGTCTCCAGAGGGTAACCGGCCACGAAGTTGAATACCTCGCGAAAGATACCAGGAACCATAATCGCTTTTGCAGGGTTCGATTTTCAAACGAACAGTTTCTCGTTATCTTAAAAGAACAGGTGCCGAATCGAGGGGCGCACGCAATGCGCTACTTCGGTCTGCTCGCTCCCCGTGCTAAGGCGTGTACGTGGGGCGCTATATTTACCGTCCTGAGGCAAAAGAAACGTCCTCATCCTCCCCGATTTAGCTGGCGCTGGCTCCGCTGGAAAACCTTCGGCACCGATCCACTCGCCGATAGCAACGGCCAAGTTATGCATCGGGTGGGCTGGCTCGCTCCGTCGTAGCCTAGCGTAAAGGACGCTTTGACGACGGACACCGCTCTATATTGCAACGCTCGAAGGACATAACGTATTTCTACACAGCACCACCCGGTTGAGAAACCGCCATTCCCAGAGTCTTTGGGTGTCGAGGATTTTCTAGACAGAGCTGCCGTCCCTGAAAGCAACGTGCTCTCGTCGAAAATGACCCCACACGCGGGTCTTTTTGTGATGATTAACTATTCTAAGAAACCCAGAGTTTGGCTCTTCATTGGTTTGTGCATTCCGGTATAGCGGCAGGTCGCTATTATTTTCGGAAGACGATTCTTATTTTTCCTATACGTCAAGGTGGCAATACTGAACACCTTAAGTACACCCTGGGTTAGCGACGTGACGCCTCAGCGATGGCTCTCGCTGAGGCCACATAAAGAGAGCCTAGAGCAAACATTGCAAGCCCGAAACCTGCGTACAAAATATATGCCAGGCTATTGAGGAGCTTCTCAGTCGTCTGATTTCCTGCAACTTCCAGGGCGCCCTCGTTAGGATGGTAGGTCCGATTCACATCTCGGTGCGCTATTAGCACACGAGCCCACAGGACCGTGGCTACTAGTGCAGGGAAAGCCATGGACGCCAGCGTCTCACCATTCAGATGCGGCGCGAAGCGAATACTGTAGTAGACGGCTTCGAAGATCACGATGAAAAGGAGCAGTGTGCTAAGCCCGAAATGGTATGACTGAAATGGCGGGCGGGAAAAGTAACGTCGTCCCAAACCACCGTAATTTTTGTCTCCTTGCATTTTCCGCCTCTCTCCTACCAGTGAGTGGCCCCGCCACCACTGCAAAAAGAATTCTGTGCGATAGTCGATATTAAGTTAACGGCGAGTAGCGGTATACCTACCTCGGCAGTCACGCCGACTGCTGTAGCATAGAGTCCCACTCCCCTAAGCTGCCAATTGGCCATCTGCCAGTATAGACAAGCCGTAGGGGAGATCACACTTGGTGTGCTCGTAGTGACGTTCCCCTTACCGTCTACCGAGAACTTTGTGTCTGGTGGTACCCAATGCCCGCCCGCGCTCTCACACTGTCCTTGACTCCCAATAGTAGTATCCACCGTGTAGCTGCCATTCTTCTGGGTAAACACACATGGGTCATTAAACTTGTATAATGCCCGAGCCGCTTCATCCTCTTTGCCGGGAAGGTCGTAATACTTCCCGCCGAACACGTAGATGTCGTTGTAGTTCGATATGAACCCAGCCAAGTCGTGAGAGACTCCACCTTGACTGGCGTCAAGCCACGCGCCCTGCCAGGCCCCCTCAAAACCATCCCACTCGTCCGGGCTTTCGCCGCCTCCGTTAGTTCCTTGTTCAGCACATTCCGGAGCTACATCTATAGTGAGACAACCGTCATCCTCCAAACCTGCCATGTCGGTTAGCGTTGTTGCCTTGTTCAGGACGTATGCATACCGATTCCAAGTCTGAGGGTTCGCTGGGTTTGCCACCCCTACTCCGGCTGGATCAGGTGACAGCCACCGTCCCTGAACCTGACTGTACTGGCGAAACAAAAAGTCGTAGTAGTTGCCCATCGTGTCCTGCTGCTGGCCAGTAAAGCTGTAATCTGTCGTGCCTGAGTCTTTGTAATTCTCCCCGTATGGCGCGTAAGAAACATCGAAATACTTCGTTCGGCTCTGTGTCGTAGCCAATCTTGAACTGCCAAGCCAGTCTGAGTGACGCCAGTAACTTGGACCTGTTGTCCCTGGGGCGTAAACTGCGGTCGCGCCTCCGGGAAGCGGAACGAATGCCTTGACCAAGGTCTGTCCATTCATCAGTGCCAGCTTATTTCCGCTTGGTGAGTACACAATTTGCGTGTACACAGAGCCTCGATTCTGCTCCACTATTCTGCCGAGTGCGTCGTACGTGAGCTTCACGGAGGTGGAATCGACACTCAACATCTTGCCCTCCGCATCCCAAGTGTACGCGTGGACCGTGTCATTCGTCATGTTCCCATTATTGTCGTAGGTGGGAACAAGGCTTCCAATTTGCGTTAGCCAGTTTTTGGAGTTAGTTCCTGTCGAGTACGTCGCCTGGAAAGAGATTCCCGTGCTTCCGGTCGGCACCGTTTTGCTAATGTTACCGTAGGGATCGTATCCAAACTGCTGGTTCCAAATGCTGGTCCCACAGTTCGTCGTGGAGAGCCGCGCCAGATCGTCGTAGTTGAACGTGCAATTCTGGGAATTCGCGGTATTTACCTGATCAGTGATGCCCAGTGAGGCAAGTGTGCCGTCGCTGTTCCAACCCAGAGCGCCGGTCACCGTGTTCGTCGTCCCTTGGTGGAATTTGTACTGAGTCATGCGGCCCGTGTTGACATCATATTGGAAGTCATCGTAGTCGCTCGACCCGAATGTCACATTCGTCAACGAGCCAATCGGCTCCCCAGCAGTATCGCTAACTGTGTAGTTCACACCCGTGACACATACATCAGTTGCGCTGTGTTGATGGCGCGGACAGAGCCTACGGCGGATGCCTCGTTTGCAGACATTCGGGCTCGTAATAGGTTTGGAATTGCCATGGAAACTATGATGATGATCATGGCGACCACAATGAGTAGTTCGATTAAAGAAAAACCACGCTCTCTCCGCATAATCACCCCCTTTATTCCTAAACGCCGCCGTCCAAGTCAGCAGAACAGACGATTATCCGTCAGGAACATGTTGCTGAGAAGACAATGACACACGCGGTGCAGAGTATTTGTACTGGATTGCGTGCTAATTTAGGAATACCGCACAAACATTCCACCTGGCGGAGCTTTCTAAGCCGCCGCCTGACTGCCCTGGTGAGATAAACGGTAGAACCGAGCCATATCGGGGAGCAATGTGGGGAGCAAAGAGACCCGAATGAGGCACACGGCCCCCACTTGGAGCAGCCTTCACCCAATTGTAAGTTGTTAAAAATATTGAAGCGGTAATGAGGTGGAACGTTTAGCAAACCGCCGCATTCGGCCACTCTGCCACCTCTCCGGCGTGTGCGGAAGAACAGTTTACCACGCGGTTCGGAAGATGATTTTGGAGCCTTGCGCTCGAGCTGGAAGTATCGCTTCTTCTCCCATGATGACAACGAAGGGTATGGTGCCGCGCATGCTTGGCAGGGTCCAATGGCGTGCCCCCGGCCGACTAATTGCCCGCTATGAAAGTTGAAACGCTTGACAGGAACAGTTCCGCCGTCCGAGTCTCGCTTGCCTGCTAAACCCAAGAAAGATGGCGGCAATTTTGTTACGCTGCAAAGGAGGAGGTCTCGCTTGGGTGAGCGCGACCTCAATGCGCTCCGGCATTTCTGGGAATGCGCCGGGATTTCCTCAGACCAAAACTCGATCGCAGGCATCTGAGAAGGACCGTTCAACCATTCACCTGTTCCCACTCAGGAGGTTTTATGAGCAAGTCCGCCCTTCCCCAACGACCAAGAACAACGGTGCTGCCACTTACCTTCACCTTAATGTTCGTTCTGCTGGTGTGCTGCAGTGCCTTGGCTGCCCCGAGAATAGCTTTGCAGAGCTTTGTGACGGGACTTAGTTCTCCGGTAGACATGGAGACACCACGGGACGGCACCGGGCGCCTGTTCCTGGTAGAACAAACCGGTAAGATTCGCATTGTTCAGAACGGAAGTTTACTTTCCACTCCATTCCTGGACCTCAGCGCAAAGATCGAGTTCGGAGGAGAGAAGGGTTTACTCGGCCTCGCATTCCATCCCTCGTACTCTCAAACCGGGCGTTTCTTCGTGGACTACACGCGCCGTGTGAGTGGACAGCTACAAAGCGTGATCGCCGAATACCACGTATCTGCGAGCGACCCCAACATTGCGGATACAACAGAAACTCAAATCCTGGTCGTCGATCAACCCTTCGACAACCACAACGGAGGGCAACTGGGCTTTGGCCCGGATAAGTACCTGTACATCTCTTTCGGGGATGGCGGATCCGGAGGCGATCCCTTTGGCAACGGACAGGATCTGGGCGTCCTGCTGGGTAAGATACTGCGAATTGATATCGATTCCGGATCACCTTATGCGATCCCAGCGGACAATCCCTTTGTAGGGGATCCTAATGCCAAGGGGGAAATCTGGGCGTACGGGCTGCGCAATCCCTGGAAGTTTTCCTTCGACCGCGGCACCAAACAGTTGTTCGCCGGCGATGTGGGGCAGGACTCGTGGGAAGAAGTGGACATCATCCAAAAAGGCCTGAACTATGGTTGGAACATCATGGAAGGATTTCACTGTTACAACGCCACCACCTGCAACATGACGGGACTGACTCTCCCGATTGCCGAATACAGCCATTCGGAGGGCGAGGCCGTCATTGGAGGGTTCGTTTACCGTGGGTCGGCGGTTCCCGGACTGCGAGGCGCCTACGTCTTCGGTGACTACCTGAGCGGCACCATCTGGGGTTTGAAACAGAGCTCCGGAACCTGGACGCGCGTTCAGCTTTTGTCGAGCGGGAAGATCATCAGCGGTTTCGGCCAGGATACAGCAGGTGAGTTGTATCTTTTGGACTACGGCTCAGGAACTGTTTTCAAGTTGGTGCAAGGCTGATTGTTCTGATCGGGACTCGGCCTGGACCAGAAAGAGGTGCAGGCCGAGTCACGTGATTTGGAACGCAGTGCGTTCAGCGAGGACCTTGGGAGGTGTCGTGTAGGTCTGCATGCGACGGGCTTCTTCGAGTGCCCGTTCGGATCCCGGCCGGTCCCTTCCTGATGCCAGGCCGGGATGCGTCCAAGCCCAGGCCACGCTGACGGTTCGTCGTGGCCTGCATGGTACCGGGTTGGCCGATTAAATATGAATGTAATTCCAGCAGCATCCGGCGGTTCGCGATGAGTAACGTCGGATTTCAGGCGCATCATCCAGCTAGTGTTTCCTTCTCCCCAGCGCATCGCGCTCAGCCAAATTAAAATCCGCTTCGCTCATACACCCTCCCGCTACAGGAGGCTGCCTTTCATTTTCCGCTGCAATGGCTGGGTCCGCTGACTGAATACTGAAGAGTCGTGTTTGAAAGAGAGAGGTTAGGGCCTTCCCCTTACTTCGCTTTAGAAAAAAAGCCACCCTTAATTTTTATTTCTTGGCATGAATCGCAGCCTGTGTACAGCCGGGATAGAATGTCGGCTTCCCGGAAATTTTCTGGCTTAAGGCGTACGCAGACCCGTTCCGAAACATATGGAACGGAGTCCAGCATGCCGTGCTCAACCACACTCTTTCGCGCACTATTTTGAGGTTACTGTGTTCAAGCTGACTTTCCTCGCCATCCTCTGCCTGGCCGCGAACGCCACCGTCTTTGCGCAAACCTTCTCTTGTCCTGCCGGTTCGGAAGACATGATGCAGTACTTCGCGATGGGATATCCGAACCGGCTTGCGAGTTACATGGGACCGGGCAACGCCAACCCCATCTACACGACGGTAGTGCCGGACCTGGGCGCAGGTTTCGCCGCCAGCGGGTATTTTGTTTGGACCAAGAGCGCGCTCGGTTATCCGTGGGACGTCAAATCGTTCGACACGAATTATGTTTACGATCGCACCACGGAACTCGGCTGGACCGATCCGACGAGCTTCAAGAGGTTCTCAACCGATCTGCCGATGTCCCGCAGATGCGTGCCCATGGGTAAGGCTGCTGCGCCGGTCAAGATCGCGTCGTCACGCACCAACTACAATTCCTATGCAAATTGCCAATCCACGCAAACCCAAAGCCTGGGGTACGTGGTGAACAGCGTTTCGGCCCCGGTGCAAGTCAACACCGGGGGGAATCTGGGGACCGTGTCTACCCGATATTTTCGATATCAGTACACCTGCGATTCCAGTTATGGCAATTGTGCGTACATGGAGGTCTTCAGCCTCGGGTACCAGATTGGGCTCTATGACTGGAAGTATTATCAAAACCAGTCCGGCAAGTGGGTACAGGTACAGGAATCGGTCATAAACCAGCTCGATGGCGGACAAGCCACTCCCTACCTGCCCTGCCCGAACAGCTACCAATAAGCAGGTTTGCAGGTGCAAGTCACAATATGTGCAGGATTTTGCCTTTCCTGTGATGAGACCTCCACCGCGGTACGAGCTAAGTGTCCATGCAGGCAACTCTCTCGTGCATGTGTACAATGGCAGCTCACGTGCCGATACTCAGGTCTTCCCCGTTGGCTCCGGCACACCTGCCGGGAATGAATTAAGGATAGCGCCACGAAGTAGAGCGTCGTTCCACACCGAGATAAGGGGACCGAAGCGGCGCAAAGTCAAACAGATCGTGTTCCAGCACTAGGAGATATCGTCGATGTTGCGAAAGCTTAAAGCAGCGTCGGGCGTGGATGCCCGGGCGACTGCCTCCCTCATTTGCTCAGCTGCATTGCTGGTTTTCCTGCTGGGCAGCGTTTCGCTATTGGCCCAGAAGGATCCGGGAGTGCGGGGTGGACCGGCCAATGCCGGGACTGCGATTGCCGGGTTATCCACAAGCCAGACAAATTTGTTCACCTTGGGATCGCAGCTTTTTGTGCAGACCGCCTCGGTTACGGGCAGCATTTCCGGAACTCGTCTGGGGCTCGGGCCGAAATACAATGCCGTGATCTGCTCGGTTTGTCACAACCAGCCCGCGGTGGGTGGTACGAGTCCATCCATCAATCCTGAAATTGCCGCGGCCAGCGACCACGGGGCGACAAACACGATTCCATCGTTTGTCGTTTCCAGCGGGCCTGCCTTGATTGCCCGTTTCATCCATCAGCCGGACGGAGTCACCCCGGACGGGTCGGTTCACAGTCTGTTCACCATCAAGGGCCGGACGGACGCGCCCACTTGCAACCTGGCGCAGGACGACTTCGAAGGAAATTACGCGAGCGGCAACATCAGCTTTCGCATTCCTACTCCGATGTTCGGAACTGGACTGATGGAGGAAATTCCTGACGGCACCATCATCGCGAACATGAATTCCAACCTGACGTTGAAACAGGGGTTGGGCATCGCGGGACACCCAAACTATACCGGGCAGGGCAACACCATCTCCCGTTTTGGCTGGAAGGCGCAGGAACCGTCCATGCTGGCGTTTTCGGCCGAAGCCGGCAACACCGAGATGGGGATCACCAGCCCGCTCCTGCCGAACGAGCGGGATGATACGAGTGGATGCGTGCTGAACGGAACACCCGAGGACCATCAGAATTTCTCGGCGACCACAGTGACAGCGGCCTTCAGCCAGACCGAAGACATCTCGATCTTCATGCGGTTCCTCGATGCCCCGAAACCGGGGCCCATGGGGAAATCCGCAATGAACGGCTCGGTGCAGTTCGTCAATATCGGCTGCTCACTTTGCCACACGCCATCGATGCAGACCGGGAAATCATCCGTGATTGCGCTCAGCAACATCACCGCGAATCTCTACTCCGACCTGCTGGTGCATCACATGGGGCCGGGCCTGGCCGACAACATTGTGCAGGGATATGCCGGGGGAGACGAATTCCGTACGGCTCCGTTGTGGGGACTGGGCAAGCGAATCTTCTTCCTGCATGACGGAAGGACGAAGGACTTGCTCCAGGTGATTCAAGACCACTACAGCCTCGGTAATGGACAGTACGGAAATTCGGAGGCGAATGCCGTGGTCAACAACTTCAACGCCCTTTCCGTACAAAATCAACAGGACATCGTGAACTTCCTGCGCTCGCTGTAGCTTCTTAAGAGATGCTGGTAGGTAATGCCTGGGCTGGAAAACAGCCCAGGCATTTGTTTCAGCAGCGCCAGGCGTCAGGCGACTTCCTGAGCTAAGGCGCTTTCTATTTCCTGAACTTCTGCTTCACTCAAACGAAAACTTGCCGCGCCCAGAATGCCGTCCACTTGCGCGGGGCTGCGAACCCCGACGATGGCCGCGGTAACTGCCGGGTTATGCAGCGTCCAGGCAATCGCCACTTCGCCGGGATTGCGGCCGTAACGCTGGCCGATTTCACGCATAAGCTCAACCAATCTCAAATTGCGCGACAGGGCGGGCTCCTGGAAGTCGGGATTGCGACGGCGCCAATCGTCCGGAGAGAAAGAAGCGACGCGCTGGCGAGACATCGCTCCCGTCAGCAGCCCCGAGTGCATGGGGGAATACACAATTACTCCGATATTGTTCCGGCGGGCGAAGGGAAGAATCTCGTCTTCGACTCCGCGAGCCAGGATCGAATAAGGGGGCTGAAGAGAGGTGATAGGCGCGATCCTTTGAGCTCGTTGCATCTGCGCCACACTGAAGTTCGAGACCCCGATATAGCGGACTTTGCCTTCTTCCTTCAGTTTCGCAAGTTCTATCCATCCTTCTTCAATGTCGGAGTCCGGCTCGGGCCAATGGACCTGATACAAGTCGAGAACATCAACCTTGAGCCGGCGCAGGCTGGCCTCACACTCTTGACGAATCGAGTGCGCCTTCAAAGACCCGCTTATCTCGCCCTGCTCGTTCCACACCCGCTCGCATTTTGTGAATACCAGGGGCCGCTGGCTACGTCCTTCAAGGGCCCGCGCAACCACTTGTTCGGAGTGCCCGAGGCCGTAGACTGCCGCGGTGTCGATCCAATTGACGCCCGCGTCGAGTGCCCGATGAATGGCATGGATTGAGTTCTGATCGTCCTGGGGACCCCAACTCCATTGCCATCCTCCGCCACCCATCGCCCACGCCCCAACTCCGATGGGAGTGATTTCGAGATTGCTGGTTCCAAGTCTCCGCTTTTCCATGTCACCTCAAATCGCAGGTCACCTGCTGGAGGGACTGCATATGAACTTCTGAATGAGATCGTGCAAATCGTTTGCCAGGGTGAAAGGGGCCCGCCAACCCTGAATTTGGAGCGACTTGCAGCAAACCCCGGTAGGGGTGATACCGGCAGGGTGCTCCGATACGTCTAAATTTCGACGCTAAAGTCTTTCCACGGACATCTAAAACCGAGGTGAACCTTGTCTTCGGGCCCATTATGAATACGACTTCCACTCCCATCGTTGCTGAAGACCAGAGCGTTCGTTATAAGCGGTTGCTCGAAGTGTCGAAGGCGATTGCCGCCCATCGCAGCCTCGAAGAGTTGTTTCAGGACCTGGGAAAACGGCTGCATGCAGTCCTGAAATTCACTTATTTGAGCCTGCTCCTGCACGACCCGGGCAGAAACGTGATGCGTTTGCACACGTTTGACCTGGACAGGCCGGGCAGTCTGCAACCGGGGATGGAGTTCAGTATGGACGAGTCCCCCTCAGCCTGGGTTTGGCAGACACAGGAGCCCTTGATTGTTGAAGACGTGCTGACCGAAACCCGCTCTCCGCGGGTGATGAAGTTGCTGACTGAGCACCACGTCCGGTCTTTCTGCACTTTGCCGCTAACCACTCCCCGGCGGCGGTTGGGCGCCTTCAATCTGGGTAATGACGAGCCCAATTCCTACCGCCTGGACGATTTGGGGGTGGCCCGGTTCGTAGCTGCCCAAGTGGCCGTGGCGGTCGAAAACGCCCTGAATTATCAGGACGCACAAACAGCCCAGCAGGAACTGATCCGAGAACGTGACCGGCTCAAGCTTCTGCTCGACGTGAACAATGCAGTGGTATCGAACCTGGCATTGTCGGAACTGTTCCGCGCGATCCCGACCAGCGTCCGGGCTGCGATGCAGTGCGATGCGGCGTGCCTGTCTTTGCCGGATCGCGAAAATAGAGCGCTGACAATCTTCGGCCTTGATTTTCCTTCTTCGAAGGGATTCATGAAGGAAGAGATGGTAATTCCCATGTCGGGTTCGAGCCCGGGCAGCGCGTTTCAGCAGAGGCGGCCGGTCACGTTTGGAAGCGCGCCCACGGTGCTGGATCCTTTGGCCCTGGAAATCAATGCGGGAGAAGGTTTTCAGTCCGGATGCTTCCTCCCCTTGGTTCGGCATGAACGGGCGCTCGGAGTTCTGCATCTGCTGGATCGCCGTCGCGACCGATTCAGCGGGCAGGACGTGGAATTCCTGAGCCAAGTCGCGACACAGGTGGCAATCGCGCTGGAGAATGCGCTCGAGTTTCTGGAAATCAGCGAGTCGCGAGAACGGCTGGCAGAGGAACGAACCTACCTGCGAAACGAAATCCGCAGTGACCGCTATTTCGAAGAGATTCTCGGCGAGAGTCCCGGCTTAACCAAGGTCCTGCGTCAGGTGGAAACGGTAGCCCCTACGGATACCAGCGTCTTCGTGTATGGCGAAACCGGAACGGGGAAGGAACTGGTGGCCCGTGCCATTCACAATCTGAGTGGGCGCAAGGACCACCCGTTTGTGAAACTCAATTGTGCGGCGATCCCGCTGGGTCTGCTGGAAAGTGAATTGTTCGGGCATGAGAAAGGAGCTTTTACCGGCGCCATCGCGAAGAAAATCGGGAGATTCGAAATCGCGAACACCGGGACATTGTTTCTCGACGAGATAGGAGACATTCCGCTCGAATTGCAGCCGAAGTTGTTACGAGTGCTGCAGGAAAAAGAGTTTGAACGGCTGGGCGGCACGCGGTCGATCCGCAGCGACGTACGGCTGATTGCGGCTACCAATCGCGACTTGCCGAAGATGGTAGAAGAGCGGGAGTTCCGTGCCGACTTGTACTATCGCCTGAACGTTTTTCCGATCAAGATCCCGCCGCTACGCGAGCGCGCGGAGGACATTCCGCTGCTGGTGCGGTACTTCGTTTCCAAGTACGCCCAAACTCTGAATAAGAAGATCACCTCGATTCCCGCCAAAGTGATGAAGGCCTTGCAGGAATATTCCTGGCCCGGCAACATCCGGGAACTGCAGAACTTCGTTGAGCGCGCCGTCATCTTGTCCACCGGAACGACACTGGATCCTTTGCTCTCGGAGTTGACAGCCGTTGCACAAACCACCCCATCGAGGTCGCAGGGCAAAACCTTGAAAGATGTAGAGCGCGAGCATGTTCTGGAAACGTTGCGCGAGTCGGATTGGGTCTTGGGAGGACCGGGCGGGGCGGCAGCGCGGTTGGGACTTCCCCGAACCACGTTGATTTATCGAATGCGTCGCCTGGGAATTGAACGGCAGGCTGGCTGAGTCGAGTCCGTGTCTATCCGTCGACACTTGGCGCAGCCTGGTTCGATTGAGTTGCGGGGCAAACCTAATAAGTATTTGATAATAAAGGGTTAGATACGTGATCGATGCATCTTCCGAGTGGTGCGCGTCGTGCATTGATAACGCCAGGTTGGAAGCTCGCTCGGCCAGTTTTCTTGAGCGGTTGCTGACTTGGCCAGCTGAGGATGGCTATTCCGGGACGCTTCACGGCAGTTCTGCGGTCACGGATGGGGTGAATTTGTAAGGAATTCTCATGTGGATTGTTGCGCTTGCGTTACGTCGTCCTTATACGTTTGTGGTCCTGGCGCTCCTTTTGGTGATTTTGGGACCCATTGTCATATTCCGTACGCCTACGGACATTTTCCCCAACATCAACATCCCGGTCGTCAGCATTTTGTGGAATTACACCGGTCTCAACCCGCAGGAGATGAGCGATCGCATTGTCTCGCTCACGGAACGTTCTCTGACGACGACGGTGGACGATATCCAGCACAGCGAGTCGCAGTCGCTGAACGGCATCGCGGTAGTGAAAGTATTTTTTCAGCCGAACGCAAACATCGAAAAGGCGATTGCACAGATTACAGCGATTTCGCAGACACAACTGCGGCAGCTGCCCCAGGGAACCACCCCTCCGCTGGTGATTACCTACAGCGCTTCGAGCGTGCCGATTCTACAGCTCGCGCTTTCGGGGCAGAAATTGTCAGAGCAGCAACTATTCGATTACGGAGTCAATTTCATCCGTACCCGGCTGGTCACGATTCCGGGCTGCGCGATTCCCTGGCCTTATGGAGGCAAGCAGCGGCAGGTGCAGGTTGATTTGAACACCCAGGAGCTGCAGTCCAAGGGACTGTCGCCGATGGACGTGGTAAATGCCATCAGCGCGCAAAACCTGATTCTCCCCGCAGGCACTTCGAAGATCGGCGAGTTCGAATACAACGTGGATCTGAACGGCAGCCCGCAAACTGTGCAGGAGCTGAATGACCTGCCAATCCGGACTTCGGGCACCAATACGATTTACATCCGCGACGTGGCGTATGTCCGAGACGGGTTTCCGCCGCAGACGAACATCGTGCACGTGGACGGACGTCGCGCCTCGTTACTTACTGTGCTCAAGAATGGAAACGCGTCTACGCTCGACATTATTACGGGAATCAAGAGCCTGCTGCCGCAGATCAAGAACACGGTTCCACCCGAGCTGGACATCAAGCTGCTGGCGGACCAGTCGGTGTTCGTTCGGGCGTCCATTAATGGAGTGCTGAAGGAAGCGATCATCGCGGCCTGCCTTACCGGGCTGATGATCCTGATTTTCCTGGGAAACTGGCGCAGCACGGTCATCATCGCGGTATCGATCCCGCTGTCGATCCTGACCTCGATCATCGTGATGAGCGCGTTAGGCGAGACCATCAACATCATGACCCTGGGCGGCCTGGCGTTGGCGGTCGGAATTCTGGTGGACGATGCCACGGTCGAGATCGAGAACATCAATCGAAACCTCGCGCAGGGAAAGGAAGTGCAGCAGGCAATTCTGGATGGCGCGCAGCAGATTGCGGTGCCGGCATTCGTTTCGACACTGGCGATTTGCATTGTGTTTGTTCCGATGTTCTTCCTGACCGGCGTGGCACGATACCTGTTCGTGCCCCTGGCGGAGGCGGTTGTCTTCGCAATGCTCGCTTCGTACCTGCTTTCGCGGACTCTGGTTCCAACCATGGCCAAGTATCTGTTACGGGGACACGAAGCGGAGACGGGGCAGCTTGCTAGAGGGAGCCGCAATCCGCTGGTCAGAATGCAGGTTCGGTTCGAGGAAGGATTCGAGCACTTCCGTCAGCGTTATCATGCGCTGCTCGAAAGCTGCCTGAACCACCGGCGCACATTTTTAACGATCTTTTTTGTAGCCTGCCTCGGGTCGTTGGCCTTGATTATTCCCTGGCTAGGACAGGATTTCTTTCCCAAAGTTGATAGCGGCCAGATAAAGCTGCACTTGCGGGCGCGGGCAGGCACACGGATCGAGGAAACGGCGCGGCTTAGCGAACTGGTGGAGCATTCCATTCGCGAGGAGATCCCGCCGGACGAGATCTCAAGCATCATTGACAACATTGGATTGCCTTACAGCAGCATCAATCTTTCCTACAGCACCTCGGCGCCGGTAGGATCTTCGGATGCAGACATCCTCATCAGCTTGTCGGAAAAGCATCATCCAACGGCGCAGTACGAACATGATCTGCGAATGCGGCTCACGCGAGAATTTCCCGGCGTCAGTTTCGCGTTTTTGCCTGCCGACATTGTGAGCCAGATTCTGAATTTTGGGCTGCCGGCGCCGGTTGACATCCAGGTGGTCGGGTACAACATCGAGCAGAATCGGCAGTTCACCGACAAACTGCTGCAGCGCATGAGAACGATTCCCGGCCTGGTGGACCTGCGCGTCCAGCAGCCTTTTGACCAGCCCTACCTGCACATTAATGTTGATCGCACCAAGGCGCAGCAAGTTGGGTTTACGCAGCGAGAAGTTGCCACGAATTTGCTGATCTCTCTCAGTGGCAGCTTTCAAACTTCGCCGACTTACTGGTTGAATCCCAAGAATGGCGTGAGCTACTCGATCGCAACGCAGACTCCGCAATACCGGCTCAACACGATGCAGGACCTGGAAAATGTTCCGCTCAGCAGCCCGAACGCTCCCAGGTCGGAAATCCTGGGCGATGTAGCGACAATCAATCGCGGCGCCGGCATGGCGGTGGTTTCACATTACGACATTCAGCCCGTGCTCGACATCTACGGCTCGGTTCAGGATCGAGACTTGGGCGGGGTTGCAAAGGAAATTGACCGACTGGTGGACAGCATGAGAGGCGAGTTGCCTCGTGGTTCGCAGGTGGTCATTCGAGGACAGATTCTGACCATGCGCTCCTCTTACGAGGGATTGCTGGGAGGATTGGCGTTTTCGATCCTGCTGGTGTACCTGCTGATCGTCGTGAATTTCCAGTCCTGGCTCGATCCCTTCATCATCATCTCGGCGCTCCCGGCAGCGCTGGCAGGTATCGTGTGGTTCCTGTTTGTCACGCACACCACGATCAGTGTTCCCGCTTTGACCGGATCTATCATGTGCATGGGGGTGGCAACGGCCAACAGCATTCTGGTCGTGAGCTTCGCCAAGGAACAAATGGAAGAGGGGAAGGATGCGGTTGCAGCGGCTCTGCAAGCGGGATTCACGCGTTTTCGCCCGGTGCTGATGACGGCCCTGGCAATGATCATTGGCATGGTGCCTATGGCATTGGGACTGGGAGAAGGAGCCGAGCAGAATGCGCCTCTCGGCCGCGCCGTGATCGGGGGACTGCTGCTGGCGACGATCGCCACCTTGTTCTTCGTGCCAGTATTCTTCAGCGTGTTACACGGGATTCGTGAGAAGCGGGGGAAAGTTGAATCGGCTTAAAGATAATCATCATCTCAGTTTTCATTGGGCTTTGGAGCCATCATGCGCGTAGAAGAAGAAAGCGTCGCCCGTCCATTAAGGGCGGATGATCTGGGACGAATGAGTCCGACTCCGCCAGATCGGCCGAAGCGTCATTGGCTGATCGCAGTCATTGTGGTTGTCGTGGCGGCGATCGTCTTTATTTCGGGAGTACTGCCACGAGTCAAGGCGCGCGAGACCTTGAAACGCGAAACCCAGGACCTCGCGGTCGCCAACGTGGTCGTAGTACAGCCGAAAAAAGCAGCGCCATCCCAGGAACTGGTGTTGCCGGCCAATGTGCAACCTTATATCAGTGCGCCGATTTACGCGCGCACGAACGGGTATCTTAAACGTTGGTATGTCGATATCGGCGCGCGGGTGCGGCAAGGGCAGTTGCTGGCGGAGATTGAAACTCCGGAGGTGGACCAGCAGTTACAGCAGGCGCGCGCCAACCTGGCTACCGCTGAGGCGAACCTCAAGTTATCCGAGATTACCGCAACCCGCTACCAGGATCTGCTGAAGACCGATTCGGTTGCCAAGCAGGACACGGACAACGCAATCGGTCAGTACAACGCCAATAAAGCCATCGTACAGGCACAACAGGCAAATGTGCGCCAACTGCAGCAGTTGCAGTCATTCGAGAAGATCTATGCGCCATTTAGCGGGGTCATCACCGCACGCAACACGGATATCGGCGCCCTGATCAGTTCCGGAACCAGCGCGCAGGCAGGGCTGTTCCAGATCGCGCAGCCGGAGAAACTTCGCGTGTACGTGAATGTGCCCCAAGCGTACTCACAAGGCGCCAAGCCTGGCTTGATGGGAGAGTTGACGTTCCCCGAATTTCCGGGAAAGCGCTTCCAGGGCAAACTGGTGCGCACGGCGGAATCGATCGACCCCGCATCCAGAACGCTGTTAGTGGAGTTTTCGGTCGACAATCCCACGGGAACATTGCTGAGCGGAGCGTATGCCGAACTGCACCTGAAAATCCCGGGCATAGCTTCCTCTTACATAGTTCCCGTAAATACTCTGTTGTTCCGGGCGGAGGGCCTTCGGGTAGCCGCGGTCACGCAAGGCCAAAATAACGCCAAGCAAGCGGAGCTATTGCCGGTCACGATCGGGCACGATTATGGCTCGGAAGTCGAAATAGTTTCTGGGCTGACGGGGAACGAACAAATCGTCGTGAATCCTCCCGATTCGATCGTGTCGGGGCAACAAGTCAGAGTGGTGACTCCGAATTCGAAGACCGGGGGAGCGCAGTGATTCGTTGCTGGCGCATGGCTGCCGCCGGTTTACTGTTCGGAATGGGGGCGCTGTTGAGTGGTTGCGCGCTAGGACCGAGATATTCCAAGCCTCCGGCCACGGTTCCGCAAAGCTATAAAGAGGCGCCTGAGAACTGGAAATCGGCCCAGCCGAGCGACCAGATTGCGCGAGGAAAATGGTGGGAGATTTTCCAGGACCCCCAACTCAACGCGTTGGAAGAGAAAGTCAGCGTTTCCAACCAGAGCCTGAAGGCGTCTCTTGCGCAATTTGAACAGGCACGGTCGCTGATTCGGCTGCATCGCGCTGACTATTATCCAACCGTGACTGCCGGCACGTCGGATATGTACAGCCGCGTGTCTCAGAACCGCGCCGTGGCGAGTGCGTTCTCCAAAACCAACTACAACGATCTGAGCTTGTCGATGGGGGCTTCGTGGGAGCCGGACTTCTTTGGCCGTGTTCGGCGCACGGTTGAATCCGCGCAAGCGAATGCCCAGGCCAGCGCCGGAGATTTGGAAAACCTGAGCCTGGCGCTTCATGCAGACCTGGCCGTGGATTACTTTCAGCTGCGAACCTTCGATGCCGAGGAGCAATTGCTAAAAGACAGTGTGGTTGCGTTCGAGCGAGCGCTGGAACTGACTCAAAACCGCTACCAGGGGGGAGTGGCATCCGGAGTGGACGTCGCGCAGGCCAAAACGGAGTTGGAAACCACGCGGGCGCAGGCGATTGATGTGCAAGTGGCGCGTGCGCAATTTGAGCATGCGATCGCGGTACTGGTGGGCGAGCCGGCGTCGAGTTTTTCGCTGCCGCACGCTCCCTGGAGCGTACCGCCACCTGTAATCCCGCCGGGGCTGCCTTCGGATTTGCTGGAGCGGCGTCCTGACATTGCGGCGGCCGAACGGCGAATGGTGGCTGCCAACGCGCAGATTGGAATCGCGCGCGCTAACTATTTTCCCTCCATCGTGCTTTCCGGTTCCGGCGGATTTGAGAGCAGCACAATTACGAACTGGCTTGCGGGACCCTCCGGCTTTGCCAGCGCAGGAGTTTCGGCCCTGGTCACCGCGTTTGACGTCGGACGCCGGCGCGCGATTTCCGAGCAGGCAACGGCGGCCTATAACCAGAGTGTGGCGAATTACCGGCAAACAATTCTGGTGTCCTTCAAAGAGGTTGAAGACAATCTTTCAGCGCTGAGGATTCTTGAGTCTGAGGCGCAGACACAAGACGCAGCTGTGGCTGCAGCCGAGCATTCGCTTGATTTATCCAACAATCGCTACAAAGGCGGGGTCGTTACTTATCTGGAAGTGATTACCGCGCAGAACACGGCGCTGACCAACGAGCGCGCGGCGATTGACATTTTGCGGCGAAGGTTGACCGCGAGCGTGCAATTGATTCAAGCGCTGGGAGGCGGCTGGAATATTTCGAACCTGCCTTCAGTCAAGTTAAATGGTCCGCCGCCCTCGAATCAGCCGGCCAGCGGACGGTAACTACTCGTAGCGCAATCCCTGAATCGGATCTAACTGAGACGCACGGCGGGCGGGATAGTAGCCGAAGAGGACCCCGATTCCAATGGCGAACAGCGCCCCCAGGATAAATACCGGGGCCGTCAACCGCGTTGGAAATTCAAACAAACTCTCCACCGCATAAGATGAGCTAAAACCAAGCGCCAGTCCGGCCACACCGCCGATCAGGCTGAGCGCCATGGCTTCGGTCAGGAACTGAAACTGCACATCCGCTTCGGTTGCGCCAACAGCCAGCCGCAGCCCGATCTCGCGGGTCCTTTGCGTCACTGACACCAGCATTATGTTCATGATCCCGATGCCGCCGACCAGTAAGGAGAGTGAGGCCACGCTTGCGAGAAGGATGGTCATGACACGGCTGGTCTCCAACTGCGCCTGGATGACGTCCTCCGGCCTGCGAACGTTGAAGTCGTCTTCTTCAGTCACGTTTAAGTGGTGCCGTTCGCGGAGGAGCGCGACGATCTGCCGGGTGGCTTCCTGCATCGCGTCGCGCGACACTGCCGAGCAGAAAATATCGTCGAGCCAGAAATTGCCTGTGATCCGCTTCTGAGCCGTAGTAAAAGGCATTACCACAAAGTCGTCCTGATCCTGACCGGTTGCAGAAAAACCTTTCGCCTCCAGTACGCCCACCACCTTGCAAGGCAGCTTCTGCACACGGACTGTCTTGCCGACGGGATCCTCATCGGCAAACAGGTTCTCCACCACCGTTTGTGCCAGCACGCAGACCGGAGCATCGGTTTCAACGTCTTCCTGGGTGAAAAAAGTTCCGCTGCGGAGCCGCCAACGGCGAATGTCCAGATACTCGGGAGTGACGCCGCGATACTGTGTAGACCAATTCTCACCCCCGTAGACAACCTGGACTCGGCCATCCACGTTGGGCGTCATCTGCTTGATCAACGGGACTTGTTCCATGATAGCGCGGGCGTCTTGCAAGATCAGAGAGCGGGTCCCTCGAGACCCGGCCCGCATGCCGTTACGCAGCCTGCTCCCCGCCTCAATCCAGATGAAGTTATCGCCCAGACTCTGGAGCTGATCTTCAATCTTACTGGTGCCGGCGTTGCCAATTGCGATGACACAGATGAATGCGGCAATGCCGACGGAGATGCCAAGGATCGTGAGCGCGCTGCGAATCGAGTTCCGCCGCAGAGTGACAAGCGACTGCCAAAGTAGCCGTCGAAGCTTCATAGCATGGGGAAGAATTATTGTTATCGAACACAGGGCTGCGCGCAAGGACGCTGTATTTGACCGCAATGAACGGATAGTCTGATGCGGACCTTGTTGATTATGCTGGCAGGATGATGCCTCAAACAATTTCAAGGCGGCTGCAAGCGTTGGATTGGGATGGGGTCCAGCAGAGTCTGTCAAGCGATGGATATGCCGTTACTCCGAAGCTGCTGGGAGCAGCGGAATGCTCGGAACTGATGTCGCTCTATGAACATGAGGAGCACTTTCGCAGCCGGATTGTGATGGCCCGCTTTGGTTTCGGAAGCGGTGAGTACAAGTACTTCAACTATCCACTGCCGCAGTTGATCTCGCAGATCCGAGAAGAGGCCTATCCCAAGCTTGCCAACATTGCCAACCTCTGGGCGGAGCAGGTGGGCGGCCCGTCGTTCCCAAAATCCTTGGCCGAGTTCCTGAACACTTGTCATAAAGCCGGGCAACGGAGGGCCACTCCGCTGTTGTTGCGATATGGGCCCGGAGATTTCAACTGCCTGCACCAGGATCTCTACGGTGAGATCGCGTTCCCCTTTCAGATGACTGTGTTTCTGAGCAAACCGGGCGAAGACTACTCCGGAGGGGAATTCGTGCTGGTGGAGCAGCGTCCGCGGATGCAGTCGCGGGCCTGCGTATTAGTTCCCGAGCAGGGGCAGGCTGTCATCTTTCATACCCGGTACCGCCCGGTGCGCGGGAGCCGCGGTTTCTACCGAGCCAATCTCAAGCATGGAGTCAGCCCGGTGCGAAGCGGGCTGCGCTTCACCCTGGGCATCATTTTCCATGATGCAAAGTAGAAGTCTGCTCTGTGTCACGAACGCACAGCAGTTTTTCGCGAGGTCGAGGGTAGGCAGGAAAACGTTTACGACTCTTCGCGAAAACTAGCCCTTTTCCGACTTGCTGCGCCGTATCTTCTCAAAGTAAACCTGCTCGACCGGGCGATCATACTCACGCATGATATGGCGCATGCTGCGCCCGCTGACCAAGTGGCAAATTTCTTCCGCTAGGTTCTTGACGTGATCCCCTGCGCGCTCCAGGGCCTGGCTTATGAATACCAGATGGAAACTTTCCTGGCGAGGTTCGTTTTCGCGGTTTTCGATGTGGCGCACAAAAATAAGATTGCGCAGCCGGTCCACTTCTCCGTCCGTTTTCAAAGCGTCGATCGCGCGCCGGATATCGCGATCATTAAATGCCTTTGAGACTTCTGCGAGCATCGAGGTTACCAGCGAGGCCATCCGCGAGAGATCCTCGGCATCCGATGGCCGAAGCCGCGCGCCTACAGTTTCCATACGATTGGCTACGTTCAGCAGCAGGTCTCCAATGCGCTCCAGTTCGATAATGAATTTAAGGCAGGCGAGCCATTCCTTCGTCTTTGACTCGGATACCTTGTGAATTCCAGCAGTCACCTCCTCGTTGATAAGGCGATCGAGGGTATCAAGTTCTTCCTCAAATTTCCGAACTTCTTCCCAGCAGTCAAATGCCGGGTTGGAAAGGCCATCCGCAACTACCTGGGCGGCCCGGCTCGCCACGTCGCACCCCCGCGAGGTCAGCTCCACCAGGTGAGTGGAAGCTTTGTCAGAGAAACTGATTGCATTGGGGCTGCTCATCCTGCACCTCTGCTGGGATAGGTGGCGCTCCGATCCGGAAGACGCCTCCAACTGCGATGATAGGAGGACTGGCGGAGTCATACAAGCGGTCTCAGGAAATTGCCGTGTCTGATAGCGGTTGATCCGACGTGATCTCCTAATCACCGTTGGCTGGGATGCTCGCCCTCGAATCCCGGTTTGCCGGAACCACTGATGGCGCGAAGCTTTGAGGCTGCTCATCCGACACTGTTCCGCGTGACTCCCGTCACAGTAGGGTTGTCGCCTGCCCCGTAAACTGACTTGTCAGTCTGAAATTCTCTCGGCCCCATGCCACCCCGTCGTATTGGAGCCTGGAGACGAGAGGAGAACGGGTATGATCGCGGCTGGTGCGGCAATCGACTTTGCCAAGCCTGTACCTCCGAATCAAGACAAGCGCTGGCGCTTGGTAGAAGCCACCATTCGCCGCCTGGGCCAGCAGTCCCGAGGCCTGATCGAAACCTTGCACACCGTGCAAGAGGCATTCGGATACCTGGACGAGGATGCCCTGAAATACGTTGCTGCCTCACTGCGGGTTCCCCTTAGCCGCGCGTACGGAGTCGCTACCTTCTACCATTTTTTTACGCTGAAACCTGCGGGAGAGCACACATGCGTGGTGTGCATGGGAACCGCTTGCTACATCAAGGGAGCTCCGCAGCTACTGGAGACGTTGGAGCGGGAATTGGGCGTCACGCCGGGGCAAACAACGCAGGACGGGAAGGTTTCAGTATTGACTGCACGCTGTCTTGGATCGTGCGGACTCGCGCCAGCCGTCGTTTACGACCACGAAGTCTCGGGCAAAGTGACCGCTGCAGGGATGCGTGAGCAGTTGGGGAAATGGAAATCGCAATGACACCGGAAGAACTGATCGGGATCGCCGAATCCGAACACGAATCGCAAAGCCAATTCACGCAGGGAGTGAACGTGTGCGTGGCGGCAGGTTGTCTCTCATGCCAGGGCCAGGCGGTCAAGGACGCGTTCGACCAGGACATAAAGCGACGGGGATGGGAAGAGCAGTGCCAAACCAAGGGAGTGGGTTGCATGGGGCTGTGCGCTGAGGGTCCACTGGTATCCACTCACGATGGCCGAATGTACAAGCACGTAACCGCAGCGGATGCGCCGGAGATTCTCGACAGCCTGGGTGGCGCAGCGGTGAGCAGGTTGACGTGTGCGACAGACATCCCATTCTTCTCCAGACAGAAGAAAATTGTCCTTGAGAATTCCGGTGTGATCGATGCGGAAAGAATTGAAGACTATATCGCCGCCTTAGGATATGGATCTCTGATCAAAGTGCTGACCGAGATGTCGGCCCAGGAAGTGATCCAGGAAGTGACCAAAAGCGGGCTGCGAGGACGGGGCGGCGCCGGCTATCCGACCGGATTGAAATGGAGCACGGTATCGAAGGCAACCGCGAAGCAGAAGTTTGTGATCTGCAATGCGGATGAAGGAGACCCCGGAGCGTTCATGGATCGGAGCGTGCTGGAGAGCGATCCCCACCGCGTGATCGAAGGCATGCTCATCGCAGCGTACGCGATCGGAGCTTCGGACGGTTATATCTATGTCCGGGCAGAGTACCCGTTGGCGATCAAGCGTCTTAGGACCGCCATCCGACAGGCGGAACGGCTGGGTTTGCTGGGAAATAGCATTTGTGGAACCCGGTTCAGCTTCCGGATCGAGCTTCGCCTGGGGGCGGGGGCCTTCGTGTGCGGCGAGGAGACCGCCCTGATCGCTTCGGTGGAGGGTAAGCGCGGTACGCCGCGACCGCGTCCACCTTACCCCGCCCAGCAGGGATTATTCGGCGAACCCACCTTAATCAACAACGTGGAGACCTATGCCAATGTGCCGGTAATCATCCGCAATGGCGGCGATTGGTATGCGCAGATCGGAACGGAGAAGAGTAAGGGCACGAAGGTCTTTGCTCTGGCAGGACGAATCCGCAACACGGGACTCGTCGAGGTCCCCATGGGGATTACGCTACGGGAAATTGTATTTGAGATCGGGGGAGGCATTCCCGATAGCCGAAATTTCAAAGCGGTACAAACCGGCGGACCCTCCGGAGGATGCTTGCCTTCGGAGTATCTGGACATGCCGGTGGACTACGAGTCGCTGGCCCGCGCGGGCTCCATCATGGGATCGGGCGGAATGATCGTGATGGACGAAACCTCATGCATGGTGGACGTGGCGCGGTACTTCATGGATTTCTGCATGACCGAGTCTTGCGGAAAGTGTGTTCCATGCCGTGTAGGGACCTATCAAATGCATCGCCTGCTGCACGCGATTACGCAACTGACGGCCACCCAGGCGGATTTGGACTTGCTCACGGAACTTTGCGACCTGCTCAAGAACACCAGCCTGTGCGGGCTGGGGCAATCGGCCCCGAACCCGGTGATCAGCACCATGCGTTCGTTTGCCAATGAGTACAAAGCTCACGTGCAAGACCGCGCATGTCCGGCCGGAGTATGTGGCAACCATGCCAGGGTGCAGCCATGAGTCCAATTTCGAATATCAAGACGCTGCAGATCAACGGCAAAGATGTGAGCGCGCGCCCGGATGAGACCATCCTGGAAGTGGCGCGGCAGAACAATATCTTTATTCCGCGGCTTTGTGAATTGAAGGGGCTTTCGACGATTGGCGCGTGCCGCTTGTGCCTTGTCGAGGTCAAGAACAGCAACCGCTTGCTTCCCGCCTGTGTGACCCAGGTCGAGGAAGGCATGGTAGTCACAACCGACTCGGAACGCTTGCGCGCCTATCGCAAGTCGATTCTGGAATTGCTCTTCGTGGAGCGAAACCACATCTGTTCAGTTTGCGTGTCGAACGGACACTGCGAACTGCAGAGCCTGGCGCAGAAGCTGGAAATCACTCACGTTCACTTTCCTTACCGCTATCCCGTGGTTCACGTGGATGCGACGCACGATCGTTTTGTGGTGGATCACAATCGCTGCATCCTTTGCGCCCGGTGCGTACGTGTTTGCGGCGAGATCGAAGGAGCGCACACCTGGGACGTGATGGGCAGAGGAATCGAAGCCCTGGTGATCACCGACTTGAACCAGGCATGGGGTCAATCCGAAAGTTGCACCAGTTGCGGCAAGTGCGTTCACGTCTGTCCCACAGGCGCGCTGTTCGAAAAAGGCCGCTCGGTCGCCGAGATGCTGAAACGCCGACAGTTCCTGCCCTATCTCACGCTGATGAGAGAGGAGGACTGAGATGAGCAAGAAGACCCTGGCTACGGTGTGGTTGGATGGATGCTCTGGATGCCACATGTCATTGCTTGATCTGGATGAACGGCTGCTGGCCGTAAGTGAGCTCGCAGACCTGGTGTACAGTCCGCTGGTAGACAACAAGATTTTCCCGCAGGACGTTGACGTAACCCTGGTCGAAGGCGCTGTCAGCAGCGAGGATGATCTACACAAGATCAAAATGGTGCGAGAACGGACGAAAACTCTAGTGTCGCTCGGCGATTGTGCGGTGACTGCGAATGTTCCAGCGATGCGGAACCCCTTTCCCACGCAGGCTGTGTATGACCGTGCGTACCGGGAGAACGTCACCTTCGATCCCGGCATTCCGGACCAGGTAGTGCCCAGGCTTTTGCCGTACGTAAGGCCGGTCCACGAAATCATCCCGGTAGACGTCTTCGTGCCCGGATGTCCGCCCTCGGCAGATGCAATCTATTACGTGGTAACGGAGCTGTTGGAAGGACGCGTCCCGAACCTGAGCGAAAAGACGCGTTTCGGAGCCTAGGGCTATGACGGAAAAGCAGCGAAACACCATTGTGATTGATCCGGTGACCCGCATTGAGGGTCATTCCAAAATCACGCTCCACTTGAATGCGCAGGGCAGGGTGGAGGACGCGCGCTTCCATGTCACCCAGTTTCGCGGCTTTGAAAAATTCTGCGAAGGCCGGCCGTTTTATGAAATGCCATCTCTGATGGCGCGGATATGTGGGATCTGCCCGGTGAGCCATCTGATTGCATCCGCGAAGGCCTGTGACGCGCTGCTTGCGGTGCGGATTCCTCCTACCGCGGACAAGCTGCGGCGGATTTTTGGTCTTGCCCAGGTCATTCAATCGCACGCACTCAGCTTCTTTTACCTTTCTTCACCAGACCTGCTGCTGGGGATGGACGCGGACCCCGCAAAAGCCAACCTGTTCGGCGTGATTGAGAAGAACCGTGAACTCGCCCTGGACGGAGTCCATCTGCGGCAATTTGGGCAGCAGATCATCGAGCGGCTCGGAGGCAAGCGAATCCATCCCGCCTGGATCGTTCCCGGCGGAGTCAGCGAGCCTCTCACCGAAGAGAACCGGGACGCGATTTTAGAGGCACTTCCCCAGGCGCAGCAGATCTCGGAACGTACGATTGACTGGTTTAAGGCGAACTTGGAGCCATTCCGCGAAGAAATCACCACCTTCGGCAATTTCCCCACCCTGTTCATGGGAATCGTAAAGCCGGGGGGCGGGCTCACTTTTTACGACGGGAACGTGCGGATCACGGATGCTTCCGGCGATGTCCTGGTGGACAACCTTGATCCCGCAAATTACAACGACTATATCGGCGAAAAAGTAGAACCATGGAGCTTCCTGAAGTCCACTTATTACAAGCCGAAGGGCTTTCCCGATGGGATTTACCGGGTTGGGCCGCTGGCAAGAATGAACGTGGCCGATCGCTGTGGAACGCCGCGCGCCGATCAGGAACTGGCGGAGTTCCACGAACTCCAACGTACCGCGGTGTTGAGCTCTTTTCACTATCATCATGCCCGCCTGATCGAGATCCTCTACTGTGTTGAACGTATGCGGAGTTTGCTGGAGGATCCCGACATTCTCTCCAAGCATGTCCGCGCCTTTGCCAAACCGAATGCTCTGGAAGGCGTGGGAGCATGCGAAGCACCCCGTGGCACACTCTTCCATCACTACAAGATTGATGAACAGGGATTGATCCGCTGGGCCAACCTGGTGATTGCGACGGGGCACAACAGTGTTGCCATGAACCGCAGCATTTTGCAGGTAGGCAAGCACTTTGTGCGCGGCGAACGCTTGACGCCTGGTATGTTGAACCGGGTCGAAGCGGTGATTCGCGCTTATGATCCCTGCCTAAGTTGCTCGACCCACGCGGTGGGGCAAATGCCTCTGCACATACAACTGTTGAGCTGGGATGGGAAGGTGCTGGATGAAGTCTCACGCTGACCCATATGAGGATTGCCCAACCAGTGTTGTGGCAGGGCAGGGCCCGAGGCTGAAAACCCTGGTGCTCGGATATGGGAATCCGCTGCGCTCCGATGACGGCCTGGGGTGGCATGCTGCAGAACAGTTGGCTGCAACTCTTCCAGACCTGGATGCTGAGATTCGTACCACGGCCCAGTTGACTCCTGAACTCGCCCTGCCGATTAGCGAAGCCGGCTTGGTAATTTTTATTGATGCGACACGGGAGGGAGAACCGGGAGAGCTGACTTGTAATCCTCTGACCCCACAACTGGTGCCCGTGCGTTCCTCGCACCATTTATCGCCGGAGGCGGTGCTTGCACTTTCCAAGTACATGTACGGGGTCAGCCCGCCTGCATTTCTGGTTTCGCTTTGCGGAGCGTGCTTTGGCCTCGGTGAGGAACTGTCCCCGGCGGTTGCGGGGCAGTTACCGCGCCTGGTGAGCCTGGTGGCACAGTTGGCCGAATCGGGGAGCGCATCGGCCGCGTCGCTGTCGTAATCCACCGCACGGGCATGTCCGGATGGACGGGTCACAGCCGGGACACGGGACTGTCCTTATGGCTTCTCCAGGATGGCGCAAGGTAACTTGTGAGCCGGAGTAGGTACGGCTAGTCTGACCTGGATGCCGCCACTGTCTCTCTTGTTCTCCTCCAACGAGGAGACATCGCGCGTTCTGATCCAGGCTTTGCGAGAGCTTGAGTTTCAGGTTGAACACTGCCCGGAAATATTCGCCGCAGTCCAGCGTCTGACTGGCAGCAAACTCGACGTCATCGTGGCGGACTGGGATGACGGTCTGGAAGCCAGTTTCCTCCTGAAGACCTCCCGCGAATTGAAGAGCAACAGCAACGCGTTCACAGCGGCCATCGTGAGTACGAATGAAGCCGAAATGGCTGCCCGAAAGATGGGCGCCGATTGCATCCTGAAAAAGTCATTCAGCACCGAACAGATGAAATACGCGCTGCTGAGTTGCGATGCGTTCCTGGCGCGAATGCGGGAATGGCTTCCTCGAATTCTGGCAGATGAACAGAAGCGCTTGCGGAATGCCTCCCCCGCTTCCTCTCCCTCGTCTCCCGAAGAAGCCCGGCCGCAGAATCCTTTGCCAGACACTTCTCACCGCCCCGCGAATCACTTGGCGGGGGGACCGGCTTCGGTACTTTGGCGCTATTCTCAAAGGGCGAAGAGGTCGAGTCGCGCGCGTGCGAACCGGTTCTTGATTGCAGCGATCATTACCAGCCTAATTGCTGGGACGCACGCATTCGACGGTTCAAGAGGTCTGAAACGTCTCACCGGAACCAGCGCCGCCGCACTGCAGCGCCTGGCGAGGAACCTTGGTAATTGGGGTACGAAGTCAGAAACGGCGCAGGCCACTGTATCAGTAGTTGAGGAGAGCCCCAACGATGGCACAAGCAGTATTGCTGAGAAAGGGATTCGCATTCGCGTGACCCCTGTCCGTCATACTGTCGGCGAGATCGCCGAGCGTCAGAAGGTGAGAGATTCTGATGACAGTTTTTTAAGCGCGGCAGAACTCAAGAGTGTGGAACAGTTACCCTCCATACCGCGCCCGACAATTCCCGAAAGCCTGAGGACTACCGAGCCTTCACTTCGTCCTTCGTCTGCTGCCGTTAGCGCAGCTCTGCTGGATGCGCTGGAACCAGTCACCATTACCGAGGAGCTATCTGAGAATCTTCTACTCGAGAAAGTTCAGCCTAAATATCCAGAGCAGGCTGTCAGGTCCGGACTGCAAGGATCGGTTGTGCTGCAGGCCTTGATCGGGACCGACGGCCGCATTCAAAATCTGAAGCTGGTGCAGGGATCGTTCTTGCTGGGGCAATCGGCTTACCAAGCCGTGAAGCAGTGGCGTTACCGGCCCTATTCTATGAATGGGCGCGCGGTCCAAGCGCAGACTTTTGTGACCGTCGACTTCAGCCTGCCGACTCGAAGTTCGGCCAACCTGCCATCGTCCCGATAGCAGTCACAACCTTCCGAGAACCTTTCTCTTCAACGAGTTCACAACTTTTTACATCCTTTTACCCGGGATTGACACTGGATGTTGCCCGTTTGACTATGTTGTCATTGGATTCAGGAGAGAAGCTAGCGCAGGACATATGATGAAGCGGCGGCCAAACGAAAAAATGCGCCTGGTTCTGACGCTGGAACTGGCGGTGGTCCTGCCAGCGGCTGCCTTAGTCATTCTGAGCGCCTTGCACCTGAAATCGATCCAGGGTGATCGCGCTGTGGAAGCGACGATCCAGCGCGACTTCAACCAGGTCCTCGCCATTTCAGAGAAGCAGTTTAATCAAAGGGCTTACGAACTGCTTGACGACGCGCGGGCACAATTCCCCGGATCCGACTTAGTCTGTGAGGGGACCCTGGACAAGGTGCTCGGAGCACATCCTTACCTCGCTCACGTTTTTGTGTTTAGTCCCGGAAGGGGCCTGATCTTCCGCTCGCAGCCTTCCCGGGAAGAGGATTCGAACTTTCGCAGCGAAGCGGATTACTTGTCCCGGATGTACTCGGGTTGGCTTCCGATGGATTACGAAGACTTCTCGAAGAAGCTTGCCGCAATGAGCGCAAAGGGAAACCCGTACACGTTCGAGCCCAATGCGCCGTCGCGGGGTGACAAAAGGCTGTACCAGTCGATGGCGCTGTTCGCCATGCCGCCGGACCGGGAAGGGCACCGTCCCATCGGCGGAATGGTCTTCGATGCGGAGTATCTGCGGGACCGCATGTTTCCCGAGATGCTTGAGTCTGTGATGACCCACAACCTCGGCGAAGGACATAACGAGAAGAACGCTGCGGTGATGATGATCCACACCAAGAGCGATTCCAGTCCGATGGTAGCTTCGGCGGGTTGGGATGGTGGCGCGCCGGAAGTGGAGCACACCATGGAGGGCGCCTTCCCGAATCTGATGCTTGCGATCAAGCTGCGCGGGACGACGGTGCAGGCGCTCGGAGATCACTTCGTGCGCACAAGTTTCCTGATACTGGGTGCGCTCTCGCTCCTGCTGGCAGGCGGCATCATTCTCACTTACCGCAACGTCACCAAGGAAATGGCTCTGGCGCGCCTGAAGTCCGATTTCGTCTCCAATGTCTCGCATGAGTTGAGAACGCCGCTGTCGTTGATTCGACTCTACGCGGAGACTCTGGAAATGGGCCGCTTGACGACTCCGCAGAAGTACCAGGAGTACTACCAGATTATTCGAAAAGAAAGCGAGCGGCTTACGGCCCTGATCAACAACATCCTGGATTTCTCGCGCATCGAGGCAGGACGCAAAGAATACGACTTTCGGGAAACGGACATGCGCGAACTGGTACGCAACACTCTGGATTCGTACCGCTACCAGATTGAGCAGAGCGGATTCACATTCGAAGAAAAGATTGCGGATGTTCCTCCGCTGCGCGTGGATCGCGAAGCCATGGCGCGATCGCTGTTGAACCTGGTGAACAACGCGCTGAAATACTCGCAGGACCAGAAGTTCATTGGCGTCAGCCTTTACCGGAAGAACGGGTCGGTCAACCTGGAAGTTGTGGATCACGGAATTGGCATTCCCGAGCCGGAGCAGCAAAAAATATTTGAGAAGTTTTACAGGGTAGGGGACCCGCTCGTACACAACACGAAGGGCAGCGGCCTGGGACTTTCCCTGGTGCGCCATATTGTGCAAGCGCATGGCGGGCACGTGCTGGTCGACAGCGTGCCTGGACGCGGCAGTAAGTTCACGATTTCACTTCCAGTCAACGGGGCACAACAGAACTCCAACTCAGCGAGTGCTTAAAGGCAAAGTTCATGCCCAAGATTTTGATAGTCGAAGACGAACCGAACATGGTCTCAGGCCTTCGCGATAATTTCGAATTCGAGGGGTACGAGGTGATCACGGCAGGGGACGGGGTTGCCGGCCTGCAAAGGGCGTTGAGCGATTCGCCCGACTTGGTGGTCCTGGATGTGATGATGCCTCGCATGAGCGGCCTTGATGTCTGCAAACAGCTCAAGGCGAAACGTCCCTCCGTCCCGATTATCATGCTGACCGCCCGGGGGCAGGAACTGGACAAGGTGGTGGGGCTTGAACTCGGCGCCGACGACTACGTCACTAAGCCGTTCTCCATCCGGGAGCTCCTGGCGCGCGTGAAGGCCGTGATGCGACGGGCGCAAACCGTCCCCAAGGAGCGGGACCGGTACTCTTTCGCCGACGTAGAGGTCAACCTTCGCAGCTGCCAGGTATCGCGGGCCGGAAGGGACCTGGAATTTTCTTCAAAGGAGTTTGAGCTGCTGAAGTACTTCGTATGCCATCCCGGCGAAACCTTGAGCCGTGACCGTTTGCTTGAGGAAGTCTGGGGATATGACAAGTTTCCAACCACTCGGACTGTAGACGCGCACATCGTGCGGTTGCGGCAGAAGCTCGAACCGCGACCGGAAGAGCCACGTTTCATTCTCACCGTGCACGGCACGGGGTACAAATTCGTCGGATGATCACCAACGTGTCTGATGTCAGCAAAATTCGTCCCGTGTATGTTCCGCCGATGCCGGTCATCAGCGCTGGCGCCCGGATTGATGATTCCGCGCTGATCCGCGAGGCCCAGCTTGGTAACACGGCGGCATTCGAGGAACTGGTTCGCTGCTACGACCGGGCGGTACTGCGTCTGGCGGTGCACCTCACAGGCTCGCAGGAAGATGGCCAGGATATTTACCAGGAAGCCTTTCTGCGTGCGTACACCAATATCGGACGCTTCCGTTTCGAGTGCTCGTTTTATACCTGGATTTACCGCATCGTGACGAATCTTTGTCTCGATCACCTGCGCAAGCGTTCGTCGCGGCAACGCGACCTGACTACTACGTTGTCTCCGGATGGGGAGACGGAAGAAGTGGTAGACCGGATGCCCGACCAGCGTCCTAGCGCCAGCCCAGAGCGCAATTTTGCCGGAAGGGAACTGCGCCTCAGGATCATGCGGGCCCTCGACCACCTCTCCCCGCGAGAGCGGATGGTATTTGAGCTGAAGCACTATCACGGCCTGAAGCTGCGCACGGTGGCTACCATACTTAACACCACCGAAGGCACCATCAAGAACACCCTGTTTCGCGCCACCCACAAGCTGCGCACTCAACTCGCGGAAGTCCGCTAGCCCGCCCTCACCAACCCAGCGGATATGGTAGATTGAAATTCAGGCAGGTCCCTCAAGCATTGCCGCGTCGGGGCGATGGATAAGCCGGCGATGTCCCTTGTAGAAGTTCAGGAGCAGCAATTCCCATGACCTTGTGTCATTGCCGCGCACGTTTTTAGGAGAGAGAAGCCTTGACGATTCTCCAAGACGCGCTTTGGTACAAGGACGCCGTCATCTACCAGGTCCACGTGCGGACCTTCTACGACAGCAATGGAGACGGAATCGGGGATTTTCGAGGCCTCGCCCAGAAACTCGACTATCTTCAGGACCTGGGAATCAACGCGATCTGGCTCATGCCTTTTTTCCCGTCCCCGCTCCGGGACGATGGGTACGATATCGCGGACTACCGGTCGGTTCATCCGAGCTACGGGGATCTCGAAGATTTCAAGGTCTTCCTGGATGCGGCGCACCAGCGCGGCATTCGAGTGATTATCGAGATGGTGTTGAACCACACCTCCGATCAGCATCCCTGGTTTCAGCAATCGCGGAGCACTCGCGACAATCCCAAGCGAGACTGGTACGTGTGGAGCGACTCCGATACCCGTTACCGGGGCACGCGCATCATTTTTGTTGATACGGAACTTTCGAACTGGGCGTGGGACCCGGTCTCGAAGCAGTACTACTGGCATCGATTTTTCAGCCACCAGCCGGACCTGAACTACGACAATCCAGCGGTTCGGGCCGAGATGTGGGACATTATGAAATTCTGGCTGGAGATGGGAGTTGACGCCTTCCGACTGGATGCGGTTCCGTACCTGGTCGAACGCGAAGGCACCAACTGCGAGAATCTCCCCGAGACGCACGAGGTCATTCGGGAACTACGAGCGAAGGTGGACCAGCAATTCCCCGGGCGCATGTTGCTTGCCGAAGCCAATCAATGGCCGGCGGACCTGCGTCCGTATTTCGGAAATGGCGATGAGTTCCACATGGCATTCCATTTCCCGCTGATGCCCCGAATGTTCATGGGCCTGAAGCTGGAAGACCGCAAGCCGATTACCGAGATTCTTCAGCAAACACCCTCAATTCCCGACAATTGCCAATGGTGCCTTTTCCTGCGAAATCATGACGAACTGACCCTCGAAATGGTCACCGACATGGAGCGGGATTACATGTACGACGAGTACGCGCGGGAAAAAACTATGCGCCTCAACCTTGGGATACGGCGAAGGCTCGCCCCGCTCCTCGACAATGACCGGCGCAGAATTGAATTGATGAATGGCATGCTGATGTCCCTGCCGGGCACTCCCATCATCTACTACGGCGATGAGATCGGCATGGGGGATAACGTCAATCTTGGCGATCGGAACGGAGTTCGCACGCCCATGCAGTGGGATGGAGGTTGGAATGGCGGCTTTTCTCTTGCTGATCCCGAAGCTCTGTACTCTCCGCTGATGCTGAACCCGGTGTATGGTTTTCAGGCGGTGAACGTGCAGTCGCAAAAACGTTTTGATCACTCGCTTCTGTCCTGGATGAAGCGTCTTATCAAGACCCGCAAGTCAATGCCGGTATTCGGAAGGGGCTCGATCGAATTCCTGTATCCGGCCAATCACCGGGTTCTGGCCTATGTTCGCCAACTGGGAAGGGACATCATCCTGGTAGTGAACAATCTATCGAGCTCGGCGCAGGCAGTAGAACTGGATCTGAAGCGTTACAAGGGAAACATCCTGATAGAAATGTTTGGCAGGAACATTTTTCCCCGCATTGGTGACCTGCCGTATCTGTTGACGATGGGCCCCTACCAGTTCTACTGGTTCCGCTTGCGTAGAATCTGAGTTCGGGCGAATGCGGCCGCAATTGATCCCAATTTCATGGAGGAGAGGTCTTGGCCGAAGAAAGCATTCTTACGGATGATTTTCTTCGCGAGTTGATGAATGTCGGCGAAGTGGACATTCTGGTCGGGGTGCCCACGTTCAACGACGCACGAACGGTGGGCCAGGTGGTGCAGGCCATCCGCGCCGGGTTGTTGAAGTATTTCCCGCGCCAGCGCGCCGTGATCATCAATGCCGATGGCGGCTCGAAAGACGAGACGCAGGAACTTGTGCGCGCCGCTTCTATCAGCGACCTGCAACATGGTTCCAACTTGCCGGCCTTGCGGACGCTGCATTGCATCAGCACACGCTACAGCGGCCCTCCCCAGGGAGGAAACGCGCTGCACACTATTTTTGCGGCCGGCGATCTGTTGCGTGCCTCCGCCTGCGCCGTAGTAGCCGCCGATTCCACCAGCATTGAACCGGAGTGGTTGGACCGCTTGCTGCGTCCGGTGACAAGGGACAATTTCGACTTGATTACACCCCTGTATCGCCGGCACAAATTTGACGGCTTGCTGGTTCGAAATCTCGTCTATCCCATGAGCCGGGCCATCTACGCCCGGCAAATTCGCGAGCCCTACGCTTCCGAATTCGCGTTCTCAGGTCGTCTGAACACGCATTTTCTGAGTGCCGAGAGCCCCCAATACGGTGAGTCGGGAAATGAATTCAACCTGCTGGTGGCGGCGATCTCCGGCGGGTTCCGGATCGCACAAGCCTTCCTGGGGGACAAGACACGACTGGATCAGCCACCTTCCGACCTGGTCCAGGCGATGCGCCAAACCGTGGCGCCGCTGTTTGGATCGCTGGAGCGAAATTTCCCTTACTGGAGTAACGACGGCCAGCCACAGCCGATCCCTGCCATTGGCCCGGTTCCGGAACTGAATCTGGAACCGCTGCGCATCAATCGCAAGCGACTGTTCCAGATGTTTACCCACGGCGTCTCGGAGTTGCGCCCTGTCTTCGAAGTCATTCTCTCGCCGACCACCTATGCCGAATTGCAACGCGCGGCGGCTAAGTCGGAGGACCAATTCAGTTTTAAGGACGAACTCTGGGTCCGCACAGTTTACGAATTCGCCGCTTCGCATCACAAAGAAGTAATCAATCGTGACCACATTATCCAGGCTCTTGCGCCGCTTTACCGGGGCCGCGCTTACACCTTTCTAGTCGAAAACCGGGATGCCTCTTCCGAGCAAGTGGAGGAGAACGTGGAAGGGCTCTGTCGCACCTTTGAGCGGCTCAAGCCCTACCTGCTGGACATGTGGGAGCGAAAGTGAGGTTCAAATGCGCGAAATAATCATTTCCGAACTTACCCAAGCGATGCATGAGATCGCGAGGAGCTTTGCACGGTTTTTACCGCGCTTAGCAGTGATGCTGGTGATCGTGATCGTGGGCTGGGTGATCGCCTACAGCTTACGAGCAGCCCTGCGCAGCATTCTGCGCCTGTTGCGCTTCGACCGCCTGTCGGAACATGCGGGCGCGACCGAATTACTGCAAAAAGCCGCGTTACCCTCCTCGAGCGAACTACTCAGCAGATTTGTGTTCTGGGTCGCATGGCTGGGCTTCATTCTGGTGGGTATCAGCTTCCTGGGAATTGTCGGGGTGCAGGAGCATATTTCCGGGTTTTTCGGGTTTCTGCCACGGCTGTTTGCAGCCATGTTTCTGTTCTTTTTCGGATTGATGGCGTCCAGCTTTTTCTCGCGAGCCGCGCTGCTGGCAGCGGTGAATGCCGACCTGCCGTCTCCTCGCCTGATCAGTTCCACGATACGAGTGCTCATTGTCATTCTGGTGGCCTCGATGACGTTCGAAGAACTGGGATTGGCGGAGCATACGGTGCTTGTAGCGTTTGCCATCGTTTTTGGGGCGCTGATGCTAGGATTGGCTCTCGCCTTCGGGCTCGGGGGCCGGGACTTGGCACGAAGGTTCCTGGAAAGAAGGTTTGTCCATGCTGAAAAGGATGAGCGTGAAGACGAGCTCTCTCCACTGTGATTGTGAGCATCCAAGCTCGGACCGCCTGAACACGTAAGGTAAAAGGCATGTCGGTACAACCGAAGGACGGGCGTCAAGCGGCAAGAGCCATCGTTGCGCAAACCCTGGTCATCCTTGGTATTTCGTTGTTTGCACAGGGCGAGAACACACCCCAGCCCATGCCGGTTCTCAGCGCGGAGGCCGTGGTGGGCAAACTGATCGCTGCCAATATGCGGCGCGCGCGCGAGCTCCGCGGCTACACCGCACATCGGTCCTATCACGTGGATTATCACGGTTTCCCCGGAAGCAGGGACGCTTCCATGGAGGTTGCCGCGAGCTACACCGCCCCTGACAAGAAGGAATTCAAGATCATCTCCCAGAGTGGTTCGAAATTCCTAATCACTCACATCTTCCAAAAGCTGCTGGAGAGTGAGCAGGAGTATCTGAAACAGAGCGTGGAACAATCCGAACTGAGTCCTCGAAATTACGAATTTTCATTAGCCGGGACCGACCGCAACGCAGATGGAGACTTTTATGTGCTGGAAGTAACGCCAAAGCGAAAGAGCCAATTCTTGTACCGGGGAAAAATCTGGGTGGAAGCGCATGACTTCGCGGTAGCGAGAATCCAGGGTGAGCCTGCAAAAAACCCTTCCTTTTGGATCAGTCACACCAGCATTGATCACCGCTATCGAAAATTCGGAGATTTTTGGTTGCCGGTTCACAATGAATCGGTGACCCAGGTGCGCCTCGGAGGTAAGGCCACTCTGTCCATTGACTATGGCGCGTACCAGGTAAGCAGTTCGAAGGTGCGGGTCGCGCATGTGGCAGAACCCGATGCCGTCCTGCCTCCGCCCGGCACCATTACGGCCGATCCTCACTGAATCAGCTAACCCCTTTCAATTGAACGATCTCTAGAACGACGCATTGAGTGTCAAGGTTACTGCCGATTTACAAATTGCCGCAGCACGGGGCTGGGAAGAAGCATCAAAACAGCTATAATGAGATCACTTCCCAAGGAAGTGCATTCCCTTCCGAGAAGACCAATCTGATGTCGATGAAAACTAAGGCTGTAATTCTCGTCTCTTCCGTCGCGATTTTGACCTTCATGGTGATCGGAGGACTGGATGGCGTTCGCGCGTCCAGCAACGACGGCGCCTACCGGCAGCTGCAGGTTTATAGCGAGGTGCTGTCCCGCGTACGCAGTGAATACGTCGAAGAGCCCAATATCCCTGCTGTGACCGACGGAGCGCTCCACGGGCTTCTCGAATCCCTGGACTCCAATTCCAGTTACCTGAGTCCATCCGAGTACAAGGAATACAAGGCGCACAAAACCGAGGCCCGGGGCGATATTGGGGCTGCAATTTCTAAACGGTTCGGGTATGCCGCGGTGGTTTCTGTGATTCCGGGCGGGCCCGCCGATAAGGCCGGGATTCAGGCCTCGGACATTTTCGAAGCCATTGAAGGCAAGAGCAGCCGGGACATGTCGTTGGCGGAAATTCACAACGTCCTGGCTGGACAACCCGGATCGAATGTAACGGTGGCGGTGGTTCGAGCCCGCCGCGCTGAGCCGCAAAAGACTGTCATCACGCGCGACATCGTCAACATCCCCGCCGTTGCAGACAAGATGGTGGAAGACGGCATCGGGTATTTGCAAGTGGACGCCTTCAACAAGGGAAAAACGCAAGAGTTGGCAGGCAAGCTCAAATCGCTCCAGAAGTCAGGAGCCAAGAGATTGATTCTGGATCTCAGGAATTGTGCTCAGGGTGAGGAAGACGAAGGGATTGCGACCGCGAATCTTTTCCTGAATCACGGTACCATCACTTATCTGCAGGGGCAGAAGTATCCCAGAGAGGCTTTCAGCGCGGATGCTTCCAAGGCGATCACTACGCTACCAGTTGTGGTGCTCGTGAACAAAGGAACGGCGGGTCCGGCGGAGATAGTAGCTGCGGCAATTCTGGAGAATGCGCGCGGTGACGTTGTCGGCGACAAGACCTTCGGGGACGGCTCAGTGCAAAAAACACTGGAACTGCCGGACGGGTCAGCGCTGATTCTGTCGGTCGCGAAGTACTATTCGCCGACCGGCAAAGCGATCCAGGATACGGCGGTAACGCCCAACGTGCTGGTTGCAGATGTGGACGATGACGCCAATCTGCCGGATGACGACCAGCAACCTCCGCCTGCCGAAGAAAGCAAGAAGAAACCGGTTCCCCAGCAGGACGAGCAGTTGCAAAAGGCGATTCAGGTTTTGAAAAGCCGAAATAGCTAGAAATCAGAGATCGAACGTCGCGCGTCTTCGGGCGCGCGATTTTTTTTGCCTGGGTTGACAGTTCGAAACTGCTGATCTCGAGGCTGCCAGGGCTGCTATGCTTAACCAAACATCGCGATGAAGACTCTGTACCAAGACCTGCCGCCGGTGGAGATTGCCGGACGGAAGCTGGTGGGACGTTTTGTCTTCGGCTTGTTGGTGCTTGTCTCAGCCCTGGTGGGCGCCACTGCCGGCTTGCTGCTGGTCTACTCAACGGACTTGCCGCAGGTCGAGCAACTCGAACGATATCGCCCAAGCTCGATCACGGAGCTTTATGACGGTCAGGGACGCATCATTGGCTCGTTCGCTCTGCAACGGCGCGTGGTGGCCTCCTACGACGACTATCCCGAAGTCCTGCGGAACGCGTTGGTCTCCATCGAGGATAAGGATTTCTACAAACATTCGGGCATCAACGTTTGGCGGATCGCCGGCGCCGCCTATCGGGATATCGAATCAGGCGGCAAGGTGCAAGGCGCTTCGACCCTGACCATGCAGTTGGCGCGGAATTTGTTTCTTTCCCCGGACCGCTCATTTCACCGCAAAATCGAGGAAGCGTTGCTGGCGATCCAGATCGAGCGCCGCTTTACCAAACCACAAATCTTCACGCTGTACGCAAATCAAATTTTTCTCGGCCACGGGGTGTACGGTTTCGAGGCTGCCTCAGAGTACTACTTCAATAAGCCGGCCAAGAAGCTGACGATCGAGGAGGCTGCTCTTCTTGCCGGCCTGCCAAAGGCCCCGGGATACTATTCCCCCATCAACCACCCCGACCGGTGCCTCAAGCGGCGAAACCTGGTTATCAATGCGATGCTGGAAGACGGCAAGATTACCACCCAGCAAGCTACCGAGGCCCGCAATAAACCCATTCAGCTCCATCTGCAGCACGATCCAAACTCTCTCGCTCCGTACTACGTCGAGGACATTCGGCGCTACCTGGAGAACAAATACGGAAGCGATCAGGTGCATGAGGGTGGATTGCGCGTCTACACGTCCCTCGACATGGATTTGCAGAGGGCAGCCAACCAGGCGGTGCTGGATGGATTGGCCGCCTATGAGCGGCGGCATGGATGGAAGGGACGCCTAGAAAGCGCTCTCACTGGCGGGGTCACGCTCGCAGACTACCAACATCCGGATTGGGACGATGAGCCTGAGGTGAACGGCTATGTTCACGCGCTGGTGACAGGGACTGTGACAGGTTCAGCGACGGTGCGTTTTGGATCGCATAGTACTACCTTGACCCAAAGCGACGCGGCCTGGACGCAGAAGAAGATCCAGGACATCCTGAAACCCGGAGACATCGTTTACGTCAAGGTCCTGTCGCTGTCTCCAGCACGCGTCAGCTTAGAGCAGGACTCTGGCGCACAGGGCAGCCTTGTCTGCATTGATAACGCGACCGGGGAAATCAGGGCCATGGTCGGAGGGCGCGACTTCAACGAATCGAAGTTCAATCGCGCCACACAGGCGTTAAGACAGGTGGGTTCCTCGTTCAAACCCTATGTCTATACCGCTGCCATCGATCAAGGAGCAAAGCCGGATGACGTCATCGTGGACGCTCCCATCACCTTCCAGACTGCCTCAGGCCCTTACACCCCTCACAATTACGACGACAAGTTTGAGGGGACGATCACGTTGAGGAGAGCCTTGGCGCAATCCCGCAATATCCCAGCCCTCAAACTGGCAGATCAAATCGGAATACGCACCGTGATTGACTATGCGCACCGGTTCGGGATCACCTCCAATATTCCGGCCTACCTGCCGGTGGCCCTCGGATCGGCTGAGGTGACCTTGTTCGAACAGACCGCAGCTTTCACGGTGTTCCCCAATGACGGCGTACGAATCACGCCTCGGTACATCACCAAAGTGACCGACTATGACGGAAGAGTGCTGGAGGAAGATTTTCCCGACGTCAAAGACGTCATCAGTTCGCGCACCGCGAGAATCATGACCTCGATGCTGCAAGGGGTTGTTCAGCACGGAACTGCGATTTCAGCGGCGAGCATGAAACTTCCTCTGGGAGGAAAGACGGGCACCACCAACGACTTTACGGACGCTTGGTTTATCGGGTTCTCTCCATCCATCACAACTGGCGTCTGGATCGGATACGACGAGAAGAAATCTCTCGGCAACAAAGAAAGTGGTGCCCGCGCGGCACTTCCGGTTTGGATCGATTTCATGAAAACTGCTCTGAGCGGCAAAGACCCGGGTGAGTTCGAACCTCCGCCACAGATTCCAAATGCGGTAGCACAAAAGGTGGATACCCCTGACACGGCGCCAGTGGCGGAAGAAAATCACTGAGGAATTCAGGAGCATGGGGCTTGGCACAAAGTCGGCAGGGATCTTGCTAACGATGGTTTTATTGGCGAGTCCAGCATTCTCCTCGAGGGATGACGTTTGCGACGCGGACCCACTGCCCGAGGAAGCGCAGCGAGTACTGAAAGAAAGATTTCCCTCCATGTACTTCGAGAAGCCGTCGGATCTCAGCCAGGAATACCGCAAACAATGGTTTGAAAAGCACCCGGAAGAATGCCCAGGCTTAACAAGCGGTCACTTCCTGGGCCTCACGAAAAGGTCCTACGCGGTTCTGCTGGTCGGTTCAAAGGGAGCGCTGTCAGGAGCTAAAGTCGTGGTGATGGCCGAAACCTCCGGCAAGTGGAGGCCGATCGTTGTGAATGATGAGCGCATGTCCTACTACTATCAGGCGATTTACAAGGTCGCTCGCAAAGGCGGGTTGGATGGCTTGGGATTGATCACGTTCGAACAAGGCTCGAAGGTGTACCGCTACGTTAACGGGAAATTTCGCTGAGAGAGGTCCGGGTGCTCTCAAGTTCGAGAACACCCGGAGGCACGGCTATTGAGTGAGAATGCTTGCGTTGTCAACGAAGGTGGTTGGGGTGACGCCACCGCCGCTGAAGCCGAAGACGGAGATTCCTGACAGCATCTTTCCCGATTCAAGGTCAGCAGTCAGGTCAAATACGTCCCAGTTCTGGTCGGGGGTGAAGATGAGGAATTCATCGTCGGTCCCGTCGGTGTAAAAGAAATCCACTGCAGCCGGCAATCCCACGCCGCTGGGATGACGGATCCACATCACCACCTTGGTGATAATACTGGTTGAGACAGCCGTGAAGTCCTGACGCATCTCGATGTTCCCCATATCTCCGGCATCGTATACGCCAGTACGTGGATGAACCGTTGCAATCGTCCACGGTCTGCAAGGCGAGGAGCAGAAGTTGCGCGCTACATACCATGGAGGAAGGGCCCCGGATTCGAATCCGGGATTCTGCAGGATGTTTCCAGTCGGCGGAAGTTGTAGGCTGGCTCGCTCTCCAAGAAGAATGCTGACGCGATTCTTGCCGGAAGCCGTGAGCGCCTGGTCCGACACTCCGTCGCAGTTGAAATCTGCACTGACGGAAGCGACCAACTGATTGCCGGTCAAGTACAAAGACTGCTTCTGGTTGAGTGCTGCAAGAGCGGTGCCTGGAGCCGCGGCCAGTTGATAGTGCACAGCTGAGTCAAACGTGCCGTCTCCGTGCCCTCGCAGCACGCTGATGGTGTTGTCGAGGTGTCGCACGGCGAGGTCAATTTTGCCATGCCCGGTGAAATCTCCAGCAGCAATTGCGATAGGAGCGTGTGCTACCGAATAGTTCGCCGCGGCGCGGAAATGTCGGCCGAATGCGTTTTGGGTGAGGGCGGTTGTGAGAACGATCCCTAATGCCAGAACAAGCAGATTGCAACGTGGTTTCATAGTCTCCTCTCTCGGAGTGATGTTGACAGGTGAGAGTAAGGGATCGAGAGAACTCGATCGCAGAACTTAAGCGGAGGCCGGCCGGACGACAAAATCCGGCGGAGAGGGAGTTTGAATCCAGCGCAGCCGCCTGTCAAGATGCAAGAATTTGCATCACAATCCCACTCAGTGGCTGATCTCGCTGAAGCTTTCGTCCAGGACCCGGACAGCTTCGTCGACATCGTTTTTGGAAATGTTAAGCGGCGGAGACATGCGAATCACATTGCCAAAAAACCCGCCTTTACCGATAAGGAGACCTCGTTTGCGGGCGGCCTCCATGAGCGCCGCCGTGCCCGAAGCGGCCGGCTGTTTGGTGTTGCGGTCCTCCACGAGCTCGAGCGCCTGCATCAGGCCCATGCCTCGAACGTCGCCGATCAGACTATGCTTCTCCTGCAATTCCTCGAGTTTGAGACGGAAGTAATCTCCCACTACGGCGGCGTTGGTGCGCAGGTCGTCTTCCTCGATCACGTCAATGACTGCCTTGGCCGTCGCAGAAGTAACAGGATTGCCGCCGAAGGTTGAAATGGTCAGTCCCTGGAAGGAATCCGCGATCTCGGGCTTGGCTACGGTGATCCCCACTGGAATGCCATTGCCCAGACCTTTTGCCGATGTGATCATGTCGGGCTCGACTTCCCAGTGCTCAATGCCAAACCATTTATGGCCGGTCCTGCCCCAGGCAGTTTGCACTTCATCGGAGATAAAGTCGCCACCGTACTGCTTGACGATGCTGAAGGCAATCTTGAAATACTCCTTTGGGGGAGTGATGAAACCAGCGACTCCCTGAATCGGTTCTGCAAGAAATGCCGCAATGCGGCCTGAGGTCGAACACTGGATAACACTCTCGATGTCTTTGGCGCAAGCCACTCCGCAGTCCGGATACTTGAGGCTGAGCGGACAGCGATAGCAGTACGGGTTCATAGCGTGCACGATGCCAACCTCTACCGTGGCACGCCGCCAGGTATTCATGCCGGTCAAGCCGCGAGCCAGGGAGGAGCGTCCGCTGTAACCATGGCGGAGTGCGACGACCTCCAGGTTTCCCGTGTGCATACGGGCGACCTGGATGGCGGTTTCGTTCGCCTCCGTTCCGCTGTTGGTGAAGTACGATTTCCTGATCGTGCCCGGCGTAATCTGGGCCAGCTTCTCCGCCAAATCCACCATGGGTTGGGTGGGGAAGCAAGTGGAAACGTGCTGCAGGCGATCGATCTGTTCCTTGGTACGTGCGATGACGCGGGGATTGCAATGCCCCACGCTGATGGTGACAATTCCGCCAAAGAAATCGAGGTACTTCTTCCCGTTCACGTCCCAAACGTGCTGCATGGAGCCGTGATCCATCGGTACCGGCTCTGAAAAATATGTGGAGACGGCCGGGAAAATGTACTCCTTCTGCTTGCGGTTGATTTCGGCCTGGGTCAGGCGTGCTTGTTTCTGGGCAGGAATGGTCGGAGCGCTCATCGTTCGCCTCGAAAAAAGTAAGCTCCTATCCTACACCTAACGACGCGACGGTCCGAACAACCCGCCCTGAAGCTATAATCGGAACTCACCGATGAAATCATTCTTCCGGTTGGTCCTGCTCGGACTTGTGCTGCTGGTGGTGGCGCTCGTTTCGGCGCTCACCGCCATGCGATTCGCCATTCATGGGCGGGAAGTCACGGTGCCGGACGTGGTTGGCAAGAGTCCACCGGAAGCGGCGAAAATCGCTGGCGAGAGCGGGATCCAGTTAGTGGTCGAGCGGCAATTCTTCAGCGCCACAGTTGCAGAGGGGAAGATTCTGTCGCAGGTCCCTGAAGCGGGGGCGCTGGTACGGCGCGGCTGGCAACTAAGAGTTGCGGAAAGTCTGGGGCCGCAGAGAGTCGACATTCCGGACGTTACGGGACAAAGCCAACGTGCTGCCGAGATCAATATCCGTCGACGGGGGCTCGATATAGCCTCGATTGCTCAAGTGGCGATGCCCGGAACGGTGGCCGGCGAGGTCCTTTCGCAGAGCCCTCCACCGAACGCCAGCCAGGTCGCGGCCCCAAAGATCAGCCTGTTGGTGAGTGACACACCGCCGCCCCAGGCGCTGGTTATGCCGAGCTTCATCGGTCAACCGTTGCACAGCGTCACGCTGGCACTGCAGGATGCGGGATTGCGCCTGGGCAGTGTTACCGAGGCGAACCCAGCTTCGGATCTTCAAGTCCTGGTTACCCCGAATCCGCTGAATGCCGTATCTATGACCGGAGTGGTGTTGTCGCAAAATCCCACTCCGGGGCAAAAGGTGGTGGCGGGAACCGTGGTGAACTTGCAGGTCAAGTAGCGAATTTTTCTAACATAGCTGCGAAAAAGCCGTCGCAGTGGTGAATCCCCGGAGTAGTTCTCAGGTACGGTCCTCGCGTAAGCGAACTCAAGTCTTCGATCGCGAGTTCCCCAGCATCTTTCAAGCGTTGTAGTTCCTCACTGCACTCCAGTATCTGGAAGTCAGTGCGATCTGCGAGGGCGCTTTCAACGACGGTTTCGTTTTCTTCCGGTTCGAGCGAGCACGTGGCATAGACCAGCCTGCCTCCAGGTGCGACTTGATTCATGGCCGACCTCAGGAGTGCCAATTGGCGTCCTTGCAGATCCGAGAGGTGCTCTGGGCGAAGCCGCCACTTGATATCTGGATTGCGCGCCAGGGTGCCGGTCCCAGAGCACGGAGCGTCCAGCAGAACCCGGTCAAACTGGAAGTGGAGCGGTAAGCTGCGAGCATCGGCCGCGAGGACCATGACGTTCTGATTTCGAACCAGTTTGCGCAGCAGGCGAGCGCGATGCGGATGCAATTCGGCCGCCACAATTCGCGCTTCCGGGTTCCGCTCCGCGAGGATGCGGGTTTTGCCGCCGGGGGCCGCGCAACAATCCAGAACGTTCTTCCCATGTCCCACCAACAGAGCTACCAGTTGTGAGGCCTCGTCTTGAATCGCGATTCGACCTTCGCGAAATGCCGCGGCTGAGGTTATGTCTCCTGAACGCACGATCCGGGCGGAAGTGAGAATACGACCCGCTGCGAGCGCTGCACCCGAGGCCTGCAATTGCGCGATGTCATCGCTTCGGGTAATCCGGACCGCCGTCTCCGGCACTTGTTGGTCATAGCAGCAAAGGCCTTGTGCAGCTTCCATTCCGAGATGCTGGACCCAACGCTCGACCATCCAGCGCGGATGCGACAGACGTGAGGCAATGTCCTCCGCGGAGCTTGGCGCGGTTGCTACCAAGTCGGCGGGATTAGCCGCTTTCCCTGCTCTCCGCAGTACCGCGTTCACAAATGGTGCAGCCGAAATCTTACGGGCCCGCTTCACCAACTCGACGCTTTCATTTACGGCCGCACGGGAAGGAATGCGATCGAGGTAGTGCAGTTGATAGAGAGCTAGTCGGAGCGCCGCGACAACTTCCGGGTCAAGTTTGGAAAAAGGCTGGGCAGAAAACTGCTCGATGTACTGGTCCAGGCGCGACTGCCAGCGCAGCGTTCCCATAACCAACTCTGTCGCCAAACGGTGATCCGCGGCAGAGAGGTCCTGGTAGGCACGGGAATGAAGTAGCTCTGAAGCATAGGAGTTCTTGCGAGCCACCTGAAGTAGGACGTCAAACGCAGCAATTCGCGCGGGAGACGCACCAGATTTCGGGATTGCTCGTTCAGACTTCAACTGCCTAGCCGTTCCCCAGGCTTGGGACGATACCCTCTCACAAAATCTGCCGCCGGCATCCGCTTCTTGCCCTCGGGCTGAACTTCCAGGAGTTCCAGAGCGGTGTTGTTACCGCAACCCACCAGCAGGCGATTGTCCACCGCCAACTGTCCCTCAGGAATGCTCTGCTGGGTGACGATTGCGCGCCAAACGTTGAAGGTCCTGTCACGAAACTTGGTAAATGCCCCTGGCCACGGCTGAAATCCTCGGAGCCTGTCTTGTATCTGTTTAGCGGGCAGGTGAAAGTCGATAAGACCGTCTTCCTTTCTTAAGATCGGGGCAAGGCTTGCTTTGGAGTGATCCTGTGGGACCGGCGACACGTTCCCTGCCCGGAGCCCTCGAAGCGTTTCGACCATCAACTCAGCGCCTATTGTGGCCAGGCGCGGAGCGAGGGTCTCCGAGGTATCCTCGGGTTGAATATTCATTTCGCGCTGCAGGAGTATGTCTCCAGTATCAAGGCCAGCGTCGATCCGCATTGTAGTCACGCCCGTGATGATCTCGCCGGATGCGATCGCCCACTGAACCGGCGCTGCCCCACGATACTTGGGAAGTAATGAGCCGTGCAGGTTGATATTTCCAAGTCGCGGCAGATCAATCATCCACTGCGGAATGATGCGGCCATATCCTACGACGATGATTGCGTCCGGAGCGAGACCAGCGAGTCGGTCTCGAAATTCCTGATTGTTCTTGATCTTGTCCGGTTGGGTTAGCGGAAGGCCAAGATTCAACGCCCGCTGCTTCACTGGTGAAGCGGAGAGCTGTAACCCGCGTCCCTGGGGACGATCGGGCTGAGTCACTACCAGACCTATCTGAAACTGATTGTCAATCAGAGCCTGCAATGTGGGCACTGCAAACTGGGGCGTGCCGCAAAAGACTAGCTGCATGGAATCTGACATGGGCGCCTGTGGTTTACCATTCTCCGGCTTTTATCAATTTCCTGATTTTGCGTTTCATCAGATCCCGCTTCAGTGCGCTGATATGGCTGATGTAAAGTTTCCCGTTCAGGTGATCGGTCTCGTGTAGGAACGCGCGCGCCAGCAGTTCCTCTCCAGTCTTTTCGAACCATTTTCCATTTACATCCTGAGCGCGAATGGTCACTTTGTGGGCCCGCGTAACCGGCTCACGAAATTCAGGGATGCTGAGGCAGCCTTCGTTCTGCCGGTGTTTTCCCTCGGTGTGAATGATCTCGGGGTTGACCAGGACCAGTTTCGCGTCGGGATCTTCTTTGAAGGTCACATCAATCACGGCGAGCCGTTTCGATATGCCGATCTGAGGTGCGGCCAAGCCCACACCGTGAGCCGCGTACATAGACTCGAACATGTCTTCGACGAGTTTTTTCAAATCCTCATCAAATTCCGTGACCGGCTTTGCGGGAGTTTCCAGGACTGCGTCACCATATTTCACAATGGGATAGATCATCGGACGTGGCTGAGCGCGCGGGTACAGAAACCGCCGCCTTAATAGCTCCTCAATTGCTCAAGATAACCCCGAAAATTTCTCAATACTTCACCCATGGAATCCCCGCCGAACTTCTCCAGACAGCAGCGAGCTATGGTGAGCGCGACCATCGCCTCCGCAGCCACACCGGCCGCGGGAACGACGCAAACATCGGAGCGTTCATAGGCGGCGCTCACCGGCCGCCGGGTTGCGAAATCCACCGACTTCAAGGGCCGCCGCAAGGTTGAGATTGGCTTCAAGTACCCGCGCACGCGAATTTCCTGGCCATTCGAGACCCCGCCTTCGATTCCGCCCGCATTGTTACTCGCCCGGGTGAATCCGGCTGACCCGTCAAAACCTATTTCATCATGCACGGCGGACCCAGCGGAAGCAGCGGCGGTAACTCCGGTGCCGACTTCGACTGCCTTTACTGCCTGCAGCGACATGACCGCCGCCGCCAGCAGGGCGTCCAGCCGCTCGTCCCATTGCGCATAACTTCCCAAACCCGGGGGGGCCTGGTGAACCACCACTTCGAAAACGCCTCCCACGGAGTCCCCGGTTTTCAGCGCTCGATCGACCTCGTCTTTCATGCGCCTTTCGATATCGGTGTCCACACAGCCGAGAAGAACCTCGGACTTGCTGGATAGGGAAAGGACCCGGTCCCACGGCACCTCGGTTGACCCCATGCTGGCGTTTCCGACCGCGATGACGTGGCTAAGCACTTCAATCTTAAGCTCGCGAAGAAATAATTTGGCAATGGCTCCCAAGGCGACGCGGGCAGCGGATTCGCGGGCGGACGCGCGTTCTAAGACATAGCGAGCTTCGGGAAAATTGTACTTGAGGGCCCCCGCCAGGTCGGCATGGCCAGGGCGGGGAGATGTCACAGCGCGATGCTTTGAAGGGTCTCCGACAGCGACAGGAAGCGACTCTTGCCAATTCTGCCAATCCCGGTTTTGCAGCAGAATGGAAATCGGCGAACCAATAGTCCTGCCATCGCGCACTCCGGACAGGAGGTGGGCATGGTCCTTTTCGATTTTCATGCGCCCACCGCGTCCGTAGCCTTGCTGGCGCCGCCAGAGTTCGTGGTCCACAAAGGCTTGATCAATGGCTAGACCCGCCGGCAAGCCAGAAAGGAAGGCCACCAGCGCCTCCCCATGGGACTCCCCGGCTGTGTAGTAACGAAGCATGGTCTTTTGGATTGTAGCTGATAGCAGCAGCAAACCCGGAGCAAGCCGAGTACATCAAATCCCTGATTTTCTGTGCCTCAGAGTTGCCCTGACGTGCCGGGAACTTGCTAGAATAGGGTTAACTTAAGATTAACCCCGCACCTGGTGGTTACCGATGCCAGCCCGGCATGAAGTCGCCACTTCCGAGGATCTCTGGCTCTGAGGTATCTACGTGCCTAGCAGGACCCGCTCCAAGGCCGTGAACGCCCGCGAAGCTGCGACCACCCAGGTTTCAGAGTTGTCTCTGCACCTGCTTCGCGCGCAGGAAGAAGAGCGCAAGCGAATCAGCCGGGAGTTGCACGACGAAACCGGCCAGGGCCTGATGGTCTTACGCCTCTACCTGAGCATGGTGGCCAACGAATGCCGTGGCGGAGAAGCGGAACCTAAGATCCAGGATGCGATGACGATGCTGGATCGAACCATTGGGGACCTGCGTCGCATCATCGCCCGCTTGTCGCCTCGCACATTAGACGAGCTAGGGCTGCTGGCAGCGATACGGAAAGAGGCTCGAGAACTTACCAAGAACACAGGGATCAAAGGCAAGCTGTTTCTGCCGGAAAACCTGAATGGCGTAGATCATGAATTCGAAGTTGGCATTTATCGAGCAGTGCAGGAAGCTCTGCACAACGTCGCAAAGCACTCGCAAGCTCAGAACTGCGTGGTGCGGCTGGAGCTGGAGCAGGGTGAACTGAGGTTATTGATCGAGGATGACGGGGTTGGATTCTCCAGAACCGATTCACGACGGGGTAGTTTCGGGCTCTGGGGGATGCGAGAACGGATCGCGGCTCTGGGCGGGACAGTTCGAGTGCGGTCGCGAAATGGCAGAGGCACCCGCGTTCGAGTGATGTTGCCGGCATTTCGAAAAACGCGGAAGCTCAGCACGGTTCCGGAAGTCGGTGAGGAAATCCATCCGAATCGCGTCGGGGGGAAAACGAAGAAAGGACGCAAGAGGGCGCAGCAAACTCGTCTGCTGAAACCTGAAACCCAATACATCCATGCCCATCCGATGCATAGTAGTTGATGATCACACGCTATTCCGCGATGGTTTGCGGCGATTGCTGGAGAGCGAACCGGACATCCAGGTGGTAGGGGAGGCAAGCGATGCCGTAGGGGGATTGGAAAGAGTTCGCGAGCTGAAACCCGACGTGGTCCTGATGGATATTGGTATGCCGGGAATGTCGAGCTTTGAGGCCGCGCGTCTGATCGAACGAAACTGCCCCGGAACTAGGCTGATCTTCCTCACCATGTATGAGGATGAGGAGTATCTGCTGCAATGTATCGAAGTAGGCGCGTCGGGTTACGTGCTGAAGGACGCGCCAGCCCCGAAGCTTATTACCGCAGTCAGGGAAGTGTCTCAAGGCCGGAAATATCTAAGCCCACAAGTCCTGGAAAAACTGGTGGACGATTTTCGATCCCGCTCTCAAGGGCTGCCCTCGCGGATGTCTCGAAGTTCGACTCTGACCCCGCGCGAGCGGGAGGTCATCAAGATGATTGCCGAGGGGAACTCTGTTCGCGAAATCGCGGGGATGCTCGGCCTAAGCATAAAGACAGTGGAGGCGCACAAGTTCAACCTGATGCGCAAGCTGAACATTCACAACAAAGCTCAGCTGGTGACCTATGCCATCCAGAAGAAGATCGTGAAAATGCCGGCGGGAGCTTAGCGAAGTTCCAAGCAAACTCCCAGGCGGGCTGCCTGGGAGTTTCTCATTTCAGCGCAATTCTATTTCAACTCGATAGGCTGATCGAGTTTAAAGCTCAATGCGGTTTCGGCGGGAAGCACCACATCCTTGTTTCCCGTAAACGCGGTTCCCGCTGTACCGGCTCCTGCGCCTGCCAATGCACCGATCGCGGCGCCTTTGCCGCCGCCGGCAAGACCGCCGATCAATGCTCCCAGTCCGGCGCCTCCTCCAACCATGGTCGCGGTACGCTTGCCCTTGCCTTTCTCGGTTCGCATAACGGATGTGGTTTCAATCGGATGATCCGTTCCGTTGATGTTGATTGAAATCAGTCTCACGGCCAGGCTCGCGCCGCCTTTGAACCTGCCCAAGGGCTTGGCATCGGTCACAGTACCGGACGCGGACGCGCCCGAAGGAATCACGTCTTTGCCGTCGACCTGGACGGGCTCGGCCAGGGTTGCCGTGAAGGACTGCCCGGCTTGGCTGGTTTTGGAACTGAGCGCCTCACCGAGACGTACGGTCAGGACCGTCCCTGCTGGAATTACAACCGGTTTGGGCGCTTCCGCCATCGGTTTGTGCGGGGCCGCGGCCTTGCTGGTCGCATTGTTCGCAGTGGGCGCCGGCGTAGATGCGCCTGATGGCTGATTGGTATCAGTAGAAGTCGTTGCATTGTCTGCCGGTTTGCTATTGCAGCCGGTGAGCGTGAAGACCAAATAGAACGCCAAAGAAATTGCGAGCGAGCGGGATCGCATACATCCTCCGTTTCTAGAAACTGCTGTACCAGAGACTCGGAACAGATATTCCCGAACCCACGTAGTGGCCAACCAATTTTACGCTTTGTCGGAAAAGAGAGTAGCAGGTAATTTGATTTTGTCAGTTTGCGTGCCGTTTCCATCACTGGCAGGAACAAGCGAGCCGGAGTCGGTCAAGTTCTGCGCAGCCGCCGAATCGCTGCGCGAAGCCTTCTTTTCAAGGAATTTCACAGTGTTCAAAAGAGGCCGCCCCAGCGAGGAATTGTAACCCGTCCAGGGATTGTCCAATTCAGCTTCTCTCTCAAAATGGGCGCGCATGCTCTCCATTTTCGAGTCCAGATCATCCATGTAGTGGAGCATCAAAGCTTCCGGGAACATGGGCAATTTGGGAGATCCGAACTCATATTCCCCGTGGTGACTGATGATGAGGTGTTCGACCAGAGTCTTGAGCTCCTCGGGAAAATCGGGAAGCGCTGCAAGCTTGGCCTGGAGCATCTCCAACTCGATGATCATGTGCCCCAGCAGTTGGCCGCGCGTAGTGTAAGAAAAGGAACGGTTGTAGGTCAGTTCGTGGATCTTCCCGATGTCATGAAGAAAAGCGCCCGTCAACAAAAGATCGCGGTTGATTTGCGGGTAGTTCCGGCATATCAGGTCGCAGGAACGAAACAGCGAAACTACGTGATCGAGCAGTCCCCCAATGTAGGCATGGTGAAGGGTTTTTGCGGCCGGCGCATTCCGGTAGGCCTCAGCGATTTCCGAATCCGCCATGAAAGATTGGACCAGCGCTTTTAGGTGATGGTTCTGAAAGCTCTCAACGAACCCGCTTAACGTCTGCCACAGCTCCCCAATGTCCTTCGTGGTCTTGGGGAGGTAATCGGCAAATTCGATCTCAGAGTCTCCCAGCCGGCGCAGCTTGTGGATCGTCAGTTGGAACCGATTCTTGTACTTATTGATGAGCCCCTTGACTTTGATGTAGTCATCCTGGTCGAAGGCGTTGAGTGCATCCTCGACGTTGTCCCACATCTTGGCTTCAATCAGACCGGACCGGTCGCCCAGAGTCAGGGCTAGATAAGGTTCGCCGGTTTTCTTAGGTTTTACCTGCTTGGAGACGACAACAAAACTGGAAGTGATGATCTTGTTCTCGAACTGAATGCAGTCGCAGAGAAAGAATTCTTTCATACGGATTGAGCCGGGAATCGCGCGCGGCCCACGCACACGCTATCAACGCCCAGCTTAACCCAATAATCAGAACAGCCCTAATTTTTTCTTCTTCTTGAGTTCTTTTGCCTTCAGGTCTTTGGAGGCGGTTTCTACCGGCTTGGTCTGGTTCGGGCTGGCGCCGGTGTCAACGTAACCCTGCTTGATGTCAATGAAGGCATCCTCGCGGAGCTTCTGCAAATAGGCGCGCAAAGCCGGCTGAAGCTTCTGCATGTAGAGCGCGTCCTGAACCCGGGGCTCCACATCGGCCATGGCCGGCACGCCAGCCTGCTGATGTTCGGAGACTTTGAGAATCACGAAGCCCTGCTTGGTTCGAATCGCATCGGAAACGTCGCCCGGCTTCATTGCAAAAGTGGTGTCTTCCAGTTCTTTAGCCAGCGTGCCGCGCTTGAAATATCCCAAATCTCCACCTTGGGAAGCGGTCGGACCGTCCGAATTTTTCTTCGCAATATCTTCAAAGCTTGCGCCCTTCCGAAGTTGGTCAACGAGATCGTTGGCCTTGGACTGTGCAGCCGCGACCCGTTCCGCATCATCGTCCGGCGCACCGGGTTTCTTGTCTGTTGAGACCAGGATTTCGCTGAGTCGGATCTGCTCAGGCTGCTCGAGTTCTTGCTTATGAGCATCGTAGAACTGCTGCTCTTCTTCTTTCGTGATGTTGAGCTTGGAACCGACCTCTTTGCCGATCACCTGCTGGGTGATGATCTGGTTACGCAGGTTTTGCTTGAAGTCCTCGAAAGAGATGCCCTGGTTTTGCGCGGCCTTCTCCAGGTCGTCCATGCTCTCAAGGTTCATCTGCTTGCGCATCTCGTCGAGGCGCTTGACCAGTTCGGTATCAGCAGTAATGCCCAGGTCTTTACCTTTTTCCAGCAGCAATTGCTGATCAATCAGGTCGCGGAGCACGTCTTTCTCGCGCGCGGCAACCGCTTTGTCTGCATTGGCACCTTCTTGTTGCTGGGCTTCCTGCTTCAACTGTTCTTTACTCCGCTGGAACTCAGATCGCGTGATGATCTGATTGTTGACACGCGCGATGATCTCTTCGACCACCAGGTCTGCAGCTACCAAGGGGACGCAAGCGAGAACAGCAACAAATAAGGAAAGGGAAACGATTTTACGCATAAGAACCTGTTTGGCGAATCGGTGGCAGCAAGTCTGCGCCATTCGCAAAGGAAATTGTGTTTATCTATTGTACCTCCGGACGCGCGGGCCGAACCAGTGCCTTAGGCTGTTATGATATGGGGTTTCCAAGTCATCATTCGAGCGGGAGGTAAGTTCTCATGCGTCTATTTTCTTTCCTCTTGGTCCTATTCTGCGTGTTCGTGAGTTGTTCCAGCATGGCTCAACAGTCCAAAACGTCCGTTCCTGGCCTCGCCGAATTGAACAAAATGGCGAGCCGTTTCGCACCCACTCCGCTTCGTGTAGACACTTCAAAACTATCGGCCGGAGATAAGCAGGCGCTAGTCAAGTTGATTGAATCGGCTCGTATTCTGAATGACATATTCATGAAGCAGTACTGGAGTGGCGACATTGCCTTGTACGGCAAACTGCAAAAAGACAGCACTCCTCTGGGTAAGGCCCGGTTGAATTATTTTTGGATCAACAAGGCACCGTGGTCAGCCATCGACAAATTCACCGCTTTCATTCCCGGGGTCCCGCCACGCAAGCCGGAAGGAGCGAATTTCTATCCGGAAGATATGACTAAGCAGGAGTTCGAGAGCTGGTTGGCCACGCTCTCGGAAGATGAAAAGAAGCAGGCCACTGGCTTCTTTACGGTCATTCGCCGCAAAGGGGGCCCGGGGGCGGACAGTCGAGCACTGACCATCGTTCCCTATAACGAGGAATACAAAAACGAGTTGACTCAGGCCGCCAATCTCCTCCGTGACGCGGCAGGCCTGACCGACAATCCGTCGTTGAAAAAATTCCTGAGCCTCAGGGCGGACGCCTATCTGTCCAACAACTATTACGAAAGCGACCTGGCCTGGATGGATCTGGACGCGCCGCTCGATATCACCATTGGGCCGTACGAAACCTATAACGACGAAATTTTCGGCTACAAAGCTGCATTCGAAGCCTATGTGAGCCTGAGAGACGACGCGGAGACCGCCAAGCTCGGAGCCTTCACTCAGCAATTGCAGCAGATTGAAGACCACCTGCCGATTGATCCCCAGTATCGCAATCCTAAGCTCGGGGCGGCAGCTCCGATCCGCGTGGTGGACCAGATATTGAGTTCAGGCGATGGCGCACACGGGGTTCAGACCGCCGCTTACAACCTGCCCAATGATGAGCGGGTGGTCCAGCAGAAGGGCAGCAAGCGAGTGATGCTAAAGAACGTTCAAGAGGCAAAGTTCCATAGCGTCCTGATCCCGATCGCACGCAAAACCCTCAAGGAGAGCGCGGTTGCCGATGTCAGCTTTGAGCCGTTCTTCACTCACATTCTTGCCCATGAATTGATGCATGGGCTTGGTCCCCATCAGATCAGGGTACAAGGGCGGGAGACGACACCCCGCGAGGAACTGAAAGGCTTGTACAGCGCCATTGAAGAAGCCAAGGCCGACGTGACTGGTCTTTTTGCGCTGCAGTACATGATGGACCACGTAAAGGAGATGGGCCTGGAAAAAACCCTCCCGTCGGATGAGGCCGCCCAGCGGCAGTTGTACACCACTTTCCTGGCCTCGGCATTTCGTAGTCTGCGTTTCGGGCTGGAAGATGCCCATGGCAAAGGAATGGCGATCCAAGTCAACTACTTAATGGACAAGGGCGGATTCGTCCAACATGGCGACGGAACCTTCGCGGTTGACATGAAGAAAATCAAGCAGGCAGTCAGCGATCTCGATCACGACCTTCTGACTCTGGAAGCAGAAGGCAACTACGCGGGAGCAAAGAAGATGCTTGACGAGCTGGGAGTAGTTCGCCCGGCGGTGCAGAGAGCCTTGGACCGCCTTCAAGACATTCCGACCGACATTGAACCGGTTTTTGTAACCGCGAACGAACTGGCTCCGGCTACGAAGCCGGATCCGGCTGCGGGCTCGATGCGGCCGAAGAACAAGAGTTAATTGGAAGTTGCGACGGCGTTGGCGGCTGCTCCTCTTAACAGCGTCAACGCCGTAACATCATTGTGAGTGGGTGGCGTACACATGAATTCCTTCACATCGCTCAGCACGCCTACGCAGAGATCACGCGCGTTCTCGTTATTTGTTTTCTGAAGGCTCCTTTTAACGCCTTCCAGCCCAAATTCGTTACCCTTGCACTTGGCCTCCACGACTCCTCGGGAAACCAATAGCAATGCCGCGTTGGGTTCGACCGCGATGGTTGGAGCATCGCAAGTCGCGTGGGAAAACAAGCCAAATGGCAGGCCGGTCGCTCCGATTTCGGTGATACCGGTGCTATGACGCAGCAAGGCAGGCGTATGTCCGGCGTTCACGTAACAGACCGTTCCCAGATCCTCGTGATAACAACCGGTGAAGGCAGGGCACGAACGTACGCCCCCGGCTGCCCGCAGAATTGTTCGATTGATCTCGATGCAAAGATCCACCAAAGCGGTGGCCTCGTTAACCTCCTCCTGCGCGAAGGCTGCCATGGCAACCGTGCGGAACGTTTCCTGGGCCGCGGCCAATATCGCACGGCTCTCCTCATGCCGGCCCGCGACATCGAGCAAACCAAACAGGACTCGGTTGGGGCTTACTCGGATGAAGTCGTAGAAATCGCCGGCCATGCGCTGGCCGTAGTACACCGCGGCCAGTTCGGCCGAGCGCAATTCCGGCACGTCGGTGTGCCGGGGCTCCAGGCTTAGCAGGGATGGAGTGCGACGACTTTGGAAGAACGACGGCATAATCGCCCCGGCAAAGTAGCATAGAAGAATGCCGGAAACCAGTGCTTTAGTTCTACGAGGGCTATTCGCCGTATTTATCGGCCAAATATTTTCCGACTTCAGCTTCCATCTGGCCGTAGTCCGAGTGGACGGTCGCACGCAGGGCGGCTTCGGCGGAACTGCCTTGTCCGAGGCGTTCCAGGATTCGACGTATGTCACTCATCCCGTATGTGTCATTTATGTATTGCACCGCCGCCAACGATTCGTCGTAGGCAATGATGGCCTGAAGCGTCGAGAACTGCATGAAGCTGCCTTCAAGGGCGTTATAGGGAATCTCCTGCTGCGCCTTGAACAGTTGTGCCAACCGCCGCCCACGAGAAGAGAGCGACTTCGGCTCCAAAGCCTGCGCCACACCTTCATTCAGCCATTGCGGACAGCGTCCACCTGAGAGCTGGTTGATGAAAGAATGCGCAAGCTCATGCTTGAGCACCCGAGCCAGATCGGATGTGACCGTGCTGACCCCCTCCACCGGGATACGCAACTTACCGTCATTGACAGCGCCGCTCCAGGAGGGAGCCTGGGTCACGTCGAAGAAAGCCTGGTCCGTGTAGAGAGTCACGGAGATGCTCCCGCGGGGTGCAACGCCCAATTCGCGAGTGAGGTCATCATACTGGGATTCGAGGGTCTCGATGACGCCGCGCCGCAATGAGTCTGGAGTCTGCTTGCCTTCATACTTCAGGGTGAAGTGCCCGCTTTCATGCTGAGAGAAATCGGATTCAGCGCTGACCTCTCGTTGAGCCTTTTCCAGGTAGCGCTGAATCATCGCGTCTGGCCGCAGCGATAAAGAGCGTTTCCAACTGCGGATTGCATCGGCCGTGCGATCCGACGCGAACTGTGCGTAACCTAGAACAGCCAGCGTATCCGGCGAATCAGGGGCTACCCGCGCGCCACGCTCCGCATAGAGCAAGGCTTCTGCCGGATTTCCCGTCCTCACCAGCAACGCAGCGTAATAGTTGAGAACGGTGGGATTCTGCGAATCAAACCTCAAAGCCGTTTCGAAATACTTCCGTGCGGCGGCAAAATTACCGCCCTCAAACTCATGTTTGCCGGCGATAAAGTATGCAGAAGAAGCCGCAGCCGCATCTCCCGCTTGTTCCAGATTCCCGAGCGCCTCAACATCTACTTTGCCGTTGCGAATAACCTTGTCAACGACAAGGGATTCATTCTTTAAGTTGCTGGTTGGAGCAAAGGCGGGAACGTCGTGTTCGTTTCCAGCTCTATTGGAAGCATATCGCGGCGGAACTCCTCCCGCTTCGATCCGCTCCACGGAGGATTTAGGAACGGCATAGGAGTCATCGCCAAGGTCGTACTCGATCCGGGGTCCATTCTCTCGAATGCGGTCGGCCCAGATTGAGCGCCCGTTCTTAAGGTGAATGACATCCGCTCGCGCACTGAAAGTAGCGGTGACGGCGACTAAGAATAAGGTGACAGGTCCCCTCACTAGGGCGCATTCTAGCAATGGGGACCTTCTCAGCCTACGTGACCAAGGTAACGAAAAAAACAGCTGGCGGGCTCAGTGTTTTGTTATGGATGAGCCTGGTTGCTGCCGCAGGCCAGCAAGCTCCGACAATGAATGCCGCGAGCGGCGTTGAGGCACTTACCGGCCAAAAGCTTTATCTGCAATTGAGCACGGTTGGTCTGGATCAACGCCGCGTGTACCGGATTCGAGATGCCGCGTTCAACCGCGCGGCATTCCACATTACGCTCGATGATGGAACCATCGCCTTCACAGAAGATGTCGCAGGGCACGTGACCGGCGCAGTCTTCGAAGGGGATGGGGAAGTCCTGCTCGTGCCTCCAAATAATGTGGAACGAAGTTCGATGGCCTTGTTTACCAAGTCAGCCATTCTTGAGGAACGTTTTGTGACCGCGTTCTTTCGGTTTAATGACGAAACCTATTCCGAACTCCAGCCTTTTCTGCGCAGTACCGACAATTCCGAGGACTTCTATGGTCAGTGGAATCTTGCCCTGAAGCGATTCTCGGAAGGAGATGCCCTTCGCTTGCTGATGACTTTCAGCCGCCTGCTTCCGGTGACCTCCTCATCCGCCTCAGCCGTGGCAAGTCGATCTACTGGCGATGACCATTTTCTGCATGCCCGCATGCAGGGCCGGAAGCTCGGCGTCTTCGATATTTACAACGATTCTGAGGCGCCGGAACAGGTGTGGGCAGGCAAACTCGAGATTGTGGACGGAAGCAGCTTCTACAATGTGTGGACCTCATTCTCGCTCAGCCGCCAGGACAAAACAGGAGAAGCAGTAGGGGGACTCACTGCAGAGGAAGGGAAGCCGGGTTCCGTCGAGATTACCGATATTAAGATCCGGTCGGAAGTCAAACCGCCCACCACGCTGAGCGCGACGGCTGACTTGCGAATTGACGTTCGACAGGGAGGAGCGCGCGCGGTTCTATTCGAATTATCGCGGTTCTTGCAAGTCAAGAGCGTTGAAGCGAACGGACACGCGGTGCAATTCATTAACAACCCAGCCCTCGAGGGTACCCAACTCGCCCGGCGTGGGAATGACACCGTCGCCGTCATCTTCTCTGAGCCCCTGCAAACAGGCGAAAAGCTGGACCTGAAGTTCGTCTACGCTGGCGATGTACTCTCCGAGGCTGGAAGCGGCCTCCTCTATGTTGGAGCGCGCGGCACCTGGTACCCCAACCGCGGGCTCGCCATGTCAAATTTCGATGTTGAGTTCAAGTATCCAGAACCGTGGACCCTGGTGGCTACTGGGAAGAAAGCGGAACCTTCAGGAGAAATGACTGGTTCCGAGGGGCAGAGAATTGCGCGCTGGGTGAGTGAGCGACCACTTCCCCTTGCGGGTTTCAACCTCGGCCGATATTCCCAAGTAACGACTCGCGCCGGCAACGTCGAGATACGAACCTACGCCGCTGCGGGAGTGGAGCGGAGTTTCCCTAAACCAGTCCCAGAACCTGAGCACGAACCTGCAGCCGGCCGGTTTCCGAGGCTGGGCACACATCCCCTGCCTCCGACTCCTGCCCAGTACGCGCAAGTTGTCGGAGAGCGTGCTGCTACCGCGATCGACATCTTTTCCAGGAACTTCGGGCCTTATCCTTATGGAAGCCTGTCGTTGACGCAGATGCCGGGTCCGATCAGCCAGGGATGGCCGGGCTTGATCTTCTTATCCAGTTGGGCTTTCCTGAGCGGTCCGGAAAAGGCCGCGCTTCACATGGACGATGTGGACCGTGTTTTAAGCGACCAAGTCGTGGTACACGAGACGGCGCACGAGTGGTGGGGAGACCTGGTCGGCTGGAGCCGGTATCGTGACCAGTGGTGGATCGAGGCGCTTGCGAATTACAGCTCCCTCATGCTGCTCGAGAAGGAAGATCCCGTAAAGTTCCGGATGGTGATGGATCGTTTGCGCGAGAACCTGCTAAGCAAGAACAAAGATGGCGAGACCCTGATGGATGCCGGTCCAGTCACCTTGGGCAGCCGGCTATTCTCCTCCAAATTTCCCGAAGGGTACGAAGCAATCAGCTATGGCCGCGGCACATGGCTGTTTCATATGCTGAGACACATGATGATGGATTCGGAGAAACAGGCCAACCTGAACCCCAAAGAGAGGGCGGACGAACCTTTTCTACGCGTGCTGAGAACCGTACGGGAGCGATATCAAGGAAAGGCAATCAGCACTCGCGACCTTCTGCGCACCTTTGAAGAGCAATTGCCGAAGTCCGCGTGGTATGAAGGCAAAAACTCCCTCGACTGGTTCTACGAGAGCTGGGTGAATGGAACATCCATCCCTAAACTGGAACTGCAAGGCGTGAAATACAGCGACACAGCAGGAGCCACGTCAATTAGTGGAGTGATCGTGCAAAAGGCCGCATCGAAAGATCTGATCACATCTGTGCCAGTCTATGCGCTGAAGGGTGGGAAAAGCGTGTTTGTCAGTCGGGTGTTCGCGGAAGGTCCCGAGACCCCGTTTCGTGTCCGCGCGCCTTTGGGGACACGAAAGGTCGTACTGGATCCGCAAAACACCGTTCTCGCCCACGTTCACTGAGAATGACCTTCCACTCTGGGACGAGTTTCCGGATTTGGACTCCGTCCGTTTGCTGCAATCGCATTGCCCCACAAGTAAGTCGTTTGTAATGACAACTGGTCGGTCCAGCGAAGCGCTCCGTTCCTGGCAGGCAATGTGCAACAGCCATTTGCTGTCTGAGGACGCCAATGTTGAATGCAGAGCTTAGCCGCATCTCTTCAGCCGAACATTGCACGCTCGTCCTGCCGAAAGGCAGGATTCTTCTGGTTGAGGATGAACAGTTTCTACGGACCGTGATTCAGCGGGTCCTGTGCGACCAGGGATATGAAGTGATCACCGCGAAAGATGCAGCCGCAGCCCTGCGCGGGTTCCGCCAAGTGCAGGGGAACGTCGACCTGCTCATCACGGATGTAATTCTGCCTGGGCGAAACGGTGCGTGGCTTGCCGCGAAATTGATGAGGAAACGACCCGGGCTGAAGACCGTTTTGATCTCAGGGTATCCCGAGGGAATCGCGCGTAGCCGTCAAAGAAGCGCGATTGCCAGCATCTACTATTTGCCGAAGCCGTTCACAACAGAAGTCCTGACAGAAAAGGTTAGAGAGGTCCTTTGTGGGTGAGTTCACGACGCTCACACGGCCCGGCATGGGCAGTGCTGGATTGTCGGGAGACCTGACTAATGCGGATGATAAATCGCATTTAAGATTTCATGAATTTCATCCAGGTAAGCTTCCAATTCAAAAGTGAGGCGGGCCCAGTCAAATTCTTTCAGCCGAGGGTGATGTTGTGACAACACTTCAAAAGCGGCCCTGGGGGTCGGGGCCGGCCGGCGCACGAGCACTGCGCGGCGGATTGCTGTAATTAGGGGCTGTCATGCGATCACTGAGCCTTGTCTTTTTCTTCTTCGCCATTTTCGAATGCCCGAGATTGCGCCTGCAATGTTGAATCCGTCTTCAACAGTTGTGTTCTGCCAAATCGTTCATCGGCATTGAGGAGCTTGGCTTTACTCGCCAGAGATGAAAGGGATCCGCTCTGCGCACCTCGGTGCGAACACGGAACCTCTTTATTTTCAGATCGGCCACGTTTGGCAACCAAAGAAGTCGATTTCACGAACTTCGCGTCGTTGGATCTACTCGGACAGCGCTGATTTCTTTGTTCCTTCAGTGCTGTGGAAGGTCCTTCTTCAGAATCACCACATCCACTCGACGGTTGAGGGCCCGCCCTTCAGGACTCGCGTTTGAAGCAATGGGGTGGTATTCCGCATACCCCGCGGCGGAGAGATGTTCCGGAGCGATGCCAAAGTTGACGATCAAGAGGCGTACCAACTCTGTTGCTCTCGAGGTGGAAAGCTGCCAGTTGTCATTGAAACGTGAGTTGTGGATAGGGACATTGTCGGTGTGACCCTCGATCCGGATCGCACAGCCTTGCGCGGCCAGAAGTGTCGCAAGTCGATCAAATGAGGATCGAGAACGGGCTCGAATGGTAGCGGAACCGCTCTCAAAAAAGCCGATTTCACGCAAACTCACAACCAATCCATCCCGTTCCGTATGCAGGGCCACTTCAGCGCGAGAAATTTCAGGCCCCAACGTTTGCTCCAGTTCTTTGCGCAAGGAAGCCAAGTCGCCGTTTTCCTCGCTTCCCGAGGGAGTTCCTTTGGACGAGGGTACCGTTCGGCCCAGAGAAGAGACCCGCTGAGCATTCTCAATTGCCTGAACTCGATTGAAGGGCATGGGCTCTGCCGAATTCAAGGGCACCGCCGAAGTAGATGCGGGAAAGACCCCCAGTTCCTGAAAGGCCACTTGGATTGCCAACGCCAGCTTTCCCACTTTCCTTTGGTCCACCTGAGAACTCGAATACAAAACCACAAAGAAGGCGAACAACAATGTGATGAAATCGGCGTACGACACCAGCCATCGATCATGATTGGCATGCAGGGGGGGCCTCTTGCGCCGGCTCACTGCGCCGCCTCGGCTTTTGCCTTATGAAATGTAATCGGGACCGCCGCGTCCGCGAGGAACCCAAGGAGCTTCGTCTCCAGCATGCGAGGATTCATTCCTTCCAGGATCGAAACCACCCCTTCAACTGTCATTTCCCGGATCACCTGCTCCTCCCGGATACGAATCTTCAATTTGCCGGCGAACGGCAGAAACAAGAGATTGGCGGAACCGACGCCATAAATGGTTGCCACGAAGGCTACGGCGATGCCGCGACCCACTTCCTCAATGTTGTTCAGATGTTGCATGACCTGGATCAGCCCAAGCACCGCTCCGATAATGCCGATGGTAGGAGAGAAGCCTCCTGCGGAATCGAAAACCTGAGGGATTTTCTCCTCGTGTTCGGCCTGGTTATCCATTTCCAGTTCCATCATCTTCCTTAGTTCTTGTGGCTCGGTACCATCTACAGCCAGCATGAGGGATTTGCGCAGGAATGGGTCATCGATTGTTTCAAGGTCTGCATCAAGCGATACGATGCCCTCACGCCGGGCCTTGTTGGCGTAGGCCACCAACTCGCGAATGGTGTGATAAGGATCTTTTTTCGGCTCGACAAAAACCTGGATCAGGCGTTGTAAGGCGGTCAGCACGATGCGAAAAGGAAAGTGAATGAGAACGGCTCCGAGGGTCCCGCCAAAGACGATCATTGCGGCTGTGGGCTGAACAATCTGGCTCAGGTTTCCCCCCTCCAGGAGCAACCCTGCCAGGATGCCGCCGAGCCCGATCAGAACCCCCCCCCAACTTGCCTTATCCACGATCTATTCGCCTCTCGACCTGGGTCTCTGACTTCGGTTCGTTATCTTGCAAGGATGCCGGTGCAACCGCGGTGCGGTCCCAACATAGCGAGAGCCCCTGCAACACAGAACGGCGAAATGCGATGATGCGGTTGAGAACCTCGTCCGCGCTCTCCCTTACGATAATCTTCTCTCCATTGAGCAGGGTGAGAACTGTGTCTGGCGCCTGCTCCACAAATTTGATGAGATCGGAGTTGACCGTCAGAGGATGACTATTAAGTCGGGTAAGCCGAATCATCCGGTATGCCTCCCGAAGACACGCCACCCATGGTGGAGAGCGGCTCCTGCTGTTGTCATCGGCATACGACCCTTGGTTCATAAGGAAAGTGGAGGGTCCGTCCGATGACCCAAGTACCACGCCTTTGGTGCCCGCCGGATTAAAGCCACATCGCATTCTGCCGATGTGCGTAGTGAAGCTATTCAGGTTCCGTCAGAGAACGAGGAAACGGACAGGTCCTCCGCAGAAAACCTATGGGAGGCGGTTCTAGGGAAAACGGAACCCAACACAAGGAGCAACTCAAATGTCGTTGAGTATTCTGAATAACATTCCGTCCCTGGCCGCACAAAACCAATTGGCGATCACGGGATCTGCACTGCAGAAGACATTGTTCCGGCTCTCCTCGGGGTCACGCATCAATAGCGGCGCCGACGATGCTGCCGGCCTGGCTATTGCCGATGGCTTGCACGCCAACGTTACAGCCTTAACTCAATCCAGCCGCAACGCGAATGACGGCGTCGGCAAACTGCAAGTTGCCGACGGTGCTCTGGCACAGGTCACCTCGTTGCTGAACCGCGCTGTTACCCTGGCGACTGAAGCAGCCACGGGCACAGTTTCGGTCGCTCAACGCGATGCGCTGAACGCCGAATTCACCGCGATCAAGGCCGAAGTCGATCGCATCGGCGGAAACACCACGTTCAACGGTACAGCGGTATTCCAGTCTGCGACCGTCACCGACAGAAATCAGTTGGTCAGTCAGACCGGTTCCCTCACCGTGGGGACCGCTCTGACCAACGCGGCTACTTCCATCTTCACCTTTGGAGGCAAGACGGTGACCTTCACCGCCGGCGCAACCTCCACGGTCGGCAACCTCATCAACTACTTGAACGATCCCGCGACTGGCAAAGGCCTCTACGCATACATCGCTTCCAGCGGCGCCAATAGCGGCAAGTTGATCGTGAAAGACACAACCAACAACGCCGATGTCGCGTTCGATCCCGCCAGCACGGAGGCTGCTCTTGGCAACTTCTCCAACGCTACGGGTTCGGGTGCAGCCAGCACCGATATCTACCTCAGCGACTCCACTTCCACGGGCGCGAGCACGATTTCGGTGACGGTCGGCGCGATTTCCTCGTCGGCTCTGAACCACGGCAGCTCAACGGTTGACATCAGCGGCGACTCTCTCACGGGCGTAGACGATGCCACCGGTATTGCCAATGCCAAGACCGCACTGGGCCACATCAACACAGCCATCGCCAACGTAGCCGGCATTCGTGGCGACATCGGCGCTGGCATTAACCGCCTGCAGAGCGCAGTCACGGTTATCCAGAACCAAACGCAAAACCTGACGGCTGCTGAAGACGGCATCCGTGCCTCCGATATCGCATCGGAAGTGGCCAACCTCACCAAGTACTCGATCCTGAACCAGACCGGCATCTCGGCGCTGGCCCAGGCGAACCAGATGCAGCAAAGCGTACTCTCGCTGTTGAAGTAAGAGAACTATGAAGAAGGTGGGCAGTAATTGCCCACCTTCCCTGGTTGCCATCGCGGAGGATCTATGGCTATCGATTCCGTAAATGGCACGGTGCCCGTCCAGGCGGAGCAATGGGGGTCTGGTTCCACACGCACGACATCGAAACCTACCCCCTCCGCCGATCCTCATCCTCTTCCCGCGTCGGCGGTTCTACCCGATCGAAAGGTCAGCGTTGCGCTTGAGGACAATCAAGTGGTCTACCGCTTTATTGACCAGCGTAGCGGTGAATTGCTGCAGCAAGTGCCTCCTGAGGAGGTACTACGGGTGATGAGGAACATCGCGGAGTTGCAGAAAGAGATCGCCCAGAGAGTGAACCACAAGGCGTGAAAAGGCATTGGGAGAGCATCGCCCTTTGTGGAATGCGCCTCCTCGAAAACGGCAACCATCTTGCAAACACCGAATCTGTTCCAATCGCGGTGACGTCTTAGTCCGCGCTTAGACTGAGGATGCATATGTCAACCAGTGGAATCAGCTTGGCTAGCCTGGGATTGAGTTCGTCGAGTTCGAACTCAGGCATTGATGTCACTGCCGTCGTAGACCAGATTCTCTATGCGAAACGCGCTCCGGAGCGCCTGTGGCAAGCGCAACAGGCCAGCCTCAACCTCCAAGCCGTAGCGCTGAAAACGATTAATGGAGAGTTAAGCGATCTCCAAATCAAAGTCAATGCATTGAAAGACAGCTTCGGCGTGGTTGGCAGTAAGACGGTGACTTCCTCTCAGCCCGGAATCCTAACCGGGACCGCGCAAAACAACGCGATCTCTGGCAATCACACCATCGTGGTCAGCCGGCTCGCATCCACCTCCACCTATTACTCGGATGCAGTCGCTTCCGACGCCGCTTTTGCTCCAGGCACGATCTCTCTGCAGGTGGGATCCGGTCAGGCCACCCTGATTACGATTGACGCCACTAACAACACCGTCGCCTCCCTTGCCAGTCATATCAACGGACTGAATCTGGGAGTGAAAGCAAGTGCGATGAATGATGTTTCAGGATCAAGGCTGGTTCTAATCAGCAATACGACCGGCGGCGCTGGCGATCTCACTCTCTCGGGCCAGCTTACCCTCGCCTCAAACGGGAGCGCCGTCAATTTCAGCAAGATCTCCGGCCAGGATGCAGCATTCACGGTGGATGGCGTTCCCGTGAACAGCAGCACAAATTCGGTCAACACCATCATTCCGGGAGTGACTCTGAACCTGGTTGGCGCCTCCCCTGGTACTCAGGTGGAGGTAGGCGTCGGGCCGGATATGGCTCGAGTCACCTCTGCCGTGAATGACTTCGTCAGCAGCTACAACACGTTGATTGCGGCTATCAATGTTCAGTTCACCGCCCCAAGCGAAGGCAATTCTGCCCCGCCTCTGGAGGCGAACACCTCGCTTCGACTCCTGCAGACGAATCTACTCTCCAACATGACCTATTCGATGAGCGGCAACAACGGAATTACCAGCCTGGCATCGATTGGCATAACCATGAACAACGACGGCACCATGACACTGGATTCAACCCAGCTGGATCACGTGCTGCAGAACAATTTTTCCGATTTCCAGGCCTTCTTTCAATCATTCGACACCTCAAACCCTGGGTTCGGATATCACCTTGGGAGCGACCTGCTGAACCTGACAGACACGACCGAGGGCCTTTTGAACGTTGAGATCACCCAGAACACCGCAACTCAAAAGCTCTTGACGGATCAGATCAATCAGTTCGAAGACCAGTTGGCCACTACCCAGCAACAGCTCATCGCGCAATACAGCAAGATTGATGCTGCCCTGCGGCAATACTCGACGCTTATGACTCAGATCGCTGCTGAACTGAGCACCTTGCCACAAATCAGCAAATGATTCATGAACCCACTCGAATGCTATCGGCAGGCGGAAGCGCAAGGTGAAAATCCAGTTCAGCTCGTGGTGCTGCTCTACCAGCAGCTGATTAAGGACCTTCGAGCGGCCATCGAAGCGATGCAAGAGAGCCAGGTCGAGCGCCGCACGGCGGAGATGGATCATGCCCTGGTGGTTCTCGCCCAGTTGCAGGGCACGCTGAACAAAGAAAAAGGCGGAGAAGTCGCGGCCAATCTGAGCCGCTTTTATGACTTGTTGCGGGCCAGCATTATCGAGGCGCAATGCTCCGGCAACAGTCGTATTCTCAAGGACCAGGTTGCCAACCTCCTGACCCTGCACGAGGCTTGGACCGAAGTTGCCAAGTCCCAAGCGCGCCCGCCGGCCGCCCCAGCGCCGGCCCCCAACGAGACAGATCTTCAGCACCGTGTTCGTGGGGATTGGAAGGTATGACTTTGGACGGGCTATTTTATCGCTTGTGCGTTGCCAATAGAGAACTGGCGCCGCTCCTGGCGACTTTGGAACGTGGCGGGCAGCAATCCCCATTTGTCCTGGCCGAGAGCCTGGAACGTGTGCTGTTGAGTTTGGCGCAAGTACGCGACTCAGACATAAGCGAGTTGAACGGCGCAAGCCTTGACGCTCGCATATCCAGTGAATTGAGTTCCTACCGCAATCAACTCGTCCACCTTAGAGAACTGTTGCCAGGCATCCAAGTGCGTTTGCTGAGCGAGCGGTCGAGACTGGAGAAAGAACGCCTTCATCTTGAAACAGCAAATGCCTGGGCCGAAGGGAATCGTGAAACCTTCGAGCACAAATGAACTACTGTAAATAGGCAAACAGGCTCAACTGGGACACTTTCCCAATGGCAGCGAGTGCTGCCTGCCGAGCGTTTTCCGCATTCACTAACTGACTTGCGGTTGCTGTCATGTCAGTGGCGGCAACCGTATCCTGCTGCTGTGCCAGCTGCAGCTTTTCGCCGTTCAAGTATGTCTGCTGGCTCTGGATCTGGTTTAACGCATTGCCATAAAAGACTCGCTGCGACGTGATGTGGTCAAACGCCCCGCGCACTGCGGAAACAGCGGCATCGATGCCCGAGTTGCTATCCAATGCATTCATCAACCCGGTGACGGCTCCGAAAACGTCCGCTCCTGGAGCGGCAAACACCTGCGATCCAGGAACGTTGAACTGAAGCTGGTATCCATTCCCGATGCTCACCGCATTCACCCCGGCATTGCCGTCGTAACGCACCCCCGACGCGACGCTGGAGTCGAGCACAAACGGTTGTACCTGGGCGGTACCCGAGAAGACGTACCGGCCCTGGTAGGAAACGTTGGCAAGACTCAAAAGCTGGTCCCGAATTCCGCTCACCTCCCCGGACAGGGCCGCGCGATCTGAATCCGACAACGTGCCAGTGGCACCCTGTACGCCGAGCGATATGGCCCTGTCCAGCGCGAGCACCACCGAACTCAAGGTGGAATCCGCGGTCTGATATTGTCCCTGCACGTCACCCATCGTGCGCTGGAAGGAATCCGCCTGGCTGGTTCGATCTTGGATGCGAGTCAAAGTGGCTGCCCCGGCGGGATCGTCGGAGGGGCGATTAATCCTCTGTCCAGAAGCCAGCTGCAAGATTGCAGTCTGTTCCTGTCGCAAGGTTTCATTCATCGATGCCAGCAGGTCCGGCATGATGTTTGGGTTCACTCGCACGTTAATACCTCCCGAGATTGATGGTCACGTCCAATACGTCGTTGATCGTCGAGATCACTCGCGCGGACGCCTCATAAGCTCGCTGGAATTGAATGAGATTGGCTGCTTCTTCGTCGAGCGATACTCCCGAAATACTGCCCCGCTGGTCCTGCAGCTGCTGCAGGACCAATTGAGAGGCCTCCGCTTCAGCCTCGGCGTTCGCCACGTCGTTGCCCACCGTAAAAACCATTTTGGAATAGAAATCGGACGGAGTTCTGCCTCCTGCAATCAATTGATCGTGCACCGCGAGCAGCCCTGCCACGTTTCCGTTGCTTCCCGCACTTCCATCGGAACTGGCCGCAATTGCGGCTGGATCGTTGGTGAATAACGACATCGCGCCCGCCGCTCCCGTGCCCCCGGCAGGAGGCGCGGTAAACAGATTCCCTGCCGGCTGCCCGTTCAGGTCGTAGCCTGCCTTCTGAGCCGCATTGACGGCCTCTTCGAATCCAGCGGCCAGGGTGTCGAGGTCAGAGAGTAAGTCTGGAATCTTCTGGTCGCGAATCATGAGCACACCCGCGATGGCTCCTGAACTCAGCTTTGAAGTGATGTCGCTGTTCTCCGCGTAGATATGCTGTACTCCGGAAGCATCAACTTGCGTGTTTAAGGAGTAGCTGCGCATTCCATCCACCAGCGGCGTGCCATTCGAGGTGGTCAGCGCAATTCCGTTGTCGCTCCTTATACTGGAGACGTCAATCAAGCTCGAAAGTTTTTCAATGAGAACATCGCGCTTGTCGATAAATGAGCTCGCCTCTCGCCCCAGGTCCTCCGCAGCCTGAATCTGCCCGTTGAGGCCGGCTATTTGGGTGGTCAAGGCGTTTACCTGTTGCACGTCTTGCACAATGCTCAAATCCAGGTTCTGGCGCTGCAGAGTCAGGTTCGTGACTATGTTATTGAAGGTGCTGGCCAGGTTTCCTGCGGCAGTAAGCACGCCTTGCCGCAGAGAGAGGTCGGACGGGTTGGTCGAGAGCTCGCTGAGGCTCGCGAAGAATTTTGAGAATTGCGCTCCAATATCGCTCTGGCTGGAAGTAAACATCACTTCCACCTGCCTCATTCCCGTTAGAAAGGCATCAATCTGGCCCTGCCCCTGGTTTTCTTGCTGAATCTGTACCTCCAACACCGAATCCCGCAGGCTCTCCACTTTGAGCAAGGAAACTCCGGAGCCGAAAGTCAACGGCCCGATTATGATCGGATCCGCCTGCACCAGGACCGCCCGCTGACGCGAGTATCCAGGCGTGTTCGCATTGGCCACGTTGTTGCTTGTGACGTCCAGTTCCCCTTGACTTGCACGCAGTCCGCTAAGCGCGATGGACAGAGTTCCAAACAAGCTCGACATCACTCGCCTCCTTTTTGGGATTCTGCGGCAATAGCTGGACCATACGTGGGGCACTGGCTGGCAACGATATGACGAAGCAAGGCAAGGGATCTTTGGGCGCGTCGCAGGAGACACGCGTGTACGCGATTCAACTGCCGCACCCGATCTTCCATCCGCCGCACCTGAGCCAGCAGCGCGACCTGCCGCGGTAAGTCCGCGGCTTGGCGGGTACGATTGACATCCGCTTCCTGATCCTGGGAAGCCGAGTCAACTGCGGCCCTCTCCTGCATCAGCGCCTGGCAAAGAGTCCATTGCCTGGCAGTGTGGGCCTCAAAACTTGGCAGGTCCGAGGTCAGCATCGCGGATTGAGCCGCGCGCAGGGATTGGGCGAGTTCATCAAGCAGTGAGAGCTGCAATCCCAGGCCGTTAGATGCGGGTTGGATGGGCTTATCCATACTCAAGCCAGGCGGTCGACTTGATGTTCGGACGCGGCACCTTCGTCATTCGCCTTCTCTTGTTGATCGGGACGCCGGCGAACTCCCTTGCGTTTGGCCGGCAGATCCGATTCCCGACGCAGCTGCTGTTGCTGCGCCCCAGTAGGTGCGCTGGTCGGCTTCAACTTGTCCAGGGATATATCGCCCACGGTGCGCTCCTTTACCGCAAGGGAGGACGGCGCAACATTTCTGACAACATGGCCTCAGCGGTTTGCTGGGGAGTCACTTCGTAAGCGCCACTCTCCAGTTTCTGCGCCAGGGCCTTGATTCGCTCACTCCGCACCTCGGGCAGTTGTTTGGCCTGCCACTCAAGGTCGCGAATCCGACCCTGATCCAGGCTCAGCTGCGCTTTGTCCTCGCCGATTGTGGACCGATCCCGCGGATTGGAACCCACCCGTGGTTTGGGCTGGCTCGCCCCCTCCGCTTGTCGCGATTCGGGACTCTTGCCGGTTAAGTCGATTCTCATGGTTTGGCCCTCACTACCACCGTCACTTGCAATTGCAGGGTCGGCTGGCGATTAGAAATAGCTCACGCTATTCCAACCACTCTTTAATCCCTATCGGCGGTTTCGCCGGAAACTTTAGTGTTAGCCCCCATCCCAACGCAATTTGTCATCGTTTCATTTCATCAGCTTAGCCAGTAGCATGCGGGAAATTCCCAAACCTCCTGCGGCGCTGACCGCCGCCGCCATGGTCTCGACTGCAAACTGACCGTAGGATTGCGCGACCGGATCCTGCTCGTTGCCGGGTAATGTAACCAAAGTTTTCTGCACGGAATTTAACAGCGAGGTCAGCAGCATGGCTTCGAATTCCTGGGCCGCCTTCCCGATCCGTGCCCTCTGCGAGTCCGATCTATACCCGGAATGTGCAGCCTGAATCTGCATCAGATCACCTCCAGTTCCGCATCCAGTCCTCCTGCCGCTTTGATCGCCTGCAGGATCGCGATCACGTCGCGCGCAGTCGCTCCAATGGCCTGCAGCCCGTTGACCAGTTGTTCCACGCTGGCTCCCTCTCCCAGTTCAATGCGCCGGGCCGGAGTCTCCTGCGCCCGCACTGACGTTTGCGGTACCACCTCCGTCTTACCTTCCGACAAGGGAGCGGGTTGCGAGACCGTGTATTCGGTCGCAATCTCGATGGAAAGATTCCCATGCAAGATCGAAACCGCTCCCAGCCGCACATCTTTTCCCATGACTACCGTTCCGGTCCGTTCGTTCACCACCACGCGAGCGCGGCGGTGCACCTCAACCGGCAGATTCTCGATCCGGGCCAGCAAGGTTGGGACGGTCCCTGACTCCAATCGAGTGGCGTCAATTTCGACGCGGCGGCTGTCGACGGCTTCCGCCAGGCTGCGCCCGAAATCCTGATTGATCACCCCCGCAATCTCGGTTGCAGTACTGAAACTGGGATCGCTCAACAACAGCGAAACACGTTGCCAGTGATGCAAATCGATGGCGAACTCGCGCTCCACCAGAGCCCCGCTTACCACGCGTCCCACGGTGGGATGATTGACTTGACGCGAAGTACCGCCTCCGCCGGTGCTGTAGCCCCCCAGCGTGACAGGGCCTTGCGCGGCCGCGTAGATCTGTCCATCGGGGGCCCGCAACGGCGTGAGCAGCAACATCCCCCCCTCCAGACTCTTCGCATCGCCAATGGACGAGACTGTCACGTCCAGTTGCGTGCCCGAACGGGCGAAAGGGGGCAGACTCGCCGTCACAAAAACCGCCGCAATGTTGTTCACTCTCGCCGTGCCGGTCGGGATCTGTATTCCCAACCGTTGTAGAGCGTTGCCCAACGTCTGCATGGTGAAAATAGTTTGCCGGCGATCTCCGGTACCGTTCAGCCCCACCACAATGCCGTAGCCAAGCAGAGGATTGGCGCGTACTCCTTCGACGCTCGCGATATCGCGGATCAACGCTTTTCGGGGAGCTTCTGTCACTTCCGCCCGGCTAACCGCTGCCAGGAGCAGCATGGTACAGATCACGCCGCGCATGTTTCATCTCCTATTAAAAACCCACAAGACGCAGCAGCATGCGTACCAGAAGATTCGGAGGCCGCGTGCCGTCGCTGATAACACCTTTGCCTTTGATCTCCAGTTGCAGGTTGCCGACCACATTGGAGGCGACAGCGTTGTCGGGAGAGATGTCGCCAGGACGTACCAGGCCGCGCAACAAAATCGTCTGGCGTTCGTTATTCATGGTGATCTGACGTTCGGCTTCAATTACCAGCATGCCGTTGGGCAGCACGGCCGCCACTTGTCCCGCCAGGCTGGTTTTCAGACTTGAGTTGGAACTGGCTTGCGCCTTGCCTGCCAGGGTTGCCGAAGATTGCGGAGAAAAAATATTTTGCACGCCGCTGGTCGAAATGTGTCCCGCCAGGGCGTTGATACCGGAACTTGCCTTGAAGCTGCGATCACTGGCGACGTTCCCGGTGTTATTAGCCTGCAGGCTTTGCGATACCAGGATGGTAATCGTGTCTCCCACCTTCGCGGCCTTGTAGTCTGTCGAAAAGTCTGCCAGTCGTCCCTGGTCTGTCCACAAGCTGCCAGGGGCCGGCTTCTCCGGCAACGGCGAAGACAGAGAAAGCCGCCGGAGATATTCCTCCAGGCTCTCCCGTTGGATGGTTTTCTCCTTGGCCCATACCAGTGTCGAAGCCAACAATAGGAACAGCACTAAGCGAAAGACTGTGCGTCTCATGTTTATTTCTCTCCGAATGAGGTTCGAGGTCGAAGTTTCCCTTGAGCGATGACCTCAGCCTGTGACACCGTTGGCGAACCAACCGCTCTCACGCGGATCACCTGGTGCATCCGTCCAGCCTGTAAGCAGATGATCGGCGCCGAAAGATGGACCGGCCCACTGTCAAGCACCAGGGTCGCTCGCTCTCCATTGCGAACCAGAAGCGCAGCTGGTTTGCGAGAAACCTCTCGTGACTGCGCCAGCTGCGGAATTGCAGCCCGCTCGAAGCGAGTTGCCGGAAGCTTCACCGCCAGCAGCACGTCATTCGCCGGCCTTATGCCTTGCGGGCGCAGCGTGATCTGCACCAGCCCCTGCAAGCCATCCCAGCGCGCCCTGACCGGTTGCAAGGAATCACCTGAGTTGCAGAGTTCGCGCGGCCAGAGGATATCCTCCTTACCTGAGGACGTACTCGTAAGCCACTCCTGTTCGTGCAAGAAATGAAAAATGCGTTGCGAAATTCCAGCGCGGTCCAGGACGGGACACGTGCGCCGCACCAGCACAGCCGCCGGAACCACCATGCCGGGATCACCGGAGCGAAAGCTCTGGGGAATTCGATCTCGAAGGTCCGAGGCGGTGAGCACGCGAATACTGCCGGGCTGAGGCGATCGGCCTAGCAAAATACTGTAGCCGGCATTGCGCAAGCTTTCCGAAGCCGCTGCGGGAAGCAGGTCCGAAAGAGTAATCGTCTCGGACGATACTTCTACGGTATTGAGCAAAGACAAAGCCGTGCCTTCTGCTCGCGCACTCTGAGAAAAGAAGCCCGCCGCGATCAGCAGCGCGCTCAATAGCACGAATCGGACGGCTATGGCTCCGTCAGCGTGCAAGATTGTTCACCTGCTGAAACATCTCATCGGCCGCTTGTACTACCTTGGAGTTGGCTTCATACGATCGCTGGGCAAGGATCATCTGAATAAACTCTTCCACCACGTTGACATTGGATTGCTCGAGAAAACCCTGCTCAATACCGCCTAAACCCTCGCTGCCGCCCGGAGTTCCGACCACCGGATCTCCAGAGGCGGTAGTGGCCAGGAAGAGATTCTTGCCCACGCTGTTGAGCCCGCCCGGATTCGGGAACAAGGCCAGTTGCAGGGCGCCCACCTGTTGCGCCTGGGATTGCCCCGGCTGAGTGACACTGACCGTGCCATCGGCGCCGATGGAGATGGTGGTAGCGTCCGCGGGGATGGAAATCGCCGGTTCCACCGGGTTTCCATCCGCCGTGACCAGGCTGCCTTGCGCATCCATGTGAAAAGCTCCACTTCGCGTGTAGGCGGTTTCACCCGATGGCAATGTGACCTGGAAAAATCCCTGGCCCTGGATCGTCAAGTCGAGTGGATTTCCGGTAGAGCTGAAGTCGCCCTGCAATTGGATCACTTCGGATGCAGTGGGGCGTGCCCCCAGCCCGATTTGCAGTCCTGCCGCGACTGTGGTTTGTTGCGTTGCCGCGGACCCTGGCATGATCACATTCTGATAGAGCAGATCCTGAAACTGCAGGCGCCGGCGACGGAAACCGGCAGTGCTGGAATTCGCCAGGTTGTTGGCGATGTTGTCCAGGTTCATCTGCTGCGCCATCATTCCGCTGGCGGCGGTATAGAGAGAACGAAACATCGGGCTTCTCCTTTAGACCCGCGGCAATTCGGATGCCGCGATCCGGTTAAACTCGCCATAGAACACCGACATCGCACGCTGCATCATTTCGGCCTGCCTTTGCGCGGTGATAAGCGACATTGTCTCCGCGATGGGATTCACATTGGAAGACTCGATCATCCCCTGGCGCACGTAAGACCTCGCCGCAGGCAGAGCGGAATTCGCTTCCGCTGTGTATCGCGCCTTGCCCGCGGAAACCAGCGGGCTGCCCGGCGCGAATTCCACTACCCGCAGCTTCCCCGCTACCGCTCCTCCCACCGAAAGGGTTCCGTCCGAACTGATGGAAGCAGTGCCCTGCGGCACCTTGAGCGGTCCCTGTTCCCCCATCACCGCGTCCCCGTCGCTGGTCACCAATTCACCGCTCCGCGAGACGTGGAACTCCCCATTCTTGGTGTAGAACGTTCCTGACTGGTTCTGAAGCACGAAAAATCCATTGCCTTCAATGGCCAGATCGAATGGGTTCCCGGTTGTCACCATGTTCCCGGAACTTAAGTTGGTCTGGCTCGCGCCCACGACATTGAAATTGTTTACGGCCTGGTTCAAGGCACTCAATATCAAGGGCGATTTGCTGGCGAGCAGCGAACGAAAGCTGGTCCGCTGGCTGCGATAGCCCGCGCTGTTGGCATTGGCAAGATTGTTTGCGATCAATTCCAGAGCCTGAGACTGGCTCCGGAACGCTGCACACGCTGCGTAGTATCCGCTGTCCAAGATGGTCTCCTGACAACGCGTATGCAGATGCCGTGCCAAGAGACTGGCGAGAAACCTATCGATGGGCTATGGCGCAAGAGCTTGTCTGTCGCCACGTAATAGACAAGGCATGGCTGGATTGCCGTTGCGTCCCGGTAAGGGGAAAACTTTGCCGGGCACGTTGTTCCTGTCCGGCAAACAATTCCGGCTGTGTCGGTGCCAGCAAACCACTCTAACTGTGGATCTCGAGAGAGACGCTGATAAGCTGGCCGCTGAATCGCAGGCGGGTCCCGAACGGCGGCGCGTCTGCAAGGGAGTGCAGGCTGAAATCAGCTCCGGTAATTGCCGTGGGAACCGAAAGCATGCAGCCATCTCCGAGGCCGGTGATCTTGTTTTTGAAAATGCCGGCAATCATGTTGGATACTTCTCCAACCGCGTCCCATACCTGTTCCCCCACATCCGCCGGATCAACTCCCAACATCTTCGACGCCATCAGTGTCGCAGAGCTTATCGTGCACCGCATCGACAACACTCCGCACACCTGACCTGCCAAACCCACACACACCCACTGGATCGGCTCGCCCTCAGTGATCTTTCGCATGGCCGAAGAGTCATCCACGATCAGCGCCCATACCTTGTTCATAACAGCGCTCCTGCACGATTGGAGATCGGACGGACTGAGCCTGCCCGGGATACGCTCGGCTGATCTCCAGACATACCGGTTATCGGCAAACTGGAATCTTGACGTCGGCCGATGGAGCGCGGGACCGGGAACGCTCGGCTCTCTCCTGCAAGGCGGAATCACTGCAGTGAAATAAGAGATTCGTAATATCTCTCTGATGTTCCAGCCGCGCCCAGATGAAATCCTCGCAGCCGCCGAGCCGTACCCTGTGAGCTCCCACCTTCATCACATAACTTGCAAGGATGTGGGCCGCTTCCCCGGTGCTGTTCCGGTGATCGAAGAAGACGTCGCGCCCGCCATCGTCGCTTCCTGTCTCCAGCAACCGGTCCATTTCCCGCTTGGCGATCAGGCAAGGCTCGGTGTGACAATCCAGCATGGAATCGATCGTGTACAGCAAGGGATAGTTCACACCCTCGGCAAAAGCGACACACAGCGCTCCGGTGCGGCGCACATACCGCACCGGCAGAACTCGGAAGCGCTCGCTGATCCGCGCCGGGAGTAATCCCCGGCACCCGGGATCGATCTTCAAGGCCCCGGCCAGCGTTGGACAGCACCATTGCCTCGCCAGCGCAGCTGTCACCTGGTCTTCGTCCACGTAGCCCATTTCGGTAAGCAAGGCTCCAATGAGCATGCTTGGTTGCGCGCGCTGCCGCGCGATCGCTTGGCGCAGTTCGGCATGGCTGATCTGTCCCCGCGACAGAAGAACGAGTCCTAGGGGTATCCGGTGCGCAGCCCGTTGGCGGAGCGCCTGGCCAGGCATTGCTCGCGAGATGCTCAGTTCTGCAGCGCGCTCAAAGCACCGCGTAGCACAGTAATACCTACCATTCAAATTCACTCCGCTGCGCCGCCAGTCGAGACGCCGCCAGAACTTCCGGCTGGACTCGCAATTCGGGTCGTCGCAGTCCAGCCACCGCAAGTACGTTCTTGTTTCCGATTTGGGGCGCATTCGTGCTTTCCCGCCATCCGGCTTCTTTTCAATGTTCCGGCTGAGAGGACATGACCTCGGTTACGCGAAATCCGTAATTGCCCTCCACTACCACCACCTCGCCGCGGGCAATCAACCGTCCATCGAGTAGAAGGTCCGCGGGATCGTCCACTTGCCGATCCAGTGGCAGCACCGAACCTGAGTTCAAGTCGAGAATTTCCCGCAACAACATACTTCGTGAGCCAAAACGCAAGGTCATCCCAAGCTCTACATCCATGAGGAGATCCAGTCGGTCTCCTGCAGGAGCGGGTGACACAGGCTGGCCCGGTGTTACCTGCAACGGACGCAATGCGGCCACCAGAGCCGCACTGGCATTCCATTCCATAACAATGGCCGGGGCCGCGCCAGGCGAGGAATGCAGCCAGCCCGTCGCCGCGGGGGACCACGTCGGGGCCTCGGCGCGTTCCACTCGCAGCTGCACTTCACCCCACTCTGCCTTCAAGGCGGTCACGACATGGCCTGAGACCTGGCGCAACAATTCTTCGGCAGCTTCGGCGTGTTCCGCTTTGAACTCCGCGGCAGGATCTTGCGCCTCTCCCAGAAGCACCTGCGACAATGTGAGGGCGGTGGATTGCGGGAGACGCAACTCCATCTCGCCCCGTAACGATCCCCCGGCCGCAACCAGGAAACGGAGATCGCTGGCGGAGGGCTCAGGGGCTGCGGCCGGCTTCGTCTCGCTGCCCTCGATTGCCACGGTCGCCCCGCAGAGTTGAGACAGCACCTCACTCGCGCCTGTGATCCATGCGGCGATAAATTCGCGGACCTCGTTGGCAGTTTCCATCGCATCGCCTTCATTCTCACCCATGACGTTCCTCGCTGGCAGCCCTGGGATTCACGATCTGTAGTACATGCGCTGCACGTTTTGCGCCCTTTTTTACGGCGCGAGCATGAAACAGTGGCCGGTTGGTCACCATCAGCGCACCTCCGTCCTGAATGCCGCGATCAAAGATCAAAAGGTTTCCTGGCTTCAGCTTGATCAGGTCCCGCAGCGACACCGTCAGCGACGGGACTCCCAGTCCGACTTCAAAGGGACAACTCATCAGCCGTTCGCGAATCTGCTGGCCGACTTCGGCCATGGGACGGGCGCGCGAGGTCGTCCACTCCGCCGAGATCTTGCGCAGCAGCGCGTTCGAGATCGTGGCCGGGACGGCAATGCTGAGGGTTCCGCGGCTCTCTGCCATCGTGATCTCGAAGCTCAGGGAAAGCGTCTTCTCTTCATTGGGCAGCAGATGCTGTGCCTGCTCCGGTTGCTGCCTTTGTCCAAACTGAAACTCAATCTGCAGCGATTGCCAGGCCACCTGCAGTTCGCGGCAGATGATTCGCATCACCGTCTCCAGAATCAACTCCTCAATCGCGGTGATTTCACGAGTGGGAGTCGTGCCCTTGCCCTGTCCTCCAAGCAGCACGTCCACCATGGGAAAAGCGACCGCCAGATCCAGTTGCAGCAGGGCCGGCACCTCCAGCGGCTTGATCTGGCAATTCGCCAGGTACGCCACCTCGGGAATCGTTCTCAGGAAATCGCTGTACTTCAGATGTTCCGCCGAAACCAGAGCGGCCACGAATGCGCTGCGCAGGTACGCGCCCAGGGAATTTGTCAGGTTGCGCGCGAAGCTTTCGTGCAGCAGGCTGATGGCGCGCGTCCGCTCACGGCCGATTCTTCCCGCCTGTCGCAGATCCCATTTCTCGGCCGCAACCACGGGCTGCACAGGGACCTTGAGAGTTCCGCCGCGGTCGGCTTTCACCATGGCATCGATTTCCTCCTGACTCAGAACCTTTTCCATCTCTCTCCCTCCTCGCACTTACATCCCGCTGTGCCCCGCAGCCTCCGATCGCGGCCCTTGCAACTCCGAGAGCCGGGCCCGCAGCCGGACCAATGCCATGGAATGCACCTGAGACACTCGCGACTCGCCCACCCCAAGCACGACTCCAACCTCCTTCATGGTCAGTTCCTCGAAATAGTAGAGCGTGAGCACCTGCCGTTCGCGTTCCGGCAACTCGGCAATCGCTTTGGCCAGCAGTTCCTTCATCTCCGAACGCATGCACTGCAACAGCGGCGTCTCCTCGGGATCGTCAGCGATGTACTCGCACAGGTCTTCCTCCCTGCCGTCGCGCGCCGACTCGATACGAAAACTGCCGATCTCAAGTCCGTTGAGTTCGGCAAGCAGCGACTGCAGGCAGCGCAAATCAAGCCCTAACTCGGCGGCGAGTTCCGGTTCGCTGGGATCGCGGCCCAGGCGCAGGCGCAACCGAGTGGTGGCATCTTCCAGCTGTCGAGCTTTTCGGCGCAGGTCGCGCGGACTCCAATCCAGCTCGCGAAGGCTGTCCAGGATGGCACCCCGAATTCGGAACTTGGCATAGGACCCGAACTGGACATGCTTGTTCTGGTCATACTTGCTGAGCGCGTCAATCAGCCCGAGTACTCCGGCGTGGATCAGATCGTCCAGCGACACGTGCCTTGGCAGGCGTTCGTGAATGCGGCGCGCAATATACCGCACCTGAGGAAGCTGCTCGTTCAGCAGGCGCTCGCGGTCCTGTTCGTCTTGCCAAGTGGTGTAGGCCTGGGTAGTAGCCTCGCCCATGATTCCTCCCTTATGCGGTCATTTCAAAACCCCTACCGATTGCAACGAGATGACGGGAGGGATCTCGTTGGGTGACAACACCACGAGTTTCGGCAAGAAAGGCTCCAGCAGCCTCTTCAGATGAAAACGCGCAGGACTCGAGCACAACATGACCGGAGTGGCGATTTCGACATGCTCTCCCGCCAATCGCCGCAGCCCCTCGAGAATGCGCCGTACCAGCGACGGCTGCAGGCTGGCCGCGGGCAAATGCGTGGCCTGCGGGTTCAGCGCTCGATTCAGTTCCTGCTCGATCTCGTCGTCCAGGGTAATGACCCGCAGGGTGCTGCCTTCGCTCAAAAGCGGGCGGACCAGGGCGCGTCCGAGGGCCTGCCGCACCGCCTCGACCAGCAACACCGGGTTCTTGGTGGCGACTGCCGTATCCAGCAGGGTTTCGAGCACGGTCGAGAGATCGCGGATCGAGACTTGCTCCCGCAACAGCTGCTGCAATACCTTCTGCACCTCGCCGAGACTCAGCAGCTTCGGCACCAGCTCTTCGACCAGCTTGGGATGACTCTCGGCCAAGCGGTCCAGCAGGCGCTTGGTCTCCTGCCGTGTCAGCAGTTCCGGGGCGTGCTGTTTGATCACTTCGGCCAGGTGCGTCGCCAGCACCGAAGTCTGGTCTACCACCGCGTAGCCCGCCGCCAGCGCCTGGTTCTGCAGCGCCGGGGCGATCCACAGTGCCGACACTCCAAACGCAGGTTCTCTGGTCGGAGTTCCCGCCAGAGGCGCGGGGTTGGCATCGGAGCTGATGGCCAGCAGGTGATCTTCGTGGGTCTGCCAGCGCGCAATCTCGACGGCGCGCAGCGAGATCACGTACTCTCTGGCGCGCAGGCGCACGTTGTCGGTGATGTGCACAGGAGGGACAATGAAACCCAGCTGCAGGGCGAGGTTGTGACGAAGCGCGCGAACCCGCGCCAGCAGCGCTCCCCCCTGCTGATTGTCCACCAGCGGTACCAGCCCGTACCCGACTTCAAGGCTCAACTCGTCGAGTTGCAGCAAATCCTCGAGCGATTCCTGCGCGGGCTTGGCGGCCTTGGTTTCAGCCTCAGATTCCACCGCTGGCTTCGGGCTGCGCCAGGCCAGCAGAGCCACGATTCCCGCCAAGAACAGGAACGAAAATTTCGGCAGCCCGGGAATCGCAGCCAAGGTCAGCATTACACCGGAGGCCAGGAACAGTGGCCGGCGACCGGAAAAAACCTGGCTGCCCAGGTCTGCCGAGAGGGTCTTCCCTGACGAGGCGCGGGTTACGACCATGCCGCCCGCCATCGAAACCAGCAGCGACGGGATCATGGTGACCAGCCCATCGCCTACTGTGAGTACGGTGTAGGTCTGCAAGGCATCGCGAAACGGGATGTTCAGCTGGAACACTCCTATCAGGAAGCCAGCCACGATATTGACCGCGGTAATAAGGATGGTGGCCAGGGCATCGCGCTGATTGAAGCGGGCAGCGCCGTCCATGGCGCCGTAAAATTCCGCCTCATGGGCGATCTGTTCCCGCCGCGCCCGCGCTTCGGCTTCGCTGATGATGCCGGCGTTCAGGTCGGCATCAATCGCCATCTGTTTTCCAGGCAAGGCATCCAGGGTGAAACGCGCCGTGACCTCCGCCGTGCGCACCGCTCCGTGGCTCACCACGATGTATTGAATCGCGATCAGAGCTACGAACAGAACGAATCCGACGACGTAATTTCCGCCCACTACGAATTGTCCGAAGGCCTCGATCACCTGTCCTGCAGCCGCCGCGCCTTCGTTTCCGTGCAGAAGAATGCGCCGGCTGGAAGCCAGATTCAGCGACAACCGGAACAGCGTCAGCAACAGCAACAGGCTGGGAAAGACCGAGAACTGCGCCGGCCGCAAAATGTGCAGCGCCGAGAGCAGCACCAGCACCGATGCCGTGATGCTTGCCGCCAACAGCAGGTCCAGCAGCAGTGAGGGCAAAGGGACCAGCATCACAAAAACCAGTCCCACCGCCGCCATGGGCACGATCCATTCCACCGCGGAGTTGCGGGCGAGTGCCGTCGGTTTGGGGGTCGCGGCCATGGCTTATCCCGCAACCCCTGCGGCGCTGGCCCGCGCCTGGGCGCGGTACAGTGCGGCCAGCAGTTCCGCCACCACGGCGTAGAGTTTGGGAGGTATCGATTGCCCGACTTCGACGGCGCGATAGAGGGCATGGGCCAGCGGAGGATTTTCGACCAGCGGGATGCCGTGCCAGCGCGCAGCCTGCTTGATCTGCTGCGCCAGCAGGTTGCGGCCCTTCCCTACCACCACCGGCGCAGACATTTCGAGGCGATACTCAATCGCCACCGCGAATTCCGTGGGGTTCGTAATCACCACCGAAGCGCGTTTCACGTCCTCCAACATCCGGCGCCGGCGCACCTGCCTCTGCAGACGCCGGATTCGCGCTTTGACCGTGGGATTGCCCTCCGACTCCTTGTACTCGTCGATCAGTTCCTGGCGGCTCATCCTCAATTCGGCTTCCAGTTTGCGTTTCTCGAGCAGGTAGTCGGCCAGCGACCACACCAGCAGCACCAGAGCGCTTTTCCAAGCCAACTCGAACATGACTTTGCCGGCAAATCTGGCAATCGCCGGCGCCGGACGGTTCGGGAGTTCCAGAAACGCAATCCAGTTCTTTCCCAACAGGTCAATGCAGAAGTACACGATGCCGGCAAAGGGCAGCAGCGCTTTCAGAAAACGGCTCAGCGCCGACAGGGAAAAGAGCTGGCTCACCCGCGATGCCGGGCTCATTCGCGATGGCGCCAGGGCCAGCGCCGACGGAGCTAACACGATCCCGCCTTGGGCTACCGCCGCGATCAGGGCCGCCCCCCAGCTCAATGCGACCGCGATCGCGGCCCCTTGCCACACGGGCGCCGATGCCGCCAGCGCGCCATGGAATTCGAAATTGCCGGCGTTGGCCTGGGCCAGCAAATCCCGCAGGAAGGTCCGCCACAAGCCGCCGAACCCGGGCGCCTTCACTCCTACGAATAAAATCGCCGCCATGGCCGCGGTTCCCGAGATCAAATCCCGGCTGCGGGCCACCTGCCCTTTCTCGCGAGCTTTCTCCCGGCGCCGCGGTGTCGCTTTCTCGGTCTTGTTGTCCTGTGCCACTTACGATCCTTGCAGCTGCAGCAGTTGCTCTCCCAGTCGCACCGCGCTTGAGAAGTAACGCTCAAAAAGGCTGGGCCAGAATCTCAGCGAGCAGATCAGAATGACCATGCCCAGCGCCGCCTTCAAAGACAACCCCAGCAGCAGTACTGGAGTCTGCGGCGAGGCTTTCCCAAGAAAGCCCAAGCCGATGTCGGTCAGCACCGTGGCAACCAGCACCGGTGCCGCAATCTGCATGCCCGCCAGCCAGATCCCTCCGGCCGCTTGCAACAGGTCGGGAAATGAAACCGTGCGTGTCCACGCCTGCCCCGGCGGCAAATATGCAAAGCTGGCCGCCAGACCGCGCAGCAGCCAGTGATGAACGTTCAATTGCAGGAAGATCAGCAGGACGACCAGTTGATGAAATATCGAGATGACGGGGGTGTCCGCCTGCGTCTGCGGATCCAATTCGCTGACCAGGGAAAAGCCCATCTGCAGGCCGGTCACCTGACCAGCAAACTGTGCCGCCTCGAGCACGAAACTCAGCGTCAGCCCCAGTAGCAGACCGACGGCAGCCTCCGAGAACGCGATCCTGGTCCAACCCGCCGGGCTCAGGTTCCACCTTGCCGGCGCGTAAGCCGGATAGAGCAGCAGCGACAGGCTCAGCGTGAAACCGGCCTTGACTTGCATAGGTATGCCTTGGCTGCCGAAGAACGGAGCGAACACCATCACCCCGCCGATACGCAACATCCCGAACATGAATGCCGACACCAGTTCGTTGAGAGAGTGAGCGGGCATACTGGCTAACGCAAAAACGGCCGAAAATCAGAGAACATTTGTAATGTGAACAACGCCAGGCGGCGCGCCATCCACGGCATCAGCAGAAAGGCGGCGGCGGCTACCGCGGCCAGCTTGGGTACTACCGACAGGGTGGTTTCCTGCAGCGAAGTCAGGACCTGGACAATATTAATCAGCAGGCTTACGACGGTCGCGATAACCAGCAACGGCGCGCCGATCCAGAACGCGGTCTCCAGAGCCCGCCGCACTAACTCGATGACCTGTTCACTCGACATAGGCCTCCTATGCGAAACTCTTCATCAGCGAAGTCACCAGCAACCCCCATCCATCCACCATTACGAACAGCAGGATCTTCAACGGAGTCGAGATCACAACCGGCGGCAACTGCAGCATTCCGATGGAAGTGGTGATGGCCGCCACCACCATGTCAATGACCAGAAACGGCAAGAACAGGGCGGCTCCGATCTGAAAACCCGCCTTCAATTCCGACAGCAGGTAGGCGGGCATCACCACCCGCATGGCAAGGTCCTCCGGACGCTGCGGGCGCGGCTGCCGGGCAAGTTCAAGAAACAGCACCAGGTCTTTTTCCCTGGCGTACCTCATCATGAACTCACGCATCGGGCCGGAACCGCGTTCGATGGCCGCCAGCGCACTGATCTGGCCGTTCTGAAACGGAACCACCGCAGTCTCATACACCTGTGTCCCCACCGGCTGCATCAGGAAATAAGTCAGGATCAATGACAATCCGATCAACGTCTGGTTACTCGGAGTGCTCTGGGTTCCTAGGGCCTGGCGCAGGAAGTGGAAGACAACCAGCAGGCGGGCGAAGGGCGTCATCGCGAGAATGATGGCCGGCAACAAGGTCAGTACCGTCAGCAGCACAACAATGTTCCAAGGCACCGACCCCGCGCCTGGCAGGGAGTTGGTGTGCTGGGCCACATGGCGCGCTCTTAAGAGGAGCGCGAAGCCCTCCGGCGGAAAGGCAAGGCAGCCCAGGATCGCGATCCTCCACACCAGTGCGCGCTTCACGGCGCTCTCCGCGAGGTAATCTCGATGGCCGACTCTTCCGCCGCGTCTTGGGAAGTTGGCGGCAGATCGCTTAACAACGCGATGGAACTGGCGGTGCCCGCGATCAGAAATCGTCTGCTTTCGAATTCCACGACCGCCAGGAAGCGGCGCTCCCCGAGTTGCACCGTCTCGGCCACTCGCAGGCGCTTAGCGGACCGGCGCCCGCGCCAGTTGCCCAGCCACCGCCAAAGCAGCTTCTGACCGAGTCTGGGAAATACCAAAGTCATGCGCACCGCCAATCTCTCTCGTTACACGAAGTCCGTGATGCGTACCGCCAAGCTGTCGGCCACGACCTCAAATTCACTCCACGCCAGCACCGTGCCATTCACCAGGGTAGGAACGTCGCTGTTGATCGATGCCTTGGTATCGATCACCCTTTGCGGCGCAAGCTGGATCAGGTCGCGGACGGTAAAGCCCGCCAGCGGCAACTCCACCGTGATTTCACAACTCAGTTCCAGCAATTGCGTCCACAACAGATCGCTGTTCGCCGTTTCCGCATCCGCCGTGGCTGGAGCTTGCTCTTCCATATCAACGCTGAATCAGAAGTTCGGTGAAATAGACCTCTTCAATGCCCAACTCCGGAGCCCTTTCTTGCAGCGCCTTCAACAGATCGCGTTTCAGCCGGCCCTTGCCTTCCGGCGTGAGCAGTTGGTCGGCATGGCACGAGCCCAGTACTCCGATGATCGTGTCCCTTAAGGGCGCTATCGGCGAGGTCGGCCCCGCGCGTTCCGCTTCTTGCAGCGGATGGTTCATGCCAACATCAATCCCGATTCGTAGATAGGCCCTTCCTCCGGAGTCTTCCAGGTTCATGACGAAGTTTTCCAGGTGAAGCACGGATTGAATGGTTCCCGCGCGGACCGGCCCTTGCGCTCCTGTCCTCGAGCGCACCCACCCGCCGGTCCACAGCGTGACCAGCACCGATCCAAGCGCCAGCGGCAAGCTCCAGACCACGAACGCCTTGCCACCTGCTTTCCGAACTACTTCGGTATCCGACACGTTTTTGCTAGGAGCACGTGCCTTGCCGAGTTCGTGGTGGGGTGCGCCGCAATGTGCGAGCAGGCGAGCAGGCGAGAACGCTTTGTTGTTATCAGTTTGGCGAGCAGGCAAGACCTGGGTCTCGCCTGCCTGCCTCAGCGGAGTTGTTAAGTCGCAAAGCGATTAGGAATATCTCATTAAGAAGCTCTATCCCGATGCCTAGCGCTTCAAATTGATGGTGTCCTGCGTGATCTCATCAAACGTAGTCACCACCCGCGCATTGGCCTGGAACCCGCGTTGCATCACGATCATGTTGGCGAACTCCTTGGCAATGTCCACGTTGGAAAGCTCCAGCGCTCCGCCCGCGAGCGTGCCTCGCCCGCCAGTTCCAGGGGCTCCCACCACGGCCTGTCCGGAAGCAAGCGTCTCCACGAAGCCGTTTTTCCCGGTCCGCGACAGCCCTTGGTCATTGGCAAAAGTTGCGAGTGCCAGTTGTCCCAGAATCGCGGTTTTACCATTGCTGAAGGTGCCGGTGATAATTCCATCCGAGCCGATCGAGAAATCCGACAACGCCCCGCTGCTGGTTCCGTCCTGTTGTGTGGATGAGGTCCCGTTTGGTGACGCTACCTGGGTCAGGACTGGCGCCGTCCCGTCGTACAGCTTCCAGGTGAAGCTCATATTGTTGGCCCCGTCGGCCAGGTTCTGAATGGCAATGTTGGCGACGTCGGCAGCTGGAGTCATCAAGTTGCCATTGCCATCGAATACCAGCGTTCCGCTGCTCAGCACCGTCGGGTTGCCCGTGCCGCCAACGTCAGCCGCCGGTATCGAGATCGAATAATTCCAGGTATTGGACGCCGTTTTTGTGAAGCTGAATGCCAGGGAGTGGCTTGCGCCGAGAGAATCGTAGATTGTGATCGGAGTCGAGTAGCTCCCCTCGATGCTGCCGATGGCAGCGGACGCATCGAGATTGGTGCGAATCTGCACTGAACTGGTTGCTGTCGGAGGGCTGATCGTTCCCGTGCCCAGACTTAATGCAGTCAGCCCCTGCCCGGTCGTGATTGCACCGTTTACCGCGGGATAACCGAGCACCTGCTGGCCCTCGGCGGTTACCAGCAGATCGGTATCATCCACGGAAAAATTTCCGGCGCGGGTGTAAGTGGTAACGCCATCTCTTTGCACGATGAAAAAGCCCGCGTCATTGATCGCGACGTCGCGATTCACTCCCGTCGGGTCCACGTTTCCCTGAGTGAATATGGATGGCATGGAACTCACAGCCACGCCCGCGCCCAACTGGATGGGATTGCCCGAGCCGCTCGATCCGATGGACTGATAGAAGAGGTCGCGAAACAGTACTCGCGTATCTTTGTAGCCGACGGTATTGAGATTCGCCAGGTTGTTGGCAATCTCTGAAAGTGCGGTTGACATCGCTGTCAAGCCTGATAGCGGGATGGAAAATGTTGGCATCCTAAACTCCTTTACTCGTGGTTGCTGCAGATCCGCTGTTCTGCAGGGCGTCCTGCACAAGCTCGCGAATCTGTATGAGTTGATCGAGGGTGTTGAATTGAACCAGTTGACCGACAAACTGATTGGGATCGACCGGATCAATCGGGTCTTGAAACTTCAGCTGCGCTGTCAGCAGCTTCAGGAACATGTCGTTGGTCTCCTGCGCCGAACTGCTTTTTGAAGCGTTCGTAGATCCGGTCCCAGCAGTGCTATTGAGCCCCTGAATATTCATTCCTCCTCCTTCAAGCGTGTATGTTGAGCCCGTTTTTTGGCGTAAAGGTGGTAACGATCGGATTCGCTTCCTCCGCCATTTCTGGAGAAATCTCTATTGCCTGCCATGGAACCGGGATGAAGTCCCGCGAATGGGAACTATTGCCCCCGGGATTGCCTCCTCCCATCGCGGTGCCATTGCCTACGAACTGGATGGTGTCGAAGCGCAGGTCCTGTTGCTGCAGGTTTTTCTGCATGCCGGGAACTTCGGCGCTCAGATAAGAAGTGAGATCTCCCTTTTCGCTTCCTATCGTGATTCCAACTTGAGCATTCTGGACCACCGTGTGCATTTGAACCTGCCCAAATGCTGATGTGCGCACGTCCAAATGCATTTCGGCGTGGTCGGCGCGGAAACGTATTGTGGCGACGCTCACTTCGGGCGGAGGTGGGGGCTCGCCTACTGAGGCGCGCTCTGCAGGTTGCGCGAAGTGCACAGTTGGCGCTGCTTGCCCCGAAGCTTCCGACGGTACGCCTGTCGGGACCGCTAGAGACAGCATCGTGTCCGGCTGCATGGGTGGCGCTTCGCGAACCGCTTCACAGATTTGCGGTGCCGCAACAGGATCTGCCGCCAGGACCACGCGCGGCCGAGACCCGGAATCTGCCTCCACGGTGTCGCAGGACACAGGTTTCGGGTGAACATCGTTTTCTTTCTTCCGCGGTTCCGGTCCGCGTTCGCCATCGGAAGCTGAATCCCGCGCACCCGAAGAGACCGGTGTCGGCGTCGCCGCGCGGGTAGTTACGCTGGCTTGCAACGTGGTCCGGGGCGCCACGCTTTCAGTCTGCCCTCCCGCGGTCTGCGGGGTGATGTGCTTTGGTGGAGCTGAAGTCAGGGATGGCCCAAAGTTTGAAGATTGCTTCTCCGTCGGCTGCACCGGCGTCTGTTGCTTTGGCGATCGATGGACTGAATCTTCGACGCGAGCGTCCACCAGCGGTGGGATGCCGCCGACCGGGTCTGGCTTTAGCAATCGCAGCCCTTCCGTTTCGACTTCAATCTCAGCAATTTGCTGCGAAGGAACCGGATCAAGCTCAATCGGCCTCAAGGTCTGCATGGCAGCACGTGGTTCTTCGGGGAGCGACTCAACCACGTCTTGGCTTTGGCCGACAGGCATACTTCCGGGAATAAAGCGTTCTATGACTTCGGGCCGCACCTCGAATCCTGCGTCTTTCATCGGCTCCGCAGCTATTTGGGTCGAAGCAGTACCGGAATCGCCAGCAGAGTGGCTTTCATCATTTTCACTCACTATTACTGCGTTCCCGGAACAGGCTGCCAAAGCAGGCAACGGCAGGTTCACCGGAGTTGCCAACGCCGCGAAAACTCCACAGATCTGAGGATCCTCAGCGCGCCGTTGCGACTGCTTCTCCTTCGGCAGCGGCGCATGCTCGCAGGAAGGCGGCTTCTCCTTTGTTTGCCCAGCGCCTGGAATGGAAGGCATCTGCTCGGCCAGAGCCGATTCCAAAATGTTCACAAAGCAGAACGGCCCCGTGATCTTCAACCCCGATCCTTCCTGCACCGCTGCCATAACCGCAGAAACCGGCCCCGCGTTCGCAGCACTCACCTGTACCGCCATGACAGTCGAGGTGAAGCATTTGTGCGACCATCCATCGCGCGAGGCACAAAATCCAAACCGCTCAAAATGCAGCGGCTTGTTGTCAGATTATTCTGAGGGAAACGGTGGAATGGGCAACTGCTGCCGGGATGGTAGGCAAGAGTTATCCCCGACGGATGTGTTCACGGCGAAGCAAAAAGAGATCGTCGATTCGTCTCTGCTCGCGACGATTGTGTTCGATTTGATAGCTGCGTAGCTGCGAACAGCGCAAGGTGTCCAGGACTTCACGCTCCCGGTGTATCCGGTGATAAGTCTGAAAGCATTCTTCCCGCGCCTGCTGCAGGCATGACAGCTCTTGTTCGATGCGTTTGCGGCGAGCTGCAAGTGTGCTGCGGCCAAGGCCCGAAAACTGTACCTCGGCTGCAGTCATACCGTTCCCCAAGCCACGTTGGGTTTCCTCTTCGATGGTCCTGCGCTGCCGTTCGAGCGCCTCAATCTGTAGCTTGCATTGCTGAACTCTGGCATTCGCCTGCTCGAGAAGGATCTGCTGCTGGCGTTCCTGACTCTCCTTGAGCCGCAGGATTGCTTGAAGTGTAAAGCGAAACGGCATGGCTAGGTCGCGATGCTCAGCAGCCTGGCTATGGTGTCCTCGAAAGGCGCCGCATCCATTGCACTCTGCTGCAGAAAATCCCGCAGATCGGGCAGCACCGCGATCGCCTGGTCCAGCGTGGCATCCGCACCTTTCTGGTAAGCGCCAATCCGGATCAGGTCTTCCGACGCCATGTACGCCGCCAGGAGCTTCCGCAAGGCATGAGTTTTCTCCATATGCCCGGGGCTGCACACCATCGGCATCAACCTGCTGATGCTGTCGAGTATCGCTATAGGAGGATAGTGGTTCTGGGCTGCCAGACGACGGTCCAGCATGATGTGGCCGTCGAGCAAAGCGCGTGTGCCATCCACCAGCGGGTCCTGCTGATCGTCTCCTTCCATCAATACTGTGTAGAAAGCAGTGATGCTTCCGTTCTTAAACCTTCCCGCCCGTTCGATCAGCCGTGCCAGCATGGTGAACACAGATGGCGTGTACCCCTTGGAAGTCGGAGGCTCTCCTGCCGCCAATCCAACCTCCCGCTGTGCCATGGCAAGCCGGGTCAGCGAATCCACGACCAGCAAAACGTGGCGGCCTTGCTGGCAGAAGTATTCTGAGATCGAGGTTGCTGCAAGCGCCGCGTGAATTCGCAGTAAGGGCGACTGGTCGGAGGTGGAGACCACCACCACGGCCCGCTTCCGCCCTTGTTCGCCCAGAGCTTCTTCCAGAAAATGACGGACCTCGCGTCCGCGCTCGCCGACCAGCGCTAGCACCGTGAGATCGGCACCCGTGTTTCGTGCCATCATTCCAATGAGCGTGCTCTTGCCAACTCCGCTGCCTCCGAAGATGCCTACCCGTTGTCCGCGTCCGCAGGTCAGAAACCCGTCTACCGCACGGATCCCGCACCCGATCGGCTCACGAATGTTTTCTCGCTCCAGGGGAAGCGGTGCCGCGGCATCCAGAGGCCGGACTTCATAACCCGGCAACACACCTTGGGAGTCAATCGGCTCTCCCTTTCCATCAATGACCCGGCCGAGCAACTGTTCTCCCACACGAACCGTGGGGCGCTCACCCCAGGTCACGACCCGGTCGCCATAACGAATGCCGTGCGGCGTCTCCAGCGGCATGGACAATACGGTGCTTCCGCGGAATCCGACTACTTCGCCGGGAAAAATCCTGCCGCTCGCGTTCACAACTTGACACAGCTCTCCCACACAACTGAGCGGGCCCCGGGACTCCACAAGTTGTCCCACCACCTCTTCCACCTGCCCGGTCCAGCGCAGAGCAGGAAAGTTCTCAACCATTTCGAAAAAAGCGGACAGAGAATTCGCGGTCATCAGCTTTGCGGCCGTTTCGAGAGCAGGTCCAGCAGCCCTTGTTCAATTTCCTTGAACTGCAGCTCAACTCCAATCTCAGTCGATCCCAATTCAGTGTGGATCACGCACATATGCCGCGCCAGCGAGCTGTCTTCGATGATCTCGGGCGCCAGTTTCGCGTTTGGAACTTCCAGAGCCCGAGAACGGAATTCCGCCGCATCCGCCGGATGCACTCGCAACTGAACTGCGGTCCCGGCATCGATCTTTTCGAGCGCCCAGCGCACCAGCCCCGACAACAACGAGGGATCGATTTGGGACTCGCGATGCAATACCCTGCGTGCGATCGCGAGTGCCAGCTGCACCACCTCGATTTCCACGCGGCGGAAGTATGTCGCCCGTTCGCTGCCAAATTCGGCTATAGCTCGCATGGCTTGGGCGTGGATCATTTCGAGTTGCTGCTCGAAACCGGCTCGCGCCTGGGTCTCGCCCTCCTGCCGCCCGGCCTCCCGCGCCAGTTCTTCCCGAAGGGCCGCGTCTTTTCCCGGGGTTTTTCCGGCCTGCTCGCCCGCCTCCTCGGGATAGCAGAACGGCGACACGTTCGCGGTCAACCCCCGTTCCGGTGCGGCCTTAAATGATGACTTCATCTTCGCTCTCTGCACCCAGCACGATCTTGCCTTCCGATTCCAGTTTGCGGGCCACGGCCACCGCCTCCTGCTGCGCCTTCACGACATCCTTCGAGCGCACTGCCCCCAGCACCTCCATATCTTCTTTCAACATCTCCACCGCCCGCGAAGACATGGTCTTGAAAATGTAGGTTTTCAGCTCTTCGCTGGCCCCTCGCAAAGCCAGGGCAAGGGTCTTTTTATCTAACTGCGACAGGATTTCCCGGATCGCATTCTCCGGCACTCCCATCAAATCCTGGAAGGTGAACATCAGGTTGCGTATGCTGAGCGCCAGTTTGCCATCCTCTTTTTCAATGCTTTCCAGAATCGCCTTGCCGGCATTGGGATCCAGCCGGTTCAGCAGATCTGCTACCCCCTGCACTCCCGCATAGGCGCGGCGATGCTGTTCTCCCAGCGCTTCCAGACGCTTGTGCAGGGTCATGGAAACCCGCTGCGCGATTTCGGGGGAGAACTGCCGCATCTGCGCCATTCGCTTTAACGCTTCTGCTCGTAAGGCCTCGGGAAATTTCATCAGCAGCACCGACGCCTGCTTGGGATCCAGGTGAGCCATGATCAGGGCAATGGTCTGCGGATGCTCGCCTTCCAGAAATTTCGCCAGTTGCTGCGGGTCGGCCTTCTGCAGCGAATCGAGCTTGCTCGCGCTCAATTCCGCCGCCTTGGAAACCTGCTGCAGCAGTTGCCGCGCCCCATCATCTCCGAAGGCTTTGACCAGAAGCTTCTGGGCATATTCGGTCCCTCCCTGGGCCAGATAATCCTGGGTCAAAGCCAGGCGGTGATACTCCTCCAGAACACCGAGCGCGGTGTCGGCGTCGATGTAGTCCAGTTCGGCAATCTGCTGGGTCAACTGTTCCAGATCGCGGTCCGGCAGGTGCCGGTAAATGTCGCTTGCGACTTCCTCTCCCAACAGCACCAGCAGCACCGCGGCTTTGGACAGTCCGGAACGCCTTGGGGACGGGCTGTTCACCGGGTTTCCCCTTCCCGGATCCAGGTCTGCACCAGGCGGCTGGCGGTTGCCGGCTCAGCTTTAACTTTTTCGGTGAGTTGCCGCTTGAGCAGGGCCGCCCGGCGCGCCCCTTCCACCCCGGCCGGCAATTCGATCTCCGGCGAGGCCCCGGCCGCACCCGCCAGCTTGGCAGTCTCCGTTCTGAGCCGTTGCGGCAGTTCCCGGAAGGCAGTCATGACCTGCTTTTTCACCGGCCGCAAAATCAGAAAGTAAACGATCACGAACAGCGCCAGGATTCCCACATAGCGCAACAGCCCCGACCATTCCACGATGATCTGCCGGGTCTTTTCTATTTTGCCCGGAGCGCTCAGCACGGGGAGCGGCTCCTGCTGAAACGAAAGGTTCTGAATTGCCAGCAGATCGCCGCGCTGCGCATCGATTCCGAGCGCGGCCGCCGCCAGTTGCTCGATCTGCTTCATCTCTTCCGCCGTGCGTTTGCGCCGGACCGACGTCTTCTTCCCGTCTTTCTCGCTCCATTCGGTGGCATCATCGACCAGAACCGCCGCCGCGATCCTCCGCATGCGCCCGGGCGGTTGCAAGGTGTGGCGCACGCTCTTGCTCACGGCAAATGTTGTGCTCTCCGAGCGCGATGACTGGGTATCAGAGGTCAGGCTGACGGTGGCAGGCGTGGTTGGCGGTAAATTGCTCGCCGTGCCCGGAACCCCGGCCGGATTGGCGCCACCCGAAGTCTCCTCGGATTTCTGCTGGTTCAGCGTCACAGCCGCTTTGGGGTCGTAGAGTTCCTCGGTGTTTTCGCTGCTGCTGCTGTCATATTCCACGTGAACGCTGGCCCGCACGTGTTCGGCACCAACCACGGGCTCGAGAGTGACCACCAGGTTCCGGCCCAGTTCCTCATCCAGCGCGTAAAAGCCCGCCTTCCCGTCCGGCCCCCGGTTGTGCACCAGAGGATTGTTGCTGTCGGCATCGACTACGGTGACATTTTCCGGGCGCAGCCCGTCCACCGCGCTGGCCACCAGTTGTGGGATGGCCAGTTGCGCGACTTGCGACAGTTGACCGCCGCGCATCTTGATGATCACCGCCGCCTTGGCTTCGTGCTCCCGCTCGCGAAACAACGACTCCCGGGGCAGCACCAGGTGGACTCTCACCGCGTCCACCTCGCTCAGCGTCTGCAGCGTGCGTTCCAACTCGCCTTCCAGCGCCCGCTGGTAGTTGACCTTCTCGGTGAAGTCGGACCCGGCCCAGTTGGGGCTGTCAAAAAGCTCGAACCCCAGGCGGGCGTTGCGAGGCAGCCCCTGCGAGGCCGTCTCGAGACGGCTGGCATCGAGTTGTTCGGCGGGAACCAGGAGACTGCCGCCGTCCGCGGACAACTGGTAGGGAATATTCTTCGCCGCCAGCTTGCTTCCCAACGCCTGCGCTTCCCCTGGCTTCAGGCCGGAGTACAGAGTGGCATATTTCGGTTTTCCAATCATGCCCACGAACAGCCAAAGAGTTATGCCCACCAGGACAGCGCCGCCCACCAACAACGCCTGCTGCTTGGAAGTCAGGCCCTTGATCAGCTCCCGAATCTGCCCGACGCCTTGGCTGAGCGGGGAATCGCCGTCCACGATGTTATCCTCGATTCAAATCAAAACTGCATGCGCGAAATTTCCTGGTACGCCTGCACGATTTTGTTGCGTACCTGCATCATGAGCTGGAACGACAAATCGGCCTCCTCGACCGCGATCATGGCGCCGTGCACGTCCATTCCGCTTCCATTCAGCAGCGCACTCACTTTTTGTTCGGCGGTCCCCTGCAACTGGTCGACCTGCTCCATCGCTGTGCGAAGCGTGTCGAGGAATTCCTCGCCGGAAGCATCAGGCTGCGCGGCGGCGGGCCCGATTTCGGCGGGCAAGATTCTGAGTCCTGGAACCGGATCAATCATTGTTCCTCTGCCTTTCAGCGCAAGATGTCAATGGCCTGCGCGATCATGGTTTTGGTCGCCTGTACGGCGGCGGAATTCAGTTCATAGGCCCGCACCGCGCCCAGCAGGTCCGCCATCTCTTCTACAGGATTGATCGCCGGATACGAGACATAGCCGCTAGCATCCGCGTCCGGGTGCCCGGGTTCGAATCGCCGCAAGGGCGGGGCCGGGTCGATCGCGACCTGGTCCACCCGGACGCCGCGGGAACCGGAGTTGCTTATTCCCGCCAGGACAAAGGGCTGGCGCATGCGCTGGGCGCGAAAAACCACCAGGCGACGCCGGTAGGGTCCGCCCTCCGGCGTGCGGGTGGATTCCAGATTGGCCATGTTGCTGGCCACCACCTCCGCCCGCTGCCGCTCCGCATGCAGCGCCCCTCCGCTCAGCTCAAGCATTCCAAAAAGGTTCATCTTCATTTCCCTTCGTTGATGGCCAGCGACACCCGCCGGAATTCCGCCCTCAGGATCTGCACCCCGATGTTGAAGCGCAGCTGAGTTTCCGCAAGCAGCAGGCTTTCGCGGTCGATGCTCACATTGTTTCCGTCCGGACGCTCCACCAGGCCGCGGACCTCGCGCGCTATGGGTGAAAACGAGGCGTACTGCAGATTGTTGCCGGCCCGCTCCAGTTCTCCGCGAAAATCGATGTCCCGGGTGCGGTAGCCGGGGGTGTCGATATTGGCCAGATTCGAGCTGATCAGCGAGTGCCGGTATACGTTGACATCCAGAAAACGCGCCAGTCGATCAGTGAAATGGGTATCAATCATGGACATAGCTCTGCCTCGAGGGGAGCCCGTACTCTCGGATCTTGTTGCGCACGGTTCGCAGGCTGATGCCGAGCATCTCCGCGGCGCGAGAACGGTTTCCGTGGGTCGCAGCCAGCGTCATTTCGAGCAGCCGCTTCTCCATCTCTCCCAGAGAAAGTCCGGGGCTCATGCCGGCGCAGACAGCCGCTGGCCCCGGTTCCTCCATCTCCCCGGGAAGTGCGTCAATCGCAAGGGCAGCGTCCCCGAGAGCGGCCGCGCGGTGCATGAGGTTGGCTAACTCGCGCACGTTGCCCGGCCAGGAATAACGCTGCAAGCGCCGCAGGAACTCCGGCGAAAGCTCCGGGTCGGTTCCTGCGGTCGTGTAACGACGCGCAAAATGCAGGGCAAGCTCGGGAATGTCCTCCACGCGCTCTCGCAACGGCGGAAGCGTCAGCGGAATCACATTCAACCGGTAATAGAGGTCGGCCCGAAAACTCCCGGCCTTAACCATTTGCTCCAGCGAACGGTTGGTGGTCGCGATCACTCGAATATCCACTTTTAGGGTGCGGGTGTCGCCCAGGCGATCGAACTCGCGTTCCTGCAGGGCTCGGAGCAGCTTGGGTTGCAGCGGCAGAGGCATTTCTCCGATCTCATCAAGAAGGAGTGTCCCACCCTGGGCCAACTCAAATTTTCCCGGCTTCGCGTTGACGGCTCCGGTAAAGGCGCCGCGCGCATGGCCGAACAACTCGCTTTCCAGCAGGGCTTCGGGGAATGCGGCACAGTTCACCGCAATGAGAGGCCGGCCGGCCCGGCGGCTGAGCCGGTGCACCATGCGCGCCACCAACTCTTTCCCGGTGCCGCTCTCGGCCTGGATCAGCACGTCGGCATCGCTGCTGGCAATCTGTCGCGCGCGCTGCAAAGCCTGCAACCACGCCGCGGAATGCCCAATCAACGGTTCTGGGCCGTCAGCATCTGGCTGCTGGCTTCGCTCCAGGATGCGCCGCGCCGCCCGTTCCAACTCCTCGAAGACAACCGGCTTGACCAGATAATCGCAGGCGCCATTCTTCATGGCACGCACCGCATCCGGGATACTGCCGTACGCGGTTAGCAAGATGACACCAGTACGGGGTTCGACTGCGCGCACCTCGCGCATCACCGCCAGGCCGTCGCCATCGGGCATCCGCACATCCGTCACCACCAGGCTGTGTCGCGAGCGCTGGAACTTGGCCATGGCCTCCTGCAGCCCGCCGGCACTCTCCACCGGCCAGCCATGGCGCGCAAAACTCGCCTGTAAAGCGGTGCGCATGGCAAGCTCGTCATCCACCACCAGGATATGGTTCATACCTGCGCTCCCGGCAATTCCAAAGTGAAGCAAGTGCCTCCAGAAGCCCCGCGGCGCACTGAGATCTCTCCTCGGTGTGCATCCATGATGGTCTTGCAAACTGCCAAGCCAAGGCCGGCGCTGCCCGGTCGGGTGCTGAAGCCGGGATCGAAGATGCGGCCCAGGTGCTCGGGAGGGATTCCCGGTCCGGTGTCGCTGACGCATATGCGGGCTGTGTTTCCTCCCGGCCGAAATCCGATGCCACCGCCGATCGTCAACCGCCCGCCGCTGGGCATGAAATGAAGGGCATTCATCGCCAGGTTCAGAAGCACCTGTTTCAGCGCATTGAGGTCCGCAGGCACGGTGACGCCCTGCAGCCGATGAGCCATCTCGATCTCGACCCCGCTTTGCTCGGCAACCGGCAGCAGGAACTCTCGCAGGTTGTCCAGGAACTCGGCGATATCGGTCGGCACCAGGCCCAGCTTGCCGGCACTGTGGAAGTGCAGGACGTTATTCACCGTGGCGGACAACGAGCGAAGTCCCGCCTGAAGATGACGCACCCAGGGACAGCACTCCTCGGGCAGCGGACTGCCCGCAAGCAGACCGGCGAACAGCTCCATCGTGGCCAGGGGGTTTCTTACTTCGTGCGCCAGCAGCGCTGACATCTGCGCGAGCGCGCGCTTGCGCTTGAGTTCTTCGTGCTCCTGCCGCAACCGTCGCCATTCGGTCACGTCCTCGACGATGAAAATCGCGAAGCCCCCCTCGGCTCCCTCCATGCGCGTGCAGCGGACCGCAAGCCAGCGCCGGTTCCCGTCCACCTCGTATTCCAGTTCGCTGCCAGCGCAGGAAGCCTTTGCAAATAAACGTTCGACTTCGGGAGCGGGAACACAGTGCGGAGAAACTCCCAGCAGCTTGCGGGCCTCAGGATTCGCAACCGAAATCGAGCCGTCGGCCGCGCAGACCAGGACCCCGCACGGCAGGCCTTGCAGGATCTGGTCCAGGTGCATCCGCGTGCGCTGGTTTTCTTCCAGGCTTCGGGTCAGGTCGCGGTTGGTGCCTTCCAGTTCAAGCCTCAGGCCCGTGACCTCGTCCTTTAATTGGGTATAAGACTTCTCCAGCCATCCTGCAGCCTCGCGGAATGAAGCAAACGCCTGGGTCAGCGCTTGCCCGTTGGCGCTGAGCGTCAGTTCGCAATCCGGGGCTGGTTGAGCCAATGTAGACATTTTCGAAACCCATCCGTGCATCGCACTCGCCACTTCACTGCCGGGCACGTGAGATTTCGCTAATCCCTGAAACCATGTCCGTTCGAGAACCGTTCAGGCCCGGCAAAAAGTAGAGGTGCTCGATGGCAACGGTTGCTGCGCCGTCCGCCAGTATCACCGCCCGTTCCATCGCGTGCTGCAGTTCGCGTACATTGCCTGGCCAGGGATACGCTTGCAAGAGGCTGCTTGCCGCCGGACTCAAGCCAGGACTGGCCGTCCCCGTCTCCGCTGCCGCCTTTGCCAGGAAGTGCTCGGCCAGTGGCACTACATCTTCCCGGCGAGCCGCGAGCGGAGGCAATAACAGCGGGAAAATTGACAGGCGGTAGTAGAGATCACTGCGAAACCCGCCCTCGCGCGCCTTCCTCTCCAGGTCGGCGTTAGTTGCCGCCACCACGCGTACATCAATTCGCTGCACCTCGGCGCTGCCCAATCGCTGCACTTCTTTCTGGTCCAGAAACCGCAGCAATTTCGCCTGCAGGCCCGCAGGCAGATCCCCCACCTCATCGAGAAACAAGGTTCCACCCTGGGCGGCGGAAATTCTCCCGCTATAAGCTTGGGCTGCACCGGTAAAGGCGCCTTTCACGTGTCCAAACAGCTCCGATTCCAGCAGCGGCTCCGGGATGGCGGCGCAATTGAGCACTACAAAAGGGCGCCGGGACCGCGCACTCAAGCTGTGCAGCGCCCGTGCCACCAGTTCCTTTCCCGTTCCCGTAGGCCCGCAAATCAGCACCGTGGTGTTCCGCGGAGCCACTAACCGGGTCAGCCGATAGACTTGTTGCATGGCGGCGCTGTCTCCCACCATGTCCGGGAGCGGTTCGATCGCTTCGGCTTTTGCCGGCACCAGACGGCACGCCTGGCTGTTCGCTGCCGGGCCGTTCACTCGCCAACTGCTTCCAGCCGCACCGCCACGGTCTGAATCAATCACCACCACCTTGATCCCAGGGAATCGCAACTTGATAATGGCGGTGAGTTCCTCCGTGTCCAGGTCCGGCAGTCTTCGGTCGAGATACAACACCTGCCAGTCTCCCGTAGCCAGCTTCACCAGCGCCTCTGCACCTCCCTTCGCCTGCTGCACGGGGAATGCCCGTTCGGACAGGCTCTGCAGCACCTGCTCGCGAAGGTGATGGTCGGGACTGGCGACTAATACGCCGCCGATAGTGGCAGTGGGCATGGGACAGGTCATGTGACCGATTCCACTGCGAAATGGTTAGAAGGCGATTAGATCAGGATTAAGGATTTCTATCCCCGGCAAATCTTTCCCAGTTGGGGTGGCAGTCCACAGATGGGAAATTCTTGCCGCCTGCGGACCGCCTCTTTCCGTCCAGCCTCGGATAGCTGCGGCAATACGATCACAACTCTTTCTCCACTACGCTCATGCCCTGTCATGACACGGCCGCCTGCCGCTTCGACGAGTTCGCTGGCCTTCCAAATCGCAAGTCGGTTGGAGAACACGCACCGTTGTTCCCGACGAGCTTGTTCGCGATGCTGCTGGGTTTGTACGTCCTTCCGATAGCTGGTGATGATCAACACTACCTGTGTAGTGCCTTTCAGGGTGACGCGAATGCGGTCGCCGGAACCTGCGCACCCAAGGGCTGATTCCAAAAGGCGAAATAACATCTCTCGAGACTTGCCCGTTGGAAATCTTGTTCTGCTGTCGCCCATCGCTCGAAAGGTCAGCTGAACACCGCGGTTCTCGGCGACAGGTCTTAGTTCTTCTACTAAGCCTTCGATTTGTTCGCCGAGTGTGATTTCCTCGCAGGCCCTGATCTCATCGGGTTCCATCAACTCTCGGATGGCCGCAACCGGCCACGTAATCTGCTGAATGCAATCCGTTGCTTGTCTGATCTCGTTGCGAATCGGTCGAGGGAGGCCGTCATACTTTGTGGCAAGATCCAACCAGCAGGCCAGGGCAGAAAGAGGCTGATTCACCATATGAAACAAATCCGCGATGAGTTGGGCTCGCGCGGATCCCGATCGAATCTTGCGAACCTTAATGGCTGCCGGCTTACTGCGTGTGTCCATGGCTGCTCAGCTCATATCCAACGCCCCGAACCGTGTGGATCAAGCGAGTCGTGAACCCATCGTCGATCTTTCGCCTGAGGTAGTTCACGTACACATCCACCACGTTGGTGCAGGTATCGAACGATAGATTCCAGACGTGCTCAATGATCATGGCTCGGGTAATGCGGCGTCCGGCATTCCTCATCAGATATTCGAGAAGCGCAAATTCCTTCGAAGTGAGTTCGATGCGCCGTCCTGCCCGCTCTACCCGGCGTTCGACGCGGTCCAGCCGCAAGTCGTCCACCGCCAGCACCGATTCGGCGGGCAGATGACAGCGTCTCAGCAAGGCCCGGATCCGCGCCGACAGCTCCGAAAAGGAGAACGGCTTCACCAGGTAATCATCCGCACCCAGGTCGAGACATTGCACTCGATCTTCCACCTTGTTGCGCGCCGTGAGAACCAGGATGGGCATGCTGCTTTTGCGGGTCCGCAAATAGCGCAGGATGGCGACCCCGTCGAGCCGCGGCAGGTTCAAATCGAGAATAACCAGGTCATAGTCGAATTCGGCCGCCATCGATCGCGCCTGCTCTCCATCCGCCGAAAGATCGACCGCGTAGTGCTCGGCTTCCAGCCCTTTACAGACGAAACTCGCCAGGGCCGTATCATCCTCAGCTATTAAGATCCGCATAGCGCGCTGCCTCCTGCGGGGAAGTATCGAGATTGCACAGGTTCTCAGGAACGCGGGCGGGAGAGGATGCGCCCTTTCGTGGCGCGAAAACCCCGTAGCCAGGGCCAAACTTTGGGTAGCGCCTAATCTTCGCTCCGGCTCGGCCTTTACGCTGTGACGTCAATCACTTACCCCGGTGTCACCTACCGGTGGAATCTGCGGGAACACTGCCGGCGCGGCGTCGGGATCAACGATAATCCAACATCATCGGATGAGAATAGGCATTACACTTTCCGACAAGGAAGCATGGCGCTGCTTTCTGTTGCCAGGCGGCCTGCTACTGCTCACGACCGGCGTGCTGCTGGGCTTGCGTGTCCCTCTGTCTGCCTCCGCCATAAACCTGCTATTTGCCGTTGCGTGCGCGGCCGTCCTGATGCTGAGTCTTCGCTTCCGATCCGATCGTGCTCTGCTGGCGGCCAGCTTTGTGTTCCTGAGCCAACGCGCCATTTCGTTCTTCGCTTCCGGGCGAACACCGGTCGGGTCCGGCCGCATTGCCCTGGAGGTGATTTCGGTGTTTCTCCCGCTCAACTTTCTTTTGCTCATGTTCTTGGCAAACCAGGGGAGGCACTTCGTCGCGCTCGCACGGATGCTGGTTCTGGCGCTGTTCGAATCAGTGTTCGTTGCGATCGCCTGCCGTGCTGGGCAGGCGAAGAGCCCTGCCTTCATTCGCTATACGTTCGTGGATTCCCATCTCTTTAAGCACGGCAGTGCTGTGCCTCAACTCGCCATCTTGGGTTTCATTGTCTGCATGGCTGTATTGTTCATTCGAGTATTCAGAACCCGAACTCCGATTGACGCCGGCCTGTTCTGGTCACTGGCAAGCGCGTTCATCGCTCTAACCCAGGGAGGAGTTGGCCACATCGCGTCGGCTTACTTCACCACTGCCGTCTTTGTCATTGCGGGCGCGCTCATCGAGAGTTCCTATGTTCTTGCCTACCACGATGAGTTAACCGGATTGCCGGGGCGGCGTGCTTTTAACGAGCTGCGAGCTTCCCTGGTAGCGCCGTTCTCCATCGCAGTCGTGGACATTGACCATTTCAAGCGTTTCAACGATTCCTACGGGCACGACACCGGCGATCAGGTTTTGCGGATGGTGGCCCGCAGGCTTGGGGAAGTCGGTGGCGGAGGCAAAGCATTCCGGATCGGCGGCGAAGAGTTTGCGATCGTATTCCGCGGCGACAGACTGGAGCAGGTCCTTCCCTATCTCGAACAACTACGGGGCACCGTCGAGAGGGCCAGCTTCCGGTTGAGGGCGCTCAGAGAGCGCCGCGAAATTCCGCGTTCACAACCCGACCGGCGTGAGACTCCGCGCAAGAAAGCCAAGGAGAGCCTGGCCCTCAGGCGCATCCCTGATGAGAATTATCTGTCGGTGACGGTGAGCATCGGCGCGGCTGAGGCAAATTCGCCCAGACAAACTGTTTCCACGGTCTACGAGGCTGCGGACCGGGCCCTTTATCGAGCTAAGAAAGCGGGCAGGAATCGAGTTGAGACGACGATGAAATCCCGCATACGAAAGCCTCGACTTAAGAGCAGCATTGCGTGAATCAACAATGACTTCGTGGCGGGCACCGGCGTCTCAATGGCGCAATTTAAGCCATAAACTCATATTCCGCAGGTTCTATTCGTGATACGGTGCGCACTCCTCGCGCTGCCGCGCGTCTTCTAAACATTTGCCTTCGTCCTGCCGATAGGTAAGAAGGGCATATGGATCAAGAAAACACGTGCGATAGTCACACCTCCGACAGCGGGCAAGATGCGCGAACCGGGAGGAACTCCCGCGAGAACCAGTTGCGCACGGCGCACGCCCGCGCCGAACTCTTTATCAACTCCGTACCGTCAATCCTTGTCGGGCTCGATAGCGAAGGCCGTATCAATCGCTGGAACTTGGCTGCGGAACGCGCCTTTGGCCTGGGCCAGTCCGAAGTGTTCGGAAAAACCCTGGTCTCTTGCGGAATCAAGTGGCTCAGCTCTGACATCGAAGCCCAGATTGCGTCACTCGCCGTGGAACGGGGGGAAAAGCAATTTGATGGCATTCGTTTCGAAAGAGAGGGGGAGACGCGCCTGGTGGGCATGCGAAGCATCGGGATCATTCCATCTGATCAAGGTACCAGCGAACGTTTGATTGTTGGAGCAGATATTACCGAGCGCAGAAAAGCGGAGGAGGAACTGCGTTTCAAAACTGCCTTTCTGGAAGCGCAGACTAATGCCACCCTGGACGGCCTGCTCGTCGTTGACGAGAACGGCAAGCGCCTGCTGCAGAACCGCAGGTTTATCGAGATCTTTGAGGTACCGGAAGAACTTAGCAAGCAAACGCACGACGGCGTGATGCTGGCGCATGTGCTTCCCAAGATCGTGGGTTCCGAATCCTTTCTTCAGAAAGTGAAGTATCTCTATTCGCACAAAAACGAGACCAGTCGCGATGAGATCGAACTGCGGGATGGAAGAGTTTTGGACCGCTATTCCTCGCCCGTGCTTGGACGCGACGGCCATTATTACGGCAGAATCTGGATTTTTCGCGATATCACTGACCGAAAGCGCAACGAGAATGCCCTGCGCCAGCTCTCGTTGGCAGTCGAACAGAGCCCGGTTTCCGTGGTCATAACCGATCTTCAGGGCAACATTACCTATGTCAATCGCCGCTTTACCGAAACCACCGGATATGAGCGCGAGGATGTGCTGGGCAGGAACCCGCGCATACTGAAGTCCGGCCGCAACGCTGCTGCCGAATACGAAAATCTATGGAACACGATAACCCAAGGGCACGAGTGGCGTGGAGAGTTGTGCAACAGGAAAAAGAACGGCGAGTTGTTTTGGGAGACCGCCGCGATCAGCCCGATCACCGATAGCAAAGGGGCCACAACTCACTTCCTTGCAGTGAAAGAAGAGATTACCGAGCGCAAGATGATGGAGCATCAGCTGCACCAGGCCCAAAAGATGGAAGCCATCGGTCAGCTCGCCGCCGGAATCGCGCATGAGATCAACACTCCGATTCAATTCATTGGCGACAACACCCGCTTCTTCAAAGAAGCCTGGGCCGCGCTCGCTCCTGCAACCTCCTTGTTGAGTTCGCTCAAGGAGCCCACACCGGGTTCGGCAGTCGCCCCTGACTTTGTCGACCAGCTTGCCCAGTCTCTCGGGGACGCTGATCCCGCATATCTGCTTCAGGAAGTGCCTCAAGCCTTAGAGCAATCCCTCGAAGGCATTGGTCGCGTCTCAAAGATTGTCCAGGCCATGAAAGAGTTCGCACATCCTGGATCGAGTGAGAAACAGCCCACCAATATCAACAAGGCCATACTGACCACGGTCACCGTCGCAAGAAACGAATGGAAATATGTCGCCGAAGTCGAAACCCTCCTGGCCGAAGACCTTGAGCCCGTGCCCTGCCATGTTGGCGAACTCAACCAGGTGCTCCTCAACCTGCTGGTCAATGCGGCCCATGCAATTTCACAAAACCCCGCAACCAAAAACGGCGAAAAGGGAAAAATTAGCATTCGCACTACGCAGAACCACGAATGGGTCACGGTCTCGATTCAAGATACAGGTCTAGGCATACCGGCTGAAATCCGCACCAGGATCTTTGAGCCCTTTTTTACAACCAAGCCTGTTGGCAAAGGCACAGGCCAAGGGCTCGCCTTGGCCCACAACATCATCGTGAAGAGACATGGTGGGAGGATTTGGTTTGAAACCGAGGTCGGCAAGGGGACGGTCTTTCACATCCAGCTTCCAAAGACCCCGCCGGAATAGCTATGTCCAAGCGCATCCTGTTTGTAGACGACGAACCCATGTTGCTGAGCGGCCTCAAACGCAGCCTCTACCCGCTTCGGCAGGAATGGGAGATGGTATTTGTGAACAGCGGTAAAGAGGCTCTGGATGCGATGTCACAGCATCCCTTCGACATCATCGTCACCGACATGCTCATGCCGGAAATGAGCGGCGCTCAACTGCTGGAGGAGGTAAAGGCCCGCTTCCCCCAGACTTTGAGGATGGTACTTTCCGGCCAGGCCGACCAGGAACTCATCCTGAAGTCGGTCGACCCCACGCACCAATACATCTCGAAACCCTGCGAGGCCGATGAACTCAAGCGGCGTCTCATGCGGGCATTCGCCATCCGCGATTTGTTGCAGAGTAGCGAACTCAGGGGACTCGTGTCACGATTGGATTCGCTGCCCAGCCTTCCGTCACTCTATTTTGAACTCACTGGCGAACTTAACAAGAGTGAGCCCTCGGTCGCCAGAATCGGCAAACTCGTCTCTGCGGACGTGGGGATGACCAGCAAAATCCTGCAACTGGTGAATTCCGCTTTCTTCGGAGTGCGCTGTCAGATTTCCAATGCTATGCAGGCCGTCCAGTTGTTAGGTCTCGACGTCTTGAGAGCACTGATTCTGTCCACCCATGTGTTCAGCAGTTTCCGGACGACTCTTTTCTCAGATGCAGACCTGCAGTGCCTCTGGAAACATAACCTGTCCAGCAGCAGTTACGCCCGCTCCATTGCCGTCTCCGAAGGGATCGGCCAACGTGGGGTGGACGATTGCTTCACGGCAGCCCTGCTGCACGATTCGGGCAAAATGGTACTGGCTTCGGTTGTGGAGAGCAACTACCAGCATGTTCTGCAGTTGGTCAAAAGCACGGGAGCAAGCATCGTCAGCGCCGAAAAAGAGGTGCTCGGATGCACTCATGCCGAAGTGGCTGCCTACCTGTTCGGCATGTGGGGCTTGCCCGACTCCATTGTCGAAGGCGTAGCCTGGCATCACAAACCGTCTGACAGCGGCCAGTCCACCTTCTCTACCGTAGCCGCAACCCACGTCGCCAGCATCTATGACGAACTGCACTCCCCGAACTGGCTCCTGGACCACATCGAGCTAGACCGGACATTCCTGGAAACAATCGGCTGCGCTGCGCACGAGGAGAAATGGAGATCGCTCACCGCCCCAGCCGAACCCAACCACGTGCCTGCCATCGTCACAGAGTGAAATCAGAGTCTCCCGTCCTCATCGGCGTCCAGGCCATCCCCATGAAGACGTCCCGGCACGGGACGCTTGATGTTGTCCGCATGGAATCGCGCAGATTTATCCCAGCAACCGTGTGGGAATACCGCTTCCAATCCGCCGCAGTCGGTAATTTCACTAGACATTCTTATTTGCCCTAGCGTTTCGGCGATGATTCATGTCCTTCAGGCGGATAAACACCTCATGCCCGTGCGACCATTCCTGAAATGGGACTTCAGTAAGTTCGCCAAAGAGACTATCAACTCCACGTTCCGACATTAGACCAGGCAACGGTTCCCTTGTGGACAGGCGCCTAAGTTTCGAGTGTTTACTTGAGACTTACTCCTCCGGGGCTGTTTCAAGGAGTGTTTTGCCTAGCTTTGTCCTTTCTTTTCTGGGTAGCTTGTGTTTACATCGTGACATCTTTGAAGACAAGTTCTTTGCGCTCAGGACTTGTCGAGTGAGTAGAAGTAAATGAATGCAGACAGTGGTGCGGATTCAGGGGCGGACATCCGGCGCTACGATGCTTTACTGGAAATGACGGACCTGGTGGTCCATCATCAGGGGCTGCCCGAACTGTTCCAGCAACT
>DASREM010000005.1:0-29860 GCA_035652095.1 Terriglobales bacterium | reverse complement strand
TGACAGTCGTCCTCACCGATCTCTGGGAGAACGAACGCCGAGTGAGTTCGCCTGCCAAATCGCTTGCAAGGGCGATTTGCCAGGCTCAAAACCGTCGGAAACTAACTCTGGGAGTGTTACAGAATAAGGGGACCGATCAAGGCACCTGAACGTCTCGTTGGTACTCATTCGGAAAGCGGCAAGCAGGTTTTCACGCGCCCCCTGTGCCCATTCCCCAAAGTGGCGAAATATAGAGGGATGGGCAACAAAGATGATGCCGGAAATTTCGCCTGTCAAATGCCTTGATGTTGCGAGTCCATCTCACGTCACAATCGGGCTCAAGGCTGTGCCTCTGGTTTCAACGGTACAGCATTATGAAGAGCCGCAAGCATCCACTTGCCATCTCGCCAAATCCATAGCCGATCCGAATGTGCGGTCGCCTTCTGGATCGCCCTGATCACGGCTAACACCACCGCAGGCGGGGTGGAACTTAGAAACGTGCGCCTCAGCGACATCGACTTGAAGAACCAGACGCTCACGGTGCGGGTGGGCAAGAACCGATTCCGTGCTCGAATTCTCCCGCTCAATCAGACGGCGCTATGGGCAGTGGAACGGCTGCTCGAACGGGCGAAGGACTTGGGCGCAGTGAAGCCAGAGCACTACCTGATCCCTCGCAGAGTCTCAGGCAAGAAGTTTGACCCGACACAGCCGCCGAGCCGATGGGGATGGCGAACCGCATGGCGCAAGCTGACGAAGGACGCAGGGCTGCAAGGACTGCGTCCGCACGATCTGCGGCATCATGCGATCACCAAACTGGCTGAGTCGTCGGAAGCAAGCGAACAGACCATCATGGCAATCGCCGGACACGTCAGCCGAGAGATGCTGGAGCACTACAGCCACATCAGGCATGAAGCGAAGCGCAAGGCAGTGGCGTCGTTGGACAATCCCTCTATCACATCACAACTAGCCACTTGGGAAGCGGCAGCGAAACAGAGGAGAGAAACGGAACGGGATGAGAAATCGGACTAATCGCCGCTCGAAGCCGTAGGCGGGATCGTCAGTGTCACAGATGGCGTTGCCCGGTTCACATGTATCGGTCTCTTCAAAAAATCTGGTGGAATTACGAGCACGGTCTGCAATAACTGCCGAACAGCATCAAGATACAAAACCATATTTTCAGGAATTGGTATTTCACGCCCGTCACTCGCTTCAAGAAAATACGCAAGATGCCCATCGCGCAGTCGTGCGCCCAACCGAGATGCCGTGCTGTGACTGAAATTCCTTATCGCATTAATGTCTGCCCACTCTTGGGTTTTCAAGAACCGCTCAATTTTGTCCTTTGTTTCGGGTGCGATGTTCTTCCCCTCTTTTTCAGCTTGGCGCTGACAATAGCCCTTTAGGGAATCAACTAAGCTGTGCAACTCCCAAAAGAACGCCCGAAGGTGAGCGAAGCAAACAACACGATCTGAGTTCATTCGGTCAACGAATGTCGGATCAGGGTTATGGAACTGGCTTTCGTGATGAGTGAAAGCTGCGCTGGTCGTCAGAAACAAATCCACCGTGGACAAGTGGTACATGCAGGTATGGACTTGCTGAAATACGATCCGAAGAGCTACTTCCGAATCGTTCTCCGCTAACCGAAAGCTTGGTGATGGTCTGGTCACCTTGCCTTTATACCAACGTCACAAACACGTCACAACGGGCTAAATCGAAGGCGGAAGTGAAGAACGGGAGAAAACCGATAAATGCAGAAAACCGAAGAAGATAAGAATGGTCGGGACGGGCAGATTTGAACTGCCGACCCCTCGCACCCCAAGCGAGTGCTCTACCAGGCTGAGCCACGTCCCGACAACGATGGTTCCACGTCTCCGTGGTGGGGTTCGAACTTTAAAATTCTACACCACGCTGGCGCTTTGCGCCCGTCCCCTCATTTGCGCCGCCGCTTCCCCTTTTCCGGACGACTCCGCTCTTCAAGCAACGCGAACTGGATCTTCTTCTCCACCGGATCGATGCGATCCACAATGACTCTCATTCTTTGCCCAAGCCGGAAGCTTCGCCGCGTCCGCTGGCCAATGATCTCCCGCGTGTTCTCATGATAGGTGTAGCGGTCGTCGGTCAGGCTGGACAGCGGCACCAGTCCCTCCACAAACAAATCCGCCAGTTCCACAAACATTCCGAACTTCGTGACGCTGATCACGAGACCCTCGAAATCTTCCCCCACACGCTCCTGCATGAATTTCGCTTTCTTCCACTCCATCAGTTCGCGTTCCGCTTCGTCCGCCCGCCGCTCCGACTGGCTGGATTCCTCCGCGATATCGTGAAGGGCCTCGATTGGCATCGGTCCACTGACCGGTTCATGCTGCTTGCGATGCTCATGATGATCGCGCCGCTTCGACCACGGTGAAGGCCCTTTTTCGTTCGCTTCACCGGCGCCTCTCGGCCCCTTGCCCACTGGAATGGGGCCCTGCCGCGCTTCCGGCTCTTCGCGCAGCACCGCTTTCAGAATTCGATGGACGATCAGGTCGGGGTAGCGGCGGATCGGAGACGTGAAATGCGTGTAGGCCGGCGCAGCCAGCGCAAAGTGTCCCAGGTTCTCTTCCGAATACCGCGCCTGCTTCAACGAACGCAGCATGAGATAAGACAGAATCCGCTCTTCCGGCTTGCCGGCGATCTTGTCGGTCAGCTTCTGATACATGCGTGGCGTGATATGCACGTCTTTGGGGATCTCGATCTCTCGCGCTCTCTTTCCCGTTCCACGATTCGAGCGTCGCTCGGCCTTCATGGTCATGCGCTCGATCGGAAGCGCGCCCACACCCAGTGAGTACCCGAAAGTCGCCGCGATGACCTCAAAGTCATAGACTCGCTTGGCATCCGGCTTCTCGTGAACTCGGTACAGAGTTGCCACCCGCTTGCTCTCCAGGTACGACGCGACCGTCTCATTCGCAGCCAGCATGAACTCTTCGATCAGCCGATGGGCGATGTTGCGCTCCGATCGCGTGATGCTGCGCATCAGTCCAAATTCGTCGAACTCGATGACCGGCTCCGGAAGATCGAAATCAATGGACCCGCGCCGCCGTCGCTTCTCATTCAGAATCATGGCCAGGTCGCGCATGGTCTCGAACGTTGCGGCCAGGCTGGCATAACGCTGCCGTGCGGCAGTGTCGCCCTCCAGGATTGCATTCACGTCGGTATAAGTCATGCGTTCCGCGGAGCGGATGATGCCCGGACACAACTCGTAGCCGAGCACCTCGCCCTTGTGATCAATTTCCATAATGCAGGACATCACCAGGCGATCGCTGTGCGGCAGCAGACTGCAGGCATTCGTGGAGAGCTCGAGCGGAAGCATCGGCACCGCGCGGTCCGGAAAGTAAACGCTGGTCCCTCGCAGCCGCGCCTCATGATCGATGGGAGTGCCGTCGGTTACGTAATGTCCTACGTCGGCAATATGTACCTGCAATTCGAAATTGCCGTTTTCCAGCAGATGGACGGTGACCGCATCGTCGAAGTCTCGGGCGGTTTCCCCGTCAATGGTAACGATCGGCAGTAGCCGGAAGTCTCGCCGCTTCAGCGCTTCCCTCGAAGGAATCAAAGGCTCGATCGCTTCTGCCTCCTGTAGCACCTGCGGCGGAAAGCGGTGCGGCAGATGGAATTTCCGGATCATGATTTCGACATCCACGCCGAAATCGTCTTCGTACCCCAGAATTTCGATGACTCGACCCCGTGGGGACCGGTGATTCGTGGGCCAGTCCGTAATCTCGACATCAACAACCACGCCTTCTAAGTCGCTACAATCCGCGCGAACCGCGGCCTCGTCACCGACGACGCGATCTGCGGACCTCTTCGCTCGCGGCTCTCCTTGCGCGGCTCTTGCCGGAACCTCCATGCCGGGCGGAATCATGATCTCCTGGGCAATTTTCTGCTCGTGCGGTGTGACGTAGTTGTGGCCAGTCCCGTAGTGAAACACACCCACCACCGTGACATTCGCCCGGTCCACCGGACGAACAATGCGCCCCTCTGCGCGGCCGTCCGGTCGAATCGTAACCACTTCAACCAGCACCCGGTCGCCATGCATCGCCGTTTCCATTGCATTTGGAGGGATGAATACGTCTCCCGCAAGGTTCGCCTTCAGACGCGCATCGAGAGAAGCAGGGTCCGGAATCACAAACCCGAAGCCGTCGCGATGCATGCTCAGCCGGCCGATCAGCTGATTGCGGCCGGATGCCGCCTGCGGCGCCCGGAAGCGATCCGAATCAAGCTGAATTAGCTCTCCGCGAGAGACCAGTCGCTGCAGGCGCTCGTTGAGCTCCCGGCGCTCCTCGCCGTGCAGCCCGAATTCGCGCACCAGCTGCTTGAAACCGGCGCTGCCTTTTGGTTGTTTCTGGATCTTCTTCAGGATTTCGGACTCAGAGATCATCGTAGGGGCAGGCGTTCGCGCCTCTCACAGCCATTTCTACGATACGCGAACTTTGTCGGCTCTGCTCCGCTCTCCCGCAGCTCTCCAGGCGTATAGGAACTCCAGTACCCGAGCAGGATTTACATTCATGCCGCCCAGCGCATCATGCAAGCAGCCCGACAAAAGCCCGAAAAATCGAGCAATTCCCGTAATTTCCACAGGACTTTGGGGCGTTTGCCGGAGTAGAATGCAACTGGTCACCAACATGCGAGTTTGACCCCAATCCATCCTTAACGGAAAGGAATTTTGCCCCATGTGGAAGCCCACAAATCAACCTACGACCCCAGGCCGGCCAGGTGAGCCGGAGCGCCCCGCGATGCCGACACCGACGACTCCTTCGACCGCTGCTGACACGGCGCCCGCGTCACGCCCGGTTGCTGCCACCACTGCCACGGCGGACCAGGCAACCATCGGCAAGTCTCTGGTGATCAAGGGTGAGGTGACCGGTTCGGAGTCGCTGTACATCGATGGCCGCGTGGAAGGCTCCATCAACCTTTCGGGAAATCGCGTGACTGTTGGCCGGAATGGTGTGGTCGCAGCTAACATCAATGCTCGCGAGATCGTCGTGCTGGGCAAAGTCCGTGGCAACCTCACCGCAAGCGATCGCGTGGATATCCGCAGCGATGGCTCGCTGACCGGCGACGTCGTCGCCGCGCGCATTTCGATCGAAGACGGCGCCTTCTTCAAAGGTGGCATCGACATTCGCAAGGCGGGGCAGAAGGCGAATGGCGAGGAAGCCAAGGCCACTCCGTCTACCCAGGAAGCGGTTGCAGCCAGGGCCTGATTTGGCGATTGCAGTTTAAGCGAAACTGGCGCGGGCACTTTCGCCTGAAAGTGCCCGTTCTGCTGTTCCTCCCGGCCTCCATGTAAAATCGCCTCACGAATGAATTCTCCTGCTCCGGTTCCTCCGAGCGCTTTCTCCCGTATCGCGCGCGTCTTTCGCCCTTCCCACCAGCACAGCGCTTTCTCGGCCACCTTGCTTCTGATGTCCGCCGTCATGCTCTCCCGCGTGATTGGTTACGTGCGCGAGGCCTACATTGCCTGGGCCTTTGGGGCAGGGCCGGCCACCGATGCTTACGTTGCGGGCTTCACCATTCCCGACTGGCTGAACTATATCGTTGCCGGCGGAACCGCTTCCATCACCTTCATTTCCATCTATACCCGCTTCCTCGCACAAGACCGCGAGGATGAAGCTCAGAAAACCTTTTCCGTAATCATCACGGTCATGACGGTGGTCCTCGGCATTGGCATTATCATCGCCGAGATCTTTACCCCGCAGATCGAACGCCATCTCTTCAGCGGTTTCAGCCCTGAGCAACTGCAACTCTGCGTCCGCCTCACTCGCATTCTCCTTCCCGCTCAAATTTTCTTCTACGTTGGCGGAGTGGTCTCTGCAGTCCTGCTTTCCCGCCGCCTGTTTCTGCTCCCTGCCTTCGGACCCCTGCTCTACAACGTCTGCATCATCATGGGCGGAGTAGTCGCTTCCCATTCTCTCGGCATCGCTTCGTTGGCATATGGGGCCCTCCTCGGAAGCGTGATCGGCCCCTTCCTCATCAATGCCATCGGTGCCGCTCGTATCGGGACCGGCTACAGCATCTCTTTCGATATCCGCAACCCCGCCTTCCGCGAATGGGTGCGCTTGTCGATCCCCTTGATGCTCGGTGTCTCCCTGGTCACGGCGGATGACTGGATACTCCGCTATTTTGCCTCCGGGACCGTCGGCGACATCACCCGCCTGAATTATGCCAAGCGTTTATTCGCCGTGCCCATCGCCGTTCTTGGCCAGGCCACCAGCCAGGCCTCACTGCCGTTCTTCGCCAAGCTGTTCGGCGAGAAACGCATGAAAGAATTTGCCGCCACCGTGAATGGCTCCATCTACCGCATCGTGGCCGCCTCGCTGCTTGCGACTGGATTCATGATGGCCGCTTCGCTGCCTCTCATCGATCTGGTCTACCGCCGCGGGCGTTTTCACTTTTCCGATTCGCGCGAAACCGCCATCTACTTCTTCTGGTTCTCCTTATCGCTCGCCTTTTGGTCCGCTCAGGGCCTATACTCGCGGGCCTTCTACGCCGCCGGAAACACCATCGTGCCCATGTTCGCGAGTACGGTCATCACCATCGCCTCTCTTCCCGTCTACTCGCTGCTCTTCCATGGACTATCCACCGTCGGCCTTGCCATCGCCTCCGATATCGGCATCATCGCCAATACCCTGGCACTCGCCATACTGCTGCATCGCCGTAACCTCGTCCGAATTGGTGATATGGATTGGCTGGAATTGGGGAAAGCCGCGCTCACCGCTGCAGTTGCCGGCTACCTTGCCTTCAAAGTGGGAAGCGTGGTTTCCGCCAGCAATAGCCGTGTTGCCGATCTCGAAGCGCTCGCGCTCATCGCGGTCACTTGGGGTGCCGCCGTGGCCGCTGGGCTATGGATTACGCGTTCCAAGCTGCCGCTCGACCTTCGCCGCAAAAAGAAAACCACCTACCCACGCGTCGCCGAAGCCGGCGGGGAACTCACCTCGGGCGTGGAACCGTAACCCGCTTCTCAGCGGTGTCCTCCACCGTATAATCAGCTGTATGCCCGAACTCGCACCGCACTACCTCGACGAAATCCGCCGCCAGATGCGAGGCTACAAACGTATGGCAGAGGGTGCCATCGCACAACTCTCCGACGATCAGCTCTTTCTCACCCTCGATCCCGAATCCAACTCGGTTGCAATCCTGATCAAACATCTTGCCGGCAACATGCGCTCGCGCTTCACTGACCTCCTCACCAGCGATGGGGAGAAACCGGACCGTCACCGCGACCAGGAATTCGAAATCTCTTCCATCGGCCGCGCCGAACTGATGAATATCTGGGAAACCGGCTGGGCTCGCGTCTTCGATACCCTTCAGCAACTCACCCCCGAAGACCTTCTCAGCCCCGCCCCCATTCGCGGTGAACCCCATACCGTTCTCCAGGCGCTGAATCGTGCCCTCGCCCACTACGCGCAACACGTCGGACAGATCGTGTTCCTCGCTAAGCATCTCCGCTCCGCGGAATGGCGTACTCTCAGCGTTCCGAGAGGAAAGTCTGAGGAGTTCAACGCTAAAATGGCAGAGAAGCAACGCCTGCAAAAATGAGACTCTTATTGCTTTTGCTCGCCATCATCCTTCCTGCCCACGCCCAGTCTGCGGCCGATCTCGAGAAACTCGAACTGGACCTTGCCCAGATGCTGATCCACGCCGACTGGGACCACTACGGCGCTCGCCTCGCCGACGACTACCTGCGCATCAACATGAATGGGACGGAACAGAACAAGCAGCAGACTCTGACCTATCTCACTTCCGGCCCCAGCAAAATCCTCGACCTTGCTCCCGAGAAAATGAATGTCCGCTTCTATGGCGAAACCGCAATCGTCAATGGAGACTTGACCACTGTCCAGCGCGTCAACGGTAAAGTGATCACGACGCTCGCCCGATTCACCGAGACTTTCGCCAGAAGAGACGGTCAGTGGTTCCTTACAACGTCTCATTTCACGATGGCTCCAAGATAACGCCGCGAATTCCAGGCTGCGAGAATCCATTACCATGAAGCCTATGCCCCTGACCCATAACAGCTCCCGGGTGCTGGAATTCGAGTCGCTTCGCGACCTGCTCCGCGGATACTCTCCCTCGCCTCTCGGTCAGGCCCGCATCGCTGGACTCGCTCCGACCGCTGAGCTCCCCTGGCTGGAGGATCAACAGCAACTTACCTCGGAGATCCGTGAATTCCGCCGTGCCGGAGGCCGTTTTGAGTTCTCCGGCCTGCTCGATGTGTCCACCTTGGTTGAGAAGTCTCGTATCAGTGGCGCAGCCCTCGAAACCACCGAGATTCGCGATGTAGTCTTGGTTGTCGATCGCGCCGCCCAGTGGCGCGAAATCGCGCTGAGCCCTCCCGCCACCCTCAAGGGTGGATGGCAAGCTGTCGCTTCTCTTTCCGCCGGTGTCGAGGATTTCAGCGCCTGGCTGCGCAGCTTCCGCAACAAAATCCGGCCCGACGGCACGCTCGAAGACCACGCTTCGCCGGAGTTGACCCGCATTCGCCGCGAGGTGGAGAAACAGAAACGCCAGATTCAGGATTCCCTGCGCGGCTATCTGAAGCGACTCTCGGAAGGCGGCGCCGTGCAGGACGAACTCATTACCATCCGCGGCGAGCGCTTCGTCATCCCCGTCAAAGTTGAGCAGAAACGCCGCGTACAAGGCGTGGTTCACGGCGCCAGTTCGAGCGGCCAGACCGTTTTCGTCGAGCCTCTGGAAACCATCGACCAGAACAATGAACTGGTCCGCCTTCTCGATGAAGAATTGGCCGAAATCCATCGCATCCTGCTCGAGATGACCCGGCGTATCGGCGAAAGTGCCCAGGCCATCCTCTCCGCGGTCGCTGCGCTTGGCGAACTCGAATTGCAGTTTGCCAAGGCACGCTTTGCCGACGACTACGAATGCGTCCGCGTCCAGTTTCGCAGTCAGGCAGACAAGATCTGTCTCTTGCGTAACGCCCGGCACCCGCTTCTGGAGCGCAATCTCAAAGCCAGGGGCGGACGCCCGGTTCCCACCAGCGTCGAACTCGAAGGCGAGCAGCGCGAACTGGTGATCACCGGACCGAATACCGGCGGCAAGACCGTCGCCTTGAAAACCATGGGACTGCTCGCTCTCATGGCGCAGGCCGGAATCCCGGTCCCCGCCGACCGCGCCGAACTCCCGGTTTTCGACGCCGTCCTCGCCGACATCGGTGATTACCAGTCCATCGAGCAGAATCTCTCGACCTTTTCCGCGCACGTCACCAATATCGATTTCATCTCCCGCACCGCTTCTCCTCAGTCTCTCGTGCTTCTCGATGAACTTGGCTCCGCTACCGATCCCGAGGAAGGCGCGGCTCTGGCTGTCGCCATCGCAGAACACTTCCGTCGCATCGGTTCCCTCACCATCATCTCGACCCATCACACCTCGTTAAAAGTTTTCGGCGCCAATACTCCGGGAGTCGTGAACGCCTCAGTCGGCTTCAACGAAGTGACCCTGCAACCCACCTACGAGCTCAAAATGGGAGTGCCCGGCGCTTCTGCGGGAATCAACATCGCCCGGCGCCTCGGTCTCAATCCCGCGATTATAGAAGCCGCCCGTTCCAGGCTCGGAACCCAGGCCCGCGATGTGGGCCAATTCCTCGACCGCCTTCATGCCGATCTGCGTGAAGCAGAAGCCGAGCGCCTTCGCCTGCAGTCGCGTGAGCAGGAACTTGAGCGCGAGAAGTCTCGCCTCGCCGCGGAGGGCCGCAAGGAACAGCAGACCAAGGTCCGGGAGATGGAGAAGAAGTTGGATGCCGTCCTCCGCGATTTCGAATATCACGCACGCGAAGCCGTCAACGCTATCCAGGATCGCGCGGCCTCGCAGAAGCTTTCGAAAGATGCCGAGCGTCGCATCGCCAAACTGCGCCGCGAATTTCGCGACCAATTCGACTCCACCGTCGTCGCTCACTCCACCGGTGCCGATCAGGGCGATCCCAACGCTCAGCCTCAGATCGTGAAGCACATCTCCGAAGGCGATATGGTCAAGCTCAAGTCCATGGGCCGAGTCGCCAATGTCACTCGCAAGATCGACGACCATCATTTCGAAGTCGAGATCGGCGCGATGAAGATGAAAATCGCCCGTGACGACGTTGCCGAGGTCATTACCCGCGGCCTCAGCACACCGGTTCAGGCCGCGCGCGCCCGCGGCATTTCAATTTCCCTGCAAAGCGAGGACGAGAGCGCCCCATCCGAGATCAACGTAATCGGCCGCACCGTCGATGAGGCCACTCGCGAAGTGGAAAAGTTCGTCGATCGCGCCTTCCTCGCCGGACTGCCCCGCGTTCGCATCGTTCACGGCAGCGGCATGGGAATTCTCCGCAAAGCTTTGCGCCAGTTCCTGCAAAAGCATCCGCACGTAACCAGCGTCACCGAACCGCCGCAAAACGAAGGCGGAGGCGGTGCAACCGTCGTCGAGCTGAAAATTTGAAGGCGGAATCATAACCTGCCTCCATTTCTCGCGGTTCCTCTAGCCGTTCACGGATGGTTCAGTTTCTCCCGGCAGGTGTTACCCTACTTCTCCGGATGGCCCGCACCTCAGCCAGAGACTTTTATCTCGCCATTGATACCGGGGGCACCTTCACCGACTGCGTGTGGGTCGAGCAGGGCCGCCTGCGCATGCTCAAAGTCTTCACCACTCCTGCGGACCCCTCGCAAGCGATTCTGCAGGCACTCCAGCAGATCGGGAACACCGCCCCCCTCACCCTGCTCCACGGAACCACGGTCGGCACCAATACTGTTCTTCAACGGAAGGGGGCGAAAGTTGCCCTCGTCACCACCAGGGGCTTCGAAGACGCCATCGAGATCGGACGCCAGGCCCGCCCCAAGCTGTACGATTTTTTCTTTGATCGCATTGAACCGCTGGTCTCGTCCGGCATGCGTTTCGGCGTCACTGAGCGCACTGCCAGCACCGGAGAAATTCTTCAACCGCCCGCTGATGTCCCTGCGCTCGTCCGCTCCGTCGCTGCGAATCGTCCCGAAGCCATCGCCGTCTGCTTTTTGTTCTCTTTCGCAAATCCAAGGAACGAGAACGTCATCGCCGCTGCTCTCGAAGAACTCGCCTTGCCGCTCTCCATCTCCCACCAGATTCTCCCGGAATTCCGCGAGTACGAGCGCATGAGCACGGCTGTGGTCAATGCCTACTTACAGCCCGTAATGACAAATTACTTGCGCAACCTTGAGCGCCGTGCCCGGGAGACTGGCAAACAGCGCCCACGCATCTTCGTGATGCAATCCACCGGAGGCATCACCTCGCTCAGCACCGCCGCGCGCGAGCCGGTGCGGACCGTGCTTTCCGGGCCCGCTGGCGGTGTCGTGGGGGCCGCCCGGATGGCCCGCCGCAGCGGCTTTGCTCGTGTCATCACCTTTGATATGGGCGGTACTTCCACCGACGTTGCCCTGGTGGACGGCGACATCGCTGCGGGCAGTCAATCCGAAATCGCCGGTCTTCCCGTTGGCGTGCCCATGCTCGACATCCACACCGTGGGTGCGGGCGGAGGCTCGCTCGCCCGCTTCGATGCTGCCGGCGCCCTGCGTGTCGGCCCTGAATCCGCCGGCTCCGATCCCGGCCCCATCTGTTACGGACGCGGCACCGAGCCAACCGTCACCGACGCCAACCTGCTTCTCGGTCGCTTGCAGCCACATCGTTTTCTGGGCGGAGATTTCACCCTCGACCTCGATCGCACGCGGAAGATTGTTCGTGAATGGTTAAAGAAGCAAGAGTCCGATCTCTCGCTCGAACGCTTCGCCGCTGGGGTGATTCGGGTTGTGAACGCAACCATGGAAAAAGCCATCCGCGTAGTCTCGATTGAACGTGGATACGACACCCGCGACTTCGCTCTCGTCGCCTTCGGAGGCGCGGGAGGCCTGCACGCCTGCGAACTAGCCCAGGGCCTTGGCATCCCTCGCGTCATCATTCCTGCTCTTCCAGGAGCCCTATCCGCGTTTGGAATTCTGGTCAGCGACGTGGTGAAAGACTACTCGCGCACCGTGCTTCTGCGTATTCAGGACAAGCTACCCATCGCCCACCTCGAAAAGGAGTTTGCTGTCCTCAGCGCGCGTGCCAAAAAAGATCTCAAGCAGGAAGAATGGTCTGGCGCAATTCGCCTGCAGCGCACCGCGGACGTCCGCTACCGCGGCCAGGGCTATGAACTGAACGTCCCCTACACTCCACGTCTGCCCCAACATTTCCGCGACCAGCACATGAGACGCTATGGATATGGTTATCCCGGGCGCGAACTCGAGATCGTCACCCTGCGCCTGCGCGCCACCATGAACTCCCAATCGCCGATTGGCAAAATTGACCTGCAGAGAAGGGCCGAGCCCGTACAAACAGCCCCGGTTTACTTTGAGGGCAAGAGCACCAAAGCCGCCATCTACGACCGCTCTTCCTTAGAACCGGCAAGAAAGTACCGAGGTCCCGCAGTCATCACGGAATACAGCGCAACTACGGTGGTCCCCAAAGGAATGAAATTCACGCTCGACCGCACCGGCAATTTGCACGTGACGGTCCACTAGTCTCTAACTTTCGCCTACGGATCAATCCGCGGCTCCACGTAATATCCCTTCCGCGAGCGAACTTTCAACCTGGAGTTCCTGGGAAAGATTGTCAGTGTGTGAAAACCCGATGCCGACGCCGGCCGGAAGACCAGCACATAATGCGCCCGCAACTCGGCCTGCATCGCATGGTAGATCAATTCGGGCTTGTCGAAGCTGCGCAGAAAGAACGCATGACCGCCCGTCCGCTCCGCCAGTTGCCGTAGCACCCGGTCTCCCGCGTACACATAGCGGTGACTGTGCGCCGTGATTGTATAAATCGCGGTGTCCGCCTGCTGCGCTGCTGCGATCACGTCCTCCAGGTTATGTTCGCTCCAGTTGTCCTCGCCGTCGCTGAACAGAATCATGATCCGCCGCACCGGACCTGCGCTCCGCTCATTCAAAGAAGCCATCTCGCCGTACATCGCGTCGTAAAGCGCCGTCTGTCCCCCTGCTTTCAACCCCTGGAATCCCACCTGGCTGATCTCCGCAACCGAATGTGCCCTCCCCGCAAAGCTGCTGATTCTGGCCTCGTCCAGCCCCGGACGCACAATGCTCCGCAACAAGTCCCGCGCCATCTGCGTTTCATCGCCAACGCGACGGCTCATGGAATCGCTGGCATCCAGCAGAATGGTCAGGCGAAGCGGAACGTTCTCGTAGCCATAAAATGACGTAATCTGCGAGATCACATGCCCGTCGTTGACCACTCGAACTTCGTCGCGAGTCAACCCGCTCACCGGCCCGCCCCGCGCGTCCTGCACGGAAAACGTGACTCGCGCCTCTTCCACCTGCTTGCGAACCGTGAACAGCCCTGTAGGATCGGCGGCATAGCAGGGCACGGTTAAGACAAACGCGAGGGGGGCAAAGCGGCTCAGCATAGGGGACGACCCCGGGTTTGGCCGGACAAAAGGGGCCTACTCTACCGATCGGCGCCAAACCCGTGTTTCCTGAGCGCACTTGGATGCATTCACGTGACGAAAGTTTTCCGCCCCTCCTCCCCCGCACAACCCATGCATCGAGTCCGGCTTTCCGGTTACTAGCTAACAGGTACTCGGTACTCTCCAGCTACAATGTTCCTGTGAAGCCCAGCATCTTTGTCGTCGAGGACGACCCCGACATTTCGCGCCTCGTGCGCCATCACCTGGAAACCGCCGGTTACGCGGTCAAAGTCTTCCCCACCGGCGTTGCCGTGGTTGCCGACGCCGAGCGCCAGCGCCCCGCTCTGTTCCTGCTCGACATCATGGTTCCCGGCAAAGACGGCCTCGAACTCTGTCGTCAGATCCGACAGACCCAGTCTCTGGCTTCGATTCCCGTCATCTTCCTTACCGCCAGGAGCGGCGAGGCGGATCGCATTCTTGGTCTGGAACTCGGCGCTGACGACTACATCCCCAAGCCCTTTAGTCCGCGCGAACTGGTGGCCCGCGTCAAAGCGGTTCTGCGCCGCTTTGAGCGCCCACTTCCTCAGTCTCCGATCCGCGCCGGCGAAATCGAAATCGATCCCGGCGCCATGACCATCGTAGTTCGCGGCAATCTCATCACCACAACAGCCACCGAATTCCGTTTGCTCGATCACTTCGCCCGTCATGTTGGCCGCGTTTTCACCCGCGACCAGCTGCTCGACTCCGTCTGGCGCGACACCGCCTATGTCACTCCGCGCTCGGTCGACGTCTACGTCCGCCGCATCCGCGAGAAAATCGAAACCGATCCCGAGAACCCGCGCTACCTGAAAACTGTCCGCGGCGCAGGATATCGTTTTGAGGTTCCCAAGTGAGAAACCGGATATTCCTCAAGCTGCTCGCGATCTTCGCAGTCGTGATCACAGCGGGAACCCTCACCTACACCTTCTCGGTCGGTGACGCCTGGGAAAATTCGTTGCGAAACGAGATTCAGCGAAATCTGGTCCAGAAGACTCGCCTGTTCGCCAACCGCGTCAACATTGACCCCCGTCACAACTTGCCAGACATCGCTTCCCAGGAGGCCCAGGCCGCAGGCGCTCGTGCCACCATCATCGATGCCGATGGCAAAGTACTTGCCGATTCCGAAGCCGATGCCTCCTCCATGGAAAATCATTCCCGCCGTCCCGAGTTCGCCGCCGCACTCAAAGGAGAGATCGGCGTCGACGTTCGTCGCAGCCATACCCTTGGGATCCCTTTTCTTTACGTTGCCGCACCGATCTCCGGTGGTGCCGTTCGCTTCGCTTACCCGCTCCAGGACATCCAGGCCGCTCGCGACCGCGCCCGCTACACCCTGTGGCCCGGCGCCATCATCTCCGCGATTGTTGCCCTGGCTCTCGCTGCCTTCGCCGCTCAATCCACCTCGCGGCGCTTGCAAAGGATTGTCAGGTTCGCCCAGCAGATCGCGTCAGGAGACCTTCAGGCCCGCATCGCCGAGACTTCCGGTGACGAAGTCGGACAGGTCGCGGCCGCGCTCGACAAAACCGCTCGCCAGCTGGAGGAAAGTTTCCGCGCCGTGCAGAACAGTCAGCGGCAGCTTGAGACCTTGCTGAACAGCATGCAGGACGCCGTTATCGCGGTTGGCCCGGATCAGCGCGTGCAATGGGCCAACCAGATGATGAACAGACTCGCCGGGCAGGGAACCCGCCTCCAGGCGCCCGTGGTCGAAACGGTTCGTGATCCCGACTTCCTCCGGGCTCTCCAGGCGGCCAGCGACCACCGCCAGGTCGCTACCGCGCGTGCTGGTTCCATCAGCGTCGGTCGTAGCTACGATGTCACTGCTGCCCCCCTCCCCGGTGGCGGCGCCGTTGCCGTGCTCCGCGACTTGACCGAGCGCGAGCGTATCGAGAAAACTCGCCGCGATTTCATCGCCAACGTCTCGCACGAGCTTCGCACTCCGCTCACTTCCATCCAGGGCTACACCGAAACCCTGCTGGACAGTGCGCCTGAAACCAATCATTCGCGCGATTTCCTCGAAATCATCAGAAAGAACGCGGCGCGTATGTCTCGTCTCACCGAGGACTTGCTCACTCTCGCCCGGGTTGAGTCAGGCGAGCAGCGCTTCGATATCCAGCCGGTTACCTCAAAGGAACTATTGGAAGAGGCGGTGCAGAGTTTTCACGATGTAGCCCGCGCCCATAACATGGACCTCCAGGTGGAAGACACTGCCAACGCCACCGTGATCGCCGACCGCGAAGCTGTCCACCAGATCTTTACCAACCTCATTGACAACGCCTTGAAGTACGCTGCTTCCGGCAATCGCATCATTCTCGGGGCCCGTCCCTCGGAAGCCGGCGTGGAATTCTTCGTTCGCGACTTTGGCCCCGGCATTCCCTCCGAACACCTCCCGCGTCTCTTCGAGCGCTTTTACCGCGTGGACAAAGCCCGTTCCCGGGAGTCCGGAGGCACCGGTCTGGGTCTGGCCATTGCCAAGCACATCGTGCTCGCGCATGGTGGCGCCATTGCGGCCGAGAGCGAATTGAACCATGGTTCCCGGTTTATCTTCACCTTGCCGGCGATTCATCCCCGCGAAAATTAGACCAAGTTTTCACGCCGTTTTAACCTCATTGCAACCTTCACCCGCTATCCTTGCCTCGTGGCCGCCAGTCCAACACCTCGGGAAATCGCTGTCCGGCGGAATCCACCAGGTCGCGGGAGAAGTGCGCCTATGAGTACAGCCAGCGTCAAGGGTCCAGTTCCCGAATGGTCTTACTCGCACTTGGTCCAGCGCACCATTGAGGCCTGCCGCGTCGCCACCGAAGCCGCATCTGCGGCTGCCGAAGGCATTGCCATCGGCTCCTCTCCTCTGCTCAATACCATTCGCGCGCGCGAGAAAGAACTGGACAACCTCGATCAGGAAATCGATGCTGGGGTGACCGCCAGCATCACCTCCGTCACCGCGCCCGAAGCCCGCGAACTGCTGGCCTGCATGAAATTCATGATCGGCCTGGAACGCATCGGCGATCTCCTGCTCAGCTTTGCCAGCAGCGCCCAGGCCGCCGCCGGTCGCCTCGAGCCTCAGGACACTCGCGACCTGACACACATGGCAACCGTCCTCGAAAAGATGCTGACCGACATCGGCGATGCCTTTTCCACCCGCGACGTCCGCAAAGCCATTGATGTCCTTCGCGCCGATGCCGAGATGGACCGCTTGCGCAATCTAATTTTCCTGCGTCACATCGAAAATCCCGAGAACGTGCAGCGCCAGGCCAGCCTTCAGGTCATCTTCATGACTCAGTCCCTCGAACGTGCCGGGGACCACGCCAAGAACCTCGCCGAAGAAGTCTGTCACTTTGTAAGCGGACATACCGTTCGCCACGTCATGATGACTTACGACAAGCCCATCGAGCAGATGTTCCTCGATTGGCTCCGAAACCGCTAAATCGCGCGCTCCACCGTAAGAGAGCGCCAGGAAAGATGGAAGGAACCCCGCCTCTGCGCATCGTGAAAATGCCTACAGCAAACCCTGTAAGGCCGGCGGTGACCTTCCTTTAATCCAAAACTAAGGCGAAAATTTGTCGCGTTTGCTGCCCAAAAACTCCCGAGCGAGTTCCTCCCTAAGGTTGCAACTGCAATCGGGTCAATCCCATCCTGCTGGCAGCAAGCGTGCTATGAGTAACCTGTCTCGCGCCCCGTCGCGACTTTTCGGAGGAATACATGAATAAGACCTTCAGTCTTCTCGCCACAATCGCCCTGGCAGCTGTGCTGCTCCCGATCGCTTTTGCCCAGCAGGGCCAGACCGCCCAGCCCAGCACGGATCAGACCGCTCAGCCCAGTTCAACCCAGCCCAGCACCGACCAATCCACTCCCAGCACGGATCAGGTCCAGCCCGCGACTCAGGCGCCTTCTCAGGCTCCCGCAACCACCGCCGCTCCGGCCGCGACCCAGAGCACGTTTACCGGAACGGTGGTAAAGGCTGGCGGCAAATATGTGCTTAAGAATGACACCATGACTTACCAGCTCGACGACCAGGTCAAAGCCGGCCAGTTTGAAGGCAAGACCGTCACCGTGAGCGGCGACTTGGACAAGTCCACCAGCATCATCCACGTCAGCGACATCATGTCCCCGGATCAGAAATAACCACTTTCCATCGCGACTGTTCTCCATTGCCCCCGGCCTCCCGCACGAGGCCGGGTTTTTTTGCGGCCTGCGACACCCCTCCCCGTGACCTCCATCACTGCTTTCTGAGACACGCACCCTCATCGTTATAAGTGGATGACCAGCTTCATTTCAGCGCCGCAACTGGCTGCCCATAACTCGTTCGCTAGCCCATTCTTCGGGCTTTTTGCGAGAAGTGCCGCTTCGTATGTCCCGGTCTATGTCATTTCCGCATGGGTTCTCCTCGCCCTTGCCGCGGTGGCCCTGTGGATCTTCCAGCACAAGAAACGCGCCCTCGACCTGCGTCTCGAGCAAGCCCACGAACTCGCGAAACAACGTGCAGAGGAGCGCGACCTCGCCCAGCAGGAACTCTTTCGCCGGCTCTACGAAGAACAGGAACTCAATAAGGAAAAACTACAGTTCCAGTCCCAACTCTCCGAGTACGAGAAATACGCCGCCCTCGCCCGCCTCGCTCTGGGAGCGGCTCACGAAGTCAACAACCCTTTGCTCGGCATCCTTTCTCACCTCGAGCTTGAACTGCGCGAGGCGCATGATCCCGAGCAGCGCGCCGAAATCGAACAATGTATCGCGGGAGCCAAACGAATTTCGGGGACCCTGCGCGGGCTGGTGAACTACGCACGCCCAGGACCGCTGGTGCTCAGCAGGCTCGGCCTGCACCGCCTTATCGCCGACACGCTCAGCTTTCTCGAAGGCCAGCCCATGCTGCGCGGCAAGAGAGTCGAGAATCTCGTGCCCTTGGATCTCCCTCAGATTCGCGCCGACGCCAGCCAACTCTCCCAGGTCTTCATGAACCTTCTGCTGAATGCAGCCGAAGCCACGCCCGAAGGCGGGCGCATCACCATCGAGGCCAGCAGGCTCACTTACCAGGAGAGCGTGGAAATCCGCGTCAGCGACACCGGTTGCGGTATCCCTCCCGACGTCCTCCCCCATGTGTTTGATCCCTTCTTTACCACCAAGAAGGGAAAGGGTACCGGCCTCGGTCTCAGCATCAGCCAGGCCTATTTGCGCAGCCATGATGGCGATATCCGTGCCGACAGCGTTGTCGGCCATGGCACCACGATTACTCTCACTCTGCCCATTCGCGAGGAACTCGCCGATCAGGTCGCGAAGGCGGAATCAGGAATGGTGGTTTAGCTATGCCCTACTCCGTGCTGGTCGTTGATGACGAGGAACTCACCCTTCGGACCATCTCGCGCGGTTTGCGCCAGGAGGGCTTCGAGGTCCTGACCGCCTCCTCCGGGGAAGACGCGCTCCGCGTTTTTCAGGAAGAGAAGCCCGACTTCACCTTGCTCGATATCGTGCTTCCCGGCCTGGACGGCGTCGAAGTTCTCCGCCGTATTCGTCAGGCCAATGCCGCCGCGATCGTCGTCATGATGAGTGCCTATCATCTCGTCGACAGGGCCGTCGAAGCCATGAAAGCCGGTGCTTACGACTACATGGTCAAGCCCTTTCACCTCGATGACATGATCGCCACCCTGCGCCGCGCCAGCGAGATGCTCTCCCTCCGCCTGCGCGTTCGCGACACCGTCGAGTCCGCCAAGGGGCGTTACGATTTCGGCAAAGTTGTCACCCAGAATGCCGCCGCCATTGCGATGTTGGAAATTGCCCGCAAGGCCGCCGAATCCGATCACACCACCATTCTCATTCAAGGCGAGAGCGGCACCGGAAAGGGCGTGCTCGCCAAGGCGATTCACTACGCCAGCCCGCGTTCGAACATGCCGTTGCTCGAACTGAATTGCGCCTCGCTCCCTGAAACTCTTCTCGAAAGCGAACTCTTCGGCTACGAACCTGGGGCCTTCACCGATGCGCGTCGCCGCAAGGAAGGCCTACTCGAACGCGCCAATGGTGGCACATTGTTTCTGGACGAGATCGGAAACATGTCGCTCAGCGTGCAAGCCAAGCTGCTGCGCGTCCTTGAGGATGGCGCCTTCAACCGCCTCGGTGGTACTCACATCATCAAAGTGGACGTGCGTCTCATCGCCGCCACCAATGTCCATCTCAAAGATGCCGTCGCCCACGGCCACTTCCGCGAGGATCTTTACTATCGCCTCAACGTCGTGCCCCTATACATCCCGCCCTTACGCGAGCGTAAGGAAGACATCGTGCCCATCGCTCTCGAACTCATGCAGCACTTCAATCGCGAACTCAACAAGAAGTTCACCGGATTTACTCCGGCCGCCGCCGAACTCCTCCAGCAATATCCCTGGCCCGGGAATATTCGCGAACTCAAAAACGTCGTCGAGCGCACCATGATCCTGTCTCCCGAAGGGGATATCGACGCTGCATCCCTGCCTGAAGAAATCCGGGATCACGTTTCTGAATTCCGGGCGGAAGCGCTCTCTCCCGCCGACATCTCCCCAACCGGGCACCAGTTCCTCAGCCTGCGCGCTCTCGAAGATCACTACATCGAGCAAGTCCTTGCCGCGACCGGTAACAACAAGACGCAGGCCTGCCGCATCCTCGGCATCCATCCCACCTCGCTCATGCGCCGCATGAAAAAAGAAAATAGATAAGGCTGACGTGAGCGTTCCCGAAGTTTAACCTTCGGCAGCGAAGGTTTTCGGGAAGGGCACGAGTTCCACTCGTGCCGTACGAGCATCGCAACGACCGCGGCTTCAGCCGCTGAGGTACGCTCGTCCAATCTGGAACCGCCACACCTTTACATTCCTTGACGAACTCTTTACCCAACTTTGCGACGCGCTATGTTTAGATTCCTTCGCTGACTCCAGATCAGCCGCCGCTCCTGACTCCTTCCACCTGGAGCGCACTCATTCATTCGCCATTTTGGAGGAAACGTGTCTCTGAAACTTGCCCTTGCACTTGTCTGCACTCTCGCCATGCTCGGATGCGGTGGCGGAAGCGATCATGCCCAGCTTCGGATCATGCAAGCCTCTCCTAACTTATCCACGGTCAACGTTCTTGTTGACAGTAAAACTGTCTCCAGCAATATCGCATTCTCGCAGACTACCGGATACCTCTCCGTGGCCTCCGGTTCCCGTCACCTGCAGGTGGAAGTCAGCGGCACGTCGACGCCCATCCTTGATCAGACTCTTACTTTCAGCAGCGGGACCAGCACCACCTACCTCGCTGCCAACTATGCTTCCTCCATCACCGGCGTGCAGTACACCGACGACAACTCCGCTCCCGACCCCGGAAAATTTCGCGTCCGTATCATCAACGCCTCCCCTGGGCTCGGCAACGCCGATATCTATATCGTGCCCTCCGGCACGAATCTCTCGACGGTTACGCCTAATTTCAGCAGCCTCGCTTTTCTCGCTTCCTCCACTTATCTCAGCGTCAACGCCGGCGCCTATGAGGTCTTTTTTACTCTTCCCGGCAGCAAGTTCGCTTACATCGACAGCGGTCCCATCACCTTTAGCGCAGGCCAGGTTCGGACCGTAGTCAGTCTCGACGGTGCCAGCGGTGGTTTCACCTCAGTTACACTGCGCGATTTGAACTGATTCAGGGGTTCTTCTCGAGCAGCGGCCCGGCGTGTAAATTTGTCCTTGTTTCTCCCAGCTCTATCCGGGTACATCGGTAATCTTGCAAACGTAAGTTGCTGAAAAATATGCTGCTCTTTACGGAAACTTGCGTGCATCACCAGCACTGGGAGAAATCATGACCAAACCCTTCTGGGCCACCTTCATTCTCGCGACTGCCCTCGCCTTCACCACACCGGCACTCATGGCGGATCACGGAAATCACAAGCAGCACGGCAATAAGCATCACGCCGAAGACGATGATCACGGATGGGAACGTCGCGACGGCTACGAGTATCGTGCCTACGGCGACCATGACGATCGGCCCCCGGGTTGGAGCCGCGGTAAGAAAACGGGTTGGGGTGATTGCGGCCTGCCTCCGGGCCAAGCCAAGAAATATGGCTGCCGGAAATATATTTACGAAGGCCGTCCTCACTATTACTACAAAGACGACGCCGGCCGCATCGTCATCCGGCGCCCCATCATTGACATTCATGGTGGCGTCGAAGTCCGCTAAAACTTTGTGAAGGAGCTGCCACCGCCCCTGTGCAGACCGGCTCAGGGTAATGGTCTCAGTTGCAAGCAGTTGTTGATCGCATGCGGAGTTGCAGGACAATGCGCGGGCAACAGCTGATCGCCGATAACAAGCATTGCGGCACCTCACCGGTACCTGGATCTGGCTGGCGCCTTAATGCGGAATGGTCTGTGGCGGTCGATGGCGTATAGAAGAGTGGAACTCTGTTATGGCGCGATGAACGTCCCAAATCGTTTCGGTCTGTGCCAGGCAGCTGAGGTAAAGATTGCGTCGAGCCACAGCCGGCAGATCGAACATCCAGAGTAAATTCATAAGCGGGTTGATAAAAAGCGTGCTGTCATGAGTGCGCGGTCCGCGGTGATAATCGCCGAAGTGCCCTTCAATCGCGGAGGCGATGCTGGCGTTTACGATACTGGGCTGCCGCAATACCCCGCATTCGGCCGCTTCTACGGCTCGCAGATACAACTCGACCTCAGGCATGGTCTTCAGCAGGGCGGTGACACCGAGCAAGGCATCTTCTCTGATCAATGCCGAGACGTTCTCCAGCCAATTAGCATGGCAGACACCATGGAAGGTGTCGATTCCGAAGCCGACACACGCAACGAGACGCGTTGGCAGCTCGAGAGCAGCGACCGCTGCCAGGCTCGTCATGTCTTCAGCGGGTGTGCCGAGTTGCTGCTCGTCGCCCCGCAACAAGATGTCCGTGCCTCCGTCCACGAGCACGATCGCATCCAGTCGCAGCGATTCCACGAGTTGTGTATACGCTTCTCTCACCGGAACCACTCCCAACTTCGCGATCGCGTAAACATCCACCTCATTTCCCGGGCTGGATAGAAATTGGGAGAGCCCCCTTTCGGGGAAATAAACGTCAGCACCAGTCGTAGTTGGTTGTACTACGTACAGAGCTCGGCCTAACTTCTCGGCGTTTGTTGCTTCCAGCAGAGTGAATGACAGATTGCTCAGAAAGGCTTTCTTTCCCAAGCGGCGAAGCCGCTCATAGATGGCAACTCCTGCATACACATCGAAGCCACCACCAGCTCCAGACACCAGGATGCGTTCGCAGTGTTCAACATTGGACGGCAGACGGAGTTCGTTCATCATGATCGAAGCCGGCTTCAAACCAGCCGCCTTCTGTAGGATTATTGCATTCCATCTCGCGGGGTGACGGGGAGGCCGACCCCCCTACCGATTTCCTTTGTGGAACTTAGTGTCCTTGGTGGTTGATGTTTTTTACCCCGTGCCCTCTGTGGTTGCTAGTTGTTGCTCAACCCCCTTTGCTGAGCACCTGCCGATTTTCCTTTGTGGAACTTAGTGTCCTTGGTGGTTGAATGTTTTTACCCCGTGCCCTCGGTACCCTCTGTAGTTGAAGTTGCTCAAAGCGATGGCTGGTCCTCTCTGGCCCTTTCCCTGTTTTCCCGGCGTATACTGACCATCTACTCACATGGCAGACACACGAGAAAGCACCCGCTTCGACTTGGCGCCACTGGGCCTTTTCATCGCCCTCGGCCTGATTATCGGGGGATGGATCCTGGGCTCGCAGATCAAGGCCACGCGCCTCAGTGACCGCTACGTCACCGTCAAAGGACTGGTGGAGCGCAAGGTGAAATCCGATCTTGCGATTTGGCCGCTCACTTATAAAGAGGCCGGAGACGACCTGGCCACGCTCTACTCGAAGACCGAAGCGGACAAGAAAACCGTGCTGGATTTTCTGGCCGGACAGCGCATCCAGGCGCCAGAGATCGAACTGGGCGTGGTGCGCGTCGTGGACACGCAAGCCCAGGAGTATGGCGGCGGCAATCGCGCGCCGCATCGCTACATTGTCGAGCAGAGGATCACGGTGCGGACCGGGCGCGTCGATCAAGTCGCGGCCGCGGCCCAGAAAACCATGCTGCTGCTCCAGAAAGGGATCGCATTGAGCGGCGATCCCGGCCAGGGATTGGCCTATAAGTTCACCAGCCTCAACTCGATCAAGCCTGACATGATTACCGAAGCCACAAAGAATGCGCGCGCCGCAGCCGATCGTTTCGCCTCCGATTCAGGAAGCAAGGTCGGATCGATCCGGCAAGCCAACCAGGGAGTGTTTTCGATTCTGCCGGATGATCAGGGCGGCGACGGAGGCGAGGGCGGATACGGCGGCGCCGACAGCAGCATCATGAAGAACGTGCGGGTGGTTACGTCGGTGGACTACTATTTGGAAAAATAGATTTAATCTGTTGGTTCGCTTTGAGATTGCATTTTTTCCCTGAACAATCAATTTGCCGATCGACGTTCCTCGCCGGTTTTCCCCCGCTTTTCCGAAACTTTCCACAAAAAGGACCTTTCCTCCACAGCTTCTGCACAACACACACCCGTTTTTTTCTTGCGATGCCAATCGCCATGTTGCAAAGTGCTCCCAGTGCATGCGTGAGATGTCTTGAGGCCCTGCTGGAGAGTGAAGCAGAGCTGGTGGAACCCGAAGGTTCTCGAGGGTGAATCGACGGGGAGGGGCGTTGCGGCCTGATTCTAAGCCGGCGCAAATTCATTCACCGCGGGCTCTCAACGGTTCAACGCTTCGGCGGTGACCAGGCAAACATCCACACAGCAAACACGGCCCCGATGGCTGGTCGGGGCCGTGTATTATTTTTGGGCATTCCATCACCAATTTCTGGGCATTCCATCACAATCAAAGCTCGGATTCCTTCTACTGCCCTTCTTGATATTCGCTTTTTATTTGCCTATACTGCACGTGGGGAGCCGAAAAGATTTGTTTTGGGAGGGGTTTTCCTACGCGCTTACTTGGCATTCACAAGAGGAAGCTGGGTAAGATGCGATTCGCTTCCGACAAATTTCCTCCCAGACGGGCACTTGTATCTTGGCGACCAGCGAATATAGTTTGACGCACAGTCTTCCGGCGAATGTGGAAGCCGAGCGCGCGATCCTGGGCGCGATCCTGCTGGACAACCTCGCATTCAATGAAGCCGCCGAGCATTTGCAGGCGGAAGATTTCTCTCTGGACTCGCACCGGCGGATCTACACCCGCATGGTCGAGTTGATGGACTCGTCCCGGCCGATCGATCTGATCACACTGATCGAGGAATTGGACCGTCACAAAGAGCTGCAGGCGATCGGCGACGTGGGATACATCTCGGGGCTGATCGATGGAGTCCCGGACCGTCCCAGCATCGAGCACTACATCAAGATCGTCCGCGACAAGTCGCTGTTGCGAGGATTGATCCATACCGCAAATACTGCGATCGCACGCGCCTCCGACCAGACCGACCTTGCTGAAGACATACTCAATGACACCGAAGCCGCGATCCTGGGATTGTCGGAAAAGCGCATTGGGCGCGGCTTTATGGGGATCCAGGAGATCATCAAGGAGTCGTTTGGATCGGTGGATGCCCTGCTACAGCGAGGGCAGCGCATTACCGGCCTGGCGACGCACTACACCGACCTGGATGACATGACGAGCGGATTCCAGCCCTCGGACCTGATCATCATTGCGGCCCGGCCTTCGATGGGAAAGACGTCGTTCGCAATGAACATCGCGGAGAATGTCGCGATTGACGATCAGAAGGTAGTGGGAGTGTTCTCGCTGGAGATGTCGCGCGAGGCGTTGCTGTTGCGCATGTTGTGCTCACGGGCGCGGGTGGATGCGCACAAAATGCGCACGGGGTCGTTGTGGCGCGAGGACATGCACAAAGTGACGAGGGCGATGGAAGAGCTGGCGCACGCTCCCATTTTTATTGACGACACGCCGGGGATTGCGTTGAGCGAGATGCGGGCGAAGGCGCGAAGGCTACAACAGTCGCAAGGGTCGCTGTCGCTGATCGTGGTCGATTACCTGCAGTTGATGTCGGGAGGCGGGCGGCGCTATGAGAACCGGACGCAGGAGGTGTCGGCGATTTCGCGGGGATTGAAGGGGATTGCGAAGGAGATGAAGGTGCCGGTGGTGGCGCTGTCGCAGTTAAGCCGGGCGCCGGAGAGCCGCGGCGCGGGAGATCATCGTCCGCAGCTGGCGGACTTGCGAGAGTCGGGATCGATCGAGCAGGATGCGGACGTGGTGGCGTTTATTTTCCGGGAAGAGGTTTACAAGCCGGATGAGCCGGAGCTGGATGGGATTGCGGAGTTGATCATCCGGAAACAGCGAAACGGGCCGACGGGCACGGTGAAGATGGCGTTTATCAAGAGTTCAACCCGGTTCGAATCGCTGCTCCACGGCGGGGGGCCGGAGGAATAAGCGCTGTGGAAAAGGTTGTGGAACCGTGGGCAGAGTCGAAATCGGGTACGGAACGGGGCTGGCGATCGGTTCCTGACCGCTGTTGCTTCGAAGGTTAAATAGAACAGTCGAAAGCAATTAGAGCTGAGTTGCTGGTTGCTCTTCTGGTTAATGAAATGTTCATGAAATTATGCAACCAAAGGGATTTGCACAAATAGGCTACCAGGGGTGGCCCCTCAGCGGGGACGATCTGGGACGTTCATCGCGCGATAGCAGGAGGAAAACCGGGGACAGACGGAAGGTTCCCCAAATTGTCGCCGAATGGAAACGGCCGAACGTCTCGTCTGTCCCTAGGGTCCGAACGTCCCGTCTGCCCCTAGGTTTCCCATTGGTGAACGTCCCGTCTGTCCCCGGGTTTTCCCCCCTTGCCTCCCCCAAACCATCCTCAGCGTTCGTTAGCTTCTCAGGCCGAGTTCAATTCACGCCTTAGGCGAATCTAAGGAGAGTACATGAACACACTGCGCACACTTCTCCTCCTAGTTGTGTCATCGGGAACGCTTTTCACCGCAACGTCTTGTTCCGCCGCAGGCGTTCAGGTTCTTTACATCATCGAGAATCGCACCCTGGTGACCTACGACGTTGACTTCAGAACAGGTACTGCGACTCGCGTTGGCTCCACTCCGGTCGGCGTATCCCCGATCCAAATGTTCTCGTCTCCAAATACCCGATTCTTGTATCTTGCGGGCTCGACCGCCGCAGGTGAAACCTTCATCTTTGCCTACCCAACGGACGCCAGAGGCGTACCAGCGCCACGGCCTGCTCAAAGATTTCTGGCAAACCAGTTGTCGCAGTTCGTGGTCCATCCGAGCGGCAAGTATGGGTACGCTCTTTTTTCTTATCTCGACTCCAATGGTGAGTTCAACTCCAGTGTCGAACTCTTCAAAATGAGCTCGACTAACGGCTTCATGGTCAACACGCACAAAGTCCAAGCGACGTACGGCCCAAGTTTTTATCTGCAGGAATCGCTCTTCGGTACGACAAAGGATGGACGAAAGCTCTACGACGGGTCCAGTGTGAATTTCCATAGCGCCAATGGAACCGCTTATTCGTTTCGACTGGTCGATCCCGCTACGGGTGATCTTGGAACTGACACAGGTTTCATTGCAGGAGTGGGTTACGCAGATTCCTACTATCGAATCGACTTCTCCGATGATCTCATCGTAGATTATTTCAATGCAGGGTACAGTGGAGGACCAATTTCTCTCGATGTGTATCCGAATTCTATCAATCCGATGACGCCCCTGATTGACTGCACAGTTTCGATGCTAACAGTGTGCGGAGACGAGATCGCTGGCGTCAAATTGGATCCCTCCGCTCAAAACATCTTTATATCTGACCTCTCGCTTGACCAGACTACGGTTGCGCACATCGACCTGGTCAATTCACAGCTCACCGCTAGCGCAACGGTTGCGGGAACTCCTCGTACGTATTTCAACCCTGACGGCTCTATTTTCTTCGCCGCGTCGGACTATCGAATCGATATCTATCGATTACAGTCGACGACGGGCACATTGGTGTTAGGACCATCAATTCCTTTAGCGCCTGGCTCCTTTGTGTTTGCCTCCGAGCGACGCTGATCGGCATCGGACCCTGCACTCGCACAGCGGTGCCAAAGGCCACGGGCAGCGATTGATAGAGGGAGAGGTATTCTTGGAAGGAAAGAAAATTTCGGATTTACGGGAACTCGATACAGAGATCGAACGAATTAAAGGCACCTTTATCAGATCGAAATACGCGTCGTTGCTTTTTAGGGGCCATGCGAATTCAAACTGGGAACTGAGTACAACCTTGGAGAGGGCTAACTGCAAGGGGATGTTCCTGTCTGAATATTACGTTCGCATGACGAGGGTTCTTCCCTCAGTGGAGACGTTTACTGGAGTTAATTGGAACGTACCAGACTACTCTGACAGGATGCGAGAATCATTTCTCGAATACGAAGAATTCGATCGGTTCCCGTCTGCTTCCATATACCGCTATATGGTTTATCTTCGGCATTATGGCTTTCCTTCGCCACTATTAGATTGGTCTCGGTCTCTCTATGTTGCGGTGTTTTTTGCCTTCCGAGAGCCACGACCGGAAGCCGGCTACAGATCAGTTTACGTCTTTTGCGAAATGCCGGAGGGCTATAAGACCGGTGCCTCTGATCGACCGCGAATTCGAGGAATTGGGCCGTACACTCGCGGTGATGCGAGACATTTTCGCCAGCAGTCTGACTATACGATGTGCGGAAATTTCGATTCGGAGAAGGGCTGGCACTTTCACCCTCACGAAGATGTGCTCTCGAAGAGACGTACCGCCGAAGACTTCCTCTGGAAGTTCGATCTACCTTCCAGTAAGCGTACGGATATCCTCCGTCGACTGAATGACTTCAATCTCAATGCCTTCTCGTTGTTTGATTCCCAAGAGTCCCTATTGGAAACGATGTGGCTGAAAGAGCACGTTCTTAGGTTGCCACGGCTTTGACGTAGCGGCTTTAATTTGTTCCGGTACTTCGTTGGTCGGTTCTTTGTAGTTCGCAGTGTTGGCAGATAAGGGGGTGACGCGTGAGTGAGCGGGAAAGAAGTCAAAATGACGTGCCTGATGTTCCGAAGCTGGATTTGATTGGAGCATTGTGCGAGATGTGGTCAGGTGTGAGTTATGCCGCTTATCATCTGGCGTTTGTGCGTCTTTATCTGCAAACTGCTGCCCTACAAACCGAGCCGGGTGAATTGAGAAAGCAAGAGCAAAGTTCACGAGATAAGACGCAAGTTGATGTATTGATCTGCCGCGCTCACCTGGCCGCTTTCTTTTGGCAACTCGATCACTTTTTTGAGTTGCTGAGGACTGCGATAAGTCGTGGCCAGAAGGAGCAACCTGAAGAAAAATACTTTTGGATCTACGAAAAAAAGTTGGAGGAACTCGAGCAAACTGCAACCCGACGCGAAATCAACGCATATCGCAATAAGGGCCACGAAATCACCGCGATTATAGGGTGCTCATGGAAGGAAGGAACCAAGGAATTTCACCATCATTTTTTGCCTACGATCGAGGGTTATGAGCCCAAGGAGGCCATCGATCTGACCACCCAACTGCACAGCTATTTTGAATTCGTTGCTAACGTGTGGCTTTCATTTGCACCGAGTGACCTAAAAGAGAAGTTTCCCCGAAATTTTGAATTCCCTGTGACCGTTCCGTATTCCTTTTTAGGCGAGCTCCCTTCTGAACTCAAGAGTTCTGCGCAATTGATTGTTTCGATAGAAGCTAATGATCAAAACAGCGCAAGAAGCAACAAGGTAGGCGACCGCGAGCAATCGGCGGTTTGAAAGGTTTTTGTGGGACCGCTTTTTGCAGAGGAGAATAGAAGGCAAAGATGCGCGATGTCATAAGGGTAACGGGTTTCCTATTCCGACTGGCGGTGCTTCCGCTTGTCGCTGTCTTCTCACTGAAAGTGTTGATTCTAGCTGGGGCTTGGACACTCCAGAGTTTACCCGAACCGATTTACGCAGTAACCGCTGGCCTCGTAGTTTTGGGAGTGGTGGTATCTGCCATATGGGAGGCGGTTATATCCACCAGGAGCGCGGTGACATCTCGGAGTAGCACTCCAGCGTCAGGCCAAGCCACGGCTTATTGCAACGCGTGTGGGAAACTAAACTGGGCAAATTCGGAGACCTGTCATTATTGTGATGCCGGCATGACTGCTGCCGTAGGGCGGCGCTACTGAAACCATTTCCTCTCGTTGCAATCCTTACCCGTGATGCTCTTCTTCCAGATAGGAAACTAATTTGTCCCGGTGAGTCGATTCCAGTGACCTGCCCCCTGCTTTCGCTCACGTAAGAATACGACAAGTTTCGGTTTGATCGGTCCCCTTATTCTGTAACACTCCCAGAGTTAGTTTCCGACGGTTTGTGAGCCTGGCAAATCGCCCTTGCAAGCGATTTGGCAGGCGAACTCACTCGGCGTTCGTTCTCCCAGAGATCGGTGAGGACGACTGTCAT
>DASREM010000004.1:0-77838 GCA_035652095.1 Terriglobales bacterium | reverse complement strand
AACATCATGGGAGCGCAGCGGCTGACAGCAATCCTCGTAACTTAATCTCATCGCACCGTCTGAGTGCATCTCCACTAATACCTATAACTAGCCGCGACCATAGATAGTGCCACTTATGCGGGCGCGTTTCGTAACAGTCTGTTATGAGGAAGGATTTACTGTGCAAAGGCTGATCGTCGCGCAGATCAATCAGACCAACAACGTCACCAGTAGCGACCCATATTCTGGACTGGTGGACTATAACAACACACCTTGGTTTGATTGGGGACCGTATCTCTGGGCGAGCGCTCAAAATTTCAGCAGCGCCGGGGTGAACTGGTGCAATGGACAGAATAGTTCGCGTTGTCCAGGCAACATCTCTGACTTCCGCTCCGGCAACAGCATGGATTCTATGCAGTGGGGAGACTTCACCCACCCAGGAGCACCGGGCGAGAAGAAAGTAGCCACTCAGATCATGAACTTTTTGGTCGGATCCACTGGGTCACCGTTTGTTCAACATTGGATCACTTTCTAAAGCGTCAAGCGAAAAGGGGGCTGCGTGCGTCGCAACCCCCCTATCTCTTTCGGAATGCCCAGGCTTCGAAACTCAGAACTCCAACTGGCTGATTGGACTTGTGACAAAACCGTGACAGGTGAAGTCAGGCAGTTCGTACGATCCTACAATTTGTCCTGAAAAGTTAATCCCTGCTGCTGATGTAGCGATAGCACCAGGGTAACTGAATATCAGATACTTACCCTGCTTCCACGCGAATGCACAGTTATTACAATTTCCGCCCGCTCCAAAGAACCATCCCACAACCACGCCTCTATCATTAATTCCCCAAGCGATGGTGTTGGTCGCACCGGGAAAATCAATATTGCGGAACGTTCCGCCCTTGTAAATATAGGCTTGGTAGGGCGGCCCGGTCCATCCGACCACTACGCCCAAATTATTCACGCCTGTCGCGAATGCCTCGACGTTGGGTCCAGGGAACCTTACCAACTTGAACTGACCTCCAACCAGTTCAAATGCTCTCGCCGAAAAGATTGTTCCCGTTCCCCCAACTATCACCCCGGCGTTATTGATACCGTCCACCACGGTCGAACTGTTGCTACCGTCCTTGATAGGCGTGTAGGTGCTTCCGTCGTACGCGAAGCCGAAAGCACTTGACCCACCGCTGAATTCTGAATATCCAACGATCATGCCCGAATCGTTTATTCCCTCTGCGGAGGAACTATAAGCGCCTGGGTAACCAACGGTTGTAAAGGTGGAATTCCTGTACAAGAACCCACGTTTATGAGGATCGCTGCTGTTCGTGCCATAGTTTCCAACAACGTCTCCAGCAACGTTGATGCCCCAGATGTCGGTGAATCCCGCCCCCGGAACATCAATGGTGGTGAACGTCAGAGCTGCCGTCCCGACATTAGGCTGGGCGAACAGGGGCGACGACGTAAAAACGAAGCATAAGACCACAGCTAGGCAGGAACACTTCATGGGGCCTCACTGAGCCCGAGACGCTTCGGGCTGCGCAGCATTGTGCCTCGTCGCTGGCGCCCCGGTCAATGTGCAATGAGTTGCACCAGCGAAACAGCGATAACCCCAGCCCTGTCAACGTTTTACTTACGCGTGCACCGCTTCCGGATTGGTCTTCCCCGTAAGCAACTGCCGCAGCACGTACTGCAAGATGCCGCCGTTCGCGTAGTACTGGGCTTCCTGCGGAGTATCAATCCGCACCAGCGCACTGAACTCTTTCGTCTTGCCATTCGCAGTCGCGCGCACTTTCAGTTGCCGCCCAGCGGCAAAGTTTCCAATAAGATCTTTAATTCCGCCGATCTCAAACACTTCTTCCCCAGTCAGTCCCAAAGATTGCGCGCTCTCGCCCGCCGCAAATTGCAGCGGCAGAATTCCCATCCCCACGAGATTTGAGCGGTGAATGCGCTCGTAACTCTCCGCGATGACCGCCTGCACTCCGAGCAGGCGCGGGCCTTTCGCCGCCCAATCGCGCGATGAACCGGACCCGTATTCCTTTCCCGCCAGAATGACCAGCGGAGTTCCTTCCGCGATGTATTTCTCCGAAGCTTCGAAGATCGACATCTCCTTCCCACTGGGCAGATGCCGCGTGAATCCGCCCTCGGTGTTCACCATGCGGTTACGCAGCCGAACATTGGCAAACGTGCCGCGCACCATCACTTCGTGATTGCCACGCCGCGAGCCGTAAGAATTGAAATCCGCCGGCTTCACGCCGTGCTCCTGCAGATACTTTCCGGCCGGGCTGTCTTTCTTGATCGAGCCTGCCGGGGAGATGTGATCCGTCGTCACGCTATCGCCTAACACCGCCAGCACCCGCGCATCTTTGATGTCCGATACCGGCGACGGCTTGAGCGACATGTCATCGAAGTAAGGCGCCTTGCGGATGTAGGTAGAGTCTTTGTCCCACGCGTAGGTCTCGCCCGCAGGGACTTGCAGCGAGCGCCAGCGCTCGTCGCCGTCATACACCGCCCCGTAGCTCTTGCGGAACATCTCGGACGAGATCGACTTCTGCACCGCCTCCTCCACCTCTGCCTGTGAAGGCCATACATCCGCGAGATAAACCGGCTTGCCGTCTTTGCCCGTGCCCAGCGGATCCTTGCGCAGGTCGAGATCGATCCGCCCCGCCAGCGCAAACGCCACCACCAGCGGCGGCGACATCAGGTAATTCGCCCGGACGTCAGGATTGATTCGGCCTTCAAAATTTCGGTTTCCCGACAGCACCGATGCAACTACAAGATTCTTGTCGTCGATGCTTTGCGAAATCTCCGGCGGCAAAGGCCCCGAGTTTCCGATGCATGTCGTGCAGCCATAGCCCACGATGTGAAACTTCAGCTTCTCCAGATACGACGTCAGACCAGCGCGCTCAAGATAATCACGTACGACCTTCGAGCCCGGCGCCAGCGACGTCTTCACCCACGATGGAACCTCCAGCCCGCGTTCCACCGCCTTCTTCGCGACTAGGCCCGCAGCCAGCATGACGGAAGGATTCGATGTATTCGTGCAACTGGTAATCGCCGCGATCACTACGCTTCCATGCTGCAGGTTTCCGTTGCTGCCCGCCTTCGCCTCCTTGCCGGACTTGATCAGCGAAGGCAGCGCCTGCTTGAACGACTCGCCCGCCTTCGACAGCGCCACGCGGTCCTGCGGACGCTTCGGTCCCGCCAGGCTCGGCTCCACCGTGGAGAGATCCAATGCCAGCAATTCGGAGTATTCCGCCTCCGGAGTCTTCTCGTCATGGAACAACCCCTGCTCGCGGCAATACGCTTCGACCACGGCAATCTGCTCGTCCGATCGTCCGGTCAGACGCATGTAGGTGAGCGTCTCTTTGTCGATGGGGAAAATTCCGCACGTGGCGCCGTATTCCGGCGACATGTTGCCGATGGTGGCGCGATCGGCCAGCGCCAGTTGCGGCAATCCCGGGCCGAAGTACTCGACAAACTTCCCCACCACTCCATGCTTGCGTAGCAATTCGGTGATGGTCAGAACCAGGTCTGTCGCGGTCGCGCCTTCGCGCAAGCGCCCTGTCAGTTTCACTCCGACCACCTGCGGGATCAGCATTGACACCGGCTGCCCCAGCATGGCGGCCTCGGCCTCGATTCCGCCCACGCCCCAGCCCAACACGCCAAGGCCGTTGATCATTGTTGTGTGCGAGTCGGTTCCAACCAGGGTGTCGGGATACGCCGTCCGCTTGCCATCTTCTTCATGCACGAAGACCACGCGCGCCAGGAACTCGAGATTCACCTGGTGCACAATGCCCGTATCCGGCGGAACGATCGCCAGGTTGCGAAACGCGGTCTGTCCCCAGCGCAGGAATTGATAGCGCTCTTTGTTTCGCTGGAACTCGAGCAGCGCGTTCATGTCGAACGCATTCTTCGACCCAAATTCGTCCACCTGCACCGAGTGATCGATCACCAACTCGGCAGGCTGCAGCGGATTGATGAGCGCCGGGTCGCCCGAGAGCCGCTTCATCGCATCGCGCATGGCCGCCAGATCGACCACCGCCGGGACGCCGGTGAAATCCTGCAGCAGCACGCGGCTGGGCGTGAAAGCTATTTCTTTATCGGGCTTCGATTTTCCGTTCCATGCGGCAAGCGCGCGAATTTCTTCTTTCGTCACGTTGCGCCCGTCTTCGGTGCGCAGCAGATTTTCCAGCAGAATGCGAAGCGAGTACGGCAGGTGCTTGGTCGAAATGCCCTGCTTATCAAGTGCGTCGATGCGGTAAATGTCGTAATCCTTGCCACCAACCCGGAGCGTCGAGCGACTGCCAAAGCTGTTCATATGAAAGCCTTCCTAAGAAACATAGATGCGGGCGCGCGCTTGCGGCACCACCAGCGACAATGAGCAGAGCTGAAACTATCTAGTTTAATCCTCTGGAGGAAGATTTCGTAGTGGCAAGGGTTCCTTCGTGGTGATCATTTTTTCAACCACAGAGGACACAAAGGTTCACGAAGGAAAGCTGCCCCGGAAGGCCGCATTGAGCGAAGCGAGAAAGCAAGCGCCGTCCTTCGTGAAACTTGGTGTCCTTTGTAGTTGTAGGGTTTCTCAGTGAGCCTGAGCGCCCTCTGTGGTGAAAAATCAACCCCGGAAGGCCTGCACCAGGAGCCAGGCATTCAACACCGCGATCAGAACAGCCGTGACCCACGACAGAGACTTCAGCCACGGCGGATTCACGAATTCGCCCATCTTCAGCTTGTCACCGGTAAAGAGCACGAGCGGGAAAACTGCGAAGCTCAACTGCATGCTCAGAATCACCTGGCTGAAAATCAGCAGCTTCGAGGTCCCGCGTTCTCCCCAGAATGCGGTGACGATGATCGCCGGGATGATCGCAAGGAACCGGGTAATCAGCCGCCGCAGCCACGGACGCAACCGGATATTCAGAAATCCTTCCATCACTACCTGGCCCGCAAGGGTTCCAGTCAGCGTCGAGTTCTGGCCCGAGGCAAGCAGCGCAAGCGCAAACACGGTGCTTGCTCCCGTCACTCCCAGCAGCGGCGAGAGCAATTTATACGCGTCATTGATTTCCGCCACCTGGTTGTAGCCATGGCGGTAGAACACTGCGGCAGAAACGATCAGAATCGCGGCATTGATGAACAGCGCAATGGTCAGCGCAATGGTGGAATCAAGAGTACAGAACCGGATTGCCTCGCGTTTCCCCTCGGGTGTCCGCTCGAATTGGCGCGTCTGCACGATGGCCGAGTGCAGGTACAGGTTGTGCGGCATCACCGTTGCGCCCAGAATGCTGATAGCAATGTAGAGCATCCCGGGGTTGCGAACGATCTGCGTGGACGGCACAAAAAACCCTCGGGCGATCCCCATCCAACTGGGATTCGCCAGCGCAATCTCTACTGCAAAAGAGACTCCCACCAGCCCGATCAAGGTGATGACGATCGCCTCGATCATGCGGAAGCCCTTCTGTTGCAGAAGCAAGAGCAGCAGAACATCGGCCGCCGTCAGGCAGACGCCCAGCAATAACGGGATGTGAAAGAGAAGGTTGAGCGCAATGGCCGAGCCAATCACCTCCGCCAGGTCGCACGCGGCAATGGCGACCTCGGCAAAGACCCACAGTGCCAGGGTCACAGGACGGCTGAAATAGTCTCGACAGGCCTGCGCCAAGTCGCGCCCGCTCACAATCCCCAACTTCAGCGCCAGGCTCTGCAGCAGGATCGCCATCACGTTCGAGAGCAGGATCACTGAAAGCAGCGAGTAATTGTATTGGGACCCGCCGGCCAGGTCGGTCGCCCAATTGCCTGGATCCATGTACCCCACCGCCACCAGGAAGCCCGGGCCCGCGAAGGCGAGAAGCTTGCGCAGAAATGTCGAGGTGTGTGGAATCGGAAGACTGCTGTGGATTTCAGGCAGGCTGGGCCGCACTACGTCGAACCGCCAGGCTCGATCCCGCGTGTTGATTACGTTCGTGGCCATAGCTTCGTAAGAGGACGCGCACGCATCAGCATTAGCCCAAGTATACCTCAGAATGTAAACTATGGTTAACGTTACGAAAGTGGAACGGTCGCGTTCCCTTTGGCAGGCTTGACCCAGACTTTCCCCGCGGCGGAATTCCCCAGCGAAACCTCGCCCACTTCGGTCACCAGCGTCATGGTTTGATCGTAGTTGCTTCCAGAAACTTGCAGGCGCGCCCCCGGCCGGATTCCCCGCTCTTCCAGAAATTCCAGCAGTCTTCGGTCGCGTTCGTAAATGCCGCTTACCAGGTAACTCTTCCCCTCTTGCGCATCGGAAAGCAGCAGCAAGCCCCGCCGGCGGCGGCTGGTCGGACTCTCCATTTCGCTCATGTTGCCGTGCGGACAGGCCCCGCCCCGTCCCAGCTTGGCCAGCAGCTTGGATTCGAAATCCGGCGAGACCGCATGCTCCAGGCGCTCGGCCTCATCGTGCACCTTGAACCATTCCATGCCAAAAATTTCCCCAAGCATCCGCTCGATCAGGTGGTGACGCAAAGTGAGTTTCCGCGCGATCTTGCGGCCGGCCGAGGTCAGTCCCACTTCTCCCTCGCCGTTCACACGTACCAGGCCATCTTTTTTCAGGCGCCGCACCGCCATCGTGACCGCCGGGGGAGACACGCTCAGCCAGTGCGCCAGCGTAGCCGAGATCACGGTCTCTCCCTCGCTCTCGGCCTCAAGAATCGCTTTGAGGTAATCCTCTTTGGAAACGGTGATCATTGGCACAGATTATATGCGGGTTAAGACCATTGTTCATTCTTGATGGCGGATTGAACCCCCGCCGGATCCAGGGTTTTCAATTCAACCCTCAAAGATCAATCATCACAATTTCTCAATCGGCGATTGCAGTTTGACAGCACTTCTTCCCTCCCCATACCCTTGTCTGTCTCGCTATGAAAGTCCTGGTCATCGGCAGCGGAGGGCGCGAGCACGCTCTGGTCTGGAAGCTTCGCCAATCTCCTCGCGTGACCGCGGTGTTCTGCGCTCCCGGCAACGGAGGCATCGCCGGCGAAGCCGAGTGCCTGCCCGTCGATCTCAAGAGCCTGGATTCCATCGTTGGGCTCGCCAACCAACTCCACCCCGACCTGACCATCGTTGGCCCCGAGCTTCCACTCACGCTCGGCGTGGTGGATGAATTTAACCGGCGCGGTTGGAAGATCTTCGGCCCCACCAAGGCCGCCGCGCAGCTTGAATCCAGCAAGAGCTTTGCGAAAGAATTTCTGCAGCGGCATCACATCCCAACCGCCCATTACGCGATCTGTGACTCGATGGACGAAATTCACGACGCCCTGCCACATTTTTCCATGCCGGTGGTGGTCAAGGCGGACGGACTGGCGGCAGGCAAGGGCGTAGTCATCTGCAAGAGCAAAGACGAGGCACTCACCGCAGCCTCGGAGATGCTCAGCGGCAGGATGGTCGGCGAGGCCGGGGCCCGCGTCATCCTCGAAGAGTGCCTGCAAGGCGAAGAACTTTCGTTTCTCCTGATCAGCGACGGGGAACGCGTCGCGGCCCTGGTCGGAGCGCAGGACCACAAGCGCGTCGGCGACGGCGACACCGGCCCCAACACCGGAGGCATGGGCGCTTACTCGACTCCGACCATCGTCGACGACCAGATGAGCAACTGGCTGGTGCAGCATATTGCCAAGCCGGTGGTTGCCGGGATGAAGGCCGAGGGCGCCGAGTATAAAGGCCTTCTCTATTGCGGCCTGATGATGACCGCGAAGGGTCCGATGGTGCTCGAGTTCAATTGCCGCTTCGGCGATCCCGAGACTCAGCCCATCCTCATGCGCCTGGAAAGCGACTTAGTCGAGGCGCTCGAAGCCAGCATCGAAGGACGTGTCAGCGATGGCGAGTTTCGCTGGTCGAACGACGCCTCGGTGTGCGTAGTGATGTCGTCAGGCGGTTATCCCGGCACTTACGAAGCGGGAAAGAAGATTACTGGCTTGGATGAGGCCGCCCGCATCGACGGCGTCAAAGTCTTTCATGCGGGAACGACCAGGCATGACGACGCTTACTTTACCGCCGGAGGCCGGGTGCTGGGCGTGACGGCTCGCGGCGCAGATTTGCGAACTGCGGTGAATCGCGCTTACGGTGCGGTATCGAAAATCCAATTCGAGGGTGCCCATTACCGCAGCGATATCGCGGCGCGCGCCCTCAAGAAATAATCCACTACTTAAGAGGACCACTTACCTTATGAGCAAACCTTTGGTGTCAATCGTAATGGGCAGCGACTCAGACCTGGAAATCATGCGCGAAGCCGCCAAAGCGCTGGATGACTTCGGCATCGGCTGGGAGATGGATGTAACTTCCGCGCATCGCTCTCCGGATCGCAGCGCCGAGTTCGCAAAGAACGCAGCCGGGCGCGGGGTGAAAGTCATCATCGCCGGTGCCGGAGGCGCAGCCCACTTAGCAGGAGTGGTTGCGGCTCATACGACGCTGCCCGTAATTGGTGTGCCCATCACTTCGGTCCTGAACGGCTTGGACTCGCTGCTCTCGACCGTTCAAATGCCCGCAGGGATTCCCGTCGCCACGGTTGCCATAGGCAAGGCTGGCGCAAGTAATGCCGGAATCCTGGCCGCGCAGATTATCGCGCTAAGCGATGAGGGTATCGCAAAGAAGATGTCAGCTCACAAAGAGAAGCTTGCCAAAGGCGTAGAAGAAAAATCCAGGAAGCTGCAGGCAAGCCTGAAGCAGTAAAGCTAGAGTTGCCCCGTCCAAGCTCAGCTTGGGCGGGGGTTACTGCCTTCGCCTTCAGAATTGTCGCCTTGAGCGATTCGCGAAGCGAGCCGTTTCGCGAACGCGAAGGGCGTGCTTTACAACTTCAATCCCTTCAGATACTCCCGCAGCGGATCGCCAAGGTCCTTCCGCTTCAGCGCGAACTCCACCGTAGCTTTCAGGAACCCTAACTTATCTCCCGTATCGTGCCGCTTGCCTTCATAGACAAACGCATACATCTTCTCGCGCTTAAGCAGCAGCCGCATGCCGTCGGTAAGTTGTAACTCGTTGCCGGTGCCGAATTGCGTTTGCGATAAAGTCTCAAAGATCGTCGGAGTCAAGATATAACGCCCAATAATCGCCAGGTTCGACGGCGCATCTTGAAGCTTCGGCTTCTCGACCATATCTTCGACCTCGAACAGCCTACCGCCAAAGCGACCGTCCGCAGGCTTCACCTTCAGCACCCCGTACGCGGAGATCGCCTCGCCCTCGACAATCTGCGTCGCGATCACCGAACTCTGCGTCTCTTCGAATACCTGCATCATCTGCTTCAGGCACGGAACCTCGGCATCAATCACGTCATCGGCGAGCAACACCGCAAACGGTTCGGGGCCGACCAGCTCTTTCGCCGTTAGCACGGCATGGCCCAGGCCCAGCGCTTCCTTCTGGCGCACGTACGCGACGTGAATCATGTCGGAGATCTGGCGCACGATCTGTAACAGGTCGGTCTTCTTCTTCTCTTCGAGCATCTTCTCGAGCTCGTAGCTCACGTCGAAGTGGTCTTCGATGGCCTGCTTGCCACGGCCAGTGATGATGATGATCTGGTCGCACCCGGCAGCCAGCGCCTCTTCCACGCCATATTGAATGATGGGCTTGTCCACCAGCGGGAGCATTTCCTTGGGTTGGGCCTTGGTTGCGGGCAAAAAACGAGTGCCCAGTCCGGCAGCGGGGAATACCGCCTTGCGTACCGTCATCTTCATCGCTGAGTTCACCTGGCCTCGACCCGAGCTGGTGCATTTCGAGGCCTCACGATTGTAACCGCGGGAGAATTTTCGCGAAACCAAGCCCGTGGAGTGGCAGCCGCCTCGGCTGCGAACGTGCAGGGACTACCGCTTCCGCCACCCTGAGCGAAATCGACGCAGCCCTACAGGGTCGGGCTATCGTCCCCAAGCATCGTCTTGCGAATGATTTTCAGTGGCACCGCTCCCTGCTGCATGAACCGGTCGTGAAACTCCAAAAGAGAAAATTGATCGCCCTTCATCTTTCGGTAATCGTCTCGCAATTTCATGATCTGCAGCTTGCCCAGCGTGTACACGAGGTACGTCGGATCCGAAGTTCCACGTTTTGCTTCCACATCCGCCACCGGAGGCACCTGGTAACCTTGCTCAATGAAAAATTGCTTGGCCTGCTCCATCGTCATTTTCCCGGTGTGCATTTCGATCCCGGCAATGAAGCGGGCATCGCGCAAAAGGGCATCCTGTAGCTGCCCCACGCGCAGCGTAGGGTCGTCCTTGCCATAGCCTTCATCGAGCATCATCTGCTCGGTATAGTGTGCCCAGCCTTCAGCATTACTGCCGCAGTCGAGCAGCTTGCGCGCCTTGGACGGAGCTTTCTGCACCCAGAGAAACTGCGTGTAATGTCCGGGAAACACCTCGTGAATCGCCGTGCTGGTAATCACGCCGTGATTGAATCCCTGCATCCACTCTTCGGTACGCTCGCGCTTCCACTTCGTATCAGGCAAAGTGACATTGAAAATCCCCTCGTTTGCCTTGGTCTCATATGGCCCGGGTGTGTCCATCGAAGCCGTAGTCAACGCCCGTGCAAACGCCGGGGTCTCCTCGATGATGGGCATGACCTGGGAGGGGATGGTAATAATGTGCTGCCGCTCGATGAACCCCCGCAAGTCCACCAGCTTAGTGCGAAAACTCGATAACAGCTTCTCGGCAGGCGGATGATTTTTCTGCAAAGCCTGCACTACCTCGCGCGGAGACTTGCTCGGGTCAATCTTCGCCGTAGCTGCCTTCAGTTTGTCCTGGTTCTGTCGCAGGTCGGCATACCCGAGTTCCAGGAGATGATCGATGGGCACATCCACCATCTCTTCATAGAGCAGCTTCTTGCTGTAGTTTTCCGCGCCGATCCGAAAATCTCCCTTCGAGTTCGGCAGAAGATCCGCACGCAGGAAATTTTCGTAATTCCGCAGTGCCCGCACCGCTCCGGCATTGCTTACCTTGAAGTCCGCCAGTAATTTCTGGTCCTTCACCGTGGCGAATGCCGCCGGAACGTCTTTCTCAAAAAATCCCGCCACGTCCGGCAACTGCTGCAAAGCTACCTCGGTGTAAATGCGCGGAGGATTCTCCAGGTTCCGCCGCGCCGCATCAAAGACGCCCGGAATCTGCCGCTCCCGCGCAATCACCGCACGCAAGCGTTCTTCTGCCGGAGCGAAGTTGCGCTTCATGACGAGGAACACGGAATAAGAAACACTTGAGGTGTACAGGTCCGGGTCTTTCCGCCACATCTGGATGCTTTCCAGTTCCAGCAGGCGGGCTTTGATGGCCGACCTGACCAGTTCGCGATCCACCCGCGCATCCGCCGGCATATCGGAATCCACGACAGAATCAAAGCGGGCCTGGAAGTCTTTCAACCCTGCAATCTCAGAGGTCAGCGCTTGCCGCGAAAAATCCTCCAGCTTGCCGTCAAACTGGTGAAACCCCACCGCGGTTGCAGCCGTAGGATGGTTGCGGAAGTAGAAATCGAAGTACCGGTCAATCAGTTGGTTGACCTCGGCCACACCGGAGCTCTGATTTCCGGCGCGAGCATTCGTTGGCGCACCGGCGCAAATGACTAAGAGCAGGAGGAGTATGACTGTGAGTCTTTTTTTCATGGATTTAAAAGCTGTACCAGAACCGGCAAAGCGCACGCTTACATAGACACAGACGGGGAAGGTACGCCACTGGTTAGCTCGCCCAGCAGATTCTGTAAAAATGCCAGGATCTCTTCCGCCTTGATGGCTTTCAAATTGAACCGCAATACTCCCTCTGGGGTAAACTGCGCCCCGCGCTGCGACGACACGAATCGTGCCAGCCGCTCTGGGTCCACGCCTGCATTCTGGGTGAACTTGATGCTGACCTGCTCGCGCTTGCGGTCGATCGCGGACACTCCTACTCGCAGCGCAAGCAGCCGCAACGTCGCGTACTCCATCAAATGTTGCACGGGCGGCGGAGGCTCTCCGTAACGGTCCTTCAATTCGCCGCGCACGTCGTTCAACTGCGACTCGGTTTCTACCCCGGCAATTCGTTTATACATCCGCAAGCGCTGGTTCTCTTCTGGAATGTAGTTGAAAGGGATGCGAATGTTGAGCCCTAGATTGAGCTGGATCTCAGCTTCTTCCGCGGCCGCTTCGCCCTTCATTTCGCGGACCGCGCGGTCCAGCATTTGGGTGTACAACTCGAAGCCGACCGCCTCGATGTGCCCGCTCTGCTCTCCTCCCAGCAGGTTGCCGGCGCCGCGCAGTTCCAGGTCCAGCGCTGCGATTTTGAAGCCCGCGCCCAAGTCCGAAAATTCCTTCAAGGCCGCAAGCCTGCGGCGGGCAATCGGAGTCAGTTCAACCTCTGCAGGCAACATCAGGTAAGCATATGCGCGGCGATTCGAGCGCCCTACGCGTCCGCGCAACTGGTACAACTCCGACAATCCCAGCCGGTCGGCGCGGTTGATCAGGATGGTGTTGCAAAGTGGAATATCTAATCCATTTTCAATGATCGTTGTCGCTACCAGGATGTCCGCTTCATGATGCATGAACTTCAGCATCACCTTCTCCAGTTCACCTTGCGACATCTGCCCGTGACCCACAATGATCCGCGCCTTGGGAACCAGTTCCTGCAGCTTTGCCGCGATTTCCCAGATGCTCTCGACCCGGTTGTGGACGAAGTAGACCTGCCCGCCGCGTTCCAGCTCCTGTTCGATTGCAGTCTGGATCAGCTTGTCATCCCAGCTCGCCACCACGGTCTGAATTGCGATGCGATCGCGGGGAGGCGTCTCGATGACGCTCATGTCGCGCAAGCCAACCAGTGACATGTGCAACGTCCGCGGAATCGGGGTTGCCGACATGCTCAGCACATCCACCTCTTTACGCATCTGCTTCAGGCGCTCTTTGTGGCGCACGCCGAAACGCTGCTCTTCATCGACAACCAGCAGCCCCAGGTCGGCAAACTTTACGTCTTTCGAAAGCAGGCGGTGAGTCCCGATCAGGACGTCTATCTTCCCGGCTTCCACTTTCTGCAGGATTTCTTTCTGCTGCTTCGGCGTGCGGAAACGGCTGATCATCTCGATGTTCACCGGAAACGCCGCGAACCGTTGCTTGAACGTCTCGTAATGCTGGAACGCCAGCACCGTCGTAGGCGCGAGCACCGCGACCTGCTTATTGTCGTTGATCGCCTTGAAGGCCGCGCGCATCGCCACTTCCGTCTTGCCGTACCCGACATCGCCGCAGAGCAACCGGTCCATCGGAAGCGACGACTCCATGTCCCGCTTCACGTCCGCGATGGCCATGTCCTGGTCGTCGGTCTCGCTGTACTCGAAGGCATCTTCAAACTCACGCATCCACTGGTTGTCTGCGGGAAACGCATGACCCTGGGCCGACTTGCGCTGCGCGTACAGCTTCAACAGCTCGTCGGCCATGTCTTTCATGGCCTTGCGCACCCGCGCCTTGGTCTTGGCCCAGGTCGCTGTTCCCAAGTGGCTCAGTGCGGGCTTCGCGCCTTCCTGCGAGCGATACTTCTGCACCAGGTCGAGGCGCGTCAGTGGAACGTAGAGCCGCGCCCCTTCCGCATACTCCAGCAGCATGAACTCGGCATTGCCGTCGCCCTGGTTGATCTCCTTCAGTCCGTGATACTGGCCGATTCCATGCTCAACGTGGACCACGTAATCTCCGACTTGGAGATCGCGAAAGTCCGACAAGAACGCCGAGGTCTTCGACTTTTGCCGCTGTGGCCGCGAAACCACGCTCTCCGATTCGTCGAATAAATCTCGCGAGCCAAAAACCGTCAGGTTCGCCTCCGGAAGAATCAAGCCTTCCGGCACATACGCCTTCACCAGAGTGGTGGTGAGGATTTCCCCCGCAAAGTAAGCGGTCTCGTCCGCGAAGCTTTCTCCGCCCCGCGTGCGCGTCCCCAGGCGAAACGACATGCTGTACTCGCTGAACATGTCGGCGAGTCTTTCGACTTCCCCTACATTCGGAACTGAGATCACCACCCGGTTCTGCTCCGCAAGCTGCTTCTTCACCTCTTCCAGCAACGCCGGTACGGACCCGTGAAACCTCGGCGTTGGCTGCGAAAGAAACGCCGCTGATGGCGCCGATCCCTCTCCGCGCTCGATCCCCAGTTGCTCGAGGTCAACTCCGTTCAGGGCAGGAAGAGCGGCCCACCAGCGTTCTGGCGGAAAGTAGAGGTCCTCCGGCCGCACCAGATTGCCGACCCCACTCCGCTCGTGTGCGTCTTCAACCCGCGTCCAAACCCGCTCGAACTCCTGCTTCAGGATTTCGGGTTCATCGGTTATGACGATCGCATTCGTCAGCAGATCGAAAACCGTGCGTTCCGCACCCGCGACCGGCGCATAAAATTCCCAGCCCGGAAAAACGGTCACGCCCCCGGCCCGGACTGCCTCCTCCACAATTTCTTCCTGTCCGGCGACCCGCTGACCCGACAGCCGCGCATGAATTGCGCCCAGCAGATCCTCATTGACGGGAGTTTCGGTGAGAGGAAGCAAGACTACTTCGTCGAGCGGGCTTGCGGATCGTTGCGTGCCGGGATCGAATTTGCGAATTGACTCAACCTCGTCGCCGAAAAACTCAATTCGGACCGGGCGGTCCGCTTCCGGTGAATAGACATCGAGAATGCCTCCGCGCAGCGCGTACTCTCCGGGCATTTCCACTACATCTGTCGAGGAATAGCCGACCGTATTCAGGTGCCGCAACAAAGGCTCAACCTCGATTGTCTCGGTCCGGCGAACGATTCTCGCCAGATCGGCATAGTATTCAGCGCCCCGCAGCCGGATCGCGGTCGAGGTCACAGGAGCCACAACGACTGACGCCGCCCCGGTCGCAATTTTCCAGAGCGCGACCGCCCGCTCCTCCTGAATTTCGGGGTGTGGAGAAAGATTCTGGAATGGCAAAACGTCCCGGCTGGGAAGAGCGACTACCAATGCTGCATCCAGCGCTCCGGTTAGTTCCCCGAAAGCCTGGAGCACGGGAACCAGTTCATCCGCCGCTTTGTTGTCGGAAACCACCAGCAACAGCGGCCGTTCCAGGGCTTTCTGCAGAAGCACCAGGACCAGAGCCTTCGCGCTCGGGGTCAGTCCGGAAACACGTATACGTCCCGTGTTCTCGCGCAGGTGGGAGGCAACACGCTGGAAGGCGGGCAACTTTTCCACGCCCGCGAAAATATCGCGGACGAACGGCAGGGCCATTGCTTCTCTATTGTATCAGCTTGTGGAGCGGCAGCCGCCTCGGCTGCACGCAACCACCGCATCTCAGCCTCGCGCCAGTGGCCGAGTCAGACACGTGGGCCCGCCACCACCGTTTATGCAGAGCTCAGAACCCGGAAAAGTCTTCACGTTGTAACCAGCATCCCGGAGTTTCTGGTTGGTTTTCCCGTTCTCCTCGAGTGCAACCAGCCGGTTGCGCCCCAGCGTAAGCACGTTGCAGGCAAGCGTATCCCGCTCCGACGAGTCAATCTCGATCAGCCGCAAGCGCCGGCTATGCAGAAGTTCCACCGTCTCCACCGCCAGCCACGACAAATCCACCAGCAGCGTGCTCTCATCGAGCGGGCTGATTAACGACATCAGATGCAGACAATATGCCGGGCCCATTCCGTAAGGCAGGGGTGCACAGATCACTTCCACCCCGCTCGGCTTCAGCAGCGATCGCATTTGCCCGATCCCGGCAGCATTGGTGCGAAATCCCTGCCCGATCAGCAACGTCTTCGCGTCCAGCCAGACCATGTCCCCGGCTTCGGTTTTGCCCGGCGGCACGATCTCGCCCAGCACCGACAGCCCCAGATCGCGAAAGAAACTCCCATGACGCTTCGCCTCCGGCACCCGGTTCGCCTTGCCGGGATTCATCAGGATCGCACCCGAATCCGACATCAACGACGCGTCGTGCGTGTAGACCGCGTCCAGCGTGAGGTCCGCGCTGGCGGGCAACTGCACCAGTTCAATCCCGAACTCTCGCAACCGCGCACACAGTTCCTGGTGCTGCGCCTGCGCCTCGGTAAACTGTGGCGCATGAAAAAATCCCAGCTCGCGCCACTGCCGGGCTCGGTCATCGTTCCATCCCGCGGAGGACGGCGCACACACCATTAGGGTTTCAGAGCGCATCATGAGCTTGGCCTGAAGTATGTCACAATCAGCAGCACGCGTTCCTCAAGTCGCAATTTTCCTTGCTTCCTTCACCACGCTTGGCAATCTAATCGAGTGTTATGGCCAAAGCTATCTGGGAAAACACCACCCTCGCCGAATCCGATCGCTGCATCGAGATCGAAGGCAATCAATATTTCCCGCCCGATGCGGTTCACAGGGAATTTCTAAAGCCCAGCGCGACTCACACGGTGTGCCCGTGGAAGGGCAACGCGAGCTACTACACCCTGGAAGTGAACGGCAAAAGCAATCGCGACGCCGCCTGGTACTATCCCGAGCCGAAATCCGCGGCCTCTCAAATCAAGGACTACGTCGCGTTCTGGAAGGGCGTGAAGGTCGAGAAGTAAATTTCAAAACTCCAGGTGAATTCGCACTCCGGGCACCAGCACTGGACCGCGATCACGGTTATACCCCGGATTACTAACGTGCTGCAGGTCCAAGCTGACAAACAATCCTCGCCAGACATGCGCGTTGTAATAAGCTTCAATGATGGTTTCGCGCCCGTAACTCAGCGCACCGTCTCCCAGCAGGAATCCCAGTCCACCAAGTGCCAGATAGTGCTGGTGATCGGCTGAGATGGCGTTGGAAATTGCCGCCAATCCAACTTTGTCCAGCGGCCTCCGCCATCCCGCGCCGGCGAGGTCCGCGCCGCCCTGGACCGTTTCGTCGACCTCGGTGTATGCGAACGACTGGTGCTGCCCTTCATTCCAGCCAAAGCGTCCGAACGCGCGCAAATGATGCGGCAACTCCTGCACCAGGCTAAGGCCAAATCCGTACTTGATCGTGGTCTGAGTCGGATGCGCGGTGATGTCCGGCCGTGGCGTCTTCCCTGCCAGGTAATTGATGACCGCGGTGCGATACACACCCATGTTCGCGTGATTCACGAACGACAGAAGCCGGATACTGGTCTGCCCAACCCGTGTTTTCGGATGAAACTCAAATTCCAGGTTCTCGGCGCGTGCCTTGCGCAAGTTGAACTCGAGGTCCAGGCCGTTCGCCACCGTTGGCATCAGCATCTCGCCAAACCGGGCCGCCCAGGCGCGATCATGGTATTCGGCAAGCAGGCCGACGGTGTAGCCCCGGGTGTCCGCCGCGTAGTCATAAGCGCCATTGTTGACCGAAGTCCAGTTGAGGAATTGAAAATGACTATCGCTTCCGACTTCATTCACGTCAAAAAAGTCCGCGGTGCTGAGCTTGCCGCCGCGTAGTTCAAGCCTTCGCACGGGAACCCGCGTTGCCAGCCCGAATGGGCCTCGTGTCGTCTCCACGGTTTCCTTACTGAGCCCAAGAATCTGCCGGAACATGGCCCGTCCCAGGTACGGCTTGGTGCCCAGCGTAGGATTGCGCACCACATCTACGTTGACGAAGCCCCCTATGCCTAAGGCATCGCTTAACCCACCGCCGCTGACATCTTCGATGTCCACAAAGATTTCGGTTGTGCGGGTTACCTGTAAGCCGGTGTAGAGCGTCGCGACATTCGAGGTGGCATTCTCGCTTGTCTTGCGGAAGCTGTTCGGCCCGCTGTATTTTGCGGAAAATGACGGGTGTGCCTGGAAGACGATGTTGTCCTGCCCCGAAATCCACCAGCGTGCGGTTTGGGAATGGGGAAAGAAGGTAGTCGCAGGATCCCCGTCGGCATCGCCCGCGGACTGGGCCCAGACCGATACCGGAAGCAACAGAACTACGACCAGCCATGACGTGGGAAGATGCTTCCGGCGCAAGCAGGCCTTACTCACGGGGCTCCCTCGCAATCACGAGATTAACGCCAACATACGATATTATATTAACTATAGTTAATGCCAGCGCAAGAAAATTAGGACAGCCCGGAGCCCCCCGAAGCTGTCCTGAAAAACCCTCCCGGTTAGAAGGGCGTGTACTGGCAACAACTCTATCCAGTTCATGTTTCACACGCGTTTCCATAAAATGAATTTCTCGTGAATCGGCGACCCCCCTTCGCTGTGAGCTGAGTCACAGGCCGCGGTGACTGCCGTCCGGCAACCCCTTCCAACCCTGCTGCTAAGATTGGCTTTTCAAGGGACCAGCGTTCCCTGCAGGAGGTTCTATGTCCCGCAAAACCGAGCAGTCGTTGAAATTGCAGAGGCGGGCCGAGCAGATGATTCCCGGAGGGGTCAACTCTCCCGTGCGCGCTTTCCGCGCCGTCGGCGGCGATCCCCCATTCATCGTGCGCGGCAAAGGATCTCGTCTTTGGGATGCCGATGGCAACGAATACGTCGACTACATCGGCTCCTGGGGCCCCCAGATCCTGGGACATGCCGCCCCTTCGGTGATCGACGCTATCACCGCGGCCGCGCAGAATGGAACCAGCTTCGGCGCCTCCACTCCCGCAGAAGCCGACCTTGCCGAAATCGTTCTCTCCGCATTCCCTCATATGCAGAAGGTCCGCTTCGTCAGTTCGGGAACCGAAGCCACCATGTCGGCAATCCGTCTCGCCCGCGCTTATACCAAACGCAAGTATGTCGTGAAGTTCGAAGGCTGCTATCACGGACACGCCGACGCGCTGCTCGTAAAGGCCGGCTCGGGCGTCGCCACGCTCGGCATTCCGGGCTCAGCCGGCGTTCCCGAAGAATTCACCCAATTCACCCTCGCTCTTCCCTTCAATGATACGGATGCGATCGAGCAGGCGTTCAAGAAGTTCCGGCACCAGATCGCCTGCGTTATCGTTGAGCCGGTTGTCGGCAATATGGGCTGCGTCCCGCCCGCCCGCGGATATCTCGAAGCTCTGCGCGCCCTCACCGAGCGCGACAAGACACTTCTGATTTTCGATGAGGTAATGACAGGATTTCGCCTGGCTTTCGGCGGCGCACAAGAGCTCTATGCCATTCATCCTGACCTGACTACGATGGGCAAGATTATCGGAGGAGGCCTGCCCGTCGGCGCCTACGGCGGCCCTTCCGAAATCATGGACATGGTCGCGCCACTTGGCCCGATGTACCAGGCGGGGACTCTGTCGGGAAATCCGCTTGCCATGGCTGCCGGACTGGCGACGCTGCGTTATTTGAAAGAGCACAGAAAAGAAATTTACCCGCGCCTCGACCAATTAAGCGGTGAACTCGCCGCTGGAGTGGCCGCCGCCGCCCGGCAGGCAGGTGTTCCCATCTGCTACAACCGCGTGGGATCGATGTTCACCTGGTTCTTTGCGCCGTGTCCGGTCACCGACTGGAATTCAGCCGCCAAAGCCGATACCGAAGCCTTTGGCCGCTTCTTCCGCTCCATGCTGGACAACGGGGTCTACTTGCCGCCCTCGCAGTTTGAAGCTGCATTTCTGAGCGCGGCACATACCGAGGAAGACATCCAGCAAACCATCACCGCAGCGAAGCAAGCCTTCGCCCTCGCCCACGCGTAGGGATCTGCTCCGCTTCAGCTCACCTCTAGACGGACGAATTCGTCCGCCCTGGCGCAGCGCCGGCCCGACGCTGCCGCTCTAATCGCCAGTTTAGCCCTACTGAATCTTCCAGTGAGCTACCCAATCGGAGATGTAAGACCGCGCCGGTGGCAACTGACCTTGCACATATCGCCCGATCAGAAAGAACGTTGCCCGTACGTCGTGCTTCCCCATGACCTCCAGCAGCCGCAGTTACGCATCCAGCTCATACGCAACTTTCAGCCACCGCTTCACTTCCTCATCAACATCCGAAATCGCCTTCACCTCGATGCGATGCGTGATCCGGTCCTTCTTCGCCAGCCCGCCCGTGTCAATCAGCCGCTTCGGAAGTTTGCCCTTATACTTTGCCAGCGCGAACCCCATATCAATCCGGGTATTGGTTGCCGGCTTGATCTGGGCAAACACATGCTTCCGATACAGTGGCACGATGGTCTTGCCCGGACACACCTTCACCTCGCCCATTGATCGGCCCAGCTTGAGCAGCGCCTCGTAGATCGGCCGCAGAGCCGCTTTCGGTCCAGAGTATTGCTGCTCGACAAACCCCGACGCGGCTTTCAGATACGTCTCCGGATCATCTTCCTCTCGCCCCTTTCCATCTGCGCGCTGCGCGATCCACGCCGCATTATTGGTGCCGAATCCATGCTTCGTCTTCAGCCACTCGCGACGCCCTTGCTCGTCTTTCGGACCTTCCTTCCTCACCAGCTCAATCCATTCCGGAAGCGAGCGGCCGCTCTTTCCCTTAAGCTCCCGCGTCCATTTCTGCACCATCGCAATCCCGGGATGCACATCATAAAGGGACTCGACTTTGACTGAGCTTTGCTTCGGCATACCATCCATCCCTTCGTTGAAACGATCGCTATGATGCCAAGCTCCAGAGGGAAAGTCCACGCCCGGGCGTTCTGTGGGCTATCCAACACTGCAGGTCCAATCCACCAGAGAAGACGCCAAAAGCAAAAAGCCCCGATCTCTCGGGGCTTCGCTGCAAAACGAACTCGTTCTTACCGCGCGGCTACTGCGCTGCTCGCAAACGAGCCGGCAATCTTTTCGACCAGGCTCTCCATGCTGCAACCCGTATCCAGGTTCGCGTCCACATACGGATGCCGCGATCCGTCAGTGTGCATTACCAGCACCCGCGTTCCAGGATGAAATTTCTTGGCCATGTACGGCAGGTGATGACGATCGTCCCGGCTCAGCGTCGGTCCCAGGATCAGCAGATCGAAACTTCCCGCCTTCAACGCTTCCAGCACGCCCTTGCGCCCTTCTGCCGTCTTCACCTGGTGACCGGCTTGGGCAATGGTCTTCGCCTGTTCGGCGAGTACGTCCGCATCTCCCTCGCCATAGAGAATGTTCAGTTTGTTCGACGACTTCGCCATGTTCGAGCCAGACCTTTCCTATTGCTGTCTGGCCTTCACCTTAGCAATGCCTCTCGAGGGGGGAAACGTCACCGAAGATCACGACCCGTGGTGCGGCCCTTCATGTACTAGGCAGACAGGAGCCCTCCACTCCTCAACGTCTTGTACTGATGCAGCCATGCCAATAGGCCTTCCCGCTTTTCAGCGATTTCCATCGGATTGATTGGCCCAAACAGGGCGCCCAAACGAGGCGAACTCAGAAAGTCCTCCAGCCTGATGTCATCCTCAATCAGCGCTGGGTCATACGCCTCGATTGCCGAGAGCGCAACCAGGTACTGTTCCGGAATTGGAGCGGCCACCTGCGCGGGCGTCGAGTCCGGGCGCGGCGCGAGCCATCGCACCAGCACGGATTGCTTCGGCTCTGGTGGATGTTGCAGCATGGCCAGGCAGCGCACCCGATTCAAGAAACGCTTTACCGATCGCGGCGTCTTCAATTTCGCGCCTGCGACCGGGGCCCATTGCCCCAACGCTCGTGTGAATTCACCCGAATCGCTGGTTTGTGCCTGTGGAACCCGTGAAAGTAAACTGATGAACAGCAGCGCCAGTGCGCCCAGACAAACCCAGGCTTTCCATCCCCGCAATAGCTGCCCCGGAAATGGACTTTCGCCTTCGTGCAACGTCGGAACCCTCGACGGTCGTGGGGCTGGACTCGCGGCCTGCACCGGCGCCGCGTTCTCTGCAGCCGACGGTCCCGTTGCCGCAGCACCTGTCGGGTTGGTTTGCTTCTCCTGTTGTTGACCTGAAGCTGGATACCTGGCGAGTTTGGTCGCTGCCTGATTTTCAAAGTACACACGAGCGCGCCACTCCACCATGTTCAACAGCATGACGCCAAGCCCCCAGGCGATACCCAGTACCAGGGCCAACCGGGCCAGGCTTTTCATGAAGGCCAGACCGGCTACCACATGCCGCTCTCGAGCACGCTCGGTGTCGCGTTGCGCATTTTCCCGTGCCTGTTCCAGCAACTTGTCTTTTTGTTCTTCGGAGGGGTTGGGCACGTTGATTTCAATGTTGATAAGCTTTTCGATGTACTGCTCCGCAAATCGGCGCCGCTTCTGTTCGCCTGCATTCAAAAGGTCCGTGACCCCACCCGGCTGCTCGAACTCCTCGGCCATGTCCCGGAAGCTCAGCCCGACCGCGGCTTTCACGGCGTTGGTCTCCAGACCCATGATGACGGCGCATTGCCCTGATACCACGATGTAATTCACCGCTTCCAGCATCTCGGCGACCTTGGCGGGACGGCAGCGATCCAGGTCATCAATGAAGATCACCAGGCGCCGCCTGCTTCCGAGAGCTTTGGTCACGTCGGAAAATTCCCGTGCGAAACGCATGCGAAAGCTGCTTTGCGCTTCCAGTTGTTTTTCCGAAGCTCCCGGAGAAGAAGAGCGCAGCAAAGTGGCTGGGTTCTCGCTGAATGCCTGCAAGCGCTTGAGGGCTGACGGAAAAATACGGAAGAGTACGTAAAGCGTGGCTAGCGGCTGGGCTGCGCCGTACTCCGATGGCCTTACCACTTTATCGATCAGGCTGAACCCCTGCACCAGCATCCCCATCAGCAGAGCGAGAAGACCGCCGGCATCGGGCGCCGGTTGTGTTGAGCCTTGGGCCTTTTCGCTTCCTTCGCTTGCCTGACCGCTCTTCGGTTCAGAAGTTGATTTATGGGTGGGATCGAGAGAATTCTTCAGAGCCTCGAGTCGCCCATTGATGAGTTGGACCGCTTGCGGCAGGTAAGGTAGTCCGCCGGACTTCGCAGAGTGGTAATACGAGTATTGCACTCCCACGAGCAGCACAAGCACCGCCAGCATGCCCAGGGCCCGCGGGTAGAACCTCACCAGTCGTTGCCACGCGAGCCGCACCCGGAACATCCCCCCGGCGAAGCTAAAGAACGACGGCACTGCGTCCTCTTTGACAGATTGCAGTAGCGACGCCAGCAGGTTGTCATCTTCCTGGTGATGCCACGCGTTAAACGCCATCGGACGAAACCCGTGGAGGTCGAGATCGCGGTAGATCAGATTCATCATCGAACTCTTGCCCAGCCCCCACGCGCCGTTGATGGCAATCGTGATCGGCAGCAAGGTGCGAGGATTGCGCAGGAACCCCGAAATACCGCGCGCGACATGCCCGAAGCCCATCGCATCAAAATCGTCCGGTTCGAGCGGACGATCGCTGACCGTAAAATTCGCCACCTGGGGCGCTGACTTGCCCGGCTCGTCCTTGCCGGTTACCTTTAGCCCTGCTTCCTCCAGCGTGTCTGCCTCCGGTGCGCTGATCAGCACCGCCATCCCGAGGCAGGCCAGGCTGAAGAAAAGAACGATTTGTATCCACGGCGCCGGCAGTTTCCAGTAGTGATCGAACCAGCCTGTCTGGTTCTTTTCACCCAGCGCTCCCCGCGTGATCGCCTGCCAGCCATTCCCGTTGGTCACGCTGTAGAAGATCGCGCCATTGTCGCCGACCGCATAACCGGTTGCACCATCACCGCTCATCACCAGGTCGCGCAGGCAGACTGGGCTCGTGGCAAGTAGTTTCCAACTGCGTCCCTGATCATCGCTGACGCTGATCCGCCCGTTCGCTTGGTCGCACCCCGTTGACCAAGCTCGGCGGCCTGAACTCACATATCCGGAGGTGATTTCACTCTCTTCGGGAAGGTATCGCAGGCGGTGCTCCGCTCCCGGCGGCCGATAGGAATACCTTGCCAGAGCCTCTCCAAAACGCTGTGCGGAAAACGCCTCTCCAAGCGGGCCCCCAGTTCGCATCCACGCGATCCAGCCGCCCGCCGCCGGCACGCCCTCAGAACTCATTCTCCAGTTCAGTCCGCTGTCGACGCTGAACCAGGAACGGCCATCCCGGGAATAAAGTGCGAGGACCTTGTCGTCATAGTTGTCCAGCACCAGCACGTCGGGTTGCGTTTGCTCCGCGACTGGTACGTACACGCGCCTGGCTGAGAGCGATGCCGGCGCAGGATTCGCTGAGGAACGCTTTTTGGCTCGCCCGGCACTCTCATTCACACCCGCCTTGATATTCGTGCTCGGGCTTGCCGGCGCTGGCCTTCTTTGCGGCGTTCCTTGCTGCTGATTCAGTACGCCGGGAATTTGCTGCGCACCTGGATTCGCCTTCTCCAGTTGTGGATTTGGTTGCTGGCCCTGTGCCGGACTCTGCTGCTGATTGTTCTGCCCCTGACGACCTGCCTGCGAACCTTCCTGTCGCGGGCCCTGCGGCTCCGCATTCGGCAGCTGCGGACCCCCTTGGGATGGCCCTTGCTGTCGCGGATTCTGCTGCTGCGGATATTGCTGTTGTGAACTCGGTTGTTGCGCGCTCTGCTGCGGTCCGAGTTCTGCCGCATAGACGCGTGGCAACAACTCAAAATCGAGGAGCCCCGCTTCTTTCTTCTCTCGCGGAGTTTTCTTTGCCGCCGGTTCCGCTGGCGGCGACGCCCTTTTTTTCGCCGGCGCCGGGTTGATGGCGTTTGTCTGCGGTGCGCTCTCCACTTTGCCGGACTGACTTCCGACCTGGTTCGCTTGAGCCCGTCCCGTGGACTTCAGGTTACCTTCCCCAGCGCGGCTTTGATTCTGAGAATTCGAACTCGGTGGGGGCTTGGGATTTGCGCCCGTTCCCTGGTCTCCCGAGACTTGCTCACTCGCGCCTTGCGCAATGGACGAAAAAGTCTCGTTCTTCGGATCGAATAACACCGGCACCCACTTCTGCCCATGGTCGTCGGAATACGCAAGCAGTCCGTTATTTCCTCCCACCAATACTCTGCCCGAAGGCAGCACTGCGACCGCATTCAGGCTTGCATTCTCAAAGCCAGGCAAGCTCAGCCAGTGATTGATTTCAATCGGAGCGTTCCACCAGTCCAGTTTGGATTTCGACTGCGGGTCCCTGCTCCTCTGCACCAGCAAGATTCCGAGAAGGCCGATGGCGAACAATGTGCCGCATATCTTGAGCCATGTGCTTTTCCGCACCCTGGCCAATCCCAACGGTCGCAGTCCGGCTGCAGCTATTGCAATCGGAATCCTCAGCAGCCTGGAGACGAATCCTTTGGCTGCCTGCGTGGCCTGCGTGACCGACGGCGAATCGCTCGCCACTTCCGTTTTCGCGCGTTTTGCTCCCGGTTGCGACACTGGGTCCCCTTCGTGAACGTAGTGAGGGACGATCTTTCAACCCGGGTTCGGTTGGATTCGGTGGTTTTACTCCAGCACTTAGAGTCTGTCAATCACAGACTTTCCGTTACTAAGCTGCACTTACTAACTAAGTCTTTTCTTTACTTCCCTGACCAGCCGGGCATCGGTCACCTGGTATCGGTCCTCTGCGGGATAAAGCGCTCCTCCGAAAGTCACAGTCGCCTGCGCGTGTGTCGAGCGGTCTGTGAAGGTCTGCCACGCCGTCATATGAACCTGGTCGCAGCCAGTCTCCACCACCATGGATTTCACCTGGTACGGCTGGATACCGCCGCCCGGAAGGATCTCAATCCGTCCATCGGCCCGTTCCCTGAGACGCCGGATCAGATCCGCTCCTTCCGGCGCCGAATTCTTTTGCCCGCTGGTCAGCAGCCGTTGCACTCCCAGATCAATCAACTGCTCGAGTGCCCGGAACGGGTCGGGAGTGACATCGAATGCCCGATGAAAGATGCTCTGCCGCTTGCCGATCCGGCGCATCAACCGTCGGCAGCGCGCCACATCAATCTCTCCGCTCTCCAGCAGGATTCCAAACACGACCCCATCCGCACCGTTGTCAACCGCGGCTTCGGCATCGCGTTCCATGGATTTCATTTCGGCATCGCTGTAGCAAAAGCCGCCCGCGCGAGGCCGGACCATAACCATCACCGGAATGCTCAGCCGTTGCATGGCTTCCTGGATGGTGCCTAGCGACGGCGTTAGTCCACCCAGGAACAGCGCCGAACACAGTTCCACGCGGTCTGCTCCTCCGCGTTCCGCCTGGATGGCATCATCAATACTGCCGCAGCAGATCTCCAGCAAGATTCCTCTTCCCTTCTTGTTCATAGCGAGAAGTATCCTACCGAAGATCTTGAACCCCACCCGCGAATTCACGAAATCTCCGGATAGACACCTCTGGGTTTTTCGTGTTTTTATATTCGCCTGATATGTTCCGTATTCTTCCCAGCTTCATTCAAGGTCACGGCTTGTTTGCGGAAAGGCCGCTTCCCGCACGGCGCAAACTTGGCGAATTCACAGGCGAGAAGATCTCAGTCCGCGAGGCGAGACGACGCGCGAAAGGCGCTCAGCGTATCGTCATTGTGGAAATCAGCGAAACCGAGGCGATTGACGGAAGCTCCGGTGAATCTCCCTTCCAGTTCGTCAACCACTCATGCGACCCGAATGTCTTTATCCGTGTAGCCCATCGCCGGGTGGAGTTCTACGCCAGGCGCAACATCCTGCCCGGCGAAGAACTCACCTGCGATTATGGCGACTCGCATCATGAAGGCCAACTCCCCTGCCGCTGCGGGGCCCGCAACTGCAGGAAGTTCCTCTGAACTACTGCTGCTTATCGCCGCCGATGAACTGCTGCAGCACGCCGTTTGTCCGGGTGTCGGGCCATACCACGTACAGCGTCGAACCCGTCCAGGCATTCGCGGCAGGGCTGTCGGAAAGGAAAAGGCCGCCCGTCGGCGCTGAACTTGCCGTTGCCAGGGCAATATTCCTTGAGAAAATTCCATTCCTCGAAAATGCGCCATAGGTTCGGTAGTTCACGTTGGAGGGATCGTCACGCCGGTCCAGCCATGTCACGCCGACCGCGCCGGTCGAACTCACGCTCACATACGGCTTGAACTGATCGTTGGTCGCGTTTGCCGGCGCAACCGGAACCGGAGTGCTCCAGCTATTCCCGCCATTGCCGGAATGCGTGAGCAGCACTTGCATGAACGAACCCGTCCAGTTGTAGAAAGTCACGTAAAGCCTGCTCTTGCCCGCGGCACTGTTGTCCACGGCAAGCACAGGGGCGTCCGCGACACTGATCGTTGTGTTTGGGATGTCGGCCACTGCAGTGGCTGTATAGATCTGGACCGGGCTGCTCCAGGTCTGGCCACCATCGGCGGATTTGACAAACATCATCTCATTTGGACTTGAGCTCCCGTTTGGACTCGCCATGTAGGCCATGTAAACCGTGCCGTCTTTCCCGACCTGCAGGGAGCTGAAGCCTTCGCTATCGAAACCGAAGGTGTTCGGCAGAGTGGCTGCGACAGTTGACGTCCAGGTTGTTCCCCCATCGCTCGATCGGAAGACCTCAATCTGGGTTTTGGTGGGCCCCAGGAATTCCGTCGAGCTGCCGTAAATGTTTCCTGCAAACGGGCTCCCGGCATTGTTATCGATCGCCTCCGAATCCAGAACCGCAAACTGCACGTTCAACAGCCGATTCAAGGCACTCCATGTCAGTCCGTTGTCGCTGGAGTGCGTTTCAAAAATCTGGTCTTCCCCACAGTCGAGGTTGGCGCTGTGCAACAAGGCATGAACCTCTCCGCTGCTGTCATAGAGGATCCACGACTGCACAATTTCGTCAATGATGCCCACGAACGGGAAACAAGTCTTCGTCCAAGTTGTCCCGCCATCGTTGCTGCTGTAAGACGCCTGCCAGGAACTGCACGAAGGGTCCGTCACACCAAGAATCAGCTGCGAAGGGTTGCTGGGATGAATCGCAACATTGGACGCGGTGGCAGTCGTCTTGCCACCCTGCGTCACTCGGACATTGGGCAACCGGCACGGCGCTGGGCTGCAGCCCAGATCCGCACGAATGTCACCCAGGCGCTGGCTTCGCTGCATTTGTGCACTCAGCACAACCGGCAGACAGAACACGGTGATCACGATTCCAAAGAGGCAGGCAGAGAACTTCATATACGAACTCCTTGGGGGAGATTTGTTTGGTTGAGAGGGGGGCCCCAGGCTGTCCGCAGACTTTAGGAAATTACAGCGGCCCTGTCAACGATAACCCCGCCGTTATAAGAACTTCGACTCCAGCATTCCTTCCGGCTTCTGCGAGTTCTCTCTTTTCAGAAGCGCGACTTCCACAAAACAGCTGAACAATTCTCTCCGCTCACAATGCCTCAGGGTGAGCAGCCAGCCAACTCGTCCCACCTATTACCGCTTGATAGGCTTCTTGAATTGAGGTTCAGACGCTATTGGTGCTATAGTTCCACCCCGTCTGAATCTTAGACGCTGCCGTTGATGCCTTTCCTGCTCCGGAGGACACTATGCCTGCCCCACGACTCTCTTTTCTGCTCATTGCTTTTCTGATCGCAGTGACTCTCACCGCTTCCGGCAGCACATCGCAGGTGATCTACAGCCTGGCAGGAGACGATGACGGAGAATATCCCGACACCGATCTGACCATTGACAGCAGTGGCAATCTCTACGGCACCTCGGTTCTGGGCGGCACATTCGGCGGTGGCACCGTCTTCCAACTCACGCCCTCCGCGACCGGCTACACCCATACCGTGCTTTACAACTTCACGGGCGGCGCCGATGGCGGACAGCCCTACAAGGGCGTCACTCTCGATGCGCAAGGAAATCTCTACGGCACGGCTGTGATCGGTGGCACAGGTGGAATCTGCGCCGGCGAAGGTTGCGGCGTGGTGTACAAGCTCACCAGGAACGGCAGCTCCTGGACCCAGAGCGTTCTTTACAACTTCACCGGTAAGAACGACGGCTACGGCCCCGGCGCAGGCGTCACCTTTGATAAAGCCGGCAATCTCTATGGAACAACACCGACCGGGGGAGCCAAGGGCATGGGCGTGATTTACCAGCTCTCGCCGAGCGGCAGCACCTGGACGTTCAAAGTCATCCACACTTTCAGTGGAGGCGTGGATGGCGCTGGCGGTTCAGCAGGCCGCCTGTTGCTGGACTCTGCCGGACGTCTTTATGGAGTCTGCACAGTCGGAGGGGCCAACGGCGCAGGCGTGGCATACAAGCTCACGCTTATCCAGGGCGTCTGGAAGTTCCAGACTCTCTATGCCTTCAAGGGCACGCCCGATGCCGGATTCCCTTACGGCGCCCTCAGCATGGATAGCTCCGGAAATCTCTACGGAACGACTTACTACTCCGGCGCAAACAATCTCGGGTCGGTCTATCAGCTCACCCTCAAAGGCGGTGTCTGGACTGAGAACTTGCTCTACAGCTTCAAAGGCGGCACCGACGGAGCCAGCCCGATCAGCAACGTGAGCGTGGACCCCAGCGGCGATCTTTACGGAACCACCAGCGAGGGCGGCGGTCGCTGTAGTTGCGGCGCGATCTACAGGCTTACTCTGCCCAGGGGAGGCGTCTGGACCGAAAGCATCGTCTATCGTTTCAAGAACACGCCCGATGGCGGTTTCGTATACAACGGCATGGTGTCCGACGGCGCCGGACACTACTTCGGCTCCACGGTCCACGGCGGCACAGCAGGCGAAGGCGCCTTCTACCAATTCACTCCGTAGCATGAAGCCCCACTTCTCCCTGCGAGACGTGGGGCTCTCTCGGGTCCTCTCGTCTCCGTGGTCCGCAATCTTTCTCAACGCTCTTCGTGCTTTGAGATTTTGTTCTAGATTTTCTTCGGATGTTTCTTCACATACGCGAGCCCCCGCTTCAGGTTGGCGAAAAGGTCGCTCTCTTCCGTCGCAATCGTAACCGGCTCGCCCGACGATTCCCGCCCCAGCCAGCGGTTCAGTTCTTCCTTAGACGCTGTAATCGATCGCCCTTCGTGCGCGACCGGCATCCCCGACTTCGCCCAGCGTTGCGCCACCGAGACCGGCTGTCCCAGGAACTCGGCAATGTTCTTCCAGCCCTTCAATTCAGCGACCGGCTCAGATTTCTTCTTAACCATATCGATTCTTAGATGCTCATGTAGCGCGGACGCATGGTCCGAAAGCGCAGCAACACAATTACGACATAGCCGTATACTTTCCCTACAATGCTGCCCCGCCGCACAATCCTGGCCGCGATCATGCTGATAGCATCCCTGGCCCAGGCCACCGACTACCTGGTCTATATAGTCTGCGAATCGGCCGACCGCATCGTTCGCGCCCGCTTCAATCCAACCGGCATTCACCTTGAAAAAGAGATCTCGACCAGCGCCATCCAATCCGACATCAGCGGCCCGCACGGCATTGCTGCCGATCCCGCTCACGACGCCTACTATGTCATTCTCGGCCACGGCCGACCCAACGGATCGGCGCTGAAATACTCCTCAAAAAATGACAAGGTAGAAGGCCAGGTCGCGCTCGGATTATTTCCCGCCACCGCCGCTCTCACGCCCGATGGCACCTTCCTCTTCGTGGTCAACTTCAACCTGCACGGCGACATGGTCCCGTCATCCGTCTCGGTCATAGAAACTTCGCAGATGCTCGAGATAGCCCGCATTCCCACCTGCACCATGCCGCACGGATCACGCGTCAATCCGCAAGGAACAAAGCAATACTCCGCCTGCATGATGGATGACCTGTTGGTGGAAATAGACACGAACGCATTGCGCGTGGCGCGATATTTCCGCCTCGGCAAGGGAACTGAGCAGGGCTTTAGCGGTGCGCCGCACGTTATGTCAGGAATGAACGCTGCCTGCTCGCCCACTTGGGCTCAACCTTCCTCCGATGGATCGAAGATTTACGTGGCGTGCAACAAGTCGAATGAAATCGTCGAAGTGGATGTTTCTGGTTGGAAATTGCTGCGCCGCATTCCCGCGCGGGATGGGGTCTACAACCTCGCCATCACTGGAGACAATCGCCTGATCGCCACCAACAAACGCAACGCCTCAATCTCTATTTACGATTTGAAATCAGGCAGTGAACTTGCGCGCATCCCTACTTCTACCACCGTGGTTCACGGAGTAGCTGTCTCGCCCGACAACAAATATGCCTTCGTCACCAGTGAAGGAGTCGGGACCAAGCCGGGCAAGCTCGATGTCGTCGATCTCGCCACGCTGAAGGTTGCCGCTTCAGCTGACCTGCCTCCGCAGGCCGCAGGCATCGCCTTCTGGAAAATGGAGCCTGCGCATCAGTGATTGGCCTCTCCTGTAATAGATCCCGTCATCTTCGGCTTGCCCAGCCGCGTGATCCACAATCCCGAATTGATGTCGTTGAAGTAGATGAGCCCGTTATGCGGCTGTCCGCCCCACGCCATCGGCAAATTCGAACGAAAGCCGTCCGGATCGCCCGTCGCCAGCCGCGCCACTTCGCGGCCCTGCCGGTATAAATCGCCGCGCAGTTCGCCCGACACATCCAGCACGCGCCCGCCTCCGTTGTAGTAGCCCATGTACAGCAGATCGTCTTCGATCCAGAAATTGTGCGATCCCGCCTCCGGCACCGCATACGTCGCCACCTGCTTTGGATGCGCGATGTCGCTCACGTCCACCACATGCACGACCCCCTGCACCGGAATTCTGAATTTGCCCGCGAGATTGTACTCGGCAGGCAGCACCTCGTCGCCGACAAACACATAATTCTTGTAGCGGTACGCGGTGTGCGCTCCCGCATTCCACCCATTCCCGTAAGGCTCGTGGTAATCGAATCGCAACTGGCTCACTAGTTGTGGATTCTCAGGGCTCCCACCTTTCATTCCGTTACCTACATCGAGAATCACCAGCCCATCGCGCCAGTAAGACAGATACGCCAGTCCATCTTCCACGAACACATCGTGCAGAAAACGTCCGGAGGAAATGATTCCCAGCGGATACTCGGTTGTTCCCACGATGTCGTTGTTGTTGACCTGCCAGCGCGCGACTTCCTTCGGGTTCTTCACATCCTGGAAGTCGATGATGCGCAACGATCCCGTCGCATCGTCGGTGATGTAAGCGTAGTGGGTGTTGATGAAGGCACTGTGCACGCCCCCGGTGACCGTCTGGGTGTATTCAGACACCACTTTGGGGTGCAGTGGATCTGAAGTATCCAGAAACACGATCCCGTTCTTGCGGGTAGAGGAGCCTTCCCGCGTCATCACTCCGACCTTGCCGTCAGCCGACACACTCACATCATTAATCAGCCGCGCATCCACCGCGACTGGATCCTGCAACTTCGGATTCGCGGGATCGCTGATGTCATACACCCACAGCTTGTCGCCGATCGAAGCCAGGTACGCCGCATTGCCGAAGATCCATTCCTCCGCATAGGGCATGTTCTTGTCCGGGATCACATGCGCGACGACCTCCAGCTCCCGCTCCACCTCGCGAGGCCTGACAACCACCGAACCGACCGCGTGCCGCTCTCCCAGGCTTGCAGTGACAACATACGTTCCCGGACGCTCTGCCACGAACGCTCCATCCGGCCAAACCGTCGCCCCGTCGCCTTCGACCGACCAGTTCACGGCAGAGCCATTCTTCGCGCTCACGGTGAAATGAACTACGTCGCCAGTGCGTGCCTTCGTCGTCTCGGGCTCAACGTCAAATCGTTCCTGCGATTGCGCAACGACAGCCACGGTAATTGACGCAGAAGTCGTGTCGGACATCGCGTGAACAGAAGTCTCTCCCGGGCGCACCGCCGTCGCAACTCCAGCCTCATCCACGTTCACTACGGACGGATCCTGCGACTTCCACTGAACTGCAACGTCGGTTCTCGGATCTCCATTCGTCGTGCGAGGAATCGCCGACAATTGCGCGTGCTGCCCCGCCATCATGAGCACGCGGGTGGCGCTCATCTCCAGTTTGGCCACCGCCGGTTGCTGCACCATCACCCGCGCATAGCCAACCTTGTCCCCGACCTTCGCCCCCACGCGCAGCAAGCCGGGCGCCTGCGGACGCACCAGGCCAGTCGCATCCGCCGATCCCACGTCCCACGGCGCCGCGAACCACATCGTTACCGGAGCCTCCACCGGTCTGCCCGATGCGTCAAGTCCAACGGCTTTGAATTGTAATGACTGGCCGATCTGCGCCGTGATGTCGCTCGGCTCAACTTTTACCGACGCCACTTGCGGCGTGGTCTGTGCATTCGCTTGCAGCACGCAGAACAACAGCAGGGAGCAAACACGGACCGAATTGCTCACTTGGTTCCCTCGCTCACGATAGGTTTGCACTGAAATTGACGCAAAGCCTATGTGAGCCCTTCTCCCATGTCAATGAGCAAGGCTCCCCGGCTAGCTTCCCTCTTTGCCGGGAACGTCGCTTTGCAAACGCCGGACCCGGTTACGGGCTTTCTCTTCGCGATCCAGGGCGGCGTTAAGTTCGCGAATGATTTGCAGCAACCGCTCTGGATCTCTCGCCGTCAACGCGGCATTGCATAGGTCGCGCCAACTCGCAACTTGGTCTTCTTTCATAAACTCTTTCCCCTTCAGTTTCGGTTCCGTGCGCCAGGAAGGTGAATGGGCACTGCGCATGGGCCAACGCCTAGACGAATCTGCACGTCTGGCCGCTCGTCGGTTCAATGGGCTCGAGTCTTAGCAGGCGGGCGGAGGCCGATCGTAATGAACACCTTTGGTTTCGAAGAGACTCTGCGCCTCGCAAACCATCGGGGGATGCAACACAACCAGTTGCGGGAGGTGAACTGTGAACCTGGGGGTCGGTTGGGTCCATTCCAGGCCGTCATGATCCAGATACGGGTGATATCCGTCCCGCGCCGCCGAAGAAACCGTCTGCTGCCTCACCGGACTCGGGGCGATGGCCGAAGCGAACCGTACCAGGCAGAGCGCGACAATCGCATACAGGGCGAACGACGCGATCCTTTTTCGAAACCTGGCTTTGCTGTTCGGGGATTTCCGGACGAACGACATTCCAACCTGCTTCTTTCGGTGGGATGTCGTCAAACGGATTTTAGTTGCCGACTATTCCGGAGCCCGCACGCAGGTGAGAGGACAAGGTTTACTGAACGGTTACCGTTATATTTTCTTTATGTCCCGGACTCACGGTGATCGGCGTCCCGTTCCTCAGATAAGGCGCAATCACGGCACGATCTCTCCATTCCAACTCCCAACCATTCTCGATTGCGATCACGGTATATTTTCCCGGGGGCACCGCGAACAACGAGAATGTGCCATCGCTGTCACTCTGGTCACGCCGCGCCAGCGAGACGTTGTGTTCCATATCCTGCGGCACCAGCATCACCATCGCTCCACCGCGGCCTTTCCCATCTCGCAACGCGACTCCATCCACTCGGCTGAGCTGCTCCGCGAGAGTTACCGTGAGCCGTACCGCGCCGCCGGCACTGATCTCCACGATCTGACCGCTCGCCCGTGCCCCGCTTGCCGTTACCTGCATCACCACGGCAGGATCCAGGTTCAGAATCCCTACTTCGTACTTCCCGGGAGCGAGCGTTTCCGAGTCGATGGTGAACTCCCCCTTTTTTCCGACCGGTCCGTCAAAGATCTCGCCGGTCGCAATGTTAGTAAGCCGGACGATTGGTTCTCCGCCCGCGGACGTCCGTTTCAGGATTCCACTCACCTCTGCCGGCGTGATGCTGCCGCTGGCTCGCACCTCGGCACCGTTTGAAACCTCCACCTCCTGCTCGCGGGTGGTCGAGTGTTTTCCGTACGACTCGAACTGCATCCTGTAGTGACCTGCGGGAACCCCTGTGACCTCGACCTCTCCTGGCGAGTTCGCAATCGTCTGTGCCTGCAAGTTGATCGTGAAACCATCGAACACGCGCTGCTGCACCAGGACGTTCATTCCCTGTTCCGACTCCGCGTCTGGATCGCTGACCGTAAAATGCTGTGCCGGTTCGGCGGTCAGCGTCATGTCCGCCGAAACCCGTTCGCCCGCCCGCACTGTAATCGGCGCCGCATTGCTCATGTCGGTCGAACCCGGATAGTAGGTAACCGGATACACTACATCCAGCGCCGCGCGGTGATCCTGGTTCCGGAATCCAGGTTGCTGCATGATGCCCTGCACATACTGCGCGTACCACGGTTTGGCTGACACCACGAGAAAGTATGTTCCGCCCCGCACGTGGCTGAAGTGGTATTGTCCTTCGTCGTTGGTATTGGCTTCCTCCTGCATTACCGTGCGACGCTTGCCATTTTCCAGCCCGCGTCGAAACAGCATCACCTGCGCATCACGCACCGGTTCATTGTTCTGATCTGTAATGACGCCGGCGATCGAGGAATCGGGATGAACGCGGAATTCGATGTTGTCCGACTCCAACTGCGGGCCCACGGCAATTGCCGTCGAATAGAAACCGTGCTCCTGGTAACCCTGCCGTGAAATGCCTTTTCCTTCCGCTACCAGCCAGTACTTGCCCTGGCTCAGCCCGTTGAAGACAAAACCTCCGTCCGCCCCCGTCGTCACACTCTGGGTCACTTCACTGTCTTGCGGTTTGCCGATCGCGACCACGATCTTGCTAAGCGGCTTTCCGGTGAGCGCATCCACCATTCGTCCTGAGATGTGGAAGGCTTGATTCGCAACCGGCATTTGCGCCGACGCCGTCCCCGCGATCATCACGCACCACAGAAGCTTGCGTATCATTGGCTGCCTGCTCTCGTGAGGTTCACCTTCACGCTCTGCTGCCCATGGGCGGGGACCACGACGTGCGCAGCGTTCCCGAGATATGAATCAAGCGCGCCAACCTCGGCATACTGCAATCCTTCCGCAGAATTCAGCGCGAAAACGCTGTACCCATCCGGGGCCAGGTTGCTGAAGTCGAACTGCGCTCCCGTTCCGATGGTCTGCGTCCGGACCTGGCTGCGGTTGCTGTCCGGCACCACGATTACCTGGCACCACGTTTCTGGGCCGTCAGCTTGCACCGTTCCAGTCAGGCTTCCCCCGTCATCGCGCAAGACGATCTCGAGCGGCGGCAACGAACCGCCGGAGGGAATGTTCAACTCATCCTGCAAGGCGTCCACGTCCCCCATTCGCGCCGACTGCACATACCAGTTTCCGTTCGGATTGATCGCGAGTTCATACTTTCCCGGCGGCACATTCTGGAATGCGAGTTCGGCGGGCTGCCCAGGCACGAACCTCGTTCCCGCGTATACGTCACTGCCCGCAAGGGCGGGTCCTTGTGGAACCAGACGTACGGTCGCCGCCTGGAATGGCCGTCCCGCCGCCTGCAGCACGCGCAAAGATTTGTTGCTGAATTCGGTGCGGATCGCCACTGGAATGACTGCAGACGTCACCGGGACGAGCCTTAAATTGTTCATGTCGGATTGCACACGCAGCGTTTGCTCTGCCCATCTCTGCACTCTGTCCGCTCCCTGCACCCAGGCGCGAATGAAATATCTCCCGCCCGGCACCCGCAGTTGAAAGCTGCCCGCGCCCGGCCCCATCTCGATTGGGGCAGGCACCACATCGCCAAACTCATCCATGACCTGGAGCCCCGCTCCTTGCCCCTCGGCAAGGCCGGCGACCACTCCGCTCACCTTGTAAACGGGCTCGGACTTCAAGGAGAAGTCGGCTTCAACCCGCTCGCCAACCCCGACGTGAAGCGGACTCGCGCCTGCCACTCCCGGCGGACTCGGATAAAAGACCGCGCCAAACGCGTCTTCGTGGCGCGAAATAAAGGCCGCCACCGCGCTCGGCCCGGCTTTCACGTAATACGAGCCGGGCGTCAGGTCGGCAAAACGAAAGGCTCCCTCGGGATTCGTAACCGTGGTCGAACGCTGTTCCCACCGCTTGCGTCCGTCCACGATGTGCACGTAGATCAGCTTGACCGGCAAATCCTCAATCGGCTCTCCGGTTTCGTCCAGCACCCGCCCGGAAATCACGCCTTGCGGCGTGAGCTTGATCACGACCGGTCCCGTTTGTGGCCTCACCTGTGCCGGGAAACTTTGCGACTGGTTGATTGCCAAGGTGTCGGCATCGTTCAGAAATCCCGGTTTGTGCGCGATCAGGCTGGCTTGCGGATTGGGCTGGTCGTCGAATTGGAAGCGCCCATCTCCGTCTGTCAGTACGGCATCTGGCATTCCGGAAACAACTTGCACCAGCGCTCCCCGGATCGGCTCGCCGCTCACCGAATTCACCACCGTGCCGCTGATTGTGAAACTTGAAGACGAGGACCCCTGCTGGGCATGCGCGGATAGACCGCACCCCAAGATCAGGTACAGGAGAAGGGAACGGCATCGCAGGAGCGAAGTCATCACGGCTGGGGCAGGCCCTTCTCCATTAGACACCAGCCCGGGGCCGATTGTTGCTTTCCCAGGAGCGTGGATCGCCTGCCCCGTTTTCTCGCGTCTTTTGCGAGAAGTGGGGCCTTTCTCTACAATCGCGTTCTCGCTTCATCATGCCCTTGCCTTCGCAACTCGCGCCTACAGCTTACGGCTTGATTTCAATATTCTGTTGGGGTGTCAGCGACTTTCTCGGAGGATGTGCTTCGCGCCGTTCCAATCCGTTCCTCATCACCACGCTCGCCCACGCCAGCGGATTAGTTCTGATGCTGGCCATTGCGCTGGCCATGCATGCGCCATTTCCATCGCGCAGCAGCGGACTGTGGGCCATCGCCGCCGGATCTCTCGGTGGCCTGGGCCTTGCACTCTTTTATAAAGCGCTTTCCACCGGAAGCATGGGACTGACCGCCCCGGTCGCGGCCGTCCTTGGCGCAGCGATACCGACGATCTTCGCCATGTTCGTACAAGGTGTACCCGGCCCTATCACTCTCGCCGGATTTCTGCTCGCCGCAACCGGAATCTGGCTGATCTCCCGCCAGGAGGGGCCACAGGGTCCACCCGAGGGACTCGCCCTGGCTCTGCTGGCCGGATGCGGTTTTGCCGGATTTTTCATCTGCATTAGTCGAACCGGCAGCTCGTCCGCCATATGGTCTTCTGCCGAGTCTCGCATCGCATCGTTTGTCCTGGTGGCACTCATCGTCGTCTTCGCCGGTGGGTCAAAAAAACTGGAACGGCTCGGCGCTCAGTGGGCATTGCTCGCCGGATGCCTCGATGCCACCGGCACCTTCTTCTTCATCCGCGCTGATCAGACCGGACGCCTCGACTCCGCCGTGGTCCTCACCTCGCTCTATCCCATGATTACCGTTTTGTTGGCGCGGATCGTGATGAAAGAACATTTCACTCGATGGAAGGCCGTCGGCATCGCGGCGGCGCTGGTGGCCGTACCGCTGATTGCCGCCCAGTGACTATTCCGGAAAATGGAATGCGTACGGTTCATCGCGTTTTCTCGATCAATAACGTTGTTCCGATGCCATCCCGAGCCTTGGAAGGGATCTCGCGTGCACAACGGCGTTTCCTAAGTTTGATACATTCTCCCCATGCCGCTGCTCGAAATCCGCAATCTCACTAAGACCTTCGCGCTCGGCGAGTCCGTCTTCGGCGGCGGCGCGCAAGGCGAACTTCGAGCGGTCGACGACGCCTCCTTTAACATCGAGCGCGGCGAGACCCTGGGACTGGTCGGCGAATCCGGCTCCGGAAAGAGCACCCTCGGTCGCATGATTCTGCGCCTCATCGAACCCACATCCGGCAGCATTCGCTATGAGGGACAAGATCTCCTGGCTGCAGGTCGCAACGAAATGCGACGGCTGCGCCGCGAGATGCAGATCATCTTCCAGGACCCATTCGGGTCGCTCGATCCGCGCATGCGCGTCGAAGATATCGTCGCCGAACCCCTGCTCATTCACCGTTCGGCCAAAATCTCCGCGGCATCCTCGAGTCAGGACGGACAGCGCGCGCAGGTCCGCGAACTGCTGCGGGCCGTCGGTCTCGATGAGTCCGCGCTCGACCGTTATCCCCACGAGTTCAGCGGCGGACAGCGCCAGCGCATCGGCATTGCGCGCGCCCTCGCCCTGCGCCCGAAGTTCATTGTGGCCGATGAACCGGTCTCCGCCCTCGACGTCAGCGTGGGTGCGCAGATCGTGAATCTCCTGGCACAACTGCAACGTGAGTTCGGGCTCACCTATCTGTTCATTTCGCACTCCATGCCGGTCGTTCGCTACCTGTCAACCCGCATCGCAGTCATGAGTCGCGGCAAACTGGTCGAGATCGGCACTACCGAACAAGTGACCGAACGTCCCTCCCATCCCTACACGGCAAAGCTCCTCGCCGCCACGCCGGAAATTGTGCTTGCGAATCCTTGACCCTCCGGGCTGTCAGGTATAATTCCGGGCTGCACGAGTAAGTACCTCTGGAGAACCCGCCATACCAACCGAGGGCTGTATCAGGTCCCATTCCGTGCGGCTGGCCGCTTGCCTGATCGTGATTGGCATGAGCCTCTCCGCTTTGGCCCAGGTTTCAAATAACAACATTCAATTTGTAAGCGGGTACTACAACGTGCCCTACATCATTGCGGTAGGCGACATTTACGGAAAGGGCGCCCAGCAGCCGCTAGGCACCGTAAATGACGGGTTTGGCCTGATGAGCGGCACCACGATCCCAGGCTTGGAAAGCTTGTTTCCAGGCCGTGCCAATCGCGACACCCGCATCGCCGACCTGAACAACGACGGCTTCCCCGACATCATCAGCAATACTTATAGTTGCGTTGATCCCGTTGGCCACCCCGCCGATATCGCCCGCGTCTACCTGAACAACAAGAACGGTACCTTCACCGAGGTATCCAGTCCTTTTCGTGACCAGCAGGGCAGACCGATCGAGTTACGGGGACGCGGCGAAACCATCGTGGTAGCCGATTTCAACAACGATGGCTTCCTCGACGCGTTTCTCCCCTACTACACCTTTACTCCGCAAGCGCCTCCGGGCTGCGCCAATTCCACGCAATCCTACCTTCTGATCAACGATGGAACCGGACACTTCACCGACGTTGCGGTGGAAGCCGGGGTCGACGTTCCCAACCAGCTTCCGAATATTGAAGGCGCGCAGGCTCTTGATTTCAACGGCGATGGTCTGATCGATCTCTACGGGAGCGCCCATCTGTTCATTAACACGGGCATCGCGGCAAACGGGCACCCTCACTTTGTTGATATGGGGCGCACGTTTGGCTTGCCCTCTATTCTCGATGACGAAGGCGCAAAGTTTATCGACTGGAACAACGATGGCACCCTCGCCCTGGTAAGCCACGACACCTTTCATGGGCCCACCGCCGGGCCAGACCTCTATACCTTCAATGGCGCCACCTTCACACCGGCTCCTGAATCCGCAACCGAGGGCGGCTCTTTCGGCAGGCTCTCGCTTCCGGATGTAAGTCGCGTCGGCTTGCCGGGCAGCTTTGCTGATGATGGGCCGTCTTCCCCGCTGCCGGTGAAACTGTTCAGCCCGGCGAGCTTTTCGCTCCTGTCGAATGCATTTCCCGACGATGGGCTCCCATACGACTGCGGCTACGGCGTCAACGCATACGACCTCAATAACGATGGCCTCGATGACGTGATCGTGCGCGATGCCTCCTATGTGAGTTCCACCGGCGATTGTGCCGCTCCAGTCATCCCGCCGCGGATCTACATGAACCAGGGCCTGGGTGCTACGCCGCGCTTTGTCAAGTCTCCGGCCCAATTCAATTTTGGACGGGTCCCCGGAATCAACGCCTGCCCGGGCGGAGCGGTTGGGTTTGGCGACTTCAACAATGATGGCAAGATCGATGTCGCGTTTTGCAGTTTCTTCGGCGCCCTGATCGCCACCAATACCACCGCCGTCAACAATGCCAACTTTGGGGTCGAACTTCTGGGACCGAATGGTGAAAGAAATCAGCAGGGCCGCGTAATCAAGGTTTCCCCGATGTCTGCCCCAAACGTGATTTACACCCGCGTGGTGGACGGCGGCTCAGGATACCTTTCTCAAAACCAGTACCCGTTGCTTATCGGAAGCCGCTACAACGAGAACCACATCGTGAGCGTGTCGCTGCCCAGCAATTTCGTCTCCGGGGGGACCGCGACCATGAGTTTTGTGATTTCCCCGGGCCAGAAGGCAACCGTATTTGCGCCCTCGGCGGCGTATCCGAATGGAAATGTGAAAATCGCGACCTTGCCCAACCACAACCATTTCAGCCCGGCGCTGTTTCAGGCGGCAATGGGAAGCTTGGAGTAGCTTAGGAGAACATTGGATGAAGCGTGCCCTCGTCGTTCTGTTTGCGCTGGCAGTGCTGGCTCTCAACCCCGCACGCATTCTCGCGGGCACCACCGGCGCCTACGTTACCGTCACAGCCGTTGACCAGCGTAATGATGGCAAATTCCTGCTCGACATCTCAGGATCAATCCAGGGCAGCACCTGCGCGACGACCTTGAACCGCGTCACCGGAGACGCGACCACTTCCGGGGGCAAGGCTATGCTGCAAGTTTCGATGTCTGCCTTTCTGGCCGGCAAGCGGGTGTACATCGACACCACCAACACCTGCTCTGAATACGCAGGGATCGATTCGATCGCCAGAATTTACATCGTTTCCAACTAACCGGCTCGCGCGGGCGGGAGGACTGATCGGCCGTACCAGTCCGGTTTTTTTCGCGAGTTGTGACCAATGTCACTGCCGGCAACCGTTTCGGGTATAGAGAATTCGTTGGCCTCGGAGGCGCTTATGCGTTTACCGCACTTTGCTCTGTGTGCACTTCTCCTTCTTTTTCCAACCTTCTTGTTCGCACAACAGCCGGCAACGCAGTGCATCGATTGCCACAGCAAAGTAACTCCAGGCATCGTTTCCGATTGGAAGCTCAGCAAGCACAGCAGCATGGAAGTGACTTGCGTCAACTGTCACGGCGACCAGCACACCTCGGCGGCGGACGTTTCCAAGGTGAAGATTCCCACACCCGAGACTTGCGCTACCTGCCACCAAACCCAGGTCGAGCAATATAAGAAAGGCAAGCACTCCATCGGGTGGGCGGCGATGAAAGCCATGCCCACCATTCATTGGCAGCCCATGGCGATGACCGAAGGCGAGAAAGGCTGTGGGGGATGCCATAAAATCGGTCTGAAGAGTCCTACCGAGATCGTGGAGCTTCGCCAGCATGGCACCGAATTTGGCGCCGCGGCATGCGACTCCTGCCATACCCGCCACACGTTTTCTGTCGAGGAAGCAAAGCAGCCGCAAGCCTGCGCCAGCTGCCACATGGGGTTCGATCATCCGCAGTGGGAGATGTACTCGTCCTCCAAACACGGTGTGCGCACCGACCTGAAGCAGCGAGGCATCCTGCCCGCCACGGCAAGCGCGCCGACATGCCAGACCTGCCACATGCAGGAAGGCAATCACGAGGTGCGCACCGCCTGGGGGTTCCTGGCGGTACGTCTCCCGCTTCCGGAGGACAAGCAGTGGGCCGCCGACCGCGCCGCTATCTTGCAGGCGCTTGGAGTTCTTGATCCTCAAGGACAACCCACGGCTCTCGTCGCCACCGTGAAGGCCGCCGATGTCGCCCGCCTCACCCAGGAAGACTGGCAGCGCGAGCGGGACAAGATGTTGAAGACCTGCAACCAATGCCACTCCGGCAACTTCGCCAGGCAGCAGCTTGAACTCGGGGACGACATGATCCGCAACGCCGATCACCTGATGGCGCAAGCGATCCACATCGTGGCGGACCTCTACAGAGACGGAGTGCTGAAACAGCCGAAAAACTACGCTTATCCCTTCCCGAATCTGTTGACCTTCCACGATGCGCCGACCGTGGTCGAGCAAAAGCTGTTTGTGATGTATCTCGAGCACCGCATGCGCACCTTCCAGGGAACATTCCATGCCAGCCCCGATTACGCGCTCTGGTATGGCTGGAGTGAGATGCAGCGCGACCTGACCGAGATCAAGGAACTCGCCGCCCAAATGCGTCGCGAGCAAAGTGGCGCGCACATGAAGCCGGCGGCGGTCAAGCCACACTGAGGTCTGGCGGCTTCCCTTTGCCCAAATCGAACGCTGGGGTTTATGCTTGCCCTGTTCCGGAGGACCTATGAAACTGGCAAGCTACTGCCTTCTCGTTGCACTTTTGGCTGGCGCGGCATTCGCGCAATCCAAGAATCCGGTCAGCGACGTCGCACGCGAGATTCTGGCGACCCGGCAGAAGAGCATGATTGACGCAGTCGATGAAATGCCGGCCGATAAGTTCCGCTACAAGCCCACGCCTCAGCAGATGACCTTTGGGCATCTCGTCGCCCACATGGTGGGATCCAATAACGAGCTTTGCGCGAAAGCTGCCGACATGGCGCCGCCGCGGGTCAAGCCCGTGAACGAAAACGATCCCAAGGACAAACTGCTGGCTGCGCTGAAAGATTCCTTTACCTTCTGCACGGCGGCGCTGGGCAAAGCTGACGATTCAAAGCTCGGCGACACCGTCGAACTGCACGGAGGACACCAGGGCCCGCGTGCGTTCGTTTTTTTCGCTTTAACCAACGACTGGGCCGATCACTACAGCACCGCGGCGATGTATCTGCGTCTCAACGGCCTGTTGCCGCCGACCGCGAAGAAGTAGGAACCGCAGCCGGAATGTATCCGGAGAGCCGCCCTCGGTTGTCCGCCGAGCGGCCGAGCTCCGTGTCAGGGTCTCGCCTCCGCGACGCCGCATCTCGCCGACTAGGTCGTCTTCAGGCACCCGGGAGAACTGGACGCGATTCCTCCATGTACATACAGTATTATCTTTACGCTAATTCGGCGCAGAAGCGCCCTGAGGCGCGGGGCGAGCCTTGGCCGGACCTCCAGGGCTCAACTTGGGCAGGAATGAGCTGTACGGGCTTCAGGACGCGATTAAATGGCACTTTAGGAACGCTCCAAACCGGAGTTCACGCATGATTCCGGGCTTGAAGGAATTATCAACCACGATTATATACTTGACGCAAACACCCGCCGATGCTACTATCCTTTTGTGGTTGACTTCTTCACCTTCGGCGCGTTGTGGTGCTCCACGATCTTCTTGACGTGCTTCACGATCTTGGGATGGAAGATGTGCTTCAACGCTTCGTCAGTGGTCATGTCTTTCGGATGTTTCTTTTTCGGGGGCACGCTATGACTCCTTCACTTCCAAATGTAGACCTGTGCCGTTTGATTGAACAGTTCGGCAATGATGAAAAGTGCCGCGCATATCTTGAAGCATTGCGCTGGCCTGATGGCCCGACCTGCCCAGCGTGCGGCAGCGAAGCTACCGACGTGAGCGGACGCGCACAGTATGACTGCGATGCTTGCCACTATCAATTCAGCGTAACTGCTGGAACGATCTTCCATGACACTCACCTGCCGCTCTGGAAATGGTTCCTTTGCACTTACCTGCTCTGCGAATCGCGTAAGGGAATGTCTGCTAATCAACTCAAGCGTACTCTGGGAGTCTCTTACAAGACAGCTTGGTATCTCTGTCACCGCATTCGGCACGCTATGGCCGAAGTAGACGGTCACAAACTGAGCGGAGTCGTTGAAATTGACGAAACGTATGTAGGCGGAAAGCGCCGTCACGTTGGACGCGGCAGCAAAGAAGGCAAAACGCCAGTCGTTGGAATCCGTGAGCGCAATGGGCATCTGCATTTCATCTCTGCGCGTCACCTGATGCAGTGGAAGATGAACCAGATTATCGAAGACAACGTTGACGCGACTGTCGATGTCATCGTGACTGACGAATCCGCGCTCTACAACTTCCAAGGGACGCAATACGAAGGGAAACACAAGCACGTCAACCATCACAAAGAAGAGTACGTCCGGTACGAAAAAGGCATGATGGTTACCACGAACACGGTCGAATCCGCATTCTCGCTGTTGAAGCGCGGCATTATCGGATCGTGGCATAAAGTCTCGGTAAAACATCTTCCTGCTTATCTCCAAGAGATGACATGGCGTTTCAACAATCGCAAGAACCCGTATTTGTTCCGTGACACCATGCTCAAGCTAATCGCGTCTGACAACGTTGAATACAAGACTCTCACTTCGGCCCAGAAGAAGGCTGCGTAGACTTTCCCATGTGGCCCTCTACCTGAACCTTTCCGTCTTTTGTGCTCCCATCGCTATTAATGTAGATGTCCGCACTCCCGGCACCTGCTTTAAGAGCTTCCGTGATGTCCGCCTTTCCGTCTTTAACGTTTAGCCAGTAAGTAGGTCCTTTGTAATCGACATGCTGCAACTTTGGATCAAAGTGCTCCGCTATGACGTTTTCCAAAACCATGATCTTGTTCGCTAGAGACAGGCACTGATAGGCATTCATGTTCTTGTCCGCCACCAGACCAATGACGCCGCTTCCACGCCACATTTGAATGTCTCTATAAGTTAGCTTGTTAACGATTGCGGACTCCGTTCTGGTTTGCCATCTGGTGGATTGCTCCCTCATCCATTCCGGAGTGTCTTCCTTCCCTGGAATTTGAGAGCACTCATCGGATATGTGATAGCCCTCAACGAGAAGGTCTTTGAACTCTTTCCCGCGTTGGGGCTTAATAACTATGTTCCAATCAAATACGCCGAATCCTAAAAGCGACGCCATTAGAATCGCTATTTTGGCGACCAATGAAATGTCCCAAATCCTGCAAATCGCTATCACTACAAACACAGTAGCAATCAAGAAAAGAACAGAGCCAAAGTAGACGCTACTATCAGGGGCTATCACCGACCACCCCCACGAGGCGACCGTGAAGGCGAATGCAAGGATGTTAAGTATTTCGTTGAACCTGTCTGGTTTTGTCGCTTCTTTGACTGGAGTAGGTTTTGCGGTTGCGGTTGCTTCTCGCGCTTTCTCTGGATGCTTGCGCCAGTACTCGGGGCTGTGGCCTTCAGGGTTACGCATGGGCAACCTGATTCCAAGAAGCACTGCGATGGCGAGGCAGAGCAACCAATCGCGCCAGTTTCCGTACCGTTCTCTGTGAGTGAACATTCACGCAATCGACTCCCAACGGACGGGAAACATTGTACGCCAGTTTTGCGTGAAGTACATAATCCTGTTATCAACAACTTAGCTTCGAGTGAATCAAATTGAGACGCGCTACTCGATCTGCACTAGATCTCCGGCAGGCGCGGCAACGGGATGTTGAGGGGCGCGCCAGGAATCGAAGATCGAAACCTGGTGCACGCAGGAAACGGTGCAATGCGGGGCACAGCCTTTTTCGGTGAGATACTCGCGACGGATATCGGCAACTGTGTATTTTTCCAAAGGGATGCCGGGATACCCCCGCTGTTGCGAGCAGTAATGCACCAACCCATCCTCGCAGATGTAGAGGTAGCGCGCTCCGGCGCGGCAACGCCACTGGTTCGGACGTCCCTGGGCAATGTTGTCCTGGAAGGCATTGATACGGGTGAAGCTGCGCCTCTCCAGGGCCTTCATCTCGTGATAGACGCGGCGCTCTTCATCGCCAAGCGGTTGCAACTGGCCTTCCCCGTCATGAATAATGCCAACCGTCGAGCTGAAACCGAGTTCCATGGCCCGCCGGCCGATGGTCAACGCGTCCTGGGGATTGCTTACGCCGCCGCCGACAACGGAGTTGATGTTCACGTGGAAGTCGGCATGTTCGGCCAGCAGCTGAAGTTTCTTGTCGAGCACCTTCAGGCTTTTCTTTGAGACCTCGTCGGGCGTGACGTTATCAATCGAAATCTGCAGCCACTCGAGTCCGGCTTTGTTTAGCCGCTGAATGCGTTCGGCGACCAGCAGGTAGCCGTTGGTGATCAGGCCCGCCACCATGCCGTGCTTGCGGATGCGCCGGATGATGTCGTCGAGAGCGGGATGCAGCAGCGGCTCCCCACCGCTGATCGTAATCACCGAGGTGCCCAAGGCCGCCAGCTTATCCACGCGCTGGAACATGGTCTCGGTGGGCACCGGCTTTGAGAAGTCGTCAAACTCGTTGCAGTACTTGCAGGCCAGATTGCAGCGGCGCACCGGGATGATGTGCGCCAGCAGCGGGTGATCGGTCGAAGCCAGGGCGCGCAGCATGTGGCGGGCACCGCGCAACTCACGGTATGCGCTCTTGAACCGCCGGCGCAGGGTTGTAGGACTGGAAGGCATGTGGATCTGTATCTGACTATTAAAGCACAAACCTCCGTAAGTGGATCATTCTTAACAGCGTTCAGCCAATTTTCGACAGTGAGCGGGGGGTTCCAGGGGTTCGCCAAACTTCCGCTTTTCTAAACTCAACCACAAAGGACACGAAGTCACACAAAGGAAAAAATCCTTCGTGAACCTTGGTGTCCTTCGTGGTTATCTGGTTTTCGACAGTGAGCCGGCGGTTCCTAGGGCTGGGCAGCCTCGGAAGCCTGGAAGTTGACCACCCGCCATTTACCATTCTGGCGGATGTACGTCTTGGTGAATCGCCAGTCGTCCGAAACGCTTTGACCGTTGAGAGTACGTTCACGCTGCAGACGGCCGGTGACAACCGCCGCATCCCCATACACGCGGACGTGGATATCGGAAGTCCGGTAGCTCAGGAACTTCATTCGCCCGGAGCGGGCGAAGGTGGCCGCGTCGGATCGCGTCATCACGCGCATCCGCGGCACGGCGATTTCGAGGTCATCGGCCCAGATTTGTTCGAGAGGGGCAGCGTCGCCCTGTTCGTGGGCTTCGTTCCACACTTTTTCGAGTCGCTGAAGCTCGGCGATGTCGGCGTCGTGCGAGGACTGCTGCGCGGACATACCGGCACCTACCGCAAGGAACAACGCCAGAACCAAGCTAATCCAGATGGATTTCAAGAAGAACCTCCGTCGAATTGAGATAGGCTAGCCTCGAAGTGGACAATGTCTATCACATCCCACGACTGCATTGCGCGCCATTTCGGAAGGACGCATTCGAAAGGGATCACCTGTCTTTCTAAGCCGGGTCGGCTTTTTCGAACCTTAACCACCAAGGACACGTAGTCACACAAAGGAAATACTCCTTCGTGAACCTTGGTGTCCTTGGTGGTGATCCGTTCAGACGTATCCGGAAATGCGTGCCTACTACGCTGGATGTAGAAAGACCTATCTCACGAATGTGTGGCCGGCGTTTTGCAGCGTGCTCAGAGCTCGATCCAAGAAACCCTCTTTGACCAGCACGTAATCGGTGTCGTAGGTCGAGATGGCGAAGATGGGAATCGCCTCGGCCGAGAGCGGGCCGATGAAGGAACTCAGGATGCCAGTCTCAGAAAACGGGAACGGGCCTTCCAATTTCAGACAAGCCCATCCGCCATCGCTGTCGATCTCCGCCGGAACTTGAGCTTGCGGACACACGACGGAAAGTTCATCGTCGCTGCGCGAGATCGAGGTGAACGAACCTGCAAGCGCCCAGGCTGGAGTTGGCGCGCGGGCAGGCAACTGGCAGATCGCGAAGCTGCCCTGGAGCTTGCGGAATCTAAGTTTCAGCTCTACTCCTTGGCCGCGAGTTCCTGCACCTGCACGAGCATGTGATCGAGATCGCGGCGAGAATAGTAACGTCCGTTCACGACTACCGCGAAAATTCTTCGCGTGTTCCGAATGTTCATGAGCGGATTGTCTTCGAGCAGCACCAGGTCTGCCATGTGCCCCTTTTCGATCACGCCATACTTGTCAAGCTTGGCCATGAACAACCCAGGATTGAAGGTAGCGGTTTGTAGCGCCTCGAGTGGACTGAACCCGCTTTTTACCAGAAGCTCCAGCTCTTCATGAAGGCTGGAACCGGGAAAAACGAACGGATCCGGCCCATCGGTCCCGGCGAGAAATTGCACTCCGGTCCTGTGCATCGCCCCCACAACTTGCAGTTGTTCGTATGCCTGGCGCTTGGCGGGCGTGAGCTGGGCGGGCGCGGTGCCTTCCAGCAAGTTCTTCGGATCCCAATCTCCTCGAATCGAAGCCGGCACGTAAAGCAGGCGGGGATCGGAAGCGATCTGTGGAGAATCAATGGTGGCGAGGGCTTGCGTCCATACCAGCGCCGGCACCTGCCAGGTGGCGTGCGCCGCCAGTTCCAGGTAAAGCTTTTGGGCCTTCTGCGGATCGTAGGTGTTCATCATCTGCATGGTCGCGGCGGAATAAGCCGCGAGATCGTGATCCGCCAGGGCCTCCAAACGCTGCTTTCGCAGCTCCGGTTCTTTCGACGAGCAAGCCAACTGGACGCCGGCCAGATGCTCGATGCTCTTTTCGCCCACCATGGGCGCTTCCATCACGCTGATGGAGTCGGGGTAGTCGCCGGCGTAAGTCAGCTTCGGCGACTGTGCGCTGGTAGTGGCAAGCAGCGCGTCGCGCGACAGGCTCGACAAGGCGCGAACGAAATCGCGGCCGCGCTTCTTCACGGCATCCACGGTTCCGCGGCCTTCCGGCTGATGCGGCTGGGTATTGGAGGCGACGTCGTAGCTGACCAGGTGTGGCCCGAGCAAGCGGCCGGAATCGATGTCGTGCGCGCGTTGCGCGAGCAATTCGGGATCGCCTCCGACCTCGCGCAGCCCGGTGACGCCATTCGCGATGTATTGCGGGTAGAGCACCCGCTCATCCCAAGGCGCGGAACGGCCCACGGTGTGAGCATGCATGTCCCACAGGCCGGGGATCAGGTAACGGCCGCCTGCATTGACGACCTGGAGATTTCTTCCCGTCCCGATCAGGCCAATGTGGGCCACCGATGCAACGCGCCCTTCCTGAATGACGACGGTCATGTTGCGATAAATCTCGCCGTCGCGAACGTCAATGACGTTCACGTTGGTAAAGATCAGGATCTGGTCAGGCTTGGACTGTCCCCAAAGGGCCGCACCGAGGCAGAGAGAGATGACGGCGAATCTCATGTTCCAACTCCGCAAAGCAGAAAGGAACTTTAGCGGCCGCTAAGAACGAGCCGCGGTCGCGTCGAGCAAGTTGAGGAACTCTAGCTTTTTTCCCGCAGAAAGGAAAGAGGCTTCGAAAGAATTTCTGGCCAGCTCCCGGAGATGTTCGTCCGTGAAGCCAAAAGACTCCTGTGCGAACTGGTATTCGCGGGAGAGCGTGGTCTCGAACAGAGCGGGATCGTCGGTATTGAGGGTGATCATGAGTCCGTGATCGAAGTAGGAACGGACCGGATGGTCTCCCGGAAGGCGGCAGCAGCCGGTGCGAAGGTTGCTGGTGATACAGATTTCAACTGCAATCTGCCGCTGGGAAAGCTCCTCGACCAACTCGGGGTCCTGAATCGCCGTGAGCACATGACCAAGGCGCTCGGCTTTCAGGTTGAGCGCGCCCCAGATCGATTCAGGCCCGGTGGTCTCTCCTGCATGGGCGGTCAGATGAAGGCCATGATCGGCGGCGAAGGCATAGACGTCACGGAAAAGCTCGGGACCGGCACGGCGTTCGTCACCCCCGATGCCAAAGCCGACCACGCTGTCACTTTTGTGACGGACGGCGATCTCGGCGACCCTGCGGGCTTCGTCCACGCCGAAGTGCCGGACAGCATCGTAGATCCAGAGCAGCGAGACCCCGAAGTCGCGCTCGCCGCGAATGCGTCCGCGCTCCAGGCCTTCGTGGATGGCTTCGAAATCGAGCTTGCGGAGCAGGCAGACACCGACCGAGACATAGACCTCGGCGTGGAGGACATTCTCGGCCTTGAGCTTCTGCATCAGCCGATACGTGATGAGTTCGTAGTCGTCGGGCGTGCGCAGGTCTTCGGTGATGGCCTTGAACGCCATCAGGAATCCGGAGAAGTCGGTGTAGTGGTAGAGCGGGGTGATTTCCTCGAGGGTGCTTGGGTGGCCGTGGCGGGCTCGGAGTTCGAGCAGAGTGGCAGGATCGATGGAGCCTTCGAGATGGAGATGGAGTTCGGCCTTGGGGAGGGATTGAATTAGGGGGGACGGGGGCATCAGAGCCTATTTTATCCGGGAATGCGTGGGAGCCGGGGAAGCGGGATCAAATCGGTTGACGTATCAAGTGATCGCGGGGGCGTTTCCGATCCCTTGGTGTCCCTTTGTGCCCTTTGTGGTTGAAAGGCTTAAACCACAAAGGACACTAAGGATCACGAAGGATTACCGGTTTCCTCCCGCAAATTCGCTGTGGTGGCGGCTGTAGAACAGGTAAATACATAATCCCAGCGCGAGCCACACCACGAACCGGATCCAGGTGATCACGGTCAGGCCGGTCATCAGGCCTCCGCAGAGAATGACAGAGATCAGGGGGAACCACGGCACGAATGGAACCCGAAACGCACGTGGGCGGTCGGGCTGCTTGCGGCGCAGGAAGATCACTCCCAGCGAGACCAGCGCGAAGGCAAAAAGTGTGCCGATGTTCGAGAGGTCGGCGGCGTCGCCAATATCGACCAAGCCGGCAGGAATGCCCACGGCGAAGCAGGCGATCCAGGTGGACCAGTGCGGAGTCTTGAACTTGGGATGCACAGCCGAGAAGAGCTTGGGAAGCAAGCCATCGCGGGACATCGCGTACCAGATACGTGCCTGGCCGTATTGGAAGACCAGCAGAGACGAGATCATCCCGGTTAATGCGCCGACGACAATTACGGAACGAAAGAACGGGTGCGCGCCGAGTTGCTTCAGCGCATAGGCCACCGGAGCTTCGGCGGCTTCGCCGGAGACAAAGGTCGTGTACTTCATCATGCCCAGCAGCACGATGGCCACGCCTATGTAGAGCATCGTGCAGACAACCAGTGAGGCGATGATGCCGAACGGCAAATCGCGCTGTGGCGTTTTACATTCTTCGGCAGCAGTAGAAACCGAATCGAAGCCGATGTAAGTAAAGAACACGATGGCGCCACCAGTCACGATGCCCGCGAAGCCCGAGGGAGCGAACGGAGTCCAGTTCGCCTTGTTGACCAGCATGCCGCCCACCACCAGGAAGGTCAGGATGGCGCCGATCTTGATCATGACCATGATGTTGTTGGCCTCGGCGGATTCGCGCACGCCGCGCACCAACAGCAGCGTAAGGACAAAGACAATTAGGAACCCGGGGAGGTTGAAGTAGGCTCCGGTCCAATGGCCTCCGGCGAAGACGGGACTGGCCCATTTGTCAGGAAGCGTGACACCGAAGGCAGCTAACTGGGCTTTACTGTATCCGCTGAAGCCCACGGCGACGGCGACATTGCTGACTACGTACTCCAGAATCAGGTCCCAGCCGATTATCCAGGCGAAGATTTCGCCGAGCGTGGCGTACGAGTAGGTATAGGCGCTGCCCGCGATGGGAATCATGGAAGCCAATTCTGCATAGCAGAGCCCGGCGAAGCTGCACGCTACCGCAACCAGTAGAAACGAGATTGCGATCGAAGGGCCGGCCGGGGGGCGACCGTGCATCAGCGCGCCGGCGGTGCTGCCGGTCCGAAGGAAGTTACTGATGAGGTCGAGAACCTGCGCGTGCAGGATCGAAGGCGCTTCAAAATGCTCGCCCGCCGCGGCCGTGCCGGTGAGCACGAAAATTCCCGAACCGATGATGGCGCCGATACCCAGCGCCGTGAGCGACCAGGGGCCGAGGGTCTTCTTCAGGCGGTGCCCGGGGTCGTCAGCGTCAGAAATCAGCTTGTCGATGGACTTGCAGCAGAGAAGCTGGCTGCCCGTGTTGTTGGGCTCGGAAGATGGTTTGGGGTTCGTCGTTGGTAGTTGTGCCAAAGGGCCCTTCTCACGAAAAAGTTTGGCGCGGGCCCTTGGACCCGCGCCGCGTACTTAGCGTTTGGCCTGTCCGCGTGCCAGCTTCTTCACTTTGCGTTTGGCCGAGCCACGAGGCACGGTCCGCTTCTGCTTCGGCTTTTCGGCCTTGTGCTTCTTGCGGGCGGTGCGACGGGCTTTCTTACGTTCTTCCTTGCTCAAGCTCTTGGTATTTGCCATGAATGCTGTGATTGTCCTTTGCTGTTTGATTCACCGGACGTGCCGGTTTGAATTTTGTGCCGTCCCTGCGGGACTCGGGCTCGGGTGCCGCCCCTCCCGGCACTGCCGTGCCGGGCTTTGACGTTGCGCCCCCGCGGGGCTGGAGCTTCGCCGCTCCCGAAGCAGCTTGTCCTTTCAGGTCTGAGCGCTGAATGCTAACGGCTAAATGCCAAGTGCCACATGCCGCTTTACGCTCTTTCCAGCTGCGCGTACTTCTCCACCAGCTTCTTCAGACCGAAACGAGGGAATTGTACCGTAATCTTGGCATCTTCCCCATCTCCTTCGCGCTGATAGACCGTGCCTTCGCCATATTTTGGGTGGCGAACCTTCTGGCCGGGCCGGAAGCCTTTCTTGCCGGTGGGCGGCTCAACCGGAACCTTGGGCAGAGAGAACTTCTTCCCCCTCGAGGCAAAAAACTCGGCAATGTTGTCGATCGAGTTGTAGGACTTGCCGGAGTAGCCCTCCGCCTTGCGATGCCTGGTGCGCGCGGCCCAGGTCGCGCTCTGATCTTCGTCTTCGTAGGCGTAGTGAGAGTTCTCCGCGAAGGCGTCGGGGCTTCGCCCCTCAGGGCGGGCGAGGGCGCCCGCCCCCACGCGGCCTCCCGCCCCCGCACGGGTTGTGCTGCCCACGCGGGCTTTGCGGCCTCCTAATTCCTCTACCAACTGCGGGGGGATTTCTTCCAGGAACCTGGACGGAATGCTGGCTTCCGGCAGATCGGTGCCGTAGCGGCGACGGTAGACGGCGCGGGAGATCACCAGCGTATCCATGGCGCGCGTCATGCCGACATAGCAGAGGCGGCGTTCTTCCTCGATGTCGTCGGGTTGAAGGAATGTACGCGAGTGTGGGAATAAGCCTTCTTCGAGACCCGCGAGAAATACCAGGGGGAACTCGAGGCCCTTGGCGGCGTGCAGGGTCATCAGCGTGATCTGGGCGCGCTCGTCGTAGGCATCGGCGTCGGCGACCAGGGCAGCGTGATCGAGGAACTGGTCGAGAGTCTCGCCGCGATCTTTCGAGTCCATGGCGGCGTTGACCAGTTCGCGCAGGTTCTCGATGCGGGAGAAGGCTTCCGGAGTGTCCTCTTCTTCGAGCTGCTTGATGTATCCGGTGCGGTCGATCAGGAACTTGAGCAGTTCGGCCGTATGGGCAGCTTCTCCGGGAGTGCGGAAGCCTTCGACAGAGGACGGCTGTACCTCCTCGCTTTCCGGAGCTGGTTCCTCCTCTGGCGAGTCGTTCGCTCCGAAGTCGAACGAGATTGGGTCGAATAGGGTGGACTGCCCGTCTTCTTCCTGCGGAGGAGTATCCGGAACATCTTCGACGGGCGCGGGCGCGCTTTGCTCGGTGGCTGCTGCGGACTCGCCCAGGTGCTCGGCATAGGTTCCGGCCGCCATGGCCCTGGCGTCTTCGATCAGGTCGCGGAAGCTTTTGAGAGCTGCCAACGCTCTTGGAGGAAGCAGCTGGCGTTGGATCACCTCTCCGATCGCGCCCCATAGTGACAGGCCTGTTTCCAACGCAACGTGCTCCACGGTGTCCATCGTGGTCTTGCCGATTCCACGGGTTGGCGTGTTGATGACCCGCAACAGCGAAATCGAATCATCGGGATTGTGAATGACTTTCAGATACGAGATCAGGTCTTTGATCTCGGCGCGCTCGTAGAACGAGAAGCCTCCGACCACGTGATATTTCAAGCCGTACCGGCGCATCGCTTCTTCAAACAGGCGCGACTGCGAGTTGGTGCGATAGAGCACGGCGACGCGTCCGTTGTCGCCACTGTCGGCAGTCTCGCGGAGATATTTCGAAATGCGGTCGGCTACGAAGAGCGCTTCGTTCTCTCCGTCGGGAGCTTCGTAGTATCCAATCTGGGTGCCGCCCTGGCGCGAGGTCCAGAGATTCTTGCCCTTGCGCTTCAGATTGTTTGCCACCACCGCCGAGGCAGCTTCCAGAATGTTTTGCGTGGAGCGGTAGTTCTGTTCCAGGCGAACGATCTTGGCCTCGGGAAAATCTTTTTCGAATTCGAGGATGTTGCGGATGTCGGCGCCGCGCCAGGAATAGATCGACTGGTCTTCATCGCCGACGGCACAGACATTGTGCTTCGTCCCGGCGAGGACGCGCATGAGTTCGTACTGCGGACGGTTGGTGTCCTGGTACTCGTCGATCAGGATGTACTCGAACTTGCGGTTGTAATACTCGCGAACCTGGGGCGCGGCTTTCAGCAAGCGCACGGTTTCAAGCAGGAGGTCGTCGAAGTCGAGGGCGTTGGCCTTGGCGAGTTCTTTCTTGTACTCGGCGTAAATCTGGGCGACGCGCTCGGTTTTGGGATCGGCCGACTGCAGATAGACTTCCTGCGGATCGAGCATGTGGTTCTTGGCCCAGGAGATGTGCCCGAGCACCGAACGCGGGGTGACCTGCTTGTCGTCGATGCCGAGGCGACGCATGACGGACTTGACCACCTGCTGCTGATCCGACTCGTCGTAGATGACGAATTGCTTGGTGTGTCCGATGGGCGGCTTGCCGGGCGCGCTCGAGGGAATCTGCATGGCTTCGATGTCGCGGCGAAGAACGCGCACGCAGAACGAATGAAACGTGGAGATCACCGGCTTGGCGACGGAGAGGCCGCCGACGAGCTTTTCTACGCGCTCGCCCATCTCGGCGGCGGCCTTGTTGGTGAAGGTCATGGCCAGGATGGAATCGGGCCGAACCCCAAGGTGCTCAATCAGATGAGCGATGCGAAAGGTGATGACACGAGTCTTCCCGCTGCCCGCACCGGCGAGGATGAGCACCGGACCTTCGGTGGTCTCGACAGCTTCACGCTGTTGCGGGTTAAGTTGATCGAGAAAAGACAAGAAAAAAGCGCTCCGGAGTCAGTATGTTGATTTTACAGGAAAGCGGTAAGGTGATTTTCAACCAGTGATTGCGAAGTTTCGACTCAGAACCGGTGCGTCGCTTCGCTCCGCTGGACAGCCGAGGCGACCGTCCCTACAAAGCTTTTTCTGACTTGCATGGCTCGCACGGGCAGTGGTCGCGGAGGAATTGCCAGGAATAGATTCCGAGTTCGTGGCCGTCGTTCCAGTGGAAGCGGATGGCGTACTTGCCGACCGCGGCGGTTTCGGTGGGCTTGGCTGCGGGCTTGAACATGGGCAGGGTGCCGGGAGCGAGTTTTGGCGGCTCGCCGGGCTTGCGGTGCGATTTCGAGCGCTCGTCGTCGCACATGGCGCAGGGGCAGGCATCGCGGAGAAATGGGAATGAGTAGTGGGAGTGGTGGCCATCCTTCCACTCGATGTCCATGCCGGCGCCGGTGGTGACGTGGACTTTAACGGACTTGGGATCGGCTTCGCCGGGCATGAAGTCCAGTATCGCACAGAGAAACAGGTAGGCTCTGATTGTGGCTGTGTAGGGACAGCCGCCTCAGCTGTCCGGCGGAGCGTAGCTTCGTAGAGAGCGGCGTTCGGGAGAGTGCACGTCGAAGAGTGCTGGCCAGCTACGCTGGCCCGGGCAGCCGAGGCGGCTGTCCCTACATGGCGCTCGCTTGGCGAAATGGGCTCTGATCCTGTAAAATCTATGTTTTGCAGATGAAGTTCTGAACTTTCCTGGAGCAGTCAATGGCACAAGTTTGTGAGATTTGCGGCAAGAAGCCGCTGAGCGGAAACACCATCAGCCACGCCCATAATGTGAGCAAGCGACGCTGGAACGTCAATTTGCGCCCGGTTCACGCCAAGGTGGGCGGCGGCAACAAGCGCATGCGCGTATGCACGTCCTGCCTGCGCAGCGGCAAAGTCGTCAAAGCCTGAGATCGACCACCAAGAACACGAAGTTTCACGAAGGAAGAAGATCTTCAACCACAGAGGGCACTGAGGTTCACAGAGAACGAAAAATCTCTGTGCTCCTCAGCGGCCTCTGTGGTGATCAGTTCTTACTTAATCCCTAACAACTCCACGTCGAAGATCAGGGTTGCGTTCGGGGGGATGACTCCGCCTGCGCCGCGGCTGCCGTAGCCGAGTTCCGATGGAATTTTCAACTGGCGCTTGCCTCCGACCTTCATTCCGGCCACGCCTTCATCCCAGCCTTTGATGACCATGCCGCGGCCGAGCGCGAAGTTGAAGGGTTCGCCACGGTCCACCGAGCTGTCGAACTTCTTACCAGTGGTGAGCCATCCCGTGTAATGAACGTTCACCGTGTCCCCAGACTTGGCGACCTGGCCGGTGCCTTGTTTGATGTCCCAGTACTCGAGACCGTCGGGTGTCTTGGTGGACTTCATACTGCTGACATCGGTGGGTTTGCTATTGTCGGTATGTTTCATACCAGCTTGCGCGAACACCGTGGCGGCGGTAAGCGCGATGAATGTGAGTAGCAAGCAAACTCTCTGCATCAATTTCTCTCCCATTTCAATTTTCGATTGCCGATTTTCAATTTTACGCCAGCGCAATGACGTCAATTTCTACCAGGACATCTTTCGGCAGGCGCGCTACTTCGACCGTGGAGCGTGCAGGCGGCGACGCGGTGAAGTACTTGCCATAGACCTCGTTCATGGCGGAGAAGTCGCCCATGTTCTTCAGGAAGACGGTAGAGCGGACGACTTTTTCCAGGCCGGTACCCGCCGCTTTGAGGATCCCGGAGAGATTCTTCAGCACGCGATCGGTTTGGACGGAAACGTCTCCGGAGATGACCTGCTGGTTTGCAGGATCGATGGCGACCTGGCCGGAGACGAAAACGAATCCATTGGCCTTGATGGCCTGCGAATAAGGGCCGATCGCCTTGGGGCCGTCGTTGGTGGAAATCACTTCGCGCATGTGGTTCATATTACACAGAGAGGCTGGGTTTGGGGTAGCCAGCGCGCCTGAAGCACCACTGATTCGAAGCCTCCGCTTTTCCAACGTCATCCTGAACCCGGAGGGCCTGCGGTGAGGTTCATCTTTGTGCACGCGAGATCCCTCACTTCGTTCGGGATGACGCCCTAAGAGCCGGGATGACGTCGCTTAAGGAAAATTGCGGAACGCCCACGGCACGTCAGATTTTTTGCAGGCGCTGCACGTCGTGGACGCCGGGGATCTTGCGGACACCGTTGATAATGTTTTCCAGGTGTTGCAGGTCGGCGATGTCGAGGATGATGTCGATGTTGGCCTGTCCATTGCTGGTGCGGGCCTCGATGTTGCGGATGTTAGTACGGCTGTCGCTGATGACGGCGGTGATCTGCTTCAGCATGCCAAAGCGGTCGTCGCAAAACACCGTCAGTTTGACCGGATAAGCGGCCGCGACGCCCTCTTCGCCGCCCCACTCGACATCAATGCGGCGCTCGGGTTCGTACATCAGGTTGACGACGTTGGGGCAATTCAGCGCGTGCACGGCCACCCCCTTTCCGCGAGTGACGTATCCCACCACACCTTCGCCGCGAATCGGATTACAGCAGCGCGCACGATAGACCAGCAGATCACCATGGCCTTTGACGCGGATGGCGTTATTGCTGGTGTCTCCGCCGAAGACCCGGCGAACGACGCTGGCGATGCCGCTGGATGTTCCGGTGTCGCCTTCCGCAACTGGCTCGCTTCCCGCCGGAATCAATTTGGCCAGCACCTGGCGCGCGGAATATTTTCCGTAACCGATGCCAGCCATCAGGTCGTCAGGACGGCCAAGGCCGTAGTCGGCTGCGATCTTCTGCAATTCCGCGTCCTTGATCTCTTTGAGCGCGACGCGATACTTGCGGGCTTCTTTTTCGATCAGCTTGCGGCCAATTTCGATGGCGCGTTCGCGCTGATGAACATTGAGCCAGTGCTTGATCTTATTGCGCGCACGGGATGATTTGACCACCGCGAGCCAGTCCCGGCTGGGCTTGTGGCCGGGCTGGGTCAGGATTTCGACAATGTCTCCGCTATGCAGCTTGTGACGGAGAGGAACCATGCGTCCGTTGACCTTGGCGCCGACGCAGCTGTGTCCAACCTCGGTGTGAATCGAGTAGGCGAAATCGATGGGCGAAGACTCGCGCGGAAGAACGACTACTTTTCCCTTTGGGGTGAAGGTGTAAACCTCTTCTGGATAGAGATCGATTTTGAGGGTGGACAGGAATTCGTTGGGATCGGAGACGTCGCGCTGCCACTCGACGACCTGGCGCAGCCAGGCAAGGCGCTGCTCGTCCTGCGCTGAGACCGGTCCGTCTTTGTACTTCCAGTGGGCGGCGATTCCTTCCTCGGCCATCTTATGCATCTCTTCGGTGCGGATCTGCACTTCGAAGGGCGTGCCGTCTTCGGTGATCACCGAGGTGTGCAGCGACTGGTAGAAGTTCGGCCGCGGCATGGCGATGAAGTCTTTGATCCGGCCGGGAACGGGACGCCAGAGATTGTGGATGATTCCGAGGACGGCGTAGCAATCCTGTAGAGACTGCGTGATGATGCGCATGGCGAAGAGGTCATAGACCTGGTCCACCGCAATGCGCTGGCGCACCAGCTTTTTGTGAATGCTATAGACGCGCTTCAGGCGACTCTCGACCTTGGCGGTGATGCCGGCTTCCTTCAGCTTGTCGCGAACCACAAGTTCGACTTTGTTGAGGAAAGCTTCGCCTGGCTTACGGCGGGCCTCCACGGCTTCCTGCACCTGCTCATAACTGATGGGATCGACGTAGCGAAAGCCGAGGTCTTCGAGTTCGCCGCGGACCTTGCCCATGCCGAGCCGGTGCGCGATGGGAGCATAGATGTCCAGAGTCTCGCGGGCAATTTTCTGGCGGCGCTCAGGCGCGAGATGCTCAAGGGTGCGCATGTTATGCAGGCGGTCGGCCAGCTTGATCAGGACGACCCGGATATCGTCGACCATGGCCAGCATCATCTTGCGCAGGTTCTCGGCCTGCTGCTCCTCGCGGCTGGCAAAATCAATGGCGCTGATCTTGGTGACGCCCTCGACGATGTGGGCCACCTGCTCTCCGAACTCCTTGCGGATATCCACGATGGTGACGGAGGTGTCTTCGACGGAGTCATGCAGGAGTCCGGCCGCGATGGCCACCGGGTCCATTTTCATGTCGGCGAGAACCAGAGCGACTTCGAGCGGATGCACCAGGTACGGCTCGCCCGAGGCGCGGGTCTGGCCGGCGTGGTGGGTAAGGGAGTAATCGTAGGCCCTGCGAATGATGCTCAGATCGTCGCCGGGGCGGTTCGACCGCATCCGCTTCATCAACTCACGAAACTTCGTCACCGTGAGGACGTTGGTCGCGATCTGTTGGCGCAGGGTCGCCATGCATGATTATAGCTCTGCGGCAGGGCGAAGAGACGGGCTGACCTGAGCCGGACCGAAGGGCTGCCGAGAACAGCGGACCCTCGCCACCGCTCCTAGAATGCATCGTCCGATTTGCCATTTCCCTGCGGAGCTTCGCTCCGCTGGACAGCCGAGGGCGGCTGTCCCTACACAAAGCAAAGAAATGGGCGTAATTTGCATGCCAGGCAAGTGAATACGTTCGCGGATGGGGAGAGCAGATCGCATGGAACGTTCGTCTGCTACATTGATCGGCGAGATCACCATGAGTTCTCCGCAAATCCTGGTCACCGGAGTTTCCGGGCCGATTGGGGCGGCGCTGTTGCCATCGCTGCATGGGCGCGGGTATAAAGTCACCCGCCTGGTACGAGGCTCGGCGCACGCCGAAGATCAGCTTCCGTGGGACCCGTCGCAACCGTTATCTCCACAATCGGTTTCGGGGTTCCAGTCCGTCATCCATCTTGCCGGCGAGAGCATCGTGGGCCGCTGGAGCGAGAGCAAGAAGGCCCGCATTCTGAACAGCCGGGTTCAGGGGACAAGGCATCTGGCGGAAGCCCTGGCCCAGGCATCGCCACGCCCACGAGTATGGATCTCGGCGTCCGCGGTCGGGTACTATGGGGACCGCGGGGAAGAAATTCTTCGCGAGGACAGCCCTGCGGGATCGGGTTTTCTACCCGAGGTTTGCCGCCAGTGGGAGGCCGCCACCCAGCCGGCGGTTGATGCGGGCATACGCGTCGTGCTGATCCGGATTGGCATGGTGCTCAGTCCGGCCGGCGGTGCGCTAGGCAAGATGCTGTTCCCGTTCAAGATGGGCCTGGGCGGAAACGTAGACAGCGGGAAGCAATGGTGGAGTTGGATTGACGTGCGCGATCTGGTCGGCGCCATGCATCACGTGATGAAAACCGACCTGCTGCAGGGCCCAGTGAACTTTGTCGCACCCAAGGCGGTGACCAATGCCGAGTTCACCAGGACGCTGGCCTCGGTTCTGAAACGCCCCGCGATCTTTCCGATGCCTGCATTCGCCGCGCACCTCGCATTCGGAGAGATGGCTGACGAACTGTTGCTGGCCAGCCAGCGAGTTGAAGCCAAGAAGCTGATTGGCAGCGGCTACCCTTTCCAATATCCGGACCTCAGGAGGTCGCTGGAGAGCCTGATCCGCAAGTAACGTTCGCAAAAGCTTATGTGTGACCGGAATCACAGACTGCTCAAAAGCGCCATGTCAGGATCAATGGCAGACATGGGCAAGACTGTTATTTCCGCAACGCTGGTTGTGACCATGCTCGTTGCCAGTGGTTCGGCATGGATCATGCCGTCAACGGTCACAAGCGCACCGGCGCCAGGCATGCATCCGCAACACCAGATGCAGGGGAACGGTCATTCCTGCTGCCCCGGAATGCATCCGCGAGCGATTCTGCTGCAGGTTCCGCCCGCCGGAGGTCCCTGCAGCGACCAGCATCGCTGCTGCGTTGCTTCGCAGAAGCCGGCCAGTCTTAGTTCTGCGAGCTCGGAACGGGAGTCTGGGGCAGAGCAATCCACGCGCCGAGCCGTGGCAAGCCGAAGTGTCATTGGTAATGCGCTGCCGTCGCACCCTCAAGCGTATTCCCCTCTTTTGATAAGAACCGTGGTTCTGCGTATCTGAGACCTTCCGTTCTCAGGCTCACGACTCAATTAAATTTATGAACTCAGAATGGAGATCTCTATGAAATTCAAGTTGTTGGCAATGATCCTGGCGCTGACCGTAGTTTCGTACGCGCAAACCGCAACCCAGACGGCTCCTTCGACGGCGCCGGCCCAATCCAAGCAGGACGAAGCCAAGCCGAGCGATGCCAAGGCAGGCTGCTCGTGCTGCAAGAAGATGATGGAAGGCAAGGAAGGGTCGTGCTGCGAGCATCACGATATGGCGGCCAAAGATGGCAAAGGAGCCATGGCGTGCTGCGCGGGCAAGGACCAAAAGTCCTGCATGGGAAAAGAAGGCTGCTGCGGGATGAAGGCAGATAAGGACAAGTCCGCAGCGATGTGCAGCGACGGCATGTGCTGTGGGAAAGGCAAAGACGGAGACAAGAAGATGGCCATGGCGTGCTGCGGAGGAGCGCAGTGCGGCACAGGCAATCATGAGCACGCAGAAGAGATGAAATAGGTGTCTCGGGGGGCGGACTGGGCGTCCGCCCCTGCTTCACGCAAGTTTTACAGCACCCCTTCAAATTACCCGGCCTTTACGCGGCGGCCTTGTATACCTTGCCGAAGGCATGCACTCGCTGACAAACGCTGAGCACGTTGACCGGCAGTTCCAGCCGGCTGCCCTCTTCAATGATGGGAATCAGTTTGTCGAAGTCCGGGCCGGAGTGCGATCCGGTGATCATCAGCCGGATGGGATGAAACAGGTTCTTGCCTTTCGCGCCGGTCTCGGCTTTCACATAGTTAACGATGTCTTTGAATTCTTCGGGCGTGAGATGGGCTGCGCTGGCCGACTCATGTTCGAGAACCTTGAACATGAAGCGCGCAAAGACGGCCGCGGTCTCCGGCCACTGCATGAGTTCCGCGTTGTCGGGTGAGCGAAGCGCGGCCTGGGCGTCGTAATGAAATATCATCGCGGCGCGTTCCGGCAACTGATCCAGGCGATCTACGTACGGGACGAGCAAATTTGTGACCTTCGCAAGCCACTTCACCACCGGTTCGTTGGGATGCCATTCGTAGGCGGGAGACTGCATATCGTGAGATTTGCGCAGCTCCTCGACCATGGCCCGCGTGTAATAAGGCAAGGCCAGCCGTTGCACTCGTTCGGGCGAGGCTTGTTTCAGGTAATGCCGGTTCAGCCAATACAGCTTCTCCATGTCAAACACAGCCGGAGAAGGGGTCACGCGCTCCAGGGAGAACTGCTCGATCAGATCGTCAAGAGAGAAAATTTCCCGAGTGCCGCCACTGGGAGCCCATCCCAGAAGAGCCAGGTAATTCACCAAAGCCTCGGGAAGCACGCCCATGTCACGGAAGTTGGCGATCGAGGTTGCGCCGTGGCGCTTGGAGAGGCGCTCGCGATCGCTGCCAAGAATTGTCGAGAGATGCGCAAACACCGGCACCGGCCAGCCTAAGGCTTCGTAGAGCGCGACCTGCTTCGGGGTATTGGAGAGGTGATCGTCGCCACGGATCACGTGGGTGATCTTCATCAGCGCGTCATCAATGACCACCACGTAGTTGTAGACGGGCATCCCGCTCGAGCGCAGGATGATGGGGTCGCTGACCACTTCGTTTGAGAACTCGACGTCGCCATGAACGATGTCGTGAAAACGGATGGGATGCTCGGGAATCTTCAGACGGATGGCGGCGGGCTCTCCCTCACGGCGGCGGCGGGCGGCTTCCGAGGGATCGAGCCTGCGGCACGTGCCAGGGTAGATTGCCTGGCGGTGTTCTGCCACCGCTCGCTCGCGTTCCTTCTGGAGGTCTTCGTCGCTGCAGAAGCAGAGATACGCCTTGCCCTCGGTGAGCAGGCGCTCGGCGTGTTCGCGGTAAATATCGAGGCGGTCTGACTGGCGGTAAGGAAGGTAGGGGCCTCCGATGTCGGGGCCTTCGTCCCAATCGAGCCCGAGCCATTTCAGGTCGTCGATCAGTTGATCTTCGTAGCGGGCCTGGCTGCGCTCCAGGTCGGTGTCCTCGATGCGGAGCAGCATGGTGCCGCCGTTTTTGCGCGCGAAGAGCCAGTTGAACAGGGCCGTGCGCGCGTTTCCGACGTGCAAATGGCCAGTGGGAGAAGGGGCAAAACGCACCCGAACAGGATTTTTCACGCAACGATGTTAGCAGGAAGGGACCATTTGGCTCACCTCCAGAGCCGCTGGGCTAACCGGATCCGTCGGAATTGAGGATGTCGTCCATGAGCTTGTCCAGGACCTGCGCACGTTTGTCGCTGTTCAATTCCTGCTGCAGTTCCTTGAGCGCAAGCGCGACAACGTGATAGTGGTGGGCCCCGGCGAATTTGGGGTCGGAGGTGATATTGAGCCAGACATTGTGCATGAGTTCCAGGTCCTGCGAACGCATGCGCGGGGTGTGAGGACCGAGCGGATATTCACGGATGGAACCGTCAGCGGCATGGACTTCGAGAATCAGACGGGGGCGCGGTTCGGGCAGGCGCTCCCAAGCGTCGCCGGTCAGCTTGGCCTGCTGATCGGAGGAAAGCTTGTTGGAGAGCCCGCAGACAATGCGGCTTGAATCGAGGCGCTGGGCGGTGACCACGATGGCTTCAAAGACATCGGTGCCGGGAACAACCAACAGCGATACCGGCTTGCCTACTTTTTCCGCGACGGCGACGACGGCGGTGAACAGTCCCTGCTCGTAGTCGTCAAAGATCTGACTGGCTTCGAAGACATTACTGCCGCTGAAGCTGTGCTCACGGTGGTAGAGGCGGGCGCTCATCACCACGACGTCCTGGCGAGCGGTATTGGTATGCGAGAGGACTTCTTTCAGGTAGTAGAGATTGCGCGGGTCACGCACCGCGACCAGGACATTTCCCGGGCGCACGCCCATGGCGCCGCTGCCCAGTTCCTGGTTGCCGTAAACGCGGAACTGCTCAACATTGTCTTGTTTGCCGGCCCGCTGCCGTGCAACCCTGCGCTCGGAGTAGGCGAAGATTCCGAAGAAGATCGCGCTGAAGATGACTCCGGCGACGGTGGCTTCATGCTTGGTGAAGAAATTGACGACCGCGGTTAAGAACAACACGGCGGCGATCAGGGTGAGGCCAACCGGGATCTCGCGCCCGCCGATATGAAAGTTGCCGGGCACTCTCCACTCCCGGGCCCCGGGCTCCTTGTAGCGCAGCACCAGGACGGCGAGAGACATGGTGGCGAAGCTCCAGATCACGCCGAAGGCGTAAAGCCCCGCCAGCAAATACACGTTGCCCTTGCTCAAGATGATGGTGACCAGTTGCAGGACCACTATGAGGTTGATGATGCGGTAGCTGGTGCCATAGCGTCTTTGCGGCTTCTGGAACCAGGTGGTGAGGACGCCATCCTCGGCCACGCGATTGAGAACGCCGTTGGCGCCGACTATGGATGTGTTCTGTGCGCCGGCAAGGATAAGAACGCCTACCACCACCACGAAGCCATGAAACAGCAACTTCAGGACCGACGGGCCGACCAGGTACATGGTGATGCCGCCGATCAGGTTGGCAAAGTACTCCGGACGCACCTTGTCTGGAATGATCATCACCGCGAAGAAAGAGACCAGCGAGGTGAACAGCAGGCTGTAGATGAAGATCACCAGCCCGGTTTTTTCCAGATTTTTGAGCTTGGGATGTTCGATTTCGCGATTGACCTGGGCCAGAGTTTCTTCGCCGCTCATGGCCAGCACCGAGTGCCCGAAGCCCACAAACGCGATGATGAACATGAGATGGCTGAAGAAGGTCCCGTCGAGCCATCCCATGGACTCACGGTTAATGGGAACGACCCCGGCATGCAGCGGGTTAGGAGGAATCTGGATGGGGATTTTGAATACGGTGATGGTGCACCAGACAATCAGGATGACCACCATCACGGTGGTCACGATCATGATCTGGAGCGCCTTCTCGCTGGACTCGTGGAGGCCCTGGATGTTCTTGTGCCAGAAATAGAGCACGATCAGGACAGCGAAGGCGGCGGCGAAATGGTCTTCGGAAAAGACGAGCGGATGATGAGTGTAGCGGCCGATATCTTCGACCAGTCCAGCCAGATACTGGCCGGCCGAAACGGCGCTGATGGGTCCGGTCAGAACGTAGTCGAACAGCAGGGCGGAGACTGAAAATTTGGCCAGCGTGCCGCCCATGGCTTCCTTTACCACGCGGTACACGCCGCCGCGCACGAACATGCTGCTGGACTCAATGTAGAGCGCGCGCACGGCATAGCTGAAGAGCATGACGGCGAGGATGAACCAGGGGGCGCTCTTGCCGATGACCTTCTCGGCATCGCCGCCGGCATAGTAGGCGGAGGAAGCGAGGTCGGAAAGAACGATGGCGGAGGCACGCCAAAACGAGATGAAGGTCAACATCACCGTGGTGGCGACGAAGACCTTGACCGCGGGCCGTTTAGCACTCTCGATGGACGTGGACATACATCCGCGCGCGAAGACGCAAAACGAGAAATTTACCACACTCGGGGGAATCTAGCTGTTCATGGCAGAGAAGGGTAGTGGCTCAGTTTGATTTTGAATGTGAAGTCATCCTGAGGAGGGCGTTAGCCGAACGAAGGATCTCTCGTGCACAAAGTGTAGCGTTGTGCGCGCGAGATCCCTCGCCTCTCGGCTCGGGATGGCGTCTGCTTGGGTTTAGTTCAAATTGAGCCACTACCCAGAGAAGAGCGGAGGCTGTGCACGCCGGGTCGTTCCCCCGCGCTTCGCTTCGATTCAGCATGAGGTCATGGGGAAAACTGCGGGTGCTATTGAATAAACCTCGATCAAGAATGGCCCGGATGGGGGGCGATATGGGTCGCAGTGACGCGGTCATGCCAGCAAAGCTGATCTTCGTCGATCAAAGACCATGCGTAGCCAAGGCCGAGTGAGGCCAGCGACAGCACGGACGCGAAAACGCGCCAACGACGCTTTCGCACCGGCACGATGGAACCGTCAAAACAATGCAACTGCAATCGCATGAGTCTCAGACCCGGGGTAGTGCCCGTGTGGACCAGGTTCAGGTACTGGTATCCGCACCACAGGATGGCCAGCACCGGCAGCGCGCTTTCCACCGCCAACGGTAATTCCGGGACGGTGCCTGTGATGCGGTAGAAGATCCCTGCGAACACACCAAATCCCAGCAGAACCAGTGTGGCGTCACAGAGCGACGCGGCAAGGCGCCGTGACATGCTTGCCAGTTGTAAGGGTATTTCGATGCCGGGACGCTTCTCCGCAATTTGGGACTGCGGCGACTCGATGAGGATTCCACCCATGGCAGGAGGAGGAGGCGCCGACTCGGGCGCTTCCAGTATCCGTGGGATTTCAATCACGGGATCGGCCAGTTCCGTCGAAGAAGCGGCAAAGCTGGTCAGGCGCGGGAATTCGATGAGCCGGCCAGTCTCAGGGCGGGGAGGTTCGCTAGTCCGCGGATCACTAACGGGCGGATCGGGCGTGAATACCTTGGGCTCATGATCAGCGGCTACGCTATCACGGGTCGCAGACGCGCCATAAATTGCATCGGAAGTTTCGAACTTGAGATTGAGCGATGGAAAGCGTGGTTTTTGTGGGCGGCGTTTGGCGCGGTAGCGGTTGACCCGGCTTGCGACTTCATCTCGCCACGAAGGATCGGGATCGCTGGCCTGGTCCGTTTCGGAGGATTGCGAGCGCGGTTCGCTCTGGGGCTGCGTTACTTCCATCGCAGGCGAGGAGAAATCTGATAACTCCTGGTCAGGAACGAACTTGGGCGTGGAGTTACGCGGTCGCTCGATGATGGAATCGGCAACGGGAGCAGGACTTTCGCTCCAGAGTTCGCCTTCGGGTTCGAAACGCGCTTTACGCATCGCCAGGTTTGGGGTCGGATTGGATTGCGAAGAACACCGGCAAAACTCGCCACAACGAGGGCAGGACATGGGACCGATCTTTCAAATTAATCCGAACGTTACAGTGATCAATACGGTGGCTCAGCGGGGCCAAGGAGTCGTCACGCTGCACCCGCAGGGCTCGGTTGCGACAGAGATTCCTGACTTCGTTAGGAATGACGATGCATTCCTTTGTTCGTACCCGCCGCCCAACGACAGTGTCTTTGCGTCCTGAGCCAGCACCGTGCTAACGTCAACCTTCTCCGAGCGTGACGGTTGGCTTGGGGACGCGTTCATACGCTCCCGATGAATTCCCGCACTCGATTCCTTATCACGGTGGCGTTGGTTTGTCATCTGCTACTCGCGCCTTCCTTAGTAACCAGCCAGTTGCTGTCAGGAAACTCGCAGCAATTTCCCGACGCGCCATCCTCGGTCAGCGGAGACGAGGTGACGATCCGGGCGATCTCGCAGGAAAGAGTAGGACCGGTTTTCAAACTGCATGGGCAAGGCGAAATTCATTACCGCACCTACATTCTTTACGCCGACGAAGTCACCTATGATTCCTCAACCGGCGATGCTACAGCCGATGGGCACGTGGTACTCGACGGCGGACCGAGCGATGAACACATCGAGGCCAGCCATGCGGCGTACAACATTCGCAAGGAAACCGGGCATTTCGAAAACGTAACCGGGACGGTCGGCATCAAGGTTCGCGGCCCGCGTACGACGCTGACCTCGTCGAACCCTTTCGTGTTCACCGGGAAGGTGGTAGACAAGACCGCCCCCGATCGTTACCTGGTGATAGACGGGACGGTGACAACTTGCGAATTGCCACGCCCGAAGTGGGTTTTTAACGCGCGCCGGGTATACGTGGATACGGGCAAGAACGCGACCATTTACAACAGTACCTTCAAGATTCGCGGAGTTCCCATTCTGTACCTGCCGTTTGCCACTCACCCCGTGCAGCGCGAAGTGCGCGAGTCGGGATTCCTGATTCCCAGCATCGGGCAGTCTTCCACCAAGGGAACAGTGCTGGGAGAATCCGTGTTCCTGGTGATCAATCGCAGCATGGATGCGCACATAGGCGCGGAATACTTCTCCCAGCGTGGCTGGTCGCAACGTGGCGAATTCCGGGCCCAGCCCAGCGAGAAAAGTTACGTGGACTTGAACTACTTCGGCGTGCTGGACCGCGGCATCGGGAACCCGGTCATGAAGCAGGGCGGAGAAAACGCGCGGCTCAATGCCGAGGACACTTTCGGCCACTTCCGCGGCGTGGCTAATATCGACTACCTGAGTTCTTACGTGTTCCGGCTCGCATTCAACGAAATATTCAGCCAGGCCGTCTTTTCCGAAGTGAAGTCGCAGGCTTTCCTTTCGAACACCACGCAGGGATTTTCGTACAACGCTTCGGTGCGGCGGTATCAGAACTTTGAGAGCACCTCGCCGGGCGATGTCATTACCATCCTGCACGCTCCGAGCTTTGAGAGTTCAGGGGTGGACCGGCAGATTGCGGGCTCGCCGTTCTACTGGTCCTACGACGCGGCAGCGGAAGGATTGTCGCGAAGCGAGCCGTCATTCCGCACCGCAAACCTGGTGGGGCGGTTTGACCTGAATCCCGGGATCTCGCTGCCGTTGCGGTTCCGGGGATGGTCGGTGCGTCCAGATCTCGCAGTCCGCGACACTTATTACACGCAGCAGTTGCTGCCCAGCTCCGGGGTGTTTGGAGTTGCGGAGAGTGACGCCGTCAATCGCAAAGCGCTCGAAGCCGGCCTGGACCTGCGGCCCCCGCCCGTGGAGAAGGTTTTTGCCAAAGAATTCCTGGGCCATAGATGGAAACACGTGATCGAGCCGCGAATCGTGTACCGCTATGTGACGGGAGTCGATAATTTCCAGAACATTTTGCGGTTCGACGATCGCGACATACTGAGCGACACCAACGAGGTCGAGTACTCGCTGGTGAACCGTCTTTATGCGAAGCGCACTTCCAAGGCTCCGCCGAAATGCGGCACCGAGGGAATGCCGTCGCTTTTCATCGGCCACCCGCCCCCGAGTAAGCGTATTCCCTGGGAGCCAGCGCCCGAGGCCAAGGAGAAAAACTGCTCGGCGGGGCCGGCGGTCCGTGAAATCGTGAGTTGGGAACTGGCACAGAAGCACTTCTTCGATCCCAGCTTCGGGGGAGCCCTGGTTCGTGGACGGCGCAATGTGTTCACCACCACGGCCGACCTGACAGGCATTGCGTTCGTGACCGATCCGCGGGTGAATTCCCCACTGATTTCACGGCTGCGAATCGCCACCACCGACCGCAGCGACGCGGAATGGGACCTCGATTACGATTTCAAGACGGGGCAGATCAACTCCAGCCTGGCGTTGATGAATTTTCGTGTCGGCCCGTTCACCCTGGGCGGAGGCGACGCCTTCTTGCGAGCGCAGGGCGAGACCACCACCCGTAACAACCTTCCGACGACTCCGGTGTTCAACCAGATTCGGATGATTTTCGGTTATGGCAGCGCGAATAAACGAGGGCTCGCCTTTGCCACCCATGTGGGATATGACGCCAAGCTGGGGTTCCTGCAATACGGGGCCCTGCAAACTTCCTATAACTGGGATTGTTGCGGGATCAGCCTGGAGTACCGGCGGTTCGCATTGGGATCGGTGCGAAACGAGAATCTGTTTCGCTTCAATTTCGCATTGACCAACGTGGGATCGTTCGGGAATTTGCGGCACCAGGAGAGGTTGTATTAACACAATCGCCCGGAGAGACGCAGCTTTGCTGTGTCCCGGCCAGCGCGGCAGCAATTCAACTAGAATATCTGCATGGGCGGGGATGGCGAACTGCAGCGCAAACTTGATGCTTTAGAGCAGCGGCTACGCGGTTCCGGAAGGCTGCTGGTGGCCTACTCCGGGGGCGCAGATTCTGCGTTCCTGGCTTCTGCCGCTCACCGGATCCTGGGCACGCGCATGCTGGCGGTGATTGCGGACTCGCCCAGCCTGGCGCGGGCACAGTTGGCGGACGCTGTATCATTTGCGAACGAGCAGGGGTTTCCGCTGGAAGTAATTCAGACTTCGGAGTTGGATCGTCCTGACTACGTGCGCAACGACGGTGCGCGGTGCTTTCACTGCAAAGACGAGCTCTTTACGATGATGGAGAGCATGCGTCAGGAGCGTGGCTACGATACCATCGCTTACGGCGTGAACGTGGACGACCAGGGCGATTTCCGCCCCGGGCAGCGGGCCGCCGGCAAACATCACGTGGCCGCGCCGCTCCTGGAGGCGGGGCTGCGCAAGCAGGAGATCCGCGAACTCGCACGGGCGGCGAACCTGCGCGTGTGGGACAAGCCGGCATCAGCGTGTCTTTCATCGCGGGTTGAGTACGGCCGTCCGGTGACGCGAGAGGTGCTCGGGGTGATCGAAAAGGGAGAAGATGCCATCCGGAAACTCGGGTTTCGGCAGTTTCGGGTGCGGCATCATGGTGAGATGGTGCGGATCGAGATTGCCAGGGATGAGCTGGACCGGGCGCTCACCGGCGAGATGGCCGCTGAATTCACGCGCATTTTCAAGGCGTTGGGATTCAGGTTTGTGACGCTCGATCTCGAGGGATTCCGGTCCGGTTCGATGAACGCGTTTCTATCAGTGGACCGGCTCATGGGATGATCTTCTTCGGGCTACCGCTGGTAAGGGATGGCGGCATCAACAAACGTCAGAATTCCTGGTATGCGCCCGAACCCTCGCCCCAGCTCCGTATGAGATAATGACACTTCATCTCTATGTACAGGCGGTTCTTAGTGAAGCTTTTCCGGCGCTCTCTTTTTGCGCTTCTCATGGTTTGCCTGGGCTGCTCGGCCCAGTCAGCGTCTCCTGATGTCACTCAAAAGATCGAACGCCAGGTGCGTACGTTCTACAACCTCCCACCGGAAGTGAAGGTGGACATCGGGCCGCTGAAACCAAGCGAGTTCCCCAATTACGACTCGGTGACGATCACCATTTCAGGCGGAGACAAGCGCAAGGACTACGATTTTCTGCTGGCGAAGGATGGAAAGTCGCTGATCCGGATGGTAAAGCTGGACCTGACCAAGGACCCCTACGCGGAGAAGATGAGCAAGATTGACACGACCGGACGTCCTGTCCGAGGCAACAAGGACGCCAAGGTTGTGGCGGTAAATTACGATGACTTCGAGTGCCCGTTCTGCTCGCGGATGCACCAGATGCTGTTCCCGCAGCTTTTTAAGGAGTACGGCGATAGGGTCAAGTTCGTGTACAAGGACTACCCACTTTCGGAGATTCATCCCTGGGCGACGCGCGCGGCGGTGAACGCGAATTGCCTGGCGGCGCAGAACAATGACGCGTACTGGGAATTTGCCGACTACATCCACGCCAACCAGAAGGACGTGAACGCCGAGAAAGGGCGCGAAAGCCAGTTTGGGTTACTGGACAAGTTCACGTTGCTGCAAGGACAGAAACACAACCTGGACATGACCAAGTTGCAGGCCTGTGTCAAAGCCCAAAATGACGATGCGGTAAAGGCGTCGGTGAAGGAAGGGGAGTCGCTGGGTGTGAGCGCGACGCCCACGATGTTTGTCAACGGGCACGAGATCGATGGCGCGCTGCCGATCGCCGACGTACGGGCAATCTTTGACCGGGCGCTGGAGCAAGCAGGGGTTCCGGTCCCTGTGCACCCGCCTAGCCCAGTGGAATCGCGTCCCTCGGGCAACTGACAGAATTACCCAAGTTCATATGTTCCCACTCTCGCGTGGGGAGGATGGATTGAGCATAAAACTGCTTTCTCGCCAATTTCTGGTCACCAGTATCGCCGGCGTGATCATTGCCGGCGTGATCATTGCCAGCGCCGGCTGCTCGTCGAAACAAAACGGAGGCGACGTTGCCGCCACGGTGGATGGGCGGAAGATCTACCGCGCCGACGTCGAAAAGTATTACCAGAACCAGACCACGGGCTCGGAGCAAAGCCCGACCGGCGAGCAGGCGACGATCCTGCGGCTGAACATCCTGCGCGAGTTGATCGAAAACGAAATTCTGATGCGGCGGGCCGAGAAATTGGGCCTGCTTGCGACCGATGAAGAAGTGGACCGCAAACTCAACGAGTTCAAGTCTCCCTACACACAAGAGCAATTCGACGCCAGGCTGAAGGAGAAAAAAATCTCCCTGGACGATTTCAAGCGCGACATCCGTCGCTCTTTGACCGTTGACAAGGTGCTGAACAAGGAAGTCACGTCGAAAATTAACATCACCGACCAGGACGTGACGAATTATTACAACGAGCACAAGTCCGAGTTCAACCTGATTGAACCCCAGTATCATTTGGCCCAGATTTTCGTGACGCCCGCGCCGAATCCGCAGGTGCACAACCAGGACAAGGCGCAGAACGACGCGGAGGCGAAGAAGAAGATCCAGATGATCATGAACCGGCTGGATAGCGGCGACGACTTCGGCACCCTGGCCATGAACTACTCGGAGGATTCGGAGACTTCCGGCAACGGCGGCGACCTGGGGTTCACGCCGGAGTCGGCGCTGCGCAACACCGACCCGCAGACACGCGACGCGGTGAACCGGCTCAAGCCCGGCCAATACAGCCCCATCATTGTGGTGGGCAATCCCATGACGAAACAGCTGATCGGATACCGCATTGTGAAGTTAATTTCGAAAGAACCCGCGGGGCAGCGGGAACTGTCCGATCCGCGGGTGCAACAGGCGGTCCGAACCCAGTTGCGCGACCGGCGGGAGCAGTTGTTGAAAGCCGCTTACTATGAAGTGCTGCGGGACCAGGCAAAAATCGAAAATTTCTACGCTGATAAAGTGCTGGAAACCAGCGGTATTGCAAAGTAGGAGTTCCCGGTCCGTTATTCCACGACAGCAAGAACGTCGCCGGCGTTGACGTTGTCTCCGTCCTTGACCGCCAGCTTCTGAACAATTCCCTTTTTCGGGGACTTCAGCTCGTTCTGCATTTTCATGGCTTCGACAACGAGAATGCCCTGACCGGCTTCCACCTCGCTCTTTTCCAGGACCAGTACGCGAACGATCTTACCGGGCATGGGCGCCACCAGCTTCCTTGGGCCCTTCTCGTCGGCAAGACCTCCTTTGCGGCTGCGCAGCGAGCGCGGATCGCGCAACACGGCCTCGTAGCGGGCGCTGCCAACCCAGAGGTGCATGTCGGTGGCGGTACGCTCGCGCTTGATCTCATAGGACTTGCCCTCGATCAGCAGGGAAACGACGTCCGGCCGCGCGAGGACGGCATCCACCTGAATTTCCCGCCCGTCGAGCCGGCACAACCAGCGGCCGCGCTCGCGCTCCAGTTCGAGGCGGTAATGCTTTCCGTCAATGGCAACTTCGTAGATCATTACTTCAACGCCTCCAGCCTGGCGGACCGCTTCCAGCTAGACGAAGCGCCGTTGGCTTGCGGCGCGTGTCCGTTCGCGGGAAGAGCGGTGGCGCTGGACGAAATCGCTCCGGGTTCCAGCATGGCAAACAGGCCGGCCGCAATGGCTGCTACGTCCGCATCTTCACGTTTGGCGGGTTCTGGAGGAGTCTTGAGAAGCCGATCCAGGAAGCCAGTATCGAGTTTCCCGGCATTGAAATCGGGGTCGTGCAAGATGCGGCGGAACAGCGAAATATTGGTCTTGATTCCCCCGACAAAATACTCGTTCAGGGCGCGGACCAGGCGCGAAATCGCCTGCTGACGGTCGGTGCCGTAGCCGATGAGCTTGGCCAGCAGCGGATCGTAGTCAATGGGAACGTTCCAGCCTTCGTACATGCCGCTGTCGCGGCGAATGCCGGGTCCCGCGGGCGCGAGCAGCAGCGAGATCTTGCCGGGGCTGGGGAAGTAGTTATTGTCGGGATCTTCGGCGTAGATGCGGCATTCGATGGCGTGGCCGCGAATCTGGATGTCGTTCTGAGTGAAGGGCAGCTTCTCGCCGGCCGCGATGCGGATCTGCAGGTGGACGAGGTCAAGACCGGTGATCAGTTCTGTGACCGGGTGTTCGACCTGCAAGCGCGTGTTCATTTCGAGAAAGTAGAAGTTCTTGTGCTGGTCAGAGAGGAACTCGACGGTTCCGGCATTGGTGTAGTTGCCGGCCTTTGCGACGCGGACGGCGATCTCGCCCATGCGGCGTCGCATATCGGGATCCACCAGCGGCGAGGGTGATTCCTCGAGCACTTTCTGGTGGCGGCGCTGGATGGAACACTCGCGCTCGCCAAGATAGACGCAGTTGCCGTGCTCGTCGGCGAGCACCTGCATTTCGATGTGGCGGGGGTTGACGATGGCCTTTTCTATATAAACTTCGCCGTCGCCAAAGGAGCGCTGCGCCTCGCTCTGCGCGCCTTCGAGGGCAGACTTGAGGTCCTGCCTGTTGTGCACCAGGCGCATGCCTTTGCCGCCGCCCCCGGCCGCCGCCTTGAGCATCACGGGGTAGCCGATCCGTTCTGCGACCTCTTCCGCCTGCTGGACTGACTCAAGCCCCCTGGAGGTTCCGGGCACGAGCGGTATCCCGGCCTTCTCCATGGCTTGACGGGCGCGGGTTTTCGAGCCCATGATTTCCATGGACGCGGCAGTTGGGCCGATGAATTTGACGCCGGCTTCGGCGCAGGCCTCGGCAAACTTCGCGTTTTCGGACAGGAAGCCGTAGCCGGGATGAATGGCGTCGGCGCCGCAGAGCTTGGCGACGCCAAGGATCTTGCTGATATTCAGATAAGACTCAGCCGCGGCGGAAGGCCCGATGTGGTAGGCCTCATCGGCTTTGCGCACATGGAGCGAAGCACGATCCACGTCGGAGAAGACGGCGACCGACGTGATGCCCATCTCGCGGCACGCGCGCATCACGCGAACTGCGATCTCCCCCCGGTTGGCAATCAGGATCTTCTTAAACATATGGCTGACGGATCATTGTAATGGAAGCAGGAGTCTGGATTCCGACGCTCTACTGTAGCAATGGCTTTCCAAGCGGGGTGTGCGCTGGATCACAGCGGAAGGTGTGCCCCCTGGGGAATCGCCAAAAGTATACTGCTCGGGAGAGAGTTCGGTTTTGTCGCACTTCAAGGGCTCTTGCCGCTCGTCGGTGAGTGCCGGTCATCGAAGGGAGCGCGGGGTGAGCAAAAAGGCTGTTCCAGCGCTGATCGGATTTCTGATGCTTTTGGCATTTCCTTCTGGCTGCGGAAATTGCAGCTTCGTTGCGGTTTCGCTGACCTCGATTTCGCCTTCGACAATCAGCACCGGCAGCACAGTCGTGATCATCACTGTGAACGGGTCGGGCTTCCGCCGGGATTCCCAGGTGGTCTGGAACGGAGTTTCTTTGCCGACCGTGTTTGTTAGCGGCACTCAGTTGACGGCGACTGTACCCTCCACTGAGATTGCGGAGCCGGGAACCATCAGTGTGGTGGTGTTCAATCCGACAACAGGTGGGAATACGAGCGTTACAGGCGGAGTCGTCGCGTTCAGCTGTAACGAAAATGAATCGAATGCCTTGACAGTGACCATTGCTCCGTGAATATAACGGGTGCGTCTTAGGCGGGATACCGGTGATTCGAGAAGCAGCAGCAAAAAGCCCCTTCCGCGGAAGGGGCTTAAAGAAAATACGGGTGACTTACTTCGCGTTTTGATCGAGCGTGATGCCTTGGGCGCCGGGCTGCTTCTCCGCCTTAGCTTTCTTGGTGGCCATGGTCTTGTCCACCCACTCGTCAGCCGTTTTCAAATCAGCCGCACGCGCCGCCGGATCGTCGCACTGGATATCTGCGCGCTCGCGGTACATCAGGTTCATGTAAGCCATGGCATCGTCGTAATCCGGCCGCAGCTTGAGAGCTTTGTCCAGATTGTCGATGCCGTCCTGGATATTGGCCGCATTCTTTTCCTTGAGCGCGTTGCAGACCTTCTTGTCTTTGAGGGGCTCCTCGGGCTTCAATCCGAGCTTGGCGCGTTCTTCCATGCGTGGCTGGTAAGTCTCGGTCCAGTCAATCACGCCGATTGAGTAATACGGCTCGGGATCATTGGGATCGGCCGTGACAGCCTTGCGGTAGAACTCTTTGGCATCGTCGAACTTCTTCATCTGCAGGTAGAGATAGGCGATGCCTTTGACGCTGTTGATGTTCGAGGGATCGCGCTTGAGAACTTCCTTGTACTGATCGATGGCCTGCTCCGCCATTTTGTTGTTGTCGGGAGCGTCAGCGCCGGGAATGTATTGCTGAGCGTAAGCCGTCGCCAGGTAGAGGCGGGCATTGATCAGCGTAGGATCGAGGGCGACCGCGTTCTGGAACTTGTCGATGGCCTCTTCGTATTTTGCGTTCTTGTAGGCTTGTACGCCTTTGTTGAGCGAGTCGCGCGCCTTCAGCTTGTTGCATCCGGTGGTGGACAGCGCGATGCAGGCGACCGCCAGCACGACCAGGATCTTTGTAAGATTTTTCATTGCCTTATCAATCCCCCTTGCGAATAAACAGGGCCATGAGAGCCCGAGCAGGCGCAGATATCACCTGCGCCTGCAACCGAGCGATAGTTTAGCCGCCAGCTTCGATCTTGGCGGTGATAAGACCCACTTTATCCACACCAGAACCGTGGGCGAGGTCAATGACATTGGCCACATCGGCGAAGGGCACGTTGTCGTCCCCCTTCACAAACATGACCTTTTCGGCACGGGTCTTGAAGATGTCGGTCAGGCGCCCCTGGAGGTTCTCCCAGGTCGTATCTTCCGAGTTGATCTTCAGAGCCGGAGCCTGGCCGGGACCACGGTCGATCAGTTGCACCACGATGGTGCGGTCCGCCTGCGGCGGCGGTTGCTTCTGGTTTGGCGGTGGCGGCTGAGGAACGAGCGCGTCCAGACCTTTTGGAGTCAAAGGCGTGATGACCATGAAGATGATCAACAGCACCAGTAGAACATCGATGAGTGGCGTGACGTTGATGTCAGCGCTTTGGCCCCCACTGGGGCCGACTGCCATACCCATAGTCAGTCTCCTCTATTGCCCGCCCGTCGCCGGTGGCGGCGGAGCACCCTGCGTATTCTTTCTCTGATCGGTCAATAAGCCCAAATCGTCGACACCGGCGGAGCGGACATTGTCCACCACTGCCACTACGGAGCCGAACTTGGCGCGCGCGTCGGCGCGGACGTACACTCGCTTATCGGTGCGGTTGGCGAGGCGGTCTTTCACCTTCTGGGTCAATTGATCGACCGGGATCTTATCGTTCCCGAAAAATACCTGCCCGTCGCGCATAACGGCCACGATCAAGGCGTCTTCCTTGTCCGCGTCGGCCATCGGCTCCGGGTTATTCACTTTGGCCAAGTCCACGCTGACGCCCTTCTGCAACATGGGCGTGATCACCATGAAGATGATCAGCAGGACCAGCATCACGTCCACCATGGGGGTGACGTTGATGTTGGAGTTGACCTTTGCCCCTTCGTTTCTTGTTGCCTGAGCCATAGATGAGCTCCCTTCAGCTTACTTGCGAACGGCGCCGCGGCGCTTCAGGAAGTAGTCAACGAGTTCGCTGGACGAGTTATCCATCTCGACGTCGAAAGCTTCCACGCGACCGGTCAGATAGTTGAACATCATGACGGCCGGGATGGCGACGAACAGACCGAACGCGGTGGTGACCAGCGCTTCGGCGATACCGCCGGCGACGGCGGCCAAACCGGTCGCGTGCTGTTCCGAAATTCCGCGGAACGCGTTCAAGATGCCGAGCACGGTGCCGAACAGTCCGACGAACGGAGCCGTGGAACCGATGGTGGCCAAACCGCCGAGTCCGCGCTTGAGTTCGGCGTGGACGATGGCTTCAGTGCGCTCCAATGCGCGCTTGGAAGCTTCGATGGTTTCGCCCGGGATGTCGG
>DASREM010000003.1:0-137381 GCA_035652095.1 Terriglobales bacterium | reverse complement strand
GATGCGGGCCGCCGGTGGTACTGTTTGGGATTGACCAAGAGGTGGTCACTCTACGTGGCCTCTTACGGCAACTCCGGGTCCCGGCACGACCTTGCCGGGCGGATCGAATCCAAACTCACCGATAGTGTGCGGGCTGTAGCTCAAGGTTGAATCCTCAAGCCCCGCTTAGAGCGACCTGCCCTAAGTCTCAGCCACCTCACCTGGTCTTTTGCTAGTGCTGCTACAACTACAATCAGAACTTGTCATCCGACCACCTCCTTTCCGGTGTAGTTGCATACTAGTACACAAGCTACTCTGGTTCAAGGGCACGGAAGTGGTGGTATCAATAAATTCATCAGCCCGTAAACTGCGGCACTTCGATTCCGTTATCTCTTTCTGGATCGCGAGTTCTGCTGAGCTTTCGAGTCGTTCTCATCGCTGGCTGGCGCAACGATGTCGCCCAGAATCTTCATTTCTCCCTTCATCGAGCCCAACCACGTTCGGGATTTCTTCTGGGCTGGCGAGGCCAGCACGATTTCCACGAAGGCTTTCCTCGCCGCGTAATCCGGATTGGCGTCTTCGTTCTTTGAACTTCCTCGAGAACACTTTGGCAATTCATGGTCAACTCCGTGACCCTTAGTTCCTTCATTTCCATGATCTTGGATCATCGGCATTGCCCGCCCCGCTCTTGAGGTCATGCCCGCCCGGCATCTGGGACCTGTCCCCTCGACCGACCTACACTGAACCTCTCACCAGGAACTTGGCGTGTCTTTGCCGCAAGGCGGCTAAGTAGCAGATCTTTCAGCCTTTCCAGCGAAAAGCGTCGGGCTGCGGCAGGCCGATATGGGCCAGTACCCGATTGGCGAACTCGCGGGCCATGTCATCAAGAGTCGCCGGTCGGTAGTAGAAGGCGGGAATCAGCGGAAAGACGGTCGCTCCTGCATCGGCGGCCCGGTACATGTTGCGGATGTGGATCTTGTTGAGCGGGGTCTCGCGGACGCAAAGCACCAGCGGACGCTTCTCTTTCAGGGCCACATCCGCGGCGCGCTCGATCAGATGAGACGCTATGCCATTGGAAATACGAGCCAAAGTACCCACGCTACACGGGAGTACGACCATTGCATCAAAAGGGTACGAACCGCTGGCGACGTTGGCGCCGATATCGGCGTTGGCCTGCTGGCGGATCTTGCGGGACGGTTTGCCCAGAAGCCGGGCAACCAGGTTGCTTCGGCCTTTGAGCTCAAGCTCTTCGGCCATGACCCGCAGGGCACTATCGGACGCGATGAAGTTGACGGTTTCAATCCGCGCCTCGGCTTCCAGGGCCAACAGGAATTGTTGGAGGAAGATGGCACCGCTGGCCCCGGTGGTAGCAACCGTCAGATTTTTCGGCGGATAAGGCAATGTGCTCCTTCGCGCTCGGACTGTTGAGCATAGGGAGGGGCGGCAGAGGAGTCAAGGCAAGTCATTGGTCCCCGGTCGCGGGGCCAATGAACGACCGACGAAGTTCTTATGGCGAGTACGGCGAATCTACGGACCCGGCGCAGCGTGGCGCAGCTTCAGGCCCTGGCAGGAGTGGAGCGCGAGATCCGCTCGCAGGATTCCAGCAGCCGCCGCAAGTATCTTCAGGATTTCACCCATGCCTTCCGCAACTACGAGGCGGTGCTCGAGTTCGCGGAATGGAAGCTGCTCGTCGCGCAGTCCGACGTGGTTCTGATCGGCGACTACCATGCTCTTCCGGCCTCTCAACGATTCGCAGCGCGGTTGCTGGAAGAGCTGGCTCATGGAGACCGCCCCGTAGTGCTGGCGCTGGAGACTATCTTCGCGCGCGACCAGCACATTCTGGACGAGTGGTGGCGCCGCGAAATTGACGAAGACGAGCTTCGCCATCGCATACGCTTCGACCTCGACTGGGGTTACGACTGGGAACCGTTCAGCGAATTGCTGTTCACCGCCCGCGAGCACGCGGAAGGACTCTATGGGCTGGATTGCATGCCGCGAGAGGATCTGCGCAAGATCGGGGCGCGCGACAAGCACGCGGCCCACAAGCTGGCCGAGATCCGGAGACGGCATCCCAAAGCAGTGATCCTGGTGTTGTTCGGAGAATCGCACCTGGCTCCCGATCACCTGCCCCGCGAGTTGCAGCAGCATTTCAGCAGTGAACGAGTCTTGACCGTGCTGCAGAACGTGGATGCGCTGTACTGGCAAGCTGCGGGCGAGCCGCGAGACGTAGTCGAAGCCGTGCGAGTCAACGAGAGCGTGACTTGCGTCTTCAACTCCACCCCGCTGGAAAAATACGAGCACTACCGCCTGCACCTGAGCCGGTGGGGATGTGGCGGCGACGGCGGCCCCGACCTGGCGCCCACGGTTTACAACCTGATTGACAGCCTGCTCGGCTTTCTCGGGATCAACCGCTACTCCTCGCACAACGGGACCCAGCCGAAGTTCCTGGTGGACTTGATGCCGGAGGTTTATGGGCCGTCCTGTGGAGCACGCCTGCGCCGGCTGATGCTGCGCCAGGGAATGACGGACCTGCAGATCTACGAGTTGCTGTCGCGGATCGAAGAACGCGGCAGTATTTACATCCCGCAGGTCAATGCCTTTTTCGTGCGCGAGTTCCAGATGATGTATGCGGCCGAGGAGGCAGCGCGGTTCCTGCACCACGCCTGCCGCGGATTGCCCTGGAGGGGGAAAGCCTGGATCGATGGAGATGGCTCCGACCGTTTCTACAGTCGGACCCTGGAGCATGTGCTGGGATATTTCGGATCGCGCATGCTCTATCCGGCGCGCCCGGGCAATTCCAGCGAGGATGAAATCGAGGTTCGCCGCGTGCCGCGCTTCACTGACGAAAAAAAGTGCGAAACCAGCGCGCAACTGCTCGGCTATATGCTGGGAGATGCGCTCTATCACGCCTACATCATGGGTGATATCCCCACCAGCCAGATCCGCCGGCTTTTTCTGAAACACCTGGACCAGCCCGGAAGCGCCAAGCAGGTCTACGCCGAACTCGCCGCCAAGGTCAGCCCACGGCAGAGACGGTGCCGGAAGTAGCCGGAGCTACTGGATCCACTGCGCGATGGGCTCCTGGTCGATGGTGATGACTGGCTTCAAACCCGCCAATTGTTCACGGCGCTCGTCCAGCAGAGCATTCAGGTCTGCCATCGCCTTCATGAACTTCTTGGGATTGGTTTCGGTGGCTGCCTTGAAGCAGAGTTCCTTCCATTTCACGTCTACGGCCTTCACTGTATCTACCCCCTGAGCGCAACCTTAGATGCCGCCCTTCTACAGTGGTTGCCTGATGTTCCTAGGGGAAATCAGTCGCGGGCTCAGGAGGCGTACCAGGAACTCTGGATGAGGAGCCTGGCCAGGTCCTGCGGTGATACCCTACCGCTGCGAAGCTTCCTGACGGCCGCTTACGAGGCTTCAGGATGACCTTAGCAATCCAAGGCGCCGAGAACCCATTGAACGCCACCTCCATTCGCAAGCTGTTCGACAAAGTCCGGGCCGGAAAGCTGACGCCGGACGAGGCTGTAGACCGGCTGCGGCACTTACCATTTGAAGACCTGGGATTCGCCAAGGTGGACCACCACCGTGTGTTGCGGGTTGGCATGCCCGAGGTGATTTTCGGGCAGGGGAAGACTCCTTCGCAGGTGGCGGGGATTTTCTCCCGGTTAGAAAAACATGGAGGGAACGTCCTGGCCACTCGATCCAGCGCCGAACAGTTTGCGGCCGTGCGGGCGGTGGCCCCGAAAGCGGAGTACCACGAACTGGGCCGGGCGATCGTTCTGCGGCGTAACCGGAAAAAGTACGGCAAAGGAGTGATCGCGGTGGTTTCCGCCGGGACCAGCGATATTCCAGTAGCCGAGGAGGCCGTGATCACCGCCGAGATCATGGGCAACCAGGTTGAGCATCTTTACGACGTGGGGGTGGCGGGAATTCATCGCCTGTTGGCCAATCGCGCCTCGCTGACCCGGGCGCGGGTGGTCATCGTTTGTGCCGGGATGGAAGGAGCGCTGCCGAGCGTGGTGGGCGGCCTGGTAGGCGTGCCGGTGATCGCGGTGCCGACCAGTATCGGGTATGGAGCTGCGTTCGAGGGTGTAACGGCCTTGCTGGGAATGATGAACTCATGCGCTTCCAACGTCAGCGTGGTGAATATTGACAACGGGTTTGGAGCGGGATACGTGGCGGCCTTGATCAACCGGGGTTAGACGCTCGTTCTCTCTGGGCTAAGTTGTTGAAAATAGGCGGAAGGCGATTTTCGGCTGGTTCTGACGGTCTGATACGCTTCAGGAATGCTGTTTAATGGCGCCCTGAGGGGCCTGGCAGCTCAAGCGAGCGCAGGGTTGAGCCTCAGGGCTGGACCGGGCGCGCGGGGCTCTCAGAATGCCGCGAAACGCAGAATTAGCTTAAAGAATACATACTTGTACGTACAGCGCGCTTGAGCGGTCCTTGGGGCGAAGGACGCCGGCGAGACGAAAAAAAGGCACGGCCGAAGCCGTGCCTTCCCTCATTGTCACCGCCGCTGTTACGAACCCTTCACTACGTCGAGGTTGTTCTGCACGCTGAACACTCCGAAGACCTGTCCGGCGCGCATACCGGCGATCTGCTTATCCATGGCGCTGGCAACTGTGCCGTACAGGCTCAACTTGCCGTTGCTCACCACGATGCGGATCGGGGCTGCGGGATCAGTGGCGTACCGGCTTAACACCGGGTCGCGATAAATCGCGCGAGTAGCCTGAACGCGAATCTGGTCATCGAAGCCGGAAGTCGGCGACACGGTGATGTTGTTCACCACGTCTTTCACTCCAGGCATGCGGTTTGCGATCGCCACGGCCGAGTCGCGGGCCACGTAGTCCATGGTTTCTCCGCTCAAGGTGGCCACGCCGTCCTTCACGTCTACCGTCACGTGGTTGAAACGGTTGTCGAAATAGCCGACGCGATCGAAGTAAATCTTGCGGTCAAGCCGGGCTTCAATCTGATCGTCGGGCGCAGCGCTCGAAACTTCGATCAGGTTGCGGACGCCGCTGACTTTGTCGGTCTTGCGAGCTTTCTTGGCCGCGTCCAGCTTCTGCTGGTACAAATCAACCGTGCCGGTCAAAGTCACGATGCCATCTTCGGTGGCGGCCTGCACGTTGCGGAATTCTTTCTTGTCCGCGAGCTGTTTGGTCACGCGGGCTTGAATGTCGTTATCGTAGCGAGCAGCGCTCGAAGTCTGCGCGACCAGGGGCGCGCTCAATAAACCTGCCATGAAAAGTGAAGCAATCAATTTCTGAACGTTTTTCATCTTATGCGGGCTCCTCACCCTTTCCGGTTTTTATTAACCGGTTAGTTAAATAGATGTGGGATGGGGCGAGAAAGATGCTTCTCGATGGTGGCATATAAATCATTGATTACGCAATGCTTAACGCAACCGTGACAACGATTACAATTCTTTTCAAATTCCTGGGAGGCGGACTTTGGCAACCCCGGTCGAGTTCACTCGATGGTGTGAGCCACAGGAAACCGTGGAACCGGACGGCGTCCTTTCACAAAAAAACGGGCGCATACGCGCCCGTCTCCATGAACTTCGATCTGGCTAGCTGATCTTCTCGCCAATTGATTTGCCTTGCGTAAACAGGTAGAGGTAATCGGGGCCGCCGGATTTCGAGTCGGTGCCCGACATGTTGAAGCCGCCGAACGGATGCGCTCCCACCATGGCTCCGGTGCATTTGCGGTTGATATAGAGGTTGCCGACGTGGAATTCCTGAATCGCGCGATCGATCTTCTCGCGTGACCTGGTGTAGACGGCCCCAGTCAGGCCAAACTCGGTGTCGTTTGCGATTTCAAGCGCGTGATCGTAGTTGCGCGCCTTGATCACGGCGAGCACCGGACCAAAGATTTCTTCCTGCTCGATTTTTGACTTGGCCGGAATGTCGGCGATCACGGTGGGCTGCAGGAAGAAACCGTCGCCCGCCTTGGTGTCGCGTCCGCCGCCGGTGATCAGGCGCCCATCTTTCTTGCCAGCCTCGATGTAGCCGAGGATGTCCTTCATGGAGCCTTCGTTGATCACGGCGCCCATGTTGGTGTTCTCGGTGGGATCTCCGACGGTAATCTTCTCGACGCGAGCTTTCAATTTCTCGATGAACTTGTCGTAGATCTTCTCGTCGATGATGGCGCGCGAGCAGGCCGAGCACTTCTGGCCCTGGAACCCGAATGCGGCGGAGGCGACGCCTTCGACCGCGGCTTCGAGATCGGCATCGGCATCCACGATGATGGCATCCTTGCCGCCCATTTCGAGGATGGTGCGCTTAATCCAGACCTGGCCCTCCGGTTTGTCGGCGGCCACTTTGTTGATACGCAGACCCACTTCGCGGGATCCGGTGAAGGCGATGTAGCGGGTCTTGGGGTGAGCGACCACGGCATCGCCGAAGCTTGCGCCCGCGCCCGGACAGAAGTTGACAACGCCTTCCGGCATGCCGGCTTCTTCCAGCAGTTCGAAAAACTTCGCCGCGATGGTCGGCGAATCGCTCGAGGGCTTCAGGATCACGGTGTTTCCGGAGACGATCGAGGCCAGCGTCATGCCGGCCATGATCGCCGAGGGGAAGTTCCAGGGCGGAATCACGGCGCCGACGCCTAACGGGATGTAGAGCAGGCGGTCGCGTTCGCCGGGCAGTTGTACCGGAGTCTCGATCTTCGAGAGCCGGAGGATTTCGCGGCTGTAGTACTCGCAAAAATCAATGGTCTCGGCGATATCGCCATCGGCCTCGGCCCAGTTCTTGCTGACTTCGAAAACCAGCCACGCCATGTATTCGAACTTGCGCTCACGAAGCAGGTCGCCCACCCGGAACAATAAGGACGCGCGCTCTTCCGGGGTGGTGCGGCTCCAGCTGTCGAAGGCGCGAAGCGCGGCCTGCATGACCGGCTCAACCTGCTCCTTGCCTGCCTTCTGGTGGATGCCGACCACTTGCGAGGGCTTCGCCGGGTTAATGGATTTGATCTTGTCCGTGGTTTTGACGCGTTTGCCGCCGATCACCAGGTCGTATTCGCGGCCCAGTTCGCCACGAACTTTTTCGATCGCAGCGCGCATCTTGCGCGCGTTTTCTTCTTTCGTGAAATCTACGAACGGTTCGTTCTTGAAAGGGCCTTCATGCAGGCGAACCTGGGGACGAACCGGGGCTTCAATGGTTGCCATAATTGCACCTCGGAGAGATATGGATGCTCTAGGAACGGATGTCGAACCTCCAATTGTAGCACTGGACCGACAAGGGTACCGCAGCCGCATGGCATGTCACAGAAGGCCGTGAGCTGCGTCCTTTCGCAACAAGACGCTCTTCAGAATCATGAATTTACACATCGGACTCCACATTCCCTCGTCCGTTGCGAAGGCCCCAGAAAGTCCAAACTCGATCTGAGGAGAGGGGCAAATGAAAAATCTTTTTCTCGCTCTGTTCTGCTCGGTACTGATCCTGTCCGCCGCAACCTGCGCGCAGACCTGGAACCTGGCAAAAGATCTGGGACAAACGTCCAACCAGATCTCGTTCAATCAGGGATCGAACCAAGCCTGGTATTTCATGGAAAGCGCGACCCTGGTGCATGACCCCACGCTCTACCGCTTCATGACCCAGTATCTTGGCCCGTGTCAGAGCAGCGCTTCCGGCGACATGGTGAATGGCGTCGGCTGCTGGCATGGAACGGAATCGACGATCGGGGATGTTCACCTGCACACCGAGATTGCCTTCAATTTCACCAACGAACTGCTGGATGCCAAGGACGACGAGTTCGCTGGATACAAACCACGGGCAGCGCTCCTTACCGCCACCTGGGAGAGGTTGGCCATCATCGCCTGGCGCAGTCCCATTACCGGCGTAGTGCGAGTGGATGGAGAGTTTGGCTTCAGGAGCTTCAAAGCCGCTGGGGTGAATTGGTACGTGGATAAAGGCGGTACGACAGTGACATGGGGACACCTGTTTGGAGGAGATTGCTGCGGACCTGTAAAGATCGGAAGGGTGCCGATCCGAAAGGGGGAAGTCCTCTACTTCATCGCGAACGATCTCAACACAGATCAGGGCTACACCGCGAACCCTCTGGATTTGCGGATGGAGATCACGCAGGTGCGGTAATCGCGGGGGCGGTTTGCCCGCTTTTCCGGCACTGCCGTGCCGGGCTTTCACATGGCCTGCCTTCGGGCCGGGATATCAAGACTCTTTCCGAGGAGAGCTGCGATGAAAATCCTGATTCTCGCTGCATTTTGCTTTGCACCGATGCTTGGTCCGTTCGCTCACGCGCAAGCTACTTGGGATCTCGCGAAAGACCTGGGACAAACCTCCAACCAGATTTCGTTTAACCAGGGATCCAGCCAGACCTGGTATTTCATGGAGAGTGCGACACGGGCGCATGATCCAACACAGTATCGCTTCATGTCTCAGTATCTTGCGCCATGCCAGAGCAGTGGGTCCGGGGACCTGGTGAACGGAGTCGGCTGCTGGCACGGGACCGAGTCACGTTTCCTGGACTTACGCCTAACCCCGGAGATCGCATTCAACTTCACCAACAGTCTGCTGGACGCGAAAGATGAGTGGTTCGTGGGATATCAGCCTCGCGCGATGTTGCTGACCGCAAGCTGGGAACATTTCGCGATCGTGGCATGGAGAAGCCCATTTGCCGGGGCGATCCAGATTGATGGCGAATTCGGATGGAGAAATTTCTTTAATTCGGTGGCAGCGGCCTGGAACGTCGACAAGGGAAGTTCGACCTTACGGTCCGGATCGCTGTACGGCGGCGGGTTCAAGGGCCCGGTGCACATCGGCCGGCTGCCGGTGAGCACCGGCGACGTGCTGTACTTCATCGTCGACAATTCCAACGATGAGAGTTGTTACTGCGCGATGCCGGTGGATTTCCGGGTGGCGATCACCCAGGTGCCGTAAGGTAGGGCCAGTCTTCGCAGCATTTGTCCAGCATTCGACTGGACAGCCGAGGGCGGCTGTCCCTGCACGGTTTTATACGCGAGCTAACGTCGGCTGCTCTACCGGCTCCAGCTTGGCGGTGAAGTGGCGCAGGAATGGCGCTTCGTAGGTCAGGTGTAAGCCCTGGATCTGATCTCGCTTTTTCCAGACTTCGAGAATGACTTCCACCACGTAGTCAATGTGGCTTTGGGTATAGACGCGACGTGGAATCGCTAACCGAACCAGGTCCATGCTGGCCGCTGCGCCGAACATCAGGGTACCGATCTCGACCGAGCGGATGCCGCCCTCCAGGTACAACTCGGCTGCCAAGGCGACACCGGGAAATTGCGCGGGCGGTATGTGGGGCAGGAATGCGCGGGCGTCAATATAGATCGCATGGCCGCCGGGAGGCTGCACGATGGGCACGCCGCGCTCCGCGATGTGGTTTCCGAGGTATGCGGTCGAGGCGATCCGGTAGCGCAGATAGTCTTCGTGCAATGCTTCTTGCACTCCCACGGCGATGGCTTCGAGATCGCGTCCGGCAAGGCCGCCGTAAGTTGGGTAGCCCTCGGTAAGAATGAGCAGATCCTTCTCCTGTTGCGCCAGCAGATCATCGTTAGTGCAAAGAAAACCGCCGATGTTGGCCATGCCGTCTTTTTTTGCCGACATGGTGCAGCCGTCGCCATAGCCGAACATCTCCTTGGCAATGTGCTTGGGAGAAGAACGCTCGTAACCCTTCTCGCGCAGCTTGATGAAATATGCGTTTTCGGCGAAGCGGCAGGCGTCAAAGTAGAGCGGGATTTTATGCTTTCGGCAAACTGCGCTGACCGCGCGCACGTTCGCCATCGAGACGGGTTGACCGCCTCCGGAGTTGTTGGTGATGGTGAGCATTACCAGAGGAACGCGGCCTCTGCCCACGTTCTCGATCAGAGTCTCCAGCTTCTCGACATCCATATTGCCTTTGAAGGGATGCACGATATCGGGATGCTTGCCTTCGCCAATCACCAGGTCCACAGCTTCGGCGCCGACAAATTCGACGTTGGCGCGGGTGGTATCGAAGTGCGTGTTGTTGGGGACGACGTCGCCTTTCTTGCACATCACGCTGAACAGAATGCGTTCGGCGGCGCGGCCCTGGTGCGTGGGGATGACGTGGCGGTAGCCGAAAATGTCCTGGATGGAATCGCGGAAGCGGTCGTAGCTCTTGCTGCCCGCATAACTCTCGTCGCCTTTCATGATGGCCGCCCACTGGCGAGTTGACATGGCGCCGGTGCCGGAGTCGGTGAGCAGGTCAATGAGGACGTCCCCTGCCGGCAGGAGGAACAGGTTGTAGTGCGCCGCCTGCAGGAATTCCTGGCGCTGGGCGCGCGTGGTCCACTGGATGGGCTCGACGCTCTTGATGCGGAACGGCTCAATGATGGTGCGGGGCATAGTTCCTCCTGTATCAGGACACACCGGGGGTGAACTGGTGTCTGTGACGGAAGTCATAGGCCGGGGTGATGGAGCTGGAGCAGAGTCGCCTGCGCTCCGGCGCGGGCGGAATGAGAATTCGGAGAGAAGAAAACAACCTCCCCACTTCTCGCAAACGACGCGAGAAATGGGGACCCTTTGTTTTACATGCATCCGTTATTGAAAGAGCTTGAACACGTAGAGGCGGCCGATGGGCGGCGAGAACTGATCGGCGGAGCCGAAGTACACTGTTCCATTCACGACTGCCGGGGTGGAGGAGACAATCTGCTCGTTCATGGTCAGCAATTGCGTGACCGGCAAGCAGGAGGAGCGCCCGCATCCGTTGGCATTGAAGACTTCGACCATGCCATTGTTCTCGCCAATGTAGACGAGACCATTGGCCACGGTCGGCGCCGAGATCATGGCGGCTTGCGCGCCGACAGCGGTGCCGGTCCATAGTGGTTTGCACACGGCAGCGCCACAACCTGCGGCCTTGAAAGCGGAGAGTACGCCGTCGCCGTTGCCTACATAGACCATGCCGTTTGCTACCGAAGGAGTTCCTCCGATGAACTTCCCGGCGCTGCCCTTCCAAAGAGGCTGGCAGGTAGCTTGGCCGCATCCTGCGGCGGCGAAAGCGTAGAGATCCTGCACGAAAGATCCGATGTACACGACTCCGTTGGCGACGGCCGGTCCCGAGCCGAGGATGGAGGGGCCGGTACTTGCGATCCAGAGAGGAGAGCAGGTCGAACTTCCGCAGCCGTTTGCATTGAAGGCATAGAGCTTGCCGTCGCTCGACCCGACATAGACGACCGAGTTCGCCACGGCGGGTGCGGATTGGACCTGGCCTCCTGTGGCAGCGGTCCACAGGGGAGAGCAAGTGGAACTGCCGCAACCCGCAACCGGGAATGCATACAACTTCTTGTCGGTTGAACCGACGTAGACGACGCCGTTCGCGACTACTGGCGCGCCGCTCTGGATTCCATTGCCCGTGGTGGCGGTCCACAGCGGAGCACATGTCGCCTGTCCGCATCCGTTCGCTGCGAAGGCGTAGAACTTGTGATCGGTAGATCCGATGAACACAGTTCCCTGCGCGACTGCGGGTGAAGAGACGATGTCGTTCCCCGTTGCTCCACTCCACAGCGGGGAGCAAGTGGCGAGGCCGCAGCCGTCGGCATTGAAGGCGTATAGCTTGCCGTCAAAGGAACCGATGTAGACCACGCCGTTTACGACTGCCGGCGACGACATGTCAACGAGGTCTCCCATCACGCCCACCCAGGACTGAACCAGATTGCGAGCATTCGTGGGATTGATCGTGGTCTCGAAGCGGTTGAAGCCGGTGCGCGAGGGATTTCCGTTGTACATCGGCCAGTTCACCGTCACCGGTGCATGGTTGTCAGATTGCGCAAAGCAAAGCGTGGCGCAGACAAATGAAAGAGAAAGCGCAAATCGCCCCAAGACTGTCATCGCGGGCTCCTGTAAGAAACGGCGACTGATCTGCGGACAAGGATATGTGGGATGGGGGAGTGAGACGTCTTGCAACGGTCAAGAGATTGTCAAAGGATTGTCGCGACGTTGTGTTATGGCGGCTTACAAGCAATGCCCCATTTCTCGCAAAACACGCGAGAAATGGGGCACCCCGTAGTTGCAATGCTCAGAAGTGAAACTTCAAGCTGCCGCCTACGGTGCGAGAGGGAGCGTATTGAATCGGGATCTCCTCGCTCTCTTTTGCGATCTGGTAGATGCTGTTGGAAACATTGGTGACATCGAACTCCAGATCCAATCGTCGCGGTTCCTGGTTCCACAGGTTGAAGCCGGCGGCCAGGTCGGTGGTGAAGTGCTGAGGCAGACGCGGTCCATGCTCGACGATGGTGCCGCTGCCATAGCGCATGGCGGCGCCCATCCAGGAACTGCGCCACTTGTTGTGGTAGAAGACCTGAGCTGTTCCGGTGTGGGTCTGATCGAAGGCGGGAATGATGCGCTCCCCCGCATCGAGAGGCTCGTCCCCGGCAAAGCCTCCGGTGATCGGCCCGTAGAAGAAGGTTTTTGAGAGCGCGTACTGGAAGCGTCCGGTAATCCCGTATTGCTGGAGCTGATTCATGTTCAGCACCAGTTCCAGGCCGCTGGACCGAGAGCTGTTGAAGTTGATGGGCACGAAAATTCGCGAAATGCTGATTTCGTGGTTCTCGAAGGGATTGCGCCCGGTGTGCACATAACCGTTTAATTCCAGGCTGACGCGCGGAGCAATTTCCTGCGCCCATCCCACCTCGTAGTAGTTCTGAGTATAGGGACGAACGTTGCCGACACGCTGATCGGGGTCGATCGCGTTATGGCCGATGAAACTGGCCAGCAGCGAATACTCGATCGGAGGCGGCGAGAAATAGCGATTGTAGGCCGCGTGAATGACGGACCTGGTCCGAGAGATGTGGTACGCGAGCCCCACGCGCGGACTGGTTTGCACGCCGGTGTCCACCAGGTCGAAGTAATCGTAGCGGACTCCCAGATCCATGGTGAAATTGCGGAAGGGCGAGAAGTGGTCCTGAATGTAGGCGCTGGCCTGGCCGCCAAGCAGCGTGCCTCCGAAGGCAGGAAAGACATCCGGATCGCCGCGGCTGTTAAAGAAGAAGCTCTCTTTCTCGCGCAGGCGAACCAGGTCTACGCCGCCTTTGAAAAAGTGTCCGTGCCAGGCGGTAGAGAAATCGCTTTTGATACCGACGGTCAGCGGGGAGCGCGAAGCCGTCGAAATCGGAGTAATCGGATCGGTCGTGGGGAGCACGCGATCGGAGCCCATGCGCTCATAAAGAGAGGTGGAAAGTAAGGTTCTGGGCGAGAAGGTGTGCAGCCAGGTCAGGATTGCGGTCTGCTGCCGCAAGTGACGTTGCGCATTGCGGCCGACTTCCTGATCGTCGGTGATATTGGGCTGCTGAAAATTGTCCCCACCGCCACTCAGGAACAACTTGATGGCATCGCTGTTCCCAACCTGCCAGTCGAACTGCGCCGCGCCGCGGGTGCCTTTGCCAAAGTCGTACAACTCCCTGGGTTCCGGTGGATCGAGGAAGCGGCCGGAGGTGAATCCGTCAACGAAGAAGAAGTAACCGAGCTTTTTGTATTGCCCGCCGTAATCGGCGTTGAGATCGTAATTGTCGAGGGTAGCGCCGCGGAAGTTGATGTCTCCATGCCCGCCGAGATCGGCGCCCGAGCGTGTGGTGATGTCGAGCACACCGCCAAAGCGGTTGCCGTATTCGGGAGTGAACCCGCCCGTCATGAGGTCCACCGTTTCAAAGATCTGGGGACTGACTCCGGGACTGAACTGTGGCTGGGTATTGTCGAGAAAAGAGACGCCGTTGATGAACTCGTGCAGCGAGAACTCGGTGCCGCGCACGGCGAGGAAGTTATCGTGACTGTCGCTGGCGCCGGGCATCAGGTTGTTGACGAGGTCGTTGGTGGAATTCACCAGGGGATCGGGCAGGGAACTGAGATCCTGGTAGGTGAAGGTGTAAGAGCTACCAGTCTTTTCCGGATCTACGGTCAGGTAGCGGGATTGCACTTCGACGGTCTCTTGCACCGATTCTTTCTTTTTGAGTTCCAGTGCGAGAGAGAGCGGCTGCCGCGCCCGCAGGGTGAAACTGTAATTGAGCGGGAAAAAGCCGGCAGTTTCCGCTTTCAGGATGTAGTCGCCTGCTTCAAGCGCAGTGATACTGAATTCACCGTTGTCGGCAGTGACTGTCTTTTGTGCGAGAGTGCCGGCGGCACGCTCCAACTCAACGGCAACACCTTTGAGCGGAGTTCCGGCATTGTCGCGGATTGTGCCCTCGAGTGTGTTTTGCGCGAGCACAGGCACAGTGAGAACCAGGAACGCCAGGAGATTTCGTAACACGATAGGGAGCCCCAAGAATGGAAGTGCGGACCAGAGCAACTGCCACGAGTGTACTCTGGCGACTCACGCTTGGGAACAGGTTTTAGCAAATTCGCACAGAGCCTTTTGACCGGAGACTACTATTGCGCATAGTAGGTTTTGCCCTGTGTTCATGCGGCCTTTCGCGTGGTGCAGTAATTCAATATGGCGAATGTTGAAGGCCCCTTTCTCTGTCGTCATAGACGCGAATGCCTGCTGCGAAGGCTCTGCTTCTGCTCAAAGCCTCCGGCGACCCTACAGTTATGCCGGTACGGCTCCCTGGGACGGTTGCGATTAAAATAGTCTCGTGGCCCTGGAAGAATACAAGCGCAAACGCCGGTTCGAAGACACGCCCGAACCACCTCCCAAGGTAGAGAAGAAATCGGCGCACCGGTTCGTGGTGCAGAAACACCGCGCGTCTCACCTGCACTATGACTTCCGCCTGGAAAAGGACGGGGTGCTTGTGTCCTGGGCAGTACCGAAGGGACCGTCGCTTGATCCCGCCGACAAGCGGCTGGCGATGCAGGTGGAGGATCATCCTGTGTCGTATTACGACTTCGAAGGCACTATTCCGGAGGGGAATTATGGCGCAGGCACAGTCATGGTGTGGGACGTGGGCACATGGGAGCCTTTGTCGCCAGTTGCGGTGAACGGGAAGTATGTTCCGGGAACGGACAAAGAAGCGACCGAGATGCTGCAGAAAGGCGATCTGAAGTTTCGGCTGAAAGGGAAGCGGCTGAAAGGAGATTTTGCGCTCGTACACATGAAGCGGCGGCGTCCGGGAAGCAAGGGCAACGAGTGGCTGCTGATCAAGAAGCACGACGACGCGGCGGTGGAAGGTTACAACATCGAAGAGGAGGATACCTCGGCGATTTCCGGACGCAGCATGCGCGAGATCGCGGGCGACGAGGGGTCGGCGGAGTGGGAGAGCAACCGTCCGGCGGCAAAGGGAAAAGCCAAGCAGGCCTGGCTTGCGAACGCAGTGGCGAAGATGGACGCGAGGAATCGTGTTGCGAAGAAGACCGTGAAGGCCGCGGCGGAAAAAAAAACGACAAAATCCAGACGCCGCGTAACGGCAAAAAAATAGCGGGAGCACCGGCCGCAGCCCTGGTCGAGTCCCTCAAGGGCGCCGTGAAGCGCGAGATGCCTCTCGCCGTGAACCCCATGCTCGCGATCTCTACCGATAAAGCTTTCAACGATAAAGAGTGGCTGTTTGAAATCAAGTGGGACGGTTATCGCGCGGTGTCGTTCATCGAGAACGGACAAGTCCGCCTGGTGTCGCGCAACCAGAATGACCTGACAGCCCAATTTTCCGAATTGAAGAGTTTACCGTCACAAGTGAGAGCGGCGAGGGCAGTCCTGGACGGCGAAGTCGTGGCACTCGATGAAGAGGGCCGCGCGTCGTTCAGCTTGATGCAGCAGCGCACCGGCTTTCGCAAATATGGGCAGCGCGTGGCCGGGCAGGGCGGAATCCCCATCGTCTACTACGTGTTCGATCTGATTTATGCGGATGGGTACGACCTTCGCAAAGTTGCGCTCGAGGACCGCAAGGCGGCTTTGCAGGAAATCCTGGTTACGGGAGATGGCGTGCGCTACTCGGACCATTATCCCGAGCAAGGGCTGGCGCTGTTCGAGGTTGCAAAGCAGAAAGGGCTGGAAGGAATTGTCGCCAAGCGCCGGCAGAGTTGCTACGAGGAGCGCCGCACGCGCGAGTGGATGAAGATCAAGATCACCAGGACGATTGAGGCGGTGATCGGCGGGTATACCGAACCGGAGGGAAGCCGAAAGCATTTCGGGTCGCTGGTGCTCGGACTCTTCAACGATCAAGGTCAATTGGTTCACGTAGGACAGGCGGGAACCGGATTCGACCAGAAGCTGCTGAAGCAAGTTTTCGATGTGCTGAAGGCGCGCGAGACTCCGCGTTCTCCTTTCAATGGGCCAGTGGATGCGAAGAAGGTCCATTGGGTCAAGCCGGAGCTGGTGGCGGAGATCAAGTTCGGCGAATGGACACATGAAACTTCGGATGGGGGATTGAAATTGCGGGCACCGGTGTTTATGGGATTGCGCGAGGATAAAGATCCGAAGGAGTGCACGTTTGAGCAGGGGGTTTAGGTATCTTGTGAGAAATTCCGTGTCTTGGGCGGCAAACAAAAATCTCACCACGAAGGACACGAAGTTTCACGAAGGAAATCTTAAGACGGCCTGCCTTCAGAATCGCATCTTCTTCAAAACTACTTGACGTCCGTTTGAGCAGGGAGTGTGGATATCTTGTGAGAACTTTTGTGTCTCTGGGGGAGACAAGAAATCTCACCACGAAGGACACGAAGTTTTACGAAGGAAGATCTAAGACGACCTGCCTTCAGAATCGCATCTTCTTCAAGACTACTTGATGTCCTTCATCGGCATCATGGTGCCGTAATCCTGGCCGTTGGGAGCGACTGCGCGGGCCACGACCGAAGAGAAGGCCTCGCGATACTCCGGGTACTTTGCCAGCAGGGCTTTCATGACCGCAAGGTTGTCCTGAAAGGTTTGCGCGGTGTTGGAGATGTCAGCGGACTGGTATTTCACCACCAGGTCCAAGTCGTTGCCGACCGTGGTGGGGAAGATTGCATTTAACTTGTAGGTCTTGGTTCCGACTACAAGATCCGGGGGCGGCGAAAGGTCGCTGGGCTTCGAAGCCTGCATCTCGTCGTACAGTTTGTCGGTGTCGAGAGTGCTCATGAAAGGCACAGGCACGGCGAGGTCGCGGGCTTCTTCGTAGTAGAACCACGCATTATGGGTCTGGCCCTTGGCTTTGTATTGCCGGGCCTGGTCAGCAAACCATTTCCAATCGTGTCCGCCGATCTGGCTTGGGCGGGCGTAGAAGCCGCCGATCTTCCAGTCGGTCCCGATTTGCTGCAGGACAAAGGTCACCGTGTAATTCCCTTTCGGCCCGGGAACGTCCAGCGCGTCAATGGCATAAGTTGCGGGAGGAAGGTTGGGAATGATGAACACGGCGCTGTTGGAGGTCTGGCCGTTCTTGTTAAAGATACCGCACAGGAATTCTGCGCGTTCCAGTGGACCGGTCCCTTCAGCCTTCAGCAAGAACGGAGGACGGGCCGTGGCCTGCACTCCGGCGAGATTAGGAAGATTGTCACGAACGGCGCCTTCAATTCCGGAAAAATCGGAAGCGAGCGCGGGAATGGCATTCTGCCGCAGGGATGCCGTATCCCCCTTGGAGGCCATATCGAAATAGCGCATGGCCGCACTGGTGATGGCGGTGCGTGTGGCCTGGTCCATGTCAGAGGAGTTGGAGCAGGATTCGGCGCGCGCGAATCCCGAGAGCGCCGATGCGACCGCCAGCAGCAGCGGCAGTTTCCAGGAAATTTTCATAGAACTCGCTGACCTCCCCTAAGCCGACCTGTGTCTTATTTTACGATGCGAATCCCGGCACTCAGGCTGTAAATGAGTGACGGATCAGTGTAGCCCAAGGCGAGAATGCGGGCAGGGCGAATTGAGTTGCCTGAACCTTCAAGCAATTGCACGTGGTTACCGCGTATGTTACCGTCCATTTGATTCCAACAGTTCGACAGATTCTTTCTTCGAGGAGCAACTCATGGCCTGGATTTTCCTCGGCATTCTGGTAGTGATCGCCTTCCTGCTGGTTGGAATGTACAACAGCCTGGTGCAACTGCGGGTGCGGGCTGATTCGGCGTGGTCCGACATTGATGTGCAATTGAAACGGCGGCATGACCTGATTCCGAACCTGGTCGAAACCGTGAAGGGATATGCGGCCCACGAAAAAGGAACGTTCGAGAACATTGCCAAGTTCCGTTCCATGGCGATGCAGGCGACTTCTCCAGCGGACAAGGCGGTGGCTGAGAACCAATTGAGTGGAGCGCTGAAGAGCTTGTTTGCGGTGGCCGAGAGTTACCCGGAATTGAAAGCGTCGGAGGAGTTCACCCAGCTTCAGGGCTCGCTGAGCCAGACCGAAGATACGATCCAGAATGCGCGCCGCTATTACAACGCCGTGGTGCGGGACCTGAACACGAAGATCCAGTCGTTCCCCACGAACCTGATTGCGGGCATGTTCGGATTCCAGTTGCGGCAATTCTTCGAAGTCCAGGCCGCGGATCGCGAACCGGTCGCGGTGAAATTCTAAAAATGTGGCGAGGGAAGCATTGGTGCTGGGCAGCAGCATGGTTGCTGTTGTGGGCAGCGCCGGCATTCGGCAACTCCTGGCAGGTTACTGACTTCCACGACGACATCACCGTAGGCGGCGACGGGTCCACCCTGGTCCGCGAGCGCATCGCTGTGTCATTTGTCGGGGCCTGGCATGGCATCCACCGGGTTATTCCTGTCTCCTATCCCGGACCTCGGGGAACAAACTACGACTTGATTTTGAAAGTGGAGAGCGTAACCGACGAAAACGGTCACAAGCTTCATTACGAATCCAAGCTGGCTCATGGATATCGGGACCTGAAGATTTCCATTCCCGGCGCTGAAGATGCGACCCGCACGGTTGAGATTGACTACATCGTGCGCAATGGGATTCGTTACTTCGAGGACCACGACGAATTCTATTGGAACGTTACGGGAAACGATTGGCCGGTCCCGATCGATCAAGCATCGGCCGTGGTTCACATGCCGGGAGCGGCCGCGGGATTGCTGCGAGCGCAGGCGTTCACCGGCGTGTATGGCTCGACCGGACGCGAATCGACTTCCCAGGTACGGGGCTCGGAAATTTTCTTCGAAACCACCAGCCCGCTGCCGATGCGCGGCGGGTTGACGATCGACATCTTTATACCCAAGGGCATTCTCAGGGAGCCGGGCGCGTTCACGCGGCTGATGTGGTTCATCGGCGCTAATCCAATGATCTTTCTGCCGTTCTGGACTTTGGCGGTGATGTACACGCTTTGGCGCTACAAAGGTCGCGATCCGGAGATTGGTCTCTCGGTGGCGCCGATGTATGAACCGCCGCCGCAGATGTCGCCCGCCGAAGCTGGAACTCTGCTGGACGACACCATTCATCCGCGGGACATCACTTCGACCCTGATCGATCTCGCCGTGCGCGGTTTTGTGAAGATCGAGGAGAAAGACGACAAGGTACTGGTCTTCCACCACAAGGATTATGTCTTTCATTTGCTGAAACCGCGGACAGATTGGACTGGGCTGGCTTCGCACGAGCGAGTCATGCTGGAAAACATTTTTTCCGGCGAGCAGACAGAGGTGCGGCTGGTGAGCCTGAAAAATCGGTTCTACACCGCCTTGCCGATCATTCGGCAGGACATCATGGCGCAACTGAAGCAGAAAGGGATGTACCTGTTGGACCCGGACTCGGCGAATGCCTATAACCTTGGCGGATTGCTGCTCTGCGCAGCGCCATTTCTGATTCTGCAGTTTGGCGGAATCAAAGACGTTTTCAATTCGGTGGGCCTGGTGGTGGTCTGCGCTGCCATAGCGGCGGTGATCTGGTGGTTGTTTGCGCGGCAGATGACGGCCAAAACGGTAAAGGGCGGGCGCACACAAATTGCGATCCTGGGATTTCAGGAATTCATGAACCGGGTGGACGCGGACCGGCTCAAGCGAATGCCGCCAGACACTTTCGAGAAGTATCTTCCGTTCGCGATGGCGCTGGGAGTTGAGCATCACTGGGCGCAGGCGTTTGCCGGGATCGTGCAGAATCCGCCGAACTGGTATGTGTCGCCGACGGGGTACACGGGATTTAACCCGATCCTGTTCTCGAGTTCGATGCACAGCATGGCGAGCGACATGCATCAGGTGTTTGTGTCGGCGCCGCGGGCCAGTTCGAGCGGATCGGGCTTTGGCGGCGGAGGATCGTCGGGCGGCGGATTCTCCGGCGGTGGTTTTGGCGGAGGAGGAGGGAGTGCGTGGTAGAAACGCAGAGTCCGCTGAGAATGGAAGTAAGAACAAAAGCAACCACAAAGGACACTAAGTTCCACAAAGGTATCGATGGCTGTCGGGATGGAACATCCAATCATGGTTGACGCCGAGTTTTCCGCGCGGCTTGAGTCGGCGGAGTGGCGTCCTTGTTTGCCTTTCATCGAAGGTTTGCAGCGCGAGAAACCCGAACTTCATGCCGAGCACAAGATTGTTGCCGGCGGCCGCATGATGTACGGAGGGCCGCAGTCTCCCATGAATCACATCATCGGCATGGGGCTGAATGGCCCAGTGTCAAAAGATGAAATGGATGAGGTTGAGGAGTTCTATCGCAGCCGCAAAGCCGTTTGCGAAATCGTGGTGTCGCCGTATGTGGATCCGTCGCTGATGCAGCACTTGAAGGAGCGCGGGTACGGGGTGACGGAATGGAACTCGGTTCTGATACGCAAACTCGACTGCGATGAGAAGTTTGAGCCCGAGAAAATCGAGGTTTGTCCGGTCACTCAGGAAGAGGCCCTACGCTGGTCGGAAGTGGTGGGGCGTGGATTTGCCGACATCGCGCCCGGGTTGGCGCCGGACTTCTTTGTCCCCTTTGCCAGTATCTCCGGCGCGATCTGCTTTATCGCGTACATCGAAGGGCAGGCGGTGGGAGGGGCGGGTGGTGCGACCTTTCCCGAGGCGGGCATCGCGCCAATGTACGGTGCATCTACCTTGCCCGAATTTCGCAATCGCGGGGTGCAGAGTGCGTTGCATCGCGCCCGCCTGAAGGCGGCCGCGAACGCCGGCTGTGAGTTCGGAGTCGTATCTACGCTGCCCGGAAGCGTTTCGCAGCGGAATGCCGAGCGCAACGGATACCGGTTGGCTTACACGAAGATAGCGGTGCAACGGGAAGTTTGAGGGAGGAGAGACCCTATGCCGCTGGCATCCTGCCCCAGGCGGAACGCACTCAATTAGCCTTATCGTCTGGAACCGGAAATGGTTCGTTCTTGCTCCGAAGTCGGAAATCGGGAGGGGAACCTACTTCCTACCCTTCCCTTAACAGTTACAAGGCTTTTGCGGGGGGTGTCATCCGTGATATAAGGGGCGCTACCGGGAAATTGTGTGTTCCGGCGAGGCACGGCGCAATGGAACTGGCTTCTGTGCGAAAAGAAAGCCGGCCCCGAGGAGGTCTTGTGTCCGAAGCGCGGACGGGGAAAAGGTTTCCCCTGGAACTGCCGATCAAGATACATAAGGCTGAAGAGAACGCGGACCATGCCGGCACGACCGGCAATCTGAGCGCGGCCGGAGTGTACATCAAGGCGGACGCCTCATTGGAAGTGGGCTCCACGGTCGAGTTCGAAATCGCGCTGCCCCCGGAAATGACGGGCGCGAAGGAAGATGTAGTGATCCAGTGCCGGGGGCGGGTGGTGCGCACCGATGAGCCTCCTGCGGGTAGCAGCGCAAACGAGGCCCGCGGGGTGGCCTGCGTGATTGATTCTTACGATTTCGTTCGTCACACGTAACGAGGTGCTGAGACGATGCTGAAATTGATTCTGGCCGACAATCAGGCAATCTTCCGGGCGGGCATCGCCAAGGTGCTGGCCGTGGAAGACGAGATGCGCATTGTGGCGCAGGCGCAGACCGTGGAACAGATGTTCATGGCGCTCGATAAGTTCCGCGCGGCGGTGCTGGTCGTAGCTGGCGGGTTCCACTCCGATTTCAGCAGCGTGCTACAGGGAGCGAGCCGCAATAAGACCCGGGTGGTGGTGCTTGCCGATACGGGTGAGAGCGCGCAACGCTACATGAGCGCCGGAGCCAACGGGGTGGTCTATCGGAACGTCACCAGCGCAGCCCTGGTCGACTGCGTGCGCAAAGTGGCACGCGGCGAAAACTGGGTGCAGGACATCGCGGTGCCGAGCGAGTTGACCGAGAATGATATGGTCGGGCTGCGGGTGCGGGACCGGCTGACGGCGAAAGAACTGCGCATCGTCGCGCTGATCGTGCAGGGATACAAGAACAAAGAAATCGCCTCGCAACTTGGGACGACCGAGCAGGTGATCAAGAACTACCTGCGCAACGTTTACGACAAGATCGGCGTTTCGGACCGGCTTGAGTTGGCGCTGTTCACGATCCATCACCGGATCTTGAACGAAGCGGCGGCGGCGACGGCATCGGCTCCGGCACCCGCGCCTCGGGAAGGGGCAGGGGTTCCGTCATAGGTTTTTTTGAGTTCACGAAAGACGATTGACTTTCATCCGCAGCCTCTACGAGGCGACGACTTCTGCATATCGAGAGAAGATCAGGAAAATCGAGGCGGGAGAGCCACCCTATGTCGATGAAAGAAATCCCGAATTCGATGACGTCAGTGAGCCCCTGTTCTTAGAGGAAGGTCTTGAAGCTGGTGAATCGGTCGAGGTCATTGGGCACTGGTGTCTTTGCATGGTACACGCATCGTCTAAGGCGTACTTGGGTGCAGCACTGGCAGAGATGCAGCGAGACTTCCGAGGGCTCGACGATCTCCAGGTCCGACTTGCTTCGATGAAGGCTAAGAATTGGTTTGAACGGTACCGTCTGTTGTTCGGTGAATACCTGGGCATCGATTGGCGGCAGGGTCCGGTTGACCTGGCTCAATTTTGAGCACCTGAACCTGACGCAGGATGATTTGATCCACAACACCACGCCCGATTCATAAACGATTGCTACTACCAGAACGAAGAGGGCGTTTTGGCTATTACGTCAACGTTTGGGATACGGGACACTACCACATGATCTCCGTCTCGCACGTGCAATGTGTTTCAACCCTAAGGAACATCGCGGAATCTCTTCTTGTCGCAGAAGCCTACGTTCAATGCGATGGCCGATATCTCCTGCGTTACCATGACGCCACGAATGAACGAGCTGTCGCCGATCGGGAACGATTCGGGACGACATAAAGTAGGTAGCCGGTTCCCGGCGAGGCAAAGTACCCAGGCTGTAGCCGATATCCCAGCGGTGGCGAAGGAAGAACCATAGCGAGTCAGCACATGGCGCTCCACAGCGCCGAAGGCCCGCTCCATCCGGGTCTTCTTGCTTCCCTCCCCGCGATTGTCAAGCATTCGCGAGGTCATCAACGGGGTCAGCGTGAGCGAAACCAGTCCGCTGGCCAGAATGGAAATTACGATTGTGATGGAGAACTCACGGAAGATCCGTCCCATCAGCCCACTCATGAACACCAGGGGGATGAAGACCGCCGCCAACGACACAGTCATGGCGACGATGGACAGGACAAGTAGCGCCATCTGAGATCGTTCGATCTATTTAGTTATCCGGAGGCTCGCATCCTGCTCGATCTTGAGAAGCTGCCTGTGAATCTCCAGGGCTCGGTGCTTTATCTGGAGTTGTTGGGCCCCACTCGATGAGGAATAGCGGCGCTGGAGGTTGGCGGACTCCTTTGCCAGAGCCGAAAATCTCTCCTCGAGAAATTTCGAATAGACCTGCCAGTCAGCGGCGGGACTGGAGCGGGCATCTTCCTTGCCCTCGGTTGCTCCAACAATGCGGCACGTGTTCTGTGCCGGCGTGAGCCTGACAATTGCCGGCTCATAATCGGCGGCACTGACTCCTGGTGTTCGGGCAAATTCTACCGAGAAAGCTGGAGTCACGGTCTGCAGCACATTGGTTGAGGCCGGGCTTGGAACTCCCCACACGAGTTCCAACTAAGGACGAGAAACTCGAAGCCGGGAAATACAAAGTTTCACCTGCTTCGGAATTGTTCCCTGGGGAGTACGCAATTGTGCTTCGCCCGGTTTCAAAATTCAAGTCATTCTCCGGTGGCGATGTCGCCCGCGCCCAGGGTGACGGATTCATGTTCGACGCTGTCTGGACATTCCAGATTGCAGAGTCGGCGGAGTAGAGCACCGTGGAGAGGAGAAGCCGAATGACCTATACATCGGTTTTCCATGGGTTAGTTGCCGTCCCGCTGGCGGGCTGTGTACTGCTGGCGGCTCTGGGGTGCAATTCGACCAAGGCTCCAGCAGCACCGGCGACAACCGTGAGGCGGCAGGTTCAGGGGGCGCTGTTGGTCACATCGGCGTGATGTGCCTCGGAGATCTCGTCAACAATCCTCCAGAACCATTCCACTATTCCTATCACTTCGTGGACGCCTCCGGCGGGGTTGATGAGGAAGCGGACATAACGCTGCAAGGATGGACATCAGTATCAAGGACAAATCCGATACACACTCGTATCACGGTGTGCGTTCGGATGAGGCCAGCTGGAACAGCGCAGTGCTTGACCTTTCAGGCCTGAATTTCACCAGGATGTCCTCCACGCTCGATTCTCTCAACGACCGTTTCAGCTCTGCTTTCAGCAAGGATGGAAGCGAAGCGGTGAACGGATATCAAACTACGAGATATGCGATCGATACAGAGAAGGCGAACTCGTCTGACAAGAAGAGCTTCGAAACGCGCCCGAGTCCTTCCACTACGTTTACAAGAAAACCACATCGGAGGGCGATACTGTAGATCAGGAAGCCGACGTCACCCCACAAACTCTTGACGGCTCGCGCGCCCAAGCGGATGGTACCCCGCAAGCCATACATGCAGTTCATTCCGACCCACAGGGTTAGCACGCGGCACTTGCAGGGCTGACCGGTATTTCCGGGATGGCGAGTACGGTGAGCACATTCAACCACAACTCCGCGATGCAACGTGAATCGGACGGCGGCCCGGTCAATGGTTATCAGACCATTCACTACTCGATCGACACCGCGCGATGGGATGCGACAACTCGGAAGATTGTAGGTGACTTTGCGGTAGGCCCCGGCGGATATGACAAAGGCGACGCGTGGGTGACCGCAGATGGCTGCCCGGTGAAGCTCATCCTCGACGATGAGATGCATAAGAAGGACGGCAGCTTTCTCGAGAAAGTTCACTACGAAGAAGCAATGGTCAAGAAGTAACTTGGGGCGAGGACAAAAAGTGCGGGTGAGTGGGCAAAAGGCGATACTATGAGCGGGTAATTTCTGGGCGAAGTCGTCGAGGGCTGGTATCGCGCTTTTTCAAGACCCTTCACCGGGATCAGCGGCATTGCGCGCAAAAGCCATGCCCCTTATTGCCGAGGATCCCACACGCGTCCCAGATCACATTCTGAGCGGCCCCGACCTGCCTCTGACGAGAAGGTCCGTGCACGGCTCTTTGGCGAGTGCTGAGCTTGAGAATTGCCTGGGGAATCGGAAGCCAACCAGAAACGGCTTCTCGAAAACGCGGGACGCCGAAGGTTCTCTAAAAAATCAAGCCGGTTTCGCTACGTGATCGTTTTGTGATCGCGTTATGTTCACCCCTGCTCCTCGTCGAAACCGGAACTGAGCTTCTGGTGAGTAGAGAAAATGCCTCCAAAGTCGCCCCGCTCTGTCTGGCAGGTCGCTTTCTCTGGTCCGGTTTTTGGATGAAAAGCGTGGAATTGCGGCGATTTCTCGCACATTTATGAACTAAACCGAGGAATTTCTCTGCAGTCCAGACTGGGTGGCGGAGGGAGAGGGATTCGAACCCCCGGTACGGTTTCCCGTACATCGGTTTTCAAGACCGACTGTTTCAACCACTCACACATCCCTCCGCTGTGAGAGATGGGGTTGCTGGTAGTTTACGGTATTCCTGCGCCGAATAAGAAGTGCCCAGTCCGCCCAAAGGTCATATCAGCCCCATCGCACGGCCTGCCCTTGCGCGAGTTCAGTACGCCAGACCGGCACCTAGTTCCTGGCAAATCTTTCCGCGGCACGTGCCTTTGCCTTGGCAGCTTCCTCTTCGCGGTTCTTCGGTGGAGCACTGGTTTCGAGCGAATGCAGAAGCCTGCCGGCGATTCCGGAGATCTCATCGATCGCAGAGTTAAACGCGTCTTCGTTGGCTTTGGAGGGCTTGTTGAACCCGGTGATTTTGCGAACGAACTGCAGCGACGCCGCGCGCACCTCATCTTCGCTGACGGGCGGGTCGAAGTTAAACAGAGTCCTGATATTCCTGCACATCTGAAAACCCCTGAAAATTGGATGCTCCAGTTGAGAGAACGATCTCAGCAACGAAGCGGCTCAATAAAGATGTGAGACTAGCAGCAACGCTCCGCCTACGGCAATCACGTCTTCAGCCAGCGCGACCGCGAAATCCGGACAGCTCTTCTGTTTGGTCAACTTTTGACGCAAGTGATAGCCCTCGAAAGCGCCAGCCATCGCCCCAAGAACTCCAACCGCCACGCCAAGAATCGCGGACTGGTGCGCCGACATGAAAATGGCCGCGCCGCACAGGCCTCCAGTAAGAAAACGGAAGGCAAGCGGCGCCGGAGAGATCCGATTCGGGATTCCAGGAAACTTGTCCGCGATCAACTCTCCCAGCGCGAACGCCGTGCTGGCATAGATAAACCAGGGCCTCTCCAGAAACGAGATGGCCGTTGAATGAAGGTCAAGCCAGCCCAGATGCGCCCCCCAGGCCGTGACGGCCAAGCCGGTCATCGAGCGCAGTCCGGAGATGAACCCAACTGCAAAGGTGGCAAAAAACAGAAAGATACGGTGCAGGTGCAGGGTGGCAGAGCTCACCCAGGCAAGATAGAGCCTTTCATGGTTTGAAGGCAACCAGCCTCTAGAGCTGGGCGGGACAACATTCGGCTTACGCCCGTTCCTTGAGCCCTCTGAATCCTAACTGCAATTCGGGGACATCAAACCGTGACCATGTTCGCGGACCAGCTCTTTACGAACGCTCCGAAGCGGTCGAGCGCCTTTGAGAAATTCTCTCCGGCGGCCGCAAATCCCAGGCGGAAATGCCCGGGCGCATCGAAGCAGTCTCCTGGAGCCAGCAGAATTCCATGCTGGGTAGCGGCCTTGCAGAACGCGCGGTCGTTGTCTCCGCTCACCAGCCATGGGAACACAGTCATGCCTCCCTGCGGAGGAATCCAGCCGAGAACGTCGCGGTGGTCCGCCATGAAGCTCTCGAGGAGCTTGAGGTTCCGAGTGGCCACTTCCTTTGTCTTGCCGAGCACGACTTCACGTTTGCGGATTGCGATTTCCGAAAGAATTTCTCCAGTCGTGGTATTGCTGATCGAGAAATAGGCGCGTGCATTCCAGTATTGCCGGCGCCGCTCGGGGTCATGTTCGATCATCCATCCCGTGCGCACGCCGGCGATCGAAAAGGCCTTTGACAAATCGGAGATCACCGTGGCATGCGGCAGGCGCGCCGCCGATTTCGTTTGCCGGCCGTGGTAGATGGGATGGTAGACCTCGTCAGCCACCAACTGGATTCCGCGCTCGGCGGTGAAGTCATGCAAGTCCTCCATCTCGCTGTCGCCAATGGTCGCGCCGGTGGGATTGTGCGGGCTGTTGACCAGGATAAGTTTGGTCTTCGCGTCGGCAAGGCGCTTGATCTCTTCGGGGTCGATCCGAAAGCCGTTTTCGCGGCGCACGCGATAGAAGCGAGTTTCCAGTCCAAGAGATTCCGGGAGCGCCGAGAAAGTCGTGAATCCAGGCAGCGGGATGATGACGTTTGCGCCGGGCTCAGCCGCCAGCCACATCAGCGCCACCAGCGCCTCGGAGGCGCCAGTCACAATTTGAACGGCCTCGACCGGAACATTCTGCATGTCAGCGATCGCCTCGCGCAGAGTGTCGGCGCCCGCTGGCCGACCGTACACCAGTTTGTGGTTCAGGAAACGGTGTCGCGTCTCCTCATCGGCGAGCGAAAGAATCTCGTTGACGGTCCACGTGGGCCCGGTGCTCGCAGCCAGGTTGAAGTCTATATTGTGTTCGTATTGGTCGAGCCAGGCATCGAGCAGGAAGGGCTTGAGTTTCATGCGAGCACCTCGAATGAAAAAAGTTCGTTCTGGTTATGGATTCTCCAAAGCGGCGGATGGATGATTTTAGTTTACAAACGACGACAAATTCAGCCCCTACACAATTTGTTAGACCACGTTGAATTCGGTGATGGAATGCGCGAAAACAGTCGCTGGCACGGATCGAGACGTCTTGTCACCTTTGCATCTTCGGCCATATCGCAGGGACACGTTCCTTATATGCGGCATAATCGTCGCCGAATCTCTGTGCCAGTTCTTTGTCTTCCATGCGGATCATCACACTGCCGGTAACCAAGGCAAATAGCGTCAAGCCGTAGCAAACCAAAAGGCCGGTCCCCAGGCTCCAGGCCACCAGTTCGCACAGGTGAGCAAGGTACACCGGATGCCGCACCTGTTGGCGAATGCCAGAAGTCACCAGGCGCTGCTCGCCTTGTCCGCCCCTGACTTCCGGCAACCCACCGAGTTGTTTTCCGCTGAAGTTCTTTCCCGACTGCGAATACAGCCACAAACCAGTGGCGAACAAGAAGGCCGCTGGAACCCAGGACCAGCTACCCGCATAAAGGACGACGTGTCGCCATGGCGCAGTGATGGCCCCCACCACAATCCACATCGCCACCCAGGCAGGAACCAGTACGCGGTACGGCGAACGATTTCGCCTGCGCCAGTATTCCGCGCGAGGATGAATCAGGAACCAGAAGCAAGGGATGGTCGAGTACACCACACACGCCATCCACCCGAGGGTTTGGAGTACCTGCGACACGCAGGAAATTCTAAACGAAGCCGGCACGATGCCGGTTCTCGCCGAAGTGTGGCAGAGTAGAAGAGCATGCTTGCCGACCGCGACCCTCGCCTTGCTGGCCGCGTTGCCTTCACCTACCCGAATTTTGTGCTCTATGCGACGTCGCGGTTCTTTATTGTGCTTGCCCTGGAAATGCAGTCGGTCGCCGTGGGATGGCAGGTATATGACATCACCAAGCGGCCGCTGGACCTTGGCTACGTAGGCCTCGCGCAATTTCTGCCCGGTTTCGTGCTGTTCCTCTTTGGCGGGCACGTCGCAGACCGTTTTGACCGGCGCAAACTGCTGATGGGATGCTATGCCGCTTTCGCTGCGTGCTCCGGCCTGCTGCTCGTAATCAGCTGGAGAGCGTCGCGATCGGTCTTCCTGATCTACGTCGTTCTAGTGCTTCTCGGCTCGGTGCGCTCCTTTAACTGGCCGGCAAGCCGTGCGCTTCTGCCACAGCTTGTGCCCGAAGAACATTTCCCCAACGCGGTGGCGTGGAACGCCAGCGTGTTTCAAGGCGCCACCATCATCGGCCCGGCTGTGGGCGGACTGCTGTATGGATTTTTCAAGGGTCCGGGTGTGGTGTATGGCATCGCTCTTTTGGCGGCAGTCGTTGCCACCTCGCTGACCATCCGAATCAGGCCACGCGCAACGGCGTTGTCGAAGGAACCGGTCAGCATCCATACCGTCCTGGCAGGATTTCGTTACATCTGGGACAAGAAGGTCGTCCTGGGCTCCATCTCGCTCGATATGTTTGCGGTTTTACTGGGTGGGGCCGTAGCGCTTCTGCCGGTTTACGCGCGGGAAATCCTGCATACCGGCCCTTGGGGACTGGGACTGTTGCGAAGCGCTCCCGCCGTTGGCGCCGCCGCCATGGCAATCCTGGTCGCGCATCGCCCGATCCGGCGCCGAGCTGGAATGACCATGCTATGGTGCGTCGCCGGCTTTGGCATATTCACCATCGTCTTCGGTATTTCGCGCGACCTGATTGTTTCCATGATCGCGTTGTTCCTGGTCGGCGCCAGCGATATGGTCAGCGTTATCATCCGCGCCACGCTGGTTCAGGTCGCAACACCCGACGCGATGCGCGGGCGCGTGAACGCCGTGGACATGTTGTTTATCGGTGTGTCGAACGAGTTAGGAGAATTCGAGTCCGGACTGACTGCCCACTGGTTCGGAACAGTTCCGGCCGTGGTCCTGGGCGGGATCGGAACCCTGCTCGTGATTGCGACCTGGGCGTGGTTGTTTCCGGAGCTGCGCGACGCCGATCAACTGACCAGCGCTGAGCTGGTGACAGGCAAGTAAAGTACCGCCGTCCGGCAGCCGAGACCGGCCATTACTTCGAACGGATCACGAATTTTGCCGAGCTCATGTTGTCGTAACGATCATAAACTCGCACCACCACCACGTGCTCCTTCTGCCCTGCGGGGTTGATCACGGCAGCCGGCGGGGTCGGCGGGTCGGATGCCTGGAAGTCGTAACTTTCGGTTTTGGAGTCAGAAAGCTGCCCGACCGGTTCGACAAATTGCCAGTCGCCCGCATCAATCGAATATTCGGCCCTCTTGATCGAAGAAAATCCGTCGCTGGCAGAAAACGTCACATGGACCTTGTCTCCCGCTATCGCGGCATTCAGTCCCTGGATAAGCGGCGGGGTGGTGTCCACCTCGAATCGCGAACTTTCTTTTTCTGCGTACAGCGCCTGTCCCGGCGAGTGGGATGGCGCATCCGAGGCAACCGCCTTCACCGTATAACCGCCATCCGGAAGCAGTGACGCATCGAAGGAATAGAACTTGTCGGTAAGCTGATCTTTCAGCAGCAGCCATCGGGAATCGCCGTCGCCGCGGTAGTAAAGCGAATACACCATCTGATCGTCGTTGTCGTCGTGCACCGTCCACTTCACGCCGATCGAATCGCGATCGCGCAACATCGGAGGCGGCGCCTCGAAGTGCGGCTGACCCGGAAGGCTGCTATCGGAGACGTGCGGCAGCGCCTGGTATTTCACTCCCACCTGCACAGAAACGTCGTCGAAGTCCGGTGCGACGTTTTTCGGCAGGTAATTCACGATCACGCTGTCCACATGCGGCGGCGGTTCAGACGCGTGGAGCACGGCTTTCCATTGTATGAAGCGCGCCGCGGGCACCGAGATTTCCCCGCCCTTCTGCATTTCGACCTTGGTCCAGGGGCTCCAGTTGCGGTCGGGATTGTCCACGTTGCCGCTGCGGGCGAACAGATCGATCATCCCCGAGCCCCGCAACTCCGCGCGGCCCCAGCGGGAAAAGATGCGGGCATCGAAGACGTCGCTGTCGTAGCTGCCTTCAGGCTGAGAAGTTCCACCAAGTAAGAATACTTTTCCCAGATTGCTGGTGGAAACGTAGAGAGCTCCGCCGGGAGCGCTGGCAAACGCCGTGATCTGACTTGCGCTGGCTTTCAGAAGATCGGTGTAGTCGTCTTCATTATTGATGGCGAACAGGTGCCCGCGATTACCGGTGCCCGCGATCAATCGCCCGCGCGCGTCAAAGGCAAAGGCATATACCAGGTCCTCGCGGCTGGTCCAGATGCGGGTGGGCGAGCCGTCGGGGGCGATGCGGTAAATCTCAGAGCCGCCGGTCGCGCCGACGCCCGGACTCGGGATGCTTGCCGGCGCGGGCGGCGGAGTCGTAGAAGCTCCTGAGATCGTCAGCCCCGGTTGGCCCGATGGCGCTGCGGTGCTCGGAGCCGGGGTTGCCGGCGGAGTGACGAGAATCGGCCCCGGTCCGCCTCCACGCTTCTCACCGGCCCCAGCCGCATAGATGTTCCCGGCTTTGTCGATCGCCAGCGCGGTGATTTCTTTCTTGGGAGCGCTATAGAGAACGAAGCCTTGTCCATCGGGCGATATACGGTAGACAAGACCACTGCCGTCCGAACCCGCGATCAGGTTCCCGTTCCCGTCGAAGGCCAGCTTGCGTATGTGCACTTCATCGCTTTTGAAAAAAAGCGGGTGCTCGCGCCGCGGCGTAACTTTGAAGATCTTTCCCTGGTCGCCCGTGGCCACGAAAAGATTGCCGAGTTTGTCGAAGGCCAGGTCCCAGATGTATTTGGTTCCGGGCTCGAAAAATACGGAGGAACTCCACTTCGACTCCGATGTGCCCGGCTTTTCCGCTTCGGCCAGGTGTCGCTCGATCCGATAAATCTTCCCGTCGGGATTGGTCGCGGCATACACCGCTCCAGACTTATCCACTGTCACCGATTGGACCTGAAGTTCCTGCGGCTCAAAGATCACCTCAGACTTCCCCTCCGGAGTGATGCGGTAGACGCGCGCCGGCGAGCCTGTGGCAACGAACAGGTTCCCATTCACGTCCGCGGCGATGGACCAGATATATGTGGAAGGGCTGGTGGAGATCTGCTTGAACGCCGGGGCCAGTTCCAGGCCACCCAGGCTTCGAATCGCGATTCCATTGGTCGTTCCCTTCACCAGTTCCTCAAACCTGGATTGCTCCCAGGTACGTGTCCCTTCGCCAAAAGCGAAGTGGGTTGCACCCAGAATCAGGCTCAGGAAAAACAGCTGTCGCAGGCGACTTGGCAAGATGCATTCCCTCGAGTGCAGATTTAGCGGAAAAATCAGGGTATCACGGAGACCACGCGCCCAAACGCGAAGGCCCGGGGCGGGGAGGAATATTGAGTGACGATGGTACCCGCTCTGAAACAGCAAATCCCGGCCAGCCTTACTTGATGCTGATGGTCAGCACTTGCGCGCCGCTCACTACGTAGTCGAGCGGCGGAGTCGCGGCTTCTGTCACCGAAGATTCGTTCAGAACCACCATGTCCTGGGTGCCGCGCATGCCGTCCATCACGTTCATAATGGACAGCGGTAGCGCCGGCATGACTTTGTCCGCCACCATGGCCTCCGGATCGGCTTCGAGCAGCGAGACATAGACACGATTGCTGACATGCTGCTTGTTCAGGTACGAGACGGTAGATGCCAGGTCCAGCTTGCGTCCGAGCGGCATGCCCCGCCGCGCGTGATCGAGGGTGTCGCCATCGCTAATCAACACCCGGAGCGGGCCCTTCGACGCCGTGGTCGGAATGTGAATCGGGATCTGGTGAACGATGGGGTCGCCGCGGTACGGTCGCACCACCGCTTCCACGGTCATGTCGTCGCCAGGGCGCGCCTCAGTGACGTCAGTGCGCGCGGCTTCCAGGCGGGCCCAGCGGCGCTCCCGCACGATTTCGAAATTCAATTCCACACCCTTCACGTCCGGCACGTTGTACGGGTTGTCGTAGATCCGGCTGAAGCGGTCCCCGACCGATAAGGCCGCCAGCGCCGCCGCCGGCTGTGTGCCGTCGGTCGCCGAGAACATGTTCTGTACCGTTACCGTGGGATAGCCAGTAACATTGATGTGGCCATCCATGCGGTAGGTGATCTCTTCACCGTACTCGTTCACGCCGTGCAGTGCGTTATAGACGGTGGCCATCATCGCGACCGGACTCAGGCGCGGATTGTTCAGCACCTCGTAGTGAAACTGCTTCGTGGTTAGCCCGCCCTGAATGTTCAGCGTGACCGGAATCATGTCCGGGGTCTTGCCGAACTCGCCCAGGATCCCGGTATGGCGGTCCTGCACGAACGAGCCCACCGCCTCGGTGGCATTGACGATCTTGAAAGCATTCAGCGGCGAGGGAAGCGTGGCCAGAACGTTGGCCTTGGTCATCGGCATGTCAACGCTTCCGAATTGCATCAGCGGGTGTCCGCAGGCGAGCAGGTGCTGCGCGTCCATATAGGTAACGGTGCAGGTAGCCGCGATGTCCATGTCGCCCCGCACCAGGATGGCGCTGACCGCCGAGCCCGGCTCCAGGGGCTCAGGCTGCTTTTCGTCGCTGACTGAACCGGCTCCCATTACTGGAACGATTCCGGCCGTGGCAAACTGCGAAGAGAACTGCTTCACCGCGTCTTCCGAGAATCCGCTGAACACAAGCGGCGTCTCAATCGGCTTCAGGTAATTGGCAAAATTCTGGACCGGTGTCTCCGCCAACCCGGGACCGGACGCTTTCGTAGCTGTGGAAACGGCTGCCTTGACTGTGGCAGGGTTGGCCGTAGGCGTTCGATCCATGGCATTGATCTCGAGCATCTCCTCGATCGGGGTCACGCCTGCGATCGGCTCCTTCGAGAATTCGCCGATGCGAAACGCGAGCGCGCCCGCCAGTTTGCCGTCGAGATACACCGGGCTTCCGCTCATGCCGGCCACCACTCCGGTGTACTCCGCCTTCTTTCCGTGCAGGCGCACCAGGATGATGTCGCCCTTGGGCCCGTTGGAATTCCTCAGGATGCCCAATACTTCGACCTCCATGGGCTCAGGTTTGGTGCCCTCGAACACGGTGTAGGCGACACCATGCATGCCAGCGTGAATCTGGCTGACCGGAATGATTTCGGTGCCTTTGGGCGTTACCGCGTAAGTAGCCGGACAGAGTAGGAAGGTGCAGAGAAGTGCCCACGCGAGAACAGCAAGTCTCATTGAGTTGCCCCGGGAGGACCGCCAACTGGTCCCACCAAAATTTCTGTGACTTCGCGAAGCAGCTCCCGGTTTTCCGGGTAGAGGAGAGGTGCCGAACATCCCAAACCGCGAAGCAGTGCGTCTATACTAGCATAGGGTGGTCTGAAGGGATTCCATGTTTTCCATGCAACTGGAGCGGAAAAACTCGCGTCTGGGCCAGACTTTCGTCTATGCACTTTTTCTTGTGCTGATGGTCACTTTAGTAACCTTGACTTTTGCAACTGGTCTCTATGCCGCACAGGACCAGTCCTCTTCGCCGGGCTCCCAGAAGCAGGAAGCGCCGCCCGAAGCCGGCGGACCCCAGAGCGACACCGGCCCTTACGCAATTCCCAAGAAAAAGGAGGAGCCTCCTCCGCCACCTCCGCCCACCGAACGCCCCAAAAAAATCGAAGGCATGCCCAATTACTCCATTTCCGTGGACGTGCCCCTGGTGAACGTGGATGTCAGCGTCATCACCAAGGATGGGCAATTTGTTCCTGGGCTGAAGCAGGACAATTTCAAGGTAATGGAAGACGGCGTCCCCCAGAAGATCACCAGCTTCAACCAGTCCGAGGCGCCCATCACCGCCGTCCTGCTGGTGGAATTCAACGCCGGCGACTATTACTTTGTTTATGATTTGCTCAGCGCAGCCTACACCTTCGCCAACGGCCTGAAAAAGGAGGATTGGGTTGCTGTCATCTCCTATGACATCAAGCCCCATATCTTGACTGACTTCACTCAGGACAAGCGAGCCGTGCAAGGTGCGCTTGGCGAGTTGCGTGTTCCGGGATTTTCCGAAGCGAATCTATTCGACGCGCTCTATGACACACTCGATCGCCTCGACCAGATCCAGGGGCGGAAGTACGTCATCCTGGTGACCACCGGCATCGACACCTTCAGCAAGTTGAACCTCGACCAGATCACGAAGAAGATCAAGACGACAAAAGATGTCACCATTTTTCCCGTCAGCGTGGGGTGGCAGGTGCGGGAACGTTGTGAACGATATGGTTGTGCTGGAAGCCACGGAGTTGCAATTCCGATCAGCAACATGGACTACCTGCAAGCCGACAACGAGATGAACACCTTTGCCAAGCTGACCGGAGGGCGCGCCTACTTCCCCCGCTTCCAGGGAGAATATCCGGAGATTTTCCAGAGCATCAACAGCGACATCCGCAACCAGTACACGCTGGCCTATCACCCCACCAATCCCAAGCTGGATGGGACCTACCGCAAGTTGAAAGTCGAAGTCATCGGCCCGGATGGAAGCCCGCTCAAGGTCCGCGATCAAAAAGGGAAAGATGTGAAATACCAGATCGTGGCCCGCGAAGGCTACACCGCCAAGCACACAGTCGACTAGTAAGAACTGAACATTAAGAAGTGAACATTTAAGGAAGTAAGAATTAAACCTGCACCAACACATCCCGCCCTTACTCGATACTAGGTACTAGGTACTCGCTACTAGCTGGTACAATCTCCAGTCCGCCAACCCTCAAAGGAATTCAGCCTTGATCGCACGCTATACCCGGCCCGAGATGGGCCGCATCTGGAACGAAGAAAACCGATTTCGCAAATGGCTTGCGGTAGAGATCGCCGCCACCGAGACCCTGGCCGAAGCCGGCATGGTGCCGAAGCAAGCCGCCCAGGTCATCCGCGAGAAGGCCGACTTCAAGCTCGACCGCATCCACGCCATCGAGGCCGAGGTCAAGCACGACGTCATTGCCTTCACCACCTCGGTCGCCGAGATCGTCGGTCCCGACTCCCGCTGGTTCCATTACGGCCTGACCTCGAACGACGTCGTGGACACCGCGCAGGCGCTACTCATCCGCGAGGCCTCCGCGATCATCGCGCAGGATCTCCGCAAGCTGCACGATGTTCTCAAGCGCCGCGCCTGGGAGTTCAAAGACACGCCCATGGTCGGACGCACCCACGGCGTTCACGCTGAGCCCATCACCTTCGGATTCAAGCTCGCTAACTGGTATTCGGAGGTGGGCCGCAACATCGAGCGCTTTGATCGCGCCGCTGAAGAAATGCGAGTCGGAAAGTTTTCCGGCGCAGTTGGAACTTTCGCCCATCTCAGCCCCGAACTCGAAGAAAAGATGTGCGAGCGCCTGGGACTGCAAGCCGCTGCCGTCTCGTCGCAGGTGATTCAACGCGACCGCCACGCCAACTACCTGGCGACGCTCGCGGTCATCGCCAGCACGCTCGACAAGTTCGCCACCGAGATTCGCCACCTTCAGCGAACTGAAGTACGAGAAGCCGAAGAGTACTTCAGCGAGAAGCAGAAGGGTTCCTCCGCTATGCCGCACAAGCGCAACCCGGTCACCTGCGAGCAGATCAGCGGGCTGGCACGCGTCGTGCGCTCTAACGCGCAAGCGGCTTTCGAGAACGTCCCACTCTGGCATGAGCGCGATATTTCGCATTCGTCCGTCGAGCGCGTCATCATCCCCGATTCAACCACGCTGGTCGATTACCTGTTGCAGAAGACGACGAATCTGATCGACACCATGTTTGTCTATCCCGCGCGCATGCAGAAAAACCTCGACAGCACCGGAGGCCTCGTCTTCAGCGGCCAATTGCTGCTCGACCTGGTCGAACACGGAGTCTCCCGCGAAGACGCCTACCGCATGGTGCAAAGCCACGCCATGCATGCCTGGAAAGAAGGGTTGGACTTTCGCGAGCTAGTTTTACAAGACAAAGAAATCACCGGCCGCGTCCCGCGCGAGCAGATCGAACGCGCCTTCGACCTGAAACGCCAGTTGCGCAACATCGACAAAATCTTCGCCCGCGTCTTCAAGCAATAAGGCTGGGAGGGCAAAAATGCTCGAACTCGAAACCGTACGCCTTGAGATTCCCGAGGACAGCAACATCATCGTCGGACAAACGCACTTTATAAAAACCGTAGAAGACGTGTACGAAGCGGTCGTGAATACCGTCCCGCAAGGCAAATTCGGCCTGGCCTTCAACGAAGCCTCGGGCCCTTGCCTGATTCGCTCAGAAGGAAATGACGAAGAGCTCCGCAGTGCCGCCATTCGCAATGCGCAGGCTGTCGGAGCAGGACACATGTTCGTGCTCATTTTGCGCCATGCGTTCCCGATCAACTTGTTGAATGTCGTCCAGAATGTCCCCGAGGTGTGCTCGATCTTTTGCGCTACAGCGAATCCAGTTGAAGTCGTTGTGGCAAGAACTGAGCAAGGGCGCGGCATCATGGGAGTCATCGACGGTAGCTCGCCCAAGGGCATAGAAAGCCCCAGCGAGGTGACTTCGCGCAAAGAATTCCTGCGCCGTATCGGCTATAAGCGCTAGTCGTATGTAGGGCGGGCGCCTGGACTGAAGGAATAGTCGCGAGCACCCTTGACATTTGCTTTTCGCCCGGTTTTGGACACGACCGAACCTTGGAACATGAATCTGTCGCCCGTACACGGCGCTCGGGGATCGTGACGGCGTTCCCTGCGTCCTCACTGGGCAAGTGGCTTGTGCTCCCAAGCGCGCCGCTCAGAACGGAGAATGGGCCAGAGAGGTCAGACTCGCCCGCGCGTGGCACCCATTCGTTCTTGCCCGCCGTTATATACTGTTTTCACGTGTAAGTTGCCGATCGCAGGCTCACTTTTGAGCCTGTCAGATGACTTGCTGGAGCCGGCTGTTTGCAGTCATCTGCGCGCAACGAGGGGCCGATGGAAGATTCAAATCCAGACCGTCCAGCCAGTGGACGGCCCGAGGACAGGACTGCGGAAAAACACGCCCCCGAGTCGCCTCCGGGAGGTTACGCGGTTGCCGCGCGCTCCGATTCTGATTCACCCACGATCCTCGACGTTTCCCCAGGATCCAGTTCCGACGCACCCACGATGGTAGAAGGCTTTTCGCCGCGGAAGACACCCTCTTCTGAGTTCCAACAAACCCAGCCGGTACTGCAGCCGGGAACGGTTATCGGTCAGCGCTACGAGGTTTTGGCACTGCTCGGAGAAGGCGGCATGGGTGCGGTTTACAAAGCGCAGGACCGTGAACTGAATCGGGTCGTGGCCCTGAAGACCATCCGCCCTGAGATGGCGAACAATCCCAGCATCATTCAGCGCTTCAAGCAAGAACTGATCCTGGCCCGCCAGGTGACTCACAAAAATGTAATCCGCATCTTCGATCTTGGCGAAGACGGCGGTCTGAAGTTCATCACCATGGAGTTTGTCGAGGGCGAGGATTTGCGCGGAATCATAAAAAAGCGCGGCAAGCTCCCGCCCACCGAAGCTGTCGGCATCATGATCCAGGTCTGTCGTGCGCTGGATGCGGCTCACAGCGAGGGCATTCTCCATCGCGACCTCAAGCCGCAGAACATCATGATTGACCAGCAGGGTCGCGTGCTGGTCATGGATTTCGGACTTGCACGCTCGCTTGAATTGGAAGGCATGACACAGACCGGTGCATTGGTCGGCACCATGGAGTACATGTCTCCGGAGCAGGCGTTGGGCACAACCCTCGACGAGCGCTCCGACATTTTCACGCTCGGCCTGATTTTTTACGAGCTGCTCAGCGGGAAGTTGCCCTTCTCGGCCGAGACTGCAGTCGCAAGCCTGGTGAGACGAACGCGCGAAAGGGCAGCGGCGGTTTCCGATCTGGACCGTGACGTGCCGCGAACGCTCAGCAACCTTGTCAGTAAATGCCTGGAACGCGACCTGAAGCTACGGTACGAATCGGTACAAGCACTCCAGGCTGACCTCGAGGCGTGGCTCGGAAACAAGCGGCCTTCCGTCTCGTCGGTAGGTCTCACCGTTGCGCGCTGGCGAAGGTTGCCGTGGACGCGAGTCGCGCTTGCGGCGCTTGCGGTCTGCGCGGTGATCGGCGCAACCTGGTATTTCTCTCACGGAGCTCCCACCGCAGAAGTGCAGCATCCGCCTGTGTCGGTGCTGATTGCGGATTTCAAGAACACGACCGGAGATTCGGTTTTCGATGGGACGCTTGAACCTGCATTCAGCCTGACCCTCGAAGGCGCGCCCTTCATCAATACATACGGCAGGGGACAAGCTCATCGAATAGGATCGCAACTGCGTCCAGGAACGACGACCGTGGATGACGAACTCGCGAGACTCGTGGCGGCACGCGAAGGTGTGGGCATTGTGATCGGCGGAAGTATCGCTCCAAGGGGCGAAGGCTACCGCATCAATTCCGATGTGATCGAAGTAAGCTCGGGGAAAGTAATCGCGTCGGACTATGTCGATGCGGCCGGCAAGGATGATGTTCTGCGCTCCGTCGGCAAGCTTGCGATCCGGACCCGCAAAGCCCTTGGTGATGTCACTTCGGAATCGGGGCAGACTGCGCAAATAGAGACCTACACGTCCAGTTCGCTCGAGGCGGCGCACGAGTACGCGATTGCGCAGGAATTGCAGTCCATGGGGACGTGGGAAGGATCCGTCGAGCACTATCAGAAAGCAATTGATCTCGATCCTAATATGGGGCGCGCCTATGCCGGATTGGCCACGGTGAACGCGAACATGGGGCGGCGTCCCGACGCGGAAAAGTACTACCAGCTTGCGATGTCCCGCATAGACCGGATGAGCGAGCGTGAAAAGTATCGCACTCGCGGAGGGTACTTCCTTCTCGAGCGCGAACCTCGCGAGGCAATTCAGGAATACAGCACATTAGTGAAGCAGTATCCGGCTGACCTAGCCGGCTACAGCAACATGGCCCTCGCATATTTTTATTTGCGAGACATGCCAAAGGCAGTCCAGGAAGGGCGCAAAGCGGTTGAAGCCTTCCCTAAGTTCCTGCTGCAACGCAACAACCTCGCTCTATATGCGATTTACGCGGGCGACTTTGCCACGGGGGAAAAAGAAGCGAGCACCGTTCTGCAGCAGAATCCCTCTTATGCGAACGCATACGCGGCGCTGGCCATGGCTCAGTTGGGTCAAGGCGAAGTTGAGGAAGCGCGGCAGACCTATCAAAAACTGGGGGCCCTCAGCCCTCGTGGAAGTTCGATGGCGAAAATGGGACTCGCCGATCTGGCGCTTTACCAGGGCCGCGCGGACGAGGCCATCCAATTGTTGGACGAGGGCATTAAAGCCGACACCGCCAGCAAGGACGGCCCGGCTGCTGCAACGAAAATGGTCGCGCTGGCGCAAGCGCATTTGCTGACTGGCCGAAACTCGCAGGCCGTCAGTGCCGCTGACCAGGCGGTCGCAGCCGATAAGAGCGATTATGTACTGCACGCCGCCGGCGTGATCTACATGCAGGCAGGACAAGAACCGAAGGCTGCATCGATCGTGACCCAACTCGCAGCACAAGTGGAACCAGAACCCCAGCTTTACGGCAAGTTGCTGGATGCGGAGATCGCTCTGAATCAACGGGACCCAAAGAAAGCGATCGCATTGTTCAAGCAAGCGGGGCAGAATTCCGACACGTGGCTGGGACATCTGGGACTCGGTCGAGCTTACCTAGCGGTGAATGCATGGCCGGAAGCCGACGCGGAATTTGAGAACTGCCTGAAGCGCCGCGGCGAAGCTGTCGCAATCTATCTTGACGACGTACCAACGTTCCGGATTTTCCCGCCCACGTATTACTACCTGGCGCGCGCTCAGGACGGCCTAAAGAGTCCTGCGGCGACCGACTCCTACCGCACATTCGTAGACATACAAAAAGAAGGCACCGGTCCATTACTGGCCGATGCCCGCAAACACCTCACTGCCCGATAATTCAGTTGATATTGAACGGCACCGACAGTACCGAGCCGCCGCCAGCCGGGCTCGTGACCGTCACCAGCATCTGGTAGCCACTCCCCGAAAGGCTGATGGATTGGCTGGCAAACACCGCGACTCCATTATTCCCTGTCGTCGCGGTAGTCGTCCCACTGAGCACAGCTCCTGTTGGGTTCACGGCGAGAGTAGCTACACAGATCGCGCCTCTCACGGTCCGACCTTTCGAGTCGGTGACCACCACCTTGACTGCCGGAGTGATTTGAGCACCTGGCGAACTGTTGCTGGGTTGAACTGAAAAGACGACATTGTAGGCAGCACTCACAGTGAGTGTGAACGACATGGTCGCGCTCTGCTGCGGCGACCCGCTGTCTGTCACTTTTGCCGTGAAGGGAAAGGCGCCGGAAGCAGTTGGCGTCCCGCTAAGAACGCCGGATGTACTGAGCGTTATCCCGGCCGGTAAAGAGCCGGCCGACAACGACCAGCTGTATGCTCCCAATCCGCCGGTTGCTGCAAGGCTCTGGCTGTAAGAAGTGCCGTAGCTGGCGGAGGCGAGTGAGGTGGTCGTGATCGCAAGTTTTGCTCCGATTCTGATGCTGAGCGAACGGCTGCTCGACTGCGCTGGAGAGCCGGAATCAGTGACGGTGACAGTGAATGATGTGCCACCCGTCGCTGTAGCCGGAATGCCGCTGATCACGCCCGCGGAACCCAATGACAGCCCATTTGGAAGGGAACCGGCTGCGGACCATGAGTAGGCTCCGGTTCCGCCGGTAGCGGACAGTGCCTGCGAGTAAGAGCTGCCCACGATTCCATCGGGCAGTGAGGCCGTTGTAACAATCAACGGGCTTGCAACTCGCAAGCTGATTATGCTCGAAACACTTTGCTTGGGCGAACTAGAATCCGAAGCTGTTACCGTGAAGCTGGTGGTGGCTGCCGTCGTAGGCGTACCACTGAGCACTCCAGCTGCGCTCAATGAGAGTCCCTGAGGAACTCCACTGGCGCTCCAGGTAACCGTGCCGATCCCGCCAGTGCTGGCCAAGGTTTGGGAGTACGGTACTCCCGTCACCGCGTCCGGAAGAGCCGCAGCCGTGGTGATCGCGAGCTGCGTTCCAATTCTGATGGTGATGGTTGCGTTTGCGAGTTGGGGCGGCTGACCTGAATCGGTTGCGGTGATGTTGGTGCTGACTCCCATCGGGTTGGCTGCGGTTGGAGTTCCCGTGATTTGACCTGTGGCACTCAAAATGAGTCCAGCGGGCAGAGACGAACCGTTGGCAATGGCCCAAGTCAGAGTTCCTGTGCCGCCGGTGGCGCTCAAGGACGCAGTGTATGGCGTGCCCACGATTCCGTCCGGCAAGCTTCCTGAACCGATATTGATTACGAGTAGAGGCGCAACGGTGAGGCTGATGCTTGTGCTCGCGCTCTGGGCCGGATTGCTCTGATCCTGAACCGTCGCAGTGAAATTGGAGGTCCCGGCAACGTTTGCGACGCCGCTGATGACTCCGGTAGTGCTGTTGAGATTCAGGTTGGCCGGAAGCACGCCTGAAGTAACCGACCAGCTATAGCTGCCGGCGCCACCAGTTGCGGTCAGAGTTGCGGAATAGGGTTGTCCGGCAATGGCATTCGGCAGGACTGTGGTTGCGCCGGTTCCGGCCACCAGTTGAGACAGTGAGTGCAAGGTCAATGTACTGGTGATGGTTTGCGGTGGGTTGCCGGAGTCCTGAATCGTAATTTGCGGACTGAACGAGGCTCCGGGAGGGTTCGCCGTCGTGGCGTTCCCACTGATGAATCCCGAAGGATCCAAAGACAAGCCGACGGGTAAAGAACCGCCGGCAAGTGCAAACGTGAGAGCGCCCGTGCCCCCACTTGCCGGGATAGAGGCCGAATAAGGCGACCCAATGATGGCGTCCGGCAGCACTGTGGAACTGAGAGTAATTTGGGTCCCAATGTGGATCGTGAGCGCCTGGGTCACCATGCTCGGTAGACCAGGCGCGGAATCGACTACCTGCACCGTGAAGCTGTAGTCACCGGTGGAACTGGGGATGCCCGTGATTGCTCCTGTGGCGGGGTCGATACCCAATCCCGGAGCAAGCGAGCCGGCGGTTATGCTCCATGTAATCGTGCCCACGCCACCCAAAATCGCCACCGACTGGCTGTAATTGGACGCGATGAAGCCGTCGGCCAGGGACTTGGTCAAGACCGTCAATGTGGCAGGATTGATACCGTTATTCGCCGCGTGGGCAACGACCACCGGGGATGCGTTGGAGATCAAGCTCTGCATATCCGTGGGAGAAAGATTTCCGCGGATGATGATTTCCCCGGTTTCGCCGGGTGCGAGGTACAGCGTTGCATTAGTGAGATTCGGATCGGAAATATCGGGATCGCCAAGCGTCGCCGCCGGAGTGAATACCGGATTCGCAATATTGGCGAACACGTTGTAGTCACCCTGCTGAGACAGTTGGCATCCGGTTTGAGAGTCTTGGGTGTTGGTCACGTATTGCTTGGCCAAAATCAATTGCAATGTCGCGTTGTTCGGATTCGATCCGAACAGTTTCACGGCATACGTCGCGGCGGTATTTCCGGTATTCGTAACTGGATAGACCGCATCACTCAGGGTTGTGTTCTGGATCGCGGGGTTCTGAATCGCCGGGTTCTGGATCGCGGGATTCTGAATCGCAGGATTTTGTATGGCTGGATTCACGGCCGCAGTGTAGTTCTGGTTTTGAATCGCCGGGTTCTGGATCGCGGGATTCTGGATGGCTGGATTCAGAATGAGTGAATTGGTGACGGGATTAGTGATAAACGCTGGCTGAATTGCAGGATAGTACACTTCGGCATTGAGGATCGATGGATTCTGCCCTGCCAAAAGCGGATCAGGATTGATGATTTGCGGCGCGCTCGGATCCGGATTAAATGTCACCGAGCCGTATAGATTGCTGCCTGTGAGACTACCACCGGGCTGGGTAATTTCGGCGGCGGTCACCATCACACTGGCTGTCGGATTCGTGGACTGTACGAACACGGAACGCGCGATGTTGGAGAACGAGGGAATGCTGACATCAAGCGTTGTCAGAACTGCGCCTCCCTGCTGGAAGGAGGCGCTACCCAGCGGATCGAGGCTGCCGTTTGCCAGCGCGGGTTGGTTCGCAATGACAAGCCTGAAAGAGCGCGGCATGGCTGTGTTGTTCCGAACCGCCAAAGGAAATGCGCGGACCAGCAACGTGGTGCTGCTGCCCGGGACATACCCGAGTGTCTTCGTATTTCCCGGTGAACTCACCACCAAGCCAGGGTCAACTCGCGACGAGTAGATATCCTGGTTTCGCGTACCGGAATACGCGTTGTTGCAGGCCTGTACGGTCTGGGTCGGATCGAATTTGCTTACGTTGGTTTGTCCCTGTGGATTGGAAGCCGAATACACCGGGGTGAACTTGGTCCAATTGTTATCCGGGGGCGGGACGACGTTACGGTTGTCCGTCCAGGTAGTAAAGACATACTGCGGATTGGCACTGCTGGTATTGAAGGCCCATTTCCCGCCCTGGTACACGAAGGCGGGTGCGGGCGCGATGTCAATGTAATCGCCCATGAATGGAGTCGTGCCCTGGACGAACATTGGCAGGTTCGGCGCATTGACCTGCAACTGCTCTGCCTCGCCGCTTGAGCCGTAAGGATTAATGCCGTATGAATACTTCGAAATTCGAAACGGGTTGAAAGTGGGGGTGACGAGTATTCCTGGCAGCTGTTCGCTTGCCTGAGCCCCCTCCACGTCGATGGTGTGCCGGCGAATCGTCAGAGGCGCATCGTCAATTGCTGTATTGAACACCTGAGGAGAGGAAAGATTGGAGGTCAACTCGCCTTCCGGTTCGCGCGTTTCGGTATAGCCGTTCACATCGCCGCCGGGGACAAAGACACCGATGGTGTGGTCGAGCCGAAGGTCGTAGTAAACCAGCGTGATCAAGCCGGCTGAATAGTTCAAGGCTGGCATTACCTGGTGTCCGAGTCCTGAAATATTCAAAAACGGAGTTCCATCATCGTTGTAAACGGATCCGTTATCCACGGGTACAGGCGCGTTGGGCCAGTTCACGCCATCTGACGAGACGGTCATCACGATACGGGCGCTGCCACTCGCCTGCCTTTGCGAGACAGCGATATAAACGCGGCCGGTGTCGTCCACGGTGAGCGCGGGGTAGGCATTGGTTCGCATTGCCGTGCCGGTACTGCCCTGGTCGAATGCACAACCCGTTCCCGTGGGAGCGGTTGCGCAACTCGATGGGAAAGAGATTGCCGTCGCCGCCTTCGACCACGTACTCCCACCGTCGGTGGATTTCGAGATTAAAATCGCGTCAGGTTGTCCGCTAGCTGCGAACCGTCTCCAAGCTACGTATACCGTCGCTTTGGAATTTCCCGCGGAGCTTGGATCAATCGCGACAACGCCTTTACTTGGCTGGAGCCTGCCCCCTGCGGGGCCGCTGGTTGTTCAATCCAGGAGCAGGCGGGATGGTTCTCCTCCATGCCTCTCTCCTGGCCCGAGTTCACCCCCCGGCAGGTGATCGCATGGCCCTGAATTTTGTGGTGCAGGCTGGCGACGGGCGACCTCCGCCGCGGTGACGCAAGTTGACAACCACACAGCGCCCGCTGCATAGCCCGCCACGATGTCCGTGAAGTAATGCACGCCCAGGTAAAGCCGGCTCACTCCGATAGCGAGGATCAAAATCGTCGCCAGACAGATCACTGTAATGCGCGATGAGGCTTTCCTTATTCGAAGGGAGATGACCAGGTATGCAGTCATCCCATAAGCCATCAGCGATGCGAGTGCATGTCCACTGGGGAAGCTGAAGCTATGGCCCTGCAGAATAGCGACCGCGTACGCTGGGCGCGGCCGCTGCACCGCAGCTTTCAGAAAGCAGTCCAGAACCCCCGCCCCGATGAGCGCCGCCATCCAACTCGTAAGAAAGATCCAGGCATGCCGCCGGATAAAGTAGACGGCTAGCCCTATTCCCAAAATGCTAAGGACGAGCGGGGAACCGAGGAAGGTGATTGCTTCAAAAATCCGCATTCCGATTTCGGTGCTGTTCGAATGAAGCCATTCCAGGACCGTGACATCGAAACCTGTGAGCGCAGTGTGGTTAAGAACGTCTTCGGTAAGTGCGACGAACAGCCACAGTGCCCCGATGCTGATGGTGAGGCCCAGCGTCAGATGCAGGCCCAAATACTCACCGGGTGCAAAACGCCGGGCTAAGAATTTGCAGGCGTGAGGATGGCGTGCACGAACGTGTTGGAGGATGGAAGAGAGCGCGTGTTGCCTGGGATGAACAGCAATCCGGCCTAATCCTGGTTTGTGCTCCGCCATCGCTTGAGTCGAGTCCTTCACTATGCTCAGGATTTGGCTGCGGGTTCACGCCCGCAACCGAAACCGTAAAACGCAACCTCTCCGGTCCCCACCCAAGCGACAGCGACAGCGACAACAGCAAGTCGTCAGCTTCTTCGGTGCCGACCTCAGGCAAGGTCGTAGCGATCGAGATTCATGACCTTGTTCCACGCAGCGGCGAAGTCCTTCACAAAAGCCTGCTTGGCGTCGTTGCACGCGTAGACTTCTGCGAGCGCCCGCAACTGGGAGTTCGAACCGAAGACGAGATCGACGCGGGTAGCGGTCCACTTGAGTTTGTCCGTCGCCCGGTCGCGTCCTTCATATACGCCTTCCGATGCGGGAGAGGGCTGCCATTTCGTATTCATGTCAAGCAGGTTGACGAAGAAATCATTGGTCAGCGTTTCAGGGCGGTCCGTAAAAACGCCGTGCCTGGTCTGGCCAAAGTTCGCATTCAGAGCGCGCATGCCGCCAATCAGTACGGTCATCTCAGGGGCTGTCAGGGTTAGCAATTGCGCCCGATCCACCAGCAATTCCTCGGCCGATAGAGTCTGTCCGGGCCGGAGATAGTTACGGAACCCGTCCGCGACCGGCTCCATCACCGAGAATGATTGGACGTCAGTCTGTTCCTGAGAAGCATCGGTGCGGCCCGGCGAGAAGGGGATCTTCACGTCGTGCCCGGCCTTTTTGGCAGCCTCCTCAACGGCTGCGCAGCCGCCGAGAACGATCAAATCAGCGAGCGAGACTTTCTTCCCTTTGCTCCCGTTCGACTGGGCGCTGTTGAACTCCTTCTGGATCGTCTCCAGCGTCTGTAGAACCTTCGTCAGTCCGGGAGATTGGTTTACTTCCCAATCTTTTTGCGGTGCCAGGCGGATGCGCGCCCCGTTCGCGCCACCACGCTTGTCGGAGCCGCGGAACGACGCTGCCGCTGCCCACGCAGTCGTTACCAGTTGTGAGATCGACAGTCCGGATTTGAGGATCTTGGTTTTCAGAGCGGCGATGTCCTGCTCGCCGATCAATATGTGATCCACGGGTGGGACCGGGTCTTGCCACAACAGCGGTTCCTTCGGAACCAGCGGGCCAAGGTACCGCGGGAGGGGCCCCATGTCGCGGTGGGTCAGCTTGAACCACGCGCGCGCGAACGCATCAGCAAACTGTTCCGGGTGCTCGTAGAAGCGGCGGGAAATTTTTTCATAAGCGGGGTCGAACCGGAGAGCGAGGTCCGTGGTCAGCATGGATGGCGCGTGGCGCCTGGAGGGATCGTGCGCATCCGGCACCGTGCCATTGCCTGCCCCATTTTTCGGGGTCCACTGGTGCGCACCCGCAGGACTCTTGGTGAGTTCCCATTCGTAGCTGAACAGGTTGGTGAAGAAGTTGTTGCTCCACTTCGTAGGCGTGGTGGTCCAAGTGACTTCCAGGCCGCTGCCGATGGTGTCGGCTCCGAATCCTTTGCCAAATTTATTCTTCCAACCGAAACCCTGATCCTCGATCGCGGCGCCCTCGGGTTCGGGACCGACGTATTGAGCGGGAACGGCGGCGCCGTGAGTTTTGCCGAAAGTGTGACCGCCGGCAATCAGGGCAACTGTCTCCTCGTCGTTCATTGCCATGCGAGCGAAGGTTTCACGGATGTCCCGCGCGGCGGCAAGCGGATCGGGCTTTCCGTTTGGGCCTTCCGGGTTCACGTAGATCAGGCCCATTTGCACGGCCGCGAGCGGATTCTGAAGATCACGATCGCCGCTGTAACGCTCGTCTTCGAGCCACTTGCCCTCGGGCCCCCAGTAGATATCCTCTTCGGGTTCCCATACATCGGCACGTCCGCCGCCGAAGCCGAAGGTCTTGAAGCCCATGGATTCCAGGGCGACGTTGCCGGCCAGAATCATGAGGTCGGCCCATGAGATTTTCCGGCCATACTTCTGTTTGATCGGCCACAACAAGCGGCGCGCCTTGTCGAGGTTCACGTTGTCGGGCCAGCTGTTGAGCGGAGCGAAACGCTGTTGCCCTGACCCGGCCCCGCCCCGGCCATCGCCGATGCGGTAAGTGCCGGCGCTGTGCCACGCCATACGAATAAAGAATGGCCCATAGTGTCCAAAGTCGGCCGGCCACCAAGGTTGCGAGTCGGTCATCAAGGCATGCAGGTCTTTGACCACGGCATTCAGGTCGAGGCTCTCAAATTCTTTGGCGTAATTGAATTCCTTGCCCATGGGATCGGACAGCGGAGAGTGCTGGTGCAGGACGTTCAGGTTCAGCTGGTTCGGCCACCAATCGGCGTTCCGCTGAGACTTGCGAGCGCCGTGCGCTACCGGGCACTTGGATTCAGTGGAGGCGTTCTTATCCTTGATTTCGGGGGCAACGGTACCTGAGGACGAGGCGAGTGTATTTTCCATGTTTTATCTTCCTTGTAGTCCCAATATTGCCTGGGCAAATTAATGTTTGGCGCTGCACTGGCGGCAGAGTCCGAAGACCTCAACCACGGGTTGCGTCAGATCAAATCCGTGCGGAACGTGCGGAGACAAGCGTTTGAAGTCGATGAAATCACCTTCGATGTCTTGCACCGATTTGCAGCGCGAGCAAACCAGGTGATGATGGGGTTTGAGATTGCCGTCCACCAACAAGGTGGAGGCGTGCGGCGACACCTCTCGCAAAAGGCCGCGCTCAACGAACAGGCGCAGATTGTTGTAAACGGTAGCAAGAGAAATGGATGGGATGCGACGCCGGACGGCCGCGTAAATGTCTTCCGGAGAATGGTGTCCGTGAGAAGCGATGACGGCCTCGTAGACCACCTGGCGCTGGTGCGTGACGGCCAAGCCGTGCTTCGCGGCCAGTTCGCGGAACTGCTCATGGTTAAATCGCATAATTATTGAATAAGAATGAGTATAAAACTCTCCGGGACCGTGTCAATCGAAATTTAATGGTTCCTCCCGAAAGGAACGGTGGGCCGAATGGCGGCGCGCTGTTTCGACTCTGGACGAGATTCACGACCTGCAGGGAAACATCTCAACCAACCCTCGCGGGTTCAAACCGGAAAGCGCACTGCGAGCTCAAGCCGCGAGCTTTCTAAGCGCGTAGGCACGATTGGGACTCGTGCACGAAAAAGATCTACGAAGCCGAACCAGGCATGCGCCGCAGCCATGGCGAGGCAGGGTCATCCCCAGAATCTGGTTGCCTCAGTTCAGAACAGACTGACCATCGCTGCACACATTAGGCCGGCAACGACTTGCGTGAGCCCGTCAGCGGGGAAGAGAGCATGGGACCCTGCGGTTCTCTTCATGTATTGTGAGGCCCTCTTCCGGGCTTCTGCGAGCTGTTCAGCGGAGAGAGATCTGGAAAGGTTCTCCCTCTGGTTCTTTAGGTCGTCCATCAGGTCCTGGCTGCTCTGTTCGCAGATGAGATACCACATGTAAGCGGCCACCGGATCTTTCGGGACGCCTTTCCCCGCACGGTACATTTCGGCAAGCACCATTTGTGCGGAGGGAAAGCCTTCCTCTGCACCACGTTGACAGGCGTCCAAGTCGGGCATTGCGCGGGAAGCGGAATTCTCGGGGTCGGACGTGCGCGAGCCAGTCTGGCTCATCGTCATGAAAAGTAATTCCACGCGGTTGGAGACGCCCAACTTCTCAAAGACCCGGAATAGATAGTTCTTGACGGTGTGCTGGCTCAGCTTCATGCGTTCGGCGATCTCGCGATTTGTAAGACCTTCCGCCAGGCTTTGCACGACCTGCAGTTCGCGCTTGCTCAGCAGATTCAGGCCCTTCGCGTCTGTGGCGCGGAAGGTGGGCGCCGAGGCCAACGCTTCCAAGGCGTAGGCCATGTGCTCCCCAGTGGCCCAAACCTGGCCTTCATGCACGCAGTGGACGCACTTGCATAGGTTCTCGACAGACTCGGTGCGGCTGAAAATACCTCGTGCACCGGCCCGGAAGGCTTCGAGAATCGTCTCGCGGCTGTGGGAATGGAGCAACATGACAACTCGAATTTGCGGATTCGAGGCGCGTAACTCGCGCACAATTTCAAAACCACGAGTCGGTTCATCATCCAGATTGGAACTGATGACGGCGACATTCGGGGCATGCCGGGCAGCTTCTGCAACCAGGGCATTGGCACAAGTGGTCGAGCCAATTACCTCCAGGCGGCTATCGTTTCGAAGCGCCTCGGTCAGAAGACGAGTGTGGATAGGACTGCTGTCGGCCAGAAAGACACGGATCTTCTTGCCTTCGGGAAACGATGTGGGTGCCATGGTTCCTCCAACGCAATCGTGCGATACATCTCATTGAGTCGTGGCCCAAGGTCGAATTGTAGAAATTATGACGAGCTCAGTTTTCTGTTACGAGAGAGGGAAGTAACACTATCGGGGGGAGGCCAGAGTATGAACCGGAGCTAAGTGCGCGCAACTTCTACAGCCAACCATAAAGCAACTAGGGGAAGTGACGCACAACCAGATTATGTGTCATTCAATGTACCTCGAACCTCGTCCCGTATCAAGGGCATTTCGCAGAAAATTGCGACCTCTTCGCACGCGAGTTGCAATGTCTCTGAACTCAACAATATTGCGCGCCAGTCCACAAACTGCAATTTTCACGAATGCTACTGTGGATGACTCGAGGGCAGTAGCGAGATAAACCTACAACATCATGATTTGTGAGCCAGTTCGTAGTTTGGCGGCCAGAGTGTCTCGGCTGATTTCCATGCAAATCGTCCCACCTCGCATGAGGCCCGATCTTCTCTAGCACTAGAGAATCCCGCCCGCACTCCGGTGTGAGAGTCAATTCCTTTCAAATAGTGAAACTGGCCCGGCCCGCGATAGTACTTGCTTCGCCGGGTGTGAGTACCTCTTGCAGACATCTGCAATCGGGCTTAGCCTGCGATCATTACGGGCACAAAACCTCCTTCGTGGAGCCTCTCCCGCCGCCCGGAATTTCAAATTACAGGACTGTGGAAATTTCAATTGAATCCGGCAATGTAACGGAGAGGGCGAAGCTATGAGCGCGAGCATCCAAGTCCCGGTTTCGTCGTATCCGATCGCGAACGGCCCATTCGCGGTCGCACGCGCATCAGCAGGGACTGAGAAATGGTATGCGATCGTCACCCGTGCCAGGAACGAGCGCTCGATTGTGAACCGCCTGCAAGAGCGGGGAATGGAAACATTCTTACCCACGGTGACAGAAGTTCATCAGTGGAGAGACCGCCGCAAGCGGGTCGAAATGCCTCTGTTCAGTTGTTATGTCTTCGTGAAGCTCGAGCTTACCAACGAGCAGCGCTACCGCGTTTGCAACATCGAGGGTGTATTTGGGTTTGTGGGTGTGCGAGGGGATGCGATTGCAATCCCAGAAGAACAGATTGATGCGGTTCGTACTCTGATGACTCAACAACTCTCCTGGTCCAGTCATCCCTTTCTAAAAATCGGTCAGCGGGTTCGTATCCGCGGTGGAGCCCTGGATGGAGTCGAGGGCGTCCTGCAAGGGCGAAATGGAGACCGCACGCTCGTCATCTCCATTGACGCGATCCAACGATCCTTAGCCGTTCGTGTCGAAGGCTACGACGTCCAACCTATTTAGCAGTACGGGCCCATCGTTACCCTCTTTTCGTGAGGAGCCCCGTTCGTGCCAGTAAACGAAATCAAATCAGCCCGGATGTTAGTGGTGACGAGGGATCCCTCCGCCCTGCGTCCCCTGCGGGACGTGGGAGAGGCCCACGAGTGGCGAATCGAGAACGCCGAGAGCGGATGGGAGGCCCTTGAGAGGGTGCAATCTGGAACCACTCCAGACTTGCTGGTGCTGGACCTGCCGCGGGGCGACGTGGACAGCCTGCATACTCTGAGGTGGCTGCGCAGGGTGCGACCAGAGCTTCCGATCATTCTGCTTGCCTATCCGGGCAACGCCGCCCAGAGAATCGAGGCGATCCGGTTGGGTGCACAAGAATACCTGGTGCGGCCACTCGATCAAAAGAGGCTTGAAGACGCGCTCAAGCACCATCTGGATCCGATCTCTCACAATGGCAACCACAAGGCTATCGAGGCTGCGGATCCGGACATTGAACGACTCAACGACGACACTTCATTTATTGGAGTGAGTCCCGTCATGCGCAAACTGCGCACCCAGGCGGAGCTACTTGCGCAAGTTGATGTTCCCGTGCTGCTGGTAGGCGAGAGCGGGTGCGGCAAAGAAGTCGCAGCGCGGCTCATTCATAGGCTTTCAGCCAGGGCCAGATTCAAGTTCCTCAAGATCAACTGCGCGGCACTCTCTCCCGAACTGCTGGAAGCTGAGTTGTTCGGCTACGAACAAACCTCCGCTGCAGGAGGAACCAGGACCAAGGCCGGGCAGTTTGAACTCTGTGACAGGGGCACGATCCTGCTGGAAGAAGTGGCGGAAATGCCAAACGGCCTTCAGCTCAAGTTGCTACGGCTGCTGCAGGAAAATCAACTTTGCCGGATCGGCGGAGAGACCCCGGTCGAAATCGACCTTCGCATTCTAGCTTCGACCAAGAACAACATTGACCAGGCGCTTGCCGGGAAGGCGCTGCGCGAGGACCTTTATTACAGCCTGAGCGCGTTTACCATGCACGTGCCTCCGCTGCGCCAGCGCAAGCAAGAGATCCCCTTGTTACTGGCGCATTTCATGCACCAGTTAGCCAGACATTACAAGCTGCCGGCACGAAGTTTTTCACCAGAAATCATCGATATGTGCCAGTCCTATCCGTGGCCGGGGAACCTGAGAGAACTGGAAAATTTCGTCAAACGTTACCTGGTGGTTGGTGACGCAGATTTGCTCACCCGCGAGTTGGAATTAACACGGCGCAGTGACGTCTTGAACCGCCATTCCTGGGAATCGTCAGAATCAGCCGAGATCTCAACCGGCAACAACGTTTTCCCGCAGGAACGCAGTTCGAGTCTCAAGTCGCTGGTGCGGAGTGTGCGAGGCGAAGCGGAAAGAACTGCGATCGCTGACGCTCTGGACCAGACCCGCTGGAACCGCAAGGCGGCGGCGAAACTCCTGCAGGTCAGCTACCGGACGCTTTTATACAAGATCGAGCAATACCGGATGAGTCCGCCCCCGTATCTCTCACCGCACATGGGCATTCATGGATCCAAAGCAAACGGCCCCGGCAACTAGCAGCAGCGTCACTTCGAACTTCGTCGAGGAGACATGTATGAGAACTCAAGAATTACGACTCCCTCTTTGTTTGGTGACATTCTTTTTGCTACTGATTTCCTCCCAGTCCTGGGCGCAGTCGGGCGCGGGAGATCATCAGCCGAGCACTCCAACCCAGATAGCGAGAGCAGGGGATGCCGACATTTCTATGCGCGGCTCCAGCGGAAAGCCGCACGATGATGGATTCATCATCGGAACCGATGATGTGCTGGCGGTTAACGTCTGGAAGGAGCCGGACATTTCCCGGGCGGTTCCGGTGCGCTCGGATGGCAAGATCTCACTGCCCCTGGTGGGCGAAGTACAGGCTGGCGGGCAGACGCCGAAACAGTTGGAAATTGCAATCGCCAGCAAGCTGCAGAGTTACATCTCCGAGCCCGACGTCACGGTCATCGTCCAGGAGATCAAGAGCCAGCGATTCAATGTTCTTGGGCAGGTGACGCGTCCGGGATCTTATCAGCTCACCAACGCCATGACGGTGCTTGATGCTATCGCCCTGTCGGGCGGATTTCGGGACTTCGCCAAACAGAAGTCGGTGTACGTACTCCGGCCAAAGCCTGACGGCACGCAAGTCCGCCTTGCCTTCAACTACAAAGACGTGATCAAAGGCCGAAACCCGGAGCAGAACATCAGGCTCGAACCGCGGGACACGGTTGTGGTCCCCTGAGGGTCACATGCGCTCAAAATACATAGTCGTGGTGCTCTTGATGCTTGGGATCCTGCACAATCATGCCCGGGGGCAGGACCCTGTACCTGCAGATGCCGCGCTTTCGACCACCAACGCGCCCAGGATATCGGCTCCGTTCGTGACCGGCACGGCGCAATTTGCACCTGAACTTGAACGCACGAATTACCTCGATGCGGGGTTCAGCTTTGGGACGTCGTTTGACGACAATGCCTTAAATACTGCGGGTGACCGGATGTCGGATACGACGTTTTCGATGTTCCCGAACATCGCGCTCCGACAATCGCGGAGCCGAATGAACTGGAGGCTGAGCTATGCCGGCGGCTTCGCAGTTCATCAGAGGTTCAGCTCTTACAACCAGGGTTCGCACGACTTCGGATTGCACACGACGATACGCCTGGCCCCGCACATCGATCTCACACTGTTTGATCGTTACCTGATGGCTACGAGCCTGTTCGATCAGTCCAGCCAGAATGCGGGACTTGCTCCGGGAACCATTCTGCAGCAGCCGAATTCTTCCGTGATCCTGCCCCTGGCAAAAATCAACAGCAACAACGCGACGGTGCAGATCAACGATCAATTCAGCGCGAGCAGCGCCTTGGGCGGCAGCGCCACTTTCTACCAATCGCATTACAAGGACGCGCCCGTCGGCACCAGCCTGGTGGATACGGATTCCAAAGAGGCGGAGGCCTACTTCAACCATAGGATCTCGGCCCGGCATTTCTTGGGCGCCATCTATCGATTCCAGAAGTTTTCCTTTTCACCGCTCGCCAACGACATGACAGCGCACAGCGTCCTTGCCGCTTACACCCTGCAGTTGCGGCCGACAATGACACTGGCGTTCTTTGCCGGACCCCAGCACACGCAGACGATGATGGATGTCGTGGTGCCGTCGGTCGTGTTGCCGCGGATTCAGATACTCGCGATTGCGGTCCCACAGAAATCCTGGTCGACTACCGCCGGCGGCAGCTACGTTTGGAACGGGTTACATACCGGGGTCACTGTCAATGCATCGCGGACGCTCAGCGATGGAGGCGGCTTGCTCGGTGCAGTCAATCTGACCAGCGTAGATGGCACGTTCCGCCGCCAGCTTTCACGGCAATACACCGTCAGCTTCGCAGCGAACTACGGACAGAGTGATGCTGTTGGCCAGGTGCCGACGCCGTACTCAGCGGTAACGAGCGCACTCGGCAGCGTCAGCGTCAACCGCACCTTCGCCACGAATCTGGGCTTGACGTTGGGCTATGCGCGAGCCTTTCAACTCCAGGGGAATGGGCAGGGCATTCCGAACATCAGTCACAACCGGGCGTGGATCTCAGTTTCCTATCAGCTCTCCAGACCGCTGGGAAGATAAGAGATGCCAGACGATTTCGAAGACAAGTCTCGAGACAAGCCCGACCTGAGGGAGTATTGGCGGCTCGCCCGCCGGCGCTGCTGGTATTTCTTTCTGCCTTTGTTCGGAGCCTGGTTAGTCATGTTTTCAGCCGGGTGGCTGCTGCCGTCAGTGTATCGCTCGGGAACCCTGATTCTGGTTGAGCAACCGACAGTTCCGCAGCAATACGTCGTGTCCAACATCACCGGGGACCTGCAAAACCGGTTGGACAGCATCAGCCAGCAAATCCTGAGCCGGACCCGTTTGTTGCACATCATCGAGATGCTGAACCTCTATAAGAAGGATAGAGGCCGCCTGACGCCGGACGATCTGGTCGAACGCATGCGGAAGGACATCGATATCGAGTTGGTCCGTTCGCCCGGGAAAGACGAGTTGACGGCATTCAACATATCGTTTTCCGCGAGCGATCCGCACACCGCGCAGGCCGTCACCAGCGAGTTAACAACTCTCTTTATCAGCGAAAACCTCGAAGTGCGGCAACGTCAGTCGGCCAACACTACGCAGTTCCTGGGAAGCCAGTTAGAAGAAGCGCGCCGCCGCCTGGCGGAGCAGGAAAAGCGGGTGCGGGAGTACAAAGACAAGTATCTCGGCGAGCTTCCGACTCAGCTCGAGAGCAACATCCAGATTCTCTCCGGCTTTCAAAACCAACTCACGGCCGAACAGGATGCGCTGGGACGGGCCAAACAGCAGAACACTTATCTTGAATCGTTGCTGGCTCAATACCGCAGCGTTGAGACTTCGGTCAGGAGTGCCGATGCGGCTCCGATGGGATTGCCTGCGATCGACCAGGAACTGGAAAGACTGCACGCACAGATGGCGGATCTCAGCTCCCATTACACGGAGAAGCATCCCGATATTCGTAAGCTGAAAGAGCAGATTGCCAAAACCGAAAGGATGAAGCAGCAGATTGCGGCCGATCTCAGGAACAAGGCGACGGCAGGGCGATCAGACAGCGGTTCCACAGCGGAATTTCCCGAAGCGCCCGCCGGCCACATCTCGCCGATGATGGAAGTGCAGAGCCAGCTGAAGGCCAACCAGATAGAAATCGCCAACCGGCAACAAACCGTGAAGGAACTCAAGGCGAAGATCGGGGAATACCAGGGAAGACTGAACCAGACGCCGGTCCGGGAGCAGCAGTTAGCGGACCTGAGTCGCGATTACGATCAATCGAGGACGGACTACGAGTCCCTTCTGGGCAAGAAGAATCAATCCGAGTTGGCTACGAATCTTGAGAAACGCCAGGAGGGAGAGAACTTCCGGATCCTTGATCCGCCCAGCCTGCCGACAAAGCCGTATTCTCCCAACCGGTTCAAGCTTACCTGCATCGGATTGTTCGCCGGTATCGTCCTCGGGATCGCGGGAGTAGCGGGAGCCGAATTCACCGACGACCGGATCTACTCTGAAAAAGAATTCAAGAAGCTGATCTCCGCAGAATTTCTGACGCAGATTCCACCCCTGGTAACGCCACAAGAGGAACAACAGGAGCAACGCGCAGCAATCCGGGACCTTGTAGGCGTGTTCGCGGTCACCCTATGCATCCTGGCGGGGATTGCTGTCAGTTATTGGCGCAGTTAGGACGAAATGTACAAAGCGTTCTACAACTTGACGAAGAACCCGTTCGAGATCACCCCCGATCCGGGATTTCTGTTTCCGACCAAGAGCCACAACGAGGCTCTCACGGCGTTGTACTACGGGGTGCGCCGGCGAAAAGGTTTTGTGGTCCTGACTGGAGAAGTCGGTACGGGTAAGACGCTGCTGGTTCGTTGCCTGCTGGAATTATTGAAGGCGCGCAAGGTTGCTTATGCATACGTTTTCAATAGTTGCCTGTCTCCCTTGGAATTCCTGCAGTACGTTGCTGCGGATTTCGGGTTGTCCGCATCGGGGAGGAACAAGAGCGATTTGTTGCAGGCGCTGGGCAACTACCTGGTTGAGCGACACCAAAAGGGGCTCACAACGGTACTGGTGGTGGACGAGGCCCACCATCTCTCCCCGGAGGTTCTCGAAGAAATCCGGCTGCTGACGAACCTGGAAACGTCGCAGGCCAAGCTGTTGCAGATCCTGCTGGTAGGTCAAAGTGAGCTCGACGAAAAACTGGACTCGTCCGAATTGCGGCAGTTGAAGCAACGGATTGCGTTGCGTTCGCAGCTGGGACCGTTGAGCCTTGAAGAAACCAGCGGGTATGTCCGGAGCAGACTGCAGCTTGCCGGGGCAAACTCGCATGCCGCCGAGTTGTTTCCGCCCGAGACCGTCGCCAGAGTTCACCGTCATTCCCGCGGAATCCCACGGTTGATCAATACTGTCTGTGAGAATGCGCTGATTACCGCGTACGCCAACCAAGTGCGGTGCATCACGCCCGACGTCATTGATAGCGTGGCGGCAGACTTCCGGCTGAACGTTGCTGCTCCCCCGCGGCGGAGGCTGGCAACAACGGAGAGCGACGACGTGCAGCAGGCCGCAAGGATCCTGCTGGAGATTTACAAGCGTGTGAAGGGGGCCGACTCGATGGCGCAGCGGGAAACGATCGCTGTTGCGCAGGGAAAAGTGGAGCATGAGCCGATTATTTGAGGCGTTACAAAGATCCGAAGCGGAGAAGACGAGTGCGCCGTTCTTCGAGCCGCCTACTGCCGCTGCCGAGCTGCTGAAAACGGCGGAGAAAGGGCAAAATGAGTTCCGGCAGTTCGAAACACTGCCCATCTCCCCCGCGCCCGACGGCCGGTTGGTATGTCTGACAGCCAAGGAAAGCCTGGCGGCGGAAAAGTTTCGATACCTTGTGGTGCGGCTGCGGCAAATCCAGCAGACACGCGCTCTCAAGAGGATTTTGATCACGAGCACGCTGGCGGAAGAAGGCAAGAGTGTGGTCTCCGCAAATCTTGCATTGGCCCTGGCACGAAGGCATTGGCAGAAGACTCTGCTCATTGAAGGCGATTTGCGGCGGCCGGTCTTGGCTGAGAGGTTTGGCCTGGGCAGGCTGCCGGGGCTCACGGAATGGCTCTGCGATGGAACGGGTCCTCTCCCAAATATCTACCAGCTCGAAGACGCTGGATTGTGGATACTGCCCGCGGGGAAGCCGGCTGCAAACCCATTGGAACTCATGCACGGGGGAGGCCTGGGCGCGCTCATGGACGATCTATCGGAGCCGTTCGACTGGATCGTGATCGATTCTCCTCCAATATTGCCACTGGCCGACACCAGTATCTGGAACCGCCATTCCGACGGAGTTCTGCTCGTTGTGCGTGAGGGTAAGAGTGAAAAACGGCAGGTGAAGGCCGGCCTCGAAAGCCTTGGAACCTCGAATCTGCTTGGGGTCGTGTTGAACGGGTCCAGCAACACCGACCACCGGAAATATTACCAGCGCTACTATCTTACCGGCTCTCAGTCCGGGAGCAGCAATGGCAGCGCCGGTTCAAAGTCGGCCTAGTTCGGGCGCTCTCTCCATCGCAAGAACGCAAATATGACCCATTCCCTACGAAAATTTCAGACAGGAGAATCAAGCTTGAAGTTACGACGCTGGACAAACGGGAAAGCGTCGGGCCTTGCTGCAACGCTGGCCAGCCCGAACGCAGATCGTGTGGTATTGAATGAAAGCTCGTTCCGTCGAATGATCGTTGTGGAGAGAAAGAGAACGGAACGCTCGCACAAGCCCTTCCTTCTCATGCTCCTGGAAATGGGGACCTGTGCCCCTCCGGCGAAGAGCGGAGTTGCCCTGGACCAGATCTTGTCCGTTCTATTGCAGAGCACCAGGGAGACCGACATCACTGGCTGGTATGCGGAACATTCGATCATTGGCGCCATGTTTACTGAGGTAGCCATTGAGGAGAAAAACGCGATTGTCAGCACCATGCTGACCAGGATCAGCGGAGCCCTGAGCGCGAAGCTGACGCTGGAGCAGTTCAACGGGATAAGGATTTCTTTCCATTTGTTTCCCGAGGAGTGGGACCAGGAAGTGCCGCAGAGGCGGAATGGCTCAGCCATTTATCCCGACCTTGACAAGCGAGATCAGTCTCGGAAATTCTCCTGCATCGTAAAACGTGGCATGGATCTATGCGGCAGCCTGCTGGCACTGATCGTGGGCAGCCCGTTGTTTGTCATTCTTGCGCTGGCGATCAAACTCACGTCCGAGGGCCCCGTATTTTACCGGCAACCGCGACTTGGTCAGTATGGCGTGCCCTTTGCCTTCCTGAAGTTCCGGTCCATGTATGACCACAACGACTCCAGCACCCACAAGGAGTATGTGCGGCAGTTAATCGCCGGGGTCGCGGAGAAAAAGCCTGCGAACGGAAATGGCGGCGGAGTTTATAAGCTCACAAAGGACGTGAGGGTGACGCGAGTCGGAGCATTTCTGCGCCGAACAAGCCTGGATGAACTTCCCCAGTTCATCAACGTCCTAAAGGGAGACATGTCGCTGGTGGGACCGCGGCCTCCTATCGATTACGAAGTGGAGAGATACGACTTGTGGCACCGGCCGCGCTTGCTGGAGGTAAAACCCGGGATCACCGGATTATGGCAGGTAAATGGCCGCAACCGGATAAGATTCGATGAAATGGTGCGGCTCGACCTGAAGTACGCAAGAACGTGGTCCCCCTGGCTCGATCTCAAGATCCTGTTGCGAACGCCCAAGGCAATGGTTGAGGGCGCTTACTAGCACGAAAGGAGTTGGAGTTTTATGGCTTCCAATGGTAGCAGCGCGTTAGCGGCATACGAGGGATCTCCTTCGTCCCCAGTACCGGCAAAGATCAACGGTACGGTCAAGTTCGGGGTAATCGGGTACGGCTACTGGGGACCGAACGTAGTAAGGAACCTGCAAAGCCTTCCCGGTGCAGAGACGGTTGTTGTCTGCGACAACAGCTTTGCCTCAAGGAAGAAAGTTCACAAGAGCTACCCCAACGTTTACGTTTCCGCGGACGCTTCCGAGGTCATGACCTCTCCCGATGTCGAAGCGGTGGCTATCGTTACCCCGGTTTGGACCCACTTCGAACTCGCCAAAGCTGCGCTCGAGAACGGAAAACACGTCTTTGTGGAAAAGCCGTTTACCAGTAACGTAGCGCAGGCAGAGCAACTGATCGAACTGGCCGAGCGAAAGAATCTGCAGATCATGGTGGACCACACCTTCCTGTTCACCGGCGCGGTCAAGAAGATCAAGCAACTGCTGAAGGAAGGCGGTCTTGGCAATCTTTATTACTACGACTCCACGCGCGTAAACCTGGGATTGTTTCAGCACGACGTGAATGTGGTCTGGGACCTGGCTCCCCATGACCTCTCGATCATGGACTACCTGATTGAACGCAATCCCGAGGCGCTGGTGGCAACGGGACAGAAGCACCTCAACGGGCACGAAGATATAGCGTTCATCACCCTGTATTTCCCGGACAAGATCATCGCTCACGTAAATGTGAACTGGCTGTCCCCGGTAAAAGTGAGAACCACCTTGATCGGCGGTGAAAAGAAGATGCTGGTATGGAATGACCTGGAGGCCGACGAAAAGGTGAAGGTCTACGACAAGGGCGTGGAAGTGGATAATCGCGAGGGGTTGTATCAGTTGCTCGTGAACTATCGCTCGGGAGACATGTGGGCGCCCCAACTTGAGCAGGTTGAAGCGCTGCGCCAGGAACTGTCATATTTCATCTCCTGCATCAGCAGCGGGTCGCGGCCAATCAATGACGGTCCCGCGGGTCTCCGCGTGGTCAAGATTTTGGAAGCGGTGAACAAGTCTCTACGCAAGAGAGGCGCGCTGATATACCTCTAGGCTCCCCGAAGTAAATTCTCCAGCTTTAGACAACCCTCCCCCGCATTTGTCCCGCCGGACCTCGCGCTTGATCGCAAGCGTGAACTCAAGCAAGGAACGAAATTATGGACAGCTATCTGTGTATCGCACCGGATGTGAAATTAGGGCGCGGGGTGAAGCTCTCCAAGTTCATCAACCTTTATGGTTGTGAAGTGGGAGATGAAACCAAGATCGGCGCGTTCGTTGAGATCCAGAAGAATGCGACGGTCGGCAAGTGCTGCAAGATTTCGAGTCACACCTTCATTTGTGAAGGCGTCACGATCGAAGACGACGTATTCATCGGACACGGCGTCACTTTTATTAATGACATCTACCCGCGCGCAACCACAGGCAACGGTTCTCTGCAGACTGAAAAGGACTGGAAAGTTGAGCCGACGTTGGTGAAGAAGGGCGCGTCCATCGGCTCGGGAAGCACCATCCTGGCAAACGTAACCATCGGCGAAAACGCGATTGTCGGGGCAGGCAGCATGGTCACCAAAGACGTCCCCACGAATGCAATCGTGGCAGGCAATCCCGCGCGCGTACTGCGATACGTCACCCCTGAAGTGGAGGTTGCATTATGACGAACCAGCAGCAGATTCCTTTCCTCGACCTCATCACGCCTCATCGCGAGTTGGAAGAGGAGTTAGCCTCAATATTTCGGCAGGCGCTGAGCACGGCAGGCTTCATTGGTGGCTCCATGGTGGAGCAATTCGAGAAAGACTTCGCGCACTTCTGCGACGCGGAGTTCTGCGTTGGGGTCGGCAGCGGAACCGACGCCCTGCGCTTTGCGCTGATCGCCTCAGGGCTGGAGCCGGAAGACATCGTAATCACGGTGCCCAATACCTTCATCGCCACCACGGAAGCCATCTCCCAAGCGGGCGGACAGATCGAGTTTGTGGAGGTTGACGAGCGCACCTACAATATCGATCCGCAGAGACTCGCCGAATATCTTGATACAAAATGCTCGTTTGATACCGCTTCCGGGCAGTTGACTCATCGTCAGAGCGGTCGATTCGTCCGCGCCATCATTCCCGTCCACCTTTACGGACAGATGGCGGACATGGATCCAATCCTGGAACTGGCGAGCCGGTACAACCTGGTAGTGATTGAAGACGCATGCCAGGCCCACGGAGCGCAATACTTTTCGCGAAAACATGATCGCTGGTTCAAGGCCGGCTCGATGGGCCGTGCTGCTGCATTCAGCTTTTATCCCGGCAAGAACCTGGGCGCATGCGGGGAAGCGGGCGCCGTAACCACCAACGATGCCGAGGTCGCCCGCAAGATCCGAATGATTCGCGATCACGGGCAGGCCAAGAAGTACTACCACGACATTGAGGGCTACAACGGACGTCTGGACGCGATCCAAGCCGGATTTCTGTCCGTGAAATTGAGGCACCTTGAGGAATGGAACATAAAACGACGGCAGGCAGCTGCACGCTACAGGGAGCTTTTTGCAAGAACGAGCCACGAGGCGGTTCCGCCTTATGAGCCGTCCTGGTCGAAGGCTGTGTATCACCTGTACGTGGTCCGGTGCGCGGAGCGAGACGCGCTGCGTAGCGCGCTGGAAAGAGAGGGAATTGGGACCGGCATTCATTACCCCATTCCGTTACACCTGCAGAAGGCCTATGAATCGCTTGGCTACAAAGAAGGTGATTTCGCCATAGCCGAGAGAGCGGCGAGGCAGATCGTTTCTTTGCCCATGTTCCCGACCTTAAGCGCGGAGCAGCAAGCGATGGTGGTGGAGGGCGTACAGCGGGCCACAGCATTGCGAATGCCTGAACACGCAGCAGTGGAATAGCACCGGAAGAGAAAGTGCAGAGAATGGCATTCAAGAGCACAGCATCGCATCACGATCTTGCCACGAGCATCGGCAAGAACACGGTGTTCGGCGTGATTGCGAAGGTTGTTCAGGTCGCGACCCGGTTGGTCACGATTCCTCTCGTAATCGCCCATCTCGGGCTGGACGGGTACGGAATATGGTCGATCATCATGACCACCGCTGCCTACATGCGGTTCGGCAGCATCGGCATCAAGTCGGCATTCCAGAAGTATGTCGCAGAGGCCATCGCAAAGGATGAATACGAGAGCGCGAACCGGCTGCTGAGTACCGGATGCGCGTTCATGCTTATCCTCTCGGTTGTGGGATTGGTGCCCGTAGGCATCTTCTCGCAGCGTCTAGCCAGCGCTTCAGGCGTTCCCCCGCAATTCTTGTCAGCCAGTGCAAAGGCAATCTCCGTGCTCGCGCTGATCATGGTGATCTCGAATGTGGGCGCGGTGTACGAGGCCATCGTATCGGGCGGGCATCGAATTGACCTGGCCAGAAAATTCACAACTTTTTTCTGTGTAGCCGAGGCCGGTGCCATTGTCTGCTTCCTGCACCACGGATTCGGCCTCGTGGCCATGGCCGCCATCATGGCTACATCGGAGATTGGTTTTATTACCTGCTGTTACGTGGCTTCTAAGAAGATCGTCCCAAGAATCTGCGTCACTCGAGCTTTCGTGTGCAAGAGCGCCATTCCGGAGCTTGCGAGATTTGCCGGGAGTTACCAGCTGCGGGGCATGCTGGAGGTCATCTACTTAGCCATCCTGCCCATCACGATATTGCGCGGCTTCGGTGCAGAAGCCGCCGGAGTTTACGCGCTCGCCTCACGACTGTTGAGCACGGCGACGACGGCAACCGACGCATTTCTGCTCCCCATCCTTACGGGAGGTACCGCGGTCTTCGCTTCTGGCTCGGTTGAAGCGATGCGCAAGCTCATCGTGAAATCGTTCAAAGTCACTACCGCTCTTGGCTTATTGCCGATGGCCTTTATGTCGCTGTTCGGCAGCACGATTATTTATGCCTGGACTGGACAAACGGACCCTTCGATGAAAGTAGTGTTGTGGCTTGTGGCCGCAGCGGGTTTGTGCCAGGCCTTTTCGATCCTTTCCATCGTGTTATATCGCGCCTCTGGCAGTGTTCTGCTGGATAACGTACAGCAGGTGCTGCGGATCGCCCTGGTTCTCGGTGTCGCCATGTTTTCGCAGGCCCTCGGCATGGTCGGGGTGCTGGCCGGCTTGGCGTTTGCTGAACTGGTCGGCATGGTCTTCATGATGTACGCCCTGGGCAAGGCTTTTGATGTATTTCGGCCCGTTGCCCTGGTCCCAGATGCCGCCAGAATCGCAGTCGCAACAGCCATCATTCTTGGTGTAAGCGTTCTGGCATTTTACATTCCCCTCCCACTTGGGCTCGGCGGGAGAGGGGCGGCAACGATACAGCTGATTGCTGCGGCGCTGGCATGCGCGCTGGCGACCTGGCCATTGTTCTGGCTAACCAAATCGTTCTCTACGGCAGAAGCAAAGACCCTGGTCGGCGCTGTCCTTCCCCGACGCGTGCAAGCGTACTCGGCAAGCCCAGCTTCCTAAGTTCTTGACCGGCACTGCCATGCGGGGGACATGGACTCCTCCACATGAAAAATAGACAAGATCAATAACGGACTAACAACATGCAAACAGTTGCAGCCTTAGAAACTCGGCCCCAGTCCATTGCCCAGCAGTCGAGTTCCGGGGAGTGCCCGGCTTGCAACGGGCGCGGAGCGAAGCCTTTCCTGCGCTCGCGCGACTACTTCTTCCTTCGTGAAGCGCTGTACACGGTGGTGCGCTGTCCCGACTGTCACTTGGGTTGGTTAGAGAACGCACCACAGGCCGAGGAGATGTCGTCCCATTATGGGAATGATTACGACGAGGTCATTACCGCGCCGGGGGATCTCTATCCCCACCATTGGGATGTAGTACGAAACAAGCTGTTGCAGTACGTGCAAGGTGGCTCGATTCTGGATCTGGGTTGCAGTTCGGGTTCGTTCCTGCGCTCGCTGAAAGGGCAAGGTTGGAAACGGTACGGGATCGAGATGTCAAAGGCAGTGGCGGAACAGGCGCGTGTGTCGGCCGGGGCCGAAGTCTTTGTCGGAGATGTGCTGGACGCCTCCTACGCGGAGAACACGTTTGACGCGGTGACTGCCTTTCACGTGATGGAGCACATGTATAACCCGCGCGAGGTGATGGCGAAGGTGCTCTCCTGGTTGAAACCGGGAGGCGTTTTTACAATCACCCTTCCCAATATCGACTCACTGGAAGCCCGCATTTTTGGCGGTTACTGGTTCGGTCTGGATGTGCCACGCCATTTGTGGCAGTTCTCGCCACGCGCGCTTGCGGCGATGGCCGCGTCGGTTGGCCTGGAGGTGGTGGAGGTGGGGACCACGCGCTCGTGCTACTTGGACAATAGTATCCGCAACGGGATAGCAGAGTGGAAGTTGCGACATGGGATCTCCGCTATGCCGAATTGCAAACGCAAGTCTCCCTCTCTGGGTATCCGGTTGATGCAAAAAGTATTTCGTCTGAGTGTGGTCTATCCCTTCCGGGAGATCGCAGTTGCGGTGGGTACGGGCGCAGATCTCCATGCGGTGTTCCGCAAGCCAGAATCAAGCAGCAAGCTGACAGAATTGAAGAGCGCCTCGGTTGGACGCTAGCACGGTGATGAGAAGCTGGAGTTCGGAGAAAAGCGTGGAGAGCCGGGAAAATGCGCAGATCGAAGGGCCTAGTACCCTTGATTCAGCAACCACATGCCCTTTCGGTATCTTCCGACCTCGCCATCCCGCCTGTAGTCTTCAGGGAAGCCAAAGCCCCCGGAGGAATAGATGCGGAAGGCGCTCCCCCTAGCAAGTCTGGTTCTATTGATGTTACTTCTTCCCGCAGTTTGTGCCGCGGCCGATATCTACATCAGCCAAAACACTTCCGGCAGCGATAGCGGGGCCGATTGCGCAAATGCGCACTCCGCATCCTGGTTCAATGCCAACGCTGCTGGCGGGAATATTTACCATCTCTGCGGCACGTTCACAGGAACAGCGGGGCAGAATATGTTAGTGGCCCCGGCGGGTTCCGCGGGTAAGATTCTGACCATTTTGTTTGAGCCCAACGCGAAGATGACTTCTCCCCATTGGGGCACGAATGACGGGAATTTTCCCACTGGCGGCGCCATCACGGTGAACAACTACGTCACTGTGGATGGAGGGTCGAACGGCATCATCGAGAACACGCTGAACGGAGCGGCAGGAACTTCCTGCCCAGGCGGAACTTGTACCAGCAACATCAGCGCCGGCATCTATGTAGCGTCGGGGAAGACCGACGTTGAAATCCGGAACCTGAAGATTCAGAACATCTATCTCTGTAACGGCGCATCTTCATGTGCATCCTTCTATTCGTCGGGCATCAAGAGCTCCGGCTCGAAGACCAACTTCTCAGTGCATGACAATGTAATTACTGGAACGTCGGTAGGCATCTACCTGGAGTATTCCGGAAGCGTGCTGAACAATGTGAACATCTACAAGAACACGCTTTCCGATCAGTACTGGGGGATCAACGTTGGGTCGGGCAGTTCGGGGAACTCGACCAGCAACGTCAATATTTACGGCAACACGATGAGCAACTTCGATACCTGGCAGAACACTACGGCACACGAAGATGGGATCATCGTGTTCTCCTCGTCCGCGGCAAACGTTTTTAACATTTACAACAACTTCATCTCCGCGCACGGAAATCTTACCGGCAACATTTTCTGTACGTACGGATCGGCTTCCCCCGGGGCATCCTGCAATATTTTCAATAATGTGCTCTACGTGAACAACAACACGTGCAGTGCAATCGGCGGAGGCCGGGCGATCTGGCTGCATGGAGGAAGCGGTCCTCACGCGCTGATGAACAACACGGTGATTGGGCCCAATGGCACCTGCCCGTTAATCTACCTGGAGTCCCCCACCTCGGTCAGCATGTTCCAGAACAACCTTCTTACCGGAAGCACAATAGGGGTAGAAAACGGGCAAGCATTCTCGGGCAACTTCTCGAACGCGGATTACAATCTTTACTACAACATTACATACCCCGGGCTGGCGGATGGATCGCCTAATACCTACTACACCTTGGCGCAGTGGAAGACCCTGGGCTTTGACGCACATGCGGTTACGGGAAATCCCAATCTTGACGCCAATTACATGCTTCAGACAGGTTCGGCCGCCATCGGCGCAGGAGCGAATCTTTCAAATCTAGGCATTACAGCGCTCAATTCCGACAAGGCCGGGGTTGCTCGTCCAGCCAGTGGAGCATGGGATATCGGAGCGTTTCAGTACTCCTCTGGAACTGGCAGCATCGATCCTCCGAGCGGCCTCTCTGCGATTGTGCACTAGACTGACGCTGAGTAATTGTCGAAAGTCGTTCCCTCGCTATGGGTCGCCCAGGCGACCCATAGCTCTTCCGCTGAAAAGTAAACACCTGGTGTCCTTCTCTCAATAAGCTCAGCCCCCATCAGCTTCAGACCCGCCAAACATCTTAACCACTGTGCCAGACTATAAACACGATCTGCCGACCAATTACTACTTTGGTGGAGGCGACGAAGCCACGTCGGCTACACCGATGGCGGTAGTTGTCCTTCTGGTCGCCGTGGGTTTGATGTTCGTCCTGCCGCGAAAATATGCATTCGTCCCGTTTCTCATTGCCGTGATGTTGGTGCCATTGCACGTTGTGCTCATCCTTGGAGGACTTCACTTCAACGCGACACGTATGTTGATCATTGCCGGTTGGTTGCGAGTAATTTGCCGGCGGGAGTACTTCCCATCGCAACTGGGGATTCTGGATAAGCTTGTGTTCGCGAGTGCACTTTGCAATGCCATCATGTACAGCGTGTTGTGGGGGGACATCGGCGCAGTAGTGAATCGTCTGGGCATTTTGTTGACCACACTCGGTGGGTATTTTCTTGTGCGTGCCCTGGTTCGCAACCAGGAAGATATCATTCGGGTGATTATGGCGCTTGCTGTCGCGGCCGCCTTGATTGCGCCGTCCATGCTGTACGAGCACTCTCACGCGTACAACCCGTTCTGGCTGCTGGGCGCGCCCGAGATTACCAACGTGCGGGACGGACAGATCCGCGCGCAGGGACCTTTCGGACACGCAATTACCGCCGGTGTGGTCGGAGCGGTGTTATTGCCTCTTTTCGTCGGTCTGATCTTCGAAGGACGCCGGGTGCGGCTGCTGGCTGTCGGTGGAGTTACCGCCTCGATGGCCATGATATTTGCGTCCCACTCCAGCACGCCGGTGCTGACGCTTGCGGCGGCGATTCTCGGGTTAGCGATGTGGACTGCCAGACGAAACATGCGGGCAGTGCGCTGGGGTGTGGTGTTGGGCTTGCTGGTTGTACAGGTGGGAATGACGTCTCCGGTGTGGTTCATCATGGACCGTGCCAGCGGTGTGATGGGTGGCAGTGGTTGGCATCGCGCCATGCTGGTGGACAACTTTGTCCGCCATTTCTGGGAATGGTGGCTGTATGGAACTCGCGCCAACCCGGACTGGGGCTGGTCCATGTGGGACGTCGACAACGCCTATGTGGGCGCGGGTTTATCCGGAGGTTTACTGAGTTTCATTTTGTTTATCGCCATCCTTGTTTATGGCTTCAAGATTATTGGGAAGGGTCGCCGGATCGCTGAGAACCGCCGCCGTGAAGCCCGCCTGATTTGGCTCTTAGGGGTTGCTTTATTCGCAAATGCGGTTGCGTTCTTTGGGATTGTCTACTTTGACCAGGCGATCGTGGCGTGGTACGCGCTGCTGGCTATGATCGCGACTGTTCCCGCCTTCGCGGCGCAAGAAAGCAGCGCCACAGTCAAGCTCACCACGGCCCTCACGCCGATCGAACTGCATGCGTCCCCTGCCCATCCTGTCCTTCGGTGGCACGATCATGAATTGGGAAATCTCTAAAACCGCAGTTCAAGGCCCGAGTTGTAGCCCTGTCCTTTCCATCGTCATTGTGACGTGGAATGGGAAACGCTATGCCCTGGAGTGCCTGGAATCGCTGCGCGCGAATGGCGGCAAATGCCCAACCGAGATCATCGTGGTTGATAACGCTTCGACGGACGGCACGCCGGAGGCCATCCGGATTCAGTTCCCGGAAGTCCATGTGATCCAAAACTGCGACAACCTGGGTTTTGCCAAGGCGAACAACATTGGAGTCAGGCAGAGCCGGGGCAAGTATGTATGCCTGATTAATTCCGATGTAGTGGTTCCTCCCGGGTGCCTCGATCGGATGCTGGCATGGATGGAAGCCCATGAGGATGTTGGCATCATGGGGCCGAAGATGCTTTGCCCGGACGGTAGCGTAGGGTTGTCGGTGATGCGCCTGCCAACGGTATGGAACAGCTTATGCTCAGCTCTGGCGTTGAACTCAGTGTTTCCGAAATCGAAGCTATTCGCAGGATTTTCGATTAAGACGACCGATGTTCAGGCCATAAGGGACGTCGAAGTGGTGACCGGGTGGTTCTGGATGGCCTCGCAGATCGCCCTCGGACAGGTGGGCGGCCTCGATGAGCGCTTCTTCATGTATGGCGAGGACATTGACTGGTGCCATCGTTTTCGCAAAGCTGGATGGCGCGTAGTGTTCTTTGGAGAAGCTGAGGCCCTTCACTACGGCGGTGCCAGCTCCATGGACGCCCCGGCGTGGTCCTACGTTGAGATGCGTCGTGCCAACCGGCAATATTTCCAGAAGCATCATGGAACGCTCGGCGCCATCGGCTATACGCTGGTCATAGGGATTCATGAGATCGCGAGGATCGCCGGCTACTCTCTCTCTTATTGCTATGACCAGGGCAGGCGGCGGGAGGCCATATCAAAGGTGCGCAGGAGTCTATCGTGCCTTCAGTGGCTTGTAGGCGGGAATAGCCTGGTTACGCGGCATACCGGAGAATGATGGTGGACGATATAGGACGTCACAGTCGTAAATACGTGCTGGTTACGGCTGCGTATAACGAAGAAGTGCTGATCGAAGACACGATCCGTTCCGTGGTCACTCAGAGGTACTGCCCAGCTAGGTGGGTGATTGTAAGTGATGGATCAACCGACAATACAGATGCAATAGTGAATAAATACGCTGAACGATACAACTTCGTCCAGTTACACCGTCTTGCAGGGGATCATCCCCGGAATTTTGCCGCGCAAGTGAACGCGATCAACGCCGGAATCAATCAGCTTGCTGGCTCGGACTTCGACTTCATTGGAAACCTGGACGCGGATATCACGTTTGAACCTTCATACATGGAGCGATTGCTGCAGAAGTTTAGCGACGATCCGGAACTTGGGCTTGCAGGAGGGCTCATCCACGAGAGATGTGCGGACGGCGTATTTCGCAGCCGCCCGGATAACAGCCTGACTTCCGTAGCACATGCGGTGCAGTTATTCCGGCGTGCATGCTTCCAGGCCATTGGGAGAGGATATCTGCCCCTGCCCTATGGGGGACCGGATACCTATGCCGAGGTCTCGGCCAGAATGAAAGGCTGGCGGGTTGCGTCTTTTCCGGACCTGCCGGTACATCATCACCGGGTTACGGGATCGGCGGGGGGGATGCTGCGCGGCTGTTTCCGCCAGGGCAGGATGGACCACTCGCTGGGAACCCTCCCTGCTTTCGAGCTGATGAAGGTCATGCGACGGATACACGTCAAACCCGTCGTGGCCGGCTCTGCAGCGCGTCTGGCGGGATTCTTATACGCATATTACCGGCGCGACGGCCGATCCGTTCCGGACGAATTCATGGAGTACTTCCGGGGAGAGCAGAGCGCCAGGATTCGCAGTCTGTTCCGCCACGGGCCCAAACCGCAAGTCCAAGCGCCCGTTCAGAGGGTCGCCTGAAATGAAAGTATGCATGGTGGCATACTCGTTCTACGAGTCCGACAGCAGGATCATTCAGTACGCGCAATCGCTGACCCGGCGCGGGGATTCGGTGGACGTTATAGCCCTTTCGCATGACGGCGCACCCAGCTTCGAAGTAATCGATGGCGTAAATGTGTATCGGGTGCAGAGACGCGAGATCAATGAACGCGCCGCCCTGGGCTATCTGCTTCGCATTGTACGTTTTCTTTTCGTGTCCATGGCAGTGCTGACCGGGAAACATCTGCGCCGGCACTATGACCTTGTGCACGTTCATTCCGTCCCGGATTTTCTTGTGTTTGCGGCATTGCCGGTGCGGCTGCTCGGAGTGCCAGTCATCCTCGATATTCACGATATCCTGCCGGAATTCTACCTGAGCAAGTTCAGCGCTGGGCGTGACTCGATGATATTTCCGATACTGCTGCTGATCGAGAGATGCTCGGCGAAGGTAGCCACCCATGTGATCATCGCCAACCACCTCTGGCATGCACGGCTGGTAAGCCGTTCCGTGCCGAGCTACAAGTGTTCTGCGATCTGCAATTATCCGAACCTGGAAATCTTTCGTCCGCCAACCAGCGGGAAGCGCGATGACAGGTTTCTGCTGATGTATCCAGGCAGCTTGAACTCGCACCAGGGCGTGGACATCGCCATTCGAGCCTTTGCGCAGGTCTGCGACAAGATAGCGAATGCGGAATTCCACATTTATGGAGAGGGTCCGGCACGGCCCGCCCTCGAGCGGTTAGTGCAAGACCTCGGGTTGCAGGAGAAAGTAAGAATAGAAAATTATCGTCCCACTCACGAGATCGCAGGCCTGATGGGAGCGGCGGACCTGGCCGTGGTACCCAAACGCGCGAGCTCAAGTTTTGGAAATGAAGCAGCGAGCACGAAGGTACAGGAGTTCATGGCGGTGGGCGTCCCTGTTGTTGTCTCGCGAACGAAGATCGATAGTCTCTATTTCGACCAATCGATGGTCAGGTTTTTCGAGTCCGAGAATGTGAACGCTCTCGCGGACGCCATCGTCGAGCTCCATGTGCACCCTGAGCAGCGGCAAAGGCTGGTCGAGGGCGGAACTCGACATGTAAGTCAGAATAACTGGGATGTAAAACAGCACGAATATCTGGCTATCGTGGATTCTCTTACCGGCAAACGTGGGTACCAATGGAGTAGTTCGACCGCGGCTTGAGCGGGGCCGCAAGACTAACAACAATGCAACATCCTATTTGCAGCCTGTTGACCGAGTTCTACCGGTGTGAAGACCTCGATGCGAAGTTCTCCGTTATTGAGAATCTGTCGCCGGCGAGCGGCTTCTTCCGTCTCGATGACGGCACGGTTTGTTTTGGGCAGTTGTCAGGCAAGCAGCCGGGCAGCAGAGCGTCCGAACTCATGTTGCCAGTAGCTTTGCCGCAGATGGACGCGGGAAAGATCAAGTTGACCTTCGACCCAATGGCGGCGGTGGACAATCTTCGACTGGAGAAGTATGAACGAGGGCAACTCCAGAGCAAAAAGAGTTTGGTTCGCCAGATCTATTACCTGGTGCGGCCTCTTATGCCTGTGACGATACGCAAGCATTTACAGCGAGTTTCCTTGCGAGGGTGGGATAACATTCCTTTCCCGTACTGGCCCGTTGATCGCAGCGTCGATCGAATCCATGAATGGCTCTTGCGGTTGGTTATGGAGACGCAAGGCGTAAATGAGATTCCCTTTGTGTGGTTCTGGCCAGAAGGACATTCGAGCTGCGCTTGTATGACGCATGATGTGGAAACCAGCACCGGGCGAGACTTCTGTGGCCAATTGATGGATATCGACGACGGCTTTGGAATCAAAAGCTCGTTCCAGGTGGTGCCTGAGCAGCGGTATGAAGTAGACGGGGCATTCCTGGATTCCATTCGGAAACGAGGCTTTGAAGTCAACGTTCACGATCTGAACCATGACGGGCGCCTGTTTTTCATGGCGTACGAAGGGTTCCTGGAGCGCGTCGAAAAGATTAATCGCTATGGTCGAGAGTTCGGGGCGCGCGGTTTTCGTTCTGCGGTGCTCTATCGCAGGCAAGAATGGATGAAGGAGTTGGAGTTTGCCTACGATATGTCGGTACCAAGTGTTGGGCACCTCGAACCTAAGCGCGGAGGTTGCTGCACCCTCATGCCGTACTACACCGGGGACCTGCTTGAAATCCCGGTCACCACTACCCAGGATTACTCCTTATTTCACATTCTCGGTGAGTATTCCACTGGATTATGGGAGCGACAACTGGCGGCAATCTGCAGCGCGCACGGCATGGCGACATTCATCGTCCATCCGGACTATGTGATCGAGGCTCGCGCCCAACAAACCTACAGGCGGTTATTGGGGCATCTAGCCGAGTTAAGGAAAGACAAGCACGTGTGGATCGCTCGGCCGGGCGATATTTGTGACTGGTGGCGCCAACGAGCAGGCATGCAACTGGTCAAAGATGGTGATACCTGGCGGGTTGAAGGCGAAGGTAGCGAGCGTGCACGGGTTGCCTATGCCAGAGTTGAGCACAATGAGATCGCATACCAGGTTGAAGAAAGGTCTTGTCGCAGTGTTGTCAGCACGAACTGAAGTGTCTAAGTCTGCCCCGAACACGTGGGCCCTCCCGCTTGAAAAGCTTTGACGATTCCGCAACGCAAGTAACGTTTCCTCTACAAGTGATAAACGCACTTCTCTGAGCTGATTCGAGAAGAGGAGAGTCTCAATGAGTACGAAAGAGCGCGAGCAGGCATTGCAGTACTGGACAAACCGATTTCGTGTTGGGCAGGATGGCTCAGACTTTCCGGCGGACCATCGCCGGTCATGCGTTCAAGAGCAGGCTCGCGCGCACGCGGCGATATCGATTTCGAACGCCAGTTGGTCGAGGTTCACCAGCATCTGCGAGCGTAATGGTATTGCACCCTGGCACGCGGTGGTCGGCCTCCTTCAAATTCTCCTTCACCGGTACACCTTAACCGACACAGTAGAGATCGGTGTCCAGATTGGCTCCGTGCTTGCGGTGCGTACAGAGATCGCGCCCTCGTCAACCGTTCGCCAGAACCTTTTACAGACTGTCGTTGCGCTGGAAGATGCCAGGGTCAAGGGCTGTTCGTGCGACGAGCTGCAATTGTGGAGTGCGGAAACGGGGTTTGCGCCTGCAAGACCGCTCTTCCGGACATTCCTTGCCATTGTGGATCCGGCGAGTGCAAGTGAGAAGGATGGAGTGGCATTGCAAACGCGGTGCGACGTATACCTGTCGCTGACTTTGGGCGGCGTGCAGCCCTGCATCGAAGCCGAATATGCTTCCAATCTGTACAAGAAAGAAACGGTTCACAATATTCTCCGGCAGTTCACATTTCTGACCGAGTCGTTGGATGCCACACTAGATCAGGCGGTCGATCGCATGCCGCTCTGCGCCACAGATGATGCGAATGCGTTAGTGCAGGGTATTGCCTGCGACTGCAGAGACTTCCATGTAACCTCATGCGTACATCAGCACTTTGAAGAGCAGGCTCGGAAGACGCCGTACGCAACCGCAGTAATAATGCCAGGGGATCCGCCGAGGCAACTCACATATGAGCAATTGAACGTGCGGGCCAATCGGTTAGCGCACTACTTACAACTTATGGGTGTCGGTCCGGACGTATTGGTTGGGCTATATCTGGACCGCACCCCTGACTTAATCGTGGCAATGTTGGCGATTCTGAAGGCTGGTGGAGCGTACCTTCCAATCGATCTCAGTTATCCGTCGGACCGCGTTGCGTTCATGCTCACCGATGCTGAGAGTCCGATGGTACTTACCGACTCGGAGACGGCGCGTAAGCTGCCGGAAACTGCGGCCACAGTGATCCGCGTTGACGAGGACCAGGCTGCATGGGCCTCGATGAAATCGGAAAACCCCTCTTCAAATGTCACGCCGAAGAATTTGGCTTATTGCATTTTCACGTCTGGCTCGACCGGCAAGCCCAAGGGCGTGCTAATTACGCATTCAAATGTGTCGCGACTGTTCTGTGCCACAGATCCTTGGTTTCAATTCAACGACCAGGACGTTTGGACGTTCTTCCATTCCAGCGCGTTTGACTTTTCGGTATGGGAGATATGGGGAGCATTGATTTTTGGGGGGCGCCTGGTGATCGTGCCCTTCGCCGATAGCCGATCGCCGGAGCGGTTCTACGAGTTGCTCGCGGCGCAAGGGGTTACGGTTCTGAACCAGACTCCTTCAGCGTTTCGGCAACTGGTGGGCGTGGACGAGGCAACGCCAAACGTAAGGCTCAACCAGTTGCGCCTGGTGATTTTCGGGGGCGAGGCGCTCAACCTGCAGAGTTTGGAACCATGGTTTGCCAAGTACGGCGACGCACGGCCCCAACTGGTCAACATGTACGGCATTACCGAAACGACCGTTCACGTCACCTATCGGCCGCTTAAGCATTCGGATTTGAACGAGGCGCCCGGGAGCGTGATTGGCAGGGCGATTCCGGACTTGCAAGTCTACATTCTTGATGCAGCCATGCAGCCGGTTCCAATGGGCGTGCCGGGAGAGGTCTTTGTTGGCGGCGCCGGGGTCGCAAGAGGGTATCTCAAACGCGCAGCGCTAACCGCCGAGCGCTTCGTGGACGACCCTTTCTCTGACCGGGAAGGCGCCAAGTTATATCGAAGTGGTGATTTGGCCCGGCGGGTCCCCGGGGGAGACCTCGAATACATGGGCCGTCTCGATCATCAAGTCAAGATTCGAGGATTCCGGATCGAATTGGGCGAGGTGCAGTCCGCACTGACTCGCGAACCAAGTGTGCGTGAAGCCTTCGTGATGGCGAAGGAAGTGGATGGCGAGAAAGTATTGATTGCTTACGTAGTTCTGGCGGGCGGCGAGGTGCCAGCGGTCGACAAATTGCGGCGTGCCCTGCAGGCGACACTCCCGAGCTACATGGTTCCATCGAGCTTTGTCTTCCTCGATCAACTGCCTCTGACGCAAAACGGCAAGATTGACCGGACGGCGCTGCCGAGTCCATCCGTGGGACGCTCCGAGATGGAACAACCCTTCAGCGCTCCGCAAACCGACTTAGAACGTGGAATTGCACGGATCTACCAGGAAGTTCTGAACCTCGACAGGGTGGGGGCCGACGACGACTTCTTCGACCTTGGCGGACATTCTCTTCTACTGGCTGAAGCGCATTCGAGATTACAGAAACTGCTTGGCGCCAACTTCTCTGTCGCTGAGCTCTTCATGCACACCACGGTGCGAAAGCTGGCCGCGTCGTTCAATCACGCCGGTCATAAGGCGCATCTCCCGACAGTAATCATGGACCGCGCACAACGTCAGCGGCAGGCCATAAGTGGCGGAAACTGGAGGCGGTAGCCGTGGACGAAAACAACGTAAGTCCTGCTCCTGAGACCATCGCAATCGTTGGTATGTCGGGAAGATTTCCCGGCGCTCGCGATGTTGAGCAATTCTGGCAAAACCTTGTCCAGGGGGTCGAGTCGATTTCGCGCTTCGAGGAGTCAGAACTGGAGTACACAGTTGCGTCTGCCGATGGCGATGCGCAAGGGCAGAGAATGATCCGTGCGCGCGGCATCCTGGAGGACGCCGATCTTTTCGATGCCGATTTCTTCGGCATGTACCCGAAGGAAGCGCAACTGATCGATCCGCAGCATCGGCTGTTCCTGGAATGTGCGTGGGAGGCGCTGGAGAGTTCTGGCCACGCGCCGGACCAGTATCCGGGGCTGATCGGTGTTTATGCCGGCCTCAGCATGAACACGTACTTGCTTCACAACCTCTGCAAGGACAGGGCATTCGCGGCGGATTTCAGCGCGAACTACCAGGTCGGCGCCTACCAGACGATGCTGGGAAACGATAAGGACTTCATGCCGACGCGCGTATCGTACAAGCTCGACCTGCGCGGGCCGAGCATGACGGTTCAATCGGCATGCTCAACTTCACTCGTAGCGGTGTGCCAGGCCTGTACGAGTCTGTTGACTTATCAATGTGACATGGCGCTGGCGGGCGGAGTTTCGATTACCTTTCCGCAGAAGCGCGATTACCGGTACCAGGAAGAAGGGCTTGCTTCGGCTGATGGCACCTGCCGGACCTTCGATGCCGATGCGTGCGGGACAGTTTTTGGCCACGGAGTCGCCGTCGTTTTGCTGAAGCGGTTGTCCGATGCTATTGCCGATTGTGATCCTGTTCTCGCGGTCATCAAGGGATTCGCGGTGAATAACGACGGTTCAGACAAGATTGGTTATGCGGCGCCTAGCGTCAATGCCCAGGCGGAAGCTATTGCCATGGCGCAAGCGGCCGCAGGCATTCATCCCGACACGGTTTCGTACATTGAAGCCCACGGGACAGCGACCCCCCTCGGAGATCCAATCGAGGTAGCGGCTTTGACGGCCGCCTTCCGTCGTGGCGGGTCCACACGAAACGAATATTGCGCCTTAGGTACGGGCAAAACGCATATCGGTCACCTTGATATCGCTGCCGGAGCGACCGGGCTGATCAAGACGGTGCTGCAACTGCAGCACGAGTGCATCCCACCGCTTCTCCATTTCAAGTCTCCGAACCCAAAAATTGATTTTCGCAATAGCCCCTTTTTTCCGGTTTCGCAACCTCTTGATTGGAAGCGCAGTGATGCGCCAAGACGCGCGGGCGTAAGCGCGATGGGGATCGGAGGTACGAATGCCCACGTCGTCGTCGAAGAAGCTCCTCCGCGTGAGGCATCCGGCCCTTCGCGCAACACGCAACTGATTCTGATTTCGGCGAAGACACCCGCGGCCTTGCGAGCCATGTCAATCCGCCTGGCTGAGTACATGGAGAACCATCCGGAGGGTTCTTTGGCCGACGTTGCTTACACTTTGCAGCGTGGACGTCAACGCTTCCGGCACCGGCAAGTGTTATGCGCCAACAGTGCGGCGGAAGCCTTAGAGCGGCTCAAGGCTGCAGAGCATGAAAGCAAATTCCTGGCGGCGGCTCCCGCTCAGAGCCCGTCGGTTGTGTTCCTGTTTCCCGGCCAGGGTTCGCAATACGTAAATATGGGCCGAGAACTTTATCAATCGGAGGCGGTGTTCCGGGATGCCGTAGATCGCTGTGCCGAGTGCCTGCGAAATCATCTCGGGTTCGATATCCGTTCGGTGCTGTATCCCGACGAAGCGGGAAAGACGCAAGCAGAGAAGCAAATCCATGAAACCCGTGTAACCCAGCCGGCAATTTTTACCCTGGAATACGCGCTGGCAACTTTATGGGGGTCCTGGGGCATTCAGCCTTCGTTGCTCATCGGGCACAGCGTTGGGGAATACGTGGCTGCTGTATTGGCAGGAGTTTTCACCCTGGAGGATGCTCTCGCGATTCTGGCAGGCCGAGCCAAGATGATGCAGGACCTTCCGCCAGGATCCATGCTGGCCGTGCGGCAGGGTAGCGCGGAAGTCGAAAAACTATTACCTGAAGGCGTTGCGATCGCAGCGGTCAACAGTCCATTTCTGACGACGCTCTCCGGCCCCACGGAGGCGCTGCGGGAACTGCAGAAAGACTTCGAAGCTTCGGGAGTCTTCTGTCGCCTGTTACCTACCTCCCATGCATTCCATTCTTCGATGATGGATCCCATTGTCAACCGTTTTGCGGAACTCGCCGGTAGTGTGCGCGCGGAGAAGCCGGCGATACCCTGGATTTCGACATTTACCGGCACATACATGGATCCCCAGAGTGCCCCCGAAGGTTCCTACTGGGCCGGCCAATTGAGGCACACGGTGCGCTTCGGTCAGGCGGTGGAGACTGCGATCAGGAGCGGAGCCACGACCTTCCTGGAAGTCGGTCCTGGACAAGCTCTCACACAACTTGTGTTGCAGCAGCCTTCCAAGCCCAGTGGATTTGCCGCTCTCACTTCTCTCGGAGCCTATGACGCCAAGGTAGGCGAGACAGAAGCCATCCTCACTTCACTGGGCCGTTTGTGGCAGAGCGGAATCGAGGCGGATTGGAGTGGCTTCCACTCGAACGAGAAGCGGAGACGACTGTCACTTCCGACTTATCCCTTCGAGAGAAAGAGCTATTGGATCGCCCCTCCCCCGCAAATCATGGCCTCGACCAAAACCAGTATCTCGTCGTTAACGGAACGACCCGCCAATGAGAACGGAAAGCACGTGGTAGCGAATGGGTCCTCCCCTGTTGTTGCCCGCACTGGAATGCCAACGTTACCGCAGCGGGTAGCCGCTGCCGGTACCCAAGTCAATGCCCGCAACCTGATCGAGAAGCAACTGCAACTCATGACGCAACAGCTGGAAATGCTCCGTAGACGAGCTGTCGCCGGGAAATCAAATCATGTCACTGATTAATCGACGCGAGCGCCTGATTGAACAAGTTCGCGAGATCGCCGGGGACCTCTCGGGTGTCTCGCTGGAAAACATTTCAGGGAGTGCCTCGTTCCTTGAATTGGGGTTCGACTCTCTTTTCCTGACGCAGCTCAGCGCTGCTCTCCAGAAGGCGTTTGGACTTCGCATCACCTTCCGGCAGCTGTTTAGCGATCTGCCCACCATCGCCGCTCTGTGTGCTTACCTGGATGACAAATTGCCCAAGGAGCAAGCGATCAGCGCAATAGATGTAGAGGAGAACGCTCCCATGACAGTCGAAGCAACTCCCAGTCCGACGCCTGCTGTGCCTGAGCCGATCGGGACCAACTATGCTTCCATCGCGAATCCGGCACAAACCCAACCTCTCATCGAGGAAGCAAATTCGATGATGGCCTCCGTAGTCCAGGAACCGGCGTCGTTTGCCGGCTTGGAAGCCGTGCTGGTACGGCAGCTTGAGCTGATGGCGGACCAGTTGAAATTCCTGCAAGGCCTTCCCGCAGAATCCATGGCTCGCCTGCCTGAAGCAGGCACGGTTGCAACGACGGCTCCAGCCCCACTGGTGCAATTACAAGTTCCCGTTCCACAGGTTGCGGCGCCATCCGAGAAGAAGAGCGCTGCGCCTGAGGTGAAGCTGACGACGCCCAAGTCAAAAGATGATGGAGTCGTGAAAGTGTCGGCGGGCTTTGGCCCCGGGGTCATCCATGCGAACGGCCCGCAAACCCTTCCGGAGAAGCAGCAACAACATCTCGACCAGCTTATTGCAAACTACACTCGAAAAACGGCAGGCTCGAAGCAGCGCACACAGCGTTACCGGAAGTGCCTCGCAGATCCACGCACCGCGGCTGGTTTTAACCGTCGCTGGAAAGAGATGGTGTACCCGATCTGGGTGCAGCGCTCGCAAGGTTCGAAGCTCTGGGACGTTGATGGAAATCAGTACATTGACATGCTCAACGGGTTCGGTCCAATTTTTCTGGGGCACGCCCCGACTTTCGTCACCAAAGCAATCGAAGAGCAACTGAGCCACGGGTTTGAGATTGGTCCGCAGACACCATTGGTGGGTGAAGTTGCTGAGATGATCTGCCAGCTGACAGGCATGGAGCGCGCAAGTTTCACATGCTCGGGTTCGGAAGCAGTGCAAGCGGCGATGCGGTTATCGCGCACCTACACCGGGCGCGACAAGGTCGTCGTCTTCTCACGCGACTACCACGGCAATTTCGACCAGGTCCTGGTGCACCAGGCGAATCGGAATGGCCAGTTACGCACATTGCCATCAGCACCCGGGATCCCGGCCCAGAGCGTAGATGATACGTATGTCATGGAATACGGCACCGACGAGGCGCTCGCGCTCATCAAGAAGCACGCGGCAGAGATTGCGGCGGTGATCGTTGAACCGGTTCAGAGCCGCAGGCCCGAGTTCCAACCCCGGGAATTTCTCCATGAATTGCGGCGCATCACGCGCGAACTCGGGATCGTGCTGGTCTTCGACGAAGTGGTTACCGGCTTCCGGTGCGCTCCCGGAGGCGCGCAGGCTTACTTTGAGGTGGAAGCCGACCTTGCGACTTACGGGAAGGTGCTTGCGGGGGGCATGCCGATTGGGGTGGTCGCAGGGCGTACCGATGTCATGGACGTTTTCGATGGCGGCTACTGGCAATACGGCGACGACTCTTTCCCGGAAGCGGGTGTGACGTTCTTTGCCGGAACTTTTGTGCGACATCCGCTGGCGATCGCGGCAGCACATGCCACTCTCAAACACCTGATCAAGGAAGGACCCGCATTGCAGCAACGGGTTGCTGACAGGGCATCCAGATTTGCGGCCCGAGTCAACGACCTGTTCAAGAAATATGAGCTCGACATCGAGCTGCCGCACTTCACATCGCAGATGTATTTGCGGAACAAAGAGCAGGCAGAGCTTGCGAACCTGTTTGGATTCCACCTGCGCTATCGCGGCGTTCACCTGGTGGAAGGATTCCCGTGCTACATGACTGATTCTCACAGCGAGCAGGACGTCGACTTTGTGGTGCAAGCGTTCACCGAGAGTGTGGAGGCGATGGTAGAAGCTGAGATTTTCGGAAATGTTTCAAAGCTGCCCGGCAGAGCTGCAACCGAGTCTCGGTCCGAGTTCTCACCAGCCTTTGTGCCCGGACCACGAAATCTGACAACTCCTGCGTCCGCGACCTCGGCCGAACATGTGCCCACAGAATTACAGAAGGAAATGTGGATCGCTTCACAGATGCGCCCGGAGGCGTCCGCCGCAAGTAACGGGACGAATGTCGTTGAGATTACCGGTGCGATCAGCGTTGCCGCACTTGAGTGGGCGATCGGCCAGGTCGTGAACCGACATGAGGCCTTGCGTTCTACCTTCAGCGAGGATGGAACAAAGGTTGTGGTTCATCCAAGCATGCCAATCGACTTGCGTTGCCATGATCTGGGAACCCTGTCGTCGTCCGAAGCGGCAGCGAAGATGACCGAGATTCTTGAACGGGATGGGCGGCAGGTATTCGACTTGCTCAACGGCCCGCTCGCCTCCTTTCAGCTGATCAAGCTGTCTCCAGACAAGCATCTGCTGGTATTCACAGCGCACATGATCATCTGCGATGGTTGGGGTTTCAAGGTGGTTCTGGAAGAGACCGGAAAGTTCTATACGGCCTTCGTTGACAAACGCGAACTGTCCCCGGAGGAACCTGAACAGATGCGTGATTACGCGTCGTGGCAGGTGCAGGAAAGAGGCTCAGAGTCCACGAGGGCGTGCGAGAACTTCTGGCTATCACAGCTCAAGAACCTGCCGCGGCCGTTTGATTTGCCAATGGACAGCCCTCGCATGGCGGTTCGGTCTTACGAGGCGGCGCGGGCAAACTTGCGCCTGGAGCCAAAATCCTACGACGAGATTAAGCGGACCGCCCGGGAATTAAGAAACACGCCTTTCGCGTTTCTGCTGACAGCGTTTTCGACGTGGTTATATCGGCTGAGCGGAATCGATGATTTCGTCATTGGGGTCCCATTCGCAGGGCAGGGAGCCTTGGGCTTCAATAGCCTGGTTGGGCAATGCGTTCATACTTTACCCTTCCGCTTCCAGGTTGGCCCCCAAACATCGTTCGTAGATTTGTTAACCAGCACCCAGAAACTGATCCTCGATGCCCAGGAATATTGGAATACGAACCTGGGAAGCCTTATTCAAAAGCTCGATATCGCGCCTGATCCCAGGCGGATTCCGCTGGCGCCGGTGATTTTCAACCTGGATCCGGCCTTGACCGGAGTGCACTTCGCAAACTGCACATCCCGCATCACCTCGGGTCCGCGGTTCTATTTCCACTACGATCTTGGCTTCAATGTAGTGGACGAAGGAAATACATTACTGATCGAGTGCGACTATAACAGCAACCTTTTCAATGCGGACACAGTCCGCCAGTGGCTAGTCGCATTTCAGGCGCTCCTGCAGATTCTGACAGTGAATGCAAACCAGCGACTCAGTGGACTGCCCCTGGTGAGCGGAAACGAGGAATCGAGAGTGCCGAGACCGTGCCGGATCGTTCTACCCGCGTCTGCGAGCGGAACGTCGAAACCGCGTGACTTGCCATATGTTGCCCCCAGAAACCAGACAGAAGACCGGCTCGCTCGTTTGTGGTCTGCGACCTTGAATGTTCCCAAGGTGAGCACCACGGCGAACTTCTTTGATTTGGGAGGACAATCGCTTTCAGCAGTTTCCCTGTTTGCGAAAATTGAGAACGAGTTTGGCAAGAAACTGCCGCTTGCTACGCTATTTACTTGTCCCACCATCGAAAAACTCGCGGTGCTCTTACAGAACGGGGGAGCAAAGAAATCCTGGTCTCCGTTGGTGGCAATCAACCCCAAGGGATCGAGGCCGCCGCTGTTCCTGGTCCACGGAGCCGGGGGGAACGTTCTGTTGTATCGAAGCCTGGGCGAGCATCTTGCGCCAGACGTTCCGCTGTACGGTTTGCAATCCAAGGGTCTGGACGGAGACAGTGAACCGCTACGCACCATCGAGGAGATGGCGGATTGTTATGTCAGGGAGATAAAAACCGTTCAGCCTGAAGGTCCCTACTACATTGGTGGTTACTGTCTTGGTGGCACGATTGCATATGAGATGGCGCAGATACTTCGCTCCCAGGGACAGGAGGTCCCGTTGGTTGCGATGCTTGACACCTACAATTACAGCCTTGCCCTGAAAGTCAGTTTCCGGTCGTTCCTTGTGCAGAAGGCCAAATTTCACCTCGCTAATGTCTCCCGCTTGCGCCCGGCCGACATGATTTCGTATTTGAAAGAGAAAACCCGGCTCGGGTTCGGAGGTGAGTTGGCAAACCTGAAGACCTCGATGCCCGGTTCGACTCAGGACGAAGGGGTAAGCCGCGCTACGTCCGGCGCCGAAGCCAAGGTGCAGGCAATCAACGACTATGCGGCGGAGCACTACAACCCCGTTCCGTACCCAGGTGTAGTGACCCTGTTCAAACCTCGCTTCAATTACAAGTTCTATCCCGATCCGAACATGGGATGGGCGGACCTGGCTATCGGTGGACTCGACATTGTCGAGGTCGCGGTGAACCCGCACTCGATGCTGCTGGAGCCCTACGTGACTGTGCTCGCCACCCAACTGAAAGAGCGTATCGCGGGCCGTTTGGCAGTGGCAGAGAACCCCGAATGTGGTAAGTCTCTCCTCGCGCAGGGCGACCTTGTCTCAGCTTCGAACGATTGACCTTCCGATCTCAATCTCAACCATGCTCATGAAGAGAAACCATATTGCTTTAAAAGCAGGCGATGTCGTCGAGGTCCGTCCAGCTGGCGAGATCATCAAGACGCTAAATACGAGCGGAGCACTGGACAATCTTCCGTTCATGCCGGAGATGCTCCAGTTCTGCGGCAAACGGTTTCGAGTGCTGCATCGCGTGGTTCAGGCAACGATTGATGCGGCATTCCTGAACCACACGGAATCGTTTGTCCGTGAGTTTAGGAATAACGACGTGGTCATACTGCAGGGCGTTCGATGCTCTGGCGTAGAACATGATGCCTGCCAGCGAGGGTGCGCGGTTTTTTGGAAGGAAGCGTGGCTGAAGAAAGTAGATACCGATCAGCTCCTGAGCGCCATTGGGGCACGAACAGCGCCTGCGGCGATGGATCTCTTGCCCATCCTGAGGACCAGGGCGGAAGACGGCATGTACTTTTGCCAATCGAGTGAGTTCCCAAAGGCTACGCTGCACCTTTCGGGGAGGCAGCGAGTGAAGAAATGTTTCAGCGCCGTAGCCGCCGGAAATATCAGTACCTGGGGCATGGTGAAGCGCAATGTGCGGTGGATGTGGTGGAGAGGCTACTCCAAGTTGTTTGGACAGTTCGTCCACGGTAGCCAAGAGAAAACACCCACGGAGTCTCTTGGTTTGCAGCCTGGCGAACTGGTCGAGGTCAAGTCACTTCCGGAGATCATTGCGACATTGAACATTCACGGACGCAATCGCGGACTGCATTTCAGCGCCGATCAGCGTCCCTTCTGCGGCAAAAGATATCGGGTAAGAAGCCGTGCCGACAACTTCATCGTTGAGGGCACAGGGGAAATGAAACACTTTCGGGACACCGTGATACTGGAAGACGTGCTCTGCGATAGCACCTATTTTGCCTTCGGTGGATGTTACCGGGCCGATCTTCTGTACTGGCGTGAGATCTGGCTCAAGAGAGTTGAGGCGGCGTCGGATGTGACGGCTTCACCGGCCGCCCAAGCCTGTGCTCCGCACGTTGACGCAGGGGTTTGTTGTTAGAAGTGTAGCGAGGTTCAATCTAATGGTCTTGGTTATTGAGGGTTTTCTATGAACTGCGAAGCTGCTGCTCCCTTTGCGAGTATCGAGAGTGCGCAAGAATACCTCAGATTGTTAACCCAGATGGTGTTGGAGTCGCAGGAAATTGTTGCGGAAGACATTCGTACCCAGCCGGAGCTCATATCCTCACGTCAGCGGGATGCGCTTAACTTGATCGTTTACAAGCTCGAGAAGCTTCGGGGCAACCTGGAACGCAGCAACCGTGCCCTGAATGATCTCCGTACCCTTCGCCGGCTGATACAGCGCGAGCGAACTCAGATGGCAGCCTGACGAGGCAGGTCTGGTGGAGGCTGCATCAGTAATGCAATTTGCGAATGGGTTTGAACGCAGATATGCGGAAGCGGGTCTTCATTGCGTCTGCTTGCGTAATGGTGTGGCTTGGACTTCTGCTGGTGGGAGTGTGGCCGTTTAATTTCGCTCCAACCAATAAGGTGACTTGGCTCGAGGGGCGCAACGGCGTGCACTTCGATGGATACGGCCAGATTTACAACATTCCCTCTGGTGCACATGATCCGCTGGGACTAGGGACGGGCCCGTTCAGCATCGAGATTTGGATCCGCTCCGCCCAACACTCTTTCGATTTTACCGAGATCGTCTCGTTCGAATCTTCTGCGGGCGGAAGTTTGACCCTGGCGCAATCTGGAAGAGATCTGGTGCTGGGCGCACGAATTCTGCTTGGGGATGGCACGGCAAAATCGCAGCGAGCATTTGTCGATAACGCTCTCTCCGTTGATACCGCACGTTTCATCACCATCGTTTGTGGTTCGTCGGGAACTTTCCTGTACCTGGATTCTGTTCTGCAGAAGTCCCTTCCCGAGCTTCGGCACTGCAATCTCGGGGAACGAATGTTGATAGGGCACTCTCCTACCCGTATTGAACCTTGGAGTGGAGACCTGCTGGGACTGGCGATCTATCGGTCCTCCCTCAGCCCCGACGAAATCAATCGTCATCATCCTCTGTGGACGGGTGGGAATTCGCTTGAATTGGCGAAAGAAAATCCGGCAGCGCTTTACCCGGTAAATGAACGCCAAGGGAATGTCATTCACAACCAGGTCGGATCTGCCGGGAACCTGGTAATTCCACGAACGTTTCATAAGCAGCGGAAGAGCGTTCTGGAAAGCAATATTCAATATGACAGGTCGCAACTGAAAGACGTCTGCGTCAACGTGATTGGCTTTGTTCCTCTCGGTTTCCTGATTGCGACCTGGCTGCAATACGGCGTTGGTGTGCCTCGCAGCAGGGTGATCATTCTTTCCGTGATTGCTGGAGTGCTGACCAGCTTATCAATCGAACTGCTGCAAGCTTGTCTACCCAGCAGAGACTCGTCGCTCATTGATCTGATTGCGAATTCCTTCGGCACCGGAATGGGGGCTTTAGCCGCACGCTTGAATACAGCAGGCGGCGCACTCGCGATTTCCGAAGCCTCGGGAGGGCCGTATCGCTGGATTAAGCAGCAGTAAGGAGGTCAAAGGCTTGGCGAAGGTTCTTCGGGAAGTATGCAAGTGCAATGTCTGCGGGTGGGAGTGGCTTCCGAAAAGACGACGCAATCCGAAACGTTGTGGCAACGTCGTTTGCAGGAGCCGGCGGTGGAACAAAGAAGGGGCCGTTTGGGCTTTTACAGCCAGGCAAGGTTCAGCGGCATTCGCAGGAGGACTCCACAGCGCTCGATTGGTCGGTTAGACCGCTCTCCGATATCACGGAATCACGGCCACAGCTTCGTTAGAGTGAATACTCTGCTGTGAATTTGTGTCGACGGCGGTGACCACGTAATAGTACGTCGAGCCGCTCTGCACACTGGAATCGGTGAAGCTCAAACCCGCCTGCGGGGTTGAATTCAACGGCGCCCCGTACGAGCCTGAGCTGTTACTGCGATAGATGTAATAGCCGATGATCTGGGACGTGCTCGGGTTCCAGGACAGGTCAACGCTGTGCTGGACAGGTTGGGCTCCAGTGCCGCTCAGAGTGACCTGTGTCGGGGAGTTCGTCGCATCGCTCACGAAAGATACCTGACCAGACGAGGTACCGGCAGCTTGCGGATTGAAGGTCACCGTAAAGGACCGGCTGCTCCCAGCATTGACCGTGACCGGAAATGTGATTCCACTAAGAGTAAAACCTAGGCCGTTCCAACTGGCTGAGCTGACGTTTACGTCAGAAGCTCCAGCCGTCAAAGTCCCCGTCTGGGCTTGACTGGTCCCAACCGTAACAGTCCCAAAGTTCATGGAGGACGGGCTTACGCCTAACTGCCCCGGAGCCAGTCCATTTCCGCTGAGCGGCACAGAAATCTGCTGTGTCGCGCTCTGAATGGTTATGGACAAGGTCCCGGTTGCAGCGCCACCAGCGCTGGGAGCAAAGGTGATGGAAATGCTCGCACTCTGCCCTGCCGCCAAGCTGAGCGGCAACACGGGGGCAGTCATTGCAAAGGCTGACCCTGAGAGCCCGACTTGGGAGATCACGATACTAGGACCACCTGCCGCCGATGAATTCGTCAGTGTGATGGAAATGGTTTTGGTGCTGCCAACCGATACGTTCCCGAAATCGAGCGAGGAGGAGTTGAGAGTCAGCCCCGCCGCCTGAGTTCTATTACTGCTGGCCGGTGGTGTGGCGTTCCCGCCACCGCAGGAGCTTGCAGTTAAGGCCACGAGAATTGCAAATACCAGGGTGTTCAACCGGCGCTTCAATATGTCTACTCCAATAGCCCCATTAAAATTATCCGAGGAGATAGTCCGCTCCCGCCAGAGCCCTGAAAGGCATGGCCTTACGAAGGTTGGAACCCGACTTCCGTAACGCCTGGTCCGCTCCCACATGTTTTCATTCTTGAATCGAATACAGGTACTTAGAACCACGCGGAAAGATGCGTGTAGTACATGCCCGCTAGTAGCACAAAACCAGCTATCTGCATTCAGCCTTGAATTCCCGAAAAGGGAAAGTAGGGATCGCGCGTGAACGTTAAGGCCGGTAATCGGACATGGGAAGAATTGAGTTGTCCTGAAACCTTGCGGAGGACTGCCGCGCTGTCGGCGCTCGCTCTGGCTGTCACGGTGGCGTTCTGGCGCCCCTTCTCCGACCTGTTGATTCTGGCACAGACGGCGGATGCGTACACCCATATCCTGCTGATTCTGCCTCTTAGCCTTGCTATGCTCATCACCAGCCGCCGTGCGGTGTTTCAGAAGACGAAATGGGCATTGACGCCGGCATTGGCGATGGGCACGGCAGGCGCGCTACTGGAGATTGGGTCCCAGATATCAACGTCGCACCACCTGGGCGTGTCCATCGCGGCAATGGTCCTGTTCTGGCAGGCAGCTTTTGTGCTCTGTTTGGGTACGCAGGCTTTCCGAGCCGGGAGGTTCCCTATGTTCTTCTTGTTCCTTCTGGTGCCGCCTGCGCCGTCCCTTGTGAACGCAATGGTCTCTGTGCTTCAGAGGGGCTCGGCTGAAGTCGCCTACCGGCTTCTGCAGATTGCCGCTATCCCTGTAGGTCGCGATGGCTTAGTACTCTTTCTGCCCGGACTCAACATCGAGGTCGCGGCGGAGTGCAGCAGCATCCGGTCCAGCGCGTTACTTTTTGTCACGAGCCTCGTGATCACCCACACATTTCTTCGCTGCACCTGGAAAAAGATGTTGGTGGGAATCCTCGTGCTGCCGATCGCGATGCTTAAGAACGGCATTCGCATTTTTGCGCTGTCAGCCCTGGCTGTCTATGCCGATCCTGCCATCCTCTCGAGTTGGGTGCACCACAGTGGTGGCTTCTTGTTCTTTCTGCTGGGCGTGGCGATGGTGGCGTTTGTGATTTGGATGTTGGCTCCCCCGAGTAGAACCCGCGCGATCTGCTCCTCTGCGGTGTAGTGCAGTAGACGCGAACGCAGCGTTTCTAGCCTTCCCGGTTGCCGGACAGTAGTCAAATACCCTGCTGACAGCGTGCTCCGCGTTTTAGTCGCTCTTGGTCGCCCCGAATCTCTCATGAATTCAGGCACCACATGGGCAAACCAAACTACAAAGCCGAGGACCTCACTCGAGACAAGCGGAAGTATCGCCGGTACCCACTGGAATGCGCCGTTGACATTCGGTTCTCTTGTGAAGAAGTAGCCTCGGAGCTGAAGGGGATAACCAGGAATGTAAGTATTGGCGGACTACTGGTTTGTTCGCCGTCCTGGATTGCCGAAAGCTGCCCCGTGAGCTTTGTCTTGACGGTGCAGGCGAGCCATCTCGTCCATCCGGTTCGACTTCTAGGCTCGGGAAAAGTCGCCCGCGTGAACCCGTGTGCGCGGGGATATGAAATTGGAGTGGAGTGCAACAAGCTTATCGAGGAGTTGGAAACTTCCTGTGTGACTGATGGATCGCGAGATAGCATTGCGAAGGCTTAGATACATGTACTGAATCAAGAAAAGATCAGCGAAGTCGGAGGTGAAAAGGGGCCAGCGGAGCAGTTCGCTGGCTTTTTTCTTTGCAGACTAGGCTGAATGCATGTGCTGCTGATATGAGTGCCTGCGGAGCGATGCAACCGGGGGAAAGCTTTGGCTACCGCGTCCGGCAACCGCATTCTTCTGGCCACAGCACCGCTCCGCACCACACTTTCACCCAAGAATGTAGATACGGCCACAAGGGTTACTTTTGTTATGTTTTCCGTACACACGGTGTCGAGCCGGTCAGTTCGTAGATTCCGTGCACACGGCGGCCTAAGGCGTCGGGATCACAGCCTTCACCTCATTCGAGTAGCTGCTTTCGACGCCACTCGAGTCCACGGCTGTAGTCACGTAGTAATACGATGAGCCCGATTGCACCGCGCCATCGTTGTAGGCCGTGACCGGGTCCAGCGCTGAGTTGATCCTGCTGTACGGTCCACCGGATTTGGTTCCGCGGTACACGTTGTACCCGCTAACCACCGAGGTACTCGGATCCCATGAAAGCGCGACGCTGTGGGGGGCGGAGATCCCGGTTCCGCTTACAGATAGTGTCGGAGCATTAGAAGCGGTGCTGACAAAGGACGTGGTTCCGCTGGCCAGACCAGTTGCTCCGGGCGTGAACACGACGTTGAAGGACGCGCTCGAGCCGGGCGTAAGAGTGAAGGGAAAGGTTAGGCCGCTCAACGCAAAGGCGGAATTGCTGTTGTTCGCCGAAGAGATCGTAACGCTTGCACCAGAGGCGGTGAGTTTTGCGCCCAGGGTGCTGCTGGATCCAACCGTGACGTTACCGAAATTTAGGCTTGCGGGAGAAAGGCTCAGCTGGCCCGCCGCCGTCCCAGTTCCACTCAGAGGCACATCGAAAGTTGCGCGCCAGTTCTTGGACCCGACCGTTACCGTCCCGCTGACAGCGCCAGCCGAGGCCGGCGCGTAGGTCACCGTAAAGGTGTAGCTCTGTCCGGGTGTGAGGGATACGGGCGGGGTGAGCCCGCTTGTGCTGAATCCAGCCCCCGTTGTACTCACGTTGTAGATCGTGAGCGTGGTCTGGGCGTTGTTGGTCAGGGTTTCATTCTGGCTGGCGCTGCTGCCCACCTGAACGTTGCCGAAATTGATGCTGGAAGGAGCGGCGGTGAAAGCGCCGTGTTTTTGGCTGCTGCTCGTTGAGGCTGACCATGCCGGAGACAGGAACAACACGGCAACCAAAGTCCATCCCAGGACGAGAAGCACGAGGGGTCTGAAACTGCTGTGGGGGAGTCGCATAATTTTCCTCAATTCTTAGCCCGGGAAGGGAAACTTTCATAGGTCTCAAAAGGCCATGGAATACTCAGGAGTTTGCATACCCTTGTTTGGGCTATCGTGCCTGCCCAGGGCTTATAGTTTCCCGGGGCTGCCAGCGCATGGCATTCAGGCTGTGGAACGGTGTACTGTCGTACACGGCTATGAGTGCTCTAGTGTGAAGCGCGACTCCAGTTCAGCATGGTCCATGAGAGACATTGCATGGCCCACTCGGCGTATCCTCGGGAGCGAAGGCACCAGCGTTTCAACCTGCGAGTTCCGGTAAAAGTGAAATCTTCCGGCCTGGCGCCTGATTTTCAGGCCACGACCAGGAACGTGAGCGTCGGCGGCTTGCTACTGGAGGCGCCTTGCCCGTTGCCGCTGGACGGGTCGTTGCAATTTTCGATGTCCTTGGCAGCCGCACGCATGTTCCGGCCGATCGAACTGGCAGGAGAAGGCAAAGTGGTTCGAGTGGAAGGGCAGAATTCCAGCGGACTTTATGCCATAGCCATTGAGTGCGCCCGTCCGATAACCGAGACACTGTCGGGAGCCGGGAAGTAGACTCCTGGATTAGCCTTCCATGCTGGCAGTACTCGCCTTGACCCAAAGACTCGGGGAATATTGCCCGAAGAATTGGAAATCCCCCAAAATCTAAAGAGAAGAATCTGGAAAATTCCGGGGTTCTTGCCTTCGGTAACTCGTTATTGAACGGGCACATGCCCCCGTTAGCTTTTCACGACGCGGGCGTAATCCCATCCTGGACTTCGATACCCTCTGAACAACAATGCGCCGTATACTGCGGTTCCAGCGGTGCAGGCCGTGATGTGCGAGAGACCAATCGTCGATCGCATCTTCCGCGTCCGTTCCTTGGCCAGGTGGACTTCGTGCACCCGGATGGCGCTCCGACCCGCCGTTTTACGAGATCATCTGGAAGTGGGTGATCGGCGTACACTCAGGCGCGTCACGCGGTTTCGAACTTGACTAGACGTTAGGGGAGCAATCCAGGGGAGCGGGCAGCACACTCGCTCGCTCTCCGTTGCATGTGAATGAGTTTGATCAGGCTTTTTAAGGATTCACCGCAATTCATAACCAGATGCCGCCTTGGGGGAGCCGGACTGTGAATACTGGGAAGCGTTTCTTCCTTCTTCTTACCTTCATTGCGACCCTTGCTCTACATGCTGATTCGCGGACCAGCGACACGGGGGTAGTTCAAGGTTCTGTGTTCGACCCAACTGGCGCGGTCATTCCAAACGCGGTCATTCACCTGGTGAGCGAGGAAGGCGGATATGACCGCAGTGTACGCACCGACGAAGAAGGTCACTATCGATTCGATTCTGTGCCGATGAATGCCTTCACGTTGCGAATCGAGGCCCCGGGCTTCTCCGAAGCCAGGTATTCCGGGCAGCTACGCAACCCGGCCCCCATGTTGGTCAATATCCAATTCAAGGGGATCTCGTCTGACCAGCAGATCACGGTGGTTGAAGGCATTCCTGACATTGGGGTTTCCAGCAGTCATGTGGACATTGACGAAGAGCAATTAGAGAAAATGCCGGCCGCTCCACCCGTCAGCGAGCTTTCGGCGGTCATTGAATCCGTGCCCGGGGTGGTCCCTGAGGAGAATGGCCGGCTTCACGTGCGCGGATCCGAGGCCCAGCCGCAGTACGTGCTGGATGGGGTTCCGATTTCCGACAATATGACCGGCACCTTCGCTACGCCACCGGACACGGAGAACCTGCGATCAACCCAGGTAATCACCGGAAATTTACCCGCCGAATACGGGCAGCGCGTTGCAGCAATCATCAATTTGCAAAGCAAATCTGGTTTGGATATGCCATGGAACGGCAACGTTGCATTCTCCGGAGGATCGTTCGACAGCCGAGCGCTCGACCTGGAAATTGGAGGCCACGCCCGGAACGTTGGCCTATTCCTCAGCGCAGATGTGAGCCGCAGTAGCCGTTTCCTCGATCCTCCAGAGATCGCAAATTTGCGTAACGAAGGTGGGTTGGCGCACCTTTTCGGCCGCTTCGATTGGTCGCCGTCACCCAAGGGAGCCCTTCATCTGACCCTGGCAGCAGATGGCACGGATTTTCAAGTGCCGAACCTCGCCGAGCAGCAAGAGGAAGGGCAGCGCCAGCGCCAGGAATTGCGTGCCGACTACGAGGCGTTGAGCTGGGTACACACCTTCAGCAACTCCACCACCGGCGACGTGGTTTTGTTCCGACGATCTTCCAGCGCGCGCCTGCTCGATCCCGGATTCACGGCCAAGCCTTTCTACCTGGATCAGAACCGCCGACTTCGCAATGAGGGAGTTCGGGGCAACCTGGATCGGGAATGGAAGTGGCTGTCGTTAAAGACAGGGCTGGAGGCCCGCCGTGTTCCACTTACCGAGCGGTTCACCCTGGCGGTCACCGATGCCGCCGATGTCGATCCCGAATCACCCGTCGCAGAGTTTACGCTCGGAGATCCATTTCGCTTCCGCGGCAGTCGCGCCGGATCTTTACTTTCTTCTTACGTGCAGGGTCGTATTCGAGTTACTGAACATCTCGTCGCTGATATTGGCCTTCGCTGGGACCACCCCGACCTGGTCGTCCATGACAATGCAATTAGCCCTCGCCTTGGTCTCGCCTACCACATCGTCCGCACGGGCACGACCCTGCACGCGTCGTATAACCGGCTCTACCAGATTCTGCCGCTGGAGAACTTATTGCTGGCAACATCTCCGGAAACAGCACAACTATCGACCGACCCGAAAGATCAGCGCGCCCTGAGCGGCGAGCGGCAGAACCAATACCAGTTCGGCTTTCAGCAGCAACTGGGGAAGTGGCTGCAACTGGGCGTAGTGCATTACATCAAGAACATCAAGAATTCTGTTGACGATGAACAACTGTTTGAGACGGCGATCGTATTTCCGGTGCAGCTGACCGGATCGGACATTCGCGGCACCGAGTTGCGCCTGGATGCATCTCCATTCGATGGCCTGCGGGCATACCTTAGTTATGCCAACGCGCGATCGACAGTTTCCGGCCCGATTGTGGGTGGGCTGTTTCTTGAAAGTGAAGAGGGCGATGCCGGCGAATTCACGGCTGGAAAATTTCCCGGCGATCAGGACGAGCGTAACGAAGGCCAACTCGGCGTCACCTATACGCATAAGTCAGGAGCCTGGGGAACCCTTAATGCTCGTTATGACAGTGGCATCCCCTCCCACTTCGATCCTGCCGATTTGTCTTCGTTCGATCCCCGAATCCAGGACGTTCTCGATCCCCGGCGCCTGCGCATCAAGCCCCGAAACATTCTGGATGTGGTGGGCGGAATGGATTTCTTCCGCGAATCAACCCACCCCATTTCCGTTCAGGTGGGAGTCAACAATCTGACCAACCGGTTTTACCTATATAACTTTCGCAGCGTGTTTTCAGGCGACCATATCGGGCGGCCGCGCGAGATGGTGGCGCGAATCGAATTTCACTGGGGCAGACGACACTAGCTGGCGGTGCCATTCGTCGAATACCCGGCAAGACTAAGTAGTGCGAGCGGAAATCCGGCTGCATGGAGCCCGATTCACGTGCTTTGGGAACCGTGCTCACCCCACCGGGAAGTTGTACTATTGACCGACCATTTTGGCTCAGAGGTGTCCATGTCCCGAATCGTGCGCTGTGGATTGATTCAAGCTAGCAATGCTGTCAGTGCGGATCGCCCGTTGCCTGAGATCAAGAAAGCAATGATTGACAAGCACGTTGCACTGATCGAGCAGGCGGCGCAACAAGGTACCCAGGTGTTGTGCCTGCAGGAACTGTTTTATGGCCCGTACTTTTGCGCCGAGCAGCAGTCGCGCTGGTATGACCTCACCGAGCGCGTTCCCGACGGCCCGACAACGCAGATGATGCGCAGCATTGCCGCAAAGCATGGCATGGTCATGGTGATTCCCGTCTACGAAGAGCAAATGCCGGGCGTCTATTTCAATACCGCTGCCGTGATCGATGCGGACGGAACTTACCTTGGCAAGTATCGCAAGCACCACATTCCTCATTGCCATCCCGGATTCTGGGAAAAGTTCTATTTCACGCCTGGCGATCTTGGCTACCCTGTGTTCCAGACGAAGTATGCTCGCGTCGGTGTGTACATCTGCTACGACCGTCATTTCCCGGAAGGTGCCCGCGTGCTGGGGTTGAATGGAGCGGAGATCGTCTTCAATCCGTCAGCCACGGTCGCAGGGCTTTCGGAATACTTGTGGGAACTGGAGCAACCCGCGCACGCGGTCGCCAATGGATACTTTGTTGGAGCCATCAACCGGGTCGGGACCGAGAAGCCCTGGAGCATCGGGGAGTTCTATGGAAAGAGCTATTTTTGCAACCCGCGCGGCAAAATCATCGCCCAGGCAAGCAGGGACAAAGACGAAGTAGTGGTGGCCGACCTCGATCTCGACATGATTGCCGAGGTACGCAAAGTGTGGCAATTTTTCCGTGACCGGCGGCCGGAGTCGTATGGGCCTCTAACCGCACAGACCGGACGAGCCACGGCCGCCGACTGATCATGAGCGCACCCCAACCGTCGACTTCTGCACAGATCGAATCCAGCCCTCTGTATAACCCGGACCTGGCGCCGAGTGACATCAAGCGGCGCACCTGGGGCACGTACAACTTCGCAGCGCTGTGGGTTTCGATGTCAGTCAACATTCTGACTTACATGTTGGCGGCCGGACTCATCCAGGGCGGCATGGATTGGAAGCAGGCGGTTGCGACCGTGTTTATCGGGAACTCGATCGTACTGATCCCCATGCTTTTGAATTCGCATCCCGGAACGCGATACGGCATTCCGTTCCCGGTGCTGGCCCGAGCTTCGTTCGGAGTGCTGGGCGCCAATGTCGCTGCTGTATTGCGTGCGCTGGTTGCATGTGGATGGTTCGGAATCCAGACCTGGATCGGCGGAGAAGCGATCAATTCTTTATTCGCGACTCTGGTGCCGGAATGGGCCCGCGTTCCTCATGGAGCAGCCCTGTGCTTTCTGCTTTTCTGGCTGCTTAACCTTGCAGTGATTCTGAAGGGAATTGAGTACATTCGTATTCTGCAGGGGATCAGCGCCCCGGTGCTGCTGGGGGTGGGAGTACTGCTCCTGGCATGGGCATACCGCGCCGCGGGTGGGTTTGGACCGATGCTGTCCGCACGCTCGCGATTTTCTAATTCCCAGGAGTTTTTCAAATTCCTGATCCCGGCGTTAAACGGCACCGTCGGTTTCTGGGCAACCGTATCTCTGAATATTCCTGACTTCAGCCGGTTCGCTCGCAGCCAGAGACAACAGGTCATTGGACAGGCGCTCGCTTTGCCAACCACGATGACGCTCTACTCGCTGATTGGAATCCTGGTGACGTCTGCGACGGTGGTGATCTACGGCGCGGCGATCTGGGATCCGGTGCAGTTGCTGGGCCGCTTCCATTCTCCGGTAGCGGTGGCGATCTCCCTGATTGCGATCCTGCTGGCGACCTTGAATGTGAACATTGGCGCCAACGTGGTTTCGCCGGCAAACGACTTTTCCAATCTATGGCCGCGGAAGATCAGTTTTCGAGGCGGCGGAGTCATCACCTGCGGGATGGGAATTGTCTTGATGCCATGGAAATTGCTGGCCAACTACAAGACATTCATCCTGGGATGGCTGGGCGGATACGCAGCATTTCTTGGCCCGGTTGCAGGCATCATGATCTGCGACTACTACGTGATTCGGCGACGCAGCCTGCAGGTGGAGGACTTGTATCTTCGCGGCCGGCAGTATGAGTATGCCAACGGTTTCAACTGGATGGCGATCGCCGCGCTATGCGCGGGCGCGGGTACAGCCCTGATAGGCCTCGCGGTACCGTCTCTTCGTGCGTTCTACGATTACTCTTGGTTTATTGGCTTTGCCATTGCGTTCGGGGTCTATTATTTATTGATGAAAGTGCGGCGACCGAAGCAGGTGATGGTCGAGGCCTCAAGACAATAGTGCCGCGATTCATGCTTTCGCAACATGCTTAAACGCCGGCAAAATGTTACTTCGATAATGCTCGAGGGTGGCTTCTTCCTCCCCGCTCATGAGATACAGATTGAATTGTGTGACTCCGGCTTTCGCCAGGGCGCGTAACTTTTCGATGTGCGCTTCTGCCGGCCCTATCAGGCAGAAGCGATCGGTCACATCATCGGAGACAAAGCTGGCGTTATCGCTACCGACCTTACAGTGATGAAGATAGTCATATCCACTGCGGTGGCGGATATAGGAGGTCAGCGCCGGCGGGAGATCTTCTGGCTTGTAGCGCGATACCAGGTCTACAACATGGTTTGACACCAGGGCAGGGAACCAGCGCACATGCTGGCGCGCGAGGTCCAGATCATGCGAAACCCAGGCTGGGGCAGCGGCAATCACTTCAATTGCGTCGGTGTTTCGGCCCGCTGTTTTCGCGCCCTTCCTGACGAAGCCGAGGCACCATGAAATCAGGTCAGGATCGGCAAACTGGAGAATCACTCCATCGGCCATCCTGCCGGCAAGCTCCAGAACTTTAGGGCCATAGCCCGCAACCCAGACGGGCGGAGAGCCCTTCGCCCACGTAAGGCGGGTAGACTGTCCTTCATACTCCACCGCTTCGCCGGCAGTCAGCTTGCGGAAGTGCTCGATGGATTCCGCGAGTCGGTCAGAGGTAGTCGGCTTCTTACCCAGCACTCGGCGGGAGCTGTCCCCGCGACCGATGCCAAGCTGCATGCGGCCCCCGGAAATCAAGTTCAGGGTTGCAAACAAGCTGGAAGTCACCGTGATGTCGCGCACCGCGGGATTGGTCACGCAGGTGCCGAGGCGCATTGTTTTCGTGTTGATCGCCATCAACGTCAGCAGGGGATAAGGCTCGAGCCACAACACGTGAGAATCAAAGATCCATCCGTATTCAAAGCCTGCCGATTCAGCTTGTCTCGTGAGGGCGACGATCCGCTCTACCGGCATGTCGGGTTTTATGGTGATACCGAACTGCATGCCATCCTCCGGCCTTCCCGCCAGTATGTCAGGGCGGCGAGTTTAGCATAGAATCCTGCTCTGCCAAGTCAAGGAGAGACCGAATGGGCTTTAACACGATCATCGCGAATGGGCGTGTGGTGACTGCCACCGATAGCTACACAGCAGACGTCGCTATCACGGACGGCAAGATCGCTGCCATCGGACAGAGCCTGCCGCGCGAGAACGCCGGCAAGATCATCGAGGCGGCCGGCAGGTTAGTTCTGCCGGGCGGGATTGACGTTCACACGCATCTCGACATGCCTTTTGGTGGAACCACCAGCGCGGATGACTTTGAGACTGGAACGCGAGCCGCTGCGTTTGGAGGGACGACCACGCTGATCGATTTCGCCATCCAGTACAAGGGCCAGACACTGCGAACCGCGTTTGACACCTGGATGAAGAAGGCAGACGGCAAGGCGGTCTGCGATTACTCATTTCATTGCATCATCACCGATCTGGGCAGCGCTCAACTTGACGAGATGAACGCGCTGGTGCGCGAAGGTGTTACCAGTTTCAAGCTGTTCATGGCCTATCCCGGTGTTTTCATGCTGGACGACGCCAGCATTTTCAAAGCTCTTCGAGCCACGGGACAGAACGGCGGACTGGTCTGCATGCACGCGGAGAATGGCGGAGCCATTGATGTCATCGTGCAGCAAGCCTTGGCGGAAGGGAAGAAAGCGCCCAAATATCACGCTTTGACGCGACCCACAACAGCGGAGGCGGAAGCCACTGGCCGCGCGATTGCCCTGGCGGAAATGGCGGGGGCCCCGGTTTATATCGTGCACATGAGCTGTAATGACGCCTTGGAGAAGGTCCGCGAGGCCCGCGACCGCGGGCTGCCTGTTTACGGTGAGACTTGCCCGCAGTATCTCTACCTTTCCATCGACAACTTCAATGTGCCTGGATTCGAAGGAGCGAAATACGTCTTTACTCCTCCCTTACGCGAGAAGTGGCATCAGGAGAAACTTTGGAATGGGCTGAAGCAGGATCATCTGCAAGTCGTCTCGACCGACCATTGCCCGTTCTGCTTCAAGGAGCAGAAAGAACTAGGGCGAGATGATTTCACGAAAATCCCCAATGGAGGGCCGGGTATCGAGCACCGCATGAGCTTGATCTACTCCGGCGGAGTAGCGGCGGGACGTTTCAGCGTCAACCGCTTTGTGGAACTCGTCTCCACCACGCCGGCGAAGCTCTTCGGGCTCTATCCAAGAAAGGGCAGCATCGCGGTGGGGAGTGATGCCGACCTGGTCATCTTTGATCCGCAGCGCAAGCACGTCATTAGCGCCGCCAATCATCACATGCGGGTCGACTACTCGATGTTTGAAGGCATCGAAGTAACCGGCATGCCCGAGGTTGTGCTTTCCCGCGGAGAAGTGGTGGTCGAGAAAGATCGCTTCGTAGGGCGCAAGGCAGCGGGGCAATTCATCAGAAGGTCGAATTACTCGCAGCCATAAACGGAACCCTTATTCGCCCTTCATGGCGTCGATCAACTGGAATAGCTGCGTGCGATCCACTACCTCAACAAATGGCTTACCCGTAGTTTTGTTGCTGACGACATAGATCGTGGGCGTGTGCTCGAGGCCGAGACGCGTGCCCAGGTCCTTGTCGGCATTCACTTCCGCCGCCAACTTGCCCTGGGGATCGACCACGAAAGGTAGAGGCGTTTTGTGCTCGGCGGCGAACTTGTCAGCGAAGCTGCGAAGGTTTTCCGGGGTAATTTCCGGCTGGTGCTGAAAAATGTAGTCGCGGTATTCGTACCCGAGCTGGCGCGAGTGAGAATCAAAATAACGGGCGATCACCGCCGCCTGGAATGACCAGCTATGCATGGGCAGCGGATAATCATGGCGAACGACGGGAATTTTATAGGTGCGTCCTGCTTCGGCGACCAGGGGAGCCGCGCGCCGGCAGTCGGGGCACTGCAAATCTTCAAAAACCACGATGGCGACCTGGGCGCCCTTGGGCGGCTTCAGGGCGGAATTCGTGTCCTGCGCGGCTGCGGCGCCTATAAGGGTCAAAAAAAGCAAGGCTGCAAGGGTGTGCGTCTTCATATCACTGTTGTTTAGATGCAGGAGTTCCCACGCTTTGACCCTATGTTATCAGGATTTGCTGCGGGGCTGCCGGGTTCGCCGCAGGGGGTCAGTCTGAGAGGCTCACAGGGCCGAGCCGGCGCTCTTTCGCGTTCTTGCGTCGTGCGTAGGGACAGCCAGCCCTCGGCTGTCCGGCGAGCGGAGCTCGCGGCAGCGCGCGAGATGGGCCAATCCAGCAGCGCTGGCCCGGCCGCCGAGGTGGCCTGCCGCTACGCGTTGCGGCTACAGCAGTTGCAGTTGGCGGCGTTCCAGGGCCAGCAGTTTCTCTTTGATCGGCAGGCCGCCGCCATAACCGGTCAGTTTGCCGTTACTCCCGATTACCCGGTGACACGGAATGATGATGGGAATGGGATTCGAACCGTTCGCCAATCCCACCGCGCGAGACGCATTGGGATTTCCGATGCGCCGGGCCAGTTCCCCGTACGAAATGGTTTCGCCATAAGGAATCTCGCGCAAACGTTTCCAGACTTCCAGCTGGAAACTGGTGCCCTGAGGAGAGAGAGTTATGTCGAAATTCTGCAGTGTGCCAGCAAAGTAGGCCTTCAGTTGGCGAATGGTTTCCCGGAGCGCCTTGGGATTCTGTTCCCAGGACGAATCCGGTTTCGCCGGATGGCGCCCGTTGCAGAAATGAACTTGCCGTAAGCCACCGCCGTCCGCCACCAGCAGCAGAGGGCCGATCGGAGATTCGATTTCGCAATACGAAGTAGTCACAGAGCTTCCTTCTTAGGGGGCCGCAGATAGAAGTGCCTGGGTCGCTCGTGCGGTCGCGGGCAAAAGCATTCTCGGTTTGTGGTGGACGGAGTAATCGTCGGCCTGCCACAGATACATTGCAGCGTAGGCCCGCCATGGACGCCACCGCTCTGACATTTTGGCGAGCTCGCGCGGATCGCGAACGCCGAGAGCCCGCAGCAGGCCGAGGTCACTGGCGGGGAAGGCGTCAGGCTCATTCAGGGCGCGCATGGCTACGTACTGGGCGGTCCAGTCGCCGATTCCAGGCAGCTCACAGAAGCGAGCGACAAACTGCTCAGCATCCACTACTCCAGCAAAACTGACTGTGCCATCGCACACGGCGCGCGCAAGTGATCGCAATGCATGCGCTCGCGCCTTCGGGAGTCCAATGCCAGCCAGATCGCTGTGGGCCATCTTCTCCGGAGTGGGAAACAAATGGCTCAGGCCGGGTGCGAGGTCGATCGGAGTGCCGAAGCTTCGCACCAGCCTGCCCGCAAGCGTGGTGGCACCGCGCACGCTGACCTGCTGTCCGAGGATGGCACGCACGGCAAGTTCAAAGCCGTCCCAGCAGCCAGGGACGCGCAGCCCCGGACGATGCCTGACGCGAGAGGCAAAAACCGGATGCCGCCCCAGCCAAGCGCCGATTTCGTTGGGATCGGCGGCGAGGTCGAACATCCGGCGAACTCGCTCGATGATGAGGAAAAGCCAGCGGGCTTCGGGGAAGTGAATGCGCACGCACAAGGCGTCCGCAGTACCGTTCAGGGTCGCCTCAAACCAACCGTCAATGCCATGCAGGGAGATGGTGCGCTTGTAGACGGAGCCTGCGACGGCTTCAATTCCGGGAGTTGCGCGCGGAGTGAGGAATTCCAGCAAAGCGTCCCAGCAGAATGGAGGCCGGAAGCGGAGCAGGAATTGATACTGATGCTGCTCGCGTCCGGGAGCGCGGCGGGCAAGCTTTCGCAGGTGAGTCGGGGTACGGTGATAGGTTTTCGAGAATGTATCGTTGAAGCGACGAATGCTGCCGAAGCCCGCAGCCACGGCGATATCGCGCATGGGAAGAGTCGTCTCGTCAATCAGCTTTTTGGCAAAGTGCAGCCGACGGGTTTGTGCCACTGCGATGGGACTGGCTCCAAGATGCTTCAGGAAAAGGCGGCGCAGGTGACGGGCTCCGATGCCGAGCCGCATCGCCAATGATTCCATCCCGCCGTCTTCCAGGGCGCTTTCGCTGATCAGTCGCAAGGCGCGGGAAACCGTGGCCGACGTCCCCAGCCAAGCGGGCGTGCCGGGCGAGGCCTCGGGACGGCAACGCAGGCAGGGCCGCAGTCCGGCTTCCGCGGCAGCGGCGGCGCTGGCAAAGTAGCGAACATTTTCTTCTTTAGGAGAGCGGGCCGGGCACACCGGGCGGCAATAAATGCGCGTGGTCATCACGCCGATGAAGAAGCGGCCGTCGAAGCGAGCGTCGCGCGTCCTGCGAGCGAGCGAACAGATGGAGCGATCGAGGACCATGACTGGGAAAGAATAGCGGATGGCAGCGGGAACCGCTGGCTATTTTCGGACCTGCATAAAAGTGAATTTGCTGTAAGCGGGGTCACTGGCGGACGGTGTTTCGATCTTGACATGGGTCCTACGGTGATTTCATCCCCTTCGCGATAGGGTTGCGGGGCGCGAAAGCGGCGGCCTCCGTAGGTTTGCGTCACTTATTGTAGAGAGTTGGGGTTCGACAAAATCGTCTCCAGTTTCCTTGGATCGATTCGCCACTGCGGTAATTGCTTGTCGGCCTTTTTTCGCTCGCCTGGATCGAGTTCTTTCTGGAGCTTTGCAGCACCGGGGATGGCGTCCTTGTCGCCTTTCGCACCAGCCCTGACGTACAGCAAGAACGCTGCAAGGCGATCGACCTTTCCAGCTTCCCCCGTGACGCACATTTCCGCGAGTGCTCTCATAGCGAACGTGTTGCCTGAGTTTGAGGCTTGCTGGTAATACCTAAGTGCGCGCTTCGGATCCTGCTGGACAGCGAGTCCACGCTGATACAGTGTTCCGAGGCAATATTGAGCGCGGCTATCACCGCCCTTTGCCCCTACTTCACACCAGTGTCGGGCTTGTGTGTAGTCCGCAGCGATACCTGTACCCATGTAAATCGCAGCGAGCCGGACTTGAGACTCGGTGTCTCCATGCTCTGCCGCGTTCGAATACCACTTCACCGCCTCGGGCACGTTGCGCGGCAAGCTCTCGCCTCTTTCGTAAAACTCCCCGATATCGCGCAGGCCCTCGATCAGGGTTCTTGGGCGCAGTTCCTTGTTTGAGCGCGCGACAGCGTCTACGGCTGGCGCGCTTCCGTGCTCTTTTGCCAAAGTGAACCAGGCAAAAGCGAGAGCATCGTCGATGTTCACGCCGTCGCCATTGTAGTAACAGACTCCCAGGTTGAACATTCCGGACGGACTGCCATGCTTGGCCGCCTTCTTGTACCACTTAAAAGCTTCTTCTTTGTTCTTCTCCACTCCGCGGCCGCTTGAATAAAGAATGCCAAGTTCGTTTTCCGCATCGGAGTAATTCTCAGCGGCCGCGCGCCGGAGCCACTTCAGAGCCAACGCGTCACTTTGAGTGATGCCATTTCCGTCCAGGTAGGCGCGAGCCAGTGCCACCTGCGCCGGCAAGTCGTCGGCTTCCGCCAAACTTTGTAAGTGGGAGATTTCCGAACCGCCTGACGGCGTTCGTTCCTGAGACGCGGAAAATGAACTGGCCCAGAGCAGAAATACAAGCCAGCAGACAGTACGCATGCCGGCAGAGTATAGCGAAATCGCGGGAATTTGCAGTGACAAGTCCCGGGCGTAGCCTCTTAGGCAGCCCAGGATGTTCTAGAGAAGGGGGAGACGCAGCCGAGCTGCGTCTCCACAGCCGAGATCTGATATTTACGCGGCGTTGGCCATGCGACGCTGCTCGATCCCATCAAGAGCGGTCCACAGCGCCTTGGCTGCCGCTTCAGCTGCGGCCAAAGCTTTGGGAGCGCTTTCCGGGTGGGCTGAGATTTCCCGGGACAATTGCTGCTTCCACACCTGTGAGTGTTGAATGTCCGCAGTCTCATGCACGGTGAAGTAGCTGCACGTCTTTTTGTCGGCGCCGTACTGCTCGCGTAATCCGCGGGCCTTTTCCCGGGCGATGCGCGGGACCTGCGACTCGTAAGCGTAATAAGCAGCAAGGGCTTCGGCGGGAGATCGCTCGCTCGAGACCTGGTGGAAGAAGTTGATTAAAGCTTTGATCTCGGGAAGAGGTTGATGCAAACGCAGGTCGCGCATCGCGCCCATGCCTTCGGCAAAATCGAGCCACAATTCGGCATGGGAAGCAGACGGATCGCCATAAACATCTTCCCCGCCTTTTTCGTCCGACATGTTTGCCAGCACGGCGCGGCGCAATTCTCCGTCGTTCAGACGGATGCCGAATTCCGCCAGATACGTAGGAAACGCCGCCACGTGGTGATAGTAGTCCCGCGCATACTCGCGCAAATCTTCCTCCGTCAGTTGCCCCGCCGTCCACGATTTGTAAAAGGGGTGGCAAAGGAGGTCGTATTGGGCGATACGCGCATCCAGTTCTACGAAAAATTGCCGACTATCCATAAACTGATTTTCCTTTTTCCAACTCACCAATATAAGTGCGATTCGGCATTGCCGCAACCACCTAAATGGGTCATCCGTCACTTACCATTGCGACGGTAAACATTAACCTCGAATTGCTGTTGAGAGCAGGGGAGCTATCGTTGTTTCGGATCGGGAAACTGTTGTTGATCTCGGGGCTGCTGGCTCTGGGCGGATTTCAGAAAAGCGCGTCGCCGCCAGCTATAGACGCTATCTCGCCGATCTTTGGCCCGGAAGGAACGAGAGTCGCGATCACTGGGCGAAATTTGGGTGCGACGACAGCAGTTTCGTTTGGGAAAGTGGCCGCGACCTTCAAAGTATGCTCGGAGGGGAAAGTCATCGCGATTGTGCCGCGCTGGGCAAGCACGTCGCCAATTTTCGTGAGCACGGGGGAAGGAAGGGCCGCGTCTTCTTCCATGTTCGGGGTACAAAATGATCCCCGGGTGCCGGAGGACGTCGGCTGGAAAGCGGGTTATGTCAATCCGGTGCCCGCTCCGCCAGAGTTTAAGTCGGTCTTGCTGTGGGGAATTGCGATTGCCGATGTGCGGGACCCAGACCATCGCTTCGCGACAGTTGAGGTGGCGAGATTACGTCTTACCTGCCGGGTGGATGGGGAATTTCATCTACTCAACGATGACCAGAGCGATCTGCGAGGCGGATTGTACCGGCGACATCCCTGGTTCGGCACCGATGAGCACAGTCCCATGCCGTTCGAGAAAAACCTGGCAGATCGCACCGTGAGGCTCCGAATAGGCACCCGCCCCGATCGGGTCTGGCACTTCTGGAGTGCCTCGCCAAGGCCCGCGCTTCCACTTGGAAAACTGGAAGGCTGCACGGTTACCGCGCAGGTGAAAATCTCAAAAGGCGCGCTGGTCCAGATGGGGATGGACTACTGGCGTTCGACTACTGCTTTGTGGGCGGGGCCGGACGTCAATAACCACGAGGCGGGCGCCAGCAATTGGTACTTTCCCTCCGATCGCTGGCAAGAGATCACCTTCACCGACATCGGCGGGCCTCAGTTCTGACCGGTTACGCCGTACTGCTAAAATGGAGCTACGCAGTACTCCCTCCTTGACGGGAGGACGGCCCGCGCGGCTGTCCCAACACGTGGGGTTCTTGAGACAAGCTTTGCAGTTCACGGAACAATTCGAAGTAGTAGTTGTGGGCGCCGGCCACGCTGGGTGCGAAGCCGCCATGGCCGCGGCGCGCATGGGCCTGAAAACCGCGCTTTACACCCTGAATGTGGACCTGATCGCGCAGATGTCATGCAATCCGGCGATTGGCGGCATTGCCAAGGGGCATCTCGTGCGCGAGGTGGATGCGCTGGGCGGCATCATGGGCGAGGTCACCGATGCGGTCGGCATCCAGTTCCGGCTGCTGAATACTTCGCGCGGCCCTGCGGTGTGGTCGCCGCGCGCGCAGTGTGACAAGCAGGCTTACCGCCTGAGGATGCGCGAGGTGCTCGAGTCGCAACCGAATTTGAAAATCAAGCAGGCCGAAGTTGCGGAACTGCTGATTCAGTCGTTTTCCTCGTCGGCTGAAAGCTTGGAGGCATCTGCGCGCCGCTGTCTTGGCATCCGTCTTCGCGATGGACGCACCGTGGGTGCTGCGGCGGTCATCGTTACCACGGGAACGTTCCTGAACGGACTGATCCACTGTGGGGAACAGCAGTATCCGGCGGGGCGTTCCGGAGAGCCGGCCGCGGTTTTGCTGGGCGAATCTCTCAAGCAACTTGGCCTTCGAGGATGCCGCCTCAAGACGGGTACTCCTCCTCGCCTGGATGGGCGCAGTATTGATTGGTCCCGATTTCAGGAGCAGCCCGGCGACCCGGATCCGACTCCCTTCAGCTTCCGCACCAAGCGGGTCGCGCATCATGACCGGCAGGTGCCTTGCTACATTGCATGGACCACGGAAGAGACACATCGCATCATTCGCGAGAATGTGCACCGCTCGCCGATGTACAGCGGGCAAATTCACTCGATTGGGCCGCGTTACTGTCCCTCCATCGAAGACAAGATTGTCAAATTTCCTGACAAGACCACGCACCAGCTCTTTCTCGAGCCGGAAGGACTGAACACGCACGAGATCTATGTGAATGGGATGAGCACCTCTCTGCCCATCGAGGTGCAGATGGCAATCCTGAAGTCGGTGCCCGGCCTTGAAACGGCGGAGATGCTGCGCCCCGGTTACGCCATTGAATACGACTCAATCGATCCCACGGAATTGCAGCGGACGCTCGAGACCAAGCAGATCGCGGGCCTCTTCCTGGCAGGACAAATCAATGGCACCAGCGGATACGAAGAGGCCGCTTGCCAGGGTTTAATGGCCGGAATCAACGCCGCGCTGAGAGTGAAGGGCGAAGAGCCGCTGATTTTGGACCGCACCGAGGCTTACACCGCGATCCTGATTGATGATCTGATTTCCAAGGGCACGAACGAGCCTTACCGCATGTTCACGTCGAGGGCGGAGTTCCGCCTGCATTTGCGGATAGACAACGCCGACCGCAGGCTGACCCCGCATGGGCGCAGAATTGGGCTGATTTCGGACGCTGCCTGGTCTGATCACCAGGCCAAGCAGGAGCGAACTCGGGCAATCGCCTCGCTGCTGCAGAAGACCAGGTTGACCAATGCAATCGTGGAGAAGATTGCTCAGCCAGACCCGAGCGGGTGGTCATCCATGCTCGGCCAGTCTCTGGCACAGTTGTTGAAGCGTCCGGAGGTCTCCGTGGAGCAGTTCGCTCCAGCGCTGCATGAGCTTGCGCCGGAGTTCTTCGCCGCGTGCGAGTCCACCGATGGCCTGAACGCGAAGGCTCGCAATGAACTCAAGTCGGTTGAGACCGAGATCAAGTACGAAGGCTACCTCCAGCAGCAGGAACGTGCGATCGACCGCCTCAAAAAAGCTGAGCAGAGGCATATCCCGGAATGGTTTGATTATCGTTCGGTGAGCGGTCTTTCGCGCGAGATGCAGGAGAAACTGGTCAAGATCCGTCCGCGTACGCTGGGCCATGCGTCGCGAATCCCGGGAGTCACTCCGGCCGCCGTGTCGTTGGTCAACGTCTACATTGAGATCCAGGGCAAGCGGCGGGAACAGGCGGCCCGTCTGTAGACATGCGCGGCATTGGTGCTGGAGTGCAGCCTGTGCTCTAATGGCGCTCGCATGATCAGCGCACGGCAGCACTTTCCCGGAGTTCACGACAAGGTTTTTCTGGATTCGGCGTGCGTATCGCTCGCCTCGCGTCCAGCGGTCGAAGCCATTGATAAATTCCTGAACCTGGCCTTGACCTGTCCTCGCGAATCTTCCACGGCTCACCACATCTTCATGGACGAAATGCGGGCTGCGGCTCGCCCCGCTGTTGCGCGCCTTATTAACGCGCACTCCGATGAAATTGCCTTGGTCGAGAGTACCAGCCACGGGTTATCCATTGCTGCAGGTGCGATTCCCCTGGAACGCGGCGACCGGGTACTCATGTCGGACCTCGAGTTCCTGGAGGTCGCGATTCCGTGGGTGGAGAAGCGGAAGGAAGGCGCCGAAATTGATGTGGTCCCCAACCATCACGGCGAAGTTCGGGTCGAAGATTTTGCGGCGCGGATCACGCCCCGCACGCGCGTGATTTCCATCAGCAGCGTGCAGTGGAGCAACGGCTATCGCTGCGATCTGGCTGCCTTCAGCAGGCTCTGCCGTGAGCGGAATATATGGTTCGTCGTGGATGCGATCCAGCAACTGGGGGCAGTGCCGATCGATGTCCGCGAAGCCCCGGTGGACTTCCTTGCCTGCGGCGGGCACAAGTGGCTGAACTCGCCGTTCGGATGCGGATTCCTTTACGTCCATCGCGAGGCGCTTCCGAGATTGAAGTTGCCGATTCCCGGATATCTGTCGGTCGAAGACCCGCCCGGCGGCTGGGGCGCGTACTTCCAGACGCCGACGATTTCCCCGGTTCGCGACTACGAGTACGTCGCGAGCGCACGGCGATTCGAAACCGGTGGAACGGCAAACTACCCTGGGGCAATCGGGCTGGCGGCATCGCTGAATCTGATTCATGCCCTTGGCCAACAGAAGATCGCGGAACACATCCATGGCCTCACCGGGAAATTGATCGCGGGATTGAGGGCGCTTCCGGTGACGCTTGTGACCGCTTTCGAAAAACAGAATCGTGCAGGGATCGTGACTTTCTCAGTCGGCTCCGCGGAGGAAAATATCAAACTGATGAACCGCTTGCTGCAGGTGAAAATCCTGGTGTCGGTTCGCTATACATCGAATGTGGGTGGCATTCGAGTTTCATGTCACTTCTTCAATTCTGAAGAGGACATTGAGCGGCTCTTGGCTGCGCTTGGTTCGTTATTGAAGTAGTCACAAGACGACTGTCATCACTTTGGAGAGCGGTTTCCTCACGATGTTTGGCACACGCGCGCCTTCGGCCGGGTAACCCACTGGGATCAGCAAGTATGGTTTCTCGTTCTTGGGGCGATTCAGAATTTGAGCGAGAAATCCCATGGGGCTCGGGGTATGCGTGAGCGTGGCAAGCCCTGCGGCGTGCAGTGCGGTAAGCAGAAAGCCGCAGGCGATTCCAACCGATTCCATGACGTAATAGTTTTTCTCTTTGGTTTGCTCGTCAATCAACTCGTAGTCCTCGCGAAACACCACGATCAACCATGGCGCAGTCTCGAGAAAGGGCTTGTGCCAATCGGTGCCGAGCGGTTGGAGGGCTTCCAGCCATTCTTCCGGCGCGCGGTGTTCGTAAAAAGCGCGCTCTTCGGCTTCGGCGGCTTCGCGGATCTGGTGTTTCACCTCGGGGTTGGACACGGCGACGAAGTGCCAGGGCTGGCGATTGGCCCCGGACGGAGCGGAGGCGGCGGTCCGGATGGCGGCCTCGATCACTTCGAAGCGCACAGGATCGGCCGAGAAGTCGCGGACGGTGCGCCGCGTGCGGAGCATCTCGTGGAACTGCGCGGCCCGGGCCAGTTGCTGCGCTGGGTCGAGCCGTTCGAACTGGAGTGGGATGAATGCTGGTTCCGGCATCGCGTGAGAATCTTACAACGGCACCTGAAGTAAGGGTTTTCAGATTCTCTTCGCCTTCGAGCATACTGCGCTCTCTCCGGTGCACTGGGAGCGCGGTGCTGAGCTGCGCTCGGCCTAACCGCCGACTGCGCCGCTGCTTACAGAGTGGATCGCGCGGTAAGATAGGGCCTTGCAGGAACTTGCACAACGCGTGGTTCAGTACGTCCGGCGTCACGAACTGGTCCGCGCCGGCGATCGGGTTGGGCTCGCGGTTTCAGGCGGTGCTGACTCGGTTGCATTGTTGCGTCTGATGCGAGAATTACGAGGCGATCTCGGCATCGGACTCTGTGTGCTTCACTTCAATCACCGGTTGCGTGGGGCAGAATCCGACGCCGATGAGCAGTTTGTGGAAGAGCTGGCAAAAAACCAGAAGCTTCCGTTTCAGAGTGCGGCCACGGACGTGAACAGGTACGCGGCGGAAAAAGGCCTGAGTACCGAAGCCGCCGGCCGGCATCTCCGCTACGAGTATTTTCAGGGCCTGATTCGTGACCGGATCGTGCACCAGGTCGCCACCGCCCACACGCTCGACGATCAAGCCGAAACCGTTCTGCTGCGGATGGGACGAGGAGCGGGTACCGCCGGGCTGGCCGCTATCTACCCGAGGGTTTGTGGCCCTTCCGGCTCCGTGATTCGCCCGCTGCTCGGAGTGCGGCGCACGGATATCGAAACCTATCTGAAACAACTAAACCAGCCTTGGCGGGAGGACGCAAGCAATCGCGACTTGCGGCATGCGCGCAACCGGGTCCGCCACGGGATTCTTCCGCGTCTGGAGCGGAACCTGAACCCATCGATTCGTGAGTCACTGGCCGATACGGCAGAAATCGCGCGTGCCGAAGAAGAGTATTGGGCCAGTGAAGTTGGCAAAGCCTTGCCTGGGACCGTGCACACTCCGGGTGTCCTATCTTCTAAACAGCTATGTGCCTTACCGCTTGCCGTGCAGCGTCGTGTGGTGCGCGCAGCCGCCGCTGGTATTGGGCTCAGACTGGAGTTTCGGCACGTTGAAGCAGTATTAGACGTGTGCCGCGGAATCCAGAAATCCGCGCCCATGCCGCAGGGATGGATGTCAGCGCGGTCGGACAACGGTGAAATGGTGCATTTTGTACTGCAGGACTGTGAGCAGGTCGCTGACTACCAGAATGCATTTTCAGTGCCTGGCACAACCGAGATCCCCGCCCTGGGTATCTGCTTGGAAGCGGTGCTGGTGGAAGGTCCTCCCAACAGGTATCCGGCGGAGCACTTGTTTGATGCTGCGTTGTTGAATAAAGAATTGCTGGTACGCAACTGGCGGGCCGGTGACCGGTTCTGGCCAGCGCACACCAAGGAGCCAAAGAAGATCAAGGAGTTGCTCCAGGATCGGCATATTACGGGACGCGAGCGTAAGCTGTGGCCTGTCGTTGTGAGCGGGCCGGATGTACTCTGGATGCGGGGATTTCCATGTCCGGAAGCGTGGCGGTATAAAGCGGGGGCGCACCGGGCGGTATTGATTCGCGAGATCGCATGCCGTGGATAGCGCAGCACCCGCTAGCAAGACTATGACTCCGATGCCAAAAGCTGAGCAGTTACGCACCGTCATTCCGGCGGAGCAGATCCAGAAACGGGTCAAAGAGATGGCCCGGCAAATCTCTGACGACTATCGTGGCAAGACCATCCACGCGCTGGCGCTGCTCGAGAACGGATTCATGTTTATGGCCGACCTGGTCCGCGCCCTGGAAGTCCCGGTGATCTGCCAGTTCGTCAAGCCGCGTTACCGGCGCCAGGATGGCGCCAGTGGCGAGACTCTGGAGATTTTTTTCAGTCATGAGCCAAACATCGAGGGACAGCATCTGCTGCTGGTGGAAGGTCTCATCCACTCCGGAATTACCACTGAGTTCCTGATGAATGACTTGCGGGCGCGAGGGGCAGCCTCGGTGAAGGTGGCGACGCTGCTGGACCGGCAGGCGGCACGACGCGTACAGCTACAGCCTGACTACTTCGGTTTCCTGGTAGATGAAGCCTTCCTGGTAGGCTACGGCATGGGCGCCCCTGAGCAGACCTACCGCAATATTCCCTATTTGGCCGCAACCTCTTGAACCAGGCCGTGACTTAAGTTACGGGGGTAAGCCCATCCATTTTTTTCGTCGGAACGAGTAGAATGGATCGTCCAGGCATTTTGTCCTATCCAATTCCCGCGTCGGGCATCTAATCTGGAAGGGGAAGTGCACCGGCTTGCGTTTTGGAAAAAGGCGCTAATTTCTCAGGAGCCTCTCAGTGAATTCGACGGTTAAAACGGTAGTTTTCTGGCTGGTTATCGTGCTTTCCGCCTTCCTTTTGTGGCAGGTGGTGAAGGCGGGTAATTCCGGGCAGAAGGAGAAGGAAGTCAACTTCTCGCAATTCATGTCGGACGTGGACCAGGGCAGCGTAAAAGAGGTCACCGTCATCGGCATGGAAGTCCGGGGTAAGTATCGCAGCGACAATTCGGGCTTTCACACCACGGTCCCGGCCAACTATCCAGACATGATCAAGACGCTGCGCGATAAGGGCGTCAATATCACGATTCGGGATGCGAGCAATGGAAGCTGGCCCACCTGGCTGCTGAACCTGGCTCCTCTTATCTTGCTGGCAGCATTGTGGTTCTTCATGATCCGGCAGATGCAGACGGGCGGAAACAAAGCCCTCTCGTTCGGCAAGAGCCGGGCCCGCCTGCTTTCGATGCAGCAGAAGAAAGTCACGTTCAAGGACGTGGCGGGGGTGGATGAGGCCAAGGAAGAACTGAGGGAGATCATCGAGTTCCTGCGCGAGGCTCAGAAGTTCCAGAAGCTTGGCGGGCGCATTCCGAAGGGCGTGCTGCTGGTCGGACCCCCGGGAACCGGCAAGACTTTGCTGGCCCGTGCTGTCGCTGGCGAAGCCAACGTTCCATTCTTTTCGATCTCGGGTTCCGATTTCGTTGAGATGTTTGTAGGCGTGGGCGCAAGCCGCGTTCGCGATCTGTTCGAGCAGGGGAAGAAGAACGCTCCCTGCATTATCTTCATCGACGAAATTGACGCTGTCGGACGTCATCGCGGCGCTGGCCTCGGCGGCGGGCACGACGAGCGTGAGCAAACCCTCAATCAACTGTTGGTTGAGATGGATGGTTTCGAATCGAACGAAGGCGTGATCCTGATGGCCGCGACCAACCGGCCTGACGTGCTGGATCCGGCGTTGCTGCGTCCGGGACGTTTTGATCGCCGCGTGGTGGTGAGCCGTCCGGATGTGCGTGGCCGCGAAGAGATCCTTCGCGTGCACACTCGCAAAATTCCATTGGCTGAGGATGTGGATCTCTCGGTACTGGCCCGAGGAACTCCGGGCTTCTCGGGAGCCGACCTGGCCAACATGGTGAACGAAGCCGCTCTGAGCGCGGCGCGGCAGAACCGCAAGGCTGTGTTGCAGTACGACTTCGAATTGGCCAAAGACAAAGTCCTGATGGGCGTGGAGCGCAAGTCGCTGATCCTATCCGATGAGGAGAAGAAGGTGACGGCCTACCACGAAGCCGGCCATGCGTTAGTGGCGGCGAAGTTGCCGAAGTCCGATCCGGTGCATAAGGTCACGATCATTCCTCGTGGCATGGCGCTGGGCGTGACCATGCAGTTGCCCATCGATGACAAGCACAACTACACCAAGGACTATCTTGAGACGCAGATCGCCATCATGATGGGCGGCCGCATCGCGGAAGAGATGTTCCTCAGCCAGATGAGCACCGGAGCGGGCAACGACATCGAACGCGCGACCGAACTGGCGCGCAAGATGGTGTGCGAGTTCGGCATGAGCGAACTGGGGCCCCTGACCTTCGGCAAGAAAGAAGAGCAGATCTTCCTGGGCCGTGAAATCGCGCAGCATCGCGATTACAGCGAAGCCACTGCCATCAAGATCGACGAGGAAGTCCGGCGCCTGATCGGCGAAGGCTACAGCACGGCCAAGGAGATTCTTGCCGGAAACGATGACGTCGTTCATCGCATGGCCTCTGCACTGCTGGAACGCGAAGTGATTGATGCCAACGATATCAGGCTGATCCTGGAAGGAAAGGAACTTCCAAAGATGCAGCCTCCATCGAAGGGCGATGATGGCGTGCAGCAGGTGCTAAAGCCGGAGCCGGGACGTCCTGGAATCGCCAAGGGCGGAGAGAGTCCGGCGCGGGCGTAAGAGCTAGTTAGTAAGTTCGAGAAGGGCGGCTTTCGAGCCGCCCTTTTTGCCGTCCTGGTGGTTCTGTAATTAATGGTACCGTCGCTCAGTGCTGGCTACGAGCAGGTACATCGTCGTTTTGTTCAACGCGGTTGCGCCCGTTCTTCTTGGCAGCGTAGAGGCTCCGATCTGCCATCCCCAGCAGCGAAACCGCATTCGTGCCGCCTGACCCGTTTGCCACCGCTACCCCCATGCTGACGGTGATCTTGCGCGAAATCTTCGAAGCCACGATAGGACGGTCCGCCACCAGCACCCGTAGTTCGTCGGCTCGCACCATCGTGTTGACCAGATCAGCTCCGGGAAGAATGAGCAGGAATTCCTCACCGCCGTAGCGACCGACGGTATCGTAGACGCGAAGCTTGGAACGGAACCGGTGAGCGATCTCTTTGAGGGCCTCGTCCCCGTATAGATGGCCGCAAGTGTCGTTGACCTCTTTGAAATGATCGATGTCCGCCATGATCACGCCGAGGGGCTTCTTGTCGCGCCTGCTGCGCTCCAGTTCCATCTCCAGCGACTGCATGGCTGCACCCCGGTTCATCACCCCCGTGAGCCAATCGTGGGTAGCGGCGTGGCGCATCGATTCACGAGCCCTGACCAGCTCTTCGTGCAAGTCGAGAATACGTTTTCCCACCGAGAGTCGCGCCCGAAGGGCAGGTTCATCGAAGGGTTTAACAATGTAATCGTCGGCCCCAGCCTCCATGGCCTGCAACATATCTGCCTGGCCGTCCTTGCCGGTTAATACAATGATGTAGGAGTAGCTGCGTTCTGCGCCTGCCCGTCGAATTCGGTTACACAATTCAATCCCATCGATATCAGGCAAGACCCAGTCGAGCAAAAGTAATTTCGGAGCATCGGGCCGGCGTAGCACCTCCCACGCTTCATTCCCGTCTTTCGCGACGGTTGCAACAAAGCCCCAATCCTGCAGGCAGCGACCTACGATCCTCTGGTAAATCTGAGAGTCTTCTGCCACGAGCACACGCATTCCATCCATGGATTGCATATCGGCGGGGGCCGCCATTTGTTGCTTGGGCGAGACGAGCGTTAGCACCTTGGTAATCTCAGGGACTCAGATTGGGATGACCCTCTTAGCTGTGCGTTGAGAGTATTTCATCGAGGCGAGCCTACACACGCGAGTTCGCTCTCTCCTCGGGTTAGGACCGCGAGAAAGATGTGGGGCGCGGATCTCTCGGTGGACCTTTGACCAACTCCATCATGTGAGCCGGATCGTGGCATGGAAGCTCCGCCCACCGCGTTAGCAGAAGTTCGCTTACGGACGCCTCGAATGGTTCCCGCCACTTCAATGCGGCTCAATCGGCGCGCCGGCGGGAATCGCAGCGGCTTGTGCCGCCTGCAGTGCCGAGATGCCAAGCACGCCGCTGTAGATTCGGTAGAGAGCATACCCGTGAAAGGCAGCGGCAAGGTAGTCTGCGAACAAGAGCACAATCAAGCCGTCCAGCGCATAAATGGCCATTCCCACCCAGAATGCCCAGCCCTCCCCTTTTCGGGCGAAATGCCAGATGAGGATGAACAGGCCGGCCACAAAGCCGTTAATGACCAGATCGAGAGCATAACCGGTCGTGCCCGCGCGATGTGCCATCGCGTCCACGACTTCCGAAATGCCGAGGCCGAAGATGAAACGCACTCCAGTGCCGCTCATCGAGAGAATGGAATTAACGGCGGAAAGCACGGCAATGGTGATGAACCATCCCGCGCCGCTTTTCACCACCCTTTCGGCGCGCAGTTTCTGCTCAACAACATTGGCGATCGAAGGCTGCGACGTTGTGCCGATTCCAACTCCAGGTGTGGCCATGAGAACGTCCTCCGCGAAGCAGGCGTAAGTAGCGCAATTGCGCGGAGCTTATCACAAAAAGGTTTGCTTTGAGGAAAACGATGGTAACTGGAATCCAGGTCGCTAGGCCTTCACTGCAATGAGAGGTTTGGAGTCAGCAACGACCTCTCCGATTTCGACGGCTGCAACGCCGGCCGCGCTCAGGGCTCGCAATAAGTCAGGGGAATCTTCGGCGGAGACTGAGATCAGAAGGCCTCCCGCGGTCTGCGGATCGAAGAGCAAGGTCTTCATCTCGTCCGGGATACCGTCGTCGTATTGCACCATGCACTCAGCGTACTCGCGATTGGCTTTGAGACCTCCGGGAATGTAGCCCGCGCGAACACAGTCGAGGGCGCCTTCGAGCAGCGGAATGCGGCTGGCGTAAAAGCAAATGGACACTTTGGAGGCCAGAGCGATTTCACGAGCATGGCCGATCAGGCCGAAGCCGGTGATATCGGTCATGGCGTGCACGGCAAATGCGTGTTCGGTCATTGGTCTCTGTTCGTTGGCTGCTGGAGCCTGATGCGCATGGATCACTTCTGCGGCCGCTTTGTTCAGGGTGGTCATCGACTTCACTGCGGCATCAATCCATGCCGGCTTCGCCGTGCCTTTCTTAATGGCGGTCGAGATCACGCCGGTCCCGATCGATTTCGTGAAAAGGAGGCGATCGCCGGGCTGCGCTCCCTTGTTCGCCAGAACCTGGTTGGGATTGATGAGTCCGGTGACGGAATAGCCAAATTTCATCTCATCGTCCCGAATACTGTGGCCGCCAATGACTGTGCATTTTGCTTCCATCATCTTCGACAGTCCGCCCGCCAGAATGCGCTCTAAAACATTGAGGTCGCCTTTTTCGGGGAAACACACAAGAGCGAGGGATGTGATCGGGCGACCACCCATGGCGTAAACATCGCTCAGGGAATTCGTAGCCGCGATCTCGCCAAAAGTGTAGGGATCGTCCACGATCGGGGTGAAAAAGTCGACGGTTTGCACCAGCGCTGTGCCCAGCCCGATCTGATACACGCCCGCGTCGTCGGCGTGATCGAAGCCGACAAGCACATTCGGGTCATGTTGCCGGGCTAATTTCCCAAGCACCGTGTCCAGCGCCGCCGGACTCAGCTTGGAAGCTCAACCCGCCGCTTTGACGGACTCCGTCAGGCGGAACGGCTTATTTTCGGGCATAGGTTCATTTTAGAACAGTACCGGGTACCTAGTACCTGGCAAACGCTCGCTCGCTCGCGCCCAGGCTGTCGTTACTTCACGCTTACATCTGTGATTTGCAGGTCCGGGTATTCGCGATTCCACGCGTTGCTCACGTGCTCAAGCGTGAGGCGGAAGGGTTTTGTTTGTCCTGGCGCAAGCGGCGCGGCTGACAAATCCACCACATCCGGATAAGGGCCGCTGGCCTGAAGAATATGGACCGGGACGTCTTCTGTTTGCGTGACCTGTCCCATGGCGTCCTTGAATGTGATGTGTGCATTCGCGCGGTTGACGGTTTTGTCGCCAGAGTTGGTGATCATCCCGTCAAGGTATGTCACGCTGGCCCCGACAAAATTCTCCGCTGCGCTCATCTTCAGATTCGACAGCTTGAGATTTGCCGCGTAGGGGTGCGGTTGGTTGCTGCTGATTGGCGAGCGTCGCGTGAGGAGAGCGACAATCCCCACCACGATCACGACCGCTGCGATCCCGATCACGATCGGAAGCCGGTTCGACTCTTCTTTCTGCGGTGCGAGTGGTGGTCCGGTCAAGCCGCCCATGTGGGAATTGTAGATTGCCGATTTTCAATTGCCAATTGTCAATTGTCAATTGAAAACCGGCACTTGGATTACTCTCCGCCGACCATGAGTCCGTCGATGCGGATGGTGGGAGCTGCCACGGCGCCCCGGAAAACCAGATCGTTGCCAATCTCGGAGATGTTCATGAAAACATCTTTCAGATTGCCGGCTACCGTGATCTCTTCGACCGGATACGCGAGCTCGCCGCCTGAAATCCAGAGTCCGGAAGCGCCGCGCGAGTAGTCTCCCGTAACCAGGTTCACGCCGTGCCCGAGAAATTCGGTCACGTATAACCCCTCAGGGATCCCGGCAATGATTTCCTGCGGCGATTTGGTGCCGGCCTGCAAGAAATAATTTCCCGGGCCGATGCCCGGAGTGCCTGCTAATCCGCGCGAAGCGTTGGCCGTGGTCTGCAGGTTGAGCTTCTTCGCGGTGTAGGTGTTCAGAAGGTAAGACTTCAGAACGCCATTCTCGACTACGATCGTGCGCCGCGTCGGAACGCCTTCGCCGTCGAATGGACTGGTGCCAAAGCCGCCCGGAATGGTCCCGTCGTCAACGATGGTGACGGCGTCGGAGGCAATTTTCTGGCCCAGCTTACCCGCAAGAAAGGACGCACCCCGGTAAACCGAGTCTCCATTCACGCCTTCGAAGATATGGTCAAGGATCGAGTTGGCGACCATCGGGTCGAACACAACCGGAACACGCGCCGTCTTGACCTTGCGCGCTCCGAGGCGCCGAAGCGTGCGTTGCGCCGCAGTTTGTCCCACGCTCTCGGGCGATTCCAGCCTGCCCAGGTTGCGGGCAACCGAAAACCAATAATCCCGCTGCATGTTTCCCTGTTCGTCCTGCGCGATGGGAACCGCGGCCACGGAACAATACGACCGCCGATATTCGCCGAGGAATCCATGCGAGTTGGCGAAGATCTTGTGACCGGTGGCGGCGTCGAAGGATCCTCCTTCGGAGTTCTTGATGCGCGGGTCGGTGTCGAGCGCAGCTTTCTCCGCGCGCCGGGCATAGCTGATACGCTCCTCTCCAGGAAGCGAATACACGTCGGAGGAAAACAGGTCGAGATCGCCGGAAAGCTGGCCCAATTGCGAGGGCTCTGGAATTCCGGAGAACGGGTCTTCCGAAGTAATGCGCGAGAGTTCCAGCGCTGACTTCAACATGCGGTCCAGTCCGGAACGAGAGAAGTCGCTGGAATACGTGCTGGCGGCCCGCTTGCCGTTGAACACCCGAACTCCGATTGCCTTCGAGCCGGATTCCTTGAGCGTTTCAACCTGGCCAAGTCGCACGACCGTAGAGAATTCGTCGCCTTCACGGATCACACATTCGGCAGCAGTGGCGCCGCCCTCCATGGCGCGACGCACGATGTCCTGGGCAACGTCCTTTAGGTCAGTTTCAATTCTTAGGTTTCGAGTTTCGACTTGAGTTGTCATTGAATTGGATGCAAGAGCCGCCTCTTCATTCTGACTTCTGCTTGCGGCTCACTGCATGAAGCTGCCGACGTCCTTCTTCGCTGTACCGCCCACGGTGAGACGGTCGATTTTGATGGTCGGAATTCCTACGCCTACCGGCACCGATTGTCCGTCTTTGCCACACGTGCCGACGCCTTCGTCGAGTTTCAGGTCGCTGCCGACCATGGACACGCGCGTCAGAACGTCTGGACCATTGCCGATCAACGTAGCCCCTTTTATGGGCGCGGTAATTTGGCCGTCTTCAATCAGGTAAGCCTCGGAAGCCGAGAAGACGAACTTTCCATTGGTGATGTCCACCTGGCCTCCGCCGAAGTTGACGGCGTAGATGCCATGTTTCACCGAATGAATGATGTCTTGCGGATCATCCTCGCCCGGAAGCATATAGGTGTTCGTCATGCGCGGCATCGGAATATGCTCGTAGCTCTCGCGCCGCCCGTTGCCGGTATTCGCGACTCCCATCAACTTTGCGGACAGCTTGTCGCTCAGGTAGCCCTTGAGAATTCCGTTTTCGATCAGAACAGTGTTCTGCGTGGAGTTCCCCTCGTCATCCACATTGAGCGACCCGCGACGCCAAGGCATGGTGCCGTTGTCAACGACGGTGCATTTCTCGCTAGCCACGCGATGGCCGACCAGGCCCGCAAAAGCCGAAGTCTGCTTGCGGTTGAAATCGGCTTCCAGTCCATGACCTACCGCTTCGTGCAGCAAAACCCCGGGCCAACCGGGGCCGAGCACCACTTCCATCTCTCCGGCAGGTGCTTCACGGGCGTCGAGTTGGAGTAGGGCCTGGCGCGAGGCTTCCTTGGCGAAATATTCCGGAGTCTTGTCGCCGAAAAAGAAATCGAGCGCAACCCGACCGCCTCCACCCGCGGTTCCGCGTGCAGAAACTTTCTCGGTTTTGGCAATGCAGGAGACATTCAGCCGGGCCAATGGCTGGGAGTCCTCGGCAAAAGTTCCATCAGAGCCGATGACCAAAATATTGCGCAGTTCGTCGGCGTAGCTGGCGCGAACTTCCTTAATCCGGGGATCGTACTCGCGGGCTGCCTGGTCGGCGCGCATCACCAATTCAACCTTCGACCGGATCTCCGCATCCACCGACGGGAGAGTCACGGGATAGAGGCTGCGCCCCGGCTTGTCTTGGAAGCCCACCGTCGGAGTTTTCGCTGGACCGCTCGCGATCAGGGCGGCGGTGCGAGCGGCATGCAGGATGCGCTCGGGAGACAAATCGTCGGTGTAGGCGTAGCCGGTGCGCTCGCCGGAGACGACGCGCACTCCGCAACCCGCAGAAATTCCCTGCGACGCCGACTTCACCATCGACTCGTCCAGACTCAGAGCCGTCGAGGAAAGGTATTCAAAATAAAGGTCGGCGTACTCGCCGCCTGCGGAAAGCGCGGCCGCCAGGTAGCGCTCGAGATCGCGCTCAGTCAGGCCATAATGTTCGAAAAAGAAACGTTTTTTTTCCACGTTATATAGATGATCGCCGGGCTGGGAATGACTCCGGGGAAACCTCATTATCCCACATTGCCAGAATTCCCGTTCAGCGGTCACAGACGTGCAAGTTCCCAGTTGCAACAATCTCCCTGATGACTCCGGAAAGCCTGGTTCGGACCGTGGAGGAGTTCCTGGCGGGCTCGCGGGAGGCTGTTGTTGTCGAGGACGGCGCGGTCACCTTTGACCTCGGGGAAGCCAGGTATTCGATCTCGGGCGAGTACAACAAGTGTCTTCTACACTTCTGGTCGAGCGAACGGAACATTGTCCGCCGCGTTGTGGATGCCGAAGCGAAAAATGATGTGCTCAGGTTAGAAGTGCGAAGACTGGGGCAGAGCCGCCCCAGCAAGCTTGAGATCTGCCGGCGGAAGGATCGCCGCACGCCGAGCGCGAAGCGGGCGGCCCGCGTGGCGTATCGCCGGGTCCTGGAGAGAATGCTGGCGCGGCATTTCGCCGAGTTTCAAGCGGTGCAACTCTCGACCGCAATGGACCTGGAGCGCTCCTTCGGTCCTGTGTACACACGAGGCGTGTTACGGCGTGGGCAATCCGCGTTCGCGATCCTCGGCGTAAACGGGCAGGAGACGCAAGCCTCGATCGACGCGGCATTGACGTTTGGAATTCTGTGGCTCGAGCATTGCCGTGATGCGTGGTCCGGAAAAGCTGTAGTGCACGGGTTGAAGATGTTTCTGCCCGCGGGAAAGTGGGATTTAGTCCGTGAGCGGATGGCCCATTTGCATCACGGTGCTGCACAATGGGAGCTTTACGCAATTGACGAGAGCGCCGACACCATGACCCAGTTGGACATCGCAGACCTGGGGAACATCGCCACGCGGCTGGTACACGCATGCGACGAGCGGAGCGCGCAGGAACGCTTCGCCGATCCGATCACGCTGGTTCGTCAACTCATGCCGGAGGTGGAGATCGCTGTGCTCTCGGGTGCAGAGATCGCATTCCGGCGTCGCGGGATGGAATTTGCGCGGGCGCGACTGTCACAAGCTTCGGGCTCGTCCTTCAGCGGCAACGAAATCGTGTTCGGAATTGGAGCGGAAGAAAAGGTCCTTTGTGATCAGAATGCGGAGCACTTTGTCCGCTTGGTGAAAAGCGTGGGCGAGGTGCGCCACCCCGAAGGGCCGCGCGACCACCCCCTCTGGCGCTTGTATCCGGAACGCTGGCTGGAGTCGCTGGTGCTGCAAAACGTAAATGCGGTGGATGAGCGTCTGGACCACACCTGTGTTTATTCGCAAGTACCGGCATTTTCGGCAGCTGATCGCGGCATGCTTGACGTGCTTTGTGCCACGCACGAGGGCCGGTTAGCGGTCCTCGAACTCAAAGCGGATGAGGACATCCATCTTCCCCTGCAGGGCCTGGATTACTGGTCCCGGGTGGCGTGGCACCATGAGCGCGGGGAGTTCCAGAAATTCGGCTACTTCCCCAGGCGCGAGTTGGCACTGGAGCCGCCACTCTTATTCCTTGTTGCCCCGGCTTTCCATGTTCATCCTGCCACTGACACCCTGCTCAGGTTCCTTTCGCCCGAGATCGATTGGACGCTGCTGGCCATTGACGAACGATGGAGGGAAGGAGTGCGGGTTGTATTCCGTAAGCGCCGAGACCACGTCAATTGCCAGTTGCCGGTCGCCAACTGAGGTGCTGGGCTACTCATCTTTCCAGATTCCCAACAAGCGCCGCACGTCCAGCAGTTGTCCCAGATGATATGCATTGTGGTCTGCAACCAGCAGCGCTTCACGGAGGATGGTCTGCCCCTCCCCCCACGGAATTTTGGCGTAGAGATCCGTTGCCGGATTCTTGACCAGCTTGCGCATTGCGTCCAGATCTCCTCGGAAAGCCTCGACGCTTCGGTCCCAGGCGTCGAGACTTGGCGGCGCCTCGTTCTTTGGCCAATACCCGCCCGGCCACTCCGGTGACTGATGACGTTGGTTGCGACTGAATTCCAGGATGTCCCACTGCGCGATGCGCAGGTGTTCGAGAATCATCCACGCCGAGTGGGGCAGGCCATCGGGCTTTTGTCCACGAAGTTCTGGCGGGATCCCTTTCACCAGATCGTCAAACCTCGCGTGAGCTCCTCCTCCACCTAATAGTTCGTCGAGTTGCTGCCGCAATGCTGTGTCCTGAGGGTTGGATTTGCTCATGAAGGCCTCATCGGTTCGGAAGTTTCCGGCGATCCAGGGTCCGGTTTCTCTCCCCGATAGACGCGCGAAATGCCGCGCACGATTCTTCTTAGCGGGAGTTCGCCCCGGCTATCGGCAAGAAAAATTTCGCCGACCCTGGAGCCGCGATAATACCAGCGCTTAAGGATCGCGAGATGCTCCATGGCTTCGGTCACGTTTGCCGAGTTCACCGGCGGAAGGCTATCGCGCGCCTGCACCACCCGTGCTTCCATGGATTGCGACTTGGCGTGCTCCGGAGACTGAATCGCGAAGGTGATGGGACCGGCAAGGCATCCACGGTCGAGACGAAAGAAGCAAACCGACTCCGGCTGCGCGCTGGGCTGGATGATGATCCCGGCAAGATGATCGATGCGGCGCACGATCTCCGGCAACTGGCCGAGTACGGGTTTCAGCTTCTCGAGTCGCGCATGGTGCAGGGCAGCTTCTTCGAAGGCCAGATCAGAAGAGGCCTGGTCCCTCTGCATTGAAATCTCGCGTAAAAGGGAGTGCCCTCCGCTGTCGAGAAAGTTCTGCACGCGCGAGACTTCGGCGTGGTAGTCGGCATCGCTGCAGCCCTTGAAACATGGGGCGAGACACATCTTCATCTCGGAGTAGATGCAGCCTGGAAATGCGGGATCCGGATGAAGATCGTCCACGCAGCGGCGCATTCTGAAAAAGTCCAACGAGTCATTGGCGAACTTTTCAGCTGCTGCGCGAGAAGGGAACGGGCCGTAATAGAGGTTCTTGCCATGAAGCCTGCCCAGGCGGGTAGTGATGGATGCCCGCGGGTATTCATTGTCGAGATGAAGTTTGACCAACGGAGCAAAACGGAATCGAAGCCGCTCCGCGTAGGTTTTCGGAAAAACGGAGCGCAAGGTCTGGTAAAGCAGAAACCCCGATTCAAAGTCCGACCCCGTTGCGGTGAACTCGATCCAGCGCACCCGGTTGCGGAGGTTCAGCTTTCTGCTGTGCTCGGCCGGAACGCCCAGCAGGCGCTGCAAGCGGCGGCGCAGGTTGGCGGTCTTGCTGACATAAGGCTCGGAAGTGGCGTCGCTTCCGCGAAGCAGGAACACCGCGGGGGCGGCCGGTGCCGAAGCAAAGGTATGCTCGTCATCGTCGGGAACGAACTCAAGAAGGTTCGCGAGCACAAAATCATTTTCAATTGCCGATTGCCGGTTGTCGATGGAAAAGCAGGAGCCTTCCGTTCGCCGAACGATGGTTGCAGGTGTTCAAACGGCAACGGGCAATCCAAAATCAGCGGAAGCTGGCGCTGCGGACCGTCTGGCGGAAATCCTGGCCTTCCATTCGGATGATCCGGCACATTTCGTGCAGGCGCGACCGCATGCGCTCGCCAATGCGGTCCCCCAAGCTCTCTTCCCGGGCGGCGCCACGCGCGCCAGTCAGCGTCCCCGGCGCGGCATCGGGGAAGTTCGTGGTGATGATCGTGGTGCGGTTGTCGTTATAGCGGGTATTGAGAATCAGACTGACCGTGTCCCACACCCACTCCGTGGGTTTGACCGCGCCGAGTTCGTCCAGAACCAGGATTTCGGTATCGAACACCGGGCGCAGAACTTCAAGTTCAGTGGCACGGACCGAGTCGTTGTAGGAATTCTGTATTTGCTTCAGCAGTTCGCGGTAGTCGTAAAAGAGGCAGGCGATGTTCTTGCTGAGAACCAGTTCTCTTATGATGCCCACGGCGAGGTGGGTCTTACCCACGCCGATACTGCCGATCAGAAGCAGGCCGGTGTTGTCCACCGGGTACTCTTCCACAAACTTGCAGGCTGCCATGCGCGCCGAAGCCAGGCCGCGATGTGGTCCATCGAATTCGAAATTCGAGAGCTCGCAATGTTCATAACGTTTGGGAATGCGCGCAGCCGCGAGCAGGGCGTCGGTGCGCGCCTGCTTCCGGCAAGGACAGCGCGTCACTCGCCGCTCAGCGCCATTCGCGACCGTCTTCCATCCTGTGCCCGCGCAAAACGGACAAGCTTCCACTACAGGTTTCATGTTTCGGGTTTCTCTACTCTTCTTTGACTTTGCACCGCCGCAATGTCCTCGCGCAAGTGTAAAAGCGGCTGCATCTGTGTAGATGCTGTGGAGATATTTGCGCGCCTGTGGAGAAAGCAGCGCCAGCGGCTCAGCGATGTCCCGCCTTGACTGTCGCTGATACTTCTTTCGCCTCCTGGCGCAAGAACCGCAAGAAGGCCTGGGCCTCGGACCGCAGCGGACGATGCCGCGGATGAATCACGTCCAGGCTCCGCCCCAGGGGTTCGGCATCGAGAATCTTTACCGGCACCAGTTTGCCGCGGCGTACCTCTCCGGTGACTGCCATTTGCGGAAGGAAGGCGAAACCCAGCCCGCGCTCGACCATGCGCTTGGCGGTCTCGATGCTGTCTACTTCGAGGGCTATATTCGGGACCAGCCCGGCACGTCGAAACAGACTCTGGGTCAGCGTCCAGTCACTCGATCCACGCTCGTAAAAAATCAGGGGCCAGCTTGCGACTTGCTGCAGGCGGGCGCGCCGCGAGTGCTGCGGGCTCTGCTTCGAGTGTGCGATCAATAGCAGAGGGTCATCGCGCAGGCTTAGAGTCTCGACCTCGGGATGCTGCAGCGAGCGGGCCAGACCGATTTCAGCTTCTTCGCCCAAGACCATATCCAGGACCTCTTTGGAATGCCCCGAGCGGATGTTAATGATCACGTGAGGATGAGCGCGGCGAAAATGTTTCAGCACGTCGGGAAGAAAATAAACGGAAATGGAGAGCGCTGCCGCAATCTCGAGCGGCCCTGCGCTGCCGGGTTGGAGTTCATGTACCGCCTGGCGCGCCAGGGAAGCGGTGCGCAAGAGTTGCTCGGCGTAGGGACGCAAGGTCCTTCCCGCCTCTGAGAGCGTCAACCCGCTGCGCGAACGCGCAAAAAGCGAGACCCCGAGCGATTCTTCCAGGGCCTTGATACGCGCGCTGACCGCTGGCTGGCTCACTCGCAGGGCTTCCGCGGCGCGGTGAAACCCGCCAAAGGTGGCAACCGCCAGGAATGTCTCGAGCTGGTCGATTTCCATTTTGGGCTCCGTTCTGCTGATCTGGCTAACAATATCTTATTATCAGCCGGCATCGCTCGATCACATTTTTCTATCAGCATGATCGAAACAATCAGTTTGACCCTGTACCGCTCTTGCCACAGAATCCGGTCACGGTGTGGGAAGCGTAAGGCCGGCAGGCGCCGCTGAACTCTCCGAGAGGGGCCAGCAAGGGCTCGACCGCTTATCGTCGTAGTAGCAGGAATCAGTGACGTTCGCTTACTGCTAAGTAACTGCTGCGAAAGAAGTTGCGGTCCATTGCAGGAAACTCAGGTGGCTCTTCTGCAAATCGACCCGATTCAAAATTTGTTGCTCTCCCGTGGTCCCGGAAATTGTATTCAGCATCGAAAGCGGCGGCGAAAATGAGGTGCATGAATGAGTGTTAGCCAGGTAAATGTCATATCGCAGGCAGGCTTTGTATTGAACCGCCCCCCCTATGGCTTGGTTCCCGAGCGAGACCTGCCCGCCGGTTTCTTCCAGTTTCTAGCTCCGCTGCATCGCCGCTTCAGCCCGCAGCAGGAACAGTTCATTGCCGACCGCAAGCGCGTGCTCGCCGAATCCCTTGAAGGCAATAAGCCCACCCATCGCTATCCTCGCGAAGCCGTGCGGAACGGCTGGAAAATCGAGCTCCCGGAATGGTGCCAGGACCAGCGCAATCAAATGACGGGCCCGGCGGACGACGCCGAGTTGGTGGTGAAGATGCTGAACTCCGGGGCGCCCGGCGTGATGCTCGATCTCGAAGACTCCACGGTTAACGAGTGGGAACACCAGCGCTTGGGCGTAGAGAACATTCTCGCCGCGCTCCGCGGCACACTTACCTATTACGACAAGAAGCGCGACAAGGTAGTAGGCATCCAGCCCAGCAAAACTGTGATCTGGATCCGGCCGCGCGGCCTTCATATTCACCAGGCCGGCATCTTTGGCGAAGAGTTGATGTCGGCATCGCTGTTCGATGTGGCCAGTATCGTCTTCAGCCTGGATCCAGCTGAGCTGAAGCATCCCCTCTCCTTCTACATTCCCAAATCGGAATCGGCGGATGAGGCCCTGTGGTGGCGCGACGTGTTCCAGGCCATGGCCGACGCGCGCGGCTGGCCGAAGAACTACATAAAGTGTATGGCGCTGGTGGAATCTCATCCCCTGGCATTCCAGATGGAGGAGTTCCTCTATAACCTCCGCGATCACATCCTCGGATTGAATCTTGGCCGCTGGGATTACATGGCAAGCCTGATTCACTTCAATCTGGCCGACCCGGAATGGGTGCTGCCGGACCGCAACACGATTCCGTACAACGTACCGTTCTTTCAAAACCTTCGCGAATTGCTGCCGGAGGTGTGCCACAAGCGTGGAGTGCTGGCCATCGGCGGCATGACCGCGTTGTATCCGAGCCGCGAAGACGCCGAACTCAATGCGCGCGCGCTGGACGTATTAGCCAAGGACAAGAAGAACGAAGCCGACTGCCTGATGGATGGTGCATGGACGGGCCATCCCGACCAGAACCAGATTGCGCTCGACCAGTTCCCTTATCCCAACCAGTTGCACGCGCGGCGGGCACAGGCGGAGCGGTATCCCGATCTCCGGCCCATTCCGCACGGCGTTGGGAAGCGCACACTCGCCGGAACCCGGGCGGCCATCCGCACCGTCATTCGCTACCGCAACGGCGTTCTCAACGGCAAAGGCGCGAGCTTACTTGACGGCTACATGGAAGACCTTGCGACCGACCGCATCTACCGGCTCATGATCGCGCAACGCATGCGTCATAACGGGCATGTTCCGGTGACCGGCGACAACGGTGAGATTGTTGTGCATACGCCCGAACTGATCACCCGCCTGTTTGATGAAGAGCTAGAGAAACTGTTGGCGAATCCGGGAAAAGACCTGGGGACGCCGGAAACCTTCCGGCAAGCAAGGCGGATCAGCGAGGGCATGATCAGGAGCGGCGAGTTCAACCCCATTTAGTTCGCACGAGTTTTAGTGGTTTCGAAAACCAGAAAAGGAAACGACATGGCAAGCAACGGAAACTATTCGAAGTCGACGGTAAACGGCAAGGACCGCTGGGCCGGGATCACGCGTCCCTACAGCGCCGAGGACGTGGCGAAGTTGGCAGGCTCCATGCATATCGAGCACACCCTGGCCCGTCATGGAGCAGAGCGGTTGTGGGAACTGCTGCACAGCGAGTCCTACGTGGCCGCCCTGGGTGCGATGACCGGCAACCAGGCTGTTCAGCAGGTCAAGGGAGGCCTCAAGGCGATCTACGTCAGCGGCTGGCAAGTCGCGGCCGACGCCAATGATGCAGGCCAGATGTACCCCGACCAGAGCCTCTATCCCGCCGATAGTGTTCCGAACCTCTGCCGCCGGATCAACCAGGCCCTGATGCGCGCCGACCAGATCCACCACGCCGAAGGAAAGAACGGCGTGAATTGGTTCGCGCCCTTAATTGCTGACGCCGAGGCTGGCTTCGGCGGCAACCTGAACGCGTTCGAACTGATGAAAGCCATGATCGAAGCGGGCGCGGCTTGCGTTCACTTCGAAGACCAATTGTCCTCTGCCAAGAAGTGCGGACACCTGGGCGGCAAGGTGCTCGTGCCGACCAGCGAAGCTATTCAAAAGCTCGTGGCTGCCCGTTTGGCCGCGGACGTGATGGGAGTGCCGACCCTGATTATGGCGCGGACGGACGCCGACAGCGCCCACCTTCTGACCAGCGACATCGATCCCCGGGACCAGGAATTCCTGACTGGCGAGCGGACGTCAGAGGGTTTCTTCCGCATTCGCGGCGGCCTGCAGTCGGCGATTGCGCGGGCCATCTCTTACGCGCCGTATGCCGATTTGATCTGGTGCGAAACGTCCCATCCTTCCCTCGAGGAGGCGCGGCAATTTGCCGATGCGGTGCACGCGAAGTATCCGGGCAAAATGCTGGCTTACAACTGCTCGCCTTCGTTCAACTGGAAGAAGAACCTGGACGACGCAACCATCGCGAAGTTCCAGCCCGAACTGGCGGCCATGGGCTACAAGTTCCAGTTCATCACCCTGGCCGGGTTCCACTCTCTTAACTTGAGCATGTTCGAATTAGCTCGCGCTTACAAAGTCAGTGGCATGACTGCTTACTCCCGGCTGCAAGAGAAGGAATTCAGCCGTGAATACCAACACGGTTACGAAGCAGTCAAGCACCAGAGGTTTGTCGGGACCGGGTATTTCGACCAGGTCACGCAGGTGATTGCCAGCGGTACCTCCTCGACCACCGCGCTGACGGGTTCGACCGAGGCCGAGCAGTTTGCCGAATTGAAGAAGCAGGTGCATATCGGTCACGGCCCGGATGCCGGATGCCAGCCAGTCCTTGGCGAGTGCCCCAATGCGCCCCTGACGCAAATTGACGACGTGAACTCGGGCGCCTCGCTGTAGATTCTCTCCCTACCGCCGCCGCGCACTGCTCAGCGCGGCGGCTTCTTTTTTCTAATCGTTAGGCCTAACACGAAGGTGGTAGTGTCAAACAAGGCATCTGGCGCGGATTTTCACAGTTGACTTTGTTCCTGACTGGCTGCTTAATTAACGCCACCAGGTTTTCAACTCAGCCGGTGTTCCTCCCCCTCCAGGCTGGGATCCAATAAAACCTGCCAGGAGAGAAGATGAATAAAGCCGATTTAATCGACCGGATCGCAGCCGGCGCGGGCATCAGCAAGACGCAGGCCGCAACCGCTATCGACACAACGGTGGATAGCATTACTTCTGCTCTGCGTAAGGGGGATCGGGTAGCGTTGATCGGTTTCGGCACTTTCTCGGTATCGCAGAGGAAGGCACGGAACGGACGCAATCCGCAGACGGGAGCGACACTAAAGATCGCAGCCCGCAAGGTAGCTAAGTTCTCCGCAGGGGCAGAACTGAAGAAAGCAGTCAATCGTAAATAGGGGCTAAGGTAAGCAACAGTGATGCGGCAGGGGGTCGGCCCTGCCGTTTTTATTTTGTACCGCTATGGCCCCAAGCGCCTCCTCGACACACGCCCCCCTGTTAGAAATAGAAGGACGCAACCATAACCTCCCCCAGCTCTTCCTTAGTCCCCTGCCTCAGAGGCCGGTGGTTTGGTAGCGCAACACTGACAGGGCGAGGCGATAGGCATATCCAGCCTGGGCGCTTCCGATCTCGGCTTGTGTTTGCTGAAGCTGGGCCTGGCTTAATTCAACAATCGAACTAAGGCCGAGTTTGTAGCGTGTCTGCGCCAGGTCGAGAGCTAAGTTGGCCTGTGCCAGCAACTGCTCGCTTACACTTACGCGATCGAATGCCGTGTTGGCGGTGAGCCAACTTGTCCGAACATCGCGCGAGATGCGGTTGCGTAAGTCCGTCAGGCGTTGCCGGGTAGACTGCGCTCGCAAGTCGGTTTCGCGCGACTTGGCAGAAAAGAGAAATCCGTTGAAGACTGGAATCTGGACATTCACCCCAACTGCTCCATACGGACCGTAGACACGATCGTCTCGAATCGGAGAATCGCCATATGCAGCCAGAGCGCTGATTGTCGGGAACATCTGGTCGCGGTCCGCTCGGTGTAACTTGTCGGCAGACTCCGACTGAAACTCAAGAGCCAGGATTTCGGGACGCTTGGAGAGGGCGTCGGCGATGAGCTGCTCCACGTTCGCTGGAGGAGGAGTCAACGGCTCAGTGTCGTTCACTAATTCGAAATTCTCGAGCGTCGCGTAACCAAGAATTGCCGAAAGGCTTGCCATAGCGGATTTGTCGTTGTTCAATGCGTCCAGGTAAAGGAGCTTGGCCTGAGCAAGGTTGACGTTGGCAAAGCTCAAGTCCAGATCTGATTTAAGCTTGCTCTTAGCCAATGCGGATACCTGGTCGGCAAGCAATTGCCGCGAGGCCACGGTTTGCTCCGCTACCCTGAGAACGGCGTGGGTTTGAAGCGCGTTATAGAAAGCCTGGTCCGTGGCGACCAGCACGTCTTCTTTGGTCGCCACCGCATTCTGCTCGTCTGCCTTGGCCTGAAGGCGCGCGCTCGCAACGAGGTTGGCTGTATGCCCAAAATCTGTGATCAGCTGGCTTATCGATCCGCCTCCGGCGGCTCTCGTGTAGATGATCGGATTGTTCAAGGTCCCTGCGGTGATGCGGCTGTTGTCGCGCGCATCAACCGCCGTCAGGTCGGCATTGGCTTGCGGCCACAACGCGGAACGCGCTTCCCGTGTCACTTGCTGCGAAGCCAACGCATTCAGCCGGGCGACTGAGATGGCAGGATTCTTTTTGAGCGCGATGGCTTCTGCATCCTTGATTGAAAGTTGAACCGCGACGTGTGCGCTTTGTTGACCGGTGAGGTTACGGGCGGGCCGCGATTGATGGCTCTCGTTTTGCGAACTCGCCAACGCACCGGCGGGAGAGTCGGCCGGGTTCTGCAGTGTCAATGTCGACTGACCAAGGCACGTCAGAGACAAAAAAATCAAGGGCGCCAGCTTCGGGACTGGATTACTCATGCCGACACCTCCTGCAAAGGCTGTTCTTCACCTCGGTGAAACCAAAGATAGGCGGCGGGAACCAGGTAGACCGTCACCACCACCGACACCAGGAGCCCGCCAATAATTGCGCGGGCCAGCGGTGCATAGGCTTCACTTCCAGTACCAAGCGCCAGCGCCATGGGGATCAAGCCCAGCAACGTTGCCAGTGACGTCATCAGCACGGGCCGCAACCGCTGACGAGATGCCAGCGCTACGGCTTCCCTGAGCGGAGTGCCGTCGCGACGTATCTGCCGCGTGAATTCGACGATTAGAATGCTGTTCGACACGACAATTCCCACCATCATGACCACGCCCATCAGTGACATGACGTTCAGCGTGGTTCCGGTTACGAGCAAAAACACCAGTACACCCGCGAGACCAGGGGGCACCGCCAGCAGAATGATGAAAGGATCGAGAAACGAGGCGAACTGGGCTACCAGGATCAGGTAGACCAGGACAATTGCCAGAATCAGCCCTATACCAAAGCTCTTGAATGACAATCTCATGTTCTGCACTGACCCGCGCAGGTTGACGCGCACGCCTTCTGGCAGCTTCGTATTCGCGATAATTTTGTCGATCTGGGCGCTGACCCGCCCCAGGTCTTCTGTTTTGGGCGACACGTATACGTCGATGACTCGGAATAGCTGGTAGTGATCAACCTCGGTGGGCGTGGGAATCGTCTTGACGTTGACTACCGTGTCGAGCGTAGTGGTTTCTTTGCTCCCAGTCGCGCGGACCGGAATCTGTTTTAGGTCTTCCAAGGTTTTCACCGCGTCTTCCGGGTATTGCACGGTCAGCATGTAAGGATTCCCGCTCTTTGGATCAACCCAGTAGTTGGGTGCGATCATGCCATTTGAAGTGAGGGCAGTAATCACGTTGTCCACAACTTCTTTTTGAGAAAGGCCGACCAGGCTGGCTTTTTCCCGGTCAATGTCGAGTTGCAGCGCGGGATAGTCAATGTCTTGTGGGACCAGGACATCACTAACCTTTGACAATCCACGGACCTGCGAAGCGAGCTGAGACGCAACGGCATAGCTCTCTTTCAAGCTGCTGCCGCTGACTTCGACATCGATCGGTGCAGGCATGCCCATGTTCAATACAGAGTCCACAAGCCCACCGGACTGGAAGTAGGTGGACAACTGCGGCAAGTCCTCGCGTAGCCGTTCTCGTACCCGCCGCATGTATTCGTAACTGCCGATCTTGTGTCCATCTTTTAGGCTCACTTGGACGAAACCCGTGTGTGGCGCCGAGTTTGGTGTGTAGATCGCAGAAAAGTCGGTTGTGATCCCAATATTGGAGACAATCATCGCCAGTTCATTGTCGGGGACGATCTTGCGCACCGTATCTTCTACTTGCTTGGCGTATTGCTCCGAGAGTTCGATGCGTGTTCCTGAGGGAGCTTTGAAGTTAATGACAAATTGACCCGGATCCGTGCGCGGAAAGAAAGCCACCCCAAGCAACGGGTACATCGACAAGCAGAGCACGGAAACACCGGCCAGGCCGACCACGGTCCCCACGGGCCGGAGGAGCGCGGCGGCTAAAGATCGGTCGTACTTTCCCAGCATTCGTTCGAAGTAGAAATTGAATCTCGTGGCAATTACGCCGAACCGGGCACGGATGGACCCTTGCCCGACCTCTTCGTCTGCCTGATGCTTTTTGACGAGTTTGGCGCAGAACAGCGGCACCACAGTCATGGCGACCACGTAGGAAGCCATGAGAGAAAGGACCACTGCCATAGCCAGCGCCACAAACAAGAAGCGGCTAACGCCATACAAAAAAACTACGGGGAAGAACACGATGGCTGTAGTCAACGTGGCCGCAAGAACCGCGAGCGAGACTTCCTGGCCGCCTTTTTCCGCAGCAATCTCCGGAGCTTCGCCCATCTCAAGGTGACGGAAGATGTTTTCCAGCACCACCACGGAGTTGTCGATCAGGCGGGAAAACGCCAACGCCAGCCCGCCTAGCACCATCGTATTCACCGACCCACCACCCGCGCTGATGGCCATAAAAGCCGCCAAAGCAGAGAGCGGAATCGAAAGAAAAACTGCGATTGTGGCACGTATGCTTCCCAGGAACAGAAGCACCATCAGGCCAGTTAACACCAGGCCGATTGCTCCTTCGTGAACCAGATTTTCGATTGCCGCTTTCACAAAGGCTGATTGATCGAACACAACCTTGGCCACCAGTTGTTTTGGAATGTCGACGAGGTGCGAGAGCGCATCGCGAATTCCATTGACCACCGCAATCGTGTTGCTGTCGCCACCCTGTTTCAGGATCGGGAGGTACACCGATCGCTGCCCATCCACACGCACAATGTTGGTTTGAATTTGCTGCGCGTCTTTTGCTCGTCCTATGTCCCCCACCAGCACCGACGCCTGCCCGACGGTCTTGATGGGCATGTCATTGATCTGCTCCGCGGAGGGCACTTGGCTATTCGTGTAGAGGTTGTAGTCGATCGGACCGATCTTCACGTCGCCTGCGGGCAGGATCAAATTGCTATCGTTCACCGTGCGGACAACGTCCATCACCGATAGTTCGTGCGCACCCAGCTTCAGCGGATCGACGTACACCATGATCTGGCGATATCGTCCGCCAAACGGCTGCGGCACCGATGCCCCCGGAACGCTGGCGATCTGGTTGCGCACGGTGTACTGGCCAAGATCACGCAGCGCGGTTTCGTTCAGACCCTGGCCTTTGAGCGTGATCAAACAGACGGGCAAACTCGAGGCGTCGAACTTGAGGACTACCGGAGGTAGGGTACCGGGCGGGAGCCTTCGCAGGTCAGCCATCGCCAAGTTGGAAATAATGCTTAGATCGGAGTCAGCGTTGGTCCCCGGCTGGAAATAGATCTTGATCAGGCTCACGCCTGGCAGCGAACGCGATTCGATATGATCGATGCCGCTCCCCAGCGTGAAGAATCGTTCAAACGGATTGGTAATGTTGGTTTCGATCTGCTGGGGAGGCATCCCCGAGTAGAACGTTGCCACCACCACCACCGGGATGTTGATCGTGGGAAACAAATCGACCGGCATACGTACAAGCGTCACCGTGCCCACGATTGCCACCATCAAGCAGAGGACAACGATGAAGAAGGGATAGCGGATGGCAAAACCGGACATTGCAGAGCCCCTCCTGCTTCCCCGGCATTCTCCTCGACGGGTTTAGGCCGTACCTTTTCTCCGGCACGCAGTTCACCAAGATTGCCGATGACCACTTGGTCGCCCTCCGCTAGGCCAGCCAGTATTTCGACTCGATCGCTAGACTCGGCTCCCAACTTCACCGGCCGCTCTTCCACGCGTCCGTCGGCACCCACGACCAAAACAGCGCCGCCCGAACTGTTTCGCTCCAGAGCTTGAATCGGAATCGTGAGCGCATCGTTTTGCTGTTTCAGGATGATCTTGGCCTCGGCGTACATGCCATCCTTGAGAGTGCCGTCGGAGTTTTCCACATCGATCTCGGTTTCCATGGTACGGGTCTGCGAATTGAGAGCATCACTGAACCGGGCGACGCGGCCTTCAAAACTCCGGTTCAGCGCTCCGACGCGCACTTGCACAATCGAACCGAGATGAATCTGCGGTACGGCGGACTCGGGCACCGGCACGACCAGGCGCAGCCTGGTCCACTCTGCTAACTGCACCACTGGCATCGATTGTGTACTCGAAGACGTGCCTGCCTGAATCAAAGCGCCGGTATCGGCATAACGTTCCGTTACTACCCCAGCGAACGGGGCCGTGATGTGGGAATATGCTTCGAGAGCCGACAACCGGTCGAGGTCGGCCCGAGCTACCGCCAGCTGGCTCTGCGATTCGGCCAGCGCCGCCCGAGCGCTTTCCGTCTGAGCCTCGGTTTCTTTGTCTTTAGCCATGGAATCGTCCAGTTCTTGCTCTGCAATCAAGCCGGGGCGTGATCTCGAAGCCTCTTTCAACCGGGTATAAGCAGCGTGGTAAGCAGCGTGGGTGGAATCGGCCCGCTGAATCTCGCTTTCGGAACGACGAACTGCGTCCTGGTAACGTTGTATGTCGGCCTTCGCTCCTGCGACCTGCGCGCTTAATTCGGGGACCTCCAGGACTGCCAGTACCTGTCCCGCCTTCACATGGTCCCCGACATCCACGTAAATCTTTCGGATGAAACCCGCCACCTTGGCGTGAACATCCACTTGCTGGTACGGACGAAACGCGCCTGAAACAGTAAGCGAGTTCACAACCGGTCTGCGCTTGGCCAGAACGACCGCAACTGGCCGAAGCAAAGCGTCTTCGTGTGGTTCGGCTTTGGCCGTTTTCGCCGGAAGTCGCAGCAGCTCCACTAGGCACAACGCCGCTGCGACTACCGCAATGCTCAGAAACTTCTGCCGACGATTCATCAATTCAACCCTTTGTGTTTGGAGTCTCTCGTCAAATTTCGGTCCTCTGGTCCGGGACTGTGCCGGTCCGTTCTGGCATGGTCCCGTTCCGAGGTCAGGTATTGGCCGCACAGCCTACTTCCTTGACTCGCCTGTGCCCAACAATGCCCATCTTCACCTCTCGATCACTCTCGGGCAGACTGACGTACATAAGGTGTTTTTGCAGTCGCACGTCTACCAGGTGTTTGGGTGAAAAGACCGAAGGCAAATAATCCGTCGCTGATTCGTAGCGACCGATGTAGATGTTGCATTGCAAACGAATGCTGATGTCATAGCTGTAGTCTTCCGTTTGCAAAGGGGCGTCGCTTGGGCTGCCGAGGTAGTTTGAATCGGATATGTGTTTATCGACGCTGACGACCGTGGCCGTCTGATATTGATTTTTTGGTTCTCTCTTTGGCGCGGCATGCAAATAGACGAGCAGGGCGCTCAAAATGAGACCTGACACCATCAGCATCTTCTTCATAGCCACCTCCAGGAAGGCCACCCGGTTTGTGCGGAAAGCGCGAAGTCGAAATCTCGCTTCTTCCTGGTCTCAACCGGCCCAATTTGAACTCACCCCGCGCCCGCTAACACGCATTGGAGCGGTTTCGCTTCAGTCAATGACCAAAGTGGAGTTCGTGATCTTGGTTAGCTGCAACAATGGAATGAAACGACTAGCAGGAAGGAGGCGGACGATTGGACAAACTCTCGTCGAAAAGAACGCTGGGTATTGGGGGACCCGCTGGCGCGAAGCGCGGATAGAACACCGGAGCATGCAGAGTACTCAGAACTGGAACCGGAGGCACAGGGGGAGCAGCATCACGATCGAGGTGCTGTCGCATGGCTTGCGAATTACCACCCTCGGCCGTGACTCCGTGAGTGATCGTCAGCCGGAAGGTGCGGGTCGCTAAGCTAAAGGTCAGCCCGCAGATCGCCACTATAACGACGAGGACATACCAGCCCCGATGCCGGTGACGCAAGTCCTCTGAACGTGTCATTGAGAAGATCACCCTCCAGCGAATTATAGCAACTTAACCCTGTGACATACCAGATCCTCGACAACCCGGCATGCGGCGCTCTCACATTTCCGTCACACGCGCAAGATCATGACTTCGGTGGCCTTAATAAGGGCCGCCGCAGTCTGGCCCGGCTTGAGGTTCATTTCACGAGCCGAGCTTGACGTGATGATCGAAGTAATTTGCTGATCGCCAATAGAGATCCTGACCTCCGCCATGAGGCCGCTTATGCGAACTCGGTCGATTCGACCTACGAGCTGATTGCGTCCGCTGACCCGGCGGATCAGGTCCTGGCGCTCGGGGGCAGTTTTTGCTCGGGTCCGGAATAGAAATCGATCCACCTCGCTTCGCGGGATTCGGTGATGGCCGCCCGGCGTTTTCACGCTGCGGATCTTATGCGCGTAAATCCACTGTTTAATGGTTGGAAAACTGATTCTCAGCCGCAGCGCCGCTTCACGCGGCCTTAACAACTCTTCTTGTTCGTCTTGTCGCTGCGAAGACTTGCTTTTCATAGGGCTCTCCGCCGGGATGGTATAGGTCTTATCGCCCAGGTCAAAATCGCGTTCTCGATTAGAAATAGCAAGGGGGGGGCCGTAGAATCATATAAAATCATATGCTATTTGCGATTGCACCAAACCTACCCATACAATCATCACCTTTCAACCCAATTCATCTTTGGAGGTTGAATGCAAAAGGCTAGCCGCTTGATTGCGCTCGCACTGCTGTCTTTGGTGCCGACATTGACGTGGTCCCAGCAAGGATATTTTGCCAACTGGTTTGCCCGGGTGGATAAAACCAAGGACGAGCAACCTCATTGGGTCACGCCCGTAGCCACGACCACACCTCGTCTTGAAGAGGAATATCGCTACGACCAATTGTGGCAAACCAACGGCAAGGGGATTACCACGAACAACTACGATGGCGGAAAAGGGCTGGAATTGATTCCCCTCGAACGGGTCGAGGTTATTTTCAGTGTGCCTCCTTATCTGGTGCACAACGACCCCGCGGCGCGCGATGGATTCGGGGATGTTGCATTCCTCGTCAAGTACAGATTGCTCTCGGCAAATGAAGAGCATGGTGGCTACATCCTTACCGCGTTTCTCGGCTGGAGCCTCCCGACCGGTGACCACAAGAACGGAGCTCCACACCCGGTGATTACCCCAACTATCGCGTATCAGACTGTTACGAAACGCGCCCGCATAAGTGGCACTATCTATGCTCGCGGCTAGTTATAGGTATTAGTGGAGATGCACTCAGACGGTGCGATGAGATTAAGTTACGAGGATTGCTGTCAGCCGCTGCGCTCCCATGA
>DASREM010000002.1:0-16428 GCA_035652095.1 Terriglobales bacterium | reverse complement strand
TTGCTGCGTCAGGGTTTCCCCCATTGCGCAAAATTCCCCACTGCTGCCTCCCGTAGGAGTCTGGACCGTGTTTCAGTTCCAGTGTGGCCGTGCGCCCTCTCAGGCCGGCTACCGATCATCGCCTTGGTGGGCCATTACCCCACCAACTAGCTAATCAGCCGCGACCCCCTCCTCAAGCGAATTGCTTCTTTGATCTCGCGATGTTATGCGGTATTAGCCCCGGTTTCCCGGGGTTATCCCCCACTCGAGGGTAGGTAGTCACGTGTTACTCACCCGGTCGCCACTTTACTCACGGAGTTGCCCCCGCTTTCTCGTTCGACTTGCATGTGTTAGGCACGCCGCCAGCGTTGATTCTGAGCCAGGATCAAACTCTCGTTTGAAACCTGATGTTTGTTCGGAATGAACAAACCGCCTTCCCGATCGAGCGGGCACGAATGCCCACCAGCGCGGAAAGACTATCTTGTGAGTACGTTCGGACTTGAACCCGAAAATTTACACTCACGACTGGCACGTTCAACCTATTTGTCAAAGAACTGAATCGCCTTCCGCCTGAGCGGCGCGCTTTCAGTCCAGTCTGGATCCACCCAGAGGCGAATCCAGCTGTCCTCGAAACCTTTTAAAGCTAGCTGTTCTGAAGCGCCGCTGTCAACCCATTGCAATCACAGAATTTCCACGTGATTTGCACAGCCGGGGAGCTCAACACTCAATACTGGAGCTACTTTGGAGCGCAACAGAACGCATCTTCCGTCGGGGCGGACGCCATCTTTCGGCGCAAGCCGGGGCGGAAGCAGGCAATTTGAGAAAAGATCGCTTGGAGGTTGTTGCGACGAACGCTAAACCCTTCGAGGAACCTTGTCCCCGAATATAGATCCCGTGGCCGGGACCAAATCAGAGTTTGTTATTTAAGCTCTGTTGTTTTGATGCCGGACTGAAGCGAGAGATTCAAAAATCGAACAATGTCCGGCTAGCCACGCACTGCTCTCGACGAGGTCTTTTATACCAAACGCGGTGAATTTCCGCAAGGGGCAGTTTACTACCTTGAGTCATCGCCATTGCCGCAAGCCTGCTTCTCGCCGAACTTCACCCACCCGGCTCCGTTCAGTTTCGCCGCTCGATGTCCCGCGCGATGGTAGTTTGTGAGCCAAGCGGTAGCGCAGAGCGAGCAGGGTACAGCCGACCACAGCGCACCCGCAAAACTCGACAAAAATTTTTTCTCCATCAAGAAAATCAACGGGCATGCCCCTCAGGGTCGGATCCTCCAGCGTGCTGTGAATGAAAACAGACAGCGCGGCGGCATACACCAGGTAATGAAAACCCTTCCAAATTCGACGCCCTAGTGACAGGCGGAAAAACGATGTGATCACAACAACCAAGAGCAGGACTAATCCCGCGGCTCCAACACTGTTCTTGACCGGCTGCCCCGGTGACCAGACGGGAAACACGATATCAATCAGGCGGAAGCGGCGAAACCCGGAGAACATCAAGATCATGGGATGCAGCAGGATGGACGCGAGCAAAAGATACGCACTCCAGGTATGGATAGCGAAGATATTGATACGGCGATGCGGCCAAAATCGCACTGGACTATATCGCCCCGCGATCAGCAAGCCCAGGCAGATGTTCGACGTCGCTAAACCCACGGCCACGAGTCCAACCTCGGACGAGAGTTCAATGGCGGTCACGGCTACATCCGAGTCACTTGTGTTCGAAAAGGCGCTGGATGCCAATCGCGGATATGCCGCCAACCAGCATCATGTAGAAGAGAGAGATTGCCCCGGCCCAGGACGGAAAAGCCACGCTTGCAGTCCAGAGAAGATTCTCGAACGCGGGGAAAATCGTCTTGATAGGTCCATGTTGGAGCATGGCGGATTCACTTGCCTGCGGTTCGAGACGTTCATCGCTTTACGGTCGGCCGAAACCGATCGCGGGTGCCTCTCAACGCATTCACTGGCTACAGAGTTCAAACACTGGATTGGACGAACTGTTACGGAAAGGGGGAGTAAAGAGTCGGTCAAGAGAGGTAAAGATGTGTAAAGGACAGCACAAAGAGCAGGTCTCGTGCCTGGGTGCGGATTTTGTCGAGTTGGGGCTCTTCCGCACTTATCAGTGCAGCTCGAGAATCACAAACCTGGCTTTCGTTCTTGCGACGTTTACCACGCCCTGGCTCGGACCTCCCTCGAACCATTTCACATCACCGGACTTCATCCGCAAGTGAGCAGATGACTGGGCGGGACGCGGCGCATGTGATGAACTGGAGGGGGAACGCATCTCGGGCTTTGAAGGCAGACTCTGTGGCTCGGCGAACTGATGCGAGTGCATACCTGCCGCAGTTTCCGCCGCCGTTGCCGGACGAAGGTCGAGATCGGTCACGGCAACTAGCAAATGCTGGCCGAAACTGGCGCGTGCCGGGAAGACAGCTTTCGGCTGCAATTCGGTTTCGGACACGCGGATTCCGTCCTTCACAAACAAGATCTCTTCCGTGCCGCCATCCAGAACGTGCACGCCTCGCTCCTCGTTCCAGGCGACAGGAGGAGCCTGATGGGCCTGCTGATCTTGCAAATATTCAATGGTGATGTTGCGAAACGGTGTTTTGGCAAGGTCGCGCACGAGGTGAGCGAAGTTGCCGGGTGCAAAGCGGGTCTCGCCGTCCTTGATCCGCAGCTCGATAGGGGCAGGAGGATTCCAGTTGGCAATCTGGTTGGAAATATCTGTATCGCCCAGCGTCACAAAAAAGTAGTCGTGCCGATGCTGATGCATGAGGGTAGCGATGTTGGGAGGCACAATGACGTCGAAAACACGGAAGTATTGGTTCTCGAATACAAGATGATGATGGGGCTCAGCGCTGATCTCAACGGGAGTTTGGGCGAAGGCACACATCGCAAAGAGCAGGGAAGATAAGAAGACAAGCCGCTTCATCAGGTTGGATTCTAGCATTCAGTATTTTGGCGCGTATTCAGCAGCTCAGTTCTTAGTGTGTCTGCTCGACTTTGACACGCCTACTGCGCGGCTTCGATAATCCCGACGTGAGCCAAACAACAATGAGCCTCCACATGCGATCGGCGGTACTGCGGAGATCGCTGCATCGCGATTTTCCCGAGGCGGTGCGCGGTGAAGGCGTCTACGTGTGGGACGCCGACGGCAAGCAATACCTGGACTTTTCGGGATCGGCGGCGGTGAATTTTGTCGGTCATGGCGTGAAGGAGATTTCGGCGGCAATGGCCGAGCAGGCAGCGCAGCTGGAATTCGTCCACACCAGCCAATTCACCACACCTGTGGCGGAAGAATACGCGCGGGAGTTGCTGGATTTTGCCGGTGAAAACTTTAGCGCGGGGGCAGTGTATTTCACCTGCGGAGGCTCGGAATCGATCGAAACGGCGCTGAAACTGGCGAGGCAGTACCAGGTGGAGATCGGGCAGGGTGGACGTTATCAGGTTCTGAGCCGCCAACAAAGCTACCACGGATCGACGCTTGGAGCACTGGCGGTTTCGGGTAACCGTAGGCGGCGCGAGATTTATCTGCGGATGGTGCGGGAGTTTGAACACGTGGCGATGCCGTATTGCTATCGCTGCAAGTTCGATTGCACTGATGGATGCTACAACTGCGGGCAAGAATACGCAGCGGACTTAGAAAAGGCGATTGAAAGTGCAAAAAATGAAGCGGCGGCATTCATCTTCGAGCCGATGAGCGGAGCAACGCTGGGCGCGGTAGTTCCACCCCTGGGTTATTTGAAGACTGTGGGCGAGATTTGCCGGCGCGGCGGCGTGTTGCTGATCGCGGACGAAGTGATGACCGGCATGGGACGTACTGGGCGCAGTTTTGCGGTCGATCACTGGGAAGTAGCTCCGGACATCCTGGTTACGGCAAAGGGCTTATCGAGCGGATATGCGCCGCTGGGCGCGGTGATTGCGAGCCGCAAGGTGGTCGATGCGATTGCCGCCGGTTCGGGTGCGTTCCTGCATGGTTTCACTTACAACGCACATCCCGTGTCAGTAGCGGCGGGACGGGCCGTGCTAAGAGTAATCCGTGAAAAGAAGTTGGTGGACCAGGCGGATTCGCAAACGCCAGGCAGCTTGGGGGAAAAACTAAAGCTGGAACTGCAGACGTTACGGGAACTCCCCAGCGTCGGCGATGTGCGCGGGCTCGGCCTGCTGTGGGGCGTGGAGTTCGTGGCCGACAAGAAGAGCAAGCAACCGTATCCCTCTAAGAAAAATTTTGCCGGGCGGGTAGGGCAAGCAGCAGTGAAACGCGGGTTGCTGGTCTATCCCATGCAAGGCTGCGTGGACGGTAGTGAGGGCGATCATCTGCTCTTAGCGCCGCCAGCTGTGATTACGGGCGAGCAGATCGTGTGGGCAATAAAGCAGTTGCGGGCGGCGGTGGAAGAAGCGGGCGCTGTTGCCGCTTAGTTGGGCTTTGCAAAGATAAAAGCCCGCCACCCAGTAGCGGGCTGACTCGCTCTGTCGCCCCCGTTTCTTGGGGAGCTATGTTGTCGAGATTGAACCCCGCCGCGGCAAAATAGTTGCGGTAGATTTTGCGGGTGGAGCAGGAGAGGGTTGACCCGGACAAGATTGTCCGCGCCATAGCCGTGAGCCGGAGACCAGAGTGGCGGACGTCCAAAAAACACGACGCGTTCACGAAGCCATTACCGCCGCGGCGGAAAAGCGGCTACTGGTTGGCCTGGCGCGGCGGATGCCCGCCTGGATGAATTCCGATCACCTGACCGCCCTGGGCTTTATCGGGCAGCTTGCGGCCGGACTCAGCTACGCGCTTGCGCGAGGGAACCGCAACGCTCTGCTGGCCGCCATTGTCTGCCTGGTACTTAACTGGCTAGGCGACAGCCTGGACGGCAATCTGGCGCGGGTCCGGCAAAGACAGCGCCCCAAGTACGGCTTCTACGTCGATCACATGGTCGACAGCTTCGGCGCGGTGGCAATGATGCTGGGACTGGCCGTTTCGGGTTACATGCATCCCTGGATTGCGATCGGACTGCTGATTGGCTTTCTGCTGCTTTCGATCCAGTCCTACCTCGCAACTTACACGTTGGGTGAGTTCCATCTGTCGTTCTGGAAATTCGGTCCGACGGAATTGCGATTGCTGCTTATCGCGGGAAATCTGGCCCTCTTTTTTCACGGACCCATGGCGCTGCACGGGCGCTTCCGCCTTTTTGATATTGGCGGGGCGATTGGCCTGGTGGGCATGACGATCATGGTGATCTTCTTCACTGCGCAGAACACTCACCGTCTTTACAAACAGGAGCCGCTCCCACCGCTCTGATTCCGAAAGAATCCTCCATTCGATTGGTGGGCGCGTAGTAATCACTTGGTTATGATTGCGAGGACATCTTCGCCGCCGGCGGCCAGGAAAGCTTCATGGGCATGGTGTTGCCGTTGCCGGGTAAGCTCCAAAAGATCGCAAAACTGCGGTGAAGAGCGCAGGGAATCCAGCCACGTATCACCGCGAAGAGCGGACCCACACAGGAAACCACTCTCGACTACAGCACGGAAAATGGAAATTGCCCGCTCCTTCTGATTGACTCGGGCCAGGTGACGGCCGAGATAATAAAAGGCTTCAGGAGTCCGGGCGGCAGCCAATTCGTCGATCTGAGTTGCACGGATACACTCCTCGACGTTGTCCTCCAGATATGCTTGTAAAGACCGCATGATAGCGCGCATGATCCCGGTGCCAACCTGATCGCGTTCTCTGAGTCTGGCGAGCGCCGCCTCAGTATCGCCGAGAGCCACTAGAGCGGCGCAATCGAGGTAGTAGCCAGCGTTCGTGCCATAGAACTCAAGCGTCCGCGCATAGTCCCCCAGCAGAAAATACGTATGGGCGACACTATCGACGACCTGCGGGTCGAGATGCACGGCGCGTTCGTGGGCCGCGACCGAGGCTTGCAGTTCGTCGCAGTACCGGCAGGCCTGCACCAGTCCGGCAAAGAGGTCCGCATCATTACGACGGTGGGTCGCTCGTTTCAACAGCCTCACCATGGCTCGCTCGGCGTGGCCCTCATCACACTCAAGCGGGGTGTAAAGATTGTGCGCGAGAGGGAGATCGGGATTCAAAGCGAACGCACGTTGGAAGGACTCGTCAGCACGTTGCAAATCGTGACTACCCTCTCCGATGAATTTGTTGATGAAAGCCTGCACCCGTCCCAGACGTGCCCAGGCAGGAGAGTACTTGGGGTCTTCGTCGAGGCACTGCAGGTAGAGATCGCGCGCGAGCTTCATGTTGTCGAGTATTCGAGTCGCTCCAATCTGGTTCGCGCGTAGATAAAACTCATACGCCTTGGCCGACGCGGGCACGTCGCGTCGCAAGTTGCGCCATTCCCGTTCGCTGAGAGGCAACATCAGCGACTGCACGATGCGCTCGGTTAATTCGTCCTGGAGTTTAAAGAGGTCGTGCAGCGACGAACTGGCTGTGTCGGACCAAATTACGGCGCCACTCGGCACTTCGACGAGCTGGCAAGTAAGCCGGATGCAACCACCGGCACTCATCAAAGAACCAGTCAGGAAGGCATCTACCTCGGCCTCGACCGACAGCCGCTTGGGATCCGGTGGCCCATCGAAACGAGCGGCTATCGCAGTCGAGCGCACGATGAGGCTTTCCAGGCCTGAGAGCGAGTTACTGATCGCGTCCGGCAGACTGTAGGCAAGAAAGTCGGTCTCCTCATCTTTCTTCAACACGCGAAAGGGAAGCGCGATCAAGCGCGCCACAGTTCGAGTCTGCGGTGTAATCGCAGTATGCTCGGAGAGCGGCACTGCATCGATTGCGTCGAGCATCTCGCGCGCTGAGGCATAGCGGCTTTCCACTTGCTTGCACATGGCGCGTCGAATCACCTGGTCCAGCGCTTCGATCGCCCGTGATCCGCTAAGCGGCTGAGGATTGTGGTGCAACACGGCGTAGAGGATATCGACAGGAGAGGCACCGTCGAATGGACGCTTGCCGGTCAGCAGTTCGTAGAAGATGCAGCCCGCGGCAAAGATGTCTGATGGTGGACCGGCAACGCCACCCCTGGCCTGTTCCGGCGACATGTATTGCGGAGTTCCGAAAACCACTCCTGGAACCGTCAGAGCTGTTTCCGAGATCCCCTGCGCAACAGGCGTGCCAGCTGATCGCGCGAGGCCGAAATCGAGCAGCTTGGCACCGTTGCGGGTGAGGAAAACGTTGGATGGCTTGAGATCCCGATGCACGATGCCGAGAGGATGCAGCGCTGCCAGAGCCTGTAGGATCTGGCGCTCAATGGTCACGGCTTCAGAGGTGATGATGGGACCGGTGGCGAGGCGATCACCGAGAGACTCTCCATCGAGCAGTTCCAGCACCAGGACAAGGACGTCCCCTTTTTCGAGAACGTCGAAGACCTGGCAGACGTTGGGATGACTGACTTGGGCCAGAGATCGCGCCTCGCGCCACAGGCGCTCGCGCGCATTGGCGCAGTCAGTACTGGGATGAAACGTCTTGATAGCGACAGTTCGCTCCAGGCGTTCATCCCAGCCCTCGTAAACGACCCCCATTCCGCCCTCGCCTATTTTGCGCCGGACAGCGTACGGGCCCAGGTGCGTACCAGCCAGCGACGACGAACTCAAGGATTGTTCCGACATGACGAACTGAAGCTATTCTCGTTCCCAGGAATCGTAGGCCCGGGCTGAATCTGAGTCAATCACGGCGCGTGGCCGCAAGCGCTTGATTTCAATGCCGCAACTTTTTACCGGACGCGGTGTTTGATTTAACTGATTGGTTAATTACTCAAGATAATGGGTAATCCAAGCCACGGAGGTGGAATATGAAGCGTATTTCGAAAGTTCTTGCGACCCTGGGATTGTCGGCAGGCATGTTGTTCGGTGTGGTGGCCAGCGCGCACGCGGATGACGATCACGATGGTTGGCGCGACCGACAGCAGCGGCAAGAGTACCGCGAGCGCCGCGACCGCGATGGTTGGCGCGATCGGAATGCCTGGTTCGGGCAGGACGGCTGGCGCGGACGCGACCGCGATGACGATTATCGCGGACGTGATCGCGACGATTATCGCGTAAACGGCCGTGACCACGACCGACGCGGACGCGATCGCGATCATGACGGCGACCGCCGCTAATCGCGAGAACAGCGAGGTTGGCTGATTACCTCCCAAGGCTGACCGGCCAGATAAGGACGAAATGGGATCGCAGAAATCTGCCTCCCGTTTTATTTTGCTCGGCGAGACTCTGGCGAGTGGCGGGTCACAAGCCGTAAAAACTCAGGGCGGCATCACCTTGCACCAGTTTGCGGAAGCGCTTCAAGCATCCGAAGGTTTCTCCGGGATCGAATTTCTTCTCGTGTTCGGCAATCACCGTGGCCGCGGGATTAAGAAGTTGCGAGTTGCCCAACCGATCAAGAGTGGAGCGGTACGCCTCCTGGAAACGGTAAGGTGGATCGAGGAAGCAGAAATCCGCTCGTACCGAGAGGCTGTCGAGTTGGCGCAGGGCGCGGCGGACGTCGAGCGCGATGACCTGGAAGCCACCTTCAATGCCTAGTGAATTCACATTTTTTCGAATCACGGCGACCGCATTGGCCGACGACTCCACAAAGTACACCATGGCGGCGCCTCGGCTGAGAGCTTCGATGCCCACTGCCCCTGTACCCGCGTACAGGTCGAGCCAAACCGACCCGCTCAGCGCCTCGGGAGAGCCGGCGGTGAGGACGTTAAACAGTGTCTCGCGAAGACGGTCACTACTAGCGCGGATGTCCATGCCAGGCAAGGAGCGCAAAGGCCGGCTTCGGTATTGTCCGGAAATTACTCGCATGAGCTTGCAACGGTCCGCTTCATGGCACTATCCAAATAGCTGGATAGCTGCGCAGACATAGCGTCCACACGTTCGACACAGCACGATGGTGAGCCTGCGCCACACATGCCGGCGTCTAATATATAGAATGGTGTACGCGGAGATTCCTTGATGAGAAGTTGGTCGATTGCAGCAGGACGGATATTTGGAGTTGAGATTCGCATACATCTCACGTTTTTATTCCTGCTGGTTTTCGTCTGGATGACCGAATCCACCAACAAGGGACCGGACGGAATCGCGCGCGGCCTGGCGCTGGTCGGCATTATTTTCGGATCGGTGGCCCTGCATGAAGTTGGGCACGCGCTGGCCGCGATGCACGCTGGAGCGACTGCCAAGTCCATTATCCTGCTGCCGATTGGCGGAATCGCCATGCTGGACGAGTCGAAGCCGGAGCCCGCGGCGTCTTCCTGGAAGCGCGAGATCCGGGTCGCCATGGCCGGCCCTTTTCTCAGCCTCCTACTCGCGTTTGTTTCAGGCAGCATCTTGCTTGGAGTGGCGCCCGAAATTGGGCTCTGGACCAAACCTTTCCTGCATTCCAATCACCTGCTTCGAAGCCTGGTCTGGGCGAACGTCTACATCGGCCTATTAAACCTTTTACCTGCCTATCCGCTGGATGGCGGGCGCGTGCTGCGCGCGGTATTTGTCCGGCGCATGGATCCGGTGCTCGCTACCCGCCGCGCGGTGACTATTGGCCAGAGCTTCTCGATGGTCTTCATGCTTGTGGGCATGTTGTCGAACATCTGGCTGACCCTCGTAGGGTTCTTTCTGTTCGTGGGCGCACAACTGGAAGAACGCAGCGCGATCTTTCAGTCGGTGCTGCAGAAGGTGCGATTGGAAGATATCATGCTGACCGACTTCGCCACGCTTTCACCAGCGGACACCCTGGAAGACGCGCTGGACAAGGCAGTTCATTCGCTGCAGGATGACTTCCCGGTGATCCGTGGGAGCGACATGGTGGGGGTAGTTTCAAAGCAGAAGATCCTGGATGCCTTGCGGGTCGAAGGCAACGGCTACGTGCAGTCGGTGATGAACCGCATTTTCGAAGTAGCGAACCGGCAAGAGTCGCTGGCCTCCGCCTTCCGCAAGCTCAATTCCCGCAATCTCAGCATTATCCCCGTCGTCGAGGATCAACGCCTGGTAGGCATCGTAACCCTACAGAATCTGATGCACTCCATGGCACTGCTGGCAGAGAGTCGAAAGTTACGGCGCGAAGCACTGAACTCTTAGCCACTGAGTGGTTCCAAGCCTGCCAATTCAGCATTACGTCGACCCTGCTTCCGCATGCGACACTGTTGGGTCAGGGAGGTTCGCGCATGGGCTCGCGTCAGGTGCTCACGGTTTGGGTCGTTCCCATCTTGCTCGCAACCAGTTTCGCTGCGAGTAGATCTTCTGAATCGGCTCAAGAAACTGCTATCGAGCAGGTGCTGCACATGCAGCAAGATGCCTGGAACCGGCACGACTTGACCCGTTTTATGAGCGGTTACTGGAACTCGCCGGAGCTCACTTTTTTCTCCGGCACCAAAGTTGCGCTGGGCTGGGACGCTGCGCTGGAGCGCTATCGTCAGGCCTACCAGGCGGAAGGCAAGGAGATGGGCCATCTAGAGTTTTCCGATCTCCGCATCGAGCCGCTGGGAGCGGATGCGGCATTCGTGCGCGGGGCATGGCGCCTCACCATGTCGGACGGAAAAACTCCACACGGGCTGTTCACGCTCGTGTTTCGCAAGTTTGCGGATGGGTGGAACATCGTGCACGATCACACGTCAGGAGAATAGCCATCCGAAGCTGTGATCCATATAGGGGCGAGTCACCGTCGGCTATCCCTTTATCCTGACCTGAACCCGGGTACCCTCGGGTATTTCCCCGTTTACCAGGTGAATGGATCCACCACGCACCACGCCTTCGAACTCGCTCCGCTCCGGAATACCGATAGTTGGCGGGGCAAGGGACCGCCCCATTCCCTTGTCCATGGCCTCATTGGCGAGACGGTCGGCTTCCCGATTGCCCTCGCGTAGAACGTGCCCCATGGAGAACCACTCGAGTCGGGCGATCAGGCGCTTGGCCTCGGCGTGCAATTCCTGCAGCGTGGGATTCTTGACTTTGTACTCCCCGCGAATTTGCTTCACCATCAGTTCGGAGTCGCTCACCACTTTCAGCGCTTTGTATCCGTGATCCACCGCATATTTGAGAGCGGCGAGCAAGCCCTTGTATTCGGCAAAATTGTTGGTTTGACGGCCGAGGTATTCACTGAGGCCGGCGATCTTGCGGGAAGACTGATCAGTGATGGCCACGCCAAATCCCGCCGGGCCCGGGTTGCCGCGAGCACCGCCATCGATATGCGCGATCAGATAGGACTCAGGAGTACTGACCTTGGGCTCGGGAAATAGGCTGGATGACTTGCGAGGCGGGAAAGAGGACATAGGAAAAGTTTACAACCGCAACATTGCACGCTGCAGGTCGAAGTTTGCAGAGCGCTCGTAAGAAATCTGACCTAAGGCGGCGTGATCGATTATCGCCCCGCTGCCAATCGCGTGGCTAGCCGCTGGGGCAGATTCGCGGCCAGTATTTTTTCCTGCGCCGCCTTGACGTTATAGGGCGTGCGATGGAAGCTCACCACCCACCCTTCCGTATCGAAGACAGCAAAGCCGGCTCGCCAATCTCCGTCCCGCGGTTGCCCAACAGAGCCTGGGTTGATCAGATAGTGAGCATCGCGGTTAAGCGGCCAGTTGCAGAACTCCGCCTTGCCCGCAGTCCGATACACGGGACGGAAGGCGTCGCCTCCCCCGAGAGTTGCCGAAAATCCTCCCTGCAGGTGCGTATGTCCGAAAAATGTCAGCGGATGAGGCAGCGAGAGCAGAGGCTCGAGCGCATCGTGCAACGTCACCAGATATTCGTCTTCATCGATGGGTGAGCCGTGCACGAACTGCGTATTGGGCACATCGTCGAAGTGAATGGGACCCTGCGGGAGTTGCTTGAGCCAATCCAGGTTATCTGGAGTCAATTGTTCGCGCGTCCACATCGCAGCCCATCCCGCGAGGGGATTGAAGTCGTTCAAGTCCATCAGGCCAGCGGCGGCTTTGTCGTGATTGCCACGGACGAAACTGTTGCCCAGTTGGCGCGCTCGGTTGATGACTTCGTTTGGACTGCCACCGTAACCCACAATGTCGCCCAGGTTGATAACTCGATCGAACGGAGGGGCCACCGTGAGGCACTCTTCTAAGGCCTCCAGGTTACTGTGAATGTCGCTGAGCAGAAGTATGCGCACAGAGCACCGGGCAAATGGGGGATTATAGACCCAGACGCTAACCAAAACGCGGTTTATCGCACGTCACGGGCGCAAGAGCCCTTTTTCGGAATCGCACTCCGGCCCGCACGGCGAGGCCCGAACAGCTGGTTACGGATTCACCACAGGACAGCGGGCCCAATGGCCGGGACCGATTTCCACCAGCTCGGGGTACACGGTCGCGCAGGTGCTCGTTCGAAAGTCGCAGCGTGGCTCGAAGTGGCAGCCAGCAAGGGCGTCCCGTGACGGCACTGTGCCTTCGATGGTCGCGAGCGGACGAGCACGGTCGGTTCTCAACGTGGGAACCGCGCTTAGCAAGCCGCGAGTATAAGGGTGAGCGGGTGAATGAAAGATCGCTTCCCGGCCGCCGATTTCAACCAGGCTGCCGGCGTACATGACTGCAACCCGCTCGACAACGTTTGAGACCACAGCCAGGTCATGGGAGATGAACAGCATAGTCAGGCCAAATCGGGTGCGCAATTGCGCCAGCAAATCGAGAATCTGCGCCTGAATGGTCACGTCCAGCGCAGTCGTAGGCTCGTCCGCAATCAGCAGTTGAGGGCGGTTGGCGATTGCCATCGCGATCATGATCCGCTGCCGCATGCCGCCCGAGAGCTGGTGAGGGTAATCACGAGCGCGGCGGTCAGCCTCGGCGATGGCGACCTCGTTCATCGCATTTACCGCGGTTTTCCAGGCTTCCTGCGCGGTGATGGGATGTTCCGGACGCCTGTGCGCAAGAATCGCCTCCGCGATCTGATCACCTACGCGCATGGTCGGATTGAGGGCGGTCATGGGCTCCTGGAAAATCATGGCTATGCGAGAGCCACGCAGGTGGCGCATCTCTGCTTCATTCAGGCGAAACAGGTCGCGCGTGCCGCTCCCGTTGGAAAAAAGGATTTCGCCGGAAAGGCGCGCTTGCGGCGGGAGAAGACGCATGATAGCAAGCGAGGTGACGGATTTTCCGGAACCGGACTCCCCTACCAGGCCCAGCGCCTCTCCCGCGGCGATCGTCAGCGAGAGGTCGCGGACAGCCGGCGCGGTGTTCGGAATCTCATCAGCAACACGGACTTCGCCCCCGAATTCGACGCACAAATTACTGATCTTTAGCAAAGGGGCCATCGTTTTGATGGTATCAGCGCAACTGCGCCGAGCGCGCAGAAGCGAATCCAAACACAATGCGCGCCGATTCCGGGGCCATTACTGCCCAAGAATCAGCGGCAATCCATTCTTGCTGTTGCCGATGACGACTACCTTGGCATTCCCGCTCTTAGCCAGGGTTTCGGTGGCTTCAATGCCCTTCCACTCCAGCAGAGCTGGGCTGATACCTTGGGCGACGATCTGTTGGAAATCGCGTATGCCGGCAGCCTCGATGCGCTTCCGTTCCGCTTCCTGCTTTTCCTTCTGCAGGCGGAAATTCATGGCCAGCGCTTCCTGCTCGGCCTGCTGTTTCGCCTCGATGGATGTTTTTAAAGTTTGCGGCAGCTGAATGTCGCGAAGAAGAACGTTCTCGACAATAAGTCCGCGTTGATTCAGTTGCCCCGCGAGCTGATCGAAGATCTGCTTGGCCACCATCTCGCGCTCTCCCGTGTATAGCGCGTTCGCGGTGTGAGAAGCCGTGGATTCGCGAATCGAGGCGCGAAGGGTGGGTTCGACTACAACAGTCTCGTAGTTTGCCCCGATCTTCTGGTAGACCTCGGCGGCTTTGTCTGGGTTGAGATGGTAAATCAAAGAAGTGTCCAAATTCATGACCAAGCCTTCGCTGGACGGCACGCTCGCCGATTCCTTGATGGTCTGACTCTGAATGGAGAGTTCATTATTTGTTTTCAGCGGATTGATAAGGTGCATGCCTTCCGGGAGCACTTCGCTGGTCACTCTCCCGAAAAGAGTGAGCACGCCCACGTGACCGGTGCTGACACGAGTCACGGCGGAAAACAACAGCACAATCACGAATAAAGCGACCATTGCTATGCCGATCGTGCGCAGCAGGGGATTCTTGTCGCCGTCAATCACTTTGGCGCGGGCGTCGCCATACATAGTCATGAACTGGCTCCTCTAGCAGATTCTAGGTGTGCCCAGCCCCCCTGGTAAGTGACTTTGCATGGCACCGATTACCGGCAGACGCGCCTTGCTGTTGCGTGGGCGTATGCACAGGATGCAAAGTGCTTCACATTGACAGAGAGCAAGAAGACGGAGTATCTTCCGAGCCAATTGTCGGAGTCCGTAGACTACGCCCGATCTCAGGCCGCTCCCCTTGCCTGCTTTGCCGCTCACGAGGATTAGCCACGATCTAAGGACAAAATGGAATTTCCATCCCCGGTCGCCATATTGTGCAATTCAGAATGTTTGCCCATGGAGAAGGTCACCCAAATGTTAAAGCTCAGAGTATGTATGTTCGTCGCCCTCGTCGCACTATTCTCGTCGGTATTCTTCGCACCAGCGCAGGCCGCGACTCCGGTCCGGCAAATCAGTATCGACATTTTCAGCAACACATCGAGTCAGCATAAAACCGAGGTTGAACCTGACACCTTTGCTTTCGGTTCCACGATCGTCACGGCCTTCCAGGTAGGCCGCATTTTCAACGGCGGTTCCTCCGATATCGGCTTTGCAACTTCCACCAATGGCGGAACTACGTGGACTCATGGCTACCTGCCCGGTATCACCACGTTCTATAAGGGCGGCACTTTCACGGCGGCGAGCGATCCTTCGGTGGCTTACGACGCCAAGCACGGTTTGTGGATGGTTTCATCGCTTGGCTTGGCGGCCCAGAATGTTGTTCTCGTCAGCACCTCGCACGACGGCCTCACCTGGAATAATCCGATCACCGCGAATCGAACTGCCGGTTTCGCGGACAAGGAGTGGATTGTCTGCGATAACACGGCCTCCAGCCCGTTCTTCGGCAACTGCTATATCGAGTTCGACGATGCGGATTTGGGCGATCAGGAAGAGATGCTGACTTCGAGCGATGGTGGCAGCACCTGGTCGAAGGCATTCATTGTTCGCAATGCTTTTGGGTTGGGCGGTCAGCCGCTGGTGCAGCCAAGTGGCACGGTGGTCGTTCCCTTCGAAGGAAACGGCATGCAGGCTTTCAGCTCTACCGATGGGGGCAGTACCTGGGGCAACGTGGTGACCATCTCGCAAATTAATGATCATTTCGTGGGCGGTAATTTGCGTACTTCTCCGCTGCCATCCGCGGAGCTCGATGCCAATGGCACGATATATGTCGCGTGGCAGGATTGCCGTTTCCGTTCGGGTTGCGCCTCGAACGATATCGTGTTCAGCACTTCCGCCGACGGGAAGACATGGTCGTCGGTAAGCCGCATTCCTATTGATCCGACCTCGAGCAAGGTCGATCATTTCATTCCGGGACTGGCGGTCGATCCGAATACGGCAGGAAGCACCGCTCACCTCGCGCTGACGTATTTCTTCTATCCCACGTCCAACTGCAGCACATCGACTTGCAAGCTCGGAGTGGGATTCGTCTCCTCGCAGGACGGCGGGAAGACTTGGAGCGCTGTGAACCCGCTTGTCATCGGCATGAACACAAGTTGGCTCGCCAATACCAACCAGGGGCGCATGGTCGGAGATTACATTTCCACTTCGTTTGTGAACGGGAAGGCTTTCGGGGTATTCGCCAAGGCATTCACTCCCGGCACCCTCTTCAGCGAAGCCATGTACACTCCCTCGACAGGTCTGGAGGATTGGGCTCTCGAACCACTGCCCAGTTCGGCTAACGACCAGCCTGTGCCCAACGCACACTCGGATCACGGCCCGCGCCAGTTCTACGACCTGGACGGACAGAGGCCGATTCCCTCGGATAGACGCGGCGAGTTTGGCCCTCCGGGCGATCGCGACTAAGCACCGCTGTTCGAAAAGCTTGGAGCCGCTAACCACCGGTTGGCGGTTTTTTGCTTTACAGGCGTGCGAATTGAAAGTGCGAGCGCTTTATCCGGCGCGGTTTCTGCCGGGATTTTCACACTGCTGTGTATGTCGAATCAGTTACTATCCCGGAAAGAATTGCCGCGAAAATTACGCCGGACGCGGGCTTCCACCGAAATACGTAGCACAGGAGTGCACAGGTTCTGTAACACTGGGCTGTGAACGGCGTGCACTCGGCTGGAAAACAAGCACATACAGGAGCGTGTTTTTGTTTGACTGTAAAAATAGAAAGAGTAAAACACACTCGTTCTTTGACATGTTCTAAGTTTTCCCGGTTGGTGCAGCGTCCGGGGCTCAAGCGAAATCGCTTCCCAGCACCGCAAGGTGAGCAAGGAAAGAAGGTTTCGTGAGGGTCTATAGCAACGCGCTGGTCGAGGCGAACAGGAACTCCATGTCGAA
>DASREM010000001.1:0-8057 GCA_035652095.1 Terriglobales bacterium | reverse complement strand
CAGCACAAGGACATGCTGGTTGCAAGCCAGGCCTTCGCCCAAGGCGTCCTCGGCCTGCGCGAGGACGACATCACATTCTCGGTTTCGAAACTCTTCTTCGCCTACGGACTCGGGAACGCCATGTATTTTCCGTTTTCGGTCTGGTCCTGCGAGGAAACCGACCTTCCGTTTGTTAACAGGGATAGCGAAAGCGCAAGCGCAAGAGAGATAATTGTGACTAGATTTTTCATTTGCAGTCTTTGTTGGACACGCAGGATCGATAGCTCTCTACGACGCCCTTCGCGCGCTGGTCGGCTACATTCTCATTCCTCTTGTTATCAGCCCGGATAATGGCGAACGTCGCCTGGAGATCTTTGTCTTTGGCGTAGCCGGACGTCCCCTCGGACTTGTATCGCACATTGGCATCCGGAAAGAGCCTTTCAATCTCTTGTTCCGAATTGCGGCCCTCCGTCGTGTCAGCGTCTTCGACGTGCGCCAACTCGTGCGCGAAAACGTACACCTGTCTCTCACTGGAATCCGTAATTGTCGAGCCGAAAGGATAGGATTCTGAGTTCATCTGATTCGAAGGATCGCCTGTCCGCGGTGCCAACGTAGCCGTGGCTCGAGTAAGCTTTGCGTTTGGGTCCCACGCGTAATTATTGGTAACCGAATCTTTAGCCTTGCTGTCCCACTGCAATTTTACAACGAGCGTTTTGTCATCTTCTAGCTTCTTCCACTGCGCTTGCCCTTCCTTCGACTTCTTATACTTTTTCTCCCACTTTCGGCAATGCTTATTCGCCTGACAGGCACGGTCATCGATAGTCGTTCCCGTAGGATCGACAAATCGAAGGGGGTTGCTTCGCCCGTATGCATAAAGGTTGATCTGCTGAGGGTCAGCCAACCTATCCGGAAGCATCGTCACCGGATCAGCGCTCGTAAAGCGACCAAGAGACGAAGAGTAGTATCTAGCCCCAAAGTTATCGAGGCCGGATTCGGAATCGCGTTCTTTGCCGGTGAATTTGTGGGAGAGCGCGTCGTAGTGATACGTCATCGGTGCATTCGAGAGCCAATCGCCGCAAGCACACCAACAACAACCGCCGTCGTAGCGATGGATATTACCAATCCCATCGCGTAGCGGGCTAGGGTTCTAACCGCACTAGTGGAGAACATACCCTCCAACCGGATACGCATAGCCATTACTAGCCCCGCTAACGCTTCCAGGGCGATGAAGGCCCAAAAGAACAGCTCAGCCCTTTGCCCAGCCGCTTCACCAGCGGAAGGGTTGCCGCTGTAAAAAGCAGCCCAGCCAAGATATTTCAGGAACGAAAGGCCACACAAGATCGCCAGGACGCCGAAGATCGCTAGCGACCACCATCGATGACTGCTCACGTTGGTTCCGAACATTTTGAGCCTCATTGCGTGGTGCACGTTCTGTTTCCGAGATGATCGTCAGTGCAAACCGTGGCTTTGGGCTGCGGTTTGTTTTGGTTGAGATAAAGCTGAAATAGCAGCCACGTGAAATTGACTCCGTAGTTACGCGGGTTGCCATAGTCCCGGCCTGTTTGCCGAGGGGCTTGGACGAAGGGAAACGCCTTGAACGGATTGTCTTGAACGTCTTGCGAGTAGCGCCTGTAAAGGTCACCCCAATATTGGTCTGGCGTGATGTCACCAAAATCGAGGCCCAGATCGTGAAGGACATCCTCGCAAACTGTCGTGCAATTGTGCGAGAGCGCTGCGTAGTCTTGAGTAGAGCCACTCTTCAGCTTGTCTATGAGATCGAGGACCTTCTGAGCTTGCTCAGGAGTTGTCCGAATGGTGAGTGTCGCAAATTGGTCTGCCTGGCCCGCTCTATCCTGCATGTTCCCGTTATTGAAAGTTCCGGGACCGCGTCCCAGGCTGTCGGTACCGCTTTTCGGATAATAGTCAAGGAACCCGACTCGGTTCGTGTTTTGGTTAAACGCCGCAATGAAAATATGACCAAAGTTCGTTGCGCCAGCACCTGAAGGACGGTAAAAGACCGTGATGTCTTCGCCGTCCCTGTCAATGTACTTCAGTGGGTTGTTGGCACCGTAAACGTACTTATTGAGAGTATTCCCTGGGTTCAGTAACCGAGCGGAAGTCAGGTTAATCGGGTCTGGGGACATCCAGCGGCCCAAGCTGCTGCCCATGTACCTAGCGCCGAAGTGGTCGAGGCCGGATTCGGAGTCGCGTTCTTTGCCGGTCAAACGCGCCTCGTTTTGGCTCATTTTTTCGCCCCTGGCTCCTGGCTGTCCTGCCCGGCCAGCCGCTCCCGCGCCATCGCCTGCTTTTCCCGGTCTACCCGCTCGATCAGTTTCTTCAGGTCCTCGGTCGTCACCTCTCGGCCTCGCCCGAGGATCTGCACCGTGTTCAGGTAGAGCATCCGCAAGGCCAGCACCTCGGCCAGGATCACTTGCTCGGCGCGATGCGCGATCAGCTCCGCCAGCACCAGCTCGCGGAACCATTCGCCCAAGGTCAGCCCGCGCGCCTCGGCCAGCTTTTCCAGCGCCGCGTATTCTTCCTCGCTCACCTTCGTCCCGATGGACTTGTTCCGCAGCGTGCTCTTTTCCGTCGCTTCCTTCTCCATCATCGCCACTCGCCCTCTACTCTCCCTTAGACGCTTCAAACACGAAGATTCAACAAGTTACCCTGCGGTAACGAAAAAACGCGCCCACAGGCGCGTTTTGCTCGTCATGTTTCGGCTTTTCAGCAGGTTACCGCACGCTAACCGCGCGGTACTCCGCAGCAACCCTCCCAGGGGTGACGTGTCACCCTCACACCCGACGCCGTAGGCGGCGCGCTTTTGACTTCCCCCGATACCGCACAGTAACCCCGCTCCCAAGCCCAGAACGTCACCCCGGATCGTGGCAGGATCACCACACTCCCGGCCAGCATCGGGACTCGGCTAAGGAACCAAACCCGCAGCTAAAGAAAAAACTCTCAGGACGGAGCCGGGGCAGATCGACGGGCACGGATCGCCCTCCACACCCTAGCAACCGACCACCACACCCCGGCATTGATCGCAAGCCAGAACACGGCTGAGATTACGTTCATGCTGGACAGCGACACACAGCTTTGCCAGAACAGCTTCTCGACCGTCCAAGCTCCCAAGACATCGCCGGGGAACAGCAGCACGAAACCCGTTCCCCACAGAAACGAACTCGCCGCCGATGGGGGATGCTGGAGCCACGCGGAAGTTAATCCCACCACCTGCACCAGGGTAAAAATTGTCCACGCTCGGCGGCTCATATTTCGCTTCTGGAAACCAGAGTACCTGCTGACCCTCATCCGCTCTCAGATCGTGCGCCCTAACTGCCCTTAAACGCCAACGGCAGGTACTCTGCTCAGCGGTCGGAAGAGCTACTGCTTCGGTTTGCTGGCAACGACCGGGATTGTCAGGTGTACGTTCCCGTTCTTCAGGTCCACGGTCTCAGTGCTACCTGCTTCCGGCTTCTTGGCGGGGATCGGCAGCACCGCCGCCCTTAACAGTTTCTCGGCCTGAGTAAAATCCTCAGCGTCCAGCGCGCGGCATTTTCCCTTGCCATACGTCACCCCCATTGATCCTTCATCGCGGATCGGACTCTTCCCACAGTTTGCCAGTCTTAGGTAGTCGAGCGCCGTCCGGCCTTTGGTATCTCTCAGGGAAGCGTTCGCCCCGGCCTTCAACGCATCCCGGATTTCGTCAGCTTCGCCCTTGGCCGCGAGGATCATCAGGGCCGTCACTCCGGCTGAGTTTTGCGCGTTCACGTTCGCGCCTGCTTTCACCAGGTCCTCATCGAACGCGCCCGTGATCGCCGATGCCATCAGCGCCGTGTCGCCCATTGCAGATTTGTGGTTCGGATCGGCACCTTGTAGTACACTGTGGCCGTGCCATGTTTTGCCCCGAATGCAAGGCCGAATACCGCCGTGGCTTCACCCGTTGCTCCGATTGCGACGTAGATTTGGTCGAGGAGCTTTCCCCACCGGATAATAGCGCCCAAAACGAACTGACTGGCCATAGCTCGAGAAGCATGAAGAGATTGTGGTCTGGTAAGGATGAAGACAGATGCGTCACCTTATGTGAGCGACTCAGGCAAGCTGGAATACCGTTCAAGGTAGACCAGAGCAAGCGTCAGTACCTCCTCGGCGTGGACAAGCACTACGGGATCGGTGTGCCGCCAGAGTTCTTCGACGACGCCAAAAGAGTCATTATCAAGGGGCATCTCGGTCCCCGGTCACGGGAATGAAAGCCAGCCGTGCGCCGATAGCGTAGGCGGTCGCGGTGTAGAAAGGCTGGGTAACAAGGACTTGGTCGAAGCAGCGGTCTTTCATCCGGCAGCCCCAACCGAAATAGTGAGTCAGCCAAGACTGACCGGTTCCAGACCAAAGTAGGGGCGAAGTGATTTCCGGCGTAAGGGTTGGAATCGCGACCACTGCATAGCATAAGAACAACGCGGGGGGTATCCAAATCCAGATCATTGCGCGATGGCCGAGGCGGCGACCTAGGAGCCATCCGAAATAGAGGCCCGTGACTATCTGCACAGGAAAATAGGGTCTATACGCGAATATCTGATACCAAGCGTGTTCGGGATACTGCCAAGGTATCACACGTAACATCTGCAACAAGGAAGCGGCGAGTGACGCCACGAGAAGGGAGATTCCTGCTGTGCTGATAAGCTGATGCATGAGAAAAATCAGCAAAAGTTTCGGCTTGGCAAGAATCTCGTTTTCTCGACGGGCCTTCACGAAAACCCGCCTTTATCTTTGTCCAGAAGCGTTCTGCAGACACGCCTGTTGGTTGCCCAAAAGAGCGGCACCACCGGCTGCGGCGTTCATTGCTTCAGCACTGTTCTTCCCCGATTTATTCATCTCAGGCGGTCTCCCTCGTGTACCTCTCATGAAGGGGACTTTGTACTTTCCCTCTGCGAGTTTGGATTCTGGCTTATCGTTGCCGTTGCTCGGCTCCGGCATAGGTGCCATTAGCTCAGCGTCGAGGCCGAGTGTGCAGCCCGCTGCAATCGCAAGTCGCTGCCCGAATGAAAGCGGAATCTGAGGCGGAGGAAGCAGAGATCTTTGAAAAGGTGTCAAGCCGCTGGTGTCTGCACTCATTGTGGGAGTGTCTGGCGACGCGGCATTCACCCGGACTGTGTCGGAAGGGCAGTTGCCAACGCACGCGTAGCCCGTTGTCAGGCCATCAGTACGCGTGTACGAGACAAGCCCCAAAGTGCCTTCGTCGTTAAGGACCACATCAGACCGCTGGACAGGATGGTTTTCGGCGTTGTCAACGAAAACCCCGCCATCGTCCTTTCCCCCTTTGTTTATGCAATCCCCGTGAACAACCGTCAAGCTACCCGCGTTAGGGTTGCCTTCAGCGCCCGCAGTGTACACGCAGTCGAGGCCATTCGGGTCGATAGCGTTCAACGGGTTGTTGACTACGTAGGAGTAGGCGTTCCAAGTTTGAGGTCCGTCCAGGAAAGCCCCGGCATTGTAAGGGTCGGGCGACATGAACCTACCGAGGCTGGACGAATCGTACCTAGCCCCGAAGTTATCGAGGCCGGATTCGGAGTCGCGCTCTTTGGAGGTGAATTTGTAGCTGTTGCCCGACGACGAAACGATCGGGCGCTCCCCGCCGAACGGATAGAAGTCGGAATCATCAAGGATCGTACCCGACGCATCGGTGACGACGCGCGCAGTGCCAAGGTGATCGGCGAAGTAGTAGCTGACGTTGTTCAGGTAGTCGCGGCGGGCGATGCGCTTGCCGTTGAAGAAAACGTATTCGTTGAAACTGGCGTTGGTTGTATTCCCCGCCGAGTCCGTCTCGTCAAGAGGATCGGAACCCATTCCATACCAGTACAGTTTCCCGTTCGTTTTCTGCACGCGGCGGCCGTCGCCGTCGTACAGATACGTGATGCCGGGAGATGCGCTGACCAGTTGATTTTCTCCGTTATAGACGTATGTCGGAGTTGGACAGGGCGGTGGGGATTGCGCCAGCAGATTTCCTGCGGCATCGTAGCAGAAACCGCTAATTTGGTTTGCGTTCGTGGCGGGAGTATTCACTGGCATAGGCTCGCTGCATCCTGACGGTCCATTGATCAGGCTGGACGTCAAATTGCCCCAGACATCATACGTGAAGACCAGGCCCCAGCAGTTCGCATTCGTAATCGTAACACCATCGGTTTGCGTTTGCGCGCCGATCAAACGATTGAGCGCGTCATATGTGAAGCTCTGGCTGCGCGTGGCGTCCCTGTTGTTGGTGATCGACACGACGTTGCCGTTATCCGCGCTGCCAAGGCCAAAGTTGTAAGCCATGTCCAGAATGTTGCCCGCCGTCGGATCCGTGCAAGAACCTGTCGGAACGCCCGTGTTCTTAACCGAAATCCGGCAGGGTTGCAGCCGGTTGTTGTAATAGAACGTAGTCACCAGGCTCGACCCGTTTAACAACGACGACAAGGAGCCTTGCGGGGCATAGAGGGCGTTGCTCGCATAATTGATCGCATCGGTTAAATCGGCGGCGGAACTTGCCCGCCCAGCTGCGTCGTAGGAATAATTTACGACAGCGCCGCTCGGATACGTCAGGCTTTTGATGTGCCGTCCAGGTTGAGTCAGCGCCGACCACAAGCTACCATGCCATTCGAGGAGTTCGTACGAATGGAATGGCGGCCAAATGCCGCACTGGCCCTCAAGAGAAGCAGCGTGCGGTATTACAGCTCCCAACTCGACACCCGTATCCTCCCAGCTCTGGGCTCGGTTTCGCTGTGCAGTCTGAGTCGAGCCCAGGTCGAGGGGTTGTTGTCAGATCTGAAACGTAAAGGGTATCCAGGGAGCACCTTGCGCGGTGTCCGAGCAACCATTTCGACCGTGTTGCAGGCTGCCGTCGAACGTGGCTTCCTCGAAACGAATCCGGCACACGGAATCCGTCTTCGTAACGAGGAGTCCCGAAAAGCGCGCCGCTTCTATACTCCAGCTCAGGTACGTCAACTCCTCATGGAATTGGCGGAGCCGTGCCGCACGATTGTCGCTGTGGCTGTTCTCACGGGGCTGCGAATCGGTGAGATTCTCGGGCTTCGTTGGAAGCGCGTGAACCTGCTGCACGGCACCCTCGAGGTCGCCGAGAGCTATTCAGATGGCCACTTCGGTCCCCCGAAGACCCGCAGCAGCAACCGTGTAATCCCAATGAGCTCGAATCTCAGAAAAATACTAGAAAGCCATCGCGCCGGGTCTATTCGGACAGCACCCGAAGACTTGGTTTTCAGCACAGCCAAGGGAACGCCGCTCAACTCGAAGAACCTCTACAATCGGGTCTTGGCGCCGGCCTGTGATCGAATCGAGCAGCCTCGGATATCGTGGCACTCGTTCCGGCACACGCATGCGACCTTGCTCGCGGAAGTAGGGGAATCGATCAAGACCGCACAGGCTCTACTCGGGCACAGCGATCTCGAGACGACGCTCAACGTCTATTCGCACGCTATCCCAGGATCGCAGAGGCGAGCGGTAGAGCGGGTGGCGGGGGTTTTGTTCTCGAATGTTCTCGAGTTGGACGAAAACACGGAAAGTCAAAATGTTAACTAACGAAAGCTCAAGGAGTTAGGAAAGAAGTGGTGAGCCGGGGAGGAATCGAACCTCCAACCCGTTGATTAAGAGTCAACTGCTCTGCCAATTGAGCTACCGGCCCAAGGACAACCTTCTTATTTTACACGGGAATCTTTTCGCGTCAAAACGCAGTCAACCTGGCTCTACTTTCCCCGGCTTCACCGCAACAGGTCTTCCACGCGCACCCGCGCGCCCGTCTTCTCGTCCCGATACTTTACGATCACCGCGGCATACAACGACAACCCCCACTTCTTCCCCGCCGGATGTGTCACGGCGCGCGAACCAGGAACAACCACGGCCCCTTCCGGAATCGTCAAGGGCTGGTCATCCTTCGCGGCATAAATCTCCTCGCGCTGCAAATCGTACACCGGCGTCGAACGGTTCAAGATCGTCCCCGTCCCCAAAACCGCGCGCCGCTTCACGATCGTTCCTTCATAAACGCCGGCGTTCCCTCCGACCATCACTTCGTCTTCGATGATCACCGGCATCGC